>NZ_JBEBSA010000003.1:0-346576 GCF_040394595.1 Microbacterium sp.
CGCTCGACGCCGCGATGAAGGCCTCGGGTCTCTCGCACCTGACCGCGGTGAGCGGGCTGACAGTTACAAACAGGGGTGTGTGGCGCTGACCTCGATGGCTATGCGATGATTGGCGAACATCGATCGAAATCGAGGTCCGCCGGCGGCGTGTCGATTGGGCGAACATCGATCGAAAAATGTAGCCTCGAAACCATGGCTCTCGACCTCACTCGCCCTCTCGCTGTCGACCTTTTCGCTGGAGCTGGAGGCCTCTCGCTGGGGCTTGAACAGGCCGGATACGAAATCGCCGCCGCCGTCGAATACGATCCCATCCACGCAGCCGTACACGAGTTCAACTTCCCTCAAGGGAAGACCTTCTGCCGGGATGTGTCGAAGATCACGGGTGACTACATCCGCGAAAACTCCGAGATCGGTGACCGTGAGGTTCACCTCGTTGCCGGAGGCCCGCCGTGCCAGGGTATTTCGATGATCGGACGTCGCGCCATCGACGACCCTCGCAACGCGCTGCTCAAGGAGTTCGTGCGGGTCGTCCTCGAGCTGAAGCCACGCTACTTCCTCATGGAGAACGTCGCAGGATTGATGGTCGGCAAGCACCGCCAGCTGCTCGATGAGGTCGTTGAGATGTTCGAGGCAAGCGGGAACTACGACGTCGTGACGCCCGTGAAGGTGCTGCAGGCTGCGGACTACGGCTCACCCCAGTCGCGCCGTCGCATGATCCTGCTCGGCGCTCGCAAGGACGTGACGCTGCCCGTCTACCCCGAAGCGACGCACACGCCTCGCACCATCAAGGGTGCGATCCCGCAGAACCCGAAGCTGCCCCTCGGCCCGAGCGTCAGCGACGCCCTTGGGGATCTTCCTGACGCCGACGACTTCGAAGAGCTCCTGCACGATGACAACGTCCAGAACGTCACGTACAAGCGGGCGAGCGAATACGCCGCGCGTCTGCGTGGTTCGAAGGCTGACCCCACTGACTTCTCCCGGGGTCGCCCTCGTATTGCCGGCGGACTGACGTCGTCTGCACGCACGGTGCACACGAAGAAGTCCATTGACCGCTTCGCTGCAGCCGAGCCGGGTACGACCGAGACGGTCAGCAGGTTCCTCCGACTGCACCCTGACGGCATTTGCAACACTCTGCGCGCCGGGACTGCATCCGACCGGGGCGCGTACACGGCTCCTCGTCCGATCCACCCGACGCTGCCGCGCGTGATCACCGTTCGTGAGGCTGCGCGCCTCCACGGTTACCCCGACTGGTTCCGTTTCCACGTCACCAAGTGGAACGGGTTCCGTGAGATCGGCAATTCCGTGCCTGCTAGGCTCGGTCGCGCCGTCGGCGCATCGATTCTCGCCGCAGACGACATCACCCCCACGAAGGGGAGCAAGTCCGTGCGACTCGGCTCGACGGACCTTCTGTATATGACGGCCGGACAGGCGCACGAACACTTCGGGCTTACAGAACGCGTCATCCCGCAGCGCGACCGGAAGGTCGGCTGACGTGGTTGACGATCTGTCGTCCGACGAGCCGGTTGAGGCACCCAAGGAGAACCGCTACAAGCAGCTTGCAGGGTGGGTTTTCGAGAAGCACTACACGCCGGGTGCGACGAACGTCCCTTGGGTGCGCGATGAACTGGAAGAAGCAGCTGCGGCCCTCGGCATCGACCTCCCCAAGAACCTGGGCGACGTCGTGTACGCGATTCGGTATCGGACGAGCTTCCCTGAGGTGATGCTCGACGCCGCACCCGAGGGCATGGAGTGGGTCATCCGGTCGACTGGCCGGTCAAAGTACACCTTCGATCTGATCCCATTCCAGGTGCGCATCAAGCCGAATCTGGCGCTAACCGTGACGAAGATCCCGGATGCGACGCCGGAGATCATCGCCTCGTCGGCACTCGGCGATGAGCAGGCGCTGCTCGCTCTGGTCCGCTACAACCGCTTGATCGACATCTTCCTCGGAGTCGCGTCGTACTCGCTGCAGAACCACCTCCGCACGACAGCCAAGGGCGTCGGGCAGGTTGAGGTGGACGAGGTTTATGTCGCCGTGGATCGTCATGGCCGGCAGTTCATCCTTCCCGTCCAGGCGAAGGGCGGGAGCGACGAGATCGGGATCACCCAGACGGAACAAGACCTCGCCGTGTGCGCTGAGAAGTGGCCTGACATGATCTGCCGTCCAGTCTCAGCGCAGTTCGCTGCTGACGGCCGCATCGCCTTGTTTGAGCTCGCTCTTCAGGATGACCAGGTGCGCGTCCGTCGTGAAGCCCACTACAAGCTGGTGCCTGCGAAGGAGATCACAGCCGAGGATCTCCGCGGATACGATCTCGCGGCCAGCCCCGACGACATCTGACCATGGAACCTCATCCAGCACCTTCGAGCGAGCTCGTTTCGCGCCGGATGAGGAACACGCGCTCGCGCGACACTCCGCCTGAGCTTGCCCTGCGTCGGGTGCTTCACGCAGCCGGATTTCGTTACCGAGTCGATGCTCGCCCACTGAAGGATCTCAACCGCAGGGCCGACCTGGTCTTCGGCCCGGCGAAAGTCGCCGTTTTCGTGGATGGCTGCTTCTGGCATGCGTGTCCTGAACACGGCTCCGCACCGAAGGCCAACTCGGAGTGGTGGGCAGAGAAGCTGCGCCGCAACGTCGAGCGGGATCGCGACACCGACTCACGGCTCCGCGACGCGGGTTGGGTGGTTCTCCGGTTCTGGGAGCATGATTCGCCGGCGGAAGCGGCTTCAATCGTGGCACGTGCAGTGACGCGGCGTCGTCCGGCAGCGGCGCGGGATGACGGACAGAACGAGGCCTCCCGCTAGTCTGAGCCCGTGCCACGCAAGAGTGCGAAACCCGAAGTCATCGAGTGGATATTCCTGCATAGGAAGTACGACGTCGCGACTGCGACCCTCACCGATCCTGTCGTCACGATGGACGACATCAACGAAGCGATTCGTATTACGGGTGCCAAGCTCAAGCTCGATGGGAACCGAGCTAATTTCTGGAAGGACATCACTCGGGGCGGTGATGCAAGTCTCAACCGCTACTGGCCACCTGCAGTCTTCGCTCTCGGTTTCGTCGGCGCGGACGCCATCGGCTACGGCGAGGGCGCTGTGTTCATGTTCGTTCCGGTACCCGCGGGTCAGGCGGTTGCGTACGTCAGCGGCATCGTATTCAACAGTCAATTGCCGGTGATCAAGCTTCAATCGCTTTCGATGCCCCAGGCTATGAAGGAGCTCGGCCGTCCCGGAGAGACATGGCATGCTCAGGTGGCGGATCGGCTGAACGTCGTCTCATCGTTCTTTGCTCTGTGCTCACCCAGGAATGTCCCGCCCAGAAACGTCCACGAAGTCAACTTCCTGCAGACCAACATCAAGCTCGGCAAGGGTGAGAGCGATGCTGCGTTCAGCCTTCTGGCCGACGACGGGCAATGGCTGGTGTCCGCCGAGGTCAAGGGCCGCACCGAGCAGTTCCATTTGCCGCAGATCGCGCGAGCTGTCTATGAACTCGAGCAGGCCGTGAGAGCATCGTCCGCGACGATGAACATATCCGGGGTGATCCCGCTTGGGATCAAAGTCGTGGACAAATCGGTGATCTGGGTGGTCGAGTTCGCACCCGTCGCGACCCGCAATGCACCCCTGGTGAAAGTCGCCGAGGGCGTCTTCGAACTGGTGCCGCACGTACCGGGTGTTGAATAGACGAACTACCCGCTTCGGCGTCCGAGCCGCCTGAGAGAATGGCCACATGATCACGAAGGCAGACCTGGCTCCCGCGACCGTGACGCTCGACTCGCTGGGGGTGGGCATCTCAGCGTTGCTCCCCGAATATCGCTGGAATGGTTGGGAATGCCCGTACTTCCGCCCTGACGACGTGCGAGCGGCTCGGTCGAACTTCGAGGCGCTGTACGCGGATGCCGATCCAGAGGAAGTTCGCTTCCGCTGGGACGACGCGACTGATCTGCCGTCTATCGTCAGCGTCTTCGACGACGACGAAGCCGAAGAAGTCTCGACCATGGAGATCGACGGTGAGTCGTTCGTGACGATCGGCTGGGGCGGCTACTGCTGGTATGTCGTCAGCGCTAATGGCAACGAATTCTGACGCAACGAAGGCTTCGACCTTGACACTCACACTCGACGCGATCCTGCATCATGCCGGCATCGACCCAGCCGAAGCCCAGATCATGCGGCACGCCTATGTGAAGGAGCATCACGACACTGGGCGGGCCGGGATTCACATCGACTCCACGCACGCGGAGATACTTGAATATACGCGCGAGCAGTCGTCGAGTCCGTGGAGCTTTCCTCGCTCTCCGTCGAAGCTGTGGGTGGTCTTCCTCCCGGAGGGCGGCGATCGCGCGAGGCTGTGGTCTGTGCTCGAGTATCTCCACGAAGAGTCGAACGACGGTACCCGCCGGACGTTCGCTGTTGCCGATACGGATCATCTGCTTGATCTTCGGGGACGACTGGTCATCAGATGGAATGCACCGCGTTCCTGGTGGGTCACCGGTCGAAAAGGAGCGACATATCCGGTCATGGAGATTGCCGACTCGCAGCCTGTCGCCTTCCCAGGCTTCGACAAGCTCGTGCTCGATCGTCCGAAGCTCATCGCCGTCATGCGTGAGCACCGCTATGCCACGTGGCGCGCGGCATTGGCGTCAGTCGTCGGGATCTATCTCATCACCGACACCCGCGATGGCAGACAATACGTCGGCAAGGCCGACGGCGCTGAGAGCATCAGCCAGCGCTGGAGCGCCTACGCTGCCAACGGCCACGGCGGCAACGTCGAGCTGAGGAACCTCGACCCGACGACGTTCAGATACTCAGTGCTTCGGGTCTTTGATCCCTCGACACCGACTCGGGAGATCGATGAAGCCGAGAGTCACTTCAAGGAGATCCTCAATACGCGGAAGACCGGACTCAATCGGAACTAGGTGGTCACGCCTCCGGCGTGCCCTCGCCGTCATCCATGATCAACGGCGTGAAGTCGGTCAACGCGGCCGGCGAAACACACGCGACACAGCACACGAGACCGAACTTCAGGCACTCCAGCAGCAACTCCCGGTCGTGCCCCGTATGCCAGTCGCCCGTGAGTGCGTCGGGGCCCGGAACAGCTCCGCAGTAGGGCAGCAGATCGCCAGGCCGACGGTAGAGGTGGTGCAGCACAACGGTTGTACGAGCGGTCATGCCTTCATCGTGTCATCCACGATGGACATTCTGAGCTGCTATCGCTGATCCGCAAACGGATCGACGATGCTCTGCACGCCGTGTTCCGGGCAGACGAAGGCGATGCGCACCCCGTGTTCGTCGGAGGTGATGCTCACGTCAGGCTTGCAGTCGCGGCCGCACGTTGAACACGTGCGGTACTCGTCGTCGCTCGGCTGCTCACCCATGTTGCCGACCCTAGCTCTGCTTCTCGAACATCGATAGCTCGAGCCCGTCCAGGAGCCTGCCAGGCTCGACGCCCAGCGCTGTGGCGACCTTCACCAATGAGTGGAGGCCGATCAGCGACCGGCCTGCTTCGTACGCCCTGATGTTCGAGCTGTCGATCTTGGTCATCGACGCCAGGTCATCGGGGGAGTAGCTGCGCTGCTGGCGCAGCTCGCGGATATTCGTGCCGACGAGCGCTGCAGCAGGGGAGGGTGTGCGAGCCATGACTCAAGTATCGCTGGTACTTGTGCCCTCCATATACAGAGCTCAAAACGTATCGCGATAATGTACCTTATCGCACATACGTTTTGATAGAGTCGAGGTATGGATATTGAGCTGTACCGTCCACCCGCAACACCCCCGAAGGTCCCCGCTGCACTCGTCGCTGCTGCCGTCGAAGACGCACAGCAGCCCATGCCGACGCTCGTGCATCGCTCTGTCGCCCGAGCTGTTGCTCGGAGCTCCGAGGCGACCGCACGCCTGCGTCTTGAACGTCTCGCCCGTGTCGTCATGACGACCGACTCGCGGATCACCGATCCGACGCAGGTGTGGCAGCAAGACTGGACTGCTCTTCCCGTCGAGGTGTTCGAGGCGCTCGATGCCGGCATCAAGCTGGCGTGGAAGAACTCCGCCGCGAGTCGCAATGCGATGCGCGACTCGGTCCGCTCGGTCATCCGTGAGTCGCTCAAGGCGGGAATGCTCACGCATGATCGTGCGACACCCCTGCTCAACGCCGTGGTACCTGAGAAGCTCCCTCGCGACGAAGAGAAGCAGTCTCGCGGTCATGTCTCTGAGACTGAGGTGAAGCGGGTGCTTCATGAGCTCGCGCAGGATCCGTCACTCACTGCACGCCGTGACACAGCTCTGATCGCGCTGTTGCTTGGGGCCGGCCTGCGACGCGATGAGGCTGTGGGCATCGACCTGGATCACCTGTCCGAGCATCACGAGTACGTGACGGTGCGCGGCAAGGGCAACGTCGTGCGCGATGTGCCGCTCTCGGCCAACGTGCGCCTCGCCATCCGAACGTGGCTGAAGGCTCGCGGCGACCACCCCGGCCCGCTCCTCGCGCCTATGACACGGACGAAGCCGCGACAGGTTGTGGTCGACCGTCGGCTCTCGACACAGACCGTCGCGCAGGTCGTCGCACGCCGCTTCGGTCTCCATGTCGCACCGCACGACCTGCGTCGTACGTTCACGGGCAATCTGCTGGAGTCGGGGACGGATCTGTCGACCGCCAGCAAGGTGCTCGGCCACGTCGATCCGAAGACGACGGCCGGCTACGACCGTCGGGAGCGAGCGAAGCGACTCGAAGGCGTGGAAAACACCAGTCGATACCTGCCAGTCGAGGATGTTGCGGGCGAGTAGTGGCCGCCATCGAAATGTCGGCTAAGGGCAGCCCGCTCTCGCCAGTAGTCTCGGGCCATGTCCTCGAAGAGTCCAAAGCTCGCGTTCAACCGAGTCCTTGTCATCGGCGGGGTGCTTGCGTCGGTCGTGACGATCTTCGCTCCGGTGCTTCAATACGGAACCTGGATTAGCGAGAATGCCGCGTGGGCGCTCTGGCTCGCGGTGGGGTTGCTGGTTCTGCTGGTCGTCTACCTCTCCGCGCGGCTTGAGGCTGTGAAAGGTGAAGTAGCGGCCGCGGCCACCCGCGCGCAAGAAGTAGCTGACGCGCACCGTGCAGCGATCGACAAGGTAACCACCGACGCAGAGGTGGCTATCGGCCGGCAACGCTCGGAAACTGCCGTCGCCGTGAAGGCGGCTCAGGCGGCAAACGCGGAGCTACAGGCGCATCGCGATGCCGAGAGGACCGCAGCGAAGGTTCCGCTCAGCGAGCAAGATCGCGAGCTTGCTCAGCGAATATATGCGTACGCGTCAGATGAAGCCACGCTCACCGAACTCGTCAGCTTCTTCGCGCTCCAGATTCCGAGACGTCTGGTCACGCAGATTGAGGACCTCTCGAAGCTGCCGCTCAAGCGGCGAGCTCACGATTCCGAGCTGGGCGAGCAGCTCAACACCCTGGCAGAGGCCGCCTCGGAATGGCTTCACCTGTTCGTGGACATAGCCGATTCGGACGAACAGGGTGAGTTCTACAGCACGAAGCTCAGATACTGGGTTTCGCAGGCCGAGTACAAGCGACGGATGGCGTTGTCGGAGAAGCTCGGTGAGCTCGGCGACGACCTACACGCGAAGATGCTCGCGTATCAGCGGTACTACGCCTCGCTCTGACTCGCTCGACACAAGCCAATATGGTGGTGCCATGGTCACAGTCGTGCAGCGAGTCACCCAGTACAACAGCGAGGTCAAGCAGCCGCGGGGCGGGTTCGTGAACCCGAACTTGCTGAAGGTCACGCAACTCGACGACGGTCTTGGGGCGCTGGATCAGAAGCAGGAGAACCTTCACGCGTCCGTTGTCGGTATGGCAGTGGACTACCTCGCGAGGTTAGACCTCGTGCGCATCGCCGAAGGGGAGGAAGCGATCGGCTACGTGCGTGACATCTTCCAGGCGTCGCTGATGGGTGCCGAGCGCATCACGGACCTCGGCGTCTATCCTCCGGCGAAGGTCCTCGCAGCTGAGGCTGCATACGAGTTGCGCGTCGTCGAAGAGCCCGACGGCACCGCGCGGTTCGTGATCGACGAAGAAGCCGTGCGCATCGTCTGCAAGCTCTCGACGTACGACATGGGCTTGCGTGGCAATACCTTCATGTACAATCCCGAGTCGTCGGAGCGAGCACCTGACGAGGTTACGGTGAGTCACATCCTGACGATGGTCGAGCGCGCCCGTCGACTGTTCGACGAACGCGGCCCGGTCGTCGACGACACCTTCCTGTTCATGAGCGAAGAGCAGTACGCGGCTGGCGAGCGCGGTGGCTACACGGACCTCGTCGACGGTGGCGATGGCGACTTCCTCACGGCCGACACTGTCTGGGACTTCAAGGTGTCGGTCTCGAAGCCGACGAAGGACCACACGCTGCAACTGCTGATGTACTTCCTGATGGGCAAGGCATCGGGCCTCCCGAAGTTCGCGACGCAGACGCACATCGCAGTGTTCAACCCTCGGTTGAACACCATCTATCGCCTTGCAGTCGACGAGATTCCAGCCGATGTGATCGATGTCGTGCGCCGCGATGTGATCGGGTACACGGGCTGACGGATCCGTCGGTTTTAGGACGCCAGAATCTCCCAATGAGTTGGCGCAGCAGAGCCGCGCCGGAAGTTGCTGTGAAGAAGCAGAGCCGCCGGCACGCACACGCGCCAGCAAGATCCCAGGAGAAGAAGCCATGCAGAAGTTCCCCGCACTCATGCTGTTCGTCTACGCAGCGATGGCCTTCGGCATCTCGGCTCTCGTCGCCGTCGAGTTCGCTGCTCGTCAGTGGACTGGCCTGGCTCTCGCTCTCCCCGCAGCACTTGCTGTCATCGGCGTCGTGTGCGTCGTCGCTGCGATCCGCTGGGTAGTCGCCGAGCGCCGCGCTATGCTCGCTCGCTAATCGCTCTCTACGTACCAACAGCCCCGCCCCAGCATCTGCTGGGGCGGGGCTGTTGTCTTCTGCCCGTGGCCTGCGCCGCGCGTCGGCTGGGTGAGAATCTGTGACAGGCGGGAGAAAGATTCACCTCATTAGCGTATGCAATGTCCAGTTAACGCGCTATAGTCATGTGTAATCCGGTGTAACACCGGTAACAGCTCCTCCTGGCTCGTCTTCGTTGGAACCGAGCGGCGAGCCAGGAGGAACCTACCGAAAGGCTCTCACATCATGACCGACACGATTACCTTCGACATCTCTGGCCTGTCCCCGGAAGCCGTCGGCTACCTCACTCAGGTTGTCGCCGACCTGCGCACCGCTGACCAGGAGCTCACCGATCACGTGGACGTCGAGCTTCCCGATTGGCGCAACGCCGTCTCAACCGGCTGGACGCTCGATCATGTCGAGCAGCTGCGCCGCGAGCTTGCGGTTGGCCGCAAGGATGTGCAACTCGCTGCCTTCGACCAGGCGCTACAGCAGGACGGCTACATTTCCCGTGGCGATCTCTACGCGCTGGCTGGCTACGACCAGGACCGACGCCTGAACAACTGGACGACTCCGTTCCGGAAGGCCGTCGCGAGGATGGTCGCCGAGGATGACCTCCCGGAGTCGGCCGCGCTGCCGATGGAGCCGGTCTATCGTGATGATGTCTCCGGCTACCAGCAGGCACTTGGCTTCCAGGTCGCGCCGGAGATCGTCAAGCTCATGAACGAACAGGGCTAACAAGTTCTACTCGTCGCAATGCAAACAGCCCCGCCCCAGCAGATGCTGGGGCGGGGCTGTGTCTTTCTGTCTCGTGACCCGGCGCTGTCTACTCGCTGACCTTCACCCACTTGCCGGCGGGCGTGAGTCCAGCCTCGGTCTTGCCGATCACCATGGCCGAGCTGCCCATCACCGTGATGTCGGCACGAGCGAAGTACCTCGCGCCGGCCTCAGGCTCGGTGTACGGGAATCGGACGCTCACGAGGTCGTCGTTCGCGCGCTTGCTGCAGTAGCGGACGTAGGTGAGCTTCGAGAAGTCGTCGGTGATGTAGGTGCGGTACTCCTGGATCTCGTCATCACTCGGCAGCTGCTTGACGGTGGCCAGCTCCGGAGCCTTGAGGGTGTCACCCAGGAGGTGGTACACGACGGCTGCAGCCTCGGTGTTCTCGATCAGCTCGGCCGGTGCCGTCTTGAGGGCCTCGAGGCCGCCCTCGGCATACTTCACACCGACATCGACGCGGCAGACGTCGGTGGGGTAGCGCGTGGTCTCGACGGTGTACGACGTGACCGCGAGCTTCTTGCCGTCGGGCACCGCCGCGAGCAGCTCCTTGCTCGGCTGCACCTTGAACGGCAGGCCCTGCGAGGAGAAGATCCCGTCGGGCGACTTCGCCATCTCGAAGTCGTAGACGATCGCGGTGTCGTCACTGTCGGACTCAGCGCCGCTGCCTGCGCCGGGCTGTGTGCCGGTGCCAGTCTCGGTCTCAGTCTTGGGCTTCGTCTCGCTCGTCGAGATCGACTTGCCCTTGGCATCGTTCATCTTCGCCATGTCGGCTGCCGTGCAAGCCGTGAGTGCGAGCGTAAGGCCCGCAACCGCGGCAACCGCCTGTGCGATCTTCTTCGTGTTCATGATCATCCTGTCTCTCGTGTCTCGGGTCGCGTTCGTCAGAAGACGAAGTCGGCGACGTCCTTGCCTGCCTTGCCGCAGAGCTCGGTGAACTTCGCCATCTCGGCGTTCACGTCAGCGGTCGCGACCTGGCCTCCTGCCTGGAGCGAGCGCTCGGTGACGTTGAGGGTGTCGGTTTGGCCCTTGACGTAGAGCAGCGGTGGCTCGCCGTCCCAGGTGATCTGGTAGCCCTTGGCGTCCTCGACGATTGCACCGGTGCCCGTGGAATCCACTGCGCCGGTGCAGCTGTAACGGGTGTAGCTCGCGACGCCAGCGGCCTGGTCGACGACCCAGCTCTCGAGAAGCGGCGAGAAGCCCGACACCGCGGTGAGGTACTGCGTACCCGCCTCAGGCGCGAGGCTGACCTGGTTGCTCTTCGTCGCGTCGTCGGGGTTATCGTCGCCGCTGCCCGGCTTGCTCGAGTCGTCAGCCTCCGCAGGGCCGGCCTTGCAGTCGTCGCCGAACTGCTTGGTCAGCGCCGCGCCCTGGCTGCCCTCGCTCGCGAAGAACGTCGACTTGCCGATCTTCAGCATGTCGCCGTCCGAGAGCACCTCGAGCTTCGCCTTCTTGTCAGAGCCGAACGCGCCGGGCTCAAGCCACTTCAGCGGTGCAGCGCCGTCGGCGACCTCTCCGAGGGTGCCGAACGCGGTGTCGCGCGGATCAATAGCGCTTGCGCCGGAGTCGCATGCAAGGCGCGTGACTTCGACGTCCGAGCCGTCGACGGTGAGCGTGAACAGCTCGGCGGTGTCGCCAGCAGGGGCGTGCACGTACGCACCCTTACTGACGTCGAGCTCGGCCGCCTGGAACAGGCTGCAGCCGGTGAGCGTGAGCGCCGCAGCAGCGAGCACTGCAGTGCCGGTGGCGATCTTCTTCGTGGGGTTCTGCATCAGCATGGTGTTGTCTCCTGTGTCGTTCACGCGGTGCGGTTCTGCTTCTTGACCCACGCCTTGCGGGCCCAAGCGAGGATCTGGTCCTGCGCGACGATGAGCGCGCCGAGGATGAGGCCGAAGCCGATGGCGATCCACATCGACGTCATGAGCCCGATGAGTGCTCCTGCAGCCATACGTGCGAGCAGGAACAGCGCTGTGATTGCCGCAGAGATGAGCACCAGCCGCAGCAGGCTCGACTTCGCGATGGCGAGCTTGAACTCGTCGCTGATCTTCCGCAGCGCGCTCTTCGTGAACGCGAAGTCGTCTTCGCCGGCCTCAGCCTCGGGCATCCGGAGAATGCCCGCACTGAACATGCTCTTGACGAGCGTGAAGACGAAGAACGTGATGGCCGATGCCGCGAGATCAGCGAGGCCGGAGAGCGACAGCTGGTACGCGAGGACGGTGACACCCGCGACGAGGAGGAGCGTCACGAGGATGCTCCACGCGCGGCCGTCGCCGACCTTGATGTGGTTCTCGATCACCGTCGGCATCTGCACCCGCGGCTTCTCTGGCTGCGGCTGCTCGTCGGGTGTCGGCTGGGGTGTGGTGGTGTCAGTCATGGTGTGCTCCTTGGAGGTGTGAGGGGTCTAGTTGGTGGTCTCGGGCTCGTCGAAGAGCTCGTCATCGTCGAAGATGGGCCAGTCCTCGTCGTCCGGCTCGTCGGGGTCGGTGTCGGGCTCAGGGGCGAGCACGCCGAGGGGGATCGAGGGAACGACTGGCGCAATGGGTGCAGCCGGTGCGTCCCGGTACTTCTCCGACGAGTCATCGGTGAAGGGGGTGAGCTGCACGACGTCTTCGTCAGCGATGCGCTTGAACGAGCCGTCGGCGTTCTTCTTCGGCCCCGTCTTGCCAGCGCCCGCAAGAGGCCGGACTGCCGCCCAGCCGCAACGCTGGATGTGGAGCCCCACGAACAGCAGCCCGAGCGGCAGCTGAATCCATCCCCAGATCTGCGTGAAGGTCGGCGTAGCCTCCATGAACGTGCCCACGAGGAACAGCACCGTGGCGACAACGCCGCCGGCGATGTACCAAGGCCAGTCCCAGAGTCGGCCGATCTTGGGGGAGTGCCACCACAGTCCTGCGTAGATCGCCGCGGCGAGGAGCATCGCAGGACCGACAGCGAGACCGATCATGAGGAAAATCAGCGGCACCCAGATGAGCCTCGCCATCTGTTCCTTCGCCCCGTCGTTCGTCGCGAGCATGCGACGGAACAGCGAGGGGGTGATGTCCTCATGGCGTGCCGACTCGGCGACGCCCGTGACGCCAGCACGACTGATGCGGCTGGCGCGCTGCTTGAGGAGCTCTGCGCGACGACGTGCGCTCGTACCCGGCCTCGACCGGTGCAGCACCCAGACGCCGCGCTCCTTCTCCCAGCGCTGCGCGATCATGATGCAGCCCCGTCCATGCACGGCTCAAGCGCTGCGATGTCGACCGCGGGGAGGCACGACTGGAACTGTTCAACAGCCATGCCGCTAGCGAACGCGCCACCGGCGACGAAGCCGAGGATGAAGATCACGAGGATCACGACGAAGAGGCCGATGGCCTTGAATGCGAAGACGCCCATTGGGTACTGCCCTTCAGGTGCGGTACCCGGGAGCTCGCACGCTCGCGCAGGCACCTGGATGGAAACAAGTGCGATTGCGAGCGATCAAGGATTGCTCCGGTACAAATAATCATGTCACGAGTCTTGAATATAATCAAGTATCGTGACATGATTAATTACATGCAGATCGACATTCCGAATCCCGACGCCGCCGCGCTCACGCGGCTGGCCAAAGACGCTGACCTGTCGCGTTCGCGCTGGGTCCGCGCCGCGATCCGGAGCGCTGACGCTGATCCCCAGCTCGCCGATCGCATTGCCGCCGCAGCACCTGAAGTAGCTCACGGCGGCTACCGCCCCGGAGCAGGGCGGCCCAAGAGACCCGAAGGCAGCACGGCTGCCGACCCCGAAACTGACGGGGCGTAATCGCCACGAACGGCGTACACCGAGGCACGGATCCCCGATGCCTCGTGAACGACGAACTCCGAAAGCGAGGACTGTCATGTCCCTCATCAAGAAGAAGGCGGCTCCTGCAGCCCCACAAGCACGCTCTGATCTGCCGTACGCCGGCCTTGTCGCAGAGAACCAGCCCGCAGACGACGGCAGCCGCATGAACACCAACGCGGGCAAGCAGGCGGGGGAGTTGGCGCTGAGCGCTCCGCACCTCGCTGTCGTTGGCAAGACCGGTTCGTCCAAGACCCGCTCGGTGCTCGCGCCTGCTGCGGTGATGTGGGGCGACCGCCCGGCGATCGTCATGGCGTCGAAGGGCGACCTCGCGGAGCTGACGATCCGCCAGCGCGCGAAGAACGGGCCGGTCTACCTGCTCGATCTCTCCGGCGAGGTCCGCGAGTCGGAGCTGAAGAACGTGCCCGTCACTCGCGTGATCTCCGACCCCTGCGCGTTCGCCGACACCGACGACAACGCGATGAACATGGCGAGCCTGCTGCACGCCGTGGGCACGCTCGGCGCTGGCGGCACTGGCAACTCGAGCGATGACAGCGCCCAGTGGAAGGCGCTCGCGACCAGGCCCCTTGCGGCGTTCCTGCGCGCTGGCGGCTGGCTGCCGAACTTCGAGGACCCCGACGGCGACCCGGTGTGGGGCGGTGGCGTGCTCTGGGCGCAGGATGCGACGCTCGACATCGGAGACGACATCAATGCCTCGGCTGCTGCTGAAGCCGACGAGGACATGGACTCGCCGAACTGGGACTCGGCCTACTTCCGCGCGAACGGGTTGCTTGGCTCCCGCCACGCACAGGCGCTGCGAGCAGCTAAGAAGATGGACCCGAAGCAGCGTGACAGCATCGGCATCAACTGCATGATGGCGCTTACGCCGTGGGCGATGGAAGCGGTGGCTGGCGACGGCACCGGTACGCCGTTCCACCCGAGCATGCTCGAAGCGCGGGGTGCGACGCTCTACATCGTCGCGCCGTTCGACGGCTCGGCTGCGCCTGCTGCAACCGCCGTGATCATGCAGAGCATCACCCACTGGCGTAAGCGTGTCGGCCAGCTCGAGCCGTTGCTCCTGGTGCTCGACGAGCTCGCGAACGGCGCGCCGCTTCCTGCCCTCCCGCAGATCGTCGGCGAGGCCCGTGGTCTCGGAATCCGTCTGCTCGTGGGCCTCCAGTCGTCGAGTCAGTTCGAGCCTCGTTGGGGGAGCGCGCAGATGAAGGTGCTGCGCGACAACTTCCCGGCGTACCTGCTGATGCCCGGTGTCGGCGGTGCGGAGAAGGAACTGCTCGAGGCTGCAGCGTGGAGCACCGGCGAAGAGGAGCGCTCGACGTCGTCCGTCGACAATGTCGGGAACGTCTCGCACGCGCACGATCGCGTCGAGGCGCAGACAGCCGCAGAGCTGCTGCCACGTCGCCGCGGCCAGGCTAGGTTGCTCACCGATGGTGGCCCCGGCATCCTCGTCGACCTCCCCGACATCGACGCGACGAACCTGCGCGCCGCGTAGCGCGGGCACGATAAAGGGGTGGGGTCCAGCCGAGCTGGAGCCCACCCCTTTATCGTGCGTACAGCGTGAGCTACATGCTCATGCCGGAGCTCTGGTTCTGGCTCTGCTGCTGAGCACGAGCACGAACGTGTGCGTTCGTCGCACGGATGTCAGCACGAGCCGCAGCCATGCGCGCCCGCATCTCAGCCTGCTTCGCGGAGCCAGAGCTAGAGCCGGCGCTATTGTCGCTCGCGGCCTGCGCCTGGCGCGGGGCACGCTGGTGGGGCTGCTCAGTGCTCTGCGCACCGCCCTGGCGCTGCTGACCATCCTGCGCGTTGCCCGACCGCTGCTGGCTGTTCTGTGCAGCGGGTGCGGATGCTGCCTGATCCTGACTCTGGCTCTGAGTCTGGTGAGCCTTCGGCGTCTGCCGCTCCTGTCCCTGGGACTGGTGCTGCTCCTGCTCCTGCGTCTCAGCCTGTTCGGCGGCCTGAGCCTGCTCCTGAGCCTCGGCCTGCTCGGCTTCCTGCTGCTCAGCCTGCTGAGCCTCCTCCTGGCGCTGCTGCTGCGCCTGCTCGTCGACCTGCTGCTGTTCCTGTGCCTGCTGCTCCCGCGCCTGCTGTTCAGCGCGCTCCTGCCGGTCCTGACCCAGCTCAGCCTCGCGACGCTGTGACATTCCCTGTCCCTCGGACTCGGCCATCGCCTGATCGTAGCGACCGCGCGCGTTCGCCTGGCGGGCTGCGAGGTTCCGCTTCGCCTGCTGGTACTCGGCGCTCTTGAGCGCGTGCTCGCCGTAGCGCTGCCGCACTGCGGCCTCGCCCTTGTCGGCAAGCAACCGCATCATCTGCTCGGAGCGCTCGGTGTCGATGTTCTTGTCGGCCATGATCTTGGTCCTCTCGGTGGTGGTGGTATCGGTGGTGGGGGCTAAGCCGCGCGCTTCGACTTGATCCGCAGCTGGATGGCCTCGCGAGCAAGCCCCGAGGCCTTCCGCCGCATCTGCTCGACGTCGTGCATCGTGTCCCAGAACGGGCGGCTGCGCGGGCTCATGCGCGCGATGGCGGTAGCCTCGCGCTCATCCGCGAACGCACGGATCTCTCGCGCGTGCCGCTCCAGCATCTCGATGCGGCGCGTGTAGTCAGTCATGATGGTCACCTCCTCTCGTCACATCCCCATGCCGCTGTCGTGCGACATGGAACGGTCTCGGTTCTGCTGGTTGACTTCGCGCATCTCAGCCGCGGACTGCTTGACACGAGCCTTGAGGGCCTCGTGCGCCGCTGCGGAGTCCTCACGTGCACTGTTCTCCGCTACGCGCTGCTGATGCAGCACGTCTGGCTGGACCTTCGGCAGTGTCGAGCCCTGGTAGCTGTTCGGAGGCACGGTGTAGCCGTTGTCTTTCAGCGACCGCTGCAGGTTGCCGCGCAGACCGTAGATCTTGTACTTGCCGTTCTCTACCGAGTTGTCGCCGGCAGCGAGCTTGAGCTGCTCATACTCAGCGCGCTTCAGCTGACGATCACGCCGCGTGATCGTGCGCTCACTCCCGTTCGCGTTCCGGCGCGTTTGTTCCTCGGCGTACAGGTGCAGGCCCACCTGGTCCTTTGCGGCAGGATCCGCTGCGGCGAGTTGGTAGTCCACGTGCGCGCCGCCATCCTGGCGCTCGATGACGACCGCGATGAGTTCGACACCCTTGCCGCGACCATCTCGGTCCAGGCCCGGCTTGAGCTGACGCTCGCGGCGCTTCGCCTGCGGCGTCGGAGCCTCAGCGTCATTAGCGCGTGCCTCGGTCTTCGACTCAGCCTCGGCGGTGCCGTTGCTCTGCTGCGCAGAAGCGTCCTGCTCGGGTGTAGCAGCCTGCTGTTGCTCACGGACCTGACGCGCCTGCTCGGCACGCTCCTGCAGCGACTCACGAGCCGCCTTGATGTCAGCGCTGAGCTCGCCATTGAACGCGCGCGTCCGGAGGCGAGTGTCTGCCTTGATCTCGGCGACCTTTTGGTCAATCTCGGGATCCACTGCGCGCAGCTCGGCGATGATGCCGGCCTCGAGCTCGCCCATCTCCTCCGGGTGCTCGTCCCATGCGGCAGCCATCAGTGCATCAGCGGCGATCTTCGGATCCGGCTGATGCGCCTTCAGCGTCTCCACCGGCGCTGTCTCGACAGCTGCGGGCTCTTCGACCTCGGCTGCGGCCGGAGCATTCCGCTTCGGCCGGTGCTCATCCATCCACGACATGTCCATGTCGAACCGCGAGTAGTCGCCCTTCACTGCTGCGATCTGCTCCTCGACCGAGAGTTTCGGCGCAGCCTCCGGCTCAGGCTGCTGCTGCGTCACTGGTTGCTGCACCTGGACTTGCTCGACGGTGATGCCCTGCGCCTCGCGTTCCTGACGTGCAAGCTCCTGGACGTCACCAACCATCTCGTCATACTCAGCCTGTTCGGCGTCCGACAGCGGCCGCTCCTCAAACGGCAGCGGCTTCGCCTCGCCGACGTGCTGCTTGCCCGCCGGCATCTCGATCTCCTGACCGAGCGCCTTGAGGTCGAGCTGCGCGCCGACAGCGTTGTAGCTGTACTCGACGCCGAGCGTCGTGCCTCGGATGCCCTGCTTGGCATCTCCGACGAGGTAGCTGTAGTCGTGATTCTTACCGGGCTTGCCGCGGCGCAGGCCCGTCTCGACGACCTTCACGTCGTGCGCCGCAAGCTCCGCAATGAATGTGTCGCGGTCGCTAACGCTGCCCGAGACGAGTGCCGCGTAGATCTCGCGGCGAGCTCGGTCTTGGTTCGACTCCTTACCGCGCTGCTTCTCCCAGTACGACTTCTGCCCGTCGCGCTTCTGCGCGTCGGAGTACTCCTGTGACCCAACCCGAGCGAGGCGCTGTGAGAACCCGAGCTCGGGGTGCTCGTCCAGGAACTGGTCGCCACGGCCGCGCACTTCGTTGACCTTGGTGAGGTCGCCGGCCATCTTCTGACCGGCCTTGTACTCCACGCCGTTGAGCGTGAAGTCGCGATAGATCGTGGCGTTCGATGCGACGTGCACGTGGACAAGACCAGACTCGCCATTCCGCTCGAGCCACAGCTTCTCCTGCAGCCCGGCGTAGAGCTCCTCACGCTCGGCCTGCACGGCCTTGAAGAACCGCTCGCAGTCCTCGATGCTCTCGGGGTTCACGGAGTCGATGCCGGCGGCATAGATCGTGTGCACGGCCTCCGACTGCTTCTCCGTGAGCGCCGCCGGCGGGATGTAGAGGTGCGTCGGCATCTCGCCGGCGCGCACAGGACGAGTGCGGTTGCGCTTGCCGTCGAAGTACTCGACCGTGTCACCGAACTGCCCGTTGGCGTGCAGCCCGGTCTCGGGATCCACCGTCTCGTTCCGACCACGCGCCGCGCGCACGGCACCGTCGGTGCCGTGCTTCTCGCGCGTCGCCTGCCACTCTCGGACCTGCATCGAGAAGGAGCCAGAGCAGTGGCGGGATGCAGAGAAGAGGGGAGGTTCCTGACCCTCCTTGAGGTTCCGCTCATACGCCAAGAGCCCGATCGCCGAGCGACCGGAAAGTACAGTGCGGACGATGCCGCCCTTCGTGACGGTACTCACGCGCGTTCAATCTGATCGATGATGGCGCGTGCATCGATGACGATGTACTCGTCGACCTGCTCCAATGCCGCCTGATGATCCAGCCGGCGCTCGATGCCCTGCAGCGCTGCGACGAGGTCGCCGAGCGTCTGCTGATCGACGATGTCTGTGTCGATGAGTCGCAACGTGTTCGCGTAGCGAGTGATCTGGTTGACGTTCGCACCGATCATCCGACGCTGGTGCGCACGATCATTCCACGCCTTCGTCGCTGCATCGAGCGAGTCGATGAGCGGCTGCGACGAAGTGGCAACGGCTGCCGCTGCAGCCTGTTGCTGGGCCGCCTCGGCGGCCTGCTCCTTGGCCGCTTGCGCGGCGGCGTCGCCGGCGTGCTCCCACAGCAGCTTCAGAGCGCTGGAGCGGGGGATCCCACCGAGGGCATCACGCTGGCGATCAAGCTCTGCGAGCTCGTGCGACTTGAACGAGACGCCGACCACAGCAGCGCGCTTCGTGTCGACCTTCGCGGCCCGCTGGGGCTGCGACGAGGTGGCGTGATTGCCAGCTCCGAAATCGCGACCATTCGCTGCGTCCATGACACAGCACCTCCCAACGCACAGTTCACCTACATGTCATATAGACAGTGAAACTGTCGTCGGGATGTAGCAATTCTCCCACACAAAGTGCAGTACGGCAAGCAGTCTGACAAGTTAACAAGCCCTTCGGGCCCCGCTTCGCGGGATTGTCAGGCTGCTTGCCTCACTCCTCGCAAGCTCGTCGTTCGGACCAGGGGCGAAGCCCCTCGCGTGCTCCGCACGCTCACCCCTTGAGGCGTGGTTCTGACCACCAACGATGGTGCTCAGCCGACGCGATACTGGGTAGTTTCCAGTATCGAGTTCCACCCTCGAGCACGGTGCTGGAAGGCGCGATACTGGGCGAAAGCCAGTATCGAGTTCGACCCGTTTCGGCGACGCGATACTGGGTGCTGCAGGTGCGACCCAGTATCGCGTTTCACGATCTGTTGCCCTCCCGACGCCGCGACGCCAGTGACGCCGCGAAGCAAGGAACAAGGAGCCAGGAGTGAGGGCTCAGCCGCACCGCTGTTGCTGGTCCCCAACGCCAGCGACGCCGTGACGCCGCGCAGCAAGGAGCAAGGAGCCAGGCGGGGGCCGTCAGGTGTTGCCGTGGAGCGACGCCAGTGACGCCGCGAAGCAAGGAGCCAGGAGCGCAACGGCGATGTCGGTGCAGCACAACGAAGGAACCCCGGCCGCGAGGCGACCGGGGTTCATGTCAGGTGGTGGAGGGAGGGGAGTGTCAGGCGGCGAATGCGTCGGGATCGCGTTCACGCGCAACTTCCAGACGCTTGTAGGCGGTGCGACGGGCCATGTGTCCGAGCAGCATCAGCTCGCCCACGCTGATCTTCCGGCCTGCGCGGTACTCCGCGATGATCCAGTCGATCTGCGCGTCGTAGTCGCTGGGGAACGGCACGGGTGCGCTGGTGTCATCCGCTGGGGTGAGACCTCCAGAGCGAGCGATTGAGGCCACCACCCCAGCGCTCGCCTCGATGATCTCGCAGTGGTAGTCGGCGACGATGTCGGGATGGTGGGTCAGCATCCATTCCGTGAACGTCGGGGTGTCAAACGGGTTGACTGTCATCAGGGTTCTCCTTGTCAGTGGTGGGATAGGGAGTCGGTCAGGCTGCAGCGAATGCCTCGGGATCGAGATCCTTGGCGGCACGCAGGCGGCGCTGCATCGTGCTGTCGCTGACGTCCAAGCCAGCGTCAGCGAACACCTGCAGCAGCGTCTTCTTCGTGACGTCGTGACCTGCTCGAGCGCGGCTGGCAATCCAGGTCACCTGACCCTCAGCGTCATCAGGGATGGTGATGACTGCGTGAAGGCGAGGTACCGAGGTCATGACGGCGGGAGCTGCAGCGACGTCATCCTCAGCCTCGTGACTGTGACGGCCGGCCTGGTCGGGCGGAGTCATGACTGCGAGAGGGGCTTCAGTCACGGGCGCTTCGTGAGGCAGCAGAGTCACGCCGTCACCGTCATGACTGACGTTCGTCATCAGTTCTGCGTCAGTCACGTGAGGCGAAGAGCCCGAGTCATCAGCGTGTGACTCGATGACTGCGGGACTCATGACTGAGCCTGACTTCGGCGTGATTCCGCCGAAGTCACGGGTGAAGTCACGCGAATCAGTCAGCGCCGATGACACTGACGTCTCGTCAATGACGGGGTTGCTGGTGATGTGGTCAGTCACGTCGTGATGCGAAACCGCTTGACTTGACTGGGGCTGCGTCACCCCATCGATGACTGCATCAGCACGAGCTGCGGTCGCGAGGTCAGTCACAAGGTCAGCGTCACGAAGTGACGTGACCGAGTCAGCGTGCGCTGGACCAGCCGCTTCGACGTCGAGACTGGTGACTGCTTCAGCACCGTCAGCTGCGTCGCTTGACTGTGACGCACCGATCGTCGCGAGTTCCAGCACGCGAGTCAGCATGAGCATCAACGTCGGCGGGAGCATGCCGATGATGACGGTGAATCCCGGGGCGAAGCCCGAGTCAGGATCGTGGTTGATCCCCGAGTGGATGCCGTTCAAGACCATCGACATGACGGTGCAGAAGCCGAACACGAGCCAAACGAACCACTTGTTCTTGCCGCTCCGCTTGCTCATCTCGGCACCACCGAAGATCGTCACGATGATCGTGCCGTCGATGAGCACCGGAAGCCACCACGCGAGCCCCGGATGAGTACCAGCGAGAAGCGCCATCTCGTACATGGCCCAAAACGACGCGGCAAACGCGACCGCGATGAGCACCGAGACGAGAACGACCAGCAGCACCCAGACTGGGTTCTTCGGCTTCAGAGTCAGATCTGACTCGCCCTTCTTCTTTCGCATGATCAGTGCTCCTCGTCGGTAGTGGTGTCAGGGGTGGGGAGCCCAGCCGCGAGGGCCAGGGTGTGCAGGACGTGCTGCGCGGTGTCAGAGTCGATGCCGGTGATCGCGTCGCCGAGGTCGACGGGGGAGTCAGGAGCGATGAGGCTTGCCGCAATGGCGAGCACGCGACGTTCACCGCCGCTGAGGTAGCCAGAGTCAGCAACAGCGCTCTGCGGGTCGAACCAGGCGTTGCCGTGCTCGTCGTGGCGGATCCACGGGCCATTGAGCAGCCGGCCGCCGAGAGCGCTGCCGAGCAGTTCGACAGCAGCCGTGTCGGTGAGCGATCCAGCAGCCCAGCAACTCAGACGGGTGTAGGTGTCAGGGGTGGTGAGCATCGTCTGGCTCCTCTTCATCATCGGTCGTGGTGCTCTGTGTGGCCTCTTCGATCAGCTGGTCGAACGCTGCGTCATCGCTGAGGCGACGGGAGATCTCGGGATCTGTCGCCAAGCAACGCATGCGCTTCAACGCCTCAATTCGAGCCTCGTTGCGCGTGACGTTGGATTCCTGGGACTCGATCACCTCGACCAGTGCGTCTGCGACAGCGGGATCATCAGCGTCGATCGACCAGGCCAGCTGCGCCAATCGCAACATCTGGAGGTCTTCCTCAAGGAAGCCCTCATAGGTGTCGATGTCGCGATCAATTGCGCGCACAGCCCGCTGGTCGATCTTGGTGGCGGGATCCGGCGTACGCATCTTCTTCCAGCCCCACATCAGAGGGCTCCTTCGTGCTCGGTGTCGGTGGGGGTGGTAACGGCAACCCAGGTACCTGCCGCAGGTGCGTTCGGGCGGCGCTGCACGCCGCGATACGCAGCCTTGAGCAACGGACGGCCGATCAGGTGGCGATCCTTGCCCGTGTAGGTCGGGTCCTTCCACTGGTCGAGGTTGTACTCGGCGATCAACGGCTCGCCGCGAGACATCCGCTGTCCTGGGCGCTGCTTCGCGGTCTTGTCGGGGCACTCCCACGTGTTGTCGTCGCGCAGGACCGTCATCAGATCACCGATGAACACCTGTGAACTCAAGCACTTGCCATTCGGCGACATCTGCTGGAACCAGCTCTTGTACAAGTCGTAGAGGAATACGAACGGCAGAAGGTCCCACTCGAATTCCTCGCGGAACTCGTTCCAGAACGTGAGCACTGGGTCGTTCGCTTCCTTGTACTCCTCGCCGAGGGCCTTTGTTGCTGGCGGCTCTGACAACTCGTAGTAATTGCCGGGCGTCGCCGCACCTGCGCGGTTGATGACGTACCAGAGGGCGTACTCGAGCACCTCGCGGCGCTTGAGATAGTCACCCTTGATGTACTTCTTCTCTGCGCCGCCGCCAAACCACTTCTTGAACGGCACGAACAGCTGCCGGCGATAGAACGAGTCGGACTTGTCCTTGGCGCGCGGGAGATCGTTCAGGCACTGAATCACGAAGCCCGAGAACTGGAATGCCACCGGCGTACGGTGCTTGCGGTCGATCTGGATCAGGTCTCCGGTCACAACAGCCTTGAGCTCAGCAGCCTGGTCGATGAACGAGCCCACAGGGTTCTCGTCGACGATGATGGCGTTCGAGTGCAGCAAGGGCTCGAGCGCGAAGTTCTTGTTGAACAACGCCAGTGGAATGCTTGCAGACGCCCCGCCAAGAAGATCACGAGCGAGCGAGCAGAGCGTACCCTTGCCGTTGTTGCCACGATCGGAGTAGAACCAAGCCGACTTGTTCCAGCGCACATGCGGTCTCACGATCGCACCGAGGATCTCCCACAGGAGCTCCGGTACGCCCTCATCATCCGAGAGGTCATTGACCCACGAGACAACGTCCCACTTCTCGCCAGTGTCAGGGTGGGTGATGATCTGCTCCGGTGCGTCTTCGACATAGTCGACACGCGCCTTGGACGTGAAGATCATTGCCGGATCGAACGGATGCAGCCGCTTCGCGTTGAACGAGAACTGCTTTCCTCCGACCTCGATCTCAGCGTCTGTCACGCCGTAGAACACGACGCCGTTGTTGACAGCTACGAGGTCGGGGTGCGAGCACTTGTGCACGCGAGGTGCGTCTTCACGGAGCACAGCCAGAACTTCCTTGAACTCGTTCAGCGTGAGCGCGGTGTTGTACCTGCGGGCCACGGTGCGAACGTCATCCTCGCTCGTGCTGTAAGTTCCGTTGTCAGATCCCTCGTTGACGTAAAATCCGAGCACGTCGTACTCGCGGTCGGTGTTCGCACTGCTGGGTGCGATTCGCACGACGTGGTGCAGCTTGAGGAGTACCTGGGCGACCTGCCAGTAGGTCAGCTGTCGGAGTCGACCGGCGCGTCCATCCTCCTTGGCGATCTTCTGGTTCTCCTGCTTGATGGTCGCGTTGGTGATGTCGAGCAGCTGCTGCTCGAGCATGTTTGGCGCGGGCGGGTTCTCAACGTCGAGTGCCGCGAGGTACGCCCGGGTACAGCGGGCGATGATCTCGTTGTGTGAAGCTGCCACCATGCCGTCACGCTGACTGTCGAAGTACAGCTGCAGCTCGTGGAGCACGACCTGCGTTGCGGTGAGGCCAGAGGCCTTGGCCTGAGTGGCTTCCGAATCATCCGACTTGCCGGTGCCGAAGAATGCATCCGCGGCTTCACCGTCGAATTCAGGAATAAGGTCATCATCGACGCTATCGGCGTCGAGATTATGCTGGTTTTCGGGTACGATAGACATGAAGGTTTTCACGTCCTTTCTTTTCAGTCACCGGCTGCAACCGGCCTGAGTTTTAAGAAGCCCCCGGTTCGCCGGGGGTTTCTTGTATGTGTGGGGGAGAGCCGCTTATGCGGCCTTGGTGACGTTCTGCCGCTGCGCGCGAGCAGCACTGAGGAACGGCGCAGAGACCTGCGCGAACCGGTCGTCGCTCATGGGTGAGGCGCTGGCGGCGATACCGCGTGCCCACTGCTTGAGGTCGACGTCACCACGGGTCGTGCGCGTGAGCACGACAGGACGGAGCTTGCGAGCCGAGGCACCCATCAGGCGGCCTCGACGTTCGGGACAACCGGCACAGCAAGAAGGTGCAGGTCGCTCTCACGGATCTTGTACACTGACCCGACGCGCACGCCGGGCAGCTTGCCAGCAAGGATCCGCAGGCGCAGGTTCTGTGCGGAGCCGTAGCCGTACTCGGCGAGGTCGCTCAGTGCGTAGAGGCGCTCGAGAGGAAAATCGCCGGACGCAGAGGTGGCGGGTGAAGCGCTGGCTTCAGCGGTGCAAGGTGTGGCGTCGGCGGAAGTGAATGCCGTGGGGTGATCCATGTCGGGCTCCCGGAGATCGAGATGGTGTCTCCACTACCTCGAGGTGGAGCTCAGCCCGAATCTGATCCGGTCGCCTCACGACGGATCCTGCGATCCCGTGGGGTGTCGGCACCTACTCACGTTCGGTGCCTGATAACTCAAGCCTATCGAGGTGTTGCGAAAAGCGCAAGTTGAGCAAAATATGAGAGATTAGAAGTATGAGAGATCAGCAGGCAGGTCCGACCTCGACGCCCGAGCAAGCGTTCGCATTGCGGATGAGAGAGGCGCGCAAGCGGCTCGGCATCAGCCAAGCGTCGCTCGCTCAAGCTGTTTCGGTCGCGTTGCGAGAACAGCTTTCACCGACGGCCATCACGAAGATCGAGACAGGGGATCGGGCGGTCAGGCTCAACGAAGCTGTCGCTATCGCCGAAGTGCTGAAGATCGGCATCGAGCTGTTGCCTGTCGGTGACGCCGTCGATGAGGAGATCGGTGAGCTGCAGCGAGATCTCTCGATGGAGTACCAGCGTCAGATGCAGGCGCGGCAGGATCTCGACGAGTCGCGGGCATCGCAGAGGGCGATCGAGCGGCGGATCAAGGCGCTGGAGGCGGCGCGAGGCGCTCAGTGAGGGGTGGATCGGAGGGGTGTTCCACGGATGTTCCACGCCTTGGAACATATAAAATCCCTGGTCAGCTGACAGTTTAGCTAGGCTGGGCCAGTGTTCCACCCTTTTCTCACTTTAGATATATGCGTGCACGTGGGAGGAAGACGTATATATTCCATATCTTAATTTGAGAAAAGGGTGGAACAGTGGAACAGGATATGTGAATCAGCTTCTGAGCAGGGATTTCGCATGTTCCACCGGTGCCTTGGAACCGTGGAACACACACCCAGCGCCCCCTCATCCCGCCTCCTTGGCTGACATGGGCGGCCGGGCGGAGCCCGGTGCCTGCCTGATCCGGCCGCTGCGCTGGCCGGCTTCATGCTCGGCTCCCCGAGGACTGCGTCAGACACGCAAGAGCGTGCACACGCCTATTGGCTGACGTGGCGCTGCAGCACTCGCTTCCCAGCCCTCACGCCCCACCGCCTGACATCGTCGGCCGGAGGCCGATCTGAGCCAGGCACCGGCGCTCAACTCCGTCGACCGCTCCATCGGAGCTCCCGCACCCCCACGATTGACCGCCCCCGGCAGTGTTCGGAGAACGCATAGGGACCTCAGAGCCAGGTGAAGCGCAGCCGCTCCAGGTTGAGACCCTTCTTGCCCTTGTCCTCGGGGCTCACGCGGTCGATCTCCACGACGACGAGGTTCCGTACTACTTGGCGCTGCTCGGGCAGCGAGAACGTCTTCCACGTGGCCTCGATGTCATCCGAATCCGCGAGCCTGACAACGAGAGGGTCGGTGGCAGCCAGAGCTTCGAGCTTCTGCTGCGCGGCGTCGATCTTCGGCTTCACGCGCGCCTCCTGATCGAACAGCAGGGTCAGGTTCATCTCCTCCGACGCCCGTTCACGGACCTGGTCAAGGTACTCGCGATGCTTCCGGATGGTCTCGAGCAGCTCCGCACGCTCGTCATCGACGTGCCCCTCCGCCTGGTTGATGCGGGCCAGGAAGTCGGGCATGCCGAGCCGCGCGAACACCGCCTCGGAGACCGCGAGATCAAGATGTGCCTCGCGCATCGCGACGTGGAAGCCGGTCTTCCCAGGCGTGCCACGGCACACGTACGTCGTGTAGGTCTTGCGGGGGAGGAGCGCACCATCTTCGTCGTACTGCTTCCGTCCAGCGTTCTGCTTCCCGACGATCATCCCAGCGCCGCACACGCCGCAGATGGCGATCCCCGAGAGCAGATGTGCCGCCGGCCAGTCGTTCGTGCGTCTACGGCCGCGTGACTGCATCACAGCCTGCAGCTTGTGCCATTTCTCTGGCTTGATGATCGGCTTCCACGTCACCTCGACCTTGTCGAGGATCTCGCCCTGGTGCTGACGGAGCCCCGCGTACGCCGGCATCGTCAACATCTGTTTCACGGCGACAGCGGTCCAGCCCTTATCCTTGGTCTTCTCGCTGCGCTTCGGCCGGCGCGGTTCGATGCCCCGCTTGTTGAAATCAGCGGCGATCGCGTAGAACGACTCGCCCGCGAGTACCCGATTCGCGGCTTCCTTGACGATGGCGGCCTGTGCGCGATGCTTCTTCACCTTCACGAGTCTCTTCGTGACGTCGTCGTACACCCGCTTGTAGCCGTAGAGATTCTTCCCATGCGGCCGCCCGTCATAGGCGTTTGCACGCGCAGACCGGAGTGCACGAGCGCTGTTCTTGTCGCTCTCGTACTCGGAGTCAGATGCGTCTTCGCGCAGTGACCTGCGGTCACGTGAGTTCTGCGGGTCGTAGATGCGGTCGTGGGTGTATACCCAGATACGCACGCCGCGCTTTGCGCAAAGCTCGGCGAGCTCGATCATCTCCGACGTCTTGCGGGTACCGCGCGACGACTCCCACATGGCCAGCAGATCAGCGTCGAATGCGCCGCTCTCGAGGTCTTCCATGAGCGCCGTGAAGCCCTCGCGCTCTTTCCGGGCGTAGCGACTCGCGCTGCGGTCAGGATCGCGGTACTGACGAGGGTCGAGCTTCCAGCCCCGACGTTCAGCCAAGGCCGCCATGTCGTCGTGCTGCTCGTTGGGTGACCGCTGGATGCCTGAGCGGTCCTGCGACACTCGTAGGTACTCGCGCGCGAGCAGAGGATCATCAGCGGCGTGGAATCGCGGGTCATGGTTGGCCGGCATGGCTTCGATGCTAGCCACCTCACACGCCATATTTGGCGCGGTCAGTGTCGTCAATGTCGTGGCCGGCCTCGTACTATGAGGGGCGACCGATCGTCGCCACATGTACCTTCACGTTGAGATAGCGAAGTGCGTCGAACTGCTTCACCAAGTTCACCTTCGTGAACGTGAATAGCGTGTCTACCGTCACGGGCTTGTCAGAGCCGATTGCGAGTATGACTTCATTGAGCTCGGCAGACGAGACCGCTCCGCCGCTCTCTTCCGCAATGCGAGCTTTCCAAGCCAGGCGGGCATTCTCGTCACGCGCCAACGCATCCGTCGAAACTAGACCTTGCGCGAGAAGGTGGCTGAGGTCCGCCGATCCACGGCCCCGCTTCACGTGAATCAACGTTCCCGGGGAGACGAAGATGTCGCACGGTTCGATCCCACCGCGCGAATGCAGCGGTGTGGTGATCAGCTTCCTGTCCATGCAGATGCCGGAGAGAGCAGCAGCAGCCCGCTGGTTGTAGACAGCCTCGTGCTCGTCGCCCCAAGGCGGCAGCGTCAGAGAGGGCGGCTCAGCCAGAATCTCTCGTACGCGCTCGTCGATACGGGCAAGGTACTGGTCATCCATGCGATACCAGTTGCCATCGTGTAGGCAGAACCGCTGGCCATCTTCTTCGACTTCGAAGGCTAGCCATCGCCGCAGCGACACGGGGGTTGAGACGAGCGTGTGTCCTTGTGGTTCCGCCTCGCTATGGAGTTCGAGCTTCACCGACTTGAGGCGATCGAGGATCGCCTCGCGTGGAACCGCTCTGAACCACTCGACGACTTCGGTAATGTCTGGAGCCTGATCGAAGAATCGCCGCTTCCGGTCTCCGAGTCCGTTGACCTTGACGCTCATAGCGGGGCCGTGACTATCGAGGCGCTCGTGCGGCCAGGAGACGCCTAGGCGATGCGTCAAGCCGCTGTGAAGTGCATCGGCAAGCTTGTCGTCGAGCGCGGCAACACGGCTGTCCCTGGTCTTCAACGCGACGAGCTGTTCGAGACTTTCGAGACCTGGAAGGATGGGCAGACGTGAAAGCTCATCTAGAACGTTGAGGTCGGAAAGTAGATTCCGCGCCGACTTTGCGAGTGGAACTTTCAGTGAGTCGGCGGCGCTCAGCTGCACGACCTTGTCGCCCACGCTCAACGCGCTGATCTTCGCCTTCGCTTCGATTCTGCTGACGACCTCGCCGTAGCCGTCGACGCCCAGATCCCGGATCGTACTTCCGTTGGGCATCGAGCTGCGATCCACGCGTGCTCGGTGGTCGAGGATGGTCTTCGTCAGAGACTTCACTTCAGACGGGAGCGCGGACCTGGCAACGATGCCTGAGCCGAAGCCGAAATCTATTTGATCCTGGTCTAGGAAATGAAACCCCGTACCCCAGGTGACGGCCCAGATCGTTTGGTTGTCGTCTTCGATCAGCAACGCGGCACCGGGGGAGCGGTTCGTGAGCTGGACTGACTTCCCGGTGAGGAGCTTCAAATCGGTCGCCCACTTCGTGTTCGTAGTAATCGACCCGGCCACAAGCCGCGCCGACCGCCCGTCAACCTTGAGATCGGTGACTTCGAAGTTGTCGTCCGATTCCCGGCGCGACGGAGTGAGCCCGGTCTCGAGCGTGCATCCATCTAGCATCCGATAGAGGGTCGTGCGCTTCGTTGCGACAATCTGCACCATGCCTCTTGCTACCACGCACGGGGTGAAGACTCGTTCTGGCACGCGTGGCGAGACCCTTACGTTACGTGATGGTCTGCTGATCACTTCCGGGTTGGTGCGTAGCCGCGACACGGGCGCACGACTGGGGTAAGACAAGGTGCGAGGATGAAGCAATGAGTACGTCGAAGCCGGAGGTCGTTCGCGGACTCTTGATCACTCCAGGGGACACCGTCGCTACGTTGCGTCTCATCGCAGTCGGTGCTCCGGTTGGAATCAGCGGCGTGCTCGATGGGGCAATGATCCAGGCACTCGACCTCGACGGAGAATCGGTGCTGTGGATCGACGAGTCCGGCAAGAGCAAGGGGCTTGCAACGAACCTGCTCGCAACGAAGATCGCTCATCGCCTCCATGCCGGTCTTTACCCCGACGACACGATCAATGGTCCAGCGCTCATCCTCGGGGAGAGTGTCGCGCCAAGTGGTGAGCTGACGAGCGTCGATCTGACCGCAGCCACGCTCGAGGCGCTCCGCATGGTCGGCGTCGAAGTGCTTGAGTAGGGTCCAAACTGGGGCCCCGCAGCCACGTAAAACACAGCTGATCAGGAACTATTCGACCCACCACTGAAAGTTACAGTCAGCGGAGCCAACTGCGCGATCGTCGTGGCGGCGGCGTTCTGGCTGGTCGCGATCTGCGGGGGCGGGCGCCGGACGAGGGTCGTCGTCTCGCTGGCCGCCCTCGCCGCCTTCGTCGTGCTCGTCACGCCGGAGCCGAGCGTCGTCCGCGCCGCGGTCATGTCTGCCTTCGCGATGATCACCCTCCTCCTCGGTCGCCCCCGGGCGGGGGTCGCGATGCTGGCCCTCGCCGTCTCGGTGATCCTGCTCGCCGATCCGTGGTTGGCGACCTCTCCGGGGTTCGCGCTCTCCGCCGCGGCGACCGCTGCGCTCCTCCTGCTGTCGCGTCCGCTCGCGACCGGCCTGTCGCGCTGGATGCCGCGGACCCCGGCGTTCCTCCTCGCCGTCCCGCTGTCCGCGCAGCTCGTCTGCGGGCCGATCATCGCGCTGTTCTCGGCGCAGCAGTCCGTGATCGGGGTGGCGGCGAACCTGCTGGCCGAGCCCGCCGCGCCGGTCGCAACGGTGATCGGGCTGCTCGCCTGTCTCGCGGCACCACTGCCGCCCCTCGCCGACCTGCTCGCCGCGGTGGCCTGGCTGCCCTCGGCATGGATCGCCGCCACGGCGACGACCACGTCGTCGTGGCCCGGGGCGACCGCGGCGGTGCCGGTGGGTCCTGTGACGGCGCTCGTGATCGCGGCGCTGGACACCGCCGTCGCCGTCCTGATCATCCGGCCTCGGCGCCGGTGGCTCCGGCTCTCCGCGGCACTGACGATGAGCGTCCTCCTCGCCCTCGCCGGAGCGCGCGTCCTCCTGGGCGGCCCGCTGGCGGGCATGACGGCGCCGGGCGACTGGGCGATCGCCGGATGCGACGTCGGCCAGGGCGACGCGTTCGTCGTGAGGTCGGAGGGACGCATCGCGGTGATCGACACCGGACCGGAGCCCGCCGCGCTCGCCTCCTGCCTGTCCGGGCTCGGGGTCGGCCGGGTGGATCTGCTCGTGCTCACCCACTTCGACCTCGATCACGCCGGCGGGGCCGCCGCGCTGGAGGGGAGGGTGTCCACCGTGCTCCACGGTCCGGAATCCGGTCAGGACGACCTCCGTCTGCTGGGGAAGCTCGCCGGCGGCGGCGCGCGGATCGTCCTCGGCGCGGCGGGTGTCCACGGTGAGCTGGGCGGCGCGTCCTGGCGGGTGCTCTGGCCCTCCGCAGCCTCCTCGGCCTTCCCGCCCGGCAACGACGCAGGAGTGGTCGTCGAGTTCTCGGGAGGCGGTGTTCCGCGCTCCCTCTTCCTCGCCGATCTGTCGGCGGCGTCGCAGGCGCCGCTCCTCGCGAGCGGGCGGGTCCGGGGGTCGTACGCGGTGGTCAAGGTCTCCCACCACGGCAGTCGCGACCAGGATCCGCGTCTCTACGCCGCACTCCACGCTCGGCTCGCACTGATCGGGGTGGGCGAGGGGAACCGCTACGGGCACCCGAGGAGCGAGACCCTCGCCTTCCTGGCCGCGGAGGGGATCCCGGTGCTCCGTACCGATCTGCACGGGCGTGTCCTCGTCGGGATCCGCCCGGAGGGGCTCGCCGTCTGGGCCGAGCGCGGCGAGGTCGGTTCTTCGCCGCCGATTCCTTGACATACGGACGGTTCGTCCCATAAGTTCCCCGTATGGCTCAGAATCGTGAGGCAATGGGGCGTCCGACGGATGAGGAGCTCACCGAGCGCATCCTCACCGAGACGCGCACGCAGCTGGTGCGCGACGGCTACGCGGGTCTGAAGATCGACCGCATCGTCCGTGCCGTGGGGTGTGGCAAGTCCGCGGTCTACCGCCGCCACCCCGACAAGGCGTCCCTGGTCGCCGCCGCCATCGTCCACGTGGCCGCTCTCGGCGAGGTCCCCGACACGGGTTCCGTCCGCGAGGACCTCCTCCTGCACGCGCAGCAGAACCAGGAGACACAGTCCTCGTCCGAGAGCCGCGCGATCGGCCTCGTGCTCTTCGACCCCGAGGTGTTCCCGCTCATCTGGGAGCGCTTCCTCTCGCACCGGCGCGACGCCGGTGTCCGCATCCTCGAACGGGCGATCGCCCGCGGGGAGCTCCCCTCCGATGCGGCGCTGGACATCATCCTGGACACCGTCGCAGGCCTCACCCTGTACCACCAGACAGTGAAGGGCCACCGCGTCACCGCCGGGCACTACCGTGCGGTCATCGACGCGCTCATCCGCACCCCGCCGCTCCACCCGACCCCGGAGACCTGACCCACCGTGAACAACCCGAAAACGACCGGCATGCCCATCGCCGGCACCCGAGCCCGCAGCGTCGTGGGCTTCCTCATCTTCTGCGAGCTCGCCAGCGGCTTCACGCAGGGGTTCTACCCGCCCCTGCTGAAGGACTTCGCGATCCACCTCGGCGTCACCGACGCCGACATCACCTGGTTCCTCACGGTGCAGACGCTCGCGGCCGCCGTGTGCGTGCCGCTGCTCTCCAAGCTCGGGGACATCTTCGGGCACCGCCGACTGCTCCGGATCGCGATCGTGTCCGTGCTCGTCGGCACGCTGATCACGGCGCTCGTGCCCAGCTATCCGGTCGTTCTGGCAGGCCGCGTGCTCGTCGGACCGCTGGCGGTCTGGCTGCCGCTGGAGATCGCGCTCGTGCACAATCGCATCACCGGCGACCAGGCCCGCAAGGCGATCGGGTTCCTCGTCACCTTCCTCACCGGCGGCGCGATCCTCGGCACCTTCGCCGCGGGCGGCATCTCGCTGATCTCGCCCGACATCACCATCACCATGCTCGCGCCGGTCGTCCTCGTGCTGGTGTCCGCCTACGCCGTGTTCTTCAAGGTCCCCGAGTCGTCATCGCGCACCGCGACCAGGATCGACTACCTCGGCTTCGCGGGCATCGCGGTGTTCATGATCGCGGCGCTGATCGGTCTCCGCAACGCCGGGACCGCCGGCTTCCTCGCGCCCTCCACGCTGGTGCTGCTCGGGGTCGCCGTCGTGGTGTTCGCACTCTGGGTGGTCTGGGAGCTCCGCTCGGCCGCTCCGGCGGTGGATGTGCGGCTGGTCGTATCCCGTCGCGTCGGGCCGATCTACCTCGCGGCGCTGTGCTTCGGCATGGTGATGTTCGGTGCCCAGGCGCCGATCTCCACGTTCCTCGGCTCCCGGACCGAGGTCGAGGGCTACGGCTTCTCGGCCAGCGCCGGCGTGATCTCGCTCGTGATCGGGTCGATCACGATCCTCGCCACGGTCGGCGCGGCGATCTTCAGCTTCTTGGCGGCGAGGATCGGCATCCGGACCGTGCTGCTCTCGGGTGCCGTCCTGTCCGCGGTGGGGAACTTCCTCGTGCTGCCGCTCCACGGATCGCTCGCCGGATACCTCGTCGCCGCGGTGGTGCAGGGCCTCGGCTACGGACTGCTGCTCGGCGCGCTCCCGGCCCGCCTCGCGGAGCTGGCGCCCGCAGACTCCACCGGTATCGCGACGGGGGTGTACAACTCCCTGCGCACGCTCGGCGGCTCGCTCGCGGGCGCGATCTTCGCCGCGATGCTCGGTGCGGCCCTGGTGCCCGGTACGACGCATTCGTCGATCGGCGGGTACATCGCCATCTGGACCTTCTGCGGAGCGGCGTTCGTCGTCTGCTTCCTCGCGCTGCTGTTCCTGCCGCGCGGAGACTCGGCGGCCGACGCGCCGGAGACCGCGGCCGCCGCCGCCCACTGACCCGAACCATCGAAGAGGAGAAACCATGACCACTCCCGCCTTCGCCGCCGAGGCGACCGCGATCCTGCCGGAGCTGCAGACCCTGCGGCGCGATCTCCACGCGAACCCCGAGCTCGGCCTGCAGCTGCCCGAGACGCAGCAGCGGGTGCTGCGTGATCTCGAGCCGCTCGGACTCGAGATCACGACGGGGGAGGGCCTCACGTCGATCGTCGCCGTGCTGCACGGAGGGCGGCCCGGCTCGTCCGTGCTGTTGCGGGGGGACATGGACGCGCTGCCGGTGGTCGAGCAGACCGGACTGGCCTACGCCTCGGCCAACGGGCGCATGCACGCCTGTGGCCACGATCTGCACACCGCGGGGCTCGTCGGCGCGGCGCGCTTGCTCGCCGCTCACCGGGAGGAGCTGGCGGGCGATGTGATCTTCATGTTCCAGCCCGGTGAGGAGGGGTACGGCGGTGCGAAGGTCATGATCGACGAGGGGCTGCTCGACGCCTCGGGGAGCAGACCCGTCGCGGCCTACGGGATCCACGTCGCCCCTGGCCCGCGCGGGATGTTCGTCACGCGACCCGGAGCGGTCGCGGCCGGCTCGAACCAGCTCACGGTCACGGTGCGCGGGCGGGGCGGTCACGGCTCTCAGCCGCACCAGGTGCTCGACCCGGTGCCCGTCGCCGCGGAGATCATCCTCGCTCTGCAGACGTTCGTCACGCGGCGCTTCGACGCCTTCGACCCGATCATCCTCTCGGTGACGCAGCTCGAAGGCAGCGACGCCGTCAACGTGATCCCCGAGACCGCGACGCTCCGCGCCACAGTGCGGACGCTGTCGGAGAAGTCCCTCCGTCGCGTGCAGGAGGAGGCTCCGAGGCTCGCCGAGCACATCGCCGCCGCGCACGGCCAGACCGCGGAGGTCGAGTTCGACGTGCTCTACCCGGTGACGCTGAACGACCCCGGGGCGACGGAGGAGACGCTCGCCTGGCTCGGCGAGGAGTTCGGCGATCAGCGCGTGCAGACGTTGCCCGACCCCGGCATGGGGTCGGAGGACTTCTCCTTCGTGCTGAACGAGGTCCCCGGGACCTTCATCATGCTCGCGACCACGCCGCCGGACGTGGACCTCGCCACCGCGGAGTTCAACCACTCGCCGAGAGTGCTCTTCGACGATGAGGTCCTGGGCGATCAGGCGGCCGCGCTGGCGACCCTGGCCTGGCGGAAGCTGGCGTCGCTCGCGGGCTGAGCATCGAGGGGGCGGGGAGCGGGCGGTCTGTCGGCGGCCGCCGCTAGGCTGAGAGCATGGCTGCTCCCCGTTCCTCCGCCCGTGGCTCCGGAGCGGCGGCGAAGGGCGTGAAGATCACGCAGGTCTCCTGGCGCGAACCGCGCCCGGCACCGATCGTGCTGGTCTCCGGCCCGGAGGAGATCTGCGCCGAGCGGGCGATCGCCGGGGTGCGCGACTACCTGCGCGCCGAGGACCCCGCTCTCGAGGTCAGCGATGTCCGCGCCGACGACTATGCGGCGGGCACCCTGCTGGCTCTCACGTCGCCTTCGCTGTTCGGGGAGCCCCGTCTCGTGCGCGTCGCGGGCGTGGAGAAGGCCACCGATGCGTTCATCCAGGAAGCCGTCTCCTACCTCTCCGTTCCTCAGGAGGGCGCCACGGTCGTGCTGAGGCACACGGGCGCGAGCGTACGGGGGAAGAAGCTCCTCGACGCCGTGCGCGCAGGTCAGGGCGACGGCATCGAGATCCCGTGCCCCGCGGTGAAGCGCGACGGCGACCGTGTCGACTTCGCGGCGGGCGAGTTCCGCGCGGCGAAGAAGAGGATCGCCCCGACCGCGCTCCGCACCCTGGTGTCGGCCTTCGCCGACGATCTGACCGAGCTCGCGGCGGCCTGCCAGCAGCTGATCGGCGACGTCGAGGGCGACGTCACCGACGAGGTCGTGGCGAAGTACTACGGAGGCCGCGTCGAGGTGTCCGCCTTCGTGGTGGCCGACACGGCGATCGCCGGACGCTACGGCGAGGCGCTCATCGCCCTGCGGCATGCGCTGGCCTCCGGTGCCGATCCGGTGCCGCTGGTCGCGGCGTTCGCGATGAAACTCCGCACCATGGCGAAGGTCGCCGGCCTCCGGGGGTCGAGCCGTGAACTGGCGTCCCGGCTCGGCATGAAGGACTGGCAGATCGATCGCGCACGGCGCGACCTCGCGGGATGGAACGAGCGCTCGCTCGGAATGGCGATCCAGGCCACCGCGCGCGCGGACGCCGAGGTGAAGGGCGCGTCGCGCGATCCCGTGTTCGCCCTGGAGCGGATGATCTCGGTCGTCGCGACCCGCGAGCCCTTCGGCGGCTGAGCACAGCAACGGGAAAGACGAAAGCCCGCCCCGATGATCGGGACGGGCTTCCGGAGAAGTCTTCGCTCAGAGCGACGCGACCTGCTTGGCGATGGCCGACTTGCGGTTGTTCGCCTGGTTCTTGTGCACGACGCCCTTGCTGACGGCCTTGTCGAGCTTGACGGACGCGGCGCTGAGGGCGGCCTCCGCGGCCTCCTTGTCGCCGGCGACGACGGCCTCGCGGGTCTTGCGGACGAGGGTCTTCAGCTCGCTCTTGACGGCCTTGTTGCGCTCCTGCGCCTTCAGGTTGGTCTTGTTGCGCTTGATCTGCGACTTGATGTTTGCCACGTGCGGGTGCTTTCTTTCGGATGAGTGATGGAGTGCCGTCGGGGAAGAGGGGCCCGAGCGGCGGTCGTGAGGGAAGAACCCACACGCAAGCCAAGAAGAGAGTCTACCAGCACCGGGGCATCCGCCGCGAAACGCGCCGTGCACGGAGGAATCTTCGGGGAATCCATGGCACTCCGTCGCGCCACGGGCGGTACTCGGTGCACAATCGAGAATATCGCCGACAGAGACGTCGAGGAGGACGCATGCGACCCGAGCTTACGACCCGCCCCTTTCCCGCGGGTTTCCGCTGGTCGACCGCTACTTCGGCCTTCCAGATCGAGGGGGCCCGCACCGCGGAAGGGCGCGGGAGATCGATCTGGGACGACTTCGTGGACGCTCCCGGCGCTGTGAAGGACGGCTCCGACGCCGAGCCCTCGTGCGACAGCTATCGCCGCACGGCGGACGATGTCGCGCTGGCCTCGGGGCTCGGCGTCGATCGCTACCGCTTCTCCATCCCGTGGGTGCGCATCCAGCCGGACGGCTCCGGGCCGCTCAACCGGGCGGGCCTCGATCACTACTCGCGATTCGTGGACGACCTGCTGGCGAGTGGCGTGACGCCCTTCCCGACGCTCTACCACTGGGAGATGCCGAGTGCGATCGAAGCGGCGGGGGGCTGGCTCTCCCGCGACACCGCCCAGCGTTTCGCGGACTACGCCGCGATCGTCGGCGACCACCTCGGCGACCGGGTGGTCGACTGGTACACGCTCAACGAGCCGGCGATGACGACGCTGCAGGGGTACGGCACCGGCGAGCTCGCACCGGGGAGGCAGCTGCTGTTCGGCGCCCTGCCGACCGTGCACCATCAGCTCCTCGCGCACGCGCTGGCCGCCGAGGCGCTCCGGGCCCGGGGAGCCGGCCGAGTCGGGCTGGTGAACAACCACACCCGCGTGCTGCCCCTGAACGACACGCCCGAGGACCACCAGGCGGTGGCGCTGTACGACCTCGTGCACAACAGGGTGTTCAGCGAGCCCCTGCTCGCGGGCGTCTATCCCGACCTCGATGCGCTCGGGCTCCCTGCGATGCCCGTGCATCCCGGCGACCTCGAAGCGATCTCGTCGTCGATCGACTTCTACGGGATCAACTTCTACAACCCGACCACCGTCACCGCGTCGGCGGGGGAGATCCCGTTCGACATCGTGCCGACGCCGGGCGTGCCCTTCACCGGGTTCGGACCCGAGTGGCCGATCATGCCGGGGGCGCTGAGGGACTTCCTGATCGATCTCGCCGGACGCCATCCGGGGCTGCCACCGGTGATCATCGGTGAGAACGGCGCGTCCTTCCCGGAGCCGGACGAGGCGGGCCGGGTGGAGGACGACGACCGGATCTCCTACCTCGCCGGACACATCGCCGCCGTGGCCGAGGCGATCGACCACGGCGTGGACGTCGAGGAGTACACGGTCTGGTCGCTCCTGGACAACTTCGAGTGGGCCGACGGATACACCCAGAGGTTCGGACTCGTGCACGTCGACTTCGCGACGGGGGAGCGCACGCCGAAGGCCTCCTACGACTGGTACCGGAACCTCATCACCGATGCCCGTCGCGCGGCGGAGGTCACCGCGTGACCGCCACGACGCGCGTCGGTGCGCGCTGGATGATCCTCTTCACCCTGGCCTGGCTCGCCCTCTGGACGGTGCAGCTCACCCCGGTGCAGCTGCTGCTGCCCGAGCAGCTCGACACCGGGCACGACGACTGGATCCGCGGCGTCGTGTCCTCCGGGCTCGTGCTGGGGATCGGCGGGCTGGCGGGCATCGTCGCCGGACCGCTCTCGGGCGCGCTCTCCGACCGCGCGGGCGAAGGGCGGAGCCGCAGGCGCCCGTGGGCGCTCATCGGCGTCTGGCTCACCGCGGTCTGCCTGGTGCTGACGGGCTTCGCGGAGGGGCCCTGGGCGGTCGGCGCCGCCTGGGTGGGCGTCTCCGTCGGCATCGCGGTGGCCTCCGCATCGTTCACCGCGCTCATCGCCGACCAGCTCCCGCCGTCGCAGCGCGGAGCGGCCTCCTCGGCCGTCGGCTCCAGTCAGGCCGTTGGCATCGTGCTCGGAGTGGGGCTGGTGGTGCTGCTGGGGCTCGCGGTGCTCGAAGGCTACCTCATGCTGGCCGGGATCATCGCCGTGATCGGCACCGCCACCGCGCTGATGCTGCCCGATCCACCGGCCGAGAAGATCGACGTGCCGAAGGCCGGGCGCCCCCGCCTCGCCTCGCTGCGGGACCGCGACTTCGCCTGGATGCTCTCCGGCCGTCTCGTCGCCAACATCGGCAACGCGCTCGGCACCGGGCTCTTCCTCTTCTTCCTCTGGCACGGACTCGGGCAGCCGAAGGACGTCGCGCAGGACAACCTCCTGCTGCTCATCGTCGTCTACACGGTGTTCGTCGTCGCGGCGTCCGTGGTCACCGGCATCGTGTCGGACCGTACGGGACGGCGCCGTGGCCTGACGGTCGTCGCCGCGTTCGTGCAGGCGGCGTCTGGTCTCGCCATCGTGCTCGTGCCGACCTTCGAGATGACCATGGTGGCGGCCGCGCTGATGGGGGTGGGGTACGGGGCCTTCTCCACGGTCGGACTCGCGTTCGCGACCGATCTGCTTCCCGATGAGCAGGATCACGCCCGCGATCTCGGCATCGTCAACGTGACCGCGGCGCTCGGCCAGCTGATCGGACCGATGCTCGGAGCGGCGTTCGTCGCGCTGGTCGGCGGGTTCTGGCTGGTCTGGGCGGCGGCGGCGGTGCTCTCAGTCGCCGGCGGACTGCTCACCGGTGTCGCGCGTCCGCGTCCGTGACGCCATCTCTTCCGGGACCCGCATGGTCGCGAGCGCGAGGTCCAGCACGGCGTTGAACACCCGCGGACGCATCGCGGTCACGAGGTGGGTCGTTCGGGGGACCACGATGAGCTCCGCGTGCGGGGCGAGCCGACGGAACAGCCCCTCGTTCACGCGGAGCTGGTCGTACTGCCCGTTGACGAACCACAGGGGGACGTCGATGCGGGCGACGGACGACTCCAGGTCGAGGGCGGAGAGACTCCGCAGCGCCGGATCCTGCGCGTCGAGGGCGAAGCCCCCCATCCCGAAGTCGGCCCTGGTGTCCTCGGGGATGGTGGCGGTGAGGATCCGCTCCGCGATCCAGGCGCCGCGATCCGGTAGCGCGTCCATCGCCCCGGCGATCAGACGGTAGGCGGCCAGTGCTGCACCGCGGGGGAGCGCGGTGCAGGAGGCCGCGATGAGGGCGGCGACGGGCGGAGGCTTCTCACCGCCCGTGATCGCGAGCGAGAGCAGGCCGCCCATCGAGTGCCCGACGAGGAGCACAGGTGCCGATGCGGCCGCCGTGCGCACCGCCGCATCGATGGTGTGCAGCGCCTCGTGCAGGGTGAAGTCCTCGGCCATCCTCGACCCGTGGCCGGGGAGGTCGACCGCGGTGACCGGTACGCCGATCGCGCCGAGATGCTCCTGCTGGGCTCGCCACATGGTCGCCGAGGTGCGGATGCCGTGCACGAGGACGACGTGGGGGGTCATGCTCCCAGGGTAATCGCCGTTCCCCCGCGTGCTCCCCAGGACGACGACAGCGGGGCCGGTGGCGAACCACCGACCCCGCTGAGGATCAGAACGAGGAGTTCTTACTTCTCCCAGCCCACGTTCTCCACCGGCTGGACGCCGAAGAGGTCGAGGCCCACGTAGGGCTCCGGGGTCAGGTTGGCGAGACCCTTCTTCGCGACCGTGATCGACGGTCCGCTGTACAGCGCGATGATGCCCCACTGCTTGAGGATCGTCGGCTCGTACTCCATCGCGGCCTCGATCTGCTTCTTCGGGTCGCTGATCGCCTGGATCTCCTTGATCTTCTTGTCGAACTCAGGGGTGCCGACACCGGAGGTGTTCAGGCCCGAGTCCGAGCAGTAGATCTGGCAGAACCACGCGACGCCGAACGGGTCGGAGTCGGTCAGGCGGAGGCCGATGACGTCCCAGTTCTTGGTGTTCAGGTCATCGGCGAACTTCGCGGAGGGCCGGACGTCGATGGTCAGCTTGATGCCGACCTCCTTCTCCTGGGCCTGCAGCGCCTTCGCGAGGGCGGACTGGGTCGGGTCGTCGCTGAAGACCGGGTAGACGATCTCGAGCGTCTTGCCGTCCTTCTCGCGGTAGCCGTCCTTGCCTTCCTTCCAGCCGGCCTCGTCGAGGAGCTTCTTCGCCTCGGCGGGGTCGTGCACGAACCCGGCGGTCTTGAAGGAGTCCTTGTAGCCGTCCTGGAACGGGTAGAGCGACAGCGAGCCGGTGGGCGCCTCGCTGTAGTCGAGGCCGTTCCACGCGATCTTCTTCTGCTGCTCGACGTCGATCGCCTTGACGAACGCCGCGCGCACCTTGACGTCGCTGAGGTTCGGCTTCTTCGAGTCGATCATCATGATCGTCTTCGCGGTCTGCTGAGCGCGGTAGGTCACGGTGTCCTTGACGTCCGCGAGCTGTGCGAGGCGGTCCTTGGTGTTGGCGCCGACGGTGTCGATCTCGCCGTTCTTGAAGGCGTTGATCGAGGCCTGGGCGTCCATGCCCGTGAAGGTGACCTCGTCGAGCAGCGGCTTGTCGCCCCACCACTCGGGGTTCGGCTTGAACGAGACGAACTGCGCGTTCGCGTCGAACTTGTTGATCGTGTACGGACCGGCGCCCCACTCCGGGTGCGGGTTCTTGATCATCGCCTCGTTGAAGTTCTTCACCTCGGCGAGCTTCGGGTGGATGACGCCCGTGAGGAACGGCATCTGCGGCCAGGCGAACTCGCTCTTGAAGGTGACGATGGCGGTCTTCGCGGTGTCACCCTGCTTGACGGACTCGATGTCGGCGTAGCCGTCGGTCGCGTTCGGGTTGAAGCCGTCCTCCGAAGAGCGGTTGGCCTTCCACGTCGCGTCGATGGCCGTCCAGTCCATGTCCGTGCCGTCGTTCCAGTGCGCGTCCTTGGTGAAGGTGAAGGTCAGCACGGTCTTGCCGTCCTTGACCTCCTGCTTCCACTCGTCGAGGTACGCGTCGTTCTTGTACGGCGTGCCGTCGGGCTTCATCAGCATGACCTGGGGCATGTACCAGGCGGCGATGCGAGCGGTGTCGGCAGTGGCATCGCTGTTGAAGGCGTTCAGCTGCTCCGGGATCTGGTTGATCGGGAAGTTGACCTTGCCGCCCTCTTTGAGGTTCTCACGGGGCTGCGGGTTGTAGTCGGCGGCCTTGGTCTCAGGACCCTTGTCTCCGCCGTTACCCTTGTCGCCGCCACCGTTGTCGCCGGTGGCAGCACACCCGCCCAGGGCGAGTGCGAGGACGCTGGTGATCGCCAGCGTCCCGATCAGCTTCTGCTGCTTCATGGTGCTCCTTTCGCCTTGCGGCGTGTCATTAGGGAGAATAGTTGCGGAGTTCCCCGCGGTGGGGACTCCGCGGGTCAATGCCGCCCAACTGTTATCGGACGGTGACCCGCGGCTTCCTCAGATCGAGACCGGCCTCGTGGACATGGTCGCCGGGTCGAACTCCACACGCTGCCGGGTGCGCTCGATGCTCGGGTCCGGAACGGGGATCGCCGAGAGCAGCGCCTGGGTGTAGGGGTGCTGCGGATTGTCGAAGACGTCGTCCACATCGCCGTGCTCGACGAACTCGCCGAGGTACATGACCGCGACGCGGTCGGCGATGTGCCGCACGACGGAGAGGTCGTGCGCGACGAAGAGGTACGACAGTCCCAGCTTCACCTTCAGTTCGTCGAGCAGGTTGATGACGCCCGCCTGGATCGACACGTCGAGCGCGGACACCGGCTCGTCGAGCACGACGATCTTGGGGTTGGTCGACAGCGCGCGGGCGATGCCGATGCGCTGCCGCTGACCGCCGGAGAACGCGCCGGGGAAGCGGTCGCGGTGCGCCGGGTTGAGGCCGACGAGCTCCATGAGCTCCTCGACGCGGGCCTGGGCCTCCGCCTTCGTCTTGCCGATCGTGCGCAGCGGCTCCGCGATGATGTCCGCGACGGTCAGACGCGGGTCGAGCGCGCCCATCGGGTCCTGGAACACGATCTGGATGTCGCGGCGCAGCGCGCGCTCGGCGCGCATGTTGCGGATGTCGGCGACACTGGTGCCGCCGATGATGATGTCGCCGTCCTCCTGCGTGACGAAGTCCATGATCTGCAGCAGGGTCGTGGTCTTGCCGCTGCCGGACTCGCCGACGATGGCCATCGTCTCGCCCTCGCGGACGTCGAAGCTGATGCCCTTGACGGCCTGCACCTCGCCGACCTTGCGCTTGAACAGCGCGCCCTTGAGCATCGGGAACGTCTTGACCATGTTCCTGACCTCGAGGGTCACCGGGCGCTCCTCGCGGGGCGTCTTCGTCAGCGAGCTCTCGGGGAGCTCGCGCACCGGATAGACCGGAAGGCCGCCGATGAGGCCGTCGTTGTCGATCTGATCGGCGCGGATGCAGGCGGCCTGGTGGAACTCGCCGCTGCCGGTGGCGATGTCGACGAGGTCGGGCTCGCGCGTGCGGCACGCGTCGATCGCGATCGGGCAGCGGGAGGCGAAGGGGCAGGCGTCCGGGAGATCGATCAGGAGCGGCGGGTTGCCCTTGATCGGCACCAGCGGCTCCTTGACCGCCTTGTCGACGCGCGGGATCGCGCCGAGCAGGCCGATCGAGTACGGCATCCGCGTGCGGTGGAACAGCTCGTCCGCCGACGCATGCTCGACAGGACGGCCGGCGTACATCACCATCACGTCGTCCGCGGTGCGTGCGACCACGCCCATGTCGTGCGTGATCATGATGACCGCCGCGCCCGTCTCGTCCTGGGCCTTCTCGATCAGATCGAGGATCTGCGCCTGGATCGTGACGTCGAGCGCGGTCGTCGGCTCGTCGCAGATGATGAGCTTGGGGTTGTTCGCCATCGCGATCGCGATGACGATGCGCTGGCGCATACCGCCGGAGAACTCGTGCGGGAACGACTTCATCCGCTTCTCGGGGCTGCTGATGCCCACCAGGCGCATGAGCTCGATGGCCCGGGCGGTCGCCTCCTCGTCGGAGAGCTTGCGGTGCACGGTGAGCGCCTCGATGAGCTGGTCGCCGATCGTGTAGACCGGGGTCAGCGACGTCAGCGGGTCCTGGAAGACCATCGCCATGCCGTTGCCGCGGATGACCGACATCTGCTTGTCGCTCTTGCCCAGCAGCTCCTGGCCGTCGAACACGATCGAGCCGGTGACCTTGGCGTTGTCGTCGAGCAGGCCCATGATGGCCAGCGAGGTGACGGACTTGCCGGAGCCGGACTCGCCGACGATGCCGAGCGTGCGGCCGGCCTCCAGGTCGAAGGAGACGCCGCGGACGGCGTCGACGCGGCCGGCCTCGGAGGCGAAGCTGACCTTGAGGTCTCGGACGGAGAGTACGGTGCTCATGCGCGGCCTCCTGCCGCCGAAGTGGGATCGAGGGCGTCGCGCAGGCCGTCGGCGACGAGGGCCATCGAGACGGTCAGCAGGGTCAGCGCGAGAGCGGGGAAGACGAACAGCCACCAGGCGCTGCTGATCGAGCCGCTGCCCTCGCCGATGAGCGAGCCGAGCGACACGTCGGGGATCTTCACACCGAAGCCGATGAACGACAGGCCGGTCTCGGACATCACCGCGTTGACGACGCCGAGGGTGAAGTTGATCACCAGGAGCGACCCGATGTTGGGAAGAAGGTGCCGGACGACGATCTTGAAGCCGGGGACACCCATGTAGCGGGCCGCCTGCACGTACTCCCGCTCGCGCAGGGAGAGGGCCATCGTCCAGATCACGCGGGCCGGGAAGTACCAGCCGACGACGAAGATCATCACGAGGGAGATCACGCGCCAGTCGCCGCCCGCGTCGTTCGACATGATCGAGAGCAGCAGGAAGCTGGGGACGACCATCATGAAGTGGATGACGAGCAGGATGATCCGCTCGGTCCACCCGCCGAAGTAGGCGGCCGCGGTGCCCACGAGCGCCGAGATGATCGTCGTGCCCACCGAGACGGTGACGGCGATCATCAGCGAGCGCTGCAGGCCGACGGCGGTCTGCGTGAAGGTGTCGTTGCCCGCGTTGTTCGTTCCGAACCAGTGGTCGGCGTTCGGGCCGGTGTTGAGGTTCAGGAAGTCGAGGTCGCTGGGGGAGTAGGGGGACAGCATCGGCGCGATGATGGCGAACAGCACCAGCAGCACGAAGATGACGATTCCGGCGACCGCCGGCCTGTTCCGCATGAAGCGGCGACGGTAGAGGGTCCACTTCGAGAGCGGTTTGCCCACCGTGCGCTCGGCGGTGGTGTCGGGGCCGACGGGCGGCTGGACCGCGGGGTCGATCATCGAGTCGGTCATTTCAGCTCACCCTCACTCGCGGGTCGAGGATCACGACGGAGACGTCGGCGAGCAGTGCGCCGATCGCCGTCAGCACCGATCCGAAGGCGGCGGTGGCGACGACTCCGTGGATGTCGTTGGCGTTGATGGTCTCCAGGAAGTAGCTGCCCATGCCGTGCCACGCGAAGATGCGCTCGGTGAGGACGGCGCCGGTGAAGACCGTCGGAATCGTGAAGGCCACCTGCGCGGCGACCGGGATGAGCGAGGTGCGCAGCGCGTGCTTGCGGATCGCCTGCTCCTTGGTGAGGCCCTTCGCCCGTGCGGTGCGCACGTAGTCGGCCTTGATGTTGTCCAGCAGCAGCGAGCGCTGCAGGAAGTGCAGCTGCGCATAGCCGATGATCACCAGGGCGACGGTCGGGAGGATGAGATGCTGCAGGGCGTCTATCAACACCGGGAAGAAGCCTTCGACGTCCTTGCTGGCCGATCCGGTCACGAAGAAGACGCGGGTGCCGACCCACTGGTTGAAGTTGATCGCGAGCAGCACCACGCCGAGCGCCGCGACGATGATGTTGATGTTCATCGTGATGATCGACGTCGCCTGGCCGATGCGGTCGGCGAGCTTGTACTGGCGCGAGGCGGTGTAGACGCCGAGCCAGATGCCGAGCACCGTCATGATCACCGTGGCGCCGAACACGAGCTCCGCGCTCACCCACATGCGGTAGGCGACCTCGCTGTTCACCGACGCGCCGGTGGGGCTCACCCCCCAGTCCCACCGGAGGATGATGCCGCTGAACCAGTTCCACCAGCGCTCGAGGAGAGGGGTGGTGTCGCTGAGGTTGCGCGGCGCGAGGAGATGGTCGATCTGCTCGGGGGAGAGCGGCGGCTTCCTGCCCACGTAGTTGCTGCGGGGATCGAGGAAGCCCCAGGCCAGGAAGTACGTCAGGTTGGTCGCGACCACGATCATGAGCAGCCAGCCGATTGTCCGGCGCACGAGATACTTGATCAAGGTGATGATTCTTTCTCTTTACAGGCGCGCACGGGATCTGCCGACGCAGCGCTGAGTCGGATTCATTCAAGCATCATCCGACCAGTGATGCGAAGCAACTCGACGAGTGCGGGCTGTTACGGAGTCTTCCCCTTCGTGGCATCCGGTCTCACCGGAGCCCCCGGGGCAACTGGGCGAGACTATCACCGACCTTTCCGGAATCGGGTATCCCGTCCGCTCCCCGTAGAATCGAGCGGACATGTCACCTCGTGCCCTCACCCCGCTTCAGCCGGCCTCGACGCCGCCTGCGCAGATCCGCAACTTCTGCATCATCGCCCACATCGACCACGGCAAGTCGACGCTCGCCGACCGCATGCTGCAGATCACCGGCGTCGTCGCCGATCGCGACATGCGCGCCCAGTACCTCGATCGGATGGACATCGAGCGCGAGCGCGGCATCACGATCAAGAGCCAGGCGGTCCGCATGCCCTGGCAGATCGAGGGCGAGACGTTCGCCCTCAACATGATCGACACCCCCGGGCACGTCGACTTCACCTATGAGGTCTCCCGCTCGCTCGCGGCGTGCGAGGGCGCGATCCTGCTCGTCGACGCGGCGCAGGGCATCGAGGCGCAGACGCTGGCGAACCTCTACCTCGCGCTCGAGAACGATCTGACGATCATCCCGGTGCTGAACAAGATCGACCTCCCGGCGGCCGAGCCGGAGAAGTACGCGAAGGAGCTGGCCGACCTCATCGGCGGACGCCCCGAGGACGTGCTGCGCGTCTCGGGGAAGACCGGAGCCGGCGTCGAAGACCTGCTCGACCGGCTGGTGCAGGAGATCCCGGCGCCGACCGGCGCGGCGGATGCCCCGGCCCGCGCGATGATCTTCGACTCGGTCTACGACGCGTATCGCGGCGTGGTCACCTACGTCCGGATGGTCGACGGCAGCCTCTCCCCGCGCGAGCGGATCCAGATGATGTCGACCGGCGCCACGCACGAGCTGCTCGAGATCGGCGTGTCGAGCCCGGAGCCGACCCCCACCAAGGGCCTCGGCGTCGGCGAGGTCGGCTACCTCATCACCGGCGTGAAGGACGTGCGCCAGTCCAAGGTCGGTGACACCGTGACCACCGCGCGGAAGCCCGCGACGGAGGCCCTCGCCGGGTACACGGATCCGAAGCCGATGGTGTTCTCCGGCATCTACCCGATCGACGGCAGCGACTACGCGGAGCTGCGCGAGGCCCTCGACAAGCTGAAGCTGTCCGACGCGTCGCTGCAGTACGAGCCGGAGACCTCGGTCGCGCTGGGCTTCGGCTTCCGCTGCGGCTTCCTCGGGCTGCTGCACCTCGAGATCATCACCGAGCGCCTGTCCCGCGAGTTCGGTCTCGACCTCATCACCACCGCCCCGAGCGTGATCTACGAGGTGCTGACCTCGGACACCGGCGAGACCGTCACGGTCACCAACCCCAGCGAGTACCCGGACGGGCGCATCGGGTCGGTGTCGGAGCCGATGGTCAAGGCGGCCATCCTGCTGCCGAAGGACTACGTCGGCACGGTGATGGAGCTCTGTCAGTCGCGCCGCGGCTCCCTCCTGGGAATGGAGTACTTCTCGGAGGAGCGCGTCGAGCTGCGGTACAACATCCCGCTCGGCGAGATCGTCTTCGACTTCTTCGACCAGCTCAAGTCGAAGACCCAGGGGTATGCGTCGCTGGACTACGAGCCCAACGGCTCGCAGGAGGCCGACCTGGTGAAGGTGGACATCCTCCTCCAGGGTGAGAAGGTCGACGCCTTCAGTTCGATCGTGCATCGTGACAAGGCCTACGCCTACGGCACGATGATGGCCGAGCGGCTGCGCAAGCTGATCCCGCGCCAGCAGTTCGAGGTGCCGATCCAGGCGGCGATCGGCGCGAGGATCATCGCGCGCGAGACGATCCGGGCGATCCGCAAGGACGTGCTCGCCAAGTGCTACGGCGGCGACATCACCCGCAAGCGCAAGCTCCTCGAGAAGCAGAAGGAGGGGAAGAAGCGCATGAAGATGGTCGGACGTGTCGAGGTCCCCCAGGAGGCGTTCATCGCCGCGCTGTCGGGAGATGTCGAGGGCAAGGACAAGAAGTAGGGCGAGCCGCGCAGGACCCGTCCAGGCGGGTCCCGTAGGCTTGACGCCATGCGTCGCGGGACATTCCGAGAAGGCACGGTGGACTATGCCGCGGTCGGGGCGACTCATGCGCCCGACCTGATGCAGTATCCACCGGAGCGGAGCCTCCCCGCCGAGGAGTCGTGGCGGATCGGCAGCGGGGAGGACCGCTTCCGCACTGCGGGCGACGCCCTGCTCTCGTGGACTGCCCAGCGCGCGGCGGGTCTGTCCCTGGAGGATGTGCGCCCGGCGGCGGGCCCGAGCTATGCCGGTGTCAGCTTCGATGCCGAGGGCAACGCCGTGGCCCCGGGAAAGCACGAGCAGGAGCAGCGTTTCGACGCCGAGGGGACGCCGTACGCGGGAGCGGGGATGACCCTGCGCGTGCACGGCAGGGTGAAAGGCCTGCTCAGCGTCGACGCCGAGCTGCGCGTCATCGCCGTCACCGAGCAGCCCCGGCGGATCGGCTTCGTCCTGGGCACGGTCGGCGACTCCGTCGTGAGCGGCGAGGAGTCGTTCGACCTGGAGTGGCGCGAGGACAACGACGAGGTCTGGTTCACCGTGCGTGCCTTCGACGCCCCGGTGGCGATGCTGTACCGCACGATCCCCGCGCTGGTGAAGGCGCGTCGCAAAGAGCTGTTCGCCCGCTACCTGCGCGCGATCTCCCCGCTGTACGCGACCCCGATCTGATGGCGGGACCGCTGCCGCTCGGCGACCCCGCGCCCGCGGACGGCCGTCTCCCCGCTGACCTGGCCGTCGATCCCGCGACGCCGTTCTCCGCCTACCTCCACGTGCCCTTCTGCCGGGTGCGGTGCGGGTACTGCGACTTCAACACCTACACCGCCACGGAGCTGCGCGGAGCGCGACAAGAGGACTACGCGTCCACGCTGACCGCGGAGGTCGGTCTCGCCCGTGAGGTGCTGACGGCGGCGGGGGGCGTCCGCCCGCTGCACACCGTGTTCTTCGGGGGAGGGACGCCGACGCTGCTGCCGGCCGGCGACCTGGCGCGCATGCTCGCCGAGACCGTCGCGGCGTTCGGGATCGTCGACGGCGCGGAGGTGACCGTCGAGGCGAACCCCGACACCGTGACCGCAGAGGTCGCGGACGACCTGGCGCGCGCCGGGGTGACGCGCTTCTCGATCGGCATGCAGTCGGCGGTCCCGCACGTCCTGGCCGCTCTGGACCGCACGCACCGGCCGGAGAACGTGCGCACCGCGGTCGGCGCGGCGCGCGGGGCCGGATTGGATGTGAGCGTCGACCTGATCTACGGTGCCCCCGGCGAGTCGCTCGCCGACTGGGAGGCCTCCCTCGACGCCGCCCTCGCGCTCGAACCGGATCACATCTCCGCATATGCGCTGATCATCGAGGACGGCACCAAGCTCGCCCGCCAGATCCGCCGCGGCGAGGTGCCCGGGCCGGACGACGATCTCCAGGCCGACATGTACGAGCTCGCGGACGAGAGGCTCGCGGCCGCGGGCTACGGGTGGTACGAGGTCAGCAACTGGGCGCGCGGCGAGGAGCACCGATCGCGGCACAACCTCGCGTACTGGCGGGGATCGGACTGGTGGGGCTTCGGACCGGGCGCGCACAGTCACGTGGCGGGCCTCCGCTGGTGGAACGTGAAGCACCCGGCCGCCTATGCGCAGCGTCTGGCGGCGGGGGAGTCTCCGGCAGCGGGTCGTGAGCGCCCCGATGAGCAGGCGCGGGTGCTCGAGCAGGTGCTCCTGCGCAGCCGGCTCTCGGAGGGCATCGCCCTCGACGACCTGCCCGTCGACAACAGGGACGTCGTCGCGGGGCTCATCGCCGACGGCCTCGTCGACGGGGCCTCGGCGCTGCGGGAGAGGCGCCTGCGGTTGACGCTGCAGGGGCGGCTGCTCGCGGACGCCGTCGTGCGCGCCCTGACCGACTGAGACGCCCCGTCAGGGGAGCAGGTCCAGTCCCTCCGTCCTCCGCTGCGGCACCGTGGTGCTCGTCAGGTCGAACACCCGGGTGAGCCGTTCCGAGCCGTAGACGGGCCAGCCGGGGTCGCCGTCCCGGATGAACGCCGACCAGGCGGCGTGCATCTCCTGCGCCAGTGCGGAGGGCGGTTGATCGCCGACGAGCGTCTCCCAGCCGCCGTCGCCGAGCGTGTCGAACACGAATCCGAGCTCGACCGCGTGGGCGGCCCGGAGATCCCGCACCGGGCTGTGCCAGGCGAACTCGTAGACGTGGGCCGGCGCCGAACGGCCGGCCGCGACACGGGTCGCGGGGGAGCGCAGCATCACGTCGGTCGCGAGCCGTCCGAAGACCTCACCGGTCGAGGCGCCCGGCTCGTCCTCGCGATAGGCGCGTACCGCCCGACCGGGGATGTGCAGGGCGAGCCGGGCGAGGAGGAGCGTGAGCGGACGGATGGCGGCGAGGGCTTCCGGCGCGAACCAGAGGCGGTACTCGTCGGTGTTCGTCCCGATGATCAGCGGAGTGCCGACCTCGCCGAGCACCTCGTGGGGCGAACGCGGCAGGGAGTCGGGATCGATCACCAGCTGGTATCCGGGTGCGCCGCCGAGCGGGGAGGATCCCGCCGACTGCCGGGCGCGGGCGTCGAGCAGCTGTGCCGGCGTCAGGGCGGCGAAGGAGTCGCGGTCCGTTGCGACGCCGAGCAGCTTCGCGGTCTGCGCCGTGACGCGTCCCCCCTTCTTCGCGTCCTGCGCGTTCAGCGGGCCCGACTGGATGATCGCCCGCGCGATCATCGGGCGCGTGTCGTCGCGGGCGAGCAGTGCGGCCACCAGGGCGCCGCCGGCGGACTCGCCCATGACGGTGATGCGCGCGGGATCGCCGCCGAACGCGGAGATCTCTCGTCTGGTCCACTCGAGCGCAGCGACGACGTCGCGCAGGCCGAGGTTGCGGGGCGCGCCGTCGAGCACGGAGAATCCCTCGGCGCCGAGACGGTAGTTGACCGATACGAAGACGATGCCGTCACGGGCGAAGGAGGAGCCGTCGTACCCGGGGAGCGCCGCCGCACCGCGCTCCAGGGCTCCGCCATGGATCCACAGCACGACGGGGGCGTCCGCGGCGTTCTCGGGCGTCCAGATGTTCGCGGTGAGGATGTCCTCGCCGTCGATGATGACGTGCCCGAGGAGCGCGCCGATCGCGGCGCCGTACGGCACCTGGGGTGCGGTCGGCCCGAACGCGGACGCCGGGCGCACCCCGTCCCAGGGGCGCACCGGCTGCGGTTCGCGGAACCTGTCGCCGCCGAACGGCGGAGCGGCGTACGGGATGCCGAGGAAACGACGGATGCCGCCATCGGCGGAGCCTTCGACGATGCCCGAGCCGGTCGTGATCCGCGGTGACCTGTCCATACCGGTCATCGTAGGGTGTGCGACGCGACGAGGGTCGCCTGAGGGCGATCCGCGCGGGCCGCGAGTAGAATTGGCACTCAGTACAGGTGAGTGCCAGATCGAAGGGAGCGTCATGGTCTCGGAACGAGGGCTCCAGGTGCTCCGTGCGATCGTGCAGGACTACGTCGCCACGCACGAGCCGGTCGGCAGCAGGTCGATCGTCGAGCGGCACGCCTTCGGGGTGTCCGCGGCGACGATCCGCAACGACATGGCGCAGCTGGAGGACGAGGAGCTGATCGCGGCCCCGCACACGTCGTCCGGCCGCGTGCCGACCGACAAGGGCTACCGCGTCTTCGTGAACCACCTCGCTCAGGTGCGCCCGCTGTCGACCGCACAGCGCTCCGCGATCGAGACCTTCCTCGCCGATCCCGCCGATCTCGACGACCTGATGGCCCGCACCGTGCGCGTGCTCACCCAGCTCACCGGGCAGGTCGCGCTCGCGCAGTACCCGTCGTTCGCCCGCGCCAGCATCACGCACATCGAGCTGGTCGCGATCGCGTCGAACCGTCTGCTGGTCGTGCTCGTCACCGACGCGGGCGGAGTCTCTCAGCGCATCGCCGGGCTTCCCGTCGACGTGGACGAGGGAGACGTGGCCGTGCTGCGCGCGCGGCTCTCCGCGCTCATCGTCGCGCGGTCGGTCGCGGAAGCGCTCGACCGCGTGCGCGCGCTGCACGAACCGGTCGGGGTGCGGCAGGACCCCGCGCTGGCGGCCCTCGCCGTGGTGATCGGGGAGGAGCTCGAGGAGTTCCGTCAGGAGAAGCTCGTGATGGCGGGCGCCGCGACCCTGGCTCGACGGGAACAGGACTTCCGCGGCAGCATCCATCCGCTGCTCGAGGCGATCGAGGAACAGGTGACGCTGCTGCGGCTGATGAGCGAGATGGTCGTCGACGAGCACGGTCTCGCGGCGAGCATCGGCAATGAGAACGCGCCGTTCGGCCTCGGCGAGGCGTCGATCGTCGCGAGCGACTACGTCGCTCCCGGCGGCACGGCGCGCGTCGGCATCATGGGCCCGACGCGCATGGACTACCCGAGCAACCTCGCAGCGGCGCGGGCCGTGGCCCGCTACCTCTCGCGGATGCTCGAAGAGGACGACGCGGGCCGCTGAGGCCGTCCGCGCACGAACGCACACGGAAAGGTGACTGTGGCCGACCACTACGAGGTCCTCGGGGTGTCTCGCGACGCCTCACAGGACGAGATCAAGAAGGCCTATCGCCGACTGGCGCGGCAGCTGCACCCGGATGTGAATCCGGGCGAGGACGCGGCCGAGCGCTTCAAGCTCGTCACGCACGCCTACGACGTGCTCAGCGACGAGGAGTCCCGGCGCCGCTACGACATGGGCGGCGACGAGAACGGCGGGTTCGGCGGTTTCGGAGGGTTCGGCGACATCTTCGAGACGTTCTTCGGCGCGGCGGGCGGGGCGCGCAACGCGCGTCCGCGGTCGCGCCGGGAACGCGGACAGGACGCGCTGGTGCGGGTCACGCTCGACCTCGGCGACGTCGTCTTCGGCGCGCATCGCGACATCGAGGTCGACACCGCGGTGCTCTGCGAGACCTGCAAGGGCTCCTGCTGTCAGGAGGGCACGTCGCCGGTGACCTGCGACGTGTGCGGCGGCTCGGGGCACGTGCAGCGCCAGGTGCGCAGCCTGCTCGGCAACGTCGTGACGACCCAGCCCTGCGGGGCGTGCGAGGGCTACGGCACCACCATCCCCTACCCCTGCGCAGCCTGCGCGGGCCAGGGGCGGGTGCGCTCCCGCCGGACGGTGTCGCTCGACATCCCCGCGGGGGTCGAGACGGGGCTGCGGCTGCAGCTCCCCGGGTCGGGCGAGGTCGGCAGGGCCGGCGGTCCGAACGGCGACCTCTACGTGGAGGTGACGGTGGCGCCCCATGCGGCGTTCAGCCGCGACGGCGACGATCTGCTCGCGACCCTCGAGGTATCGATGACCGACGCGATCCTCGGCGCCAGCACCACGATCGACGGGCTCGACGGCGCCGTCGACCTGGAGATCCGCCCCGGTGTGCAGTCCGGCGACGTGCTGACGATCGCCGGCCGCGGGATCACCCCGCTGCGCGGAAGCCAGCGCGGCGACCTCCGGGTCGGCGTGCAGGTGGTCACCCCGACCAAGCTCGACTCGGCCCAGCGGACGCTCATCGAGGACTTCGCGAAGCGCGCGAAGGCACCGGGGCCGAAGCTGACGCAGTTCCAGCAGGGGCTCTTCTCGAAGCTCCGCGACCGCTTCCGCGGTCACTGATCGGCACGGCGATGGCTCTCCACTTCGTCAGTCCGACCACCACCCACGCGCGTGAGGGCGAGACCGTCGTGCTCACCGGGGCCGAAGCCAAGCACGCCGCCGTCGTGCGCCGGGTGCGCGTGGGCGAGACCATCACGATCGGCGACGGTGCGGGCGTCTGGCTGGAAGGCGAGGCGAGCGACGTCTCCGCCGCCGAGGTGCGGGTGCGCATCCTGAAGCGCGTCGTGCATGCGCGCCCCGAGGTGCGGATGCTGCTCGCCCAGGCGCTCGCGAAGGGCGATCGCGACGAGCTCGCCGTCCAGGCCGCGTGCGAACTGGGCGTGGACGAGGTCGTTCCCTGGCAGGCCGCACGCAGTGTCTCCCGCTGGGAGGGCGCGAAGGCGGCGAAGGGCAGGGAGCGCTGGGCGTCGATCGTCCGGGAGGCCGCCAAGCAGGCGCACCGGGCCTGGGTCCCCGAGGTCGCCGGGGTCGAGACGACCGGACAGCTGGCGAGACGGGCGGCGACGGCGCGGATGCTGCTCCTCGACCCGTCTGCGGAGACCCGTCTCACCGAGCTGACGGCGGACTCCCGCGATCTCGTGCTCGTCGTCGGGCCGGAGGGCGGGTTCGCCCCGGAGGAGATCGCCCGGCTGGTGGAGGCCGGCGCCGAGCGCGTGCGCCTCGGCGACACGGTGCTGCGCACGTCGACGGCCGGTCCCGCCGCGATCGCGGTGCTGTCGGGCATCCTCGGACGCTGGTGAACGCCGCCTCCCTCCGAGGCCCGCGGCGGACGTGATCACTAGACTGATGAGCATGACGGAACCCTCCATCTTCACCCGCATCCTGAACGGGGAGATCCCCGGGGAGATCGTCGCGGAGACGGAGCGCGTCTTCGCGATCCGCGACATCAACCCGCAGGCCCCGCTGCACGTGCTCGTGATCCCGAAGACCGAGCAGTACCGCGACGTCACCGAGCTCGCCGCCGGCGACCCGGCGCTGCTCGCCGAGGTCGTCGCGATGGCGAAGCAGATCGCCGTCGATCATGCGAACGGCGAGTACCGACTCATCTTCAACAACGGAGCGAGTGCTGCGCAGTCGGTCTTCCACGTCCACGCGCACGTGCTCGGCGACATCGAGGAGAACAAGCTCGTTGGCTTCTGACGAATCGCAGGGATCGATCACCGAGCGCGTCTACGTCGACGGCGTCGCGATGGTGCAGCTGCTCGGCCCGCAGGACCGCCTGCTGCGGATGCTGGAGAAACAGCATCCGGGCGTCGAGGTGCTGGTGCGGGGGAACGAGATCACGCTGACCGGCGCGGCGGCGGACGTCGCGGCCGCGAAGTCGCTCGTCGACGAGCTGATCGCGATGACGAAGGCCGGGCACCATCTGGCGCCCGGCGATGTCGAGCGCTCCGCCCGCATCCTCCGCAGCGACGAGGGGCCGCGTCCGAGCGAGGTTCTCGGCGAGGCCATCCTCTCCACCCGCGGGAAGGTGATCCGCCCGAAGACGCTCGGGCAGAAGGAGTACGTCGACGCGATCGAGGAGAACACGATCGTGTTCGGCATCGGTCCCGCCGGAACGGGGAAGACGTATCTGGCGATGGCTAAGGCCGTCCAGGCCCTGCAGCGCAAAGAGGTCGAACGGATCATCCTCACCCGTCCCGCCGTCGAGGCGGGGGAGCGTCTGGGGTTCCTGCCCGGCACGCTGACGGACAAGATCGACCCGTATCTGCGCCCGCTCTACGACGCCCTGAACGAGATGATGGACCCCGAGATCGTGCCGCGCCTGATGGCGACGGGGACGATCGAGGTCGCCCCGCTCGCCTACATGCGCGGGCGGACGCTGAACGACTCGTTCGTCGTGCTCGACGAGGCGCAGAACACGACGCCGGAGCAGATGAAGATGTTCCTCACCCGTCTGGGCTTCGGCACCAGGATGGTGGTCACGGGCGACATCACCCAGATCGACCTGCCGCAGGGGGCGTCCGGGCTGCGGCTGGTGACACGGGTGCTGAAGGACATCGACGACATCCACTTCAGCCGGCTCACGAGCGACGACGTGGTGCGGCACTCGCTGGTGGGCAGGATCGTCGACGCCTACAGCGAGTACGACGAGCAGCGTACAGCCGCGCGCGCCGAGCGCGAGCAGGCGCACGAGTTCGTGAACCGCGCCGAACGGCGTCAAGGGCTGCGGCCGAAGGACCGGATGCCGAAGCGAGGACTGTCATGATCGAGATCAACAACGAGTCGGCCATCGAGGTCGACGAGACCGTGCTGCAGCGGCTGACCGCGTTCAACCTCGTGCAGCTGCACGTCAGCGCCGACGCCGAGGTGGCGATCGTGCTGGTCGACGAGGGCGCGATGGAGTCGCTGCACGTGCAGTGGATGGACGAGCCGGGCCCGACCGACGTGCTCAGCTTCCCGATGGACGAGCTGCGCCCGGGCACGGAGGACCGTCCCACGCCTCCCGGTCTGCTCGGTGACATCGTGCTGTGCCCGCAGGTGGCCGAGACCCAGGCGCAGGCCGCCGGGCACTCGACGATGGACGAGCTCATCCTCCTCACTACGCACGGACTGCTGCACCTGCTGGGCTTCGACCACGCAGAGCCCGACGAGGAGCGTGAGATGTTCGGCCTGCAGCGGGAGCTGATCCGGGGCTTCGCCGCCGCCGAACGCCGACGATGATCGCTGCGCTGCTGCTCGCCGCGGCCGTTCTGCTGGTCGCCTTCGGGGGACTCATGGCCGCCGTCGACGCGGCCTTCGCGGTCAGCTCGCAGAGCGATCTCGACGAGATGGCGTCGGAGGGCCGCAACGTGGAGCCCCTGCGCCGCATCGCCGCGGACCCTGATACGCACGTCAACGCCGTCGCGTTCATGCGCGTGCTCTCGGAGACCACGGCGGCGGTGCTGGTCACCGTCGCCCTGGTGCAGCTGCTCCCGTCGGACTGGTGGGCCATGCTCGCCGCGGCGGTGCTGATGACGGGCATCACCTTCGTGCTGGTCGGCGCGAGCCCGCGCTCGTTCGGGCGCCATCACGCCGACGGCCTGCTGCGCTTCTGGGCGCCGGTGATCCGTGGCGTCCGCATCATCCTCGGCCCGCTCGCGCAGGGGCTCGTCGGTCTCGGCCGGCGAGTGACCCCGGGAGGCGGGCGCAGCACTTTCGCCTCCGAGGAGCAGCTGCTGAGCATGGTCGACGAGGCCGCGTCGAACGACCTGATCGAGGAGGACGACCGCGACCTCATCCACTCGGTGTTCGACTTCACCGATCAGTTCGTGCGCGCGGTGATGGTGCCCCGCACCGAGATGGTCGCTGTCGACGCCAGCGCGACCACCGCTGAGGCCATGGAGCTGTTCCTCCGCAGCGGCGTCTCGCGCATGCCCGTGGTCGACGACGACGCCGACGACGTGCTCGGCGTGCTGTACCTCAAGGACCTCGTGCAGTTCGCCTACCGGGATGAGAGTGCCTGGCGCGGCGCCCCGGTGCGGCCGATCGCACGCCCCGCGACGTTCGTGCCGGAGTCGATGCGGGCCGAGACGCTGTTGCAGCAGATGAAGCGCGATGCCGTGCACGTCTGCCTGGTGATCGACGAGCACGGCGGCATCTCGGGGCTGGTCACGCTCGAGGACCTCATCGAGGAACTGGTGGGGGAGATCGCCGACGAGTACGACCGCGGTCCGGCGGAGATCGTCGACCTCGGAGACGGCCGCTACCGCGTGAGCTCGCGTCTGTCCCTGGAGGACGTCGGCGATCTGTTCGGCCGAGAGCTGGACGACGAGGACGTGGACTCGATCGGCGGCCTGCTGGGCAAGGCGCTCGGGCAGGTCCCGCAACCGGGGGTGACGGCCACGGTGGAGGGGCTCGTCCTCACCGGCGGGGCATCGCGCGGCCGCGGACGGGGAATCGCGACGGTGTTCGTGGAACGGGCACCGGAGACAGGGGAGGCTGAAGCACATGAGTGAGGCACGGGACGGCGGGATGCGCAGCGGATTCGTCACCTTCGTGGGGCGTCCGAACGTCGGGAAGTCCACGCTGACGAATGCCCTGGTCGGTGAGAAGATCGCGATCACCAGCGCGAAGCCGCAGACCACCCGGCGGGCGATCCGGGGGATCGTGAACCGCCCGGACGGGCAGCTCGTGATCGTCGACACCCCCGGCATCCACAAGCCGCGCACGCTGCTGGGCGAACGTCTCAACGATCTGGTCGAACAGGTGCTCGGAGATGTCGACGTCATCGGCTTCTGCGTTCCGGCGACCGAGAAGGTCGGCCCGGGCGATCGGCGCATCGCGGCCTCCCTCGACGGGTATCCGCGTGCGAAGAAGATCGCGATCGTCACCAAGACGGACGCGGCGGACAAGGACGACGTCGTCGAGCGCCTGATGGAGGTGGACTCGCTGCGGGAGGACTGGGCGGCGGTCATCCCGCTCTCGTCGATCACGCGCGATCAGCTTGACGTGCTCGCCGACGAGGTGCTCTCCCTCATGCCCGAGGGGCCCGCCCTCTACGAGGAGGGGGTCGTCACGGACGAGTCCCTGGAGGACCGCATCGCCGAGATCATCCGGGAGGCGGCGCTGGAGGGCGTCCGCGACGAGCTGCCGCACTCGATCGCGGTGGTCGTCGACGACATCGCGAGGCGCGAGGACAGCGACCTCACAGACGTGCACGCGTCGATCGTGGTGGAGCGAGACAGCCAGAAGGCCATCATCATCGGACGCAAGGGCGCACGCCTGCGCGACGTGGGTGCGACGGCGCGCGCGGGCATCGAGCCGCTGATCGGCACCCGTGTCTTCCTCGGGCTGCACGTGCGGGTCGCCAAGGAGTGGCAGCGCGACCCGAAGCAGCTGGGCCGGCTCGGGTTCTGATCCGGTGGGCTCAGCGCCCGCCGGAGAACCCTCCGCCGCCTCCGCCCCCGGAGAACCCTCCGCCGAAGGATCCGCTGGAGGAGGACGACGAGGTGGCGACGGGTGTCGCGCTGAGCGATGAGCCCATGCTCGACAGCGACGAGCCCAGGGAGCCGACCGCGTAGCCGGTGTACCAGCCTGGGGTCGAACCGCTGCGCTCATAGGTGACCGAGAGCACTTCGCCCCATTCCTTCTCGAGGCCGAACAGCATGGCGTAGGGCAGCAGTCGTTCATAGAGCACGATCACGTCGACGGCTCCGTCGCTGCGTCGTTCGGCTCCGCGGTACGACTGCAGCATGCGGATGCGGTCCGCCTCGGCCAGGCGGATGTACTCCCGCACGCCCTGCAGGTACTCCCAGGTCTCGGCGCCCCGGCGCGTGACGACGACGGTCCTCAGCATGAGCCGCACGGCGATCACGATGACGAACGCGCCGGCGATCAGGCTGAGCACGAAGGCGACGATCGCCGCGGGGCGTTCGACGACCACACCCCCGAAGGCCAGAACGGCGGCGGCGATCACGACGAGGATCCCGACGATACCGAGGACGAGACCGGCGACCGAGCGTTTCCTCTCGATGAGTCCTCGCTCGACGGCCGCGTCGCGGGCGGAACGGGGGAGCGCCGCCAGGCGCGTGGCCAGCTCGTCGTCCGGCTCGGAGAGGTCCACGCTCGCTCCGGCCTCGAGGACGGGGAAGAGCGCCTTCACGGTCGCGGCGTCGAGGGGATCGGGGGCGATGGACGGATCCACGAGGGCGAGCACCGGCTTCTCCTCGCCGTCCTCGATGCGCAGTGTCCCTCGCACGCCCAGGTGCACGATCTCGGCGGGGGTGGCCTTGCGCTTGACCGCCAGCGCGTCGAGCACCTCCGCGGCGAGCAGCGGGGGCAGGTCGGCGGGCACGTCGTACTGTGCGACGATCACACCGCGACCCTGGGCGCGATGCCGCCGCCGGAGCATCCGGAGCGCCAGCAGGCCGCCGCCGGCGGCGAGCAGGCCCCCGCCGGTGACGGCATAGGGGACGAGATCGGTGAGCGCATCCGGCTGGAGGGCCGGCGACGGGACGACGGTGCCCTTGGCGAAGGGGAAGGACACGGTCACGCCGGACTTCGCCGGGACGTCCGTCGCCGACACTTCGTATCCGGCGTCGGTCTTCGTGATGGTGCAGGCGTCGCGCGAGCCCTCCTCGCCCTGGTAGCAGGACGGTGCGCCGAGCATCGCTCCGGTCAGGGCGTCGTCGAAGCGGATGAGGGCGTGGAAGCGTCCGATCGCCTGCGTGCTGTCGAGGGGGAGGAGGTCCCAGTAGAACTCGTCGATGTCGGCGTTCACGGGCTGGTGGATCACGTCGCGCATCGTGTAGTCGATGACATAGGTGGTCGGGCCGTGGCGGTAGGTGTCGTCGCCGAGCGAGAGGAACAGCACGCCGTCGTTCGAGTCGGTCTCATAGGGGACCGCCCCGCCCTTGCCGTCGGTGACCGAGGTGACGGAGGGGAAGAGCGGGGCGCCTCCGTACTTCTCCGCGAGACCTCGGACGATGCCGCGATTCTGGTCGGTCTGGGGGAAGTCCGCGACGAGCGTCTCCTTCGCCGTCATCGCCGCACGACCCTCTCCGTCGAGGGTGACATCGAACACCGAGTCCCAGGAGCCGTAGGAGAAGTCGTCGACGCCGGCGCGGGCGGAGGCGAGCGCAGCGGAGGGGAGCGCGATCGCGGCGAGCGCGGCGAGGGCGCCGAGGACGGCGAGAAGCGTGTGTCGGTTTCGTGCGCGCATCGCAGTCAGGCTAACCCAGCCGACGAGGCTTATCGTGGGAGGAGCCCGCGTGGCACGATCGCGGACGGGGAGGGGCTCCGATGGCCTGGCACTGGATCGCGGACGACTGGGGCTCCTACGAGCACTGGGTCTTCGAGGAGTACGAGCCCCCGGCTCCGGCCGCCGGCGAGGTGACGATCCGCGTGCGGGCGGCGGGCGTCAATCCCGCGGATGCGAAGCACGTCGCCGCAGAGCGGCCGGGGGCCGCCCTGCCGGTTCCCATCGGATACGAGGTGTCCGGGGAGCTGACGGCGATCGGGCCGGGCACCGAGATCGGCTCGGGCTCCGCGTCGATCGGCGACGAGGTGCTGGCCTTCCGCGTGCGCGGCGGGTACGCGACCGAGGTCACGGTGCCGGCGGAGAAGGTCTTCCACAAGCCTGCGGGCCTCCCGCATCCGGAAGCGGCGAACCTGCTGCTCGCGGGCACGACCGCGGCGGAGATGCTCGCGGTCACCGGTGCGGCGGAGGGCGAGACGATCCTGCTGCACGGCGCGTCCGGCGCGGTCGGGGTGAGCGTGCTGCAGCAGGCGGCGCGGCGCGGCATCCGCGTGATCGGCACCGCGAGCGACGCCCGGTCGGCCGAGGTCCGCCGCTTCGGCGGCGTGCCGGTCGTCTACGGGGCCGGGCTCTCCGATCGCATCCGGGACGTGCTCGGCGACGAGGGGCGGATCGCCGCCGCGCTCGATGCCGCGGGCACCGCCGAAGCCGTGGACGTCTCCCTCGAGTTCGTCGCCGACCGGTCGAGGATCGTGACGATCGCGGCGGCGGCGCGTGCCGCGCACGACGGGTTCCGCGCCATCGCCGGGACGATGCCGGAGAGCACCAGGTTCCGCGACGCGGTGCGACAGGAGCTCGTCGACCTCGCGGGGTCCGGAGGGCTGGTGGTGCCGATCGCCCGGACCTATCCGCTCGCCGAGGCGATCGAGGCGACCCGATTCCTCGCCGAGGGACACCCCGGTGGGAAGATCGCGCTGCTGCCCTGAGCCGCCCGCTGAGCATCATGCCAAACGTGGTGCTACGATCGAGCCATGCCTCTGGGCGGTCTGCTTCTTCTTAGCTGCCGCGACGAGTCCTGATCATCGGGCCTCTCTCGTCGCGGCGCTCGTGTTGGCCTGAGCACTTTTGTCACGAAGAAGAAGAGACGATCCCATGAAGAACTCCCAGCGCCCCTCCGCGATGCCGATCCACAAGTACCGGCCGTTCCACGAGCAGATCCGCGTCGACCTCCCCGATCGCACCTGGCCCTCGAAGCGCATCACCCAGGCGCCCCGCTGGTGCGCCGTCGACCTGCGCGACGGCAACCAGGCCCTCATCGACCCGATGTCGCCCGAGCGCAAGAGGGTGATGTTCGAGCTGCTCGTGAGCATGGGCTACAAGGAGATCGAGGTCGGATTCCCCTCCGCCAGCCAGACGGACTTCGACTTCGTGCGTCAGCTGATCGAGGAGAACCTCATCCCCGACGACGTGACGATCCAGGTGCTGACGCAGTGCCGGGAGCACCTGATCGAGCGCACCTATGAGGCGATCGCGGGTGCGAAGCAGGCGATCGTGCACTTCTACAACTCGACCAGCGTGCTGCAGCGCGAAGTCGTGTTCCGCTCCGACCGGGAGGGAGTCAAGCAGATCGCCCTGGAGGGCGCGCGCCTGTGCCGGGAGTTCGAGAAGCGGATCCCCGGCACCGAGGTCTACTACGAGTACTCGCCGGAGAGCTACACGGGGACCGAGCTGGAGTACGCGGTCGACGTCTGCAACGCGGTCATCGAGGTCCTCGAGCCCACTCCCGATCGCAAGGTGATCATCAATCTGCCGGCGACGGTGGAGATGGCCTCCCCGAACGTCTACGCCGATTCGATCGAGTGGATGCACCGGCATCTGGCGCACCGCGAGAACGTGATCCTCTCGCTGCACCCCCACAACGATCGCGGCACGGCGGTCGCGGCCGCGGAGCTCGGCTATCTGGCCGGCGCGGACCGCATCGAGGGCTGCCTGTTCGGAAACGGCGAGCGCACCGGAAACGTCGACCTCGTCGCGCTGGGCATCAACATGTTCACGCAGGGCATCGACCCGCAGATCGACTTCAGCGACATCGATCAGGTCAAGCGCACGGTCGAGTACTGCAATCAGCTGCCCGTCCCCGAGCGCAGTCCGTGGGCCGGCGACCTGGTGTTCACCGCGTTCAGCGGATCGCACCAGGACGCGATCAAGAAGGGCTTCGAGGCGATGGAGGCCCGCGCCGCGGCGGAAGGGGTCACGGTCGACGAGATCGAGTGGGCGGTGCCCTACCTGCCCGTCGACCCGAAGGACCTGGGCCGCTCGTACGAGGCGGTCATCCGCGTGAACTCGCAGTCGGGCAAGGGCGGCGTCGCCTACCTGCTGAAGACCGATCACGCCCTCGACCTGCCCCGGAAGCTGCAGATCGAGTTCTCCGGTGTGGTGCAGGCCAAGACCGACGCCGAGGGCGGCGAGGTGACGAGCGACCAGATCTGGTCGATCTTCACCGACGAGTACCTCCCGGCCGACGACGCCGACGACAAGTGGGGCCGCTTCGAGCTCCTGGGCACGCAGACCCGCAGCGACATGTCCGGAGAGGTCACGCTGGACGTGACGCTGCGCGACGGCGAGGAGCGCCTCGCCGCCTCCGGTCGGGGCAACGGCCCGATCGCCGCGTTCATCGAGGTGCTGAGGGAGCGCGGCTTCGAGATCTCGCTCTACGACTACGTCGAGCACACGCTCTCGTCGGGCGGAGACGCGCAGGCCGCCTCGTACGTCGAACTGCAGGTCGACGAGACGCGGCTGTGGGGTGTCGGGATCGACGGGGACATCTCCACCGCGAGCCTGAAGGCGATCGTGTCCTGCGTGAACCGCTCGATCCGCTCCCGGGCGGAGGAGCTCGTGCTCACCGCCGGCTGAGCCCGGAGGTCGTATGGTCGTCGAGCGGGCGACGGCGTTCTGCTCCGCCGCGCTCGCTCAACGGCCGGGGAGGGTGATCACGCCGGTCTCGGCCGCCACCTTGCGGCGGTAGAGACGGCGCTGCTCGGGGAGCGACACGTCGAACAGCACGGCGAGCACCCGGATGACGGCGGTGACCGCGATGCCGATCACCGCCGCGAGGACGATGTTCATGCCGAAGAGGTTCGCGACGACGATGAAGGCGCATCCCGCGCCGGCGGCCACGGCGTAGAGCGAGCCGACGTGCATGATCGAGACCGGGAGGCCCATCAGCACGTCGCGCAGCACACCGCCGCCGACGGCCGCGCACACGCCGATGAACACGGCGGGGACCGCGGGGATGCCGAAGGCGATGGCCTTGCTCGTGCCGAAGGCGCCGAACATCCCGATCACCACCGCGTCGAGCACGACGATGACCGTGTTCAGGCGGTTGAAGATCCCCGCGAGGAGCATTCCGAGCAGGGCCGCGCCGGTCGCGGTGAGCAGGTACCAGTTGACTTGCAGGGTCGCCGGGGGCTGGCCGATGAGGATGTCGCGGATGAGTCCGCCGCCCATCCCGATCATGATGCCGATGATCGCGACGCCGAGAAGATCCAGGCGGCGCTGCCCCTGGAAGCCGGATGCGAACATCGCGCCCTGGATGCCTCCGAGGCCGACACCGAGGAGGTCGGCCCACAGCGGGATGGTGAAGAGCGGTTCGGTCACCACTCCATTGTCGTCGGGGCGCGCGATAATCGTGGAATGCCCACCTACCGAGACGAAGCGGTGATCCTGCGCACCCACAAGCTGGGCGAGGCCGATCGCATCGTCACCCTGCTCTCGCGCCGGCACGGCAAGATCCGGGCGGTGGCGAAGGGAGTGCGGCGCACCTCGTCGAAGTTCGGTGCCCGGCTCGAGCCCTTCATGGTCGCCGACGTGCAGCTCTACCAGGGGCGTTCGCTCGACATCGTGCAGCAGGCCGACTCGCTCGGCGCCTACGGCGCGGACATCGCGGCGCACTACGACCGGTTCACGGCTGCCAGCGCGATGGTGGAGACCGCCGACCGCCTCAACGAAGCAGAGGCCACGCCGGAACAGTACCTCCTGCTCGTCGGCGGGCTCCGCGCCCTCTCGCGGGGGGAGCACGCGCCGCGCAGCATCCTCGACTCCTATCTGCTCCGCGTGATGGCGCTCTCCGGCTGGGCTCCCTCCCTCGACGACTGCGCGCGGTGCGGGGCGCCCGGACCGCACACCTCGTTCGTCGCGCAGCTCGGCGGGCTCGTCTGCGGCGACTGCGCACCGGCCGGGAGCCCTCGCATCGCGCCGACCACGCTCGCCCTGCTCCGTTCGCTGATCGCGGGCGACTGGGATGCGGTCGACGCCGCGGCCCCCGGCGACCTCGCCGCCGCATCCGGCACGATCGCGGCCTACGCCCAATGGCATCTCGAGCGCGGCATCCGCTCGCTCGCGCACATCGACTCGTCCTCGGAGGGAGCACGGTGACCCCGAAGCCGTATACGCACAGGGACGCGGTCCCGTACCGCCCGCTCGACTGGACCGGTGTCCACCCGCCGGCGTTACCCGCGGTGCCGAACCACGTGGCGATCGTGATGGACGGCAACGGACGCTGGGCGAACCGGCGCGGGCTCAGCCGCATCGAAGGGCACAAGGCGGGGGAGGAGGTGCTGCTCGACGTCGTGGCCGGGGCGATCCAGGTGGGCGTGAAGCACCTCTCCGTCTACGCCTTCTCGACGGAGAACTGGGCGCGCTCGCCCGAGGAGGTCCGCTTCCTCATGGGGTACAACCGCGACGTGCTGCATCGCCGTCGCGACCAGCTCAACGAGTGGGGCGTGCGGGTGCGCTGGGCCGGGCGGAAGCCGCGTCTGTGGGGATCGGTGATCAAGGAGCTGCAGCACGCCGAGCAGCTGACCCGGGACAACGACGTGCTCACGCTCACGATGTGCGTCAACTACGGCGGGAGGGTCGAGCTCGTCGACGCGATGCGCTCCCTCGCGACCGAGGTCGCCGCCGGACGGCTGCGCCCGGGGGCGATCACCGAGAAGGCGATCCGTCGCCATCTCTACGTCCCGGACATGCCCGACGTCGATCTCTTCCTGCGGAGCTCGGGCGAGCAGCGCACGTCGAACTTCCTGCTCTGGCAGTCCGCATACGCCGAGATGGTGTTCCTCGACACGTTGTGGCCCGACTTCTCGCGTGAGGAGCTGTGGCGGGCGATCCAGGTCTATCTGTCCCGCGACCGTCGGTTCGGCGGGGCGGTCGACGCCCCGGACGACGCCGGGGAATAGGGCGTGGTGTCGATGCTGTTGAATGATTCCGTGAGCGAACCCATCTCCATCGACATCTGGTCCGACATCGCCTGCCCCTGGTGCTACATCGGCAAGCGCAACCTCGAGACGGGGCTCCAGGCCACCGCGGGCGACGAGGACGCCCCGCAGGTATCGGTGACCTTCCACTCCTTCGAGCTCGCTCCCGACACGCCGGTGGACTTCGAGGGCGACGAGGCGGACTTCCTCGCCGGGCACAAGGGCATGCCGCGCGACCAGGTGGAGCAGATGCTGTCGCACGTGACCGGCGTCGCCGCGGGATCCGGCCTCGAGTACCGGTTCGATCTCCTGCAGCACACGAACACCGTCAAGGCCCACGAGCTGCTCCACTTCGCGAAGGCCAAGGGCCGCCAGCACGAGATGGAGGAGCGCCTGATGTCGGCGTACTTCACCGAGGGGCGGCACGTGGGACGGATCGACGACCTCGTGGCCCTCGCCGAGGAGGTCGGCCTCGACGGTGAGGAGGCGCGATCGGCGCTCGAGGGCTCCGAGTACCTCGCCGCCGTCCGCGCGGACCAGGCGCAGGCGCAGGCCTACGGCATCAACGCGGTGCCGTTCTTCGTCATCGACGGGAAGTACGGTGTGAGCGGCGCCCAGCCCGCCGAGGCGTTCGAGAACGTCATCCGCGACGTCTGGGCGGAGCGCAAGGCGGCGGCCGAGCCCGCGGGCTAGCGGGTCAGGGCGCTCTCGATCGCCGCGACGATCTCGGGGTCATCCGGGCGCTGCTTGGGGCGGAACCGGCGCACCGAGCCGTCCGGCGTCACGAGGAACTTCTCGAAGTTCCACTCCACGCGTCCCGCCTTGCCGCCTCCGTCGGGCGTCTGCTTGAGCGCCTTGTAGAGCTCGGTCGCGTGGCGCCCGTTGACCTTCACCTTGTCGTTCACCGGGAAGGTGATGCCGTAGGTGGTGGAGCAGAAGTCGAGGATCTGCTCCATCGATCCCGGCTCCTGGCCGAGGAACTGGTTGCACGGGAAGCCCAGCACGGTGAAGCCTCGGCTCTCGTACTCCCGCTGCAACTGCTCGAGCTGCTCGTACTGGGGCGTGAGCCCGCATTTCGAGGCGACGTTCACCACGAGGACCACGTCCGCGCCGTAGTCGTCCAGCGTCTTCTCGGCGCCCTGGGCGTCGGCGAACGGGATCTGGCGGAGCGGCGTCTCTGGCATATCCCCAGCCTACGTGCGCTTTGGCCTGCAGGCGCCGTCGTCTGGGAGAATGGAAGGGATATGACCATCGCCCCCGCTCCCGCGCACGCTCTGCGCATCGGCCCCATCGAACTCGACGTCCCCGTCGTGCTCGCGCCCATGGCCGGAATCACCAACACCGCGTTCCGTCGGCTCTGTCGCGAATACGGCGCCGGACTGTACGTCAGCGAGATGATCACGTCCCGCGCGCTGGTCGAGCGCAACGCGATCACCATGCGCCTCATCCAGCACCACGAGAGCGAGACGCCGCGATCGATCCAGCTCTACGGCGTCGACCCGGCGACCATCGCCGAGGCCGTACGCATCATCGTCGCCGAGGATCACGCCGACCACATCGACCTCAACTTCGGCTGCCCCGTGCCCAAGGTCACGCGGAAGGGCGGCGGTGCCGCGCTGCCCTGGAAGACCAGCCTCTTCGCGGACATCGTCGATCGCGCCGTGAAGGCGGCCGGGGACGTGCCCCTGACGGTCAAGATGCGCAAGGGCATCGACCGCGACCATCTCACTTTCCTCGACGCGGGACGTGCCGCGGAGGACGCCGGGGCCGCCGCCGTCGCGCTGCACGCCCGCACCGCCTCCGAGTACTACTCCGGACACGCCGACTGGAGCGCCATCGGCGAACTGAAGCAGGCGGTCACCAGCATCCCGGTGCTCGGCAACGGCGACATCTGGTCGGCCGACGACGCCTCGCGGATGATGACGGAGACCGGATGCGACGGCGTGGTGGTCGGCCGGGGGTGCCTGGGGCGCCCGTGGCTGTTCGGTGAACTGGCCGATGCGCTGGGCCCGGGCGAGGGCGTGCACGTCGACGCGACCCTGCAGTTCGTCGCGCAGGCCTTCCGGCGCCATGCCGAGCTGCTCGTGGAGTTCTTCGAGGACGAGGACCGCGGATGCAAGGACATCCGCAAGCACGTCGCCTGGTACTTCAAGGGGTACCCCGTGGGCGGCGACCTGCGCGCGGCGCTCGCGAGGGTGGAGTCGCTGCAGCAGATCGACGATCTCCTCGGCACGCTCGACGACGCGCCCTACCCGGGCGCCGCCGCCGAAGGACAGCGCGGGCGGGCGGGATCCGCCAAGCGCACCGCGCTGCCGGAGGGATGGCTGGACTCGAGGGACATCGGCGTGGACACCGGCGAGATGATGCGCGGCGCGGAGGTCGAGAACAGCGGTGGTTGATCCTTCGAACGGCACGTCCGCCCCGCGCGGCGACGGTTACGGCGAGCACGACGCCGCACGGTTCTTCTCCGAGACCCATCGTTCCGAGCGCGACGACTTCGCCCGCGACCGGGCACGCGTGCTCCATTCCGCCGCGCTGCGGCGGCTCGCGGCGAAGACGCAGGTCCTCAGCCCGGCCAGCACCGCCGACTTCGCCCGCAACCGCCTGACGCATTCGCTCGAGGTGGCGCAGGTCGGACGGGAGCTCGCGATCGCGCTGGGAGTGTCTGCCGACGTCGTCGACACCGCATGTCTCAGCCATGACCTCGGGCATCCGCCCTTCGGCCACAACGGCGAGCGCGCGCTCAACGAGTGGTCGGAGGACATCGGCGGCTTCGAGGGCAACGCCCAGTCGCTGCGCATCCTCACCCGCCTCGAGGCGAAGGTGCTCGACGACGACGACCATTCGGTCGGGCTCAACCTCACGCGGGCGAGCCTCGACGCGACCTGCAAGTACCCGTGGACGGTGGACAGTCCGATGCCCGACCCGGGTGGACGCCTGAAGTTCGGCGTCTATCCCGAGGACGAGGCCGTGTTCCGCTGGATGAGGGACGGGGCGCCTGGGCGTCTGCGGTGCATCGAGGCCGAGATCATGGACCTCTCCGACGACATCGCGTATTCGGTGCACGACTTCGAGGACGCGATCGTCAACGGCTACCTCGACGTCGCCCAGCTCTCGGATCCCGTGGAGCACCACGCGCTGGTCGGGAGGATCCAGCAGTGGGTGGGGTACGACTTCACGCGTGAGGACCTCGCCGACGCCCTCTACCGGCTGACCTGCCAGCCGATGTGGCTGAAGTCCTTCGACCGCTCACGCCGCGATCTCGCGCGGTTGAAGAATCTCACGAGCGACCTGATCGGCCGATTCGCGCGTGCCGCCGTCGCCGCGACGCGAGAGTCCTACGGCGGTCCCCTGCTGGCGCGCTACAACGCCCATGTGGTCGTCCCCCGCGTCGTCGAGGCCGAGATCGCGGTGCTCAAGGGCATCATGGGCCAGGCGATCGTCACGATCGACGCCCGCCGTGGCGTATACAAGGAGCAGCGACGGGTGCTCAAGCGTCTCGCCGATGCGCTCTGGTCGACGGACACCCTGTGGACCGCCGGCGCGGACGTGCTCGAGCCCGCGTTCGCCGCGGACTTCCTCGCGGCCGGGTCCGATGCCGAGCGCGCCCGCGTGGTGGTCGACCAGATCGCCAGCCTCACGGATCAGACCGCCGTCGACTGGCACAACCGGCTGGTCGGGGACATCGACCCCGCCGAGGTGGGCATCTGGAGCCCGCGGCACGCGCGCCCCGGCCGCCCGCACGGCTCCCACCGGATGGCTTCCGAAGGGGCGCACTGATGCCGAGGATCCTGCAGGCCGACATCGACGAGGTGAAGTCGCGCACGAACATCGCCGACATCGTCGGGGAGCGCGTGGCGCTCAAGTCGGCGGGCGTGGGATCCCTCAAGGGGCTCTGCCCGTTCCACGACGAGAAGAGCCCGAGCTTCCACGTGCGGCCGCAGGTGGGCTTCTACCACTGCTTCGGCTGCGGCGCCTCGGGTGACGTGTACTCCTTCCTGCGTGAGATGGACCACGTCAGCTTCACCGAGGCCGTCGAGCGTCTCGCGGGCAGGATCGGCTACTCGCTGCACTACGAGGACGGCGGTGCGGCGCCGGAGACCAGCGGGCGGAGCCGGCTGTACGCGGCGAACACCGCGGCGGGGGAGTTCTTTCGCTCGCAGCTGCTCACACCCGATGCCGAGGCCGCCCGGGCGTTCCTGGGCCAGCGGGGCTTCGACGCCGGGGCGGCGGCGCATTTCGGCGTCGGGTTCGCACCGCGCGGCTGGGACGGGATGCTCAAGGCCCTCACCGCGCAGGGCTTCACGCGCGACGAGCTGAGTGCCGCCGGGCTGGTGTCCACAGGGCAGCGTGGCGTGTACGACCGCTTCCGCGGGCGCGTGGTGTGGCCGATCCGCGATGTGACGGGCCAGACGATCGGCTTCGGAGCCCGGAAGCTCTTCGACGACGATCAGGGGCCGAAGTACCTCAACACCCCCGAGACGCCGATCTACAAGAAGGCGCAGGTGCTCTACGGCCTCGATCTCGCGAAGCGAGACATCGCCCGCGGGGATCCTCGCCGCGTGGTCGTCGTCGAGGGGTACACCGACGTGATGGCGTGCCATCTCGCCGGGGTGACGACGGCGATCGCGACGTGCGGCACGGCGTTCGGCACCGAGCACATCAAGGTGCTGCGCCGTGTGATGGGCGATGTGTCCGCCTCGGGAGAGGTGGTCTTCACCTTCGATGGCGATGAGGCCGGGCAGAAGGCGGCGCTGCGGGCGTTCAGCGAGGACTCTCGTTTCACGGCGCAGACCTTCGTCGCCGTCGCGCCCGATGGCCTCGATCCCTGCGACCTGCGACTTCAGCGCGGTGACGCGGCGGTCCGCGGCCTCATCGACATGAAGGTCCCGATGTTCGAGTTCGCGATCGATCGCAAGCTCGCCGGCTTCGACCTCTCCACGGTGGAGGGGCAGGTCGGCGCGCTGCGGGCGGCGGCGCCGATCGTCGCCGAGATCCGCGACGAGCTGCTGCGACCGGGATACGAGCGGGTGCTGGCCCGCCGACTCGGCATGGACCCGACGGCCGTGCACGCCGAAGTGCGTCGGGCGTCCCGGGGCGGAGCCGCGTCATCGCGCCCCGAGCCCGTCCCGACGCCGGACGCCGGCGGGGACGCCCCGGCGACCCGGGTGCGGATCGCGGACCTGCCCCGCACGGCCGATGTGATGCTCGAGCGCGACGCGCTGATGGGCGTGCTGCAGTACGGACACCGGGTCGACGCCGCCCTGCTGGGCCGCGCGCTGGCCGAGCAGTTCCGCCACCCCGGCCTCGAGGCGGTGCGAGAGGCGGTCGCGTCGATCGAGGACCGCAGCAGGGTCGGGTGGGCGACGGAGGCCGCCGACGCCGTGCGCGAGCCCTACCGCGGTCTCGCCGGGGAGCTCCTGATGAGCCCGTTCCCCGCGCGTGACGACGAGGGGGCCGTCGCTTCGGCTACGGACCTGTGTCGCCGTCTCATCCTGCGCAGCATCGACCGCGAGAAGAACGAGCTGCTCGGCGCGGTCCAGCGGGTCCCGGCCGACTCCGACGGCGGACGCGCACTGAGGATGCGGTTGCGCGACCTCGACATCGAACGGCTCCGCTTCGCCGAGTCGTGAGCCCTCTCCGAGGCACTCAGGGCAGGATGGGGTCATGTCTCGTCATTCCTCCGCTGCGATCGAGTGCTCCGATGTGGTCATCGACCGGCTCGGGCACGGCGGTGTGGCCCGCGCGGTCGACGGCGTGACCTTCACCCTCGCCCCGGGAGAGCTCCTCTGCGTCGCCGGGCCGACCGGGTCGGGAAAGTCCACCCTCGTGGCCGCGCTCTCCGGGGTCGATGACGCCTCCGTGCGGATCGCGGGCGGACGCGCCGAGGTGTGCGGGATCGACGTCCGCCGCGGCGGCCGGAAGAAGAGGATGCTCGGGGCGCTGACCGGATTCGTGCCCCAGGGTGTCGGCGGGAACCTCCCGCCGCGTCTCACAGCGGCGGAGGTCATCGGCGAGCCGATCACGTCGCGTTCCCGCAAGGTGAACGCCCGGGCGCTCGAGGTGAGGGTCGCGACGCTGCTCGACGAGCTGCACCTCCCGCTCGGAACGCTGGGACGGTTCCCCTACGAGCTCAGCGCGGGGATGCGTCAGCGCGTCGCGATCGCCCGGGCGCTCGTCATGGAGCCGAAGGTGCTCATCGCCGACGAGCCGCTCGCCAACCTCGACCCCGAGACGCGTCCCGTGGTCTTCGACGCGATCACCCGTCGACGCGAGCAGCAGGGCATGGCCGCGCTGCTGGTGACGAACGACATGGCCTTCATCCGTGAGCTGAACGCGGCGACCCTGATGCTCCGCGGTGGGCACGTGGTGGCCCGGGGAGTAGGCAACGACCTGCTCTGGGCGCCGAACGCCGAGGCCGATTCGCGGCGCTGAGGCACGGCGCGCCGGGGCGGCCTCGTGTTCTTGGAAGCCCGCGGAGTTTGCTAAGCTGGATGAGTTGCCCGCGCAGCGGGCGCATTCCTCGGTAGCTCAATTGGCAGAGCAGCCGGCTGTTAACCGGCAGGTTCTTGGTTCGAGTCCAAGCCGGGGAGCCAATGGGGCCCCGATCCTTCAGGTGGGATCGGGGCCTTTCCCTTTTCCGCCCCGGATCGCGTCCGCTGCGGCGAGGACGACGGGATCCTCGCAGCCCCGCGCGAAGCCCGCGATGCGGCGCCGGATCTCCCTGCCCAGGACGACGACCCCGATGCGCTCCGCGATCGGCGCCAGCCAGGCGGGGCGGCAGCGGAAGCTGTACTTCCACACCGCCCGCGTTCCTCCCGGCACCTCTTCGAACCGCCAGCCGGCGCCGAGGGAGCGGAAGAACCAGGGGCCGGTCTCCATCACCATGCCGACGTTGGTGGGCGGGGCGTAGGAGACGTAGCGGGTGGTCATCGACAGCCCGAAGCGCTGCCGCGTGGCCGTGCGCACGCCCTTCGCCGGGAGCGTGGCATCGTCGAGGAAGTGCTGTGCGCGGATGAACACATCCCATCGGCGCCGGACGTCGCCGGTCGTCTGCGACACCGCGTAGGCGACGGCGGGGGAGACCGGCACGACGACCTCGGCCTGGACGACGGGCATGGCTCAGCCCGGCATCGGCGCGTGGATCTCCGCGGCCCATCGGCGGATGGCCTGACGCTCCTCGGCGTTGCACACGTAGCCGTACCCGACCGTTCCGAGCTCGTTCGAGAGCGTCCATCCGTTGAGATAGGTGAGGGCATAGCAGTCCGCCATCTTCTCGCTGCTCCCCTGGAACAGCCCCTTCTCCACGAGCTTCATCGCCTCGCTGGACTCCTGGATCGCGTGGGCGTCCGAGTCGGCCCGCTGGTACAGATGGGTGAGCTCGTGGAGCACCACCATCCGGGCGCCCCAGTCGCCGAAGAGCTGGCTCTCCGGGAGGACATGGACGGCGACGGGGTCCTCGGACACGCAGCCGGTGGTCGTCCTTCCCGGTCGGTCGGAGACGGCGCAGGCGGTGTCGGCATCCCAGCGGATGTCGATGAAACCTCGGCCCGCGGCATCGACGAGGCCCTCCGTGATCGATCCCGATGCGTTGCCGCGACGCGTCTCGGCCTCGTCGATCCGCTGCTGCAGCCGTTCCCGCCGTTCCCGCGCCTCTTGTGCGAGGTCTGCGGCGATGGCCTCGGTGAGCCGGGGACTCTCCGCCCGCTGCTCGAGGATCTGGAAGCCCCGGACCTCCGTGACGAGCGAGGCGACCGGATTCCCGTCGAGTTCCGCGGCGAGGGCATAGTACTTCTGTCGTTCCGCAGCGAAGGCCGCGAGCGTGTCGCTGGACGACCCGCTCGTCGGATCCGTGCCGTGGGCGTCGACATCACCGGGGGAGAGAAGGGCGCCTCCGACGACAGCGAGCGCGACGAACACGCCGACGACGGCGAGGCATCCGCACCCCGCGAACCACCAGCCGACCCCTCGGCGACGCGGAGGGGGCAGGGGAGTGACCGGATAGGCCTGCGGACCCTGCGCGCCCGCCCCGCCGGCGCGGGCGATCCACTCGCGCAGGGCGGGGTATGCTGCGGGGTTGGCGGCGATCAACGGATGGAGATCGGCTCGGCGTGCGGCGATGTCCGCCAGCTGTTGCGGCGGGGTACGAGGGTCTCCTGCGACTCTGCGCTCTTCATCATCCCAGACCCCCGACATACCGACGATCCTATGCGGGCGAGGCGCTTCGCGGGCGCGGCACGCGGTCAGGCGCCGGTCGCGGCGGCGGCCATCCGCGCGGCGAGACCGCGGGCGGTCAGCACTCTCGCCCCGGACGCCTCCCGGATGAGAGCGGCCATCCGCTCCGAATAGCCGATGCAGTCGAGGAAGATCCAGCGACAGGACCTCTCGCCGAGCGTCCGACCGGCGGCGGTGAACTCCCCGTCGGTGGCGGTGTACGGATCGACGGCGACGACGTCGACGTGTCGTCCGAGGTCGTCCCTCCAGCGTGCGGCGATGTCGTCCACCTGCCGCGGGGTGGGGGCGAGCACGCCGAGCGCGTCGTCTCCGACCAAGATGGAGGCCGCGCCGCGGGCCAGCCTCTCCGCCGTGTAGACGGGCACCGGGGCCTGCAGCGAGGGCAGGTGCCCTGTGCACAGCACGAGCACCGCGTCGGCGCCGTCGGCGACCGCCGCATCCACCGCGTCCTGCACGAGCGGGACCATGCGCTCCTCGTCCAGGACCGCCGACCCGCCGTCCCGGAGGCGCGACACGAGGGCGGGGTGCCCGGGCGCCGGCGCGAGTGCGGCGATCTCCTCGACGCCCAGATCATCCAGGGCGCCGCGCTCGATGATGTCGACTCCCGTCAGCAGCGGCTCGATGTCGGGGACGACGTCGACGCGCGGCGACTGGCCGATGGTCACGCAGCCGAGGATCATCGCGCCGTCTCCTTCGCCGCATCGAGCCCCGCCTCGATGACCGCCCGGCGCGCAACGCGGTCCCGTGCAGCGGCCGGATCTGGCTCGGGCACCGCGGCGAGCAGAGCGCGCGTGTAGGGATCCTGCGGATCGGCGAGCACCTCGGCGCAGTGCCCCGACTCCACGACCCGGCCATGGTTCATCACGATCACGTCGTCGGCCATGAACTCCACCACGGCGATGTCGTGCGAGATGAAGAGATAGCTCAGCCCGAACTCCTCCTGCAGGTCCTTCATCAGGTTGAGCACCTGCGCCTGCACCGACACGTCGAGGGCCGAGACCGGCTCATCGCAGACCACCAGGCGCGGCTTGAGCATCAGCGCGCGGGCGATGCCGATGCGCTGCCGCTGCCCGCCGGAGAACTCGTGCGGATAGCGTTCGGCGTGCGCCGGGTCGAGCCCGACCGTCTCGAGCATCTCGCCGACGCGGCTGCGCACCTCGCGGCGCCCTGCCCTCTCATGCAGCTCGAGCGGCTCCGCGAGCAGACGGCCGACCGTCCAGCGGGGATCGAGCGAGGCGTAGGTGTCCTGGAAGACGATCTGCATCTCGGAACGTCGGCGGCGCATCTCCTCGGCGCCGAGGCCGACCAGCTCGGTCCCGTCGTAGACGACGCTGCCCGCGGTCGGCTCGATCAGCCGGAGAGCGCAGCGCCCCGTCGTGGACTTCCCGGAGCCGGACTCGCCGACGATCGCGAGGGTCGTCCCCTCCTCGAGATCGAAGTCCACCTCGTCGACCGCCCGGAACGGCGCATCGCCGCGGCGGGAGCCGTGCTGGCGGTACTCCTTCACGAGGCCCCTGACGCTCAGCAGCGTGCTCATGCCTGTCCTGCCTTCTCGGTGACGGTGGGGAGGCGGTCCTTGCCGGCGTTGCGCGACGGCATCGACTCCAGCAGGCCACGGGTGTACGGATGCTCGGGAGAGCGGAACAGCGTGTCGACGTCGGACTTCTCGACGATCTCGCCGTGTCGCATCACCACGACGCGGCGGCAGGTCTGCGCGACGACCCCCAGGTCGTGGGTCACCAGGAGGATCGCGGTCCCGTGGCTCTCCTGCAGGTCGAGCATGAGGTCGAGGATCTGCGACTGGGTGGTGACGTCGAGCGCCGTGGTCGGCTCGTCGGCGATGAGGAGATCCGGCTCGCACGACATCGCCATCGCGATCATCGCGCGCTGTCGCATCCCGCCGGACAGCTGATGGGGATAGGAGCCTGCGACCTGCGCCGCGCGGTGGATCCCCACCATCTCCAGCAGCTCGACGACGCGGGCCGCTGCCTGCGAGCGATTGAGCCTCAGATGCCGACGCAACGGCTCGGCGATCTGGAAGCCGATCGTGAACGCGGGGTTGAGAGCGGTCATCGGCTCCTGGAAGATCGTGCCGATCCGCCGCCCGCGCACCTGGCGCATCCGGGCGGCGCCGAAGCCGGCCATGTCCTCCCCGTCGAAGAGGATCCGGCCGCCGGTCATCCGCACCGCTCTGGTGGGCAGCAGCTGGATGATCGACATGGCCGTGAGGCTCTTCCCCGAGCCGGACTCGCCGACGACGCCGAGCGTCTCGCCGCGCTCGATGTCGAAGCTGATGCCGTCGACCGGAGTGCTGGTGCCGCGCTGCGAACGGACCTGCACGGTGAGGTCCTCGACACGGAGAAGAGCCGTCATGGTGGTCAGCCTGCCTTGCGTCCGAGGGTCTGCAGGTGGTGGGCGGTGCCGTAGAGGTCGACGAGATGGGCGAACTGCTCCTCGTCGTGGAAGGCCACCTGCCCGGCGCCGTAGTACTTCGCGGTCTCGACGGCGAAGCGCGCCGCCAGCTCGATGTCCACCTCGTGGCTCGCCCCGGTCGCGCATCCGGCCACCGGCACGGCGGTGGTGATGGCGACGCCGACGACCGGTGCCGTGGTGGCCACGGCGGGCTGCAGGATCGAGTTGAGGTGGTGCAGGTCGTTGCCGTAGGGCGTGATGTCCTGCGTGGCGAGCGGGAAGACGACGGCCGACACACCCGTGACGGTCTCGGCGATGCCGACGAGATCCTCGCTGGGCCGGAGGATGTACCCCTCCTTCACCGTCGGCGAGATCGCGATGCCGCGGTGGTTGATCGTGCGGTTCCCCTTGGTGGTGTCGATCGAGACGATGGCGTCCATCTCCTCGTCCACCTCGTGCTCGTTCATCGTGCCCATGTCGACGGGGGAGCCCATGAACGGCACCGGATCGTGCGGTTCGGTCGGGGCCCATCCGGTGACGTGCGTGGTGATGATGACATCGCCGGGGAGGTCGTCACCGCGGGCCTTCATCTGCAGCAGCTTGGCCGCGGCGGAGAGCGCCGCCGCAGCGCCGTCGCCGTCGGAGACGAAGCCGATGCGCTCGGGGCGGGCCCCGGCGCCGCCGAGCCGGCCGATGATCCCGAGAGTCGGAGCGGCGCCGCCGGAGCGCTTGCCCGCGGATCCCGGGACCGCGACGCGGACGAAGTCGGTCGACTTGCCCTCGTCGCCGACGATCGTCTCGACGTGGATCTCGACCCCTTCGGCGCCCTGCTCCCGGAGGTAGCCGGCCAGCGACTCGCCCGAGGTCTGCGGGGAGTCGAGCAGGTCGACGACGTCGAGTACCTGGTTCAGCATGTGTTTCTCTCTCTTCTCGGTGCGACGGGACTCAGGAGGCGAGCCCGAGGTAGCGGATGGCGCTGAGCGCGTAGACCTTGGCGGCGAGGACGACGTCGTCGGCGAGCGCCCGCTCATCGAAGCTGTGGATGGTCTGCAGATCGGCGGGGCCGTACTGCAGCACGGGGATGCCATGGCTGCGGAAGGTGCGGGCGTCGGAGGACGCCCACTGCAGCACGCCCTGCGCCTCGGGGTCGGAGAGCTCGCGGAGCGCCCCGACCAGGGTCTCGACGATCGGGTCGGTGGGGACGGTCCAGTTCGGCTCGCTCATGAACCCGAGCGGCTCGATCTCGGCGTCGATGCCCTCTTCGGCGAGGATCTCCTTGACGCGGTCGAGGACCTCTGCGCGGGACAGGCCGATCGGCACACGGGTGTCGAACTCGATCACGCACGTGTCGGCCACGACGTTGGTCGAGGTCCCTCCGGTGATGGTCCCGACGTTGATCGTGACGTGCTCGAAGACCTCGGCGACCTCCGGCGCATAGCCCTCGCGCTGCACGGCGAAGCGCGTGGAGTCGGCGATGAGCTGGCGCACCTCCTCCGGTGCGTTCGGGGTCATGTCCCAGAGCTTCTGGAGGGCGAGGATCGCTCGCGCTCCGAGCAGGTTCGCGCTCGTGCCGTGCACCGGCTGAAGGCTGCCGTGCCCGGGCCTGCCCTTGATGGTGAGACGGAACCAGTTGCTGCCCTTCTGCCCGATCGTGGGGTGGTCGCGCTCGGCGGGCTCGGCGATGATGCCGCCGGTCGCACCGTCGAGGACGCCCTGGTCGAGCAGCCAGTCGGCGCCGAGGCGGCCGCCGGTCTCCTCGTCGGGCACGGCGGCGAGGGACAGCTTCCCGGCCAGGGGGAGCCCCAGACGGTCGAACAGGATGAAGACGTGGATGAGGCCCGCGAGCCCCGCCTTCATGTCGCTGGCTCCGCGTCCGCGCAGCCAACCGTCGACGACATCGCCGGCGAAGGGAGGGAAGGACCAGCGGTCGACGTCGCCGACCGGGACCACGTCGTGGTGTCCGGCGAAGACGAGGTGCCGCTGGCCGTCCTCCTTCTCCCCGTGATGGGCGACGACGCTCACACGCCCCTGACCCGCGTCGAAGAGTTCCGCGTCGACGCCGGCACCGCGAAGGTGCGCGGCGATGACGTCGGCGATCTCGGTGCAGTCGCCGGGAGGGTTCTCGCTCGGGGTGCGGATGAGCAGCCCCGCGAGCTCGAGGAGCTCCTCGCGGGACGCCTCGACGGCCTCGAGGATCCTGGTCTCCCACTCGTTCTGCATGATGATCTCTCTTCTCTCTCGTCCGTGGTCAGGGGCGCGTGCGCCGGGTCACTTCGACTTGCTCAGCTGGAAGAACCGGATCAGGCCGTCGGGGTACGACGTGTAGCCGTCCAGGCCCTTGCCGTGCGCGACCGCGATGTTGTACTCGTAGAGATACGCCCAGGGGGAGTCCTCGTTGATGAGCTGCTGCATCTCGCCGTACTTCTCGTTGCGGACGTCGACGCTCGGCTCGGTGGCCGCCTGCTTCCACAGCTCGTCCACCCGCGGGTTCGAGTAGTTCATGTAGTTGCTCGTGCCGTCCGAGGTCATCAGCAGGCCGAGGTGATAGCCCGGGTCGTTGACGAACGAGGTCCAGCGGCTGATGTAGGACTGCACCTGCTTGCCGGCCAGCGCCTCGAGGAACTGTGCCCGCGCCATGTTGGTGATGTTCATCGTCACGCCGATCTTCGCCAGCTCGGCCTGGATCAGCACGGCATCGTCGTTCCAGTCGGAGAAGCCTGAGCCGAGGGTGAAGTCGAACGTGAAGCCGTTCGGGTAGCCGGCCTCGGCGAGCAGCGACTTGGCCTTGTCGAGGTCGTACTTCGCCTCATTGCCCTTGTCGGTGTACCCCGGGGTCGAGCTGGCGACGGAGGAGCGCATCGGGCTCGCCTGCCCCTTCATCACGTCCTTGATGAGCTTGTCGTAGGGGATCGCGTAGGTGATCGCCTGGCGCACCTTCGGGTTGTCGAACGGGGCGATCTTGTTGTTCATCGCGAAGAACAGGATCTTGTTGCTGGGACGCGAGTCGACGACGATCCCGTCGCCCTCGAGGCCCTGCAGATCCTTCGGCGCGATCTCGAGCGCCGCGTCGACGGAGCCCTTCTTGAGCAGCTGCAGGCGGTTGGACGCGTCGCCGATGAACTTCAGGTTCACCGTGGTGAGGGACGGCTTGTCGCCCCAGTAGTCCTTGTTGACGCTGAGCTTCGCCGAGCTCGCCGGGTCCCAGCTGTCGATGACGTACGGGCCGGTGCCCGCGGTCTTGGTCGAGAGCCAGCCGGCGCCGCCGTTCTTCTCCACCAGGTCCATGTCGAGGATCGAGAACGAGTACATCGGCAGGATCTGCAGGAACAGGTGGTTGGGGCCGGTGAGGGTCACCACGACGGTGTGCTCGTCGGACGCCTCGACCTTGGAGATCCCGGCCATGTCGTAGAGGAAACTGGCCGACGCGGACGCCTTGATGTGCGCGAAGGAGCGCACCACGTCGTCGGCGACGAGCTTCTTGCCCGACTGGAACTTCACGTCGTCGCGCAGGGTGAAGGTGTAGACGGTGTCGGTGTCGTCGACCTTCCACTCCTTCGCCAGCATGGGGGAGATCGTGGCGGTGTCGGAGACCCGCTTGCCGTCGACCTCCTTGGTGCCGTAGGTGACGAGCTGGTCGTAGGCGGCGACGACGAGCGTGTCGCTCGTGCCGTCGTTCGCCTCCGCGGGGTCGAGGGTCTTGCCGCCCTCGGAGTAGGCGATGGTCAGCGTCTGATCGGCGCCGCCTCCGCCCTTGTCCGCGTTCGAGTTCGCGACGCATCCCGCGGTCGACAGGACGACGACGAGGGCGATCGCGGCGGCGGAGATCATTCTCTGCGTGCGCATGGATGGCCTTTCTTGGTGGTGTTTCGGGTCACGTGTGTTTCGGGCTGCGACAGAAGGGGTCTTGTGGGCCCCGGGCGTCATCGGGCGGATGTCCTCAGACGCGGATCGAGCACGTCGCGGAGCCCGTCGCCGAGCAGGTTGAAGCCGAGGATCGACGAGGCGATGGCGATGCCGGGGAAGAAGGTCATCCACCACTCGCCGGAGATGATGTAGCCGCGAGCGTCGGAGATCATGACGCCCCACTCGGCGAGGGGCGGCTGTGCGCCGAGCCCGATGAAGCTCAGTGCGGCGGCGGTGAGGATCGCGTAGCCCATCCCGAGCGCACAGCGGACGATGATCGGGACGAGCCCGTTCGGCAGGATGTGGCGGAACAGGATGACCGCGTCGCGGAGACCGATGGCCCGAGAGGACTCGACGAACTCCCGTTCGCGCAGCGAGACGGTCTGGCCGTACATGATGCGGGCGAACTCGGGGATGCCGACGATCCCGACCGCGATCATGGCGCTGGCGAGTCCCGGGCCGAGGGCGACCGCGAGGGCCATCGCAAGGAGGAGCGACGGGAAGGCGAGCAGCATGTCCATCACCCGCATGATCACCATGCCGACGGCGCCGCGGAAGTAGCCGGCGATCGCCCCCAGCGGCACGCCGATGACGAGCGACACGGCGATCGCGATCACTCCGGTCCAGAGAGACACCCGGGCGCCCGCGAGTACGCGGGAGAGGAGGTCGCGTCCGTAGTTGTCCGTGCCGAACAGATGCTCCGCCGACGGCGGCGCCAACAGCGGGCCTGCGTCGGTCATATTCGGCGGATAGGGCGTCCAGAAGAGGGTGAGGAGGCCGCCGACCGTCCAGAACAGGATGATGCCGGCGCCGACCATCGCCGAGGGGTTGCGCAGCAGCAGGGTCAGCGCGGTCGTCCTGCTGCGGCGGGGCTGCGCCTTCTGCTGCGCGATCGTGAGCGTTGTTGTTTCAGACATTGCGCACCTTCGGGTCGAAGATCCCCTGCGACAGGTCCACGAGCAGGTTCACCACCAGGTAGATGATCGCCGCGACCAGGGTCATCGCCTGCACGGGCGCGTAGTCGGTCGCGTTGATGGACTCGACGACGTAGCCGCCGATCCCCGGCCAGCTGAAGATCGTCTCGGTGATGACGGCGCCGCCGAGGAGCTGCCCGAGCTCGAGACCGACGATGGTGACGATCGAGGGGGCGGCGTTCTTCAGCGCATGCCCGCCGATGATGCGGACCGGGCCCATGCCCTTCGCGGCGGCCGTGCGGATGTAGTCCTGCCCGAGCACCTCGAGCATCGACGAGCGGGTCATCCGGGAGATGATGGCGACGGCGCCGACGGAGAGAACCATCGCCGGCCAGATGAGATGCGCGAGGGAGCTCTGCAGCGCTGCGGTGTCGCCGGTCAGGATGCTGTCGATCACGTACAGTCCGGTGATGTGCGTGGGCGGGTTCAGCGAGTCGGAGATCCTCCCGACCGGCGCCGGTGCCCAGCCGAGGGCACCGTAGAACACCGAGATGACGATGAGCCCGAGCCAGAACAGGGGCATCGATGCGCCGAGCAGCGAGATCACGCGAGTCGCATGGTCGGCGAAGCGCCCGCGCTGCGTGGCGCCGAGGATGCCGAGGGGCACGCCGACGATGATCCCGATGAGCAGGGCGGCGATGCCGAGCTCGACGGTGGCGGGGAACCGGGTCGCGAAGTCCTCGGCCACCGGCCGCCCGGTGTGCCAGGCGTAGCCGAGGTCGCCGTGGAGGAGACCGGTGAGGTAGTCCCAGAACTGTGTCCAGATCGGCTGGTCCAGCCCCATCTGCTCGCGGAGCTTCGCGACGACAGAGTCGGCCGCGTTCTCTCCTGCGAGCGTGCGGGCCGGATCTCCCGGCAGCACGCGGGTGATCACGAAGATGCAGACGACGACGCCCAGCAACGTGGGGATCATCGCCAGCACTCGGCGGAGTACGGTGCGCACTGCTCTCCTTGTCCTCAGGACGTCATCGGGTGGGATTCGACCACTATCGGGGGAGGGTCGACTCGAATGCAACTGCTTCTCATTATGTGAGAAGAAGGTGCACGGCTGATCATCCGGGCCCTAGGCTGACCGCTGGAGGGGATCACACATGACCGATGAAGGCGGACGCGCACCGTTGCAGACCGTCGACAGGGCGCTGAGCATCCTGCTGTCGTTCACCGAGCGCCGCACCGACTGGGGCGTCACCGACCTGGCCAAGGAGTTCGGCCTGGACAAGTCCGCGGCTCAGCGACTGCTCAGCACGCTCGCGGGACGCGGGTTCCTGCACGCCGACGCCATGACGCGTCGCTATCGTCTGGGCCCGGCGCTGTGGCGCATCGCCTCGACCTGGGAGCGTCGGGGCGGTATGGCCGCGCTCGTCGAGCCGCTGCTCGCCGACCTCGCCGACGCCTCGTCGCGTACCGCGGTCTTCGCGCTCGCGGACGGTTCCTACGTGCGGTGCGTCGCGGCGGTCGACGGGGGGACGAGCCCGATGCGGGATCACCCGCTGGTCGGGGAGCTCTACCCGGCGCACGCCGGGGCGACCTCGCGTGCGTACTTCGCGTTCCTGTCCGCGGGGCAGCGACAGCAGCTGATGTACCACCGCCCCCTGGCGAAGTTCAGCGACCTCACCGCACTGGATGCGGCCGAGATCGAGGCCGAGATGCAGCGCGTCGCCGATGTCGGCTGGGCGTACTCCGGAGGGGAGTACGACCAGAACACCCGAGCCCTCGCCGCTCCGGTCTTCGTCGCCGGGCGCCCGATCGGTTCGGTCAGCATCGGCGAGCACAAGCGCGAACAGCTCGGCGACATCCATGACCATCTCGACGCCGTGCTGCAGACCGCGCAGCAGATCGGATCCCTCCTGTCCGCCCACGCCCCTCAGCGAAAGACCCCCGCATGAACGACCTGCTGCTGCTCTCCAACTCCACGAACGTCGGACGGGGTTACCTCGACCACGCCTGGGACGCCGTGCTGCCGGTGCTAGCGGGGATCGAGGAGATCGTCTTCGTCCCCTACGCGCTGGCCGACCACGATGCTTACACGGCCAAGGTGCGCGACGCCTTCGCCGCGCAGGGGATCGCCGTGCGCGGCGTGCACGAGGGCGCGTCGCCCGTGCAGACGGTGGCGGAGGCGGCGGCGGTGTTCGTCGGGGGAGGGAACACCTTCCGGCTGCTCGACCGCGTCCTCGGCCTGGGTCTCGACACGGCGCTGCGGGAGCACGCGGCCGGGGGCCGCCCCTATCTCAGCGCGAGCGCGGGCACCAACCTCGCGGCGCCCAGCATCCGGACGACCAACGACATGCCGATCGTCTTCCCCGGGGCCTTCGGCGCTCTCGGACTCGTCCCGTTCCAGATCAACTGCCACTTTCTCGACGCCGATCCCGCCTCCACGCATGCCGGGGAGACGCGGGCCCTCCGGCTGACCGAGTACCTCGAGGAGAACACGACCCCGGTGGTCGCCCTCCGCGAGGGCGCCTGGATCCGCGGAGCCGGCGGCAGGCTCTCCATCGGCGGGCAGGCGGTGGACGCCGCCCGGGGGCCGGCGCTGCTCTTCGCCCGGGGGAGCGAGCCACGGGAGATCGCCGGGGACATCACGGAACTGGTCATCGGCGCGGACTGATCCGCCGCGGGGTGCCGGGCGCTCACGCCGTCGTCGGCTAGGTTGTCCGCATGGACACCGCAGAACTCCGCGTCGAGCTCCTCACCGCGGTGACGGATGAGGACGCCGAGGCCATCGCGGCACTGCTTGGGCAGCTGTCGGCATCCGCCCGGTTCGATCGTGCGCTCATCGACGGGATCGTCGCGCACGACGCCACGGAGCTCCTGGTGGTGCGCGACGGGGGCCGCCCCGTGGGAATGGCGACGCTCGTCACCTACCCGATCCCCTCGGGGCTCCGCGGGCACGTCGAGGACGTCGTCGTGCACGAGGACGCCCGGGGCAAGGGCATCGCTCGGCTCCTCCTGCAGCGGATGACGGAGCTCGCCGAGGAACGCGGCCTGCGCACCCTCGACCTCACCTCGCGGCCGTCCCGCGAGTCCGCGCTGCGACTCTACGAGTCGGTCGGGTTCGCCCGGCGGGAGACCAACGTCCTGCGGTTCGTGCCGCGCTGCGCCGACTGAGCCTCGAACAGGAGAGGGCCGCACCGCCCGGAGACGATGCGGCCCTCTCCGAGGAGGAGCGGCGGCTCAGATGGCCTTGCCCTTCATGGACCCCTCGAGCTTGGCGCCGTTGAGGTCCACGATGATGCACTGCACCTTGCGGTCGTTCATCTTGTTCCAGGTGTCCGGCGTCGGGGTCATGGTGCGGATGTCCAGCGCGGAGCCGTCGAACGGGTGGCCGACGAACTTCTCGAACGCGGGGATGCACTGCGCGGCGGCGGCCTCCTGGAAGGCGTCGTCAGCCGGGTAGGTGTCTCCGGTCATGTCGAACTCGAAGTACACCTCCTGGTCGTGCGGCTTGTCGCAGGGCGTGACGTTGGCGCTCGACATCTCGCCGTTCTGGTTGGCGTCGGCGAGCACGCAGTCGCCGACCTTCAGGTTGAAGATGCCGATCTCGGCATCCTCCTTGACATTGCCGGACTTGTCGCGGTCCGCGTCCTGGCCCTTGCCGTTCAAGAGGCCGTCGATCGCGCTGCATCCGCTCAGAGCGATGCTGAGCGCAGCCGCGGCGCCGACGAGTGCCAGGCTCTTGCGAGTCCGAGTACGCATGATTGTGTGTCCCCTCAGAGTTTGCTATGGCGGCGACAACCGCCTCGGGCAAACTACTGGCCAGAGCTCAGGGATGCAACGTTGACACTTAAGTCGCCGGACTGGTATCAGGCCTCGAGATCGTCGACGCCGGGCAGCCAGCTCTGTCCCGGACGGCCCCAACCGCGCTTGCGGGTGATCTTCTGCACCGTCTTCCAGTCGCCGTCCGACAGCCGGTCGATGTAGACGATGCCGTCGAGGTGATCGAACTCGTGCTGCATGATGCGCGCGCGCCATCCATCGACCTCGATGCGCACAGCGGCGCCGTCGAGGTCCACCCCGGTGACCAGCACGCGCTCGGAGCGGCGCAGCGGGAACCGCTCGCCCGGGAAGGAGAGGCATCCCTCGGACTCGAGGTCCTCATCGGGCTCGCCGGGCTCGAGGGGGATCATCCACAGCACGGGGTTGATGATCACGCCGCGCCACGGCTGCTCGTCGTCGTCGAAGTGCGAGTACGTGTAGATGCGCAGCGGGACCCCGACCTGAGGCGCAGCGAGCCCCACACCGGGTGCGGCGTCCATGGTCTCGAACATGTCCGCGACGAGGGCACGGATCTCGTCGTCGATCTCCTCGACGAGGCTCGCGGGGGAGTGCAGGACGGGATCGCCGACGATACGGATGGGGAGAACTGCCACGCCACAACCCTACTGTGCGGGGTTCGGCATCGGAGTCCCGGTAGTCTCAGAGGGTGAATGCAGTGGGGATCGGGGAGAACGTCGGCGACCAGCTGGTCGGCGTGTTCCAGGATCCGGGCCTGCTGCTCGGCATCCCCCTCGCTCTCGCGGGCGCCGTCTTCATGTCCCTGGGAGCGCAGTACCAGCACCGCGGCGTCGAGAAGGTCGAGCGCATCACCGGGCAGGAAGGGGCGAGCGGCCTCAGCGGCGCGCAGATCAAGGGACTGCTGACCCGGCCCTCGTGGCTGCTGGGCACGCTCATGCTGGGCCTGGCGATCGTCTGCCAGCTGGCGGCGATGTCCCGCGCTCCGCTGATCGTGGTGCAGCCCCTCGGCGCCGTGGCCCTCGTGGTCACCACGCTGCTCAACGCCCGCCTGTCCGGGCACGCGCCCACGAAGAAGTCGATCACGTCGATCGTCGCCTGCATGGGCGGGATCTTCCTCTTCGTCGCCGTCGCCGCCCTGTATGCGACCGAGAGCGACATCTCCGACACGGAGCTCTTCACGATCCTCACGATCCTGCTGCTCGTGATCATCGTGCTCGGCGCCTTCTGGCTCATCCTGAGGCGCCGGATGCGTGCACTGTTCTACGTGATCGGGGCCGGAATCCTCTACGGCTTCGTGGCGACCCTCGCGAAGGCGATCATCAAGCGGATCCAGGTCGGCGACTTCGACTGGCTGACCGTCGTCTGCGTGATCGCCCTGCTGGCCGCGGGTGGCGTCGGCGCCTACTTCGTCCAGACCGCGTACAGCTCCGGCCCGCCCGACCTGGTCGTCGCCGGTCTGACGGTCGTCGACCCCATCGTCGCGGTCCTGATCGGCGCGCTCGTCCTGCGGGAGGCATCGGCGGCGCCGCTCGGAGCCATGGTCCTCTTCTTCATCGCGGGCGCCGTGGCGGTGTGGGGCGTCTTCGGGCTCGCCCGGTACCACCCGCAGATCGTCAGCGAGAGCCAGGAGCTCGGGATCGAACGCGGGAGCAGCGGCACCGTCCCGTCCACGGAGCCGCCCCAGACGCCGGCCGCCCCGGAGACCCGGCAGAGCCCGGGCCCGCTTCCGTGGCAGGACGGGTCGGCGAACGGCGGGAACGACGCGCCGGATCAGCGCTCCTGACGCCGGGCCCCTCGGACGCCGCCGCCCGCTGCGTGTTCAGTAGTCGCGGTCGATGAGCTCGGGGGAGACCTCGGCTGCTGCGGCCTCGTCGACGAAGAACACGGTCCGGCGACGTCCTTTCGCCCCGGCCGCAGGAACGCTCGCATAGCTCGCTCCGGCGAGGGCGAGACCGAGCGCGGAGGCCTTGTCCGCGCCGGTGAGGACCAGCCACACGCGCTTCGAGGCGTTGATCACCGGACGGGTCAGCGTGACGCGCTCGGGCGGAGGCTTGGGGGAGTCGCGCACGGGCAGCACCGCCGCGTCCGTCACCGTCACCTCGGGACGATCGGGGAAGAGCGAGGCGATGTGGCCGTCGGGCCCCACGCCGAGGAAGCACACCGCGAACGACGGCCATGGACGCTCGTCGGTGCCGTACCGGGCGAGCTCCGCCGCATAGGCCTCCGCCGCCTCGTCGAGGGACATCTCAGCGGGGGTCGCGACCTCGTGCACGTTCTCGGCGGGAACCGGGATGCGATCGAGGAGGGCCCGGCGCGACTGGAGGGAATTGCGGTCGGCATCGTCCTTCTCGACGAAGCGCTCGTCGCCCCACCAGAAGTGCACGAGCGACCAGTCGATCTTCGCTGCACGGGGGTGCGCGGCCACCGCGGACAGCACCGCGCCGCCCATCGACCCGCCGGTCAGGCAGACATGGGCGGTGCGGCCGTCACGCGTGCGGGCGCGGACACGGGTGAGGAAGCGATCGGCGACGCGCTCGGCCAATGCCGCCGGGGTGGGCTCGACCACCACCGTCTTGATCGTCCGCGTCGCGTCCATCGTCATGCCCCCGTCTCAGGCGGCCCCAGCCGCTCCCAGCCCTCGGTGATGACTCGACCGTACAGCACGTCCGCGTCGAGGCGGCGGAGCTCCTCGGCCAGGCACTCGCGGAGCGTGCGCCGGGGGAGATGGAGCTCGTGATCGGGCTGGCCGGGCTGGGTGAGGACCGCCACACCCGCGGACGGGCGCTCCAGCAGAATGTCCCCGCCGGAGCGGTGCAGACGCACCGACTTGATGCCCTCCTGCCACTCCTCCGGGTCCTCGTAGGACCAGCGCACCGGCACGTCGAGCGCCATCTGGAGCCAGGCGGCGAGGAGCGCGGTCGACGGGGATGCGGCGGAACCATGCACCTCGGCGCCGATCACCGTTTCGAACGGCGGCTGGTCGAGCACCGCGGCGAGCTGTTCGCGCCAGTGGGTGAGCCGCGTCCACGCGAGATCCGTGTCGCCCGGTGCATGGGTCTTCCCCAGCAGCGCGAGCCGGTCGCGCACGTCGGGCGACGTCGCGGCGTCGGTGATGCGACGCTGGGCGATCCGTCCGAGCGGCGAGGCGGCCGCGTCGGTCGGGGCCTCCTCGGGCCACCAGGCGACCACAGGCGCGTCGGGCAGGAGCAGGCCCGTGATGAGGCTCTCCTCGTTGCTCGCCGCCGCACCGTAGGCGCGCAGGACGACGACCTCGCTCGCGCCGGCGTCTCCGCCGACCCGGATCTGCGCGTCGAGCTTCGACGGCCCTTCTCCGGTGGTCAGCACGATGACCCGCATCGGATGCTCACGGGAGGCGTCGTTCGCGGCGTCGATCGCCGCTTCGGCCACGCCGTTGCGCGCGGCGATCACGAGGGTGAGCACGCGGCCGAGGGCGACCGCGCCGCCCTCCTCGCGCACCCGCACCAGCTGCTTGGCGACCTGACTGACCGTCGTGTCGGGAAGGTCGATGATCACGGGCGCCTCCAGACTCGTCCGTCGCGGGCGAGCAGGGCGTCGGCGGATGCCGGACCCCACGAGCCGGGTGCGTACTGCTCGACAGGACCGCGCTGCGCGGCCCAGAACTGCTCGATCGGGTCGAGGATCTTCCAGGAGAGCTCGACCTCCTCATGCCGCGGGAACAGCGGCGGGTCGCCGAGCAGCACGTCGAGGATGAGGCGCTCGTAGGCTTCGGGGCTCGCCTCGGTGAAGGCGTGCCCGTAGCCGAAGTCCATCGTGACGTCGCGGACGTTCGTACCGGTGCCCGGCACCTTCGATCCGAAGCGGATCGTCACGCCTTCGTCGGGCTGCACTCGGATCACCAGCGCGTTCTGGCCCAGTTCCGAGGCGTTGCTGCGGCCGAAGAGATGCTGCGGAGCCCGCTTGAAGACGACGGCGATCTCCGTCACGCGACGGCCGAGCCGCTTGCCGGTGCGCAGGTAGAAGGGCACGCCCGCCCAGCGCCGGGTCGCGATCTCGAGCTTGAGGGCCGCGTAGGTCTCGGTCGTCGAGTTCGGTGCCATGCCGTCCTCTTCGAGGAAGCCGTTCACCTTCTCGCCGCCCTGCCAGCCGCCGGCGTACTGCCCGCGGGCGGTCGCGAGCGAGAGGTCGTCCGGCAGACGGACCGCTTCGAGCACCTTCTCCTTCTCGGCGCGCAGGTGCTCGGCCGAATGGCTGATCGGCTCCTCCATCGCCGTGAGCGCGAGCAGCTGGAGGAGGTGGTTCTGGATCACGTCGCGCGCGGCGCCGATGCCGTCGTAGTAGCCGGCGCGGCCGCCCACGCCGATGTCCTCGGCCATCGTGATCTGCACGTGGTCGACGTAGTTGCGGTTCCAGATCGGCTCGTACAGCTCGTTGGCGAAGCGCAGCGCGAGGATGTTCTGCACCGTCTCCTTGCCGAGGTAGTGGTCGATCCGGAAGATCGCATCGGCGGGGAACGCCACCTCGAGGGCGCGGTTGAGGGCACGGGCCGACTCGAGGTCGTCTCCGAACGGCTTCTCGATCACGACGCGCCGCCAGCAGGCGTCGTCGTCGCCCGTCTCGCCGACCAGACCGGAGTCCTTCAGCTGGGTCGCCACCATCGGGAAGTCCTTCGGCGGGATCGACAGGTAGAAGGCGTGGTTGCCCATCGTGCCGCGTTCGACGTCGAGCTTCTCGACGGTCTCGCGCAGCCGGCGGAACGACTCGGGATCGTCGAAGGTGCCCTGGACGAACCGGATGCCCTGCAGGAGCTGCTGCCAGGTCTCCTCACGGAACGGCGTGCGCGCGTGCTGCTTGACGGCGTCGTAGACGACCTGTGCGAAGTCCTGGTCCTCCCAGTCGCGGCGGGCGAATCCCACCAGTGCGAAGCCGGGCGGGAGCAGTCCGCGGTTGGCGAGATCGTAGACGGCGGGCATCAGCTTCTTGCGGGACAGGTCGCCGGTGACGCCGAAGATCACCAGGGCGCTGGGCCCGGCGATCCGGTTCAGGCGGCGATCATCGGGGTCGCGCAGCGGGTTGTGCCCGTTCGAGATGGGGACGGTCATCGGTGGGGGGCCTCGATCGTGATTCTTATTGAGCGGCTTCGAACAGGGCCAGCACGTCCGCGGACGAGTCGGCGATCGTCAACGATACGACCGGACGGCCGTGCTGCGCGAGCACGCCCGCGTCTCCGGCGGCCTGGGCCTCGATGAGCTGTCCGAAGGTGAAGGGGCGGTTCGGGATCTCGAGATCGACATCCGTCCGCTCCAGGATCTGGAGGAAGACGCCCTGTGCAGGGCCGCCCTTGTGGTACTGGCCGGTGGAGTGCAGGAAGCGCGGGCCCCAGCCGAAGGTGGCGGGCCGTCCGGAATCGGCCGCGACCATCTCCCGCAGCCCCTGGAGCTGCGGGAGGCCGAGACGGTCGACGTAGGCCTGGACCGACACGTAGCCGTCGGCGGGAAGACGCGACCAGAGCGCGTCGAGCACGCCTTCGATCGTCCCCGACTCGGCGAGGGCCGGATCCGAGACGCGCACCTCGATGCCGTCCTCCACGAACGCCGGTGCCGCCGATTCGGGGCGGGCGTCGAGCAGACCCCGGGCGGCGACCTTGGCCGACTCCACATCGGGCTGGTCGAACGGATCGATGCCGAGCAGGTATCCGGCGATCGCGGTGGCGTACTCCCAGACGACGAACTGCGAGCCCAGCGTGCCGCTGACGAGGATCTCGCCCTCGTGGCGCTCGCGCAGATGGAACTCGTCCGCGTCGTCGACGAGTCGCACGATCTGGAGGTCGTCCGGGCGGGAGTCGAGCTCGGGGGAGACGGGCAGCAGCACCACGGGGAGGACTCCGGTGCCCTGCTTGCCGGTCGACTCGGCGATGAGCTGCTCGATCCAGTCGGGGAGACCCACGATGTGCGTGCCGTCGGTGACGAGACCCAGCTTGTCGCGGCGCGGCTCGGTCGCGGAGATCGCGGCGGCCAGGACCAGCGCGGGGTTCTCCGGCGAGTCGATCGCGACCTGCAGCAGCGAGGCCTCGGCCTCGTCGAGCAGCTCGGAGACGTCGGCGCCCGCGAGACCGGAGGGCACCAGCCCGAACGCGGTGAGGGCCGAGTAGCGGCCGCCGACGTTCGGATCGGCGTTGAAGACCCGGTAGCCGGCCTCACGCGCGGAGACGTCCAGCGGGGATCCGGGATCGGTGACGACGACGATGCGCTCGGCGGGATCGATGCCCAGGTCGCGGAAAGCCGCCTCGAAGGTGCGGCGCTGCGAGTCGGTCTCGACCGTGGAGCCCGACTTCGACGACACGATCAGCGCCGTGTCCTGCAGGCCCGAGTCGATCGCCGCGAGCACCTGGCCCGGTGCCGTCGAGTCGAGGATGGTCAGCTCGACGCCGGCGGTCTGCGTGATCACCTCGGGGGCGAGGGAGGAACCGCCCATGCCGGCGAGCACGAAGCGGGTGACCCCTCGCGCCGCCAGCTCTGCGCGCAGCTCGACGATCTCCGGCACCAGCGGGCGGGAGACCGAGACCGCGTCGACCCAGCCGAGACGGCTGGACGCCTCGGCCTCGGCGTCGGGGCCCCAGAGCGTCGCATCGCCGCCGGTGATCCTCGTCGCGACGAGGTCTTCGACGAGTCGCGGCACCGTCGTCCTGACAGCGGCGGACGCCGCGCCGGAGACGTGCGCGGTGAAGCTCATCGTGCCGCCTCGAGGCCTTCTGCGACCTGGGTGAGAAGCCCGTGCCAGGAGTCGATGAACTTGGCGACGCCTTCGTCCTCGAGCACCTGCGTGACATCGGCGAAGTCGACGCCCACCTCGGCGAGGCCCGCGAAGACGGCGCGCGCCTCCTCGTAGCCTCCGGTGATCGTGTCGCCGGTGACCACGCCGTGGTCGAAGGTCGCCTCGAGGGTCTTCTCGGGCATGGTGTTCACCACGCCGGCTGCGACGAGCTCGGTGACGTAGAGGGTGTCGGGAAGGGCCGGGTCCTTCACGCCGGTCGACGCCCACAGCGGGCGCTGACGGTTCGCGCCGGCATCGAGCAGCGCCGCGGCGCGGTCCGACGCGAACGACGTCTCGTACAGCTCGTAGGCGAGACGGGCGTTGGCGAGCCCGGCCTTGCTCTTGAGGGCCTCCGCGGCGTCGGTGCCGATCGCGGTGAGCCGCTTGTCCGTCTCGGTGTCGACACGCGACACGAAGAACGACGCGACCGAGTGGATCGTCGACAGGTCGATGCCGGCGGCCTTCGCCGTCTCGAGCCCGGTCAGATAGGCGTCGATGACCTCTTCGTAGCGCTCGAGGCTGAAGATGAGGGTGACGTTCACGCTCACGCCGGCCCCGATCGCGGCCGCGATCGCCGGGAGCCCGGCCTTGGTGGCGGGGATCTTGACCAGCAGGTTGGGGCGGTCGATCCGCTCCCAGAGCTCCTTCGCCTGGGCGATGGTGCCCTCCGTATCGTGAGCGAGGTCGGGGGAGACCTCGATCGAGACGCGGCCGTCGACGTGGCCGGAGGCCTCCCAGACCGGGCGGAAGACGTCGAGCGCGGCGCCCACGTCCTGGGTGGTCGCCGCGAACACCGCGTCGGTCGCGGAAGCGCCGGTCGACGCCAGCTCCGCGACCTGCGCGTCGTAGGAGGTGTCGGACGGGTCGGTGATCGCATTCGCGAAGATCGTCGGGTTGGTGGTCACGCCGACGACGTTGCGGGTGTCGATGAGCTGCTGCAGGTTGCCGGAGGCGATGCGGGTGCGGGACAGGTCGTCGAGCCAGATGCTGACGCCTGCGGCGGACAGCTGTGCGGTGGGGGTGCTCATGCGTTCTCCTTGATGCTCTCGCGTGCCGCCTCGACGACGGCCTCGGCGGTGATGCCGAACTTCTGGAACAGAGTCTTGTAGTCGGCGGATGCGCCGAAGTGGTCGATCCCGATCGACCGGCCGCGGTCGCCGACGATGCCACGCCAGCTGAGCACCGATCCCGCCTCGACCGAGACGCGCGCGGTGACCGCCGCGGGCAGCACCTGCTCGCGGTAGGACGCGTCCTGCTCGGCGAACCACTCCAGCGAGGGCGCGGACACGACACGGGCGTTCACGCCCTCCGCGGCCAGCGTCTCGCGGGCGGAGACGGCGAGCTGCACCTCGGATCCGGTGGCGATGAGGATCACGTCCGGCGTGCCGCCCGGGGCCTCGGCGAGCACGTAGGCGCCCTTGGAGGTGTTGTCGGCCGAGGCGAAGACGTCTCCGTCGGCCGCGCCCTCACCGCGGGCGAACACCGGGATGTTCTGGCGGGTCAGCGCGATGCCGGTCGGGCCGCCGTGGCGGCTGAGGATCTCGAGCCAGGCCGCGGCGGTCTCGTTCGCATCGGCCGGCCGGACCACGGTGAGATTGGGGATCGCGCGCAGGGAGGCCAGCTGCTCGATCGGCTGGTGCGTGGGGCCGTCCTCCCCGAGGGCGACCGAGTCGTGCGTCCAGACGAAGACGCTGGGCACGTTCATCAGGGCGGCCAGGCGCACCGCCGGGCGCATGTAGTCGCTGAAGATGAGGAAGGTGCCTCCGAACGGGCGGGTCGGCCCGTGCAGCACGATGCCGTTGAGGATCGAGCCCATCGCGTGCTCGCGGATGCCGAAGTGCAGCACGCGGCCGTAGGGGCTTCCGCTCCACTCGTGCGTCGACCACTCGGCGGGGATGAACGACGCCGCGGGGGAGATGGTGGTGTTGTTCGAGCCGGCGAGGTCGGCGGAACCGCCCCACAGCTCGGGCAGCTCAGGGGCCAGGGCGTTGATCACCTTGCCGGAGGCAGCGCGGGTGGAGATCTCGGTGCCGGCCTCGAAGGCGGGCACCGCGTCGGCGATCCCCGCGGGCAGCGCGTGGGCCTCGAGACGGTCGAGCAGCTGCTTGCGCTCGGGGTTTGCGGCGGCCCAGGCGTCGAAGGCGGACTGCCAGTCCGCACGGGCGTCGGCCGCGCGGGAGCCGAGCTCGCGGGTGTGCGAGATCACCGCATCCTCGACGACGAAGCTCTTCTCGGGGTCGAAGCCGAGCACCACCTTGGTGGCGGCGACCTCGTCCGCGCCGAGCGCGTTGCCGTGGACCGACTCCGTGCCGCTCTTGTTCGGTGCGGGCCACCCGATGATCGTCTTCAGCACGATGAGGCTGGGCTTGCCGGTCTCGGCCTTGGCCTGCTCGATCGCGTCGTACAGCTCCTGCACGTCCTCGACGTAGTGCCCGGTGCGGCGCCAGTCGACCTCCAGCACCTGCCAGCCGTACGCCTCGTAGCGCTGACGCACGTCCTCCGTGAAGGCCACGTCGGTGTCGCCCTCGATCGAGATCTGGTTCGAGTCGTAGATGGCGATGAGGTTGCCGAGCTGCTGGTGGCCGGCGAGCGAGGAGGCCTCGCTGGTCACGCCCTCCTGCAGGTCGCCGTCCCCGGCGATGACGTAGACGTAGTGGTCGAACGGGCTCGTCCCCGCCGCGGCGTCCGGGTCGAACAGGCCGCGCTCGTAGCGCGAGGCGTAGGCGAAGCCCACGGCGGATGCGAGGCCCTGGCCGAGCGGGCCGGTGGTGATCTCCACGCCCTTGGTGTGACCGTACTCGGGGTGCCCCGGGGTCAGGGAGCCCCAGGTGCGGAGCGCCTCGAGGTCGGCGAGCTCGAGGCCGAAGCCGCCCAGGTACAGCTGCACGTACTGCGTGAGCGAGGAGTGCCCGACGGAGAGGATGAAGCGGTCGCGGCCGAGCCAGTCGGTGTCCGACGGGTCGTGGCGCATGACGCGCTGATAGAGGAGGTATGCGACGGGGGCGAGGCTCATCGCCGTGCCCGGGTGACCGTTGCCGACCTTCTGGACGGCGTCCGCCGCCAGGATGCGGGCGGTGTCCACCGCTCGCCGGTCGACCTCGTTCCAAACAAGTTCCGTCACGGCCATGCTCCTTCTGACAATTGAGAAGGCGCCCGTATTCCCCTGCGCGATCCGCGTCGTCACGGAGATGAGTGCACAGCGCTCGGGCGCGCGAGTGGTCCCCAGCATAGTCGTGTCGGGAAGGTGCTTCGCGGTTGATTTCGCGACGGCGACGCGACGGGGAGAGCCGTGGCGGTGCCATAGACTGAAGGGAACTGTCGACTTGCGCATGGAGGAGGCGATCGCGATCTCGACCACGTCGCAGACCGGTGCCAGGACGTACTCGATCGGCCAGAAGCTCCGCGGCTACGTCGCGCTGACGAAGCCGCGGGTGCTGGAGCTCCTGCTCGTCTCCACCGTCCCCGTGATGTTCCTCGCCGAGAAGGGGCTGCCCGACCTCTGGCTGGTGCTGGCGACCGTGATCGGCGGTGCCATGAGCGCGGCCTCCGCCGCCTCTTTCAACATGTACCTCGATCGCGACATCGACGTGCACATGAAGCGCACCGAGAACCGGCCCCTCGTCACGGGCGAGGTGTCGCCGCGGGGAGCGCTGGTGTTCTCGTGGGCGCTGGCCGTCGTCTCGACGGTGTGGCTGTGGCTGACCACGAACTGGCTCGCCGCGACGCTCTCCGCCGTCGCGATCTTCTTCTACGTCGTCATCTACACGATGATCCTCAAGCGCCGCACCGAGCAGAACATCATCTGGGGCGGCATCGCGGGCTGCTTCCCCGTGCTGATCGGCTGGACGGCCGTGACGGGGTCGCTCGACTGGCCTCCGCTGGTCCTCTTCGTGCTCGTGTTCCTCTGGACACCGCCGCACTACTGGCCGCTGTCGATGAAGTACAAGGACGACTACGACGACGTCGACGTGCCGATGCTCGGCGTCACCCGCTCCGCGCCGCAGGTGGGTCTGCAGGTCATCCTGTACGCCTGGGCGACCGTGGCCTGCTCGCTGCTCCTCGTGCCCGTGGCGGACATGGGGCTGGTCTACACGGCGTCGGCCCTCGTCTTCGGCGGCTGGTTCATCTACGAGTCGCACCGTCTCTACAACCGTGCGGTGCGCGGCACCGAGCCCCGCCCGATGCGCGTGTTCCACGCCTCGATCACTTATCTGACGTTGGTCTTCCTGGCCGTTGCGGTCGATCCGCTGCTCCCGTTCTGACCTGTGAGGACGGCCGGCCCCGCACCCGGGGGCCGGCCGTCCTGCTTCTCCGGAGACCTCGTCAGCGCGTGATCGCCGGCTCGTCCTGCTCCGCGTCGACCGGGTCCTCCGACGCCGCGGGGACGACCTCCTCCCCGGGGGCGGGGGCCGCCGCCCCCGGCGCGACGAGGGCCTGATCGACCGGGGCGTCCTCATCCGCCGCGCGATCATGGTCCGTCGCCCGGTCCTGGTCCGCGGTCGTGATCGCGCGCGGGATCAGAGCCTTCGCGGCGGCCAGCGCGAGCGCCAGCAGGAGTCCGAGCACGCCGCTCCCCAGCAGCGCGGCGCCGACCATGGTCCAGCTCTGCCCCGCGTAGACGTCCACGCCGGTCGCCGTGCCGGCGAGGATCGTCGTGGTCATGGTGTTGATCTGGCGCGAGGCCAGCCAGCCGCCGCCGGCTGCGGCGGCGAGCGAGAGCACGATGAGGCCGAGATAGGGGATGCTGCGGGTGAGCGATGTCGTCGTCTTCATGCCCGCCACTCTGCCCGCGGCCCCGATGCGCGGCCTATGGTGCGCTTATGCGTCGGCTGCGTACGCGGCCGGTGCGGGGGCCGCGCCCTCGGCGACCGGCTTCTTCAGCATGAGCACGACGATCGTGTAGGTCGCGGTGGAGAGGGCCGCGAGCACCATGTGGATGCCCACCAGCACCTCGGGCAGTCCGTTGCGGGCCTGGATCACGCCGACGCCGACCTGCACGCCGATCGCGAGGATGAGCACCAGCAGCCAGGTGCGCGGCTGCAGCCGCATCTGCCAGGCGAGGATCGCCAGCGTCAGCACGAGCGCCGCGAGAATGTAGCCGGGCCAGGAGTGCACGTGCGCGAGGATCGACGCGTCGAATCCGTGACGCTTGATGTCGGCGTCTCCCGAGTGCGGTCCGGAGCCGGTGGTGAGCACGCCGAAGGCGATCGTGAGGACGAGGGCGAGGCCGGTCACGTGCGTGAGCATCGCGAACCAGGCGGGGACGACGCGTTCGCGCGGGCCCGCGGGCTGCCCCATGCGCAGCAGGAACGCCGCGGTGACGCAGACCAGGAGCAGCGACGCCGTGTAGTGGAAGCCGACGATGAAGGGGTTCAGCCGGGTGATGACGGTGATGCCGCCGACGATCGCCTGGGGGATGATGCCGCCCAGCAGGATCACCACGGAGAGGGTGAAGAGATCACGGCGTTCGCGCCGGATGCGCCAGAGCAGGATCACGACGGCGAGCGCGAGGAGTCCGACGACCCCGGTCATCGTGCGGTTCCCGAACTCGATCACGCCGTGGTAGCCCTGCTCGATGGTCGGCACGAGCGACTCCGGCGTGCACAGCGGCCACTCCGAGCAGCCCAGCCCCGATCCGGACAGGCGCACGGCGCCGCCGGTGCCGATGATGATCGTCTCGGCCAGGAACGACAGCCAGGCGAAGACGCGGATGCGCGTGTCGACGTGATCGGGGAGCCAGTTCCAGAACCGACCGTGGCGGGCGGCAGGGGAGAGGGATTCGACGGACGCGGCTGTTTCGGGCATGGGCTCTCCGTTCCGCTCCGGATACGGCCGCGAGCGGACCGCGGAGGGGGCGGAACCTGTAGAATCGGATTCGTCGGGATGCACGCGGAATGCGTGCACGCATCCCTGACAGTCTAGGCGCGGCAAGCGCCACGAGAGGGCCCACCAGCGGCGCATCCCCCCGCGAGACTCGACGGGGGAACGGTGCGCCGGGGCGGATGACACCGTTGCGGCCCGTAGAGGAGAGTGTGTGATGTCGGATGTGCTGATCGACCGCCCCGAACTCGAAGGTCTGGGGGTGTACGAGTTCGGCTGGCACGACCCCGACGCCGCCGGCGCCAGCGCGAAACGCGGCCTCAGCGAAGCCGTCGTGCGCGACATCTCCGGGTTGAAGAGCGAACCCGAATGGATGCTGAAGACCCGTCTCAAGGGCCTCTCCCTGTTCGAGCGCAAGCCGATGCCGACCTGGGGCGCCGACCTCAGCGACATCGACTTCGACAACATCAAGTACTTCGTCCGCTCCACCGAGAAGCAGGCGCAGTCCTGGGAGGAGCTCCCCGAGGACATCAAGAACACGTACGAACGGCTCGGGATCCCCGAGGCGGAGCGCCAGCGCCTCGTCGCCGGCGTCGCCGCGCAGTACGAGTCCGAGGTGGTGTACCACCAGATCCGCGAGGACCTCGAGGCCCAGGGCGTGATCTTCCTCGACACGGACACGGCGCTGCGCGACCACCCGGAGTTCTTCGAGGAGTACTTCGGCACGGTCATCCCCCCGGGGGACAACAAGTTCGCGGCGCTGAACACCGCGGTGTGGTCGGGCGGCTCCTTCGTCTACGTGCCGAAGGGCGTGCACGTGGAGATCCCGCTGCAGGCGTACTTCCGGATCAACACCGAGAACATGGGGCAGTTCGAGCGCACCCTGATCATCGCCGACGAGGACAGCTACGTCCACTACATCGAGGGCTGCACCGCGCCGATCTACAAGAGCGACTCGCTGCACTCGGCCGTCGTCGAGATCATCGTGAAGAAGAACGCCCGCGTGCGCTACACGACGATCCAGAACTGGTCGAACAACGTCTACAACCTGGTCACCAAGCGCGCGGTGGCGCACGAGGGCGCGACCATGGAGTGGGTCGACGGCAACATCGGATCCAAGGTGACGATGAAGTACCCGTCGATCTATCTCATGGGCGAGCACGCCAAGGGCGAGACGCTCTCCGTCGCGTTCGCGGGTCCCGGTCAGCACCAGGACGCCGGCGCGAAGATGATCCACATGGCGCCGTACACGCAGTCGTCGATCGTCTCGAAGTCGATCGCACGAGGCGGCGGTCGCGCGGGGTACCGCGGCGAGGTGCGCGTGGACGCCGCGGCGCACCACTCGGCGAACACCGTGCGCTGCGACGCCCTCCTGGTGGACACCCAGTCGCGGTCCGACACCTACCCGGCGATCGACATCCGCGTCGACGACGTCCAGCTCGGGCACGAGGCCACGGTCTCGAAGGTCAGCGAGGAGCAGCTCTTCTACCTGCAGTCGCGCGGGATGCCGGAGGACGAGGCCATGGCGATGATCGTGCGCGGCTTCATCGAGCCGATCGCCCGTGAGCTGCCGATGGAGTATGCGATGGAGCTGAACAAGCTGATCGAGATGGGCATGGAAGGATCGGTCGGCTGAGCATGACGACGGCATACACAGAGGTCGAGCCTGCCTTCGTGCCGGTGCAGACCCGTTCCGAGCGCCCGCACTCGTACGACCCGTCCGACTTCGGCGTGCCCACAGGGCGCGAGGTCAACTGGAAGCACACGCCGGTCGCGCAGCTGAGCGGGCTGTTCGAGACGGCCCCCGTCAACGACGGCGTCGTCTACGAGGTGAGCGACGAGCGCTTCGTCGGCGCTCCGCTGACGGACGGCGCCGCGCCGCGCGGCGAGTTCTTCCGCCCGGAGGACGTCGTCTCCGCGGTCGCCTGGAAGGGCTCCGTCGAGGCGCTGCACATCGGCATCCCTCAGGACGAGGAGGTTGCCGAGCCGATCGTCGTCACGATCACCGGTCAGGGCGCGGACCGCCGCGCCGACGGTCACCTGGTGATCGAGGCCGCGGCGAACAGTCAGGCGACCGTGGTGCTTCGCCACACCGGCTCCGCCCAGTACGCGCAGAACGTCGAGATCCTGGTCCGCGACGGTGCTCGGCTCACGCTCATCAGCGTGCAGCAGTGGCAGGACGACGCGATCCACGTCGCGTCGCACCAGGCGCAGGTCGGTCGTGGTTCCGCGCTGACCCACTCCGTGGTGAGCTTCGGCGGCGGTCTGGTGCGCGTGAACCCCAACGTCGAGCTCGACGGGAACGGCTCGGAGGGGCGCCTGTACGGGCTGTCCTACGCTGACGCCGGTCAGCACCTCGAGAGTCAGGTGTACCTGTTCCACAAGGGGAAGCACACCGTCGGCGACGTGCTCTACAAGGGGGCGCTGCAGGGTGAGAGCGCGCACAGCGTGTGGATCGGCGACGTGCTGATCGGTCCCGACGCCACGGGCACCGACTCGTACGAGGCCAACCGCAACCTGGTGCTCACCGAAGGGGCGCGCGCCGACTCGATCCCGAACCTCGAGATCGAGACGGGCGACATCGTCGGTGCCGGGCACGCGAGCGCGACCGGTCGTTTCGATGACGAGCAGCTCTTCTACCTGCAGGCGCGCGGGATCGACGAGGAACAGGCCCGGCGCCTGGTCGTCCTCGGCTTCCTCAGCGACATCGTGCAGCGCCTCGGCATCCCCTCCCTCGAGGAGGAGCTGCTCGCGGCGATCGAGGCCGAGCTCGCGGAGGTGAACGCGTGACCGCACTGCGCGCCTGCGCGCTCAGCGAGCTCGAGCAGGACACGCCTCTGCGTGTCGAGCTGGAGGGCGTGCCGATCGCGGTCGTCCTCGACTCCGAGGGGGAGGTGCACGCCATCGGCGACACCTGCACCCACGGCGACATCTCGCTCTCCGAGGGGTTCGTCGAAGGCGACACGCTGGAGTGCTGGGCCCACGGCTCGGCGTTCTCGCTGCGCACCGGCAAGCCCCTCAACCTCCCCGCTTTCGAGCCCGTCCCCGTCTACACCGTCGAGATCGACGGCGACGACGTGCTCATCGACCCCAGCGTGACGAAGCCGGCCTCCTGAGCCGCGTCCGCATAGAACTGACGAAGGAAGTCTGAATGTCTGTCCTCGAGATCCGCGACCTGCACGTGACGGTCGAGACGGATGCCGGAACCACCCCGATCCTCAACGGGATCGACCTGACGATCCGCACGGGCGAGACCCACGCGATCATGGGCCCCAACGGCTCCGGCAAGTCCACCCTGGCGTACACGATCGCCGGGCACCCCAAGTACACCGTGACCCAGGGCACGATCACCTTCGACGGCGAGGACGTCCTCGCGATGACCGTCGACGAGCGCGCCCGTGCCGGACTGTTCCTCGCGATGCAGTACCCGGTGGAGATTCCCGGCGTCACCGTGACGAACTTCCTGCGCACCGCGAAGACCGCGCTCGACGGCGAGGCGCCGTCGATCCGCCAGTGGACGAAGGACGTCAAGTCCGCGATGGCCAACCTGCGCATGGACCCCAAATTCGCGCAGCGCAACGTCAACGAGGGTTTCTCGGGCGGCGAGAAGAAGCGCCACGAGATCCTGCAGCTCGAGGTGCTGAAGCCGAAGTTCGCCGTGCTCGACGAGACCGACTCCGGCCTCGACGTCGACGCGCTGAAGATCGTCTCCGAGGGCGTCAACCGTGCCAAGGAGGAGACCAACCTCGGCGTGCTGCTCATCACGCACTACACCCGCATCCTGCGCTACATCCGGCCGCAGTTCGTCCACGTGGTGGTCGCGGGCAAGATCGTCGAGGAGGGCGGCCCCGAGCTGGCCGACCGTCTCGAGGACGAGGGGTACGACCGGTTCCTCGACCCCGCCGCGCCCATCGAAGCGTAGGCTGAGGCCATGACCGCAACGCTGACCGACGAGAAGTACGACGAGGTCACCGAGGCTCTGAAGGACGTGATGGATCCCGAGCTCGGGATCAACGTCGTCGATCTGGGACTGATCTACGATCTCGCCTGGGACGACGAGAACGACGCCCTCGTGATCCACATGACGCTGACCAGTGCCGGCTGCCCGCTCACCGACGTGCTCGAGGAGCAGACGGCGCAGGCGCTGGACAAGGTCGTCGACCGATTCCGCATCAACTGGGTGTGGATGCCGCCGTGGGGCCCCGAGCGGATCACCGACGACGGTCGCGACATGATGCGCGCCCTCGGCTTCGCGATCTGACCGCAGCGACGAGACGAAACGCCTCCGGCACTCGAGCCGGAGGCGTTTCGTCTCGCTGCGCTCGCCCAACGACCCGTGGCGCGGGTGCAATCGATAGGCTCGGAGCATGACGGCCGTCCCCATTCGCGCGCTCTCCCTCGACGAGCTCCGGGAGCGGTCCAGCGAGAAATGGCGCGAGTATCCCGACGACGTGCTTCCGCTGTTCGTCGCGGAGACGGACTTCCCGCTCGCCCCGGCCGTGTCCGCCGCGTTGGAGAAGGCGGTCCGCATCGGCGACACCGGCTATGTCGCGTCCCGCACGCCGCTGGCCGAGGTGTTCGCCGCCTTCGCACTCCGCCGTTTCGGATGGACCGTCGATCCTTCGCGGATCCGTACGACCGCCGACGTCAGCATGGGGATCGTCGAGATCCTCCGCCGGGTGATCGCCCCCGGGGACGGGGTCGTCGTGACCGCACCGGTGTACCCGCCCTTCTTCGACCTCGTGGAGGAGGCCGGCGGCGCGGCCGAACGCATTCCGCTCCGCCGTGTCGGCGACGGGTGGGCGCTCGACCTCGTGGCGATCGATCGAGCCCTGTCCGCGGGCGCCCGCGCCGTGCTGCTCTGCAACCCGCACAACCCGACCGGAACCGTGCACTCCCGGGAGTCGCTCTCGGAGCTCGCGGAGATCGCCGCACGGCACGGAGCCGTCGTCGTGTCCGACGAGATCCATGCGCCCCTCGTGCAGCCGGACGCGGGATTCACGCCCTTCCTCGCCGCGGGTGACGCGGCCGCGCGCGTCGGCTTCGCGGTGACGAGCGCGAGCAAGGCCTTCAACCTCGCGGGGCTGAAGTGCGCGCTGATGGTCGCCGCCTCCGAGGAGCACGCGGCGGTGCTGCGGGGACTCCCGATCGAGGTGGTCTGGCGCACCGGGCAGTTCGGGCTCCTCGCCGCGATCGCGGCCTTCTCCCCGGAGAGCGACGTCTGGCTCGACGGACTGCTCGCGGCGCTCGACGAGAACCGCCGGCTGCTCGGGGACCTGCTCGCCAGCCGGCTGCCCGCGGCGCGGTACCGCATGCCCGACGCCGGCTATCTCGCGTGGATCGACCTCTCCGGGCTCGGATGGGGGGACAACCCGGCCAAGCGCATCCTTCGGGAGGGCAGGGTCGCGCTGCATTTCGGTCCGGCGTTCGGCGCCGAGGGAGCAGGTCATGTGCGGCTGAACTTCGGCACGAGCCCGGAGATCATCTCCGAGGCAGTGACGCGGATCTCCCGGCTGGTCGAGGAGTGAGCGCCGAGGCGCCCTCCGCGACGATCTGGGACCGCCATCGGCTGGGGATCACGGTCGGCTCGGTCGTCCTGATCTTCCTCGCGGCCCTCGAAGCGCTCGCAGTGACGACCGTGATGCCGCTCGTCGCCGCCGATCTCCACGGCGAGGCCCTCTACGCCGTCGCGTTCGCCGGCACTCTCGCGACCGGGGTGATCGGGATGGTGGCGACCGGCGCCTGGAGCGACAGGGCCGGTCCTCGCGCGCCGCTCTACACAGCCGTCGCCCTCTTCATCGCGGGTCTGGTCATCTCGGGCGCCGCTCCGGACATGCACCTGCTCATCCTGGGTCGTCTGGTCCAGGGTCTCGGCGCGGGCGGGCAGACGGTCGCGCTCTACGTGGTGGTCGCCAGGGTCTATCCCGGATACCTCCACGGCCGGATCTTCGCGGCCTTCGCCGCGGCGTGGGTGGTCCCTTCGATGATCGGGCCGTTCCTCGCCGGCGCGGTGGCGGAGTACCTGCACTGGCGGTGGACCTTCCTCGGCGTCGCCGTGCTCACGGTGCTCGCCTTCGTCCTCGTCGCCGTCCGGCTGCGCGACGCCGATCTGGGGCCCCATCCGGAGGCCTCCGATGACAGCAGCCCCGGTGGTCGGATCTGGCTGCGGGTGCTGCTCGCCGTGGTCGTGGCGATCGCGGCGGTGACCGTCGGGTTCGCGGCGGATGCGGCCCCGTCGACCGGCTGGCCCCTTGCGCTGGCCGCCGTGGCGGTGATCGCCGTCGCCATCCGGCCTCTGCTCCCGGTGGGCTCCCTTCGGGCGGCGCCCGGCCTCCCGAGCGTCGTGCTCATGCGAGGGCTGGTCGCCGGCGCGTTCTTCGCGGCGGAGGCCTATGTGCCGAAGATGCTCATGGAGCGGTTCGATTTCGGTCCCACGATCGCGGGCTTCGCTCTGACGGCCTCCGCTCTCGCCTGGTCGGGCGGCTCGGCGCTGCAGGGCCGGTACGGCGATCGCTGGGGGAGCAGACGGATGGCGGCCGCGAGCCTGATCGTGCTGCTCGCCGTGATGGCCGGCATGACCGCGCTCATCGTCTGCCAGGTGCTGCCCTGGGCGGTGATGGTGCTCTGGGGCTTCGCAGGGGGAGCGATGGGAATGCTCTATCCGCGGCTCACCGTGCTCACCCTCGCCTACTCCACGCCCGCGAACGAGGGGTTCAACTCCTCGGCGCTGTCGATCTCCGACTCCTCCGGATCCGCGGTGACGATCGCCCTGGCCGGGCTGCTCTTCGTCAGCCTGCCGATCGCCGGATCGGGTTTCCCCGTGGTGTTCCTGCTCGCGGCGGCCGTGCTGCTGGTCTCCGCGATCCCGGGCACGCGCCTCGGAGACGGGCTCGCGGAACGCACCGCGTCGCGCGGCGGGCTCAGCGCGACCGCACCGCCGGACTGATGGCCGCGAACGCGCGGACGGCCGCGTGGAAGACTCGATCGGCGTCCGGGGACGGATCGTGGTCCGGGCTCTCGGCGGCGCCCACGCTCTGGGCGTGCATCCGCTGCTGCACGAGCATCGTGTGCCCCAGGATGAACGCGAACAGGGCGTCGGCGGCGGCGTCATCGCCCAGTACGGCCCGCAGGGCGCCCGGCGCGCGCGCGTCGCCGAGCCCGAGGGCGTGCGTCGACATGACGACTTCGGCGCCGTCGCGATAAGCGAGCAGCGCATCGCGGATGCCGGACGCGACCGTGGGGAGGTCGGCTTCCGGGCCGCGTTCGGGGACGCCTGCGAGGATGCGGTCGGAGACGGCCGCGAGGAGCTCCTGCTTGCTGCCGAAGTGCCAGTACAGGGCACTCGGCTGCACGTCGAGCTCGGCCGCGAGGCGTCGCATCGACAGATCGGGGAGGCCGACCCGATCGAGCAGGTCGAGGGCGAGGGCGGACACGGACTCTCGGTCGTGTCGGACGGAGCTCATGGGATCACTATACTGAACGGCGTTCAGGTGAACACTGTTCAGGACGCCCGCCCCTCCCGAAAGGACCATCATGACCGCCAGCAGCCCCCGCCCGCTCGGCGCGGACATCGCCCGCATCGCCGTCTTCGCCGCGCTCATCGTCGTGCTCGGGATCGTCAACGTCGCGCTCCCCGGAGGCGTGCCCATCACGGGTCAGACCCTCGGCGTGATGCTCGCCGGGCTCGTGCTCGGTCCGCGTCTCGGTGCACTGGCCGTGCTCGTCGTGCTCGCCCTCGCGGCGATCGGCCTGCCCGTGCTGGCGGGCGGACGCGGAGGCCTCGGCGTCTTCGTCGCCCCCTCGGCGGGTTACCTGATCGGCTGGGTACTCGGAGCGGTCGTGATCGGGCTGGTCATGCGGTCGGGGCGCTTCGCCTGGTGGCGGGCGGCGACCGCCGCGGTCGCGGGCGGGATCGTCTCGGTCTACGCGCTCGGCATCCCCGTGCAGGCGATGGTGACCGGCGTGCCGCTCGGACCCACCGCACTGTCGAGCCTGCTCTTCGTGCCGGGCGATCTGGTGAAGGCGGCGATCGCCACCGTCCTGGTCGTCGGCCTGCACCGCGCCTATCCGCGTGCCTTCTCCGAGCGGTCCAGGCTCGTGCATGCCGGCTGAGCCCTGGGCGCGGTTCGACGGCGTCGGGCTCGAGGCAGACGGGCGGACCATCCTCTCGGGCATCACGCTCGCTCTCGGCGCGCGCAGCACGGCGGTGATCGGCGCGAACGGCTCCGGGAAGTCCACGTTCGTGCGGATGCTCAACGCTCTGCGGGTCGCCGGAGAGGGGAGCGTCCGCGTGCTCGGGCTCGACCCCGTCCGTGACGCGAAGGAGCTGCGACGCCGAGTCGGCTTCGTGTTCACGAATCCGGAAGCACAGATCCTCATGCCGACGCCCGCCGAAGACGTCGCGCTGTCGCTGAGGGGTGTTCCGCGAGCCGATCTGCCGGTGAAGGTCGCCGAAGTCCTCGCCGTCTACGGGCTCGAGGGGCATCGGGATACTCCGGCGTCCGCATTGTCCGGCGGGCAGCGGCAGCTGCTGGCGATCGCGTCGGTGCTGGCCACGGAGCCGGAGCTCGTCGTCGCGGATGAGCCGACGACACTGCTCGATCTGCGCAACTCCCGTCGCGTGGGCGATCTGCTCCTCTCCCTGGACGCGCCTGTCGTGCTCGTCACCCACGATCTCGAGCTCGCCGCCCGCTGCGAGGAGGCCGTGCTCTTCGAGGGCGGAGCCGTCAGCGCGATGGGCGACCCGCGCGATGTGATCGCCGCCTACCGCGGGGCGTGTCCGTGATCTCGCTCTACCGGCCGGGAGACGGTTTCCTGCATCGGCTCCCCGCCGGTGCGAAGCTCGGCGTTCTCGCGGTCTGCGCGCTGGCGCTGTCGTTGCTCCCGCTCGGTCCGCTCGGCGCTCCGGCGGTGCTGCTCGTGGTCTGTGCGCTCTATCCGATCGCCGGACTGCCCTTGAGGATGCTCGGGGCGGCATGGCGACGGCTGATCTGGCTGATCCTCATCCTCGGCGTCGCGCTCTGGATCTTCGCGGGGCCGGAGACCGCCGTGCGGAACACCGGGCGGGTGGTCGCGCTCCTGCTGCTGGCGGACCTCGTGACGAGGACGACGAGGATGGGCGAGCTTCTCGACGTGCTGCAGCGCCTCCTCGGCCCACTGCGTCGCATCGGCGTCGATCCGGCGATCGCGGCGCTGACCGTGTCACTCGCGATCGCGATGATCCCGGTGATCGGCTCGCTGGCGGCGCAGGTGCGAGATGCGCACCGCGCACGCGGGATCCGGATCGGTCCGCGGGCGGCGCTTCCGCTGCTCGTGCTCACGATGAGGCACGCCGACGACGTCGGGGACTCGCTCGCCGCCCGCGGACTGACCGGGTAAAGGGTCACGCCGCCCCGAGGAGCGCGGGCCGGGGCGCCGCGAGCGGCGCCGTCGACGACGGGGTCGCGAGCAGCAGCGCGCCGAGCATCATCGCGACGGCGAAGGCCGCGGTCGCCGTCGAGGTCCCGGCGATGAGGAGCATCGCGACGGACGCGGTGCCGATGATCGCGGCGGCGGCGGCGCGCCCGGCCGGGACCCGGCCGATCGGCGGACGCAGCGCCTCGATTCGTGCGAGGGGCACGCTGATGAGCGCGGTGATGCCGAGGGCGAGCGCCAGCCAGAGCGGACGGCCGAGCCACCATGCCGCCGACGCGGGATCGGGGAGGGAGAGGAGCGATGCCGATGCGAGGAACGCAGAGCCGCCGGCGAGCACGAGCAGCACGGTCATGTGCCAGAGGTAGATGGTCATGGCGCGCTCCGACACGAAGGCCGTGAAAGCCGCGGCGCGTCGCCCCGAGGCGAAGGCCGCGATGGGGGCGCGCAGCAGTGAGAACGCGCTGGTGTGCACGATTCCCACGAGGATCAGCGCCGCTGTGGGCGGGTTGATGTTCGCGATGAGGTCGGGGGAGTAGACGCCGGTGACGAAGGCGATCGCGAGGAGCGCCAGAGCCCCGCCTCCGACGATCAGCCGCGTGCGACGGGAGAGCGCGTCGATCCGCCCCTCCGCGAGGAAGAATCCGAGCTGCTGCATGGTGAGCCAGACGAAGGCCAGGTTCAGGAAGCCGAGCGCCTCGATCCCGGAGGACGCACGCAGCACGTCCACCGCGACCGCCGAGCCTGCGAGCCCGAGGATCGTTCGGAACGGGGCGGCGCGATGGGCCCGTGCGAGCGCGGGGAGCAGCGCCTGGCAGAGGAGGAAGACGGCGAGGAACCACAGCGGCTGTCCGAAGCGGTATCCGGCGATGGCGATGAGGTCGCCCGGCACTCCCGCGATCCCGAGCAGGGTCAGCCCGATCCCCGCCGTGCCCACGACGGCGGCCGCCGGCAGCAGCAGACGATGGATCCGGCCGACGACGAAGTCCGTGCCCGATCGACCGCGGTCCTGCATCCTGCGGTAGGCGGTGTAGCCGGCGAATCCTCCGATGACGAAGAACAGCGGCATCACCTGGAGCACCCAGCTCACGGGGATGAGCCACCAGCCGCTCTCACCGGCGTTGGCGAAGAGCGGACCGTCGGGGGTCAGCGTGACGCCCACCATCAGGGAGTGGAGCACGACGACGCAGACCACGCACAGGGCGCGGACCAGGTCGATCGCGGTGTCGCGGGTCGGCTTGCTGCGGGACATTCGAACCTCCGGGGTGGGCGTTGTCCCTGGAGGCTATGGAGCCGATGTCCGGCGAGGCATCACCCGCCGGTGTCGAATCGTCCGATACCCGGGTATGAGGCTCAGGACGCCGGTTCGACGAGACCGCTGTCGTAGGCGTAGATCACCGCGTGGACGCGGTCGCGGAGACCGAGCTTCGCGAACACCTTGCCGACGTGCGTCTTCACCGTCTGCTCGGCGATGAACAGCTGAGCCGCGATCTCGGTGTTCGAGCGGCCCTGCGCGATCAGCACGAGCACTTCCCGCTCACGCTCGGTGAGCTCGGCGAAGGCGGGGTCCGTTCGGCGTGCCCGCGGACGGCGCGAGGAGAAGTGCTCGATTATCCGCCGGGTCACGCTCGGGGCGAGCAGGGCGTCGCCCGACGCGATCACGCGGACGGCGTGCACCAGGTCCTCGGGGAGCGCGTCCTTGAGCAGGAAGCCGCTCGCCCCCGCCTCGATCGCGTCGTAGACGTAGTCGTCGATGTCGAAGGTCGTCAGCATGAGGATGCGGGGGATGTGCGCCGCCGGATAGGACGGTCCCAGGATGCGTCGTGTCGCGGCTATGCCGTCGAGCTCGGGCATCCGCACGTCCATCAGGATGACGTCGGGGTCGAGGCGCGCGGCGAGCGTCACCGCCTCCGTGCCGTCCGCGGCCTGCCCTGCGACGGAGATGCCGTCCTGGGCGTCGAGGAGCGCCGCGAAGCCCGCGCGCACCATGGCCTGATCATCGGCGATGAGCACGCGGATCGTCATGGAGTCCCTTCCTGGACACGCGGGTGCCTCGGCAGGCGTGCGGCCACCGTCCATCCTCCATCTTCATCGGCTCCGGTCACCACCTCGCCGCCCAGGAGCTCCGCGCGCTCCGCCATGCCGCGCAGCCCGTGGCCGCCGCGTCCGGGCGCGGGAGCGGGGGGCTCCCCGGGGACCGGGGCATTGCGCACCTGCACCGAGACCGTCCCCGCATCGGCGCGCAGCAGCACCGTGATCGGTGCGCCGGCCGCGTGCCGCACGGCATTGCTCAACGCCTCCTGGGCGATGCGATAGGCGGCGACCTGCACGGCGGCGTCGGCATCGCCGTCCACGGCGCCGGCGAGCACGACGTCGGCGCCCGCGCGACGCGTCGTCTCGACGAGCGCGGGGATGTCGTCGAGGCCATGCTGGGGCGCGAGCTCGGCCGTGTGGTCCTCGGTGCGGAGCACACCGAGGATGCGGCGCATCTCGGTGAGCGATCCGCGTGCCGTGGCGGCGATGCCGTCGAACTCGGCGGCCGCGTCGTCCGCCAGCCTGGGCAGGCGGTAGCGCGCGGTCGACGACTGCACCTGGATCAGGGACATGCTGTGGGCGACGATGTCGTGCAGCTCCCGGGCGATGCGGGTGCGCTCCTCGACCAGCTCGCGGCGGGCCTGCTCCTGCGCGGTCTGCGCGCGCTCGCGGAGCAGCTCGTCGCCGACGCGGACGCGGCCGGCGATCAGCGTGGCGATGAGCAGCACGATCACGGCGACCGAGGTGGTCACCACCAGATCGGCGAGGACGGCGTTCGGGGGCGCCTCCTGGGGGAGGACGATCACCGGGAGCAGCGAGGCCGCGGCGCCCGCCGCGAGGAGCACGAGGCCGCGTCGCCAGCCGTGCTCGAACGTCATCGCCGCGATGAAGACGGAGAAGGCGATGAGCATCGGCACCGACCACGGCCAGGGCCAGCGCGCCGAGGACGCGTCGTGGGAGGTGAGCAGCGGCAGCAGGACGGCCGCTCCGAGGAACAGGCCGACGGCGAGGGCCGGCCGGCGCAGACCGACCAGCGGTGCGCCGACGGCAGCCGCCCCCAGCACCATCGCGTAGGGGAGGAAGGTGCCGTAGAGGGCGGTGTGCACAGGGACGAGGACCGCGTAGAGCACGACGGCGGCGATGGAGAGGAGGGTCACCGTCGCGATGTTGCGGCTGCGCAGTCGTCGTGCGAGCGGCGTGAGGAGACGGCGGACGAGCCAGCGCTCGTCCCGGGGACGGGAAGAGCGCGGGGCCTTCTGCGGGCGCGGCCTCTCCGCCCGCGGAGCCCGGCGGGCGCGCGGAGTCTTCTGGGCCGTCCGTCGCATAGGAGTCATCCTGCCATCCGGGCGGGCTCGATCCGGATCCGGTCGTCTTCCGCGGAGGAAGCCGGTGCATCCCGGAGAGCGCGGGCGCGGGCGCGGCGCCGGGCGGCGCCGATGCGATCGACGACGATGCCGACGGTGACGGCGATCACCACGCCGAGCGCTGCGGCCAGCAGAGGCTGATCGGCGAGCCAGCTCCCGGCGAGCACGCCGATGACCGCCCCGTAGACGGCCCAGGTGAGCCCGGCGATCACACTGATCGGCAGGAACCGGCGCCAAGGGTATCCGAGCGCGCCGGCGGACACGTTGACGGCCACGCGCCCGACCGGGATGTAACGCGCGCCGATGATGAGCGTCGCACCGCTGCGCCCCAGCGCCTGCTGGGCGTGTTCGAACGCGGCGGCGATGCGCGGCCGCCGCATCCACCGATACCTGTTCGTGCCGATCACGCGTCCGAGCGCATACGCGAGGTTGTCGCCGAGCGCCGCGCCGAGGGCGGCGACGGCGCACAGGGCGGCGAGCGTCGGCCAGTTGCCCGATGCCGCCGTCGCCGCAGCGCCCGCGACGAGCACGGTCTCGCTGGGGACGGGCGGGAAGATCGCATCGATCGCGGCGACGGCGAACATCACCAGCAGCATCCACGGGGAGGCGGCGGCGGTGAGGATGAAGTCGTTGATGGCGTCCACCCTTCGACGGTAAGGAGGAGGGCTGCGGGTGCACATCCCTCCGCGGAGGTATCCCGCTCATACCCCGGTATCGATCACCGGTGGGCGATCCGCCCGCGACCCGCCACGTATACTGGGAGGCTGGCCAGTCGGTCATCTCTCCACCTCCGAAGAACGGATGCTGCTGTGCTCGCCGTGCACGACCTCGAGATCCGCGTGGGCGCCCGTCTGCTGATGTCTGACGTGTCGTTCCGTGTCGCCGACGGCGACAAGATCGGTCTGGTGGGACGCAACGGCGCCGGCAAGACCACGCTCACCAAGGTGCTCGCCGGTGACCTGCTGCCCTCGGGCGGAAAGGTCACCAAGTCGGGGGAGCTCGGCTACCTGCCGCAGGACCCGCGATCGGGCGACCCCGAGATGCTCGCCCGCACGCGCATCCTCGATGCACGCGGCCTCGGCACGCTGACGCTGGGCATCGCCAAGGCCTCCGAGGAGATGGGGTCCGACGACGCGAAGGTGGCGGAGAAGGCGATGCGTCGCTTCGCGAACCTCACCGAGAGGTTCGAGGCGATGGGCGGCTATGCGGCGGAGGCCGAGGCGGCCTCGATCGCGCACAATCTCTCGCTTCCCGACCGGATCCTCGACCAGCCGCTCAAGACGCTCTCGGGCGGGCAGCGGCGCCGCATCGAGCTGGCCCGCATCCTCTTCTCCGATGCGGGGACCATGATCCTCGATGAGCCCACGAACCACCTCGACGCCGACAGCGTGGTCTGGCTGCGCGAGTTCCTGAAGAACTACAAGGGCGGGCTCATCGTCATCAGCCACGACGTGGAGCTCGTCGGCGAGACGGTCAACCGCGTGTTCTACCTCGACGCGAACCGCCAGATCATCGACGTCTACAACATGAACTGGAAGAACTACCTGCGTCAGCGGGTGGCGGACGAGGAGCGCCGCAAGAAGGAGCGTGCGAACGCGGAGAAGAAGGCGACCGCGCTGCAGCTGCAGGCCGCGAAGTTCGGTGCCAAGGCGACCAAGGCCGCGGCGGCGCACCAGATGATCGCGCGCGCCGAGAAGCTGCTCTCCGGGCTCGAGGACGTCCGCCAGGCGGATCGCGTGGCGAAGTTGCGGTTCCCGAAGCCGGCGCCGTGCGGGAAGACGCCGCTGCAGGCGTCGGGGCTGTCGAAGTCCTACGGCTCCCTGGAGATCTTCACCGACGTCGACCTCGCGATCGACCGCGGCTCGAAGGTCGTGGTGCTGGGGCTCAACGGTGCCGGGAAGACCACGCTGCTGCGCATCCTCGCCAGCGTCGACCAGCCCGACACCGGGCAGCTGGAGCCGGGGCACGGCCTCAAGATCGGGTACTACGCCCAGGAGCACGAGAACCTCGACGTCTCGCGCTCGGTGCTGGAGAACATGATGTCGGCCGCTCCCGACATCACTGAGACCGAGGCGCGGAAGGTGCTCGGTTCGTTCCTGTTCACCGGCGACGACGTGCTCAAGCCCGCGGGCGTGCTGTCCGGCGGTGAGAAGACCCGACTCTCCCTGGCTACCCTCGTGGTGTCGTCGGCGAACCTGCTGCTGCTCGACGAGCCGACCAACAACCTCGACCCGGCCTCGCGCGAGGAGATCCTCGGCGCGCTCGCGCACTACGAGGGCGCTGTCGTGCTGGTCTCTCACGATCCCGGTGCCGTGGCGTCGCTGAACCCGGAGCGGGTGCTGATCCTCCCCGATGGCGTCGAGGACATCTGGAACCGCGAGTACCAGGAGCTGATCGAGCTCGCGTGATCGACGGCGTCGATGTCGGGGCCTCGGCGTAGGCTGCGGCGATGACGATCCGTGCGATCTGCTGGGACTGGAACGGCACGCTGCTCGACGACGTCGACGTCTGCCGGCAGGTGATGGACCGGGTGCTCGTCGCGTACGGCCGTGCACCCTTCGCCGACCGGGCCGCGTACCGCGCCGCCTTCCGGTTCCCCATCCGACGGTTCTACGCCGATGCGGGCCTGGGGGACGACGTGTACCGCGAGGCCGCGGCGCAGTACCTCGACTGGCTCGATGAGCGCATCGACACGGCATCGCTCCATCCGGGGGCGGAGTCCGTGCTCGCCGCCGTGGCGGCTCTGGGGATCCGGCAGGTCCTCGCCTCTGCGACGGTCACGGCGGCGCTCGCCCGCCAGCTCGCCCCGCACTCCGCCGTCCGTGAGAGATTCGAAGAGACCCTGTCGATCTCCGATTCCTATGGAGCGTCCAAACGCGACGTCATCGCGGCGTGGTTCGCAACGACCGCTCTGCAGCCGCACGAGGTGCTGATGATCGGCGACACGAATCACGACCGGGAGATCGCCGCTGACCTCGGCACCGGGTTCGTCCACTTCGATGCCGGACATCAGTCCGCGCCGGACGGCGTCACGAGGATCGTGTCGCTTCCGGAGCTGATCCCGCACCTCGCCGCGCAGGCCTGACCGCCTCGACCGATCGCCCGCGGCGCCGGGGTCTCAGATGCGTGTCCGCGGGAGAGGAGCCGCGCGGAGGGCCCGGGGCTCCTAGACGAGCTCGTCGAGGAGCGCGTCCTCGTCGGCGGCGTCACGATCGCGTCGGCGGCGGGCCGGTCGCTTCGGGCGTTCGCCGGCATCCTCCTTCGCCTTCACGATCTCGGTGCGGATGACGTAGCCGATGAAGGCGAAACCCATGACGGCGAAGAGGATCCACTGGATCGCATAGGAGAGGTGCGGTCCGGGGTCGTCGGTGGGCGAACCGAAAGCGCCGAGCGTCTTCGCAGAGGGTGTCTCCGACACCATCTGGCCGTAGACGCCGGTGATCACGTCGCCTCCACCGACCTTCTCCGCGATGGTCGGGAGGTGGATCGTGGGCACCTGCCCGGGCGGAGCGCCGCGGCCCGATGCGGGCAGCGCTTCTCCCGGTCTCAGGCGCACGGTCACGGTCACCTCACCGGCCGGGGGAGCCGGCACCGCGGACGGATCGGAGTTCTCGGCGGGGGGCACCCACCCGCGGTCGACGATGAAGATCCGGCCGTCGTCGTTCTGGAAGGGCACGAGCACCTCGAACGCGCTCGTGCCGCCGTGCGGACGATTGCGTGCGAGCAGCTGATCGTCGACGAGGTAGTGCCCCTGCAGCGTGACGGGGTGCCACTCATCGGCGGGTCGGAGCGCGCCGTCGTCCCCCACGAGATCCGCGAGCGGGACCGGCTTCGCGTCATAGTTGCGCTCGACGAGGGCGATCTGCGTGCTGCGCTCCTGGTTGCGGTCGAACTGCCAGTGCGAGAGGAAGGCGCAGACCAGGGCGAAGAGTGCGGCGACGAGGAGGTAGACAGTCCATCGCACCAGCCTGTTGTTCATGCGGGCAGCCCTTCGCGCACTTCGACGGGGAACTCGCGGGAGCGGAGGTAGTCCCCGAGGAAGCCGACGTGCTCATCGCACGCGAGCCAGGTCTTCACGCGATCTTCGGCGTGGATGCGCGGATTGCGCCAGAGGATGTGGTGCGTCGCGGGCCGCCGGCATCCCGCGCGCGAGCACTCGAGCTCTTCGGTCACCGCTGCTCGTCCCGGTTCTCGTGGATCGTGAGGATCCCGGGATCCTGCGCCTGCTCCTCAGCGGGCGGCGCGGCGGTCGGCGCCGGACGATCGAGCTGCTGCTGCGGCGACTCGGCGAGCACCTCATCGCTGTCGCTCCCGGCATTCGCGAACACGACCGCGATGTACGGCAGCACGGCTGCGCCGATGCCGAACACCCAGGTCCACCAGCCGTACGGCTGCACGAACGCCATGAGCAGGAAGCACACCGTGCGGATGCCCATCGTGAGCGCGTATCGGCGCACGCGATGGCTCGCCTCGTCGTGCGGCGCCTGCGGCAGCGAGGTGACGGAGGGGGCGTGGTGGGTGTGCTTCACGGTGCCTCCAGCCTACGCCGCGCGAGGCTCGCCGGATCACCGTTCCGCGACGGTCACCTGTTGAGGAACGGCAAGGCGATCGAGCCGAAGGCGAGCGCGCCGAAGAGCAAGAGCATGAGGAGGACGATGGTCAGCGCTATCGGTACGTATCCCATGATGACCCCGGTGATCGCGAGGCCGCGGCCGCCGATGCCGGGGCTCCTCCGGAGCTGGCCGAGCGCGACGTGTCCTATCACGATGGCGGCGATCGATATCAGCAGGGGGAACCAGAGGAACGGGACGGCGGGGCCGAGCAGCAGTCCGACTCCGCCGCAGACGATCGAGGCGATGGCCAGGCCGCTGGTGGGCCGGACCGGGACGGGCGTGTAGTACGACGGAGGGTAGGTCGGGGGAGCGCCGTACGCCGAGGGAGCGCCGTACGTCGGGGGAGTACCGTACGTCGGCGGGGTGGCGCCGTAGGCCGGCGGGCTCGCACCGTAGGGGTTCTGCGGCGGGACGGGGGAGGCGCCCAGGGGAAGGGGCGGAGGAGCGTACGGCGCGCCCTGCGGCAGCGGGGGCGTTCCCTCCGGCCGGGGCTCCGACGGTCCTGCTCCGTACTGTTCGCTCATCGGCGTCCCTTCGATCAGCGCCAGGCTCTCAGCCGGGCATCGGCGTGTCAACTCCCGCGCCGCGGGCCGGCGAGCGGCCCCGGATAGGATGTCGTGCGTCCCGAACGAACAGGAGCCCCCATGAGCGCTGAGCGCGTCGTCCTCGTCACCGGCGGAAACCGCGGCATCGGCCGCGCCATCGCGGAGCGCTTCGTCCGTGACGGCTACCGGGTCGCCGTCACCGCGCGCAGCGGCGAGGGTCCGGAGGGCACGCTCACGGTCCGGGCGGACGTCACCGACGCCGCCGCAGTCGACGCGGCGTTCACCGAGGTGGAGCAGAAGCTCGGCCCGGTGGAGGTCGTCGTGGCGAACGCCGGCATCACCAAGGACACGCTGCTCATGCGCATGAGCGAGGACGACTTCGACAGTGTCGTCTCCACCAACCTCGGTGGCTCCTTCCGGGTGGTGAAGCGCGCCTCGAAGGGCATGCTGCGCGCGCGGTTCGGCCGGGTCATCCTGATCTCGAGCGTGGTCGGCCTGTACGGCTCCGCGGGCCAGACCAACTACGCGGCCTCGAAGAGCGGGCTGGTCGGCTTCGCCCGTTCCCTGACGCGTGAGCTCGGCGGACGCGGCATCACCGCGAACGTCGTCGCCCCCGGGTTCATCGAGACGGACATGACGGCCGAACTGCCCGAGGAGACGCAGAAGCAGTACAAGGCGAACATCCCCGCGGGACGCTTCGCGACCGCCGACGAGGTGGCCGGTGTCGTCACGTGGCTGGCCTCCGACGACGCCGGCTACATCTCCGGCGCGGTGATCCCGGTCGACGGCGGCCTGGGCATGGGGCACTGACGCCCCGGCTGGGTCAGTCCGAGACCGCGGCCACGAGCAGCGCGGCGAGCTTCTCCGGCACGGAGAACTGCGGCCAATGGCCCGAGCCGATGCGCTCGACCTCGACGTCCCTGATCGCGCGGAGCTCCTCGCCGTAGGGGCCCCATGAGTCGGCCTCGGCGAACACGCGGTCACGATCGTACGAGCCCATCAGCATCGTCACGGGTACGGCATGGCGTCGCTCGTCGGCGAGCCGGAGCGGGTCGGACGGCACCCGTGCGGGGATCGTGCGTGCGAGCGCCGCGGTGCGAGCGCGCACGGCGGAGTCGAGGTCGCTCACCTCCTCGTCCGGGAAGAAGTCCCACCCGGGGAACGGGACGACGCCATCGACCGCCTCGAACTCGCTGATGCCTCGGTCCGGCGCCGGCGGGATGGTGTCGACGAAGACCACGCGGGCCACCCGCTCGGGCCGGGCGTCGGCAGCGCCCCAGACGACGTTGCCGCCGCCGGAGTGCCCGACGAGCACGACCGGCCCCTCGGCCGCGTCGATGCGTTCCACCACCGCGTCCACCCAGTCGGACATCCCGATGTCCGCCGACCCCGATGCGGGGACGCCGACACCGGGCATCGTCAAGGGGACCGGGCGATGCCCCGCCTCCTCGAGCGCGGGGAGGACGGGCTCCCAGGAGGAGCCTTCGAGCCAGAGACCGGGAACCAGGAAGATGTCCATGTCTCGACGCTACGCGCCACCACCGACACCCGCCAGGGTCAGGGGAGGAGAGGGATCACCTCGGAGAGGTCCGGACGCCCGATGACGAGGTCGGCCGCGGCGCGGACCGCCGGCTTCGCGTTGAAGGCGAGGCCGAGTCCGGCGGCCGACATCATCCGCAGGTCGTTCGCGCCGTCGCCGATCGCGAGCGTGCGGGCCGACGGGACGCCGAGCTCATCGGCCCAGGCGCGCAGCGATGCGGCCTTCGCCTCGGCGTCGACGATGCCTCCGGAGACCTCGCCGCGCAGCGCGCCGTCCTCGACCACCAGTCGGTTCGCCCGCCAGCGATCCACTCCGAGCGCGGGCGCGATGTCGTCGAGGATCTCGTGGAACCCTCCGGAGACGACGCCCACGACCCCGCCGCGGGCGTGCACGGCCGCGGTCAGCTCCCGGACGCCCGGAGTCGGGCGGACGCGGGCGCGGACCCGTTCGAAGGCCTCCACCGGCACACCGGCGAGCGCGGCCACGCGCGTGCGGAGGCTCGTGGCGAAGTCGACCTCGCCGCGCATCGCCGCCTCGGTCGCCGCCCGCACCTCGGTCCGGCGTCCGGCCTCATCGGCGAGGAGCTCGATCACCTCGTCCTGGATCAGCGTGGAGTCGGCATCGAGGACGACGAGGAGGCGCGCAGTGGTCACGCCATGAGCGTAGCGAAGAGCGGCGACAGCACCGCGCCGTGCGTCAGCGTTCGACGCGCACGCCCTTGCCCACGACGGTCAGCCCCGACTCGGTGACAGTGAACCCGCGGAGGAGGTCCCGTTCGCGATCGACGCCGACGGTCGCGCCGTCCTCGAGGATGACGTTCTTGTCGAGCACGGCCCGGTGCACCCGTGCGCCCTGGCCGACCAGGACGTTGTCGAACAGCACCGAGTCGGTGATCGTCGAACCGCCCGACGCGAGCGTGCCCGGACCCACCACACTGCGTTCGAGGTGCGTTCCGGACAGGACGGAGCCCTGGGAGACGATCGAGTCGATCGCGTTGCCGATCCGGCCCACGGCGTCGCGCACGAACTTCGCGGGCGGGGCGTTCACCGACTGCGTGCGGATGGGCCACTGGGTGTTGTACAGGTTGAACACGGGCAGCGTGGAGATCAGGTCCATGTGCGCGTCGAAGAACGAGTCGATCGTCCCCACGTCCCGCCAGTAGGCGCGATCCCTCGGAGACGACCCCGGCACGTCGTTCTGCTTCATGTCGTAGTACCCGGCCTCGCCACGCGACACGAAGTAGGGGACGATGTCGCCGCCCATGTCGTGACCGCTGGTGGAGGACTCGCCGTCGGCCTCGACGGCCGCGACGAGCGCGTCGGCGTCGAAGACGTAGTTGCCCATCGAGGCGAGCACCTCGTTCGGAGAGTCCGAGAGCCCGGTCGCGTCCACCGGCTTCTCGAGGAACTGCCTGATCCGCCCGGACTCCGGGTCGGCGTCGATCACCCCGAACTGCGACGCGAGCGCGAGTGGTTGGCGGATGCCGGCGACGGTCGCCGCCGCGCCCGAGGCGATGTGCGCGTCGACCATCTGCTGGAAGTCCATCCGGTAGACGTGGTCGGCGCCGATGACGACGACGATGTCGGGCTTCTCGTCGTTGATCAGGTTGAGGCTCTGCAGGATCGCGTCCGCCGAGCCGGAGAACCAGCGCTTCCCGAGCCGCTGCTGGGCGGGCACCGACGTGACGTAGGAGTCGAGGAGGGCCGACATGCGCCAGGTCTGGGAGATGTGCCGGTCGAGGCTGTGGGACTTGTACTGGGTCAGCACGACGACCTGCCGGAGGCCCGAGTTGATGAGGTTCGAGACCGCGAAGTCGATCAGCCGGTACTGCCCTCCGAAGGGCACGGCGGGTTTGGCGCGGTCGGCCGTCAGGGGCATGAGCCGCTTGCCCTCGCCTCCGGCGAGGATGATCCCGAAGACCTTCTTTGGTACCGACATGGCTCCACCATAGAGTGCCGGGCCGCCGCTGTACTAGGTTTCAGACATGCGCGTCGATGTGATCACCAAGGAGTACCCGCCGGAGGTCTACGGGGGTGCCGGAGTGCACGTCGCGGAGCTCGTCGCGGCGCTGCGGAGGAGCATCGACGTGCAGGTGCGCGCCTTCGGATCCGAGCGTGGGGAACCGGGCACTCATGCCTATCGCACCCCCGTCGAGCTGTCCTCGGCGAACCCCGCGGTGCAGACCCTCGGGACCGACCTCGCGATGGTCTCCGACATCGCCGGCGCCGATCTCGTGCACTCCCACACCTGGTACGCGAACTTCGCCGGACACCTCGCTTCGCAGCTCCACGGGATCCCGCACGTCCTCACGGCGCACAGCCTGGAGCCGCTGCGCCCCTGGAAGGCCGAGCAGCTGGGCGGGGGCTACGCCGTGTCGAGCGGCATCGAGAAGCTCGCCTACGAGAACGCCGCCGCGATCATCGCGGTGAGCGCGGGGATGCGGAACGACATCCTGCGCAGCTATCCCCAGGTCGATCCGGCGCGGGTCCGGGTGATCCACAACGGCATCGACGTGGAGCGCTGGCGTCCCGTGCACGACGACGCCTTCCTGCGGGGCATCGGCATGGATCCCGATCGTCCCTCGGTCGTCTTCGTCGGGCGGATCACGCGTCAGAAGGGGCTGCCCTACCTGTTGCGAGCGGCGGCTCAGCTGCCTCCGGACGTGCAGCTCGTACTGTGCGCCGGGGCGCCGGACACTCCGGAGATCATGGCCGAGGTGCACGCCCTGGCGGGACTGCTGCAGCAGTCCCGCCAGGGCGTGGTGTGGATCGAGAGGATGCTGCCGCGCGACGAGCTGTCGGCGATCCTCACCGCCGCCACGACCTTCGTGTGCCCGTCGGTATACGAGCCCCTGGGGATCGTGAACCTCGAGGCGATGGCGTGCGGGGCTGCGGTGGTGGGCACCGCGACGGGCGGCATCCCCGAGGTGGTCGCCGACGGGGTCACTGGGCGCCTGGTGCCGATCGAGCAGGTGCAGGACGGCACCGGCACGCCGGTCGACCCGGAACGGTACGTCGCCGATCTCGCGGCGGTGCTCACCGAGGTGGCGACGGATCCGGCGAGGGCGAAGGCATACGGGGAGGCCGGACGCGAGCGCGCGAGGGCGGAGTTCAGCTGGGACGCCATCGCCGACACCACGCGGTCGCTCTACGACGAGCTGACCGCCTGAGCCGATAGGCTGGCGGCATGCCGAGCGCTCTGGAACTCACCGATGTCGTCGTGCGCCGCGAGGGTCGCAACATCGTCGATCATGTGACCTGGGAGGTCTCGGACGACCAGCGATGGGTCGTGCTCGGGCCGAACGGCGCGGGCAAGACGACTCTGCTGCAGCTCGCCGACACCCTGCTGCACCCGACCTCGGGAACGGTGACCGTCCTCGGCGAGACCCTCGGGCGCACCGACGTCTTCGAGGTGCGCCCCCGCATCGGGTTCGCCTCCACCGCGATGGCGCGGCGCGTGCCCCGCGACGAGACGGTGCTCAACTCGGTGCTCACCGCCGCATACTCCGTGCTCGGGCGATGGAACGAGTCCTACGAGGACATCGACGAGAGGCGTGCCCTGCGCGTGCTGGCCGACTGGAAGCTCGATCACCTCGCGGATCGTCTGTTCGGCACGCTCAGCGACGGAGAGCAGAAGCGCGTGCAGATCGCCCGCGCGGTGATGACCGACCCCGAGCTCCTGCTGCTCGACGAGCCGACGGCGAGCCTCGATCTCGGAGCACGCGAAGAGCTGCTCGCGCTCCTCAGCGGGTACGCGTCCTCGGAGAGCACGCCGGCCATGGTGATGGTCACCCATCACGTGGAGGAGATCCCGGTCGGGTTCACGCACGTGATGCTGCTGCGCGAGGGCGCAGTCGTCGCGGCGGGTCCGATCGGCGAGACGCTCACGGGCGAGGCGTTGAGCGAGGCCTTCGGCATGACGATCGCGCTCTCGGCCGAGGGCGGGCGCTTCGCCGCGCGCGCCGTCTGAGCCGCGGTCTGCTAGACTCGACCCTTGGTGCATCTGTGCCTTCAGACTTTCCTACACACCCAACTCCGCAAGGACTCAGCAATGAAGACTGACATTCACCCCGACTACCAGAACGTCGTGTTCCGCGACCTCGGCTCGGGCGAGACCTTCCTCACCCGTTCCACCGTCACCAGCGACAAGACGATCGAGCTGGACGGCGTGGAGTACCCCGTGATCGACGTCGAGATCTCCTCGGCCTCGCACCCGTTCTACACGGGCAAGCAGCGCATCATGGACTCCGCCGGTCGTGTGGAGAAGTTCAACCAGCGCTTCAAGAACTTCGGCGGCTCCGCCAAGTAAGCAGCTCTTCCCAGAAGGCCCCGCTTCGGCGGGGCCTTCTGCGTCCCCTCGCGCGTGCCGGATGACGCCGGGTGGTCTCAGACGTCGATCCGGATCCGGTCGCCGTCGATGGTCCACGGCGGATCACCGGGCGACGGTGCGGGGGCGGTGCGCTTGGTCTGCCGGTCCCGTTCGATCCCCGCCTCGTGCGCGGAGGGTGACCACACCGCGTCGAAGACGCCGACGAGGCCGCCGCCTGCCGAGGAGTACTTCTCCTCGACAGGCTTCTTGGTGAAGATGAAGTGCACGGCGACGCCCACCATGAACAGCGGCGCGACCAGCCACGCCGCCACCCAGATCCAGCCGATCGTGTCGTCCATGAGCCCAGGCTACGCGGGGCTCGACCGGCGGGACATCCGTCTTCAGGCGGATTCCGACGCGCGCACCGGCCACCGTCCGTCGATGCGCTCCTCGGGCTCGATGCGGCCGATCTGCACGAAGTACTCCGTGAGGCTCGCGGCCTGCGCCCGCGCCCAGCCGATCTGCCGCGTGTGCAGCTCGGATGCTGTCTCCGGGAGCCGGAACTCCCGCGCGAGAGCCTGGGCGACCCGCCCGGCGGCCACCGCGTCGGCCGCTGCCTCGTGCGCATCGTCGAGCGCGACGGCGTAGTGCGCCGCGACGACCTCGAGCGTGCGCTTGCCCGGGCGGTAGCGGTCGTAGGCCTTGTCGATCACGAGCGGGTCGATCACCGGGCCGGGGGAGTCCAAGGGCTCGATGCCGTGTCGGCGGGCCTCGGCATCGAGGAGAGAGAAGTCGTACGACGCGTTGTACGCCACGACGGGCACCCCCTGGGCGAAGAGCGACCGCAGCGCGCGGATGATCTGCTCGATCACCTCCGGTGCGGGCCGGCCGTGCGCGCGGGCATGAGTCGTCGTGATGCCGTGCACCGCCGTGGCGCCTTCGGGGATCGGGACGCCGGGGTCGGCCAGCCAGCTGCGCGCCGCGATCTCGCGTCCCCGGGCGTCGAGCACGCCCACGTGCGCGGTCACGACGCGATCCGCGGCGACGTCGACGCCTGTCGTCTCCAGGTCGAACACTCCGACACGGGTGAGCCAGGCGGGGAGGTGCGGTTCGGGTGCCATGATTCCCACGCTAGGGACGGCCGCGGACATTCCGGGGACGCGGCACGGGGAGCCGTAGACTCGGAGCATGCCCTCTCCCTATGCCGCGCGCCTGAGCCGGATCCCGGTCGAGCGACGCGAGGCGGAGGTCGCGGGCGGTGCGACCGCCTACTGGGTCTACGGTCCCGACGACGCGGAGACGACAATCATCGCGGTGCACGGCTTCCGCGGCGAGCACCACGGTCTCGAGCCGGTGATCGCGTACCTGCCGGGCATCCGGGTGATCTCGCCCGATCTCCCCGGCTTCGGCGAGACGCCGCCGCTCGGACGCGAGCACGACCTCGCCGCGTATGCCGGGTGGCTCACGGAGTTCGCCTCGGCGATCGCTCCGGGCGCGGTGATCCTCGGACATTCCTTCGGATCGATCGTCGCCTCGGCGGCCGTCGCCGGCGGCCTGGACACGCCGCGCCTGATCCTCATCAACCCCATCGGCTCGCCGGCGCTCTCCGGCCCGAAGGGCGTCATGACGAGGCTGGCGGTGCTGTACTACGCGCTGGGGGCGCGCCTGCCGGAGCGGGTCGGGACGGCGCTGCTGCGCAATCCGCTGATCGTGCGGGTGATGAGCGTCACGATGGCGAAGACGGGGGACCGGCGCCTGCGCCGATTCATCCACGGCCAGCACGACACCTACTTCTCGCGCTTCGCCGACCGCGACGTGCTGCACGACGCGTTCGTCACGAGCGTCTCGCATGACGTCCGTGCCTTCGCGCCGGTCATCGAGGTCCCCACGCTGCTCATCGCCGCCGAGCGCGACGACATCACGCCCATCGAGGACGAGCGCCGGCTGGCGGGCATGTTCCCCGATGCGGAGCTCGTCGAGATCGCCGAGGTCGGTCACCTGATCCACTACGAGACCCCGGCCGAGGCGGCCGGGGCGATCCGGCGCTTCCTCAGACCTCTCGTCGCGCGAGGCCGATGAGGCCGGCGGCCCGGAACGGGATCACCTCGCCCATCGCCAACGACGTCTCGGTGCGCTCGACGCCGTCGATCGAGAGGATCCGTGCGTCGGTGTCGAACAGATGACGCGCGTCCCGGCAGGCGACCCGGGCTAGCAGGTCGATCGAGCCGCTCAGTCCGTGGGCCTGGACGACCTCGGGGATGCGCGCCAGCTCGGCGATGATCCGCGGCAGTTCGGTCTGCCGCACACCGATGTTCACGAAGGCCTGCAGGGGGAAGCCCAGCACCTCCGTGGAGAAGGAGCGCTCATACGACTGGAAGACCCCGGTCTGGTCGAGACGGGCCATGCGCGCCTGGATCGTGTTGCGCGACAGCCCGAGCCGTTCCGCGAGCGCGACGATGGTCACGCGCGGGTCCTCAGCGAGGGCGGAGAGCAGATCGAGGTCGATGCGGTCGAGTGCTGGCATAGTGTCAGACGTTAGCAGCAGGTGCCCACCCCGTGCTTCGCAACATGCTCAGAATGTTTCCCAATGCTTGAGCGTCGTGCTACGCGGACGTACCCTTCAAGTGAGCCGACGTTGCAGTCGGAGGACGTGAGAGCCCCACAAGGGCGACACGATGAGGAGGACACCGATGTCACCGCACACCACGCCGATCACAGAGGCCGCCAGCGACCTCGAACTGACCGAGCGGATTCTCGCCGCCGACGGCTCCCGCACGCCGAACCCGCGTCTCGACCCCTACGTCGCCGACATCGACCTCGACGCCCTTCGCGGTCTGTACCGCGACATGGTGGTGCTCCGTCGCATCGACTCGGAGGGGGTCGCCCTGCAGCGCCAGGGACAGCTCGGGCTCTGGGCGCCCTGCAACGGCCAGGAGGCCGCACAGATCGGCACCGCCCGGGCGCTGGACGCGCGGGACTTCGTCTTCCCGAGCTACCGGGAGACCGGCGTGATGCTCGCGCGCGGCGCGAAGGCGGGTGATTTCGTCCGCATGTGGCGCGGCGAAGAGGGAGCCGCCTTCGATCCGAACGAGCTCCGTGTCGGTCCGATGCAGATCATCATCGGCGCCCAGACCCTGCACGCGGTCGGTTACGCGATGGGCATCCAGCACGACGGCGCCGATGAGGTCGCGGTCACCTACTTCGGCGACGGCGCGACGAGCCAGGGCGACGTGAACGAGGCGATGGTGTTCGCCTCGTCCTACGGAGCGCCGGTCGTCTTCGTCTGCCAGAACAATCACTGGGCGATCTCCGAGCCGGTGGGCCTGCAGTCCCAGTTCCCGCTGGCCGGCCGCGCGCCCGGCTTCGGGATCCCCAGCCTCCGGGTCGACGGCAACGACGTGCTCGCGACCTACGCCGCGATGCGCTGGGCGCTGGAGCACGCGCGGTCCGGCAAAGGCCCGGCCTACATCGAGACGGTGACCTATCGCATGGGCCCGCACACGACCGCCGACGACCCGAAGCGCTACCGCGACGAGGCGGAGCTGGAGTCGTGGCGGCGCCGCGACCCGATCTCCCGCGTCGAGGCCCATCTCCGTGCGGCAGGCGCGATCGACGACGAGCGCGTAGCCGCGATCCACGCGGAGGCGGACGGACTCGCCCGCGAGATGCGCGCCGCCTGTCTCGGCATGGTGACCCGTGCGCCGCTGGCCGTCTTCGACGGCGTCTACGCCGAGCCGCACTCGGGGCTCGAGCGGCAGCGCAGCGAGTACGCGGCGTACCTCTCCGCCTACGAGGAGGTGTGACATGACTCAGCTCACGCTCGGCAAGGCCCTGAACGCCGGCCTGCGACAGGCGATGCGCGACGACGAGAAGGTCGTCCTCCTGGGTGAGGACATCGGCACCCTCGGCGGCGTGTTCCGCATCACGGACGGCTTGAAGGACGAGTTCGGCGCGAAGCGCGTCATCGACACGCCTCTCGCCGAGTCCGGCATCGTCGGCACCGCGATCGGGCTCGCCTTCCGCGGCTACCGGCCCGTGATCGAGATCCAGTTCGACGGATTCGTCTACCCGGCCTTCGACCAGATCGTCTCTCAGGTCGCCAAGCTGCACTACCGCACGCAGGGGCGGGTGAAGATGCCGATCACCATCCGGATCCCCTGGGCCGGCGGGATCGGCGCGGCCGAGCACCACTCAGAGTCGAACGAGGCGTACTTCGTGCACACCGCGGGGCTCCGCGTGATCGCGGTGTCGAACCCCGAGGACGCCTATCGCTGCCTCCGACAGGCGATCGCGAGCGATGATCCGGTGATCTTCTTCGAGCCGAAGCGCCTCTACCATCACAAGGGCGAGGTCGACCTCGAAGCCCCGCTCGCCGACGCCCCTCCGATGGGTATCGCGCGGATCGTGCGGCCCGGGACCGACGCGACGCTGATCAGCTATGGAGCGATGGTGCAGACGGCGCTGGACGCCGCTGACGCCGCCGCCGACGAGGGCATCTCCCTCGAGGTCATCGACCTCCGATCGCTGTCGCCGATCGACTACGACACCGTCGACGCCGCCGTGCGACGGACCGGCCGGGTCGTGGTCGCGCATGAGGCGTCGCGGGAGGCCGGTGTGGCCGCCGAGGTGATCGCGAGCAGCACCGAGCACTGCTTCGAGTACCTGGAGGCCGCGCCCCTGCGCGTCACCGGGCACGACATCCCCTATCCGCCGGCGAAGCTCGAGAAGTTCCACCTCCCCGACCTGGACCGCATCCTCGACGCCGTCGACCGCGTGATGGATCGTCCGAACAGCCTCACAGGAGCAGAGTCATGATCGCAGAGTTCCGTCTTCCCGACCTGGGTGAGGGACTCACCGAGGCCGAGGTCGTGCAATGGCTGGTCAAGCCCGGCGACCCGGTCGCATTGAACCAGACGCTTGCGGAGGTCGAGACCGCGAAGGCCGTGGTCGAGCTTCCCTCGCCCTATGACGGCACGGTCACGTCCCTGCACGCCGAGGCCGGCGAGACCATCGCCGTCGGCGCGCCGCTGATCGCCTTCGAGGTCGACGGCGCCGAGGAGACCGTCCCGGCCCCGGCCGGGGAGGACCAGGCGCAGCCGAACCTGGTCGGGTACGGTGCCGCTCCTGCAGCCTCCGGGCGCCCGGCACGCCGGGCCCGGCGGTCCGGTGCCCCCGCGCCGGCGGCGGATGCGGCAGTGATCGAGGCCGCGCCGCACGACGCTCTGCCGCCCGCGGCGGCCGAGCCGGTGATGGGGGAGCGCCCGCGTTCCACGCCGCCGGTGCGCGCCTACGCCAAGAGCCTCGGGGTCGATCTGGTGCTCGTCGCCGCAGAGGTCGGCGACCGGGTGATCACCCGCGCGGATGTCGAGGCCTATGCCGGACGCACGGGCGCAGCGGACCCCTCGACGCCCGTCGTCGCCGCACCGGTCGTGACGGCCTCTGCGACCGGGGCGCTGCGGGCGGGGGAGCGCGAGACCCGCGTGCCGATTCGCGGTGTTCGCAAGCACACGGCGGCGGCGATGGTGCAGAGTGCGTTCACCGCCCCGCACGTGACGACGTTCCACACGGTCGACGTGACGGCGACGATGGACCTCATCGCCGCCCTGCGCGCCGACAAGGGCCTGGCCGGACACCGCATCGGACCGCTCGTGCTCATCGCGAAGGCCGTGTGCCTCGCGCTGCAGCGCAACCCGTCGCTCAACGCGCGCTGGGACGAGCCGGCGGGCGAGATCGTCCAGCACCACTACGTCGACCTCGGCATCGCCGCAGCCACGGAACGAGGGCTGATCGTCCCGAACATCCGCGACGCGGACCGGATGGGGCTCACCGAGATCGCGGATGCGCTGACCGCGCTGACCGAGACCGCGCGCTCCGGCAAGACGAGCCCTGCGGAGCTCGCCGGCGGGACCTTCTCGATCACCAACATCGGGGTGTTCGGCATCGACGCGGGCACGCCGATTCTCCCACCCGGGCAGTCGGGCATCCTCGCCGTCGGAGCCGTCCGGCGGCAGCCCTGGGAGTTCGAGGGCGGGATCGCGCTGCGCCAGGTGATGACGCTGAGCCTCTCCTTCGACCACCGCCTGGTGGACGGGGCGGAGGGGGCGAGGTTCCTCAAGGACGTCGCGGACATCCTGGAGCAGCCCGGGCGGGCGATGCTCTACTGAGCCGTCTCCGGACTGAGCCGTCTCCGGCGTGGTCGCCGTCGCGATCACGCCGGAGGATCGGCCAGGAGCGCTGAGATCGCCATGGCTGCGAGGACGCGGGCGGTCTCGGCCTGCGCGCGCGCTGAGGCGCGGGTGGAATGGGGCGTCGAGTTGATCAGCCCGAAGCAGGCCTGGACGCGCAGGCGCTGCTCTTCGGGCGTTCCCGCGCGGAGCGCGTCGAGAGCCGAGATCCAGAGGCCGATGTAGGTGCGCTGCAGGCGGCGGACCTCGGCGCGATCCGCCTCCGAGAGGTGGGCGAGATCACGATCCTGTACCCGGATGACGTCGGCCTCGGAGAGCGCGAACTCCACGTGGAAGCGGATCAGCGCGCGCATCCTCTCCTCGGCGTCGGGGGAGTCCTCGGCGACGGCGGTCCCACCCGCGACGAGGCCCTCGCTCACCCGGAGGAGCACCCGGCCGAGGAGCGCCTGCTTCCCGGCGAAATGACGGTACACCGCCGGTCCGGAGATGCCCACCGCCGAGCCGATGTCCTCCAGGCTCACGCCCGGATAGCCGCGCTCGGCGAAGAGCGTCGCCGCCGCAGCGAGCAGCGCATCGGTACGCTCGGCCTTGGCGCGGTCGCGTGCCGTGGTCTGCGTGGTCATCGTCGTCCTCCCCGAGACACTCGGTTAGTGAACCCTAACCAAGATCTGCGAGCGCGGCCAGGGGGTGGTCAGATCGCGACCGACTCGAGCAGCCGCAGGCTCCCCGGTTCGGCCGAGAAGCGGATGACCTCGCCATTGCGCAGCACGTCGCCGTCACGGGGGATCGTGCCGCCGGAGGCGTGCAGCAGGAGGGCGCGCATCACCCCGCCGTGGCTGACGACGACGATCGATTCCGCGCGCGGCGTGCTGCGCCGCCGGGACGCGCGAACGATCGTCTCGAGCTCGTCGAGGGCGCGGTCACGCACCTGTTCGAGCGTCTCCGCCCCGGGAACCGCGGCGTGCCAGTCGCCGAAGCGCTCCAGGTACTCGCTCACGAGGAGCCCCTCGCCCTCGCCGAACTCGCGCTCCCGGAGGCCGGGGGCCAGCTCGGGTTCGCTCAGGCCGAGCTCCGCCGCGATGATCCGCGCGGTCTCGTGCGCACGGAGCAGCGGGCTCGCGTAGATCGCATCGTGGGTGCCGCCCGCGAGGATCGAGGCCGCGCCCCGGGCATCTGCGCGCCCCGTGTCGTTGAGGGGGACGTCGGTGGCGCCCTGGATGCGGCGCTCGAGGTTCCAGTCGGTCTGGCCGTGGCGGACGAGGGTGAGAAGGGTCACTCCTCGAGCCTACGGCGTGCCGCCGACATCCCTATGCGGCGAGCCGTTCCGCGAGTTCCGTGAGTACCTCGGAGGTGCCGCCTGGGACGACGGCGTCGGCCCAGGAGTCCGCCCGGGTCGGCTCGTGGTTGACCAGCACGATCGGGATGCCCCGTCGCCGGGCCCTCTCGATCACGCGGACGCCGGAGTTGACCGCGAGCGAGGTCCCGGCGACGAGCAGCGCGTCCGATGCCTGCAGCAACGACTCCGACGCACGGAAGCGGTCGCGGGGGACGTATTCGCCGAAGAACACCACGTCCGGCTTGAGCATCCCGCCGCAGACCGTGCACGGCGGGATCACGAACCCCTCCGTGCTCTCCGGGGCGACGTCGCCGTCGGGGTTCAGCACGACGCTCTCCGGGGTGGTGATCCAGGGGTTGAGCTCCTCGATGCGTCCGGACACCTCGCGCCGGTCGAAGACCTGACGGCAGTCGAGGCAGACGACCCTGCGCATCGTGCCGTGGATCTCGACGACCCGCGCCGATCCGGCTCCCAGATGCAGGCCGTCGACGTTCTGCGTCACCACTCCCGTCACCACGCCGGCCCGCTCCATGTGCGCGAGCGCGAGGTGACCGCGGTTGGGCTCCGTCGAGGTGAACGCGCGCCAGCCGAGGTGGCCTCCCACCCAGTACCGTCGCCGCGCGGCCTCGTCGCCCAGGTACATCTGGATGGTCATGGGGTTGGCCCGCGTGCGGGCCCCCGCACCGCGGTAGGCGGGGATGCCGGAATCCGTCGAGATGCCCGCTCCGGTGAGCACGGCGACCGTGCGCCCGCGCAGCGCCTCGACGGCGTCGTCGATCCGTTCCGAGACGAGCGGGGGCGTGTCCACGGAGGCGAGTCTATGCCGTCCGCGGGCGAGCGGCGCGGCCTGACAGAGTGGGTTCATGCAGTTGGTTCCCCTCGACGACCCCGACGACCCCCGACTCGACGACTTCCGTGCTCTGACCGACACCGCGCTGCGTCGCGTGAGCGAGCCGGAGGGCGGCCTGTACATCGCGGAGTCGGCCACGGTGATCGAACGGGCGCTGGGGGCGGGGCATCGTCCCCGTGCGGTGCTCACGCAGCGGAAGTGGGTGCCTCGGCTCGAGGGGCTCCTCGCCGATGCGGAGGTCCCGGTGTACGTCGTCCCGGACGAGATCGCCGAGGCTGTGACCGGATACCCGGTGCACCGCGGCGCCCTCGCGTCGATGCACCGGCCCGCTCCCCGGACGGTCTCCGAGATCGTGCGCGGCCGCAGGAGGGTCGCGGTTCTGGAAGACCTCGTCGACCATGCGAACGTCGGGAGCGCGTTCCGGTCGGCCGCCGCGCTGGGGGTGGACGCGGTGCTGGTGACGCCGGGGTGTGCGGACCCGCTGTATCGCCGCAGCGTGCGCGTCTCGATGGGCACGGTGTTCCAGGTGCCGTGGACCCGGATCGCCGCGTGGCCCGACGACATGGCCCTGCTCCGGGAGGAGGGGTTCGTCGTGGCGGGCATGACGCTGGCACAAGGGGCGATCTCCCTCGACGAACTCGTGGCCGAGCGTCAGGAGAGGCTCGCTCTCGTGTTCGGCACGGAAGGGCACGGGATCGCCTCGGATACCGACCGGATGCTCGATCGTCGTGTGACGATCCCGATGGCGGGCGGGGTCGACTCGTTGAACGTCGCCGCCGCGTCCGCCGTGGCCTTCTACGCGACGCGCTGATCCGGGGAGAGCGGAAGAACCCGGTTCACGAGGCTCACGACGAAGGCGCCCGGCTCCTCCAGCATGCAGAGGTGCGCCGAGTGCTCGAACCACACGGCGTCCTTCGAGGGCGCGGTCACCCGTTCGAGCCAGCGCTCCACCGGCGCGGTCGGGGTGGTGTGGTCGTGACGTCCGAGGAACTGGACCAGGGGGACCTCGAACGCCGTCCGATCCCGCGCGTCGAAGCCGACGAGCGCCGGGATCACGGCGGGGCCCGTGAGAGCCTGCCCGTCGCCGATCCGTTCGAGGTCCTCGTCCGTGTAGTACGGGGAGAGCTCGGCGGCGCCGAAGAAATACCCCGATTCGGAGCGGTGCGCCGAGAGCCCGCCGTAGTGCTGCGCCCAGCGGCGGCAGACGACGATGCGCTCCATCGTGAGGGGCGCATCGCCGGGGTACTCGCCGAGAGCGCGCAGCTCGTCGAGCGCGGCGGCGTTCCCGTCCGCCTCGGCGCTGCGCCAGGCATGGGCGAACGCCTCCCGCTCGTTCTCCTCCCCGGAGACGACCTGGCCGACGCCGACGTAGGCCCACAGCAGGTCCGGGCGGCGGTGCGCGGTGAGGAGAGCGATGATCGATCCCCAGCTGTGGCCGAGGAGGGCGACCCGGTCGACGCCGAGCTCGCTCCGCACCCAGGAGATCAGCTCGACGAGGTCGTCGACGTAGCGGTCGACGTCGAGATCGATGTCCGTGTCGGACGCGTCGAAAGACCGGCCGGCCCCGCGCTGGTCGTAGTTCACGACGGTGAAGTAGTCCTCGACACCGCGCTGCCAGACCCATGACGACGGCAGCGACGGCATCGCCGGTCCTCCGTGGCACACGATGAGCACCGGGTTCCGTCGGTCCCGCCCGCGGACCGACACGAACTGCCCGACGCCGCCCAGCACGACACGCGCTGTACGGTCCACGCCCTCGGGGTTGGGGATGCGGCACAGGTCCGCGACGACCTCCCTGCCGGAGTCCTCACCCATGCCGGGTCCTCAGCGTTCCTCGGGAAGGAGGACCGGCGCGGGTTCCGGGCGCTTCGCCTCGACGTGGTCTCCGGAGGACTGGTGACGCAGACGGCGGAGCACCCAGGGCACCAGATGCTCGCGCGCCCAGCCGATGTCCTCGGCGGCGGCCTCCCGCCAGGAGCGGATCGGCACCGGATCGGGCTGCATGGCCTGGAGGTCGTTCGGCACGTTCAGCGCCCGGAGCACCATCCGGGCGACCTCGTGGTGACCGAGGGCGTTGTAGTGCAGGCGGTCGTCGTCGAAGAAGCGCGGGTCCTGCACGACCTTGAGCGCCCACTGGTCGGCGACGATGCAGTCATGGCGCTCGGCGATCGCGCGCACGTTCTCGTTGTAGATCGCGACCTTGCCGCGGAAGGGGCGGAAGACGGGCGTGAAGCCCGTGTCGATGCCCGTGAACAGCACGACGGCGGCACCCGTGGACGACAGTCGCGCGACCGCGTCCTCGAGCTGGTTGGCGATGTCGTCGGGATCGGTGCCGGGGCGGATGACGTCGTTGCCGCCCGCGCAGATCGAGACGAGGTCGGGGTTGAGCGCGACGGCCGGCTCGATCTGATCCGCGATGATCTGGGCGATGAGCTTGCCCCGCACCGCGAGGTTGGCGTAGGCGAAGTCCTCGCTCTGCGCCGCGAGCACCTCGGCCACCCTGTCGGCCCAGCCGCGGTGCCCTCCCGCGGACGCGGGATCGGGGTCGCCGATGCCCTCGGTGAACGAGTCGCCGACCGCGACGAAGCGGTGCCAGGGGTGCGGTCCGTCGTTGTGGACGAACGGCGTGCGGGTCGACTCCTGATCGGTCATCGGGCTCTCCTTCGCGGCGACGCCGGCGGACGGCGGACGTGCCGCATGCGAGCCTACTCGCTGCGCGGGGGATGTCGGCGGGCTCGACTATCGTGGAGGCGATGCTCTCACCGTCCTTCCCCCAGCGCGCCCCGTGGGGAACGGCGGACAAGCTCCGCGCCTGGCAGCGGGAGGCCCTCGACGAGTACTTCCGCGCCGACAGACGCGACTTCCTGGTCGCCGCGACCCCGGGCGCCGGAAAGACGACCTTCGCGCTCACGCTCGCGGTCGAGCTGCTGCGGATCGGGGAGATCGACCGCGTCATCGTGGTCGCCCCGACGGAGCATCTCAAGACGCAGTGGGCGGATGCCGCGGCGCGGGTGCACATCCGCCTCGATCCGCGATTCCGCAACAGCGACTGGGCCCCGGCCCGACAGTACCACGGCGTCGTCGTCACCTATGCGCAGGTCGCCGCCAAGTCGTCGGTGCACCGCCACCTCACGGAGGGCGCGAAGACGCTCGTGATCCTCGACGAGGTGCACCACGGCGGCGACGCGCTGAGCTGGGGGGACGCGATCCGCGACGCCTACGGACCCGCCCGGCGCCGGCTGCTGCTGTCGGGCACGCCGTTCCGCAGCGACACGGCGCCGATCCCGTTCGTCGAGTACCACCCCGACGAGTCGGGTGCGCGGGTGTCGAGCACCGACTACCGCTACGGCTACGGACGAGCGCTCGCCGATGGCGTCGTGCGTCCCGTGCTGTTCCATATGTACTCGGGGAAGATGACCTGGCGCACCAGCGCCGGCGACGAGCTCGAGGCCCATCTCGGGCAGGACAACACCAAGGACATCACCTCCCAGGCCTGGCGCACCGCGCTCGACCCGGAGGGCGCCTGGATGCCGGCCGTGCTGTCGGCCGCCGATCGGCGCCTCACGGAGATCCGTCATCACGTCCCCGACGCCGGAGGGCTGGTCATCGCCACCGACCAGACGGCAGCGCGCGCATACGCCGTGCTGCTGCGCGAGCTCACCGGTGAGCGTCCGACCGTCGTGCTCTCGGACGAGAGCGAAGCGTCGAGCCGCATCGAGCAGTTCAGTGCGAACACCTCGCGCTGGATGGTCGCGGTGCGCATGGTGTCGGAGGGCGTCGACGTGCCGCGGCTCGCGGTGGGGGTCTACGCCACGTCCTCGTCGACCCCGCTGTTCTTCGCGCAGGCGATCGGGCGCTTCGTGCGGGCGCGGCGCCGCGGCGAGGCGGCGAGCGTGTTCCTGCCCAACGTCCCCGTGCTGATGACCCTCGCCAACGAGATGGAACGGCAGCGCGATCACGCACTCGACCGCCGGGACAAGGACGACGACGGACTCGAGGACTCGCTGCTGGAGAGCGCGAACCGCGAGGACGACGCCTCGGACGCGCTCACCCAGGAGTTCAGCTATCAGGCGATCTCCTCGATCGCCCACTTCGACCGGGTGGTCTTCGAGGGGAAGGACTTCGGGCAGCTCGCCGAGCCCGGCACCCCCGAAGAGGAGGAGTTCATCGGGCTCCCCGGGCTCCTGGAGCCCGAGCACGTGCACGAGCTGCTGATGCAGCGGCAGGCCAGGCAGTCGCGCCTCCGTGAGGCGAGGGAGGCCTCCGCCGGGCCGGGGACGACCACGACCCTCCCCGAGCCGCTGCACCGCACGCTGCGGGAACAGCGGCAGCTGCTCAACAGCCTGGTCGGGCTGTATGCGCGTCAGAGCGGCGAACCGCATGGCGCTGTGCACGCCGAGCTGCGTCGGGTGTGCGGCGGCCCGGCCGTCGCACAGGCGTCGGTCTCCCAGCTGCAGGCGCGGATCGAGGTGCTCCGGAAGCGCGTCCGGTCCTGATTCCCGCCCGCGCCGTTCGGCGCTCCGAAATGCTCTGAATCCGCGGATTCCTGCGGGTCCATGCGCTTCCCGTCGATAGCGTTGAGTGTTCGCCATCGACCCGGAGGTCCTCATGTCCGCGCCCGTCGCCCCGCCCACCGACGCCGATCGGAGACGCTGGGCCCGCTATCTGGTCGAGGAGCGCGCCGAGGGTGCGGTGTACCAGCGGCTGGCCGATCGCCGCAGCGGTGAGGAACGCGAGATCCTGCTCTCCCTCGCCGATGCCGAGCGCCGCCACGAGCAGCACTGGCTGGATCTCCTCGGGGAGGAGCCGCCCCGTCTCCCGCGCGCCGGGATGCGATCCCGCATGCTGGGGTGGATGGCCGGTCGCTTCGGGTCGATCTTCGTGCTCGCGCTGGCGCAGTCCGCCGAGGCCCGTTCCCCCTACGACGAGGAGCAGTACGCGACGCCGGCGATGAGAGCCGACGAGAAGGTGCACTACGAGGTGGTGCGCGGTCTCGCCGCCCGCGGGCGGCGTCGGCTGTCCGGATCCTTCCGCGCGGCGGTCTTCGGGGCGAACGACGGTCTGGTCTCGAACCTCGCCCTGGTGCTCGGCATCGGTGCCACGGGGGTGAGCTCGAGCTTCGTCCTCTTCAGCGGCGTCGCGGGTCTCCTCGCGGGAGCCCTGTCGATGGGCGCCGGGGAGTTCGTGTCCGTCCGCTCCCAGCGGGAGCTGCTGGCGGCGACCCAGGCGAACGACGACGCGGACGCCACCGCCGCCGACCTCGACATCGACGAGAACGAGCTCGCCCTGGTCTACCGGGCCCGAGGCGTGGGAGAGGAAGAGGCGCTCGCACGGGCCCGGCGCGTGGTCGCCGCCGCGCAGGCGGGATCCCGTCGTGCAGCGACCGGCCCGATCGGCACGCTCGGCGGGGATCACGAGATCGTCGGCAACGACTGGACGGCGGCGATCTCCAGCTTCCTGCTGTTCGCCTCCGGCGCCATCATCCCGGTGCTCCCGTGGATCTTCGGGCTCAGCGGCACGACGGCCGTCGTGATGGCCCTCGTGCTCGTCGGCGCGGCCCTGCTCAGCACGGGGGCGATGGTCGGCATCCTCTCCGGCGGCCCGCCCCTGCGGCGGGCCGTGCGCCAGCTGCTCATCGGCTTCGGCGCCGCGGCGATCACCTACGTGCTCGGCCTGCTGTTCGGGGTCGGCGCGGTCTGAGCGTCCGTGCCGTGCGGCTGCGTAGGCTGGGCGCATGCGCAACGTCCCGATCGACGCGCTGGATCACCTCCCCGTCGACGTGCTCCCGGTCGGCACCGGATATCCGCCCGATCACCTGCTCGCGCGGCACGAGCATCGTCGGGCTCAGCTGCTCTACGGGGCGAGCGGTGTGATGCAGGTCGTGACGGACGAGGGTTCGTGGACGGTCCCCGCGGACCGGGCCGTGCTGATCCCGCCGCGCACCGGGCACGAGGTGCTGATGCAGGACGTCACCACCTGGAGCCTGTACATCGAGCCGGATGCGGTGCCCTGGTGGCCGGGAGCGTGCACGGTGGTCGAGGTGGGCTCCCTGCTGCGGGAGCTGCTGCGCGAGGCGAACAGCTTCGAGGCGGACTACGATCCGGCGGGGCGGGACGGCGCGGTGATCCGATTGATCCTGCACGAGCTGCAGTATGTCGCTCCGGCGCCCTTCTCCATCTCGCTCCCGCGGGAGGAGCCCTTCCGCTCGCTCTGCCGTGCCTATCTCGCAGCGCCCGATGCCGGGGTGACGAACACGGCGTGGGCGCAGCGGGTGCCGATGAGCACGCGGAGCTTCGAGCGGCGATTCCACGAGCTCACAGGGCTGTCCCCGGCGACGTGGAGATCCCGGGCGCGGCTCCTCGCCAGCCTGCGGTACCTGCCCGGGGCGAGCGTCACGGAGGTCGCCGCACGTCTCGGGTACGCCTCTCCGGCCGGGTTCAGTGCGGCCTTCTCGCGCGCCTTCGGAGGGCCACCCTCGCGGTTCTCCTGATCAGAGGTGGCGCACTCTCGAAAGAAGACGTCGCTCCAGCGATTGTCCGCCACGCCCGCCCGCGATGGGATGGAAGGGTGCTTCTCCTCCTCCTGCTCGTCCTCGTCGGTATGGCCGTGGGCGCGACGACCGTGCTCTTCGGCTTCGGTGGCGGTTTCGTGACCGTTCCCGTGATCGCCGTCGCCGACATCGCTCTCGGCGGTGACGCGATCCGGGTGGCGACGGCCACCTCCGCGCTGGTCATGCTCGTCAACGCGATCGTCGCCACCGTGTCGCTTCCCCGCGGGATGCTCCGCCGGCTGCGCGGGCGCGCTCTGCTGTTCGTCCTGCTCGGGGTCGGGGGCGCGGTCGGGGCAGCGGCGGCACGCCTGGCGCCCGACGAGCTGCTGCGCTGGGGGTTCGTGGCCTACATCGGGGTCACGATCCTCGACCTCCTGCTGCGGCCCGGCTTCTTCCTGCCCGTCGAGTCCGGGCCGGATACGGAACGGGGATCCGCGGTCCCGGACGTGCTCGGCGCCCCCATCGGCGCGGTCGCGGCCTTCCTCGGAGTCGGCGGCAGCGTGATGACGGTTCCGCTGATGCGTCGTGCGGGCGCCGCGATGCCGGTCGCCGCCGGCCTCGCGAACCCGCTCACCCTCGCGATCGTCGCGCCCGCCCTCATCGTCTCGCTGCTGTTCCGTGGCGAGATGCCGGCGTCGGCGGGCCTGGTGGGATCGGTGGACGTGGTGTCCGCGGCCGCGCTGCTCATCGGCTCCATCCCGGTCGTGCTCCTGCTGCGTCGGTGCCCGCCGAGGATCCCTGCGCAGGTGCACGCCTGGACCTATGTCGGCCTGCTCGTCGCGGCGGGCGCCACCGTGGCGGTCGTCCGCTGACCGGATGGCCTTGGATCAATACTCAGTCTCAGCTAACATGACTCCGAGTCTCATCAATTCCCCCACGAGGAGGCGGCATGGCTGCTGCAGACGGTTACGTTCCCCCGGTCGAGGACTATGCGTTCCTGTTCGGAGAGCTCTTCGGCGAAGACGTCGTGGCTCGCTCCACGGGCGGTGAGATGTCGGCGGAGGATGCCTCGGAGATCATCGCGGGCGCCGGCGAGTTCGCCGCGTCCGTGCTCGCACCCCTGTCGGTCGTGGGCGACCGCGAGGGTGCCGCCCTCGTCGACGGCCAGGTTCATCTGCCCGAAGGGTTCGCCGATGCGTACCGGGCCTTCGTCGAGGCCGGATGGATCTCCGCCGAGGCGCCGGTCTCCGCCGGCGGCGACGGGCTCCCCGGCTCGATCCGGGCCGGGCTCGGCGAGATCTGGAACTGCTCGAACGCCGCCTTCGCGCTCTGCTGGCTGCTGACGGCAGGGCAGATCCACGCGCTGGACGCGGCGGCCTCGGACGAACTGCGCGAGATCTATCTCAAGCGCCTCGTGTCGGGGGAGTGGACCGGCACCATGAACCTCACCGAGCCCGATGCGGGCACAGACCTCGGCGCGATCCGCACCGTTGCGACGCCGCGCGAAGACGGCAGCTGGGGTGTGCGCGGGCAGAAGATCTTCATCACCTGGGGTGACCACGACATCGCGGAGAACATCGTCCATCTGGTCCTCGCCCGCACTCCCGATGCACCGGCCGGGGCCAAGGGCCTCTCGCTCTTCGTGGTGCCGAAGTTCCTCGTCGACGCGGACGGGGTGCCGGGGGAGCGGAACGCCGTGGAGACGGTCGCCATCGAGCATAAGCTCGGAATCCACGGCAGCCCGACGTGCGCACTCTCCTACGAGGACGCCACGGGGTACCTGGTGGGCGAGCTCCACGGCGGTCTCGCCGGGATGTTCGTGATGATGAACTCCGCTCGCATCGGCATGGGGTTCCAGGCCACGGGTATCGCCGACCGTGCACATCAGCAGGCAGCCGCCTACGCCGCCGAGCGGCGTCAGGGCGCCGTGCTCGACCGTCCGGTGGGCGCGCCGATCGCCGAGCATCCCGACGTCCGTCGCCTGCTCCTCTCGATGTCCACCAGGATCTTCGCGATGCGAGCGCTCGGCGTCTACGTCGGCGATCTCTTCGATCGTGCGGAGTCCGACGGGACCGGCGCCCTCGCGGAGTTCTTCGTCCCGATCCTCAAGGGGTGGGCCACCGAGGAGGCGCAGCCGATCGCCGGGGACGGGATCCAGGTGCACGGCGGGATGGGCTTCATCGAGGAGACCGGCGCGGCGCAGCACTACCGAGATGCCCGGATCATGACCATCTACGAGGGCACCACGGCCATCCAGGCGAACGACCTGATCGGCCGCAAGGTGCTGCGCAACGGCGGGGAGACCGCCGAGGAGCTGTTCGGGCTCATCGGGCAGACCGCCGACCGGCTGCAGGCCACGGGGGACGACCTCGCGACCCGTACCGGCACCCGGCTGGCACGCGCGGTCGAGAGCGCACGCCGTGCGACCGCCGATCTCCTCGCGTTCGCCGGCTCTCCCCGCGACGCCTACGCCGTCGGCGTTCCCTATCTGATGATGCTCGGAGCCCTCTCCGGCGGGTGGATGCACGGCCTCGCCGTGGCTGCGGTGCTCGCCCACGACGAGGCCTCCGAGGCCGACGCCGCGCGACTCACCGCCGCGGACTTCTACGGCGCGCATCACCTCTCGCAGGTGCACGCCTACGCCGAGACCGTCTCGGCCGGCGAGATCGCCTGAGACACGTCGGAGAAGGGGCGGCGGCGATCCGTCCCGCTCCTTCTCGCGCATCGGGCACGAGGCTCACTCGGCGGGCACGAGCACGTCCCAGGCGCGGCGGAGTGCCCTGGCGCTCTCGCCGAGGGCGTCATCCGCGAGAAGGGCCGGCCCGTCGGAGATGTCCACGTTGCGCAGCGGGTCGTCTCCGGCGTGCTGTGGGAAGACGTGGCAGTGCAGGTGCGGCATGCGATGCCCCATGACGAGATAGTCGACCTTGCGCGGCGCGAAGACCTCGTCGATCGCCCGCCCGGCGCGCTGGACGTCCGCCCAGAACGCGGCGAGCGTCGCGGGGGAGAGGTTCGCCATGTCGGTGACGTGCGAGCGCAGCACGACCAGGCAGTATCCGGGGTGGGCCTGATTGCGGGAGAGCCGTACGTGGGACGTCGTGGTCGAGGTCACGAGGATGCTGTGCGGGTTCTCCGCGAGATGCGCGTCCGCGCACATGCCGCAGCCCTCGGATGCGGTGAGCGCGGCCCATTCCTCCGCCGACCACCACATGGCGTCAGAGCCCCAGGACGTGGAGGCTCATCACGACCGGCGCCCCGCGCGCATGCGCGTCGGTCGCGGACGTGGAACATCCTCGCTGGTCAGCGGGCGGAGGCTGAGGGTCATGCCCACAACCTAGCCGCGAGTGCCCTCCGCTGACCGGCAGGCCTCCGCGGGCCTGAGAACCTCGTGCCGTTCTCTCAGGAACGAGCCATAGGGTGCGAGCACCGGCGGGGAGGCGCAGAATGAGATCGAAGTCAGTGTTGTCGGCAGGTCTGGTGCCGGCGGTCGGGATGATCGCGGTGCTCGGGCTCTCCGCATGCTCCTCCGGTGGTCCGACGGCGGGACAGCGTGCCACGGCGCCGACAGCCTCCTCCGCGGCCGCGGACGCCACCTGTGTTCGTGTCGACGCCGATTCCGGCCGTCCGTTCTGGGTGGGCGAGCCCTCGGCGGAGCTGTCCGCCGCGGCGCAGGAGCTTCAGGGGCTGGTCGACGCCCATGCCGAAGCGCTGCGAGGCGTCAGCTTCTGCTCGCACTACGAGGGGGTCGTGGTCTTCGCCTCGTCCGACGCTCCCGCCGGTGTTCTCGCCGCCGTCGACGAGGCCGCGGGCAGGCATCCCTTGGCGACGGTCTCGGTCGAACGGCACGGCCTCGCGATCGCCGACCTCAAAGCCGCAGCGGCCTCCCTCGCGACGCGACTGCAGGGCGAGGAGGGGATCGTCAGCATCGGCCCCGACATCGAGGCCGGCGACATCGACGTGGGCATCGACGAAAGCCGCATCACGGCGCAGCAGGCCCGGCAGGCGGTGGCCTCGATCGTGTCGCAGACCGGGTTCCCGTCCCCGCAGGTTCCCATCCACTTCTTCGACGAGAGCGGTGTCGCCACGAACTCGGCCTCCGCACTGGCAGTGTCTCGCTGAGGTGTTCGTCGTCTGAGGCGGAGAAGCCTGTCCGCCGACGACGAAGGCCCCGGATCTTGCGATCCGAGGCCTTCGTCGTTCTGTGCGCGAGGGGGGACTTGAACCCCCACGCCCTATTCGGGCACTAGCACCTCAAGCTAGCGCGTCTACCTATTCCGCCACCCGCGCAAGGTGGGTTTTCGGCTGTTTCCAACCGAAGATCGAGATTAGCACGTTCCGGGGAGTTCATCTAACCGGGATGCGGCCCGGGCGCGCCGCCGGTCTTCGATAGCCTGGTCCCATGTCCGAGACCGCACTGCCCGAAGTCGTCGAGATCGCCCGCGACCTGATCAGGATCGACACCTCGAACTGGGGCGGCGGGAATGCCCGCGGAGAGCGCGAAGCGGCCGAGTACGTCGGCGCGCGCCTCGAGGGGCTCGGTCTCACGCCCGAGTACTACGAGCCGATCCCGAGGCGCACCAACGTGATGGCCCGTGTGCCGGGCAGGGACCGCAGCAGGCCCGCCCTGGTCGTGCACGGGCACCTCGACGTCGTGCCGGCCGTCGCGGAGGACTGGAGCGTCGATCCCTTCGCCGGCGAGGTGCGCGACGGCATGCTGTGGGGGCGCGGCGCGGTGGACATGAAGAACATGGACGCGATGATCCTCTCGTCGGTCGGCGAGATGCTCCGCGCGGGCGAGCAGCCGGAGCGGGACCTCGTCCTCGCCTTCTTCGCCGATGAGGAGAATGGGGGAGTTGAGGGCTCGGCCCTCGTCGTCAAGGACCGCCCGGACTGGTTCGCCGGCGCGACGGAGGCGATCAGCGAGGTCGGGGGATACTCGATCTCGGTCGACGACCGTCGCGCCTACCTCCTGCAGGTCGGTGAGAAGGCCCTGATCTGGATCAGGCTGGTCGCGCGTGGCCGTGCCGGTCACGGCAGCCGCCTCCACCCGGAGAACGCCCTCACCCGCCTCTCGGAGGCCGTCGCCGCGATCGGGCGCACCCGGTGGCCCATTCGACTCACTCCGACCACGGAGGCGCTCCTGGACGGCCTCGCGGCTCTCACCGGGCGCCGCGCCGACGATCCGGACACCCTCGCAGCGGCGGCCGGCCCTGCGGAGGCCTTCCTCGCCTCCACGTTCCGCACTACGGCGAACCCCACCGTGCTCCAGGCGGGGTACAAGCACAACGTGATCCCGGAGCGCGCCGAGGCGCTGATCGACGTACGGACGCTTCCCGGGACCGAGGACGACGTCCTGGCCGAGCTGCAGCGGATCGTGGGCGACGACATCGACATCGAGATCGTCGTCCGCGACATCGGCATGGAGACGCCGTTCCGCGGATCGCTGGTGGACGAGATGGTCGCCGCGCTGGGCAGGCACGATCCGGGCGTGCCGGTGATCCCGTACCTGCTGGGGGCGGGGACGGACAACAAGGCGCTCGCCTCGATCGGGATCACGGGCTACGGCTTCGCCCCGCTCCGTCTTCCCGCGGATCTCGACTTCACGGGGATGTTCCACGGAGTCGACGAGCGTGTGCCAGTAGAATCACTTGTCTTCGGTCAGCGCGTGCTGGCCGATCTGCTGCGCACCTGCTGAGGCTGCGCCTCCGCGAAGAAAGATCCGCATGCACCTGCTCGAAGCGCTCTTCCTCGGCCTGATCCAGGGCCTCACCGAGTTCCTTCCGATCTCCTCGAGCGCACATCTGCGCATCGTCGGATCGTTCCTGCCGTCCGGCACCGATCCGGGAGCCGCGTTCACCGCGATCACCCAGATCGGCACCGAGGCCGCCGTCGTGGTCTTCTTCTGGCGCGACATCGTCAAGATCGTCAAGCACTGGGCCCTCGCCCTCGTCGGGAAGCTGCCGCGCAACGACCCCGAGGCCCGCATGGGATGGCTGATCATCATCGGAAGCATCCCGATCGTGGTGCTCGGGCTGCTCTTCCAGAAGCAGATCGAGACCGTGCTGCGATCGCTGTGGATCGTCGCGATCATGCTGATCCTCTTCGGGATCCTGCTCGGCGTGGCCGACTACGTCGGAGCGAAGCGGCGGAAGCTGAACGAGATCACCTACCCGCACGGCGTCGCCTACGGCATCGCCCAGGCCCTCGCGCTCATCCCCGGGGTCTCGCGCTCCGGCGGCACGATCACGATGGGCCTGTTCCTCGGATACGAACGGGCGGCGGCGGCGCGCTACGCCTTCCTGCTCGCGATCCCCGCGGTCTTCGGCAGCGGCTTCTACCAGGTGTTCAAGAGCTGGGACGAGCCGAACCAGCACTTCTCGATGGGGGAGACCCTGGCCGCGACCGGCGTCGCGTTCGTCGTCGGCCTCGCCGTGATCGCGTTCTTCATGAACTGGATCTCGAAGCGCAGCTTCATGCCGTTCGTGGTCTACCGCATCCTGCTCGGCGGTGTGCTGATCGGACTGCTCGCGACCGGCGCGATCGCGGCCTGATCGCCGCGGTCCGCCCTGACGCTCAGCGCCCGGGCTTGTGGTCCGGCCCGTCTCCGCGGCGGCGGAGGTAGCGCTCGAACGCCTGGGCGATCGCGTCGCCGGAGGCCTCCGGCGAGTCCCATGTGTCCCTGGTGCGCTCGAGCTGCCGGATGTATTCGGTCATGTCCTCGTCCTCCGCCGCTGCGGCATCGATGGATGCCTCCCATGCGGCGGCTTCGGTGCGCAGGTGCTCGTGGGCGATGCCCATCGCGGTGAGCTCCTCCAACCGGTCGAGCAGTGCGAGCGTCGCCTTGGGTGAGGGGGAGGCGGACGCCACGTAGTGCGGGACGCTCGCCCAGAGGCTCGCCGTCGGGATGCCGCCCCGTTCGGCGAAGTGCTCGAGCACCGAGAGGATGCCGACGGGGCCCTCATAGCTCGAGCGCTCGAGCCCATGCGCCTCGCGGACCTGGTCGTTCTGGCTCGACGCGAAGATCGAGATCGGCCGGGTGTGCGGTACGTCGGAGAGCATCGCCCCGATGGTCACGAAGCCGGTGACGTCGTCGCGCAGGGCCACGTCGATGAACTCCCCGGCGAAGGCCTGCCAGCTGCGGGCGGGCTCCGATCCGGTGAGGAGCCAGATCTCCGTCTCGCCGGACCTTCGTGTCGGACGCCACAGCGTCGCGTCGGGCCAGGTCAGCTCACGCCGGCCCTCCGCGTCGAGGCGCGTGGTCGGGCGGGTGTACTGGTAGTCGAAGTAGAGCTCGGGGTCGACGGCGTGGACGGCCTCGTACTCACCGCTCTCGCGCAGGGCCGCGACGGCTCCTGTCGCGGCCTCGCCGGCGTCGTTCCAGCCGTCGAATGCGGCGACCACGATGCGTGAGCCGAGGATGTCCACTGTTCTCCTCCCGGAAGACGGTATCCCTCCAGGCTAGCTTCTGCTCGGGTGTCGGAGGGGACGCGTAACGTTCTCGGTATGGGTGAAGCGGACGCTGCCGCCGGAGTGCCGCCCGCGCAGATCCTGCTCGCCCGGGATCCCGGCGCGGGCTGGACGCTCGTGCACCTCGACGCGACCGGGGCGGAGACCCGGAGGGAGACGGCGTCCGAACCGGACGTCGCCGGGCGGGTCGCGTACTGGGAGCGTCTCTGCGCGCCGCGCTGGGTCGTCCGCTCGCTGCGGGAGATCTATCCGCCTCTCCTCGCCGAAGGCGTACGGCTGCGTCGCGCGCACGACCTGCTGCTCTGCCACGCGATCCTCCGCGATACGGCGCTCCTGCCCCGCCCTCTGACCGCGTCGTCCGCCTGGCGCCGCGTCGATCCGGTCGACCCCGCGCCGCAGGCTCTCTTCGAGCTCGGCTCGACCGGGGAGACCGCGCCCGCCGGAGCCGACCACCTCCTCGCGCAGTGGGGTGCGCAGCTCGAGGCGCTGTCCCGGGCGCCCGACGCACGGCTCGACCTGCTCTGCCGCGCGGAGTCCACCGGTGCGCTCGTGGCCGAGGAGATGACCGCCGCCGGTCTGCCGTGGGATCGCGCCGCGCACGAACGCATCCTCGAGGAGACCCTCGGTCCGAGACCCGTCGCCGGAGGGCGCCCGGTGCGGATGGCGGAGCTCGCGCAGCGGGTCGGCGATCTTCTGGGCGACCCGGAAGTGCCCATCGACAGCCCTCCGAGACTGCTCCGTGCGCTCCACCGCGCGGGCATCCTGGTGGAGTCCACGTCCCGGTGGGAGCTGGCCTCCGAGGAGCACCCGGCGATCGAACCGCTGCTCGCGTACAAGAAGCTCGCGCGGCTGCACACCGCGAACGGCTGGACCTGGCTGCGGGAATGGGTGCGCGAGGGGCGGTTCCGGCCGGTGTACCTCACCGGCGGTGTGGTGACCGGACGATGGGCGTCGTCCGGCGGCGGGGCGCTGCAGATCCCACGGGGGCTCCGCGCGGCGGTGCGGGCCGACGAGGGGTGGGTCTTCGTGCTCGCCGATGTCGCGCAGCTGGAACCGCGGGTGCTGGCGGCGATGTCGCAGGACCGCTCGATGGCCGATGCTGCGCAGGGTGCAGACCTCTACGAGGGCGTAGTCCGCTCCGGCGCCGTCGCGACCCGCGAAGAGGCGAAGTACGCGGTGCTCGGCGCGATGTACGGCTCGACGACGGGGGAGAGCGGACGCCTCGTGCCCCGGCTGCGGAAGGTGTTCCCCCGGGCGATGGCACTCGTCGACGACGCCGCGCGGATCGGCGAGGACGGCGGCGTGGTCTCCACACTGCTCGGGCGGTCGTCGCCGCTGCCGGATGCGGGATGGCGGGCCGCGCAGTCGCGAGCGAGCGATGTCGACGCCGGCGGGGCCGACGAGCGCCGCGCGCGGAGCAGGGCGCGCGATCGGGGACGCTTCACCCGGAACTTCGTCGTGCAGGGGACAGCCGCCGAATGGTCGCTCCTCTGGCTCGCCGAGATCCGCCATCGACTGTCGTCGTTTCCTGCGGCCGAGGTGCCCGTACGCGCGTCCGGGCCGGTGTTCGAGCGAGCCGCGCATCTGGCGTTCTTCCTGCACGACGAGGTGATCGTGCACTGTCCGCAGGAGCAGGCGGAGGAAGCGGCCGAGGCGGTGCGTGCGGCGGCGACGGCGGCGACGTCGCGGCTGTTCCCCGGCTTCGAGATCGAGGTCCCGCTGGATCTCCGCATCGCGGAGCATGCAGGCAAGGGGCCGTAGACTGAAGGGGTGAGCGGGTCGGCTGGACGGTCGCGTTGCGGGTGACCGCACCGAGGAACGTCCGGGCTCCGCAGAGCAGGGCGGTGGGTAACACCCACCCGGAGCAATCCGCGAGACAGTGCCACAGAGAGCAGACCGCCGGACTCCGGTCCGGTAAGGGTGAAAGGGTGGTGTAAGAGACCACCGGGGGTCATGGTGACATGATCCGCCAGGTAAACCTCGCCCGGAGCAAGGCCAGACAGAGGATGACGACGCTGCTCGCCGAGTCCTCGGGTAGGCCGCTGGAGCGGCACGGCAACGTGTCGCCGAGAGAGATGACCGTCGAAGGGGCGATGAGTCCCGGAACAGAACCCGGCGTACAGGCCGGCCCGCTCACACCGACAGCTCGGCGGTACCGACTGAGCCGCCGCTCGCAGTCGGTCTACGTGAAGTCGAGGCATGCACAGAGAGAAGGAGCGCCGCGCGCCGCGGCCACCGTGGCTGCTCCGCCTCGTCGGTGGGCTCCTTCTCGACGTCGGTCTCTGGCTCGGGGCCTACCTGTCGTTCCTCGTGTCGATCCTCTTGTCCGTTCTGACCGGAGATCCGCACGTACTGCTGTGGAAGGGCGTCGTGATGGTCGGACTATGGGGTCTCGTGACCGTCGGGACGTTGCGATTCGGTAAGCCGCTGCTGTTCAACATCACGCAGCGACTGGTCGCGCCCGGGCGGGACGGCTACCGCGAGTGGCTCAGCCTCTGGGAGTCAAGCACGCCTTTCCGATGGCTGTTCCGACGGTTGACGCTCGTGTGGGGAGCATGCTTCCTCGTCCTCGCGGCCATGCAGTCGGTCGTGATCATTCTGCTCCCGACGGAGGTGGCCGCTCCCTTGCAGTCGACGGTTTCACCGCTCGTGAACATCGCACTGGTCGGATGGACCGTCTGGTACTCGCAGAAGGCGGAGCGCAGCCTGGATCGCCCGTTGAAGGACGACGAAGCGCGGGCGGCAGCGGAAGGCGCCCAGCCCGCTGGCTGAGACTGCCGCCTGTCGGATTTGCCGGGATCGCCACGGGAGCCGCAGGGCGGCTAGGACCGTTCCGGGTGCGCGGTCCACAGACCGAACGACACCCCGGTCGGGTCGCGAAACGTCCCGAACCATCGGTCGTCGCCGCCCAGTGCGATCCGGTGGCGCTCGATGACCCCGCCCAGCGCGACCACGCGAACGAGCGCGGCCTCGAGGTCCTCGACCGCCAGATACAGCCGCGGACCCGCCGAGGGAGGGGCGTCCGACGCCGCGGACCGCTGGAGCCCCCCGATGCCACGGCCGTCGGCCTGGACGATCCAGTAGTCCGCTCCCAATTCCGTGTCCGCGAACGCCGGTTCGAAGGACCAGCCGGACAGGGCGGCGTGGAACCGCTGGAACCGTTCCGGGTCAGCCGTCTCGATCTCCCACCACACGATGCCGTCCACATGCCAATGCTACGGACCTCTGCCCGGCCGTACCGGTGGCGCCGGAGCCGGTGTTCCGTTCAGGACGCAGAAGAGAGCCCGCCGGTGTCGATCCGGCGGGTTCTCCTCTGGGCCGGGTCAGTCGGCTGCGAGAGAGGCGGCGCCGATGATGCCGGAGGAGTTGCGGTGCACGGCCGCGACGATCGGCGTGTTCAGCTCGAGCAGCGGGAGGAAGTTCTCCGGGTGCTTGGACACGCCGCCGCCCACGACGAACAGGTCGGGGCTGAACAGGAACTCGACGCGCGAGTAGAACACCTGCAGCCGCGCCGACCACTCCTCCCAGGAGAGGCTCTCGCGCTCCATCGCGGAGTATGCGGTCCAGCGCTCGATCGACTCTCCGTTGTGGTCGAGGTGGCCGAGCTCGGTGTTGGGGACCAGGGTGCCGTCGTAGAGGAACGCGGATCCGATGCCGGTGCCCAGCGTGGTGAGGATCGTCAGCCCCTGCGCGTCGCGCGCGGCGCCATGGCGCACCTCGGCGACACCGGCGGCGTCCGCGTCGTTGACGAAGGTGATGTTGCGGCCGAGGCCGTCCTCGAAGAACCGCTCCGCCTCGAACCCGATCCAGTCCTTCGAGATGTTCGCCGCGGAGAGCGTGCGGCCCCTCTTGACGATCGCCGGGAAGGCGACGCCGAGGGGGAGGGACGAGTCGGCGACGCCGAGGGTGTCGAGCACCTCACGCACCGTGGTGAGCACGTCGGCGGGCGAGGCGCCGGTCGGGGTGGGCACGCGGACGCGGTCGGAGTCGAGCGTCCCGTGGGTGAGGTCGACGATGCCTGCCTTGATGCCTGTGCCGCCGATGTCGACGCCGATCGCTTGTGCCATGGTTTTCACTTTAGCGGGGGCGCAGGGCGACGTTAGGATCGTGACAACGGCTCACGAAGGGACCGACGGATGTCCGACGAAGACAAGTACTGGTTCAACCTCTCGACCAACGAGGTCGAGTTCGGCAAGCTGTCGCCTGCGGTCGACCGCGTGGGGCCGTTCGACACGGCCGAAGAGGCGCAGAACGCCCCGGAGACGCTGAAGGAGCGCTCCCGGGCATGGGCGGACGAGGACGCCGCCGACGACTCGTGGGGCGCCGGGGACGACGCCTGAGATGGACAAGCAGCGCGACTTCGTCCTACGGACGATCGAGGAGCGGGGCGTCAAGTTCGTGCGCCTGTGGTTCACCGACGTCATCGGAACCCTCAAGTCGGTGGCGATCGCCCCGGCCGAGGTCGAAGGCGCGTTCGCGGAGGGGATCGGGTTCGACGGATCGGCGATCGAGGGGCTGACCCGCACCTTCGAGTCCGATCTGCTGGCGCAGCCCGACCCGACCACCTTCCAGACCCTGCCGTGGCGCGGGGAGATCGATCCGACGGCGCGGATGTTCTGCGACCTGACCACGCCGGACGGGCAGCCCGCGGTCTCCGACCCGCGGCACGTGCTCCGGCGCACGCTCGCCAAGGCGGCCGACGCCGGGTTCACGTTCTACACGCACCCGGAGATCGAGTTCTATCTGCTGAAGTCCTCCGCCCTCGGCGAGGACGGTCCGGTTCCGGTCGACTCGGCGGGGTACTTCGACAACGTCCCGGGCGGCACGGCTCATGACTTCCGTCGCCGGTCGGTCCGGATGCTGGAGGACCTCGGCATCTCGGTCGAGTTCAGCCATCACGAGGGCGGTCCCGGACAGAACGAGATCGATCTGCGCTACGCCGATGCGCTGACGACCGCGGACAACATCATGACCTTCCGTACCGTCATCAAGGAGGTGGCGATCGAGCAGGGCGTGTACGCGACCTTCATGCCGAAGCCCCTCAGCGATCACCCCGGCAGCGGCATGCACACGCACATGTCCCTGTTCGAGGGGGACGTCAACGCGTTCTACGAGGAGGGCGCGAAGTATCAGCTCTCCCGCACGGGCCGGCAGTTCATCGCGGGCCTGCTGCGCCACGCGAATGAGATCTCGGCGGTGACCAACCAGTTCGTGAACTCGTACAAGCGGCTCTGGAGCGGCGGCGAGGCCCCGAGCTTCGTCACCTGGGGGCACAACAACCGCTCGGCCCTGGTCCGCGTCCCGATGTACAAGCCGAACAAGGGGCAGTCCTCGCGCGTCGAGTATCGCGCGCTGGACTCCGCGGCGAACCCCTACCTCGCCTACGCGCTGATGCTCGCGGCGGGCCTCAAGGGCATCGAGGAGGAGTACGACCTGCCGGCGGAGGCCGAGGACGACGTCTGGTCGCTGAGCGACGCGGAACGACGCGCCCTGGGATACTCCGCCCTGCCGACGAGCCTGGACCATGCACTGGGCTTCATGGAGGACTCCGAGCTCGTCGCCGAGACGCTGGGGGAGCAGGTGTTCAACTACGTGCTGCTCAACAAGCGCAAGGAGTGGGAGGCCTATCGCGGCCAGGTGACCCCGTTCGAGTTGAAGAGCAACCTCGGGCTGCTCTGATCGCATGGCGCGCCTGCACGACGAGATCTCGCTGTCGGCGCTCGCCCGATGGGGCTTCGACGAGCTGGGAGCGGCGTCCGAAGCGCTCACGGAGCTCGGCGGACTGACCGGCGTCGGTCGCGCCGACGTCCTCGCCGGTGCGACCGCGGCCGACCCAGACGGCGCTCTGCGGTCGCTCCTGCACATCGCGCGGCGCGCTCCGGACGCGGTGGCGGCTCTCCTGGGCGACCCGGACGCGCGACGGCGCACATGGCGGCTCCTGGGGGCGTCCTCGGGGCTGGGCGACTTCCTGTTGCGGCACCCCGAGCATCTCGAGGTGCTGGCCGCGGAGCCGCTGTCGCTCCCCACGATCGACGTGCTCCGGGCCCGGATGGCGGCTGCGGTGCGCGGGGCGGCGGCGGACGAGCGCATCGCGGCATTGCGGGTCGCCTACCGTCGAGTGCTGTGCGAGATCGCGCTGACCGATCTCTCGTCGCCTGATCCCGTCGAGATCATCGACGGCGTGTGCGCGGCCCTCGCCGATGCCGCCGCCGCCGCGCTCGACGGGGCGCTGGAGGTCGCACGCGGTGCGCAGAGCATCGCCTTCTCTCCAGAGGAGGTCGCGGCCACGCGCCTGGCGATCATCGGGATGGGCAAGTCGGGCGCTCGGGAGCTGAACTACCTCAGTGACGTCGATGTGATCTTCGTCGCGGGGACGGCCGATGACGAGGTGGTCTCCGAGGCTCGGGCGGTGGACATCGCGACGCGGCTCGCGCGGGACACGATGGCGGCTCTCTCCGGGCTGGCCGTCGAGCCTGCGCTGTGGGAGGTCGACGCCGCGCTGCGACCGGAGGGCAAGCAGGGCGCCCTCGTGCGCACCCTCGCCTCGCACCTCGCCTACTACGACCGCTGGGCGAAGAGCTGGGAGTTCCAGGCGCTCCTGAAGGCGCGCGCCATGGCGGGCGACGGCGAGCTGGGACGTGCCTACATCGAGGCCGTGCAGCCGAAGATCTGGTCGAGCGCCGCGCGCGAGGACTTCGTCGACAGCGTGCAGCGGATGCGCGAGCGGGTCACGGAGCACATCGACCCCCAGGACGCGGCCTACCAGTTGAAGCTCGGAGAAGGCGGCCTCCGCGACATCGAGTTCACCGTGCAGCTCCTGCAGCTCGTCCACGGCCTCTCCGACGAGTCTCTGCGCGTGCGCGGGACCCTCGACGCGCTCGACGCCCTGGTCACCGGCGGCTACATCGGCAGGACGGATGCGAGTGCGTTCGCCCGCGACTACCGCATGCTGCGGCTGCTCGAGCACCGCCTGCAGCTCCGCGACCTGCAACGCACGCACCTGATGCCCCGCACCGGGGAGGGTCTGCGCGTGCTCGCCCGCGCGAGCGGCCTCGCCGAGACCGGCGACGGCATCTGGCAGCGATGGGACGCGATCCGTCGCGAGGTGCGCGAGATCCACGTGCGGCTCTTCTACCGTCCGCTCCTCAGCGCCGTCGCCGCGCTTCCCGAGGAGGAGCGTGCACTGACCACCGCGCAGGCGCATGATCGTCTCGCCGCCATCGGGTTCCGAGATCCCGCGGGGGCCCTGCGGCACATCGGCGCCCTCACCACGGGCCTCAGCCGCAAGGCCGTCGTGCAGCGCTCCCTGATGCCGATCATGGTGCGCTGGTTCGCCGACGGCAGCGATCCCGACTACGGTCTGATCGCGTTCCGGCGCATCAGCGAGCGCCTCGGCGATACGCCGTGGTTCCTTCGGATGCTGCGCGACTCCGCCGGAGCAGCGCAGCGGCTGACGAGGCTGCTGTCGTCCTCGCGGTACGTCGGCGAGCTGATGGAGTGGATCCCGGAGTCCGTGGCGTGGCTGGACAGCGAGGAGCAACTGCGGCCGCGCTCGTCGAAGGCGCTCGACGAGGAGGCGCGAGCGATCCAGACGCGGCACGCGACGATCGCGGATGCCGCGAAGGCCGTGCGGGCGCTGCGGCGTCGTGAACTGCTGCGCACCGCGATGGGGAGCGTCCTGGACGTGCTGACGATCGACGAGGTCGCGGGAGCGCTGACCGGGATCACCGAGGCGTCGCTGCAGGCCGCGCTCCGGGCGGTGCGCCGCGAAGTGGTCCCCGAGGAGGACGACTCCCTCGACTTCTCGATCATCGCGATGGGCCGCTTCGGCGGCGCGGAACTGGGCTTCGGCTCGGATGCCGACGTCCTCTTCGTCTACGACCCCGATGGCATCGACCCTCAGCGGGCGCAGAAGTTCTCGGAGCGGATCGTCGCCGGTCTCCGGGAGCAGCTCGCGGATCATCGGCTGCCGCTCGAGCTCGACGCCGATCTCAGGCCCGAGGGGCGCAACGGCCCGATCGTGCGCTCCTTCGACGCCTATGCGGAGTACTACCGGCGATGGTCGCTGTCGTGGGAGGCCCAGGCGCTGCTGCGGGCACGGGGGATCGCCGGGAGCGCCAAGCTCATCGGGCGCTTCACGGACCTCGCCGACGGCATCCGCTATCCGCAGGAGATCGGACTGCAGGAGCTGCGGGAGATCAAGAGGATCAAGGCGAGGGTCGAGGGGGAGCGGCTGCCGCAGGGCGTCGATCCGCGTCGGCATCTCAAGCTCGGCCCCGGCACGCTCAGCGACGTCGAGTGGATGGTCCAGCTGCTGCAGCTGCAGCACGCGCATCGGATCGAGGCGTTGCGCACGACCTCGACGCTGACGGCGCTGGAGGCGGCCGTCGAGGCGGGGTTGATGTCGGGGACGTCCGCCGAACGGCTGCGGGAGGCCTGGGTGCTCTCGAGCCGGTTGCGCTCCGCGATCACCCTGATGAGCGGCCAGACTACCGATGTGCTCCCGGCGGACCGGCAGCGGCTCGATGCCGTCGCACGGATCCTCGGTTTCCCCGACCGCTCGGCGGCGGCACTCGAGGAGCAGTTCCTGAGGACGACCCGACGGGCACGGAAGACGTTCGAGAAGCTGTTCTACGGATGAGAGGGATCGGACGATGGGCACGATGAACGGAATCCTCCGGGCGCAGCCGTCTCTGACGGGCACGACGCCGGTCTTCGACGTCGCCGCGGCTCCGGGCGATCCTCTCGCCCTGTTCCGGGTGTGGTTCGAGGAAGCGTGCGCGGCCGGGGTGCCGGAGCCCCACGCGATGACCCTCGCGACCGTCGATGCCGACGGGGTTCCGGATGCGCGGACCCTGATCCTCAAGGACGCCGACGAGCGCGGATGGGCGTTCGCGAGCGTCAGGTCATCGGTGAAGGGCACGCAGCTCGCCACGAACCCGGCGGCCGCCCTGAACCTGTGGTGGCAGCCGCAGGTCCGCGCTGTGCGCGTGCGGGGTGCGGTCGCGGAGGCGACGGCGGAGGAGTGCGCCGCCGACCTCGCCGCTCGCTCCCCGGCGGCGCGCGACGGCATCGATCCGGCGGACTGGGTGCTGTGGCGTCTCGTGCCCGAGAGGATCGAGTTCTGGCAGGGGGCGGAGGACCGCCGCCATCAGCGCCTCGTCTACACACGGGACGGCACCGGCTGGACGCGGTCGTCGACGCGCTAGCTCACGCCGACGCGCTCGGGTCGCGCGCGGGGGGCCAGACGACGAGCAGGAAGGCCGCGATGGGGCCGAAGACGAGCACGAGCAGGAACCAGGCCCACGCCGATCTGTTCCGTGTGCGCGCGTAGCCGCCCGCGAGGATCGCGACCGTCACCCAGAGGGCGCTCATCATGGATGCGACGTATTCGATCTGCATGCTCGGAGCCTAGAGGGTGCGCACCGGGTGTCTGGACAGGTGGTCCTTGTGTCCGCGATGCGCGCGGCAGCGGCCGGAGCGCCGACGTCGGTCGTGATACTGGATCTGGCGCGGCGACTGTGCCCCCGGTCGTCCGCGTCACCTCTCCTCCGGACACCCGGCACAAGGGGCCGGACGGCGGGAGAACGACGCGCTCGGCCGGTAGGCTGGGTGCCGAGGGGGAACTCATGGGCGATCCGACCGGCGCGTTGCGGCGCGCACCTCAGCCGCACGGTATCGAGGGCGTCGTCTGGCGGCTGTGGCCGTGGATGAGCTGGATCCTGCCGCTGTTCTTCGCCGCACACGGATTCCTCGGAACGGGCGGCGGCTGGACGACGATCTTCCTCGTCGTCGTCTCTCCGCTGCTCATCCCCGCGGCAGGCCTGCTCGGTGCGCTGCCGCGATTCCTGCTGCGTCGTCGTGGCCATACGACGACGCCGGCCCCGGTGGTCTGGCCGCTGCTCCTGCACTGGTGTGCGTGGATCGCGCTCACCCTCACGATGCCGGGGCGCGGCGATGGCGGATCGCTTCCGTCGCTCCTGCAGCAAGCGCTGGGCGTGCCGATGGCCTCATCGCTCGAGAGAGGGCTCTGCTACGCGTCGACGGGCGTCGCCGTGGTCTCCTGGGTCGTCGTGCTCGTCCTGGCGATCAGGCGCGGAGATGCGCGAGCGCCCGGAGGCGGGGTGCCCGTGTCATCCTCCTGATCGTGCAGAGAAACCCGCCCCGGCGAGATGCCGGGGCGGGTTTCTCTGCACGATCTCCGCGGTGTCGCTCAGACCCCGAAGTACAGCTCGTACTCGTAGGGGTGGGGGCGCTGCGCCATCGGCAGGATCTCGTTGTTGTACTTGTAGTCGATCCAGGTCTCGATGAGCTCCTTGGTGAACACGCCGCCCTCGAGGAGGAAGTCGTGGTCGTTGCGGAGCGCCTCGAGCGAGTCCAGCAGGGAGTTCGGCACCTGCGGGATGTTCGCCGCCTCCTCCGGCGGGAGTTCGTAGAGGTCCTTGTCGATCGGCTCCATCGGCTCGATGCGGTTCTTGATGCCGTCGAGGCCGGCCATCAGCTGCGCCGCGAAGGCGAGGTACGGGTTGCCCGAGGCATCCGGCACGCGGAACTCGATGCGCTTGGCCTTCGGGTTCGATCCGGTCAGCGGGATACGGATCGCGGCGGAGCGGTTCCCCGCGGAGTAGGCCAGGTTGACCGGCGCCTCGAAGTGCTTGACGAGGCGGTGGTAGCTGTTCAGCGACGGGTTGGTGAAGGCGAGCACGGCATGCGCGTGCTTGAGCAGCCCGCCGATGTACCAGCGCGCGATGTCGCTGAGCTGGCCGTAGCCGGCCTCGTCGTAGAACAGCGGCTTGCCCTCGAGCCACAGCGACTGGTGGGTGTGCATGCCCGAGCCGTTGTCGCCGTAGAGCGGCTTCGGCATGAACGTGACGGTCTTGCCCCACAGATCGGCGGTGTTCTTGATGATGTACTTGAACTTCAGGATGTCGTCCGCCGCGCTGACCATCGTGTCGAAGCGGTAGTTGATCTCCTGCTGACCTGCGGTCCCCACCTCGTGGTGTGAGCGTTCCAGCACGAAGCCCGACTCGATGAGCTTGAGCGTCATGTCGTCACGCAGGTCCGCGGTCTTGTCCACCGGCGCGACCGGGAAGTAGCCGCCCTTGAAGGGGGTCTTGTTGGCGAGGTTCCCGCCCTCCTCCTCTCGGCCGGAGTTCCAGGCCGCCTCCTCGGAGTCGACCTTGTAGAAGCTCTCACCCGAGGTGACCGAGTAGCGCACGTCGTCGAAGATGTAGAACTCGGCCTCGGGGGCGAAGAACGCGGTGTCGGCGATGCCCGTCGACGTCAGGTACTTCTCGGCCTTCTTGGCGACCTGACGCGGGTCCTTCGAGTAGATCTCGCCGGTGCGCGGGTTGTAGATGTCGAACAGCATCACCAGCGTGCTGGCCTCGCGGAAGGGATCGACGTACGCGGTCGTCACATCCGGGATCAGCTGCATGTCCGACTCGTGGATGCTCGCGAAGCCGCGGATCGAGGAGCCGTCGAACAGTTGACCGTCACGGAAGAAGTCCTCGTCGACCGTCGACGCGGGGATGTTGAAGTGCTGCTGGACACCCGGAAGGTCGGTGAAGCGGATGTCGAGGAACTTGACGTCGTTCTCCTCGATGTAGCGCAGCACTTCGGACGGTTCTGTGAACATGTACGACTCCTGAGAATGGGATTTGCGGTCTTCACCTGCATGTCCAGCGTAAGGGGAGGCCGTTTCCCGGCCGTGTCCGCCGTGTTTCGGGCATGTTACAGACGCTCGGTAGGCTGGAGGGGTGACGGATGCTGTGAACTCGTACCCCGGTGAGCGTCTCGGCCTCCCCGCCACCGGCCCCGGCAGCATCGCCAGGGTGGGCCGCCGCATCGGGGCGCTGGCGATCGACTACGCCGCCGCAACGATCATCGCCGTCGGGTTCCTCCAGTACGACCCGTGGGCGTCGACGCAGGAGTCGGGATGGCGGCTGTTCGCGCCCATGATGGTCTTCGCGGTCCTGAACATCCTCTTCATCCCGACCGCAGGAGGTTCGCCCGGGCACCGCATCCTGGGGATGCGGGTGATGCGGCTCGGCGGCGGATGGAGCGGCCTGTGGCGTCCGATCGTGCGGACACTGCTCCTCGTGTTCGTGATCCCCGCGGTGATCTGGGACGCCGATCAGCGGGGCATGCACGACAAGGCCGCCGGATTGGTGCTCCTCCGCGTCTGACCGGGTCAGTCCCGTCCGCGATTGCGGCGCCGGGTCTCCTTCGGAGCCCGTCCGCCCAGGAACGACCTCGCCGGGTCGACGACGAATCCGCGCCGCAGCGCCTCCCGGCCGATCAGCATGCGGAAGCCCATCTCATCGCGGTTGCTGAGGGTGACCTCGACCGTGATGACGCGCTCCACGAGTCGGATCCGCAGCTTCACGACGATCCGCGTCGCGGCATGCCCGGAGGAGCTGCGCACGGCGCGTCGATCGTGCACCGGGTACTCGGCGACCACGGTGTCGGCCGTGCTCTCCTGCCAGGGGCGGACGCGGAAGCGCACCCAGTCCGCTCCGTCGCGCTCGAACTCCTCGATGTCGAACGCGTGCAGCGAGGAGGTGCGCGCGCCGGTGTCGATCTTGGCCTTGATCCACTCGACGCCGAGGTCGGGGAGCCCAGCCCATTCACGCCAGCCTGTGAGCGTGTTTGAATGAGGTGTCCGACCCATTCCTACATCCTGGCAGGAAACGACCCCCCGTGAAGATCGCCGTCCTCTCGCGCGCCCCTCAGGCGTATTCGACTCAGCGCCTCCGCGCCGCCGCACAGCAGCGCGGGCACAACGTCAAGGTGCTGAACACCCTGAGATTCGGCATCGATCTGACATCGGACGAACCGGATCTCGTCTACCGTGGCAAGCCGCTGAGCGACTACGACGCGATCCTGCCGCGCATCGGCAATTCCATCACGTACTTCGGCACCGCGGTGGTCCGCCAGTTCGAGCAGATGGACGTGTACACGCCCAACACGGCGAACGGCATCACCAGCGCGCGCGACAAGCTGCGCGCCAACCAGATCCTGTCCCGGCATCAGATCGCGATGCCGCCGACCGCCTTCGTGCGCTACCGGGCCGATGTGCGACCGGCCATCGAGCGCGTGGGCGGCGCGCCGGTGGTCATCAAGCTCCTCGAGGGGACGCAGGGGATCGGTGTCATCCTCGCCCCGCAGGTGAAGGTCGCCGAGGCGATCATCGAGACCCTGCACTCGACGAAGCAGAACGTCCTGATCCAGAAGTTCATCGCCGAGAGCCGCGGGCGCGACATCCGCGCGCTCGTCGTCGGCGACCGGGTGGTCGCGGCGATGCGTCGTGTGGCGAACGGCGACGAGTTCCGCTCGAACGTGCACCGCGGCGGGACCGTGGAGCCGGTGAACCTCGACCCGGTCTATGAGCAGACGGCCGTGCGCGCCGCCCAGATCATGGGCCTGCGGGTGGCCGGCGTGGACATGCTGGAAGGCGAGGACGGTCCGCTCGTCATGGAGGTGAACTCCTCGCCCGGGCTGCAGGGGATCGAGGCGGCGACCGGACTCGACGTCGCGGGGGCGATCATCGACTACATCGCCGGACAGGTGGCGTTCCCCGAGATCGACGTCCGGCAGCGGCTCAGCGTCTCCACGGGGTACGGCGTCGCGGAGCTGGTGATGCACGCCGGCGCCGAGCAGGTCGGCAAGAAGCTCGGTGATCTCGGTCTGTGGGACCGCGACATCACCGTGCTGACCCTGCACCGGGGCGTCAGCGTGATCCCCAACCCCCGCAAGCACGTCGTCCTCGAGGCCGGCGACCGTCTGCTCTGCTTCGGCAAGCTGGACGAGATGCGCTCGATGATCCCGGAGCGCCCGCGCCGGAGGGCGAAGGTGCGTCGCCTGCCGAAGCAGCCACTCGGAGAGTGAAACCGAGAAGGGGCTCCCCACCATGGCGGGGGAGCCCCTTCTTCATCCGGGAGGTCAGCGCGGACGGGGTGCGCGCACCTTCGTCGGGTCGATGCCCTTCGGGATCGGCAGCGAGGAGAGCGACTGCGAGACGGAGTCGATGCGACGGATCACCGCGGCCATCGTGGCCTTGTCGATGGCCTTCGGGAGCTTCTTGATGGTCTTCGCGAGATCCTTGATCTGCACGTCGTCATCACCGTGACCGACGTAGAGCACGGTCACCGGCACGCCGTTGGCCACACGCTGCACCTTGGTGCGCTCTTCGTTCACGAGGCGCGTGAGACGGCCGCGGGCACCCTCTCCGATGACGACAACGCCGCCGCGGCCGACAGCCCGGTACACGGCTTCCTGCGTCTTGGGGTTGATGCCGACGGGGGTGTCGGACGCCTGCCACCTGCGGCCGAGACTGGAGCTGATCACGTGCCCCGTCGCACCGGGCATGCCGTCGATCTTGCGGTACATCGCAGACGTGGAGAGCCTCGTCATGAGGATCATCGCACCGAGCAGGCCGAGCATGAGACCGGTGATGCCCCACAGCACCATCGAGAGGATCGAGCCCGGGGAGGTCAGAGTGCCGATGAGGAGGCCGACGAGGATGCCGGCGACGATCGCGGCGAGCTGGGCCCAGGGCAGCCAGGGGAAGATCTCGCGCGTGAACCGGAACAGGGTCTTCAACTGGGAGAAGAACCCCGGTCTCTTCTCGGGTTCGGATGCACTCTTTGCCATGGAGTCCAGCCTACCGATTCCTCCTGTGGCCGGCGTACGGAGATCACTCTCCGCCCCGACCTCGAAGAACTGAGTTGCTCTCCACAGATCACGGTATCCGGTGCCATCGGTATCGGCCCGATGAGGTCGTATGGGGAGATGAGCGACTCGACCCTCGTCCCCGGAGCCCATCGTCGGATCCGCATGCTCGACTCCGGTGCGGGCCCCTGCCGCGGTTCCCTGGTCGCGGACGGAGACGAGGTGCGGGTGAGCGTGGACGCGGCAGAGCTTCGGGGCGGTGCCGTCTGGCGTTTCGCTGGGGCGGATCACGTCGTGGCTCCGCTCGATCTGGTGCGCAGGCCGGACGGTCTCGATGTGCTGCTGCTGTGGTGCGAGGAGCGCGTGACCGCATACCTGGGCAGGAGGGCGGCCGCGGAGGAGCCGCTGACCGCCGGAGAGGCGGTCACCCTCGCGGGGAGCCTGCTCCGCGGGCTTGCGGAGCTCGGGGCGGAGGAGGGCCCCGGGGCGTGGTGGCTGACCCATGCCGGCATGCCGGTCTTCGCCTTCGGGGAAGGCGCGGTGCCGGCCGCGGGGGCGTCGGAGCTCCTGACGCTCCTCGACGAAGGAACCCCGGACCGGGCTCTCCGGCGCGTCCTCTCTGAGATCGTGCGCGGACTGGAGGACACACGCGCGGCGCGGCGTCACCTGGAGCGCTGGGAGGCTGCGCTGCTGGAGCTGGCGGCGCCCCGGCCTCTGCGCCGTGACCCGGCACACGCCGAGGCTGTCGAGACGGTCTCGACGAGGCGTCCCGCATCGCGGGCGGTCTCGGACGCCCGGCGGCGCGACGGCGCCGGCGATCGAGGAGGACGGCCAGCACGGGCGGCGGACGCGCTACGCGCTCGAGCGTCGGCGATCCTGGGCATGGCGACCTCCAGGAGAAGGCCGGCGATGTCGGAGAGGAGGGCGATCGCGGGGAGAGCGAGCCTTCGTGGGAGGACGGCGACAGCGGCGACCGCGCCCACGGCGGGGGCGAGCGCAGGCCTCCGCGGGCGGACGGCCTCGAATGGAGACCGTCCGCGGCGCACCCGGAGGACCCCCGGCGACACCCGGAGGGGACCGGAGCATCCGGGGCCGGAAGGCGCGCATCGGCGCCGGCTGCTGATGGTCGGCGGGGCGGCAGCTGCCGTGGTGCTCCTCGGCGGCGTACTGTGGCCGGCGGACGATGGAGCGTCTCCGGCGGTCGCGGACCCGGCCTCCGCCGCGTCGTCCCCGAGGCCTTCAGCCTCTGTCGCGCCGAATGTCCGTGAAGACACCGAGGACATCACGACGGGCGCCGGGGGAGGGGGACCGGTGGACGATCCGGTGGCCGCGGCGAAGACGCTGATCGAGCGCATCGACTCGTGCCGCCGCGAGAACGATCAGGCCTGCTCGTCGGGGATCGCTCCTGACGCGGACGAGAAGGTGCGAGCCGCGTTGAGCGACGCCGGGGATGCCGAACCGCTGGTGCTCGTCGAGTCCTACGGAGATGTCGCGGTGATCAAGCGCGGTCTGCGAGGAGGGGCGCAACAACTGCTCGTGCTCGCCCGCCGGAAAGACGAATGGCTGGTCCGCGACGTGTATGACGTCGCGGACCAGCCAGGTTCGTGAGGTGCGCGTCAGGCTCCGAGCTGCGCGGCGAACTGCGCGGACTCGAGGCGGGCCTTGACGGCACCGAGGAAGCGTGCGGCGTCCGCGCCGTCGACGATGCGGTGATCGTACGAGAGGGCGAGGTACACGTACGAGCGGATCGCGATCGCGTCGACGCCGTCGACCTTCACGAGGCCGGGACGCTTGACGACCGTGCCGGTTCCGAGGATCGCCGACTGCGGCAGGAACACCACGGGGGTGTCGAACAGCGCGCCACGCGAACCCGTGTTGGTCAGCGTGAACGTGCCGCCGGCGAGCTCGTCGGGCTTCAGCTTGTTGTCGCGGGTGCGTGCGGCGAGATCGGCGATCTCGTGCGCGATCTGGGCGATGTTCTTGCCCGCCGCGTCACGCAGCACCGGAGTCAGCAGTCCGCGCTCGGTGTCGACCGCGATCGAGAGGTTCTCCGTCGCCGGGTAGACGATCTGGTCTCCGTCGACCGTCGCGTTGACGATCGGGAAGGCCTGGAGAGCCTCAGCGGCTGCCAGGGCGAAGAACGGCAGGAACGACAGCTTGTCGCCGGTCTTCTGCTGGAACTCGGCCTTGACCTGGTCACGGTAGTTCGCCAGAGCCGTGACGTCGACCTCGACCACCGTGGTCAGCTGAGCCGTCTGCTGCATCGATGCGACGGCCCGCTCGGCGAGCACCTTGCGCAGGCGCGACATCGGCTGCGTGGTACCGCGCAGCGGCGACACCTCGAGCGGTGCGGGAGCCGCCGGAGCCGCGGCGGCCGCGGGGGCCTGGCCCTTCGACTCCGCGGCCTTCAGGACGTCCTCCTTGCGGATGCGACCGCCGACGCCCGATCCCTGGACTGAGGCGAGATCGACGCCCTGCTGAGAGGCGAGGCGCCGGACCAGCGGGGTGACGTAGAGGCTGTCGGACGCCGGTGCGGCAGCGGCCGCCGGGGCTGCGGCGGGAGCCGGGGTCGGAGCTGCGGGAGCAGGAGCAGCCGGAGCCGGAGTCGCGGCCGGAGCTGCGGGAGCAGGGGCCGCCGGAGCCGTGGGTGCGGCGGGCGCAGCCGGGGCCGGAGCTGCGGCAGGTGCAGACGGAGCGGCTGCGGCCGCGCCCGAGCCGACACGGGCGAGCACGGCGCCGACGGCGATGGTCTCGTCCTCGGCGGCGACGATCTCCTGCAGCACGCCGGCGACCGGCGAGGGGATCTCGGTGTCGACCTTGTCGGTCGAGATCTCGAGGAGCGCCTCGTCGACCTCGACGTTGTCCCCGACCTGCTTGAGCCAGCGCGTCACGGTTCCCTCGGTCACGCTCTCGCCGAGCTCGGGGAGCACGACGTCGGTGCTGTCGCCGCCCGGGGCGGCAGCAGGAGCGGGGGCCTCGGCAACGGGGGCCTCGGCCGGAGCCGGAGCAGGCGCCTCCGCGGCGGGAGCGGGCTCGGCGGCCGGTGCGGCCTCGGCAGGGGCACCGGCACCGGAGCCGTCGCCGATGCGGCCGAGCAGGGCGCCGACCTCGACGGTCTCGTCCTCGGCCACGAGGATCTCCTCGAGCACGCCGCTGACCGGCGCGGGGATCTCGGTGTCGACCTTGTCGGTCGAGATCTCGAGCAGGCCCTCATCTGCCTGGACGGTCTCGCCGACCTGCTTGAGCCAGCGGGTTACCGTACCCTCTGTGACGCTCTCACCGAGAGCGGGGAGGACCACGGGTGTGCTCATGTCGGAGTCTCCTTAGGAAAGTTCGTGATTCTTCTAGTTTAGGGGCCTGAAACGCGCACCGTCAGAAAGCATTTCCACGATGCGCGAAAAAGCTTTCACAAAGCGTGCAGCGGCTTGCCCGCGAGAGCGAGGAAGGCCTCGCCGAGTGCTTCGCTCTGCGTCGGGTGCGCGTGGATGAGCGGGGCGATGTCCTCGGGGTGCGCCTCCCAGGCGACCGCGAGCTGCCCCTCGGTGATGAGCTCGCCGACCCGGTCACCGAGGAGGTGGACGCCGAGGACGGGCCCGTCCTTCTGCCGGACGACCTTCACGAGTCCTCCGGTGCCGATGATCTCGCTCTTGCCGTTGCCGGCGAGGTTGTACTCGTACGAGACCACCTGGTCGGCGCCGTGCTCGGCGATCGCGGCCTCCTCGGTGACGCCGACGGAGGCGACCTCGGGGCTGCAGTAGGTGACGCGCGGGATCTGCGATTCGGGGACGGGAGCCGGGGAGAGACCCGCGATGCGCTCGGCCGCGGCGATGCCCTGGAGGAAGCCGCGGTGCGCGAGCTGCAGGCCCGGGACGATGTCGCCGACGGCCCAGAGGCCGGGAACGCCGGTGCGCAGCTGCTCGTCGACGATCACGAAGCCGCGATCGACCGTCACGCCTGCCTCCTCGAACCCGAGTCCCGCGGTGGCGGGGCCGCGTCCGACGGCCACGAGGAGGTAGTCGGCATCGAAGGTCTTGCCGTCCTCGAGGGTGACGGTGACCGAGCTCTCGGTCTGCTCGGCGGACTGGAAGCGCACGCCGAGGTTGTACGCGATGCCCCGGCGGCGGAAGGCACGCTCCAGACCCTTGCTGAGCGCGATGTCCTCGTTCGGAGCGAGATGCGGGAGGGCTTCGATGATGGTGACCTCGGCACCGAACGAACGCCACACGCTCGCGAACTCCACGCCGATGACGCCTCCGCCGAGGATGAGGACCTTCTCCGGGACCTCTTCGAGTGCGAGCGCCTGCTCGCTGGCGAGGATGCGTCCGCCGATCTCCAGCCCCGGGAGCGAGCGGCTGTAGGAGCCGGTCGCCAGGACGACGTCGGCGCCCACGTAGCGGTCATCGCCGACGCGCACCGAGCGGTCCGGGTCGAGACGCCCCTCCCCGGCCACGACGGTGATCCCGCGCGCCTTGATGAGACCCTCGAGCCCCTTGAACTTCTTCGCGACGATGCCTTCGCGGTAGCTCTTCACACCCGCCGCGTCGATCCCCTCCAGTGAGGCGGTGACGCCGACGGAGGAGGAGTCGCGGATGTGATCGGCGACCTCGGCGGCGTGCAGCAGCGCCTTGGTCGGGATGCAGCCGCGGTGCAGGCAGGTGCCGCCGACCTTGTCCTTCTCGATCAGGGCGACCTTCTTGCCCAGCTCACTGGCTCGGAGAGCGGCGGCGTATCCGCCGCTGCCACCTCCCAGGATGACGACATCGAACTCATGGGTGGTCATCAGGCCTCCTCGACGGATGACTCGGCGAACGCGATCAGCGATCGGACGGTGGCCCCGGTGGGGCCCTTCTCGGTGAAACCGTAGGGCGAGCCCTTGTGCTCGCTGGATCCCGCGATGTCGAGGTGCACCCACGGGATCCGCGGGGCGCCGTCCTCATCGGAGACGCGGCCGATGAATCGCTGCAGGAACAGCCCGGCGAACAGCGACCCGCCGGAGCGGTCGCCCATGTTCGCGTTGACCATGTCGGCGATGGGGGAGTCGAGCGACTCCTCCATGTACTCGGGGAGCGGCAGCGGCCATGCGGGCTCGTCTGCGCTCTCAGCGGCGGTGAGATAGCGCGCCACCGCATCGTCCTCGCCCATGACCCCGGTGTGGCGCATGCCGAGGGAGACGATGATCGCGCCGGTGAGCGTCGCGACGTCGATGATGACGTCGGGGTGCTCGCGGCTCGCGGCGACGAGTCCGTCGGCGAGGACGAGCCGCCCCTCGGCATCGGTGTTGAGCACCTCGACGGTCTGCCCGTCGAGCATCCGCAGCACGTCGCCGGGGCGGGTCGCCCGGCCGGACGGCATGTTGTCCGCGATGCACATCCATGCGGTCATCCGCACCGGGAGCCTCAGCGACGCGACGGCGCGCAGCACGGCGAGGATGGTCGCCGCGCCCGCCATGTCGAACTTCATGCCGACCATGCCGGCCGGCGGCTTGAGGGAGAGGCCGCCCGTGTCGAAGGTGATGCCCTTGCCCACGAGGGCGATGTGCTTCCGGGCGCCGGCGGGGGAGTAGTCCAGCCGCACCAGGCGGGGCGGGCGGTCGGAGCCGCGTCCGACGCCGAGGATGCCGCCGAACCCCTGCGCGGCGAGGGCGTCCTCGTCGAGGACCTCGACGGAGACGTCGAGCCCGTCGACCGCCTCGACGGCGCTGTCCGCGAGCTGTGCGGGGCTCTGCCACTCCGCGGGGACGGAGACGAGGTCCTTGACCAGCGCGACCGCCTCGGCGACGGCCTGCGCGCGACACACGTCATCCTCACCGATCTCGGCGTGGAGCACGATCGCGCCCGCTTTCGAGGGGCCGCGATCGCGGCGGTAGTCGTCGAAGCGGTAGCCGCCGAGCAGCGCACCCTCGGCCGCGGCGGCCGCATGGGCGTCGGCACCGGGCGCGAAGCCGACGGCGACGGTGCCGACGCCGGTGAAGGAGCGGATCGCGCTCGCGACCGCGTCGCGCACGGACTCGGCGGTGGGGTCGGCGCCGGCGCTGACGACGGCGAACGGAAGCGCGGTCAGGGCGGGAAGGTGCACGCGGAGGAAGGAGGAGCGCTTCGCTCGATAGCCGACGCCGTCGAGCGCGTCTGCGAGGCCGGGATAGGCCTGGAGCGCCTCCGGGGCGGTGGCCGGATCGGGGATGACGAGCACTGCGGCGTCTGCAGCGCTACCGGGGAACGATTCTGTCGTGTGCGAGAGCGCGGGTAGCGTCATGCCTCCATCCTAGGAGCGCCGCCGGTCCGTCGGCGTCCGCGGGGCGGCGGCCGCGTGTTCGCTCTGAGCTTTCCGCGCGCGGCCTCCGCGGCCCCGGTGCCTCGTAGCATGGAGGCATGGCCTTCACCGGAAACGTCCACGAGCGCATCGCGAACGGTCCCGTCGTGCCGAGCGGGCTTCCGCTGGTGATCCTGCTGACGGGCTTCACCGATGCGGGCAACGCCGTGTCCGGTCTCATCGAGCACCTCGAGGCGACGGTCTCGCCCGAGCCGGTCGTGGTCTTCGACAATGACGTGCTGCTCGACTACCGTGCCCGCCGTCCGGTGATCTCCTTCGATCAGGATCACCTCACGGAGTTCCGTCCGGCCCGGCTCGAGCTCTCCCTGGCGCACGACGCTCTCGGACAGGCCTTCCTCCTGCTCTCCGGCTATGAGCCCGACTTCGCGTGGAACGCCTTCAGCGACGCGGTGCTGGACCTCGCCACGGAGTACGAGGTGTCCGGCGTCTCCTGGGTCCATTCGATCGCCATGCCCGTGCCGCACACCCGGCCGATCGGGACGACGGTCAGCGGCAACCGCCGCGACCTGATCGTGGCCCACTCCGTGTGGCGCCCGCGCACCCAGGTGCCGTCGACGGCGGGGCATCTCCTCGAGTACCGCTTCGCGCAGCACGGAAGCCGGGTGGCGGGCTTCGTCCTGCTCGTCCCGCATTACCTCGCCGACACGGAGTTCCCCGACGCCGTCCTCGTCGCCGCGGACCGGCTGATGACCGCGACGGGACTGGTGCTGCGCATGGACGACGTCCAGGAGCGCCGCGAGGAGTACACGGCCCGCGTGGATGAGCAGGTCGAGGGGAATGACGAGCTCACCCAGATGGTTCACACTCTTGAGCGGCGGTACGACGCCTACATGGCAGGCCGCGACCCCGAGGATGCCGACGAGGGCGGCTTCGACGAGCGGGACCTCCCGAGCGCCGACGAGATCGCGGCCGAGCTGGAGCGTTACCTGGCCTCGCGGCCGTCCGGTGAGGACGATCCCAAGCAGGGATGACGGGTGGATCACGGCGAACGGCGTCCGCACCCCGCTTCGTGTGTGATAATGGATGCTCGACCCGTTGTCAACCGTCGTTAATCGCGTTCGGACTTGACAAGGGTCTTACTAGTGTCCGAAATGGACCGGGGCGCGCGCACCGCCCCGTGAAAGGCGAAACGTGACTCAAGCCACGACCAAGAACCCGCGGACGAAGAACACCGAGACCGAGGCGGAGGACGCCGTGGTCGAGGCCGCCGGCGCGGCCGCCAAGAAGGCGCCTGTAAAGAAGGCTCCCGCCAAGAAGGCCCCTGCCAAGAGGGCCAAGAAGTCCGACGAGGAGCCCGAGGCCCCCGAAGAGGCCGCAGAGGACGTCGCCGATGAGGGCGACGACGAGGACGGCGCCAAGAAGCCGGAGTTCACCGAGCCGCTGCCGACCGGCGCGATCGTCATCTCCTCCAGCGAGGAGGACGACGTCCCCGTCTACTCCACGCAGATCACCGGCGCCACCGCCGACCCGGTCAAGGACTACCTGAAGCAGATCGGCAAGGTCGCGCTGCTGAACGCGGCCGAAGAGGTCGAGCTCGCGATGCGCATCGAGGCGGGTCTCTTCGCCGAGGAGAAGCTGTCGACGATGTCGGCCGCCGAGAAGTCCAGCCAGCTCGGCCTCGACCTGCAGTGGGTCGCCCGTGACGGGCAGCGTGCCAAGAGTCACCTGCTGGGCGCGAACCTGCGTCTGGTCGTCAGCCTCGCCAAGCGCTACACCGGGCGCGGCATGCAGTTCCTGGACCTGATCCAGGAGGGCAACCTCGGTCTGATCCGCGCTGTCGAGAAGTTCGACTACACCAAGGGCTTCAAGTTCTCGACCTACGCCACCTGGTGGATCCGTCAGGCGATCACCCGTGCCATGGCCGACCAGGCCCGCACGATCCGCATCCCGGTGCACATGGTCGAGGTCATCAACAAGCTCGCCCGCGTGCAGCGCCAGATGCTGCAGGATCTGGGCCGCGAGCCCACTCCCGAGGAGCTGAGCCGCGAGCTCGACATGACCCCCGAGAAGGTCATCGAGGTGCAGAAGTACGGCCGCGAGCCGATCTCCCTGCACACCCCTCTCGGCGAGGACGGCGACAGCGAGTTCGGCGACCTGATCGAGGACACCGAGGCGGTCGTCCCGGCCGATGCGGTGGGCTTCACGATGCTGCAGCGTCAGCTGGAGCAGCTGCTCGACTCGCTCTCCGAGCGCGAGGCGGGCGTGATCCGTATGCGCTTCGGACTCGGCGACGGACAGCCGAAGACCCTCGACCAGATCGGAGACACCTTCGGCGTGACGCGTGAGCGCATCCGCCAGATCGAGTCGAAGACGATGGCGAAGCTGCGCCACCCGAGTCGTTCGCAGTCGCTGCGGGACTACCTCGAATGATGGCGGCCGCACCTCAGGCGCGGTCGGCGGGTCCCCGGTACATCGTGCCGGTGCTGGCGGGGAAGCTCGCGCGTTTCGCGACCCGTCTGCGCGGCGGCGGCTCGGCGTTCCCGGGCTACCTCACCAACCGGATGGCGCCGACGCTCCTCCCGACCCTCGCGGGGCAGTTCCGCTACGGCGTGGTCTTCGTGCTCGGCTCGAACGGCAAGACGACCACGACGCACATGATCAGTGAGGTGCTGCGCGCGCACGGCCTGCGCGTGTTCACCAATCCGACCGGCGCGAACCTCCCGCAGGGCGTGACGAGTGCGCTGCTGGCCGATGCGACCCTCACCGGCCGCATCCGGGCGGACGTCGCCGTGCTCGAGATCGATGAGGGCTTCGCCGCCGATCTCGCCGACAGGCTCTCGCCGTCGGTGATCCTGTCGCTCAACGTTCAGGTCGATCAGCTGTACCGCTTCTACGAGACCGAGCGCGTGGCCGACATGATGTTGGAGGCTTCGACCAGGGCCTCCGGGCACGTCGTGGTGAACCGCGACGACCCCTACCTGTCGAAGATCGACGAGAGCGCGATGCGCGCCCCGGTCTCCTTCTTCGGCGTGGCGGAGGAGATCGTGGCCGCCTCGGCGCACGGCCTCGCCAATGCGACAGACACACGGAGCGGCACGGCGGGGACCGTCGACCGCGGCGCTTTCGCGGAGGTGCGGGAGGTCTCCGGGCGGCAGATCGTCGTGAACGTCGACGGAGCCGAGGTCCGGGTGGCCCTGCCGGCTCGCGGGCTGCACTACGCCGCGGACGCGGCGGCGGCGCTCACGGTCGCTGCACGAGTGCTCGGCGACGAGTTCCGGATCCCGGACGCGGAAGCCGGCTTCGCGAAGATGGCTCCGGCCTACGGGCGCGGGGAGGTCATCCCTCTGCGAAGGGACCCCGCAGGCGAACAGGTCGAGTTCGTGATGTTCAAGAACGGGCCGAGCCTGCAGATGAACCTGGACGCCCTCGAGAGCGCTCCCGAGCGGGCGCTGATCGCGATCGACGAGGGCACGCCGGACGTGTCCTGGCTCTATGACGTCGATTTCCAGGCGCTGCCCCGCATCGATGTGGTGACCGGCGAGAAGGCCTATCAGCTCGCCCTCGCCCTCGAGCACGCCGGGGTCGAGATCGGCACCGTCGAACCGGACATGGAGAAGGCCGTCGCGATCATGCGATCCTTCGACGAGACCTCGTCGGGCCGCCAGACCTGGTTCGTCAACTACGAGCTCATGATGATCGGCCGTCGCATCCTCGGCCACGGCGATCAGGAGGTGGCGCGCCGATGACGCGGGTCAACATCGTCCAGCTGTACCCCGTCGAGCTCGGCGTGACCGGCGACCGCGGCAACGTGCGCGCTCTGGAGGCGCGCCTGCAGGCTCGCGGGATCGATGCACGGATCACGCGCGCCGGGATCGGCGACGCCGTCACGGATGACGCCGATCTCGTCGTGATCGGCAACGGTCCGCTCTCCGCGCTCCGCGGCGTCCATGAGGACCTCGCCGCGCGCGCAGGCTGGCTCGAGCAGTTCGTCTCCGATGGCGGCGCGCTCTTCGCGATGGGCGGGTCGGCCGAGCTGCTGGGCGAGGGCATCGACCTCGTCGAGGGCGATCGTGTCGCCGGTCTCGGCATCCTGCCCTATCGCGTCGCCCGTACCCGGGACCGGCGCGTGGGCTATGTCATCGTGGACACCCCCGACGTGCGCGTGGTCGGATTCGAGGACCATGCCTCCGAGTGGACGCTGAGCGAGGGCGACGCCGCCTACGGCACCGTGGTCGTCGGACGCGGAAGCTACGACAGGGGCGCGCAGCGCGGCGAGTACGTGCGCCGCGGGAACGCCATCGCCGGCAACGTGCAGGGGCCCGTGCTGCCGCTGAACCCCGCACTGAGCGATGTCCTGCTCGCCGCGGTGGCGCAGCGACGCGGCTTCGAGCTGCCCGTCGCTCCCGCGGGGCGCATCGACGAGTACGCCGGCGAGGCGCGCGCGACGATCGAGCGGATCATCCACGACAAGGGCTTCAAGACCATCCAGCTGTGAGATCCGATTGGCCCGGAGCGGCCGCTCAGCGTGATGCACCTAGGGTGGAAGGCGTGCCAGACAGTCTTCGCAGCAGTGTCCCGCGCACAGAGGTCTCCCTCGGCGCCCTGCGTGCGGGAGCACGCCGCGCCGTCGAGGCCGGCGGCCGGGTCGCCGACCTCCGCGGCGACGCGTGGGGGCATGGTCTGCTGCCCGTCGGCCGCGAGATGGTCGCCTCCGGGGCGGCCTCCCTCCTGGTCGACGAGGACGACCTCGCTCGGTGCACCGCCGCGGGGCTCCCGGCGCAGGTCGACGGTGAAGCCGACCTCGATCCGCTGCTGCTCTACGGGCTCCCGGGTTCCGGCGGGCTCCCGGCGATGCGGCTGTACGGCACGGTGATGTCGACCAAGCGGCTCCGGGCCGGCGACGCCGTGTCATACGGATACACCCACCGAGCCGAGGCCGATACGACGGTCGCCCTCGTGACCGGTGGCTACGCGCAGGGGATCGTACGCGCGCTCGGGAACCGGGGGCACGTCGAGATCGGCGACAGGCTGCGTCCCATCGTGGGCCGGGTCGCGATGGACGTGTGCGTCGCGGACCTCGGGGGAGAGGACGTCGAAAGCGGTTCCGAGGCGACGTACTTCGGAGGTGCGGGGCCGGCTCGTGAACTGCTCGGCACCTGGACAGCGGCGACGGGGTTGACGACGGGCGAGCTGATCGCGGTGGTCGGTGCGAAGACCGAGCGGAGGTGGACGGAGTGACCGCGCCCGTGCTGGAGATGTCGCGGTCGGTGTTCCGTGCGAACATCGCCGCCTGCGCCGAGCGGATCGCGCCGAGTGCGCTGATGCTCGTCATGAAGGACGATGCCTACGGGCACGGTCTGGACTGGACCGTTGAGGCCGCGGACGGCGTCGCCTGGTTCGGCGGCTACGACGTGGGCACGGCGCTGCGCATCCGCGCCCTCCGCGGCACCGCCCGGGTGTTCGCCTGGGCGACCTCCGAGGACGACGAGATCGAGACCGCCCTCCTCGCGGGCATCGACCTCGGCATCGGCACGGCGCCCTATCTGCGGAGGGTGATCGCGCAGGCGGGCCGCCTGCAGCGCAGGGCACGGGTGCACCTGAAGATCGACACGGGGTTGCACCGCAACGGCGTGCGCCCCGAGGACTGGGAGGCCTTCGTCGCCGAAGCGAGAGCAGCGGAGCATCGGGGGCTTCTCGAGGTGGTGGGCGTCTGGAGCCATCTCGCGGAGGCGAGCGACGCCGAGGACGACGAGGCGGCCGCGGAGTTCCGCTCCGCCGGTGACGCGGTGCGCGCGGCGGGTTCGTCACCGGAAGTCGAGCACCTCACCGCCTCGGCGGCGTCCTGGTGGCGCCCCGAACTGCGCGGATCGCTCTGCCGGATCGGCGCCTTCTGCTACGGCATCCGCTCGGCCGGCGGCCCCGATATCCCCGGCACGGCTCCGGTGGCCGGGCTGCGGGCATCGGTGAGAGCGGTCGACGGGGACGAGGTCACCATCGGGATCGGCGGGTTCGACGGTCTGCCTTCCACGATCGCCGGGGCGGAGGTCGGCACGCCGGCGGGCGCGCGTCCGCTGCGTTCGATCGGCGCGACCACGAGCGTGGTCGGGTCCTGGCCCGATGCCCGCGTCGGCGACGACGTATGGCTCTTCGGCGCGGGCGGTCAGGGGGAGCAGGACGCCACGGCCCTCGCCGAACGGATCGGCACCGTCGGCGAGGAGATCGTCACTCGGCTCTCGCCCCGCGTACGGCGCGTCGTCGGGGAATGAAAGGCGCCTCCCCGTCCGGAGACGGAGAGGCGTGGAGAGCCGCTGCGGATCAGACCGCGTCGGCGAGGCGCGCGGTCTCGTCGTGCCAGCTGGTGGCGATGGCACGCAGCTTCTCTTCGTACTTGCGTCCGTGGTGGGCGCAGAACAGCAGCTCAGAGCCGTTCACCTCGGCCGCGATGTAGGCCTGAGCGCCACAGGAGTCGCACCGGTCCATGGCGGTCAGGCGGTACTCGACGGTGGACGTCTCACGTTCGGTCGTAGCGTTCATCTCGGTGCCTCCTCAGCGGTCGATGTGCTCTGCGGAATGTGTTCAATACAACCACGCCCTGCCTGAGGGCATGCCCGGATTCCGGCGTGTTTCGCTCAGCGCGTACGCCGGTGGCGCCAGAGGGCGCTTCCGCCGCGTGTTTCCAGGAGTGTCGCCGGTATCCGGGGGTGACACACGAATAGAATCGAGGATTGTGACCGCCGAGTACTCCGCCCACCACCTGCAGGTTCTCGAGGGCCTGGAGGCGGTTCGCAAGCGCCCCGGCATGTACATCGGCTCGAACGGTTCGCCGGGACTGATGCACTGCCTCTGGGAGATCATCGACAACTCCGTCGACGAGGCGGTGGCGGGCAACGGTGCGCGCATCGAGGTGCTCCTCCACTCCGACGGCAGTGTCGAGGTGCGCGATCGCGGACGCGGCGTTCCGGTCGACGTCGAGCCGCGCACCGGACTGACCGGCGTCGAGGTCGTCTACACGAAGCTGCATGCGGGCGGGAAGTTCGGTGGCGGCTCCTACGCGGCCTCCGGCGGTCTGCACGGCGTCGGCGCTTCGGTGGTCAATGCACTGTCCGAGCGTCTCGACGTCGAGGTCGATCGCGACGGTAAGACCTATGCGATGTCCTTCCACCGCGGCGAGCCCGGTGTCTTCGCCGACGAGGGCGCGCCGAGCCCGACCGCGCCGTTCACCCCGTTCGAGAGCAAGAGCGAGCTGCGGGTGATCGGCAAGGTCGCAAAGGGCGTCACCGGCACGCGTGTGCGGTACTGGGCCGACCGGCAGATCTTCACCAAGGACGCGGCGTTCCAGCTCGGTGACCTCGAGACGCGCGCACGGCAGACGGCCTTCCTGGTCCCGGGGCTCGAGATCGTGATCCGCGATGAGCGCGCCGCCGGCGAGGGAGCGGAAGCGGCGGAGACGGAGACCTCCTACCTCTACGAGGGCGGAATCGCGGAGTTCGTCGATTTCCTCGCCGCGGATGCCCCGGTGACCGACACCTGGCGTCTGCAGGGCACCGGAGGCTTCACCGAGACGGTGCCCGTGCTCCAGGCCGACGGGTCGATGAAGGCCACCGAGGTGCACCGCGAGTGCACCGTCGACATCGCCCTGCGATGGGGCACCGGCTACGATACGGTCACCCGCTCCTTCGTGAACATCATCGCGACGCCCAAGGGCGGAACGCATCAGCAGGGTTTCGAGCAGGAGCTGCTGAAGACGCTGCGCGGGCAGGTGGAGCAGAACGCCCGCCGTCTGAAGGTCGGCAACGACAAGCTGGAGAAGGACGACGTGCTCGCCGGTCTCACCGCCGTGCTGACCGTCACGGTGCCCGAGCCGCAGTTCGAGGGTCAGACCAAGGAGGTGCTCGGCACGCCCGCGGTGCGGACGATCGTCGCCCAGGTCGTGCGCAAGGAGCTCGCTGCACGCTTCTCGTCGACCAAGCGCGACGACAAGAGCCAGGCCTCGATGCTGCTCGACAAGATCGTCGCGGAGATGAAGGCACGCGTCTCGGCCCGGGCGCACAAGGAGACCCAGCGCCGGAAGACCGCGCTCGAGTCGTCGTCGCTGCCCGCCAAGCTGGTGGACTGCCGATCGAACGACGTCGCCCAGTCCGAGCTCTTCATCGTCGAGGGTGACTCCGCGCTGGGCACGGCCCGGCACGCGCGCAACAGCGAGTTCCAGGCGCTGCTCCCGATCCGCGGCAAGATCCTCAACGTGCAGAAGGCGTCGATCGGCGACATGCTCGGCAACGTCGAGTGCGCGGCCATCATCACGACCATCGGCGCGGGATCGGGGCGCACTTTCGACCTGGAGACCGCGCGCTACGGCAAGGTCATCCTGATGAGCGACGCGGACGTCGACGGCGCGCACATCCGCACGCTGCTGTTGACGCTCTTCTTCCGCTACATGCGACCGCTCGTGGAAGCCGGACGCGTCTTCGCGGCCGTCCCTCCGCTCCACCGCGTGATCGTGATGAACCCGGGGTCGAAGCCCAACGAGACGATCTACACCTACTCCGAGGCCGAGCTGCACACGTTGCTGGCCAAGCTGCAGAAGGCTGGCAAGCGCTGGCAGGACCCGATCCAGCGGTACAAGGGGCTGGGGGAGATGGACGCGGACCAGCTCGCGACCACGACGATGGACAAGAGCGGACGGCTTCTGCGCCGTGTGACGATCGCCGATGCGGAGTCGGCCGACGCGGCGGTGCGCACGTTCGAGCTGCTCATGGGCAACGACGTGGCGCCGCGCCGCGAGTTCATCATGACGTCCGGCGATCGGCTGAGCCGCGAGTCGATCGACGCCTGACCACGCGTTCGACGACCCGGTCCGCACGTGACCATCGTCGGGGCGGCACCGGGCCGGAGAGGGAGCCGCTCGACGACGTCGTCGCCGGTCGGACGCAGGATCAGCCGATCGCGCGTCCGACCGATCCGACCACCGCGTCGAGAGGCTGACCGGAGGCGTCGCGCTTCGCGCCGGGTTCCGGAAGCTGGCGCGCCGCGCCGTCGGGTCCGAGCGCCCGAGGGTCGACGCCTGCCCAGGCGAGCCGTAGCCGATCCTCGCCCTTCAGGAACGCGTGCGCGCGCACACCGCCGGTCGCACGGCCCTTGCCCGGGAACTCCGCGAAAACGGAGACCTTGGCGCGCCCGTTGTCGGTGCCGGCGAGCACCGTGTCCGCGCCGGACACGGTCACCACGACGGCGTCCTCCGGGGAGTCGACGACCGAGAACGCGATCGCCTCGGCACCGGTGCTGAGCTTGATCCCCGCCATGCCCCCGGCGGGAGCACCCTGCGGGCGGACCTGGGACGCGGCGAAGTGCAGCAGCTGCGCGTCGGAGGTGATGAACACGAGCTCGGCGCCGTCCGGCGCCGCGGCGGCGCCGATGACGGCGTCCTTGGGCTTGAGGCCGATGACCTCCAGCTCGGGCCGCACGGCGAGACCCGACGGGACGATGCGCTTGACGACGCCGTCCTTGGTGCCGAGGGCGAGAGGGGTGTCGTCATCGAACCGCAGGAACGCGAGCACGCGCTCCGAGCGGTCGGTGATGCCGAGGTAGTCCGCGATGCGCACGCCGGCGCCGAGGCCGACCGAAGCGGGCGGAACGGCCGGGATGTCCATCGGCGTGAAACGGACCACCCTCCCGCGGCTGGTGACGGCGCCGACTTCGGAGCGCGTGGTCGTTCGCAGCGAGGAGAGGATCGCGTCGTGCTTGCTGCGCCGCGCCGGAGTGGGGATCTCGGCGTCCGGCTCGACGTCGACGCGCACGGCGCGCCCGGTCGTCGAGAGCAGCAGGGTGGTCGGCGCATCCGCGATCTGGAGCTCTGCGGCGCTCTTCGCGGAGCGCTGCTTCGGCGGTGCGGCGTTCAGCAGCAGGGTGCGACGGGGGGTGCCGAACTGCTCGGCGACCGCGTCGAGCTCCTGCGCGACCTGAGCGCGCACGAGCGCGGGGTCCCCGAGCAGACGCTCCAGCTCCGCGATCTCGGCGAGGAGCTTGTCGCGCTCGGCCTCGAGCTCGATCCGGGAGAACTTCGTCAGTCGGCGCAGACGGAGCTCGAGAATGTACTCGGCCTGTACCTCGTCGAGCTCGAAGACCTGCTGGAGGCGGGTGCGCGCGGTCTCGGCGTCGTCGGAGGTGCGGATGACCTGGATCACCTCGTCGATGTCGAGGATCGCCAGCAGGAGACCGCGCACGAGGTGGAGCCGCTCGTTGCGCCGGGCCAGGCGGTACTCACTGCGGCGGGTCACGACCTCGATACGGTGACCGACGTAGACCTGCAGCAGTTCTTTGAGCCCGAGCGTGCGGGGCTGCCCGTCGACGAGCGCGACGTTGTTGATCGAGAACGAGTCCTCGAGCGGAGTGAACCGGAAGAGCTGGTCGAGCACGGCGGCGGGGTCGAAGCCGGTCTTGACCGTGATGACGAGACGCAGCCCGTTCTTCCGGTCGGTGAGGTCCTGCACATCGCTGATGCCCTGGAGCTTCTTGGCGCCGACGGCGTCCTTGAGCTTCTCGATCACCCGCTCGGGGCCCACCTGGTAGGGGAGCTCGGTGACGACGATGCCGGTCCGGCGCGGACCGAGTGACTCGATGGAGGTCTTCGCGCGCACCTTGAACGCGCCCCGCCCGGCGAGGTAGGCGTCCTTCACGCCGTCGAGTCCCATGAGCACGCCGCCGGAGGGGAAGTCCGGCCCCGGCACGAACTCCATCAGGTCCTCGGTGGTGGCCTCGGGGTTCTCGAGCAGATGGGTCGCCGCCGCGACGACCTCGATGAGGTTGTGCGGCGCCATGTTCGTCGCCATGCCGACCGCGATGCCGCTCGCGCCGTTGACGAGCAGGTTCGGGAACGCGGCCGGGAGCACGGCGGGCTGCTGGAACTGGCCGTCGTAGTTCGGCACGAAGTCGACGACGTCCTCGTCGAGGCTCTCGGTCATCGCGAGCGCCGAGGCAGCCAGGCGCGCCTCGGTGTACCGGGAGGCCGCGGGCCCGTCGTCCAGGGATCCGAAGTTGCCGTGTCCGTCCACCAGGGGGACGCGCAGGGAGAAGTCCTGCGCCAGGCGGACGAGGGCGTCGTAGATCGCCGAATCGCCGTGGGGGTGGAGCTTTCCCATCACCTCGCCGACGACGCGGGCGCTCTTCACGTGCCCTCGGTCGGGACGGAGGCCCATCTCGGCCATCTGGTAGAGGATGCGCCGCTGGACGGGCTTCATGCCGTCCCGCGCGTCCGGGAGGGCGCGGGCGTAGATCACCGAGTACGCGTACTCCAGGAACGAGCCCTGCATCTCCTGCGAGAGATCGATGTCCTGGATGCGCTCGTCGACCGGTTCGGGAGGAGTGGTGCGGGCCATGTGCTTCCTGGGAACGGATCGGGTGTGCCGACGGATGTCGGCGGCGGGCCGTCGTGCCACCGGATGCCTGTCGGGGAAGGCGCCTGTGGAAGACTGGCGACGATGTCATTCATGCTACCGGCCGTACCCGCCACGACGCGGAGCATCGCCGGGGTTGCGCCCGACCTGCTCGCCTCGCTCCGCTCCTCGTCGGACGTCCTCCCCGCCGTGCGGTCGGCGGTGCTCGTGGTGGTGGACGGGCTCGGCGCGATTCCGCTGCGGGCGCATGCCGGGCATGCGCGGACGCTCGCCGGAGCGATGGCCAAGCGCGATGTCGCGGTGTCCGTTTTCCCCACGACGACGTCGGCCGCGCTCACCTCGATCCTCACCGGGGCCCTGCCCGGCCGCCACGGGATGGTGGGCTACCGCGTCCTCGATCCCCGTCGCGACGTCCTGGTCAACCAGCTCACGGAGCTCGACGACCCCGCGATCGACCCCGCCGCCTGGCAGCCGCAGCCGACGGTGTTCGAGCAGGCGACCGCAGCCGGGCGCCCTGCGCACGCCGTCGCGATCGCCGAGTACGCCGACAGCGGCCTGACGAGGGCGACGCTCCGCGGCGCGCGGTTCCACTCCGGTGCGACGCCCGCCGACCGGGTCGACCTGGCGGTCGAGCTGGCCGCGGCCTCCGAGGGGTCGCTGGTGTACTGCTACATCCCCGAGGTCGACAAGGCCGGGCACAAACACGGCATCGACTCCGCGGAGTGGGTCGCCGCGCTGGAAGACGTGGACGCGGCGCTGTCGCGCCGCCTGCCGCCGGGCGTGGGGGTGCTCGTGACCGCGGACCACGGGATGGTCGACGTGCCCCCACACCGTCAGATCGTCCTCGATGAGGGGGACGGCTGGCACGAGGGCGTACGGCACATCGGGGGCGAGCCCCGGATGCTGCACGTCTATCTGGAGCCCGACGCGGATCACGAGCGGGTCCTCGCACGCTGGCGCGTCGATCTGGAGGGGATCGCCGAGGTCGCGACCCGGGAACAGGCGATCGCCGCCGGAGCCTTCGGCGACGTCGTGACGGACGCGGCCGCGGGGCGCATCGGCGACCTGCTGGTCATCGCCCGCGGCAACCGCGCCCTCTACGACGGTGCCGCCGAGGATCAGCGCGGGCGATCCATGGTCGGACAGCACGGCGCGCTCACACCGGAAGAACGCCAGGTGCCCCTCCTGAGGCTCGGCGCCTACGCGCGCTGAAGCCGACGCCGGGGTCACTCGTCGGTGCGCGCTCCGAACACGATCTCATCCCACGAGGGCATCGCGTTGCGGCGGCGTCGCCGTCCTGCCTGATCCGAGGAGGAGTCCTCCGAAGGGCGCGCCGCAGGCTCGACGGGCGCGGGAGCGGACGGCTCCTCGGCCTCGTCGTCCAGATCCTGGAACAGGGAGATCAGGCCGGCGTCCGGATCCTCACGGCGATCCTCGGCCGGGCGGCGCTCTTCGGGTGCGGGGGCGTCGACATCGTCCTCGAAGAGGGGAGCGCTCTCGCGCTGTCCGCGTCGACGCCGAAGGGCCTCGAGCAGATCGGCGGTCTCGCTGCTCGTCGTGGACTGATTCGGCGCGTGCCGGGCGGCGGCGTCCTGGACGGCGGCGCTTCCGCGCTCCCGCTCCTCCTGCGCTTCCTCCTGAGACTCCTCGGCCTGCTCGGGGACGGGCAGCAGGCGCGGCCCGAAAGCGCCGGAGTCGAAGCGGGAGTCGTCTTTGTAGGGGGAGACCTTCTCGGCCTCGACGGCGCGCAGCCGGGGGATGAGTCCTTCGGGCAGTGAGCCCTGCCGCGAGAGCTGAGTCGCATCCGTGTTGATCGGGGAGAGGGCGCTGCGCCGCGGGTCGAAGCTCCAGCGGGCGTCGTGCTCGACCTCGTTCGCGGTGAACTCCAGCTTCACGATCCAGCCGGACTCTTCCTTCCAGCTGGCCCAGCGCTCATCCGCTGCCTGCAGATCGGCGAGCTTCTCGCGCACCGCGGTGCCGAAAGTGGGCTGCGCATCGGGCTCGACCTCGCTCCCGATCAGCACGGGGACGGCGAGAGCCTGCCCCACGATGTGCTCGCGCTCGGCGAGGACGGGGCCCTCGAAGCGGCTGACGTCCTCGACGGTCACGCCGAGCAGGTCGGCGACCTCCTGCGCGGACAGGCCGGCGCGGATCTGCGCCTGGATGTCGCGCGGGCTGGCGGCGAGGCGTGCGGGTGCGGCGTCCGCGTCGCGGGTCGCACGGCGGATCTCGCGGTGCAGGACGTCGTCGATGGGCAGAGCGAACCGCTCGCCCGATTCGGTGGCGAGCACGAGGACGCCCGCCTCAGTGCCGACGATTGTGACGTTTTCCATGCGAATGCCCCTCAGGATGGGTGTGCGTTCATGGTGTCACGGGGGTCTCATAAGACCCGGGAATACCCTGGGCGCGCCGTGAGTTTTCCCACGCGCAGGTCGCGGTATTTGCGAAATCAGCCGCGGTCGTGCAAACTATGGGCCGCCGACACCCGACGGCCAGCCCGAACAGCAGTCTGAAAGTAGAGATATCCCGCATGGCAACGGACTACGACGCCCCCCGCAAGAGCGAAGACGACTCCGAGTCGATCGAGGCCCTGAAGGAGCGCGTTCCGGACACCCGATCCGGCTCCGGCGATGTCGAAGACGCGGACAACCCCACCGGGTTCGAACTGCCCGGCGCAGACCTGTCCGACGTCGAGCTCGACGTCGTCGTCCTCCCCGCTCAGCAGGACGAGTTCACCTGTATGAGCTGCTTCCTCGTGAAGCACCGTTCGCAGCTCGACCACGAGGACGCCTCGGGGCCGATCTGCAAGGAGTGCGCGGCCTGATCCTCTGATCCCGCCGTCGCACCGCGACCTCGCGCCCCGATCGTCAGATCGGGGCGCGTTCTGCTGTCTCCCGTGCGCGACGGATCGCCGCGGCGAGCCGGTCGGGGGTGCGTGACGACACCGTCCAGCTCGGATGGGGGTCGTCCGGGTCGGTGAGCGGCACGACCACCACTCCGTCCACACCGCCGCGGATCAGGTGCCAGCCGTCGCGGGGGAGTCCGGGGCCCCGCGCGTTCCTGGCCTCGTCGCCCGCGAGCTGGGCGGCATCTCCGAGCCAGCGGGCGTCGATGTGCGCGCGCCCGACGCGCACGGTGGTGCCGTCGACGCGGATGACCGGGGACAGCAGCACCGCGGCCGCGACGAGGACGAGGGACACGCCGCCGCCGATGAAGAGCGCGAGCGTCGAGCCGATCGGGACGAACACCAGCGTGACCATCGGTCCGGCGAGCGCGATGGTCACCAGCATCCACAGGCTCGGCGTGAGCCGCTCCCGGTACTGGGGACGTGTGTCGGGGGTGGAGTTCTGCATTAGCCTCGTGGGGTGACCGATTCCGTTGACGTCCCCATTATCGCCGCTCAGCCGCCCTTCTACGCGCACCCCGGCGATGCGGGCGCCGACATCATGGCCGCCGAGGCGGTGCGGCTGGAGCCGGGGGAGCGCGCTCTCGTCGGCACCGGTCTGAGCATCGCCCTCCCGGACGGATACGCCGCCTTCGTGGTGCCGCGGAGCGGTCTCGCCGCGAAGCACGGGATCACCATCGTCAACTCCCCGGGCACCGTCGACGCGGGCTACCGCGGCGAGATCAAGGTGAGCCTGCTGAACACGGACAGCCGGGACGCGTACGATGTGGCGGTCGGGGATCGCATCGCGCAGCTGATCATCATGCCTGTGACCAGGGCGCGCTTCATCCCCGTCGACGAACTTCCCGACAGCGTCCGCGGCGACGGCGGGTTCGGGTCAACCGGGTACACCCAGGGAGAACGATGACTGAAGAGAACGAGCAGCAGGACGCGCTCGAGCAGGACCGGCCGGCGCTGAAGTCGGCGCCCGCCGACCGGGCGACGGACGGCCCCTTCGACGACTCCGAGGCGAACCCGGTACGACCGTACATCGACCTCGGCGGGATCAAGGTGCTTCCCCGTGAGGGCCTCAACCTGCGGCTCGAGGTCGAGGAGCAGTCGAAGCGCATCGTCGCGGTGGGGCTCGACTACGCTGGTTCCTCGCTGCAGGTGCAGCCGTTCGCGGCGCCCCGCACGCGCGGCCTGTGGGACGAGACCCGTGTGCAGCTGCGCGACCAGATCCGCGCTCAGGGCGGGCGCGCCGAGGAGCGCGAGGGTACCCTGGGCAAGGAGCTGCTCGCCGAGGTTCCGGGCAGCGCGTCCGAGGGGGCCGGCCTCAAGCTCGCCCGCTTCGTCGGCGTCGACGGACCGCGCTGGTTCCTGCGCGGCGTGATCGGCGGCGACGCCGCATCCGACCCGGCCGCCGCGGAGCAGGTCGAAGACCTCTTCCGGTCGATCGTGGTCGTCCGCGGCACGACGCCGATGCCGCCGCGCGATCTGATCCCGCTGAAGATGCCGTCGACGCCGGGCTCGGCGTGAGCGCGCCGGGAGGCGAGAAAGATCCGGGGGAAGGCACGCCCCTCGTGCCTCCCGCCCCGGAGGACGCCGCAGCCGAGGCCGCCGAGCCGCGCGCCGCGGAGGTGGTCGGCCAGGCGCTGAGCTCCGCCGCGCGCCGGGCCGGAATCGATCCCGACAGCGACGTCTCGACCGGGCACATGGTCTGGCAGGTGATCGGGGGCTGGCGCGGGGTGGCCGAGTCGGTGCTGCCGATCCTCGCCTTCGTGGTCGTCTACACCGCGACACGGCAGCTGCTGCTCGCCCTCGGCCTCTCGGTCGGGATCGCAGCGCTGTTCACCGTGATCCGCCTCGTGATGAAGTCGCCGCCGGTCGCCGCCCTGTCGGGTCTGGTCGCCGCGGTGATCGCCGCGGGCCTGCCGTTGTTCACGGGCCGCGCGGAAGACCAGTTCGTCATCGGCTTCATCACCAACATCGCCTATGGCGCCGCCTTCCTCATCTCCGCGTTCGTCCGCTGGCCGCTCATCGGCGTCGTCGTGGGCTTCCTCACGGGGGAGGGGCTGTCCTGGCGGGACGATCCGCGCAAGCGCCGTCTGTTCTTCTGGCTCTCGATCGCCTGGGCCGGGCTCTTCCTGCTGCGGCTCGCCGTCCAGCTGCCGTTCTACTTCAGCAAGGAGGTGGCCGCCCTCGGGACCGTGAAGATCGCGATGGGCATCCCCTTCTTCGCGGTCCTGCTCGCGCTGACCTGGATCGCCGTGCGCCGGCTCTATCCGCGGGCCGAGACGCCGTCTCACGCTCAGGACGGAGACGCGGCGTCTCAGGGCTGAGAGGTCAGGCGGGCGCGGACGATGCGTCCTGCCTGCATGATCAGCCGGATGCTCTGCTCCGGCCGGGCCAGCAGGGTGACGTCGGCGACAGGGTCGCCGTCGACCAGGATGAGGTCGGCGTGGGCGCCGGCGACGACCTCGCCGAGCCGGCCCTCGTAGCCGATGAGCTTCGCGGCGGTGACCGTCGCCGACCTGATCACGTCGATACCGGGCTGGACCTGCGCCCGGATCGCGAACTCCTCGGACTGGTGACGGTGCATGTCGCCGAGGAGATCGGTGCCGAAGACCACCTGCACACCGGCGCGGTGCGCCAGGTCCAGCGCATGCAGCCCCTGGCCGAGCACCTCACCGACCTTGCGGTGGTTGTCCTCGGGGAGCCCGTGCTCGAGGCCCTCCTCGCTCATGCGGTGGTAGGTGATGAGCGTCGGCACGTAGAACGCGTCGTGACGCAGGAACAGGTCGATCGAGGACTGGTCGATGAGGTTGCCGTGCTCGATCGAGCGCACTCCGTTCTCCAGGCCGCGGTTGACGGCCTTCGCGGTGTAGGCGTGGCCGGCGACGTACCGGTTCGCGGCGTCGGCCTCTTCGACCGCGGCCCGGATCTCGTCGATCGCGAGTTGGGTGGAGTCGATGCGGTCGGTCGGGGAGGCGACGCCGCCGGAGAGCATGAGCTTGATGTGGTCGGCGCCGGTCCGTAGCTGCTGACGCACCGCACGGCGCACCTCGGGGACGCCGTCGCACACGATCCCCGCGCTCGGGCATCCCGGATGGGTGTCGGCGTGCATCCGCCCGCGGGGCCGCATGTCGGCGTGGCCGCCGGTCTGGGAGACGGCCTTGCCGCAGAACAGCAGTCGCGGTCCTTCGATGTAGCCTTCGGCCTGAGCATCGGCATGCCCGTGGTCGGCGCCGCTGAGGTCTCGGACGGTGGTGAAGCCTCGATGCAGCATGTCGCGCATGATGCGCGCGGCGCGCGCGGTGACGTACGACGCGGCCCAGTCCTCGACGGCTCCGAGATCGGGGTGGACGGCGATGACGTGCACGTGCCCGTCGATGAGGCCGGGGAGGAGTGCGCGCCCTTCCGCGTCGATCACCTCGGTGCCGTCCGGGGCTGCGATGTCATCGCCGACCTCGGCGATGAAGCCGCCGGACACCAGCACCTGCGCGTGGTCGAGGTACGCGCCGGCGCGGACGTCGAGCACGCGGGCGTTGCGGATGAGGGTGGCCTGACTCATGAGGAGGCTCCTGAGGGTCGGGGCGTGCGGTGGATGCCGGCGGGCAGATGCCGCCAGGGGAGCTCTGCGGGATCGGCGCGGATCGGGCCGGGGTCGCCGCGACGATCACCTCCGTCGCCGTGGGGGCGTGAGAGACGCTCGAACGCGTCCGAGAACGTGTCGGTCTCGTGCGGGAATCCGGCGATCATGATCCGCATCGTCGTGTCCTCTCCTCGGCGTCGCTCCAGTCTCCGGGTGGCATCGACGGGAAGGCTGTTGCGAACGGACAGAGTCGGCGCGCGAAGTGGGAGGCGCGGACACACCGACCAGGCCGTGGCGATGCGTCCGAGGAGGCTCCGGACGTGGTAGATTTATCTCGACATCAAGATAAATTTCGGCTTTCGCTCTGGGACGCGGCGGCGCAGACTGGTTAGGTCCGCCTTGCTAGCCAGCCCCCTCGCCCGGCGAGCAAGATGGAACCGCCTGTCGCTTCCATCCGATCAGAAGGAGACGGATTCGTGTCCACGGTGAACAGCTTCGGTGCCAAGAGCACCCTGACGGTCGGCAGCACCGACTACGAGATCTTCCGGATCGACACGGTCGCCGGACATGAGAAGCTTCCGTTCAGCCTCAAGGTGTTGCTCGAGAACCTCCTCCGCACCGAGGACGGCGCCAACGTGACGAAGGCGCAGATCGAGGCTCTCGGGTCGTGGGACGCCGCGGCGGAGCCCAACACGGAGATCCAGTTCACCCCCGCGCGCGTCGTGATGCAGGACTTCACCGGCGTGCCCTGCATCGTCGACCTCGCCACCATGCGCGAGGCCGTCACGGCCCTCGGCGGCGACCCGAGCAAGATCAACCCGCTCTCGCCCGCCGAGATGGTGATCGACCACTCTGTGATCGCCGACCTCTTCGGCACCGAGAACGCGCTCGAGCGCAACGTCGAGATCGAGTACGAGCGCAACGGCGAGCGGTACCAGTTCCTGCGCTGGGGTCAGACCGCCTTCGACGACTTCAAGGTCGTCCCCCCGGGCACCGGCATCGTGCACCAGGTGAACATCGAGCACCTGGCCAAGGTCATCTACGACCGCAGCGTCGGCGGCGTGCTCCGCGCCTACCCCGACACCTGCGTCGGCACCGACTCGCACACCACGATGGTCAACGGCCTCGGTGTGCTGGGCTGGGGCGTCGGCGGCATCGAGGCCGAGGCCGCGATGCTCGGCCAGCCCGTCTCCATGCTCATCCCGCGTGTGGTGGGCTTCAAGCTCACCGGTGAGATCCCCGCGGGCGTGACGGCGACGGATGTCGTGCTCACCATCACCGACATGCTGCGCAAGCACGGTGTGGTCGGCAAGTTCGTCGAGTTCTACGGTGCCGGCGTGGCATCGGTGCCGCTCGCCAACCGCGCCACGATCGGCAACATGTCGCCGGAGTTCGGCTCGACCGCGGCGATCTTCCCGATCGACGACGTCACGCTCGACTACCTCCGGCTCACCGGGCGCGACGAGGACGCGGTCGCCCTCGTCGAGTCCTACGCCAAGGAACAGGGCCTCTGGCACGATGCGGCGAACGAGCCCGTCTACAGCGAGTACCTGGAGCTCGACCTGGGCACGGTCGTGCCGTCGATCGCCGGTCCGAAGCGTCCGCAGGACCGCATCCTGCTGTCCGAGGCGAAGAACCAGTTCGAGCAGGACATCCTCAACTACGCCACGGCGTCGACCAGCGAGGACATCGTCGACCTGGAGTCGAAGCACTCCTTCCCGGCGTCCGACCCCGGTCAGGTCCCCGGTGAGGAGTCGCCCTCGACGCGTCCCGTGCACATCAACAGCGGCGCGCCGGCGAACGCCTCCAAGCCGGTCAAGGTGTCGACCCCCGAGGGGCTCGACTACATCCTCGACAACGGCGCGGTGACCCTCGCGGCGATCACGTCGTGCACCAACACGTCGAACCCGTCGGTGATGATCGCCGCCGGTCTCGTCGCCCGCAAGGCGCTGCAGAAGGGCCTGAAGCAGAAGCCGTGGGTCAAGACGACGCTCGGCCCCGGCTCGAAGGTCGTCACCGACTACTACGAGAAGTCCGGTCTCGACCAGGACCTCGAAGGCCTCGGCTTCTACACCGTCGGCTACGGCTGCACGATCTGCATCGGCAACTCGGGTCCGCTGATCGAGGAGGTCTCGGCCGCGATCAACGACAACGACCTCGCGGTCACCGCGGTGCTCTCGGGCAACCGCAACTTCGAGGGTCGGATCAGCCCCGACGTGAAGATGAACTACCTCGCGTCGCCGCCGCTGGTGGTCGCCTACGCGCTGGCCGGGTCGATGCACTTCGACTTCGACACCGACCCGCTGGGACAGGACACCGAGGGCAACGACGTGTTCCTGAAGGACATCTGGCCCGCGCCGGAGGAGGTGCAGGAGATCATCGACTCGTCAATCTCCCGCGACCAGTTCATCAAGCAGTACGCCACCGTCTTCGACGGCGACGAGCGCTGGAAGAACCTCCCGACGCCGACCGGACCGGTCTTCGAGTGGGACGCCGACTCGACCTACGTGCGCAAGGCGCCGTACTTCGACGGCATGAAGATGGACCTGACCCCGGTCTCGGACATCACCGGCGCTCGTGTGATGGCGACTCTCGGCGATTCGGTCACCACCGACCACATCTCGCCGGCGGGCAACATCAAGGCCGGCACCCCGGCCGCCGAGTACCTGACCTCGCACGGCGTCGACCGCAAGGACTTCAACTCCTTCGGGTCGCGTCGAGGCAACCACGAGGTGATGATCCGCGGTACGTTCGCCAACATCCGCCTGAAGAACGCGATGGTCAAGGCCGTCAACGACGGACAGCAGATCGAGGGCGGCTTCACCCGCGACTTCACCCAGCCGGGCGGTCCGCAGGCGTACATCTACGACGCCTGCATGAACTACCAGGACGCCGGCACCCCGCTGGTGGTCTTCGGCGGCAAGGAGTACGGCTCCGGATCGTCGCGCGACTGGGCGGCCAAGGGTACGAGCCTGCTGGGCGTCAAGGCGGTCATCACGGAGAGCTTCGAGCGCATCCATCGCTCGAACCTCATCGGCATGGGTGTCGTCCCGCTGCAGTTCCCCGCGGGCGAGTCGTGGGAGTCGCTGGGCCTGGACGGCACCGAGATCGTCTCGATCACCGGCCTGGAAGAGCTCAACTCGGGCACCACCCCGAAGACCGTGAAGGTCACGGCCGCTCCGAGCGAGTTCTCCGCCGAGGGCAAGCCGGTCGTTGAGTTCGACGCGGTGGTCCGCATCGACACCCCCGGTGAGGCGGACTACTACCGCAACGGCGGCATCCTGCAGTACGTGCTCCGTTCGCTGGTCTGATCCGACGAAGGACATCCCGCGAGGCCCGGACGACTCACCGTCCGGGCCTCGCGGCGTCCCGGCCCTCTCTCAGGTCGAGGGCTAGAATTGGAGGGGTTCGCGTCACCCGAGGGCGACCCCGTGTCGAGTGGAAGTGGAGTGTCGATGCCGATTCTGCCGAGCATCTCCGGACCCCGTGATCTCGATGGGCTCTCTTCGAAGCAGCTCACGGAACTCGCCTCGGAGATCCGTGCCTTCCTCATCGAGAACGTGGCGCGCACGGGCGGGCATCTGGGCCCGAACCTCGGCGTCGTGGAGCTCACGATCGCGCTCCACCGGGTGTTCTCCTCGCCCGACGACCCGATCATCTTCGACACCGGGCACCAGTCCTACGTCCACAAGCTCCTCACCGGCCGCCAGGACTTCTCCGGCCTTCGCTCCCGCGGGGGGCTCGCGGGCTACCCGCAGCGCTCCGAGAGCCCGCACGACGTGGTGGAGTCGTCCCACGCCTCCAGCTCCCTGAGCTGGGCGGACGGCGTCTCCCGGGCGCTGACAGCGACGGGACGCGCCGACCGGCACGTCGTGGCGGTGGTCGGCGACGGCGCGCTCACCGGGGGGATGACCTGGGAGGCCCTCAACAACATCACCGACGACAACGACCGCAACCTCGTGATCGTCGTGAACGACAACGGCCGCTCCTACGCGCCGACGATCGGCGGCATGTCCCGCTATCTCACCCGGGTGCGCACCGCCGCCGCCTATCGCGACCTGCACCGCAAGTCCGATCGTCTGTTCCGCGCGTTCGGACCGTTCGGGCGCGCGCTGTTCCGCGGCGTCCGGGGCGGGACCCACGGCTTCCTCTCCCGCTTCACCAACAACGCCGCGCTGTACTCGAATCTCGACATCAAGTACCTCGGCCCTGTCGACGGCCACGACATCGAAGCCCTCAGCGAGACGCTGCAGCTGGCCAAGGGCTTCGGCGCTCCGGTGATCGTCCACGTCATCACCGAGAAGGGTCGTGGCTATCAGCCGGCGCTCGACGACGAGGCCGACCAGTTCCATTCCGTCGGTCGGATCGATCCGAAGACCGGAGGGTCGCTGGCCACCTCGTCGGCCCGGGCCTGGACCGACGTGTTCGCGGACTCCCTCGTCGACGTCGGCTCACGCGACGACAGCGTGATCGCGATGACCGCGGCGATGCTGCGGCCGACCGGGCTCGCGCCGTTCGCGGAGCGGTTCCCCGATCGGGTGTACGACGTCGGGATCGCGGAACAGCACGCGGTCGCCTCCGCGGCGGGCCTGGCCTTCGGCGGGCTGCATCCCGTCGTCGCGATCTACGCCACGTTCATGGGTCGCGCGCTCGACCAGGTCATGATGGACGTCGGCCTGCACAAGGCCGGTGTCACGTTCGTGCTCGATCGTGCGGGGGTCACAGGACCGGACGGCCCCAGCCACCACGGCATCTGGGATCTCGCGATGCTGCAGATCGTCCCGGGGATCCGGATCGCGGCGCCGCGCGACGGGGCCCGGCTCCGGGAGCTGCTCGCCGAAGCGGTGGCAGTGCACGACGCCCCGACGGTGATCCGCTACCCGAAGGGGTCGGCGCCGGACGACATCGAGGCGGTCGAGCGGCTGGGCGACGGAGTCGACGTGCTGGCCCGCGACGAGACCGAGGACGTCCTGCTGATCGGCATCGGCCCATTCGCGAGCCTCGCCCTCGACGTGGCGCGGCGTCTGCGCGCCCAGGGAATCGGGGCGACGGTCATCGACCCCCGGTGGGCCATCCCCGTGCAGCCCTCGGTGAGCGAGCTCGCCGCGCGGCACCGGCTCGTGATCACTCTCGAGGACGGCATCCGCGTCGGCGGGATCGGCACGAGGGTGCGGCAGGTGCTCCGTGAGGCGGGCATCGACACCGCCGTGGACGAGCTGGGAGTGCCAGACGCGTTCATCGACCACGCCTCCCGTGAGCAGATCCTCGAGGATGCCGGGCTGACGGCGTCCAAGATCGCACAGGACGTGGTGGCGCAGGTGCTCGGCAAGAGGGTCCCCATGGCGCGGAACGCGGGCGAGACCGGGGCGATCGAGCTTCCGCTGCACCCTACGGGACGCTGACCGGCGCCTGGGGCCGCGGGTCCTCCCGCCGGCGGCGACGAGAGGTCCAGCACCATCCGATGTCGACGCAGAGCGCCGTGATCCCGGCGACCATCCAGGTGTACGGATCTCCGAACCCCGCGCCTCCCCGGCTCATGGCCAGGACGACCACGACCCCGATGATCGCTCCGAGCAGCCCGAAGAGCAGCAGGTGGACCGGCGTCGACCGCACGTCCCTCAGCACCCGGCCGAGCGCGAAGGCGACGGGTGAGCCGAGCAGCGCCGTGATCGCGGAGATGGTTCCGCCGATGAGCAGTGTAGAGGGCAGGATCATCAGCACTCCGCCACCGGCGAAGAGGAGCGCGAAGAGCACGAGCACGATCAGGAAGGCGAGCCAGGCGGCGAAGACGCCGCGCCAGAACTCGCGCAGCGTGAAAGCGCGAGGGGGAGCCGTCCCCGACGAACGACCTGTCATGCGTTCACGGCCGGACCTCGGCGATCTGGTCGAGAAGGTCGCGCGTCACGCCGCGGATGCCGGGCAGCCTCACGAAGGGCAGCGCCGCCGTGAGGAGCCGGAGCGCGGTGTCGAGCAGGCGCTGCGTGCGTCGGTGGCGGTCGTCGTCATCGTAGGTCCAGCGGAGCGTGAGTCCGAGATAGGCGACGAAGAGGGCGTCGGGGAGCCGATCCGCGATGTCGGAGGGCAGCCGATGGTCGGCGCCCTCGACGGCGCGCCGGAAGAGGGAGACGGTCATGTCGCGCGCGGGAGACGACTCGCGCGAGAGGGGATTGATGGCGGAGTCGGGGGCGATCATCTCGCTGAGGAACCCCGGTGCGACCCGTCGGTAGGGCTCCAGCGTCTCGAGTCCGGTCTCGAAGACGATCCGGAGCCGGGGCACGAGCGCGGCTTCCTCTTCGAGGCGCGGGACGGCGACGCGGGCGTGGTCCTGCTGCACCTGCTCGTACAGCTCCTGCACGAGATGGGTCTTGGAGGGGAAGTAGTAGTAGGCGTTGCCCACCGACACCCCTGCCTCCTTGGCGATGAGACGGATGGTGGTGTCCGGGTAGCCGCGTTCGATGAAGGAAGCGATGGCGGTGTCCCGGATGCGGGCGCGGGTCTGCTCGGCCTTCGGCGTGAGCTCAGAACTGAACATGTTCAAATGATAGCCCGCGAAAGGGTGGAAGAGGAACGGCGGAAGAGGAAGGCGAGGTCAGAGCGATGCGAGCGTTGCCGCGACGAGCTCCTCGACAGGACCTGACGACCGCTCCCGGTCCGCATCGACGAGGCCGATCCGGGTGCGTCGGTCCAACACGTCGTCCGCGTTGAGCGCGCCTTCCGCCCGCACCGCGAACTCGATCTCCGCGCGGGTGACGTCGATCCCCGGCGCGACCTGCTCCGCCGGGCGGTCGAGCCGTGCAGTGCCGAGCACTCCGTCCGCCTCCGTGCCGTATCTGCGTGAGAGTGAGGAGCGCGAGGACGCCCCCGGGGGGCCGGCTCCGAGGAGGGCGAGATCTGCGGTACGACTCACGCCCGCATCGAGTCCACGGGTCCCGCAGGCAAGATCGATCGCATCCTGCGCCATCCGGCGATACGTGGTCAGCTTCCCGCCGAGCACCGTGACGAATCCGTCCTCCGACACCGACACGAGATGACGGCGGGACACATCGGCACTCGCCGTCTCGCCGCTGTCGACGAGGGGACGGAGCCCGGCGAACGCGCCGCGCACCGCGCTTCGGGGTATCGCGGTCTCCAGGGCGCGGTTGAGCGTCTGGAGCAGGAAGGCGACCTCGCTCTCATCCGGCACGGGTACGTCGGGGATCGGGCCCGGTGCATCCTCGTCGGTGAGCCCGATGAGCACCCGGCCGAGCTGTTGCGGCAACGCGAAGACGAAACGGCTGATCGATCCCGGATGCGGGACCATCATGGCGGCGGTGGGATCTCCGAGCAGGTCGGCGTCCACGATGATGTGGGTCCCCCTGCTCGGCCGGATCCGGATCCCGTCGTCGAGGCCGCCGGCCCAGACGCCCGTGGCGTTGACGACCACGCGGGCGGAGAGCTCGAAGCGCTCCCCGGTGAGCGTGTCCTCCGCGCTGACGCCGTCGCCGTGCAGCTGCCGGACACGGACCCGCGTGAGCACGTCGGCGCCCAGTGATGCGGCGGTCCTCGCGACCGCGACAACGAGTCGGGCATCGTCGATCAGCTGCCCGTCGGCCCCCAGCACTCCGCCGCGGAGGTGGGCGCCGTCGAGGGCGGGTGCGAGGCGTCGTGCCGTGCCCGCGGAGACCAGCCGCGGTGCGGCGAGGACCGATCTCGACGTCCGGGCGTTGATCCGGAGAAGATCGCCCATCGCCATCCCGACGGTTCCGCCGATGCGCTGTCGGATGTCGACGGCGGGTCCGAAGGGGATGAGCTGGGGCAGCGGCCGGATGAGATGAGGGGCGATCCTCGTCATCAGCAGGTGGCGCTCGACCGCGCTCTCCCGGGCGGTGGCGAAGTCGCCCGTCGCGAGGTACCGGAGGCCGCCGTGGACGAGCTTCGAGCTCCATCTGCTGGTGCCGAAGGCGAGGTCCTCGGCTTCCAACAGCGTCACCCGGAGGCCGCGCGACGCGGCGTCGAGCGTGACGCCCACCCCGGTGATCCCGCCGCCGACCACGATGACGTCGGTCCGCGTCTCGGCGAGGCGCTCGAGCGTCGATCGACGTGTCTGAGCGTCGGGAAGCCGGGGGAGCGCCGCGCCGGTCATGGCCGCAGGTGTCCGTCCAGCGCGATGCGCAGCTCGCGCTCCCAGGCGTCGTCGTCGATGAGCTCGCTGACCGTGCCGTGCGACAGCAGCGCCGACTGCGCGATGAGCAGCAGCATGACCGCGATCTCCCCGGGGTCACCGGCGCGAACCGTGCCTCCGTCCTGCGCGGATGACAGGGACCGCGCCAGCCAGTCGAGGATCGCCCGCTGACTCGCCCCGAAGCGGTGCAGCGTGTAGCGCGTGAAGACCTCCGGCTCGCGGGCCAGCAGGGCGCCGTAGAGCGGATCGGCGCGGAACTCTGCGGAGAACCTCAGCACGTCCGCCACCAGCTCCGCGCGGGTGGCGGCGGTGGGGATGTCCGCGATGAGCAGCAGGACCCGCCGCAGCAGGGTCGAGCGCACCACGTCGTCGGCGCCCGCCCAGCTGCGATAGATCGTGGGCCGGCTGAAGCCGGAGGAGCGTGCGAGCTCGGCGATCGTCACGCCCTGTACACCGCGCTGGGTGATGAGCATCTCGGCTGCGTCGAGGATGCGCTGCTGAGTCGGATCCCAGCGGGTCTGTGCGTCCGTGGCCGATGGTTGACGTTTTGTCATGATCTGTCACACTGTAACCCATGAGCCACGAGGACGTCAGCGCAGCGGCGGAGATGCGATGGAACGGCTGGGGCGATCCGAATCGCGTCTCCGGACTGCCCTTCGCGGTGCGCGCTCTGCTGCCGGCGATCCTCGGCCGCGTCCGCAGGCCCGCAGCGGCGCCGGGCATCGACGAGGTGGAGGTCGCGCCGTCGCTGCTCACGGAGGCCGATCAGGCGACGCTACGTGAGGTCGTCGGCGCGGAGGACGTCGACCTGTCCGCCGGTGCCCGGCTGCGGCACGCCGGGGGCCGGTCGACGCCCGATCTGCTGGAGCGCAGGGGTCATCGGCAGGAGACCCCCGATGGCATCGTGCTCCCGGCCTCGCACGACGAGGTCGCGGAGGTCCTGCGTCTGGCATCCGAACGTCGTATCGCGGTCGTGCCCTTCGGCGGCGGCACGAGCGTGGTCGGTGGCGTCGACCCGGAGCGCGGCCCGCATCACGCCGTCATCTCCCTGGACCTCCGTCGCCTCACCGGCCTCGTGTCCTTCGACTCCGTGAGCGGCGAGGCGGTGCTGCGCGCCGGCACCCGCGGCCCGGAAGCGGAGCGCCTGCTGTCGGAGCGCGGCTTCGAGCTCGGCCACTATCCGCAGAGCTTCCGTTACGCGACCATCGGAGGCTTCGCCGCGGCGAGGTCGTCCGGGCAGAACTCGGCCGGGTACGGGCGGTTCGACACGATGGTGACGGGGCTGCGGGTGGCCACGCCGACGGGCGAGCTCGACCTCGGCCGCGCGCCGGGCTCCGCCGCCGGTCCGGATCTCGTCCGGCTCTTCCTCGGCTCGGAGGGCGTCTTCGGGGTGATCACGGAGGTGCGGGTGCGGGTGCATCCGGTGCCGGCCGAGCGGATCGTGGAGTCCTGGAGTTTCCCGGACTTCGTCACCGGCGCGGAGGCGCTCCGTCGAACGGTGCAGAGCGGCGCCGGCCCGACGGTGATCCGGCTGTCCGACGAGGTGGAGACGGGGGTCAGTCTCGCCCAGGTGGGCAGGATCGGCAAGGCGCTCTCCAAAGGGGCGAGCGTGGTCGCGGTCTTCGAGGGCGAGGACGCCGAGACGCGGCGCGTCAGGACCGCGGGGTTCCTCTCCGCCGCCGGCGGCACGAGCACCGGGCGCACCGGCGCCCAGGACTGGCTCGACACGCGCTTCGACGGCCCGTATCTGCGGGATGCGCTGCTCGACGTCGGAGTGTTCTGCGAGACGCTGGAGACGGCGACGACCTGGGCGAATCTGCAACGGCTCCGTCAGGCGGTCGCGGACGCCCTGAGAACGGGGTTCGCCCAGGACGATGCGAAGAGCTTCGTGATGTGCCACGTGTCGCATGTGTATCCGACCGGGGCATCCCTCTACTTCACCGTCCTCGCCGGCATCAGAGGCGATCAGTTGGCCGTCTGGGACCGCGTGAAGCATCGCGTCGGGGACGCGATCATGGCCGCAGGGGGAACCATCACCCACCACCATGCGATCGGCCGCGATCACGCCCCGTGGCTGGAGGACGAGATCGGGGAGACCGGGCTCCGCATCCTGAGGGCGGTCAAGGCCGAGCTCGATCCGGCGGGCGTCCTCAACCCCGGGGCGCTCATCCCGGTTCCGTCCGGATCGGGCACATGAGTGACCCCGGCGGTCGACCGCTACGACTCGCCGTGGTGGTGAACCCCCGCTCCGGCAAGGGCCGCGGTGCCCGCGCGGCAGCGACGGCGGTCGCGCACCTGCGCGGGCGGGGCGCCGAGGTCCGGGAGTACGGCGGGTCGTCCGCGGGGGACACGAGAGCACTGACGGCGGAGGCCCTCGAGACCACCCCCGACGCACTGGTGGTGGTGGGAGGCGACGGCACGCTCTCCGGGATCGTCGGCCTCCTGGCGGCGGCGTCCGTCCCCGTGGTGCTCGTGCCGGCGGGGACGGGGAACGATCTGGCCCGCTCCCTGGGGATTCCGCGCGATGACGCGGAGGCGGCGGAGGCGGCGCTCTCCGGCGAGGACCGTCGCCTCGATCTGGGCGTGGTGGAGTCGGGAGGCACGGACACGCCGTTCCTCACGGTCGCGGCGCTCGGATTCGACGCCCGGGTGAGCGATCGCACCAACCGGCTCCGGTATCCGAAGGGGCGCCTCCGGTACTATCTCGCGCTGGTCGTCGAGCTGATCCGGTTGCGCCCGACCCCGTTTCGGATCGGCCTCGACGGGGCGGAGGCGTCGTCGCGCCCGGGGACGCTGATCGCGGTGGGCAACACGGAGAGCTATGGGGGAGGGATGCCGATCTGCGTCGGCGCGCGTGCGGATGACGGCCTGTTGGATGTGGTCCATGTCGCCCCTCTCGGGCGGCTGCGACTGATCGCGCTCTTCCCGCTGCTGCTGCGTGGCGCCCACCTCCGCCGCGCCGAGGTGACGCACGACCGCGTCGGGTCCGTCGTGGTGAGAGCACCGGATCTCGTGGTGTATGCGGACGGTGAGCGCGTGGGTGCGGGGGAATGCCGGATCCGGGTGCAGCCCGCCGCCCTGACGATGCGGGTGCCGAGGGGATGACGATGCAGGTGTACGACGAGGACGTCGTGATCGTGGGCTCCGGCTTCGGCGGCTCCGTCGCCGCCCTGCGGCTGGCGGAGAAGGACTATCGGGTACGCGTCTACGAGGCGGGGCGCCGCTTCGAGGACGCGGACTTCGCGCGCACGTCCTGGGACGTCCGACGCTATCTCTGGGCTCCGCGGCTGGGATGCTTCGGCGTGCAGCGCATCCACCGTCTCCCGCACGTGATGATCCTGGCGGGTGCGGGTGTGGGCGGCGGATCCCTCAACTACGCGAACACCCTGTACGAGCCGGGCGCGGAGTTCTTCGAAGACCCGCAGTGGCCCTCCGACATCGACTGGCGGCACGATCTCGCGGTCCACTACCGCACCGCGCGCCGCATGCTCGGCGTCGTCGAGCACTATCCGCACACGGGGCCGGTGGAGCGGATCATGGCGGGGGCGGCCGCGGACCTCGGCGTGGCGGACACGTTCCGCCGGGCCCCCGTCGGCGTGTTCCTCGGGATGCCCGGCGTCGAGGTCCCCGATCCCTACTTCGGCGGGGACGGCCCCGCACGCACCGGCTGCACGCTCTGCGGCAACTGCATGGTCGGATGCCGCGTCGGAGCCAAGAACACCCTTGTGAAGAACTATCTCGCCCTCGCCGAACGGCGCGGAGCGGTGATCGAGCCCCTCCGGACGGTGGTCGAGGTGCGGGAGGCCGAGGGCGGAGGGTTTCTGGTCACGACGGAGCGCACCGGCTCCTGGACGCGCCGAGACCGCCGTGTCCTGCGGGCCGAGCAGGTCGTGCTGGCCGCGGGAACCTGGGGGACCCAGCAGCTGCTGCACCGGATGAAGGCGTCGGGGGCCCTGCCGCATCTCTCCGATGCGCTGGGGCGGCTGACGAGGACGAACTCCGAGGCGCTGGATGGCGCAGTGTCGGTGCGGGTGCCGGAGGAGGCCGAGCTGGCGAAGGGCGTCGCGATCACGACGTCGTTCCACGTGGACGCGCGCACCCACGTCGAGAACGTGCGCTACGGTCCTGGGTCGAATCTCATGGGGGCGCTGGCGACCGTGCTGGTGCCCGGAGACGTCCCCCTGCACCGGCGTCTCGGCGCGCTCGTCCGCCGCGCACTGAGGCATCCGATCCGGCAGCTGAGGCTCGGTTCGCTGCGGCGCTGGAGCGAGCGCGGCATCATCGCCCTGGTGATGCAGAGCGCCGACAACTCGCTCACGCTCTCTCTGCGTCGCCGCCTCGGCGGGACGGCGCTGACGAGCGCGCAGGGGCACGGAGAGCCCAATCCGCCCTTTCTGCCGCAGGCGCATCGCGCCTCGGAGGCGATCGCCGCCCGGATGGAGGCTGAGACGGGCGTCCCCGCGGAGGCGCGGGGGTCATGGCCCGAGGTCTTCGGCATCCCGCTCACCGCGCACTTCCTGGGTGGAGCGGTGATCTCCGGAGAGCCCGCGCGCGGCGTGATCGACGGCTACCACCGGGTCTGGGGGCACCCGGGCCTGCATGTCGTCGACGGCGCCGCGGTGCCGGCCAACCCGGGAGTGAACCCGTCCCTCACCATCACCGCGCTCGCGGAGCGGGCGCTGGCGCACTGGCCCGTGCGCGGGACGCCGGATGAGCGCCCGGCTCAGCGGGCCTGACGCGTGAGGAGGGAGGGCCGCCGTGCAGCGACCCTCCCTCCTCTGCGATCCGGCTCAGCTGTTCGCGATGCCGACGATCTGCGGCGTATGGAACATGCCGCCGAAGACCCGCTCCGATGCGCCTTCGCGATCGAGGTAGGGCGAAGCCCCGCCGTCGATGAAAGGCCAGCCGGCGCCGAGGATCAGGCACAGGTCGATGTCCTGCACCTCGGGGACCACGCCCTCGTCGAGCATCAGCTTGATCTCCTGCGCGAGACCGTCCTGCACGCGGCGGAGGATCTCGGCGGCCGGCGTCGGGGTCGATCCCGCCGCCTTCTTCACGAGCTTCTCCGCGTCCTTGGCGAAGCCGGTCACGCGGCCGCCCTTGTCCTTCTCCACGACCTGCGGGAGGTCGGCGAGCTCGTGGAAGTTCTCGTTCGCGTAGAAGCGATCGGGGAACGCGTGGACCATGGTGTCCTGCACGTGCGCCGCGACCTTCCAGCCCACGAGGTCGATGAGCTGGAACGGCCCCATCGGCAGCCCGAGCGGGCCGAACGCCTTCTCCACATCGGCGACCGGCGTGCCCTCGTACACCGCGCGTGCAGCCTCGCCCATGACCTTGGCGAGCAGACGGTTCACCACGAAGCCAGGGGCGTCGGCCGTGAGCACCGCGTTCTTGCCGAGGCCCTTCGCCACGACGAACGCGGTCGAGAGCGCGGCGTCCGTGGTCGCCGGCGTCTTCACGATCTCGATGAGCGGCATGACCGCCACCGGGTTGAAGAAGTGGAACCCGACCAGACGCTCCGGGTGAGCCAGCTTGGCACCGATCTCCTCGACGGAGAGCGACGAGGTGTTGGTCGCGAGGATCGCGTCCTCCGCGACGATCTTCTCGATCTCGCCGAAGACCTGCTGCTTGACGCCGACCTCCTCGAACACGGCCTCGATCACGAAGTCGCAGTCCGCGTAGAGGGACTTGTCGGTGGTGCCGGTCACGAGGGCGCGGAGCTTGTTCGCGGAGTCGCCGTCGAGGCGGCCCTTCGCCTCGAGCTTGCCGATCTCCTCGTGGATGTACGCCACGCCCTTGTCGACACGGGCCTGGTCGAGGTCGGTGATCAGCACCGGCACCTGGAGCTTGCGCACGAACAGCAGCGCGAACTGGCTGGCCATGAGGCCCGCGCCGATGATCCCGACCTTGGTGACCTTCTTGGCGAGCTCCCGGTCAGGGGCGCCGACCGGACGCTTGGCCCGCTTCTGCACGAGGTCGAACGCGTACATGGACGCGGCGAACTGATCGCCGGTGACGAGCTCGGCGAGCGCCTCGTCCTCGCGGGCGAACCCCTCCGCCCTGGTACCGCTCTTCGCCTTGTCGAGCAGTTCGAGGGCGGCATACGGGGACTTCGGCACCGTGCCGATCTTCGACTCGAGCATGCCGCGCGCCATCTTGATGGCGATGGGCCACTTGGTGAGGCGTTCGATCTTGCCCGGCTCGTTCTTCCGCTCGACCTTCTTGCCGCCGAGGACGGCGTCGGCCCAGCGGAGCGAGTCCTCGAGGAAGTTCGCCGCCGGGAAGATCGCGTCCATGATCCCGAGGTCGAAGGCCTGCTGCGGCTTGAGCATGCGGTTCTGCTTGAGCGGATTGGAGATGACCACCTCGAGCGCGTTCTCGATGCCGATCAGGTTCGGCAGGAGGTAGGCGCCGCCCCAGCCCGGGATGATCCCCAGGAACACCTCGGGGAGCGCGAGCGCCGCCGCCGAGGCGTCCACCGTGCGGTAGCCGGAGTTCAGCGCGATCTCCATGCCGCCGCCGAGCGCGAGACCGTTCACGAAGGCGAAGGAAGGCACGCCGAGGTCGCTCAGCGACCCCAGCACCTTGTGCCCGAGCTGGGCGATGAGACGTGCGTTGTCCTTAGAGCCGACGCGGCTGATGTCGGAGAGGTCCGCTCCGGCCGCGAGGATGTACTGCTTCCCCGTGATGCCGACGGCCTGGATCTCGCCGGACGCCGCGCGATCCTTGAGGCCCGCGAGGGTCTCGCCGAGCTCGGTGAGGGTGGCGGGGCCGAGCGTGTTCGGACGGGTGTGGTCGCGCCCGTTGTCGAGCGTGATGAGCGCCAGCACCTTGCCGGAGGCGAGGCGGACGTCGCGCACGGGGGAGTGCGTGACCACCTCGCCCTCGGTGAGGGCCATGATGGGCGAGAAGTCGATCTCGTCGTAGTTCGTCATTCCTGCGCTCACTTCCGCTTCTTGCCGTCGAAGAACGGGTTCTCCCAGATGACCGATCCGCCCTGGCCGAGACCGACGCACATCGCGGTCAGGCCGTAGCGCACGTCCGGACGCTCGGCGAACTGAGCGGCCAGCTGAATCATGAGACGCACGCCGCTCGCGGCCAGCGGATGGCCGAGCGCGATCGCCCCGCCCCACTGGTTGACCCGCGGGTCGTCATCGGCGATGCCGAAGTGGTCGAGCAGCGAGAGGACCTGGATCGCGAACGCCTCGTTCAGCTCGAAGAGGCCGATGTCGGCGATCGTCAGACCGGCCTTCTTCAGCGCCTTCTCGGTGGACGGGATCGGGCCGATGCCCATGATCTCGGGCTGCACACCGGCGAAGGCGAAGGAGACCATGCGCATCTTCGGCTGCAGTCCCAGTTCCTTGACCGCTGACCCGCCGGCCAGCAGCGACATGGTCGCGCCGTCGGTGAGGGGGGAGGATGTTCCCGCGGTGACGCGTCCGTGCGGGCGGAAGGGCGTCTTCAGACCGGCGAGGTCCTCCATCGTCGTCTGCGGGCGGCGGCCCTCGTCCTCGGTCGCCAGGCCCCAGGAGCCGTCGGCGGCCTTGATCGCGACCGGCACGAGGTCGCCCTGGAGCTTGCCGGCGTCGTACGCCGCCTGCACCTTGTGCTGGCTGAGCATGCCGAAGCGATCGGCGCGCTCCTTCGTGAGGTGCGGGAAGCGATCGTGGATGCGCTCCGCCGTCACGCCCATGTTGAGAGCGCCCGGATCGACCATGCGCTCGGCGACGAAACGGGGGTTGGGGTCGGCGTTGCCACCGATCGGGTGGTGGCCCATGTGCTCGACGCCGCCGGCGAGGGCGAGGTCGTACATGCCCACGCCGATCGAGGCGCCCATGGTCGTGACGCTCGTCATCGCGCCGGCGCACATGCGCTCGATCGCGAGGCCGGGGACCGTCTGCGGGAGCCCGGCGAGGATCGCCACGGAACGGCCGAGGGTCAGGCCCTGGTCGCCGGTCTGGCTCGTCGCGGCGATCGCCACGTCGTCGATGCGGTCAGCGGGGACGTTCGGATTGCGCTCCATGAGCCCGATGGTCGCCTTGACGGCGAGGTCGTCCGCGCGGGTGTTCCAGTACATGCCCTTCTCGCCGGCGCGCCCGAACGGGGTGCGCATGCCGTCGACGAAGAAGACGTCCGAGATCTCGGCCACTCTGCCTCCAGTGTTGTGGGATGCTCCCAGCCTAGGAAGCGCGCCGGGGCTCAGGGAATCGGTTGGATCGAACCTACGAAGCGGTCGCGGCGCCCTCTTCGGGCGATTGCGCGGCATCTACAAAGGCATCCGCGATCTTCTGTGCAGTCTGCGCAATCTGCCACCGGCGTGCGCCGAGGTCGGCGAGCGCCTCTCCGATCGACTCGGCGGTGAGCTCCGGCGGTTGCCAGGCGACGCGTCGCAGGTGATCGGGGGTGAGGAGGTTCTCGGTGGGCATGTGCAGCTCGTCGGCGAGAGCCTCGACGACGGGTCTCGCGGCTTTCAGCCGGGCATCCGCCTCCGGGTTGCGGTCGACCCACGCACGCGGCGGGGGCAGGGCGTCGCTGGGCACGCGCTCCCGGGGGAGGTCTGCGGTGGCGCGTCCGCGCTCGATCGCGTTCCACCAGCGGTCGAGCTGCGTCCGGCTGGCCCGGCCGTGGAAGTCGGCGAGGCCTGCGAGTGCCTGCTTGTTCGCGGGTGCGCCCAGGATCGCGGCGAGCAGCGAGCGGTCGGGGACGAGGCGTCCGGGGGACACGTCCATCTCCTGGGCGTACTCCTCGCGCGCCGTCCAGAGTTCGCGCGCGACGGCGAGGTTGCGCGCGCCGCGCACCCGGTGAAGGCCGCTGAGACGTCGCCAGGGGTCTTCGCGGACGGGTTTGGGGCGACGGGTCAGGGTCGCCGCGAACTCCTCCGCCGCGAACCCCTCCTTGCCTGCGTCGACGAGCTCGGCGTCGATCGCGTCGCGCACGTCGATCAGGTGCAGCACGTCGAGGGCGGCGTACTCGAGCCAGGACTCCGGGAGGGGCCTGGTGGACCAGTCCGCGGCCGAGTGCTCCTTGGCGAGAGTGATGCCGAGAGTGTGCTCGACGACGGCCGCGAGGCCCACACGCTCATGCCCGAGGAGGCGCGCCGCCAGCTCGGTGTCGAAGATCGTGGCCGGCTCGAGGGCGAGTTCGCGGAGCGACGGCAGGTCCTGGCTCGCGGCATGGAAGACCCACTCGACGTCGCCGATGGCCTCCTGCAGCGCCGAGAAATCGCCCAGCGCCGGCGGGTCGAAGAGGAACACACCGGCACCCCGGCGGAAGACCTGCACGAGATAGGCGCGCTGCGAGTAGCGGAACCCCGAGGCTCTCTCGACGTCGACGGCGACCGGGCCCTCACCCGCGGCGAGCAGATCGCAGGCCGCCAAGAACTCCTCACGGTCGGCGATCACGGCATAGTCAGCCACGTGCTCCCTTTCTCGCGCCGAACACGGCGATGTCCTCGGATCCCGGCGGAAGCCCCGCCAGCATCCCCACCAGCTCCGCCCACGCCTCGACGTGGGGACGGAACGGTCCCTCCGGCGTCCAGGACGCGCGGAGTTCGATCTGCGCACCGTCGCCTTCCACGGCGAGGCCGCCGAATCCCTTCGACAGCGTCTTCGTGGACGTCCCCGATGCGGAGTGGTAGACGGCGTCCCGCGACTCGAGGGCGTCGACGAGCCACGACCAGGTGACGTCGGCGAGCAGGGGATCGGTTCCGATCTCCGGCTCCAGCGGAGCCTGCGCGAAAGCGACGATACGCCATGCGCCGCCCCAGGCCGTCGGCTCGTCCGGGTCGTGGAGCAGCACGAAGCGCCCGGTGCCGTACACGGAATCGCCGTGATCGTCTGGACGCACGTCGGCGGCGAGCGCGAGGGAGAACGGCGCCAGCCCCGAGGGCGAGGGGATCTCCCGCACCACGATGTCGGTACGGAACGCGGTCTCCCGCAGCTGCTTCGCGGCGTCGTCGAAGAGCGCAGCGGCTTCCGGGTTCGCGGTCACGGCAACAGGCTAGAGTCAGGAGGCGATGAAGAGTCTCAGGCACGCCGTAGCGCTGCTCGTCCCCGCTCTGCTGGCCGCCCTGGTCGGCGTCGCCGTCGCGGTGTTCGCCACGGCGCGCCGCGTGGTCACCCCCGGCCCGCGCCAGAACGACACCGAGATCCTCGCGATCGACACGGGCGCGCAGACCATCGAGCTCACCCGGACGCCCGACACGGAGCTCCCCGGTCGGTACGGCCTGTTCACCACCGGCACCTACGGATACGTCAAGCTCGGCGCAGTGCTGAGCGCCGACGCCGCGCACGTCCGGCGCAAGCTGCTCACCCAGGTCGACGCCGGCGCCCGCGTGGATCGGGCCGCGGCGTTCAGCGGCTGGTACTACTCGTCCCCGTCCGAGCTGCACATCCCCTGGCAGAGCGTGCTGATCGGATCGCCGGCGGGGCCGTGCCCCGCGTGGCTCTTCCCCGCCGAGGGGAGCACCTGGGTGATCCAGGTGCACGGCCGGGGGACGACGCGCGCGGAGTGCCTGCGGGCGGTGCCCGTGTTCCACTCGCTCGGTCTGCCGACGATGGTGGTGTCCTACCGCAACGACGGCGAGGCTCCGCGAAGCCGTGGCGGCTCCTATGCCCTCGGGGCGTCGGAGTGGCGCGACGTCGACGCCGCGATCGCCTACGCGCTGCGCCACGGCGCCGACCGCGTGCTCCTCATGGGCTGGTCGATGGGCGGCGCGATCGCCCTGCAGACTGCGGTTTCCTCGGGCAACCGCCAGGCGATCGCCGGGCTGGTGCTCGACTCTCCGGTGGTGGACTGGCGCACGGTGCTGCGGTTCCAGGCGCGGGAATCCGGGCTGCGCGATCCGCTGCCCTCTCTGGCGATGAGCGCGCTCTCCGCCTCCTGGTCGGCGAAGCTCGGGGGCGCCGAGGAGGCGATCCCGTTCGACCGGCTCGACATGGTCTCGCGGGCCGCTGAGCTCCGGGTGCCGATCCTCATCCTGCACAGCGACGACGACGGCTTCGTGCCCGCGGACGCCTCGCATGCGCTGGCGGAGGCCCGGCCCGACCTGGTGACGATGCCGCCGTTCTCCGTCGCACGGCACACGAAGCTCTGGAACTACGATCAGGCCGGCTGGACCTCGGCGATCACGGGGTGGATGGCCGGAAACGGGTTCACCGCTTCTGACGGACCTGCTTCTTCGCCCGCATGAGCATGCCGGTCATCCCGCCGATGCGCAGCGGGGAGACGAGCTTGGTGAGCCCGAGGCTCTGCGGGTAGTCGTTCGGGATCGCCAGCACCTCGTCCGCCGACAGGCCGGTGATGCCCTGGACGAGGATGCTGGCGAAGCCGCGCGTGGTCGGGGCCTCCGGCGGCGCGGTGGCATGCATGCGCACCACGTCGTCCTCGACCTCGAGGTAGATGTAGACGGGGGACTGGCACTCGGCGACCCGTTCGCACATCTCCGGGTGGTTCGCCAGCTCCTCGGGGACCGCGGGGAGCTCGTTCGCGAACTCCAGGAGCAGCGACAGTCGGTCGCTCTCGGGGAGGTCGAGGAAGTCGTCGCGGATCTCGGAGAGGGCCTCGGGGACGTCGGTGCTGGTCATCCCTGCCATTGTCACACGCTCAGAGCGTGCCGGGCTCGCTGCCGGTGACGATCGGGACGCGCACCGCGCTGCCCCATTCGGTCCAGGATCCGTCGTAGTTGCGGACGTCGTCGAAGCCGAGCAGGTGCTTGAGCACGAACCAGGTGTGGCTCGAGCGCTCGCCGATGCGGCAGTATGCGACGATCGAGTCGCCGTCCTCGAGGCCCGCGCCGTCGCGGTAGATCTCCTCGAGCTCGGCACGGCTCTTGAAACCGCCGTCCTCGGCGACGGCCTTCGCCCACGGCACGCTCTGCGCGGTGGGGATGTGACCGGCGCGGAGTGCCCCTTCCTCCGGATACGCGGGGGCGGAAGTGCGCTCACCGCTGAACTCCTCGGGGGAGCGCACGTCGATCAGCGGCTTGCCGAGGTGGGCGAGCACGTCTTCCTTGTAGGCGCGGATGACGGAGTCGTCGCGTTCGATCACCGGGTACTGGGTGCGAGCCCGCTCGGGTGCCTCGGTCGTGATCTCCCTGCCCTCGCCGATCCAGCGGTCGCGGCCGCCGTCGAGCAGGCGGACGTCCTCGTGGCCGAACAGGGAGAAGACCCACAGCGCGTAGGCCGCCCACCAGTTGTTCTTGTCGCCGTAGATGACGACCGTGTCGTCGCGGCTGATCCCCTTGCGACTGAGCAGGTCGGCGAAGCCGGCACCGTCGACGTAGTCGCGCACGATCGGGTCGTTGAGCTCCGTGTGCCAATCGACCTTCACCGCACCGGGGATGTGTCCGGTCTCATAGAGCAGCACGTCCTCATCGGACTCCACGACGACGAGGCCCGGCTCGCCCAGGTGCGCGGCGAGCCATTCGGTGGTGACCAGCCGGCCGGGCTCGGAGTACTCGGCGAACTTGGCGGATGAGGTGTCGAACTCGATAGGCACGGGGGTCTCCTGATGTGAACGAGCGGGTGGTTCGATGAGACGGCGTAGTGTTGATCCGTCCCTTTGACGATAGGCCTCCCTGCTGTGACACGCACGCGGATTACGAAAGACTTCGACACACGATGACACCGACCACCAGCACGGGCATCGTGCACCTGACGGATCGGGTGCCGGTCGTCACCGGCACGGAGATGCTCGCCAGCCTGGTGCCGCCGCCGCAGTTCGATGGCGCGACCTTCGAGAGCTACCGGGCCGACGACGCCTATCCGTCGCAGGAGGACGCGAAGAAGCGGCTGATGGCGTTCGCGAACGGCGCGCAGCCGGTGAAGAAGGCCGGGCTCTTCCGCCGGGCGCCGAAGGAGCCGGAGATGAAGCCGGGCTTCTACCTCGACGGCGGCTTCGGGGTGGGCAAGACCCATCTGCTCGCCTCGATCTACCACGCGATGCCGGCTCGCCGGAAGTACTTCGGATCGTTCATCGAGTACACGGCGCTCGTCGGGGCCCTCGGCTACAAGAACACCGTCGACCTGCTCCGCGGCGCCGACCTGCTCTGCATCGACGAGTTCGAGCTCGACGACCCGGGCGACACGATGATCATGACGCGGTTGCTGGGCGAGCTGGTCTCGTCCGGCACGAAGCTCGCGGCGACGTCGAACACCCCTCCCAACGCGCTCGGCGAGGGGCGGTTCGCAGCACAGGACTTCCTGCGCGAGATCCAGGCGATGTCCGACAGCTTCGAAACCCTGCGGATCGACGGCGTCGACTATCGCCAGCGTGCGATCGACGGGCACTCGGTCTCGCTCGACGATGCGGCGTACGCGGCCGCGATCGCGCGGGCATCCGAGACCGGCACGGCATCCGACGACGTCTTCGGGGATGTGGTGCGGCACCTGGCGCAGGTGCACCCGTCGCGCTACCTCCGTCTCATCGACGGTCTCGACCTCGTCGGCCTCCGCGACGTGCGGCTCATCACCGACCAGTCGGAGGCGCTGCGCCTGGTGGCGTTCGTCGATCGCGTCTACGACACGCAGATCCCGATCGTTTCCACCGGAACCCCCCTCGACGAGGTGTTCTCCGAGGAGATGCTCGCCGGCGGCTACCGGAAGAAGTACCTGCGGGCGATCTCGCGCCTGAACGCACTGACCCACGCGGCGTCCGCGTAACACGATCGTCATCCGGCGGGGCATTCCGTAACAGCCCCGAAACGTGCGGCGCGATCAGCGGTAACGCGACAGGAGAACACTGAACCTCACTTTCCCGAAAGCGAGGTTCGATATGGATGCACCGGGCAACATCTCCTGGGGTGTGACGGCCACTGCACTCGTGCTGCTCATGACGCCGGGGGTGGCGTTCTTCTACGGCGGTCTGGTGAAGGCGAAGAGCGTCATCAGCATGATGATGATGAGCTTCGGCTCCATCGGACTCATCGCCGTGCTGTGGGTGCTCTACGGCTTCTCGATGAGCACCGTCGACTCGCCGGGGGCATTCGCGGGAGACCCGTTCGCCGACTTCGGGCTCGCCGCATCCGCCGCAGAGCCGGGGGCGAACGTGGCGCTGCTCTCAGTCGCCTACGGGGCGACGTTCGCGATCATCACCGTCGCCCTGATCTCGGGCGCGATCGCGGACCGCGCCCGCTTCGGTCCCTGGCTGATCTTCGTCGGGGTGTTCGCCACGATCGGCTACTTCCCGATCGCCGCCTGGGTCTGGGGCGGGGGCTGGATCATGAACCTCGGGAAGGCGCTCTTCGGAGAGGACAGCGGCGTCGCGGTCATCGACTACGCCGGAGGCACCGCGGTGCACATCAACGCGGGTGCCGCGGCTCTGGCTCTCGCCCTCGTGCTCGGGCGCCGGATCGGCTTCAGCAGGGGCATCCAGCGCCCCCACAACGTGCCGCTCACCCTGCTCGGTGCCGCGCTGCTGTGGTTCGGGTGGATCGGCTTCAACGCGGGCGCCGAGTGGACCTCAGGCGACATGGGCAAGGTGGGGCTCATCGCCATCAACACCCTGGGGGCGGGCGCCGCGGGCATCCTCGGCTGGATCCTCGTCGAGCGCATCAAGGATGGGAAGCCGACCTCGGTCGGCGCGGTGTCCGGCGCCGTGGCGGGTCTCGTGGCGATCACGCCCGCATGCGCGGACCTGGCTCCCGGATGGGCGCTGCTGCTGGGGGCGCTCTCCGGCACCCTCTGCGCCCTCGCGGTGGAGATGAAGTACCGGCTGGGCTTCGACGACTCGCTCGACGTCGTCGGGCTGCACCTCGTCGGCGGCCTCCTCGGCACGGTGTACCTCGGCTTCTTCGCCACCGGCCAGGGCCTGTTCACCGGTGGGGACCTGCGACTGCTCGCGGTGCAGGTGATCGCCTCCGGTGGAGTGCTGATCTACTCCTTCGTGGTCTCGCTGCTCATCGGCCTGGCGATCGAGAAGACCATCGGGTTCCGCGTCACCGGGGAGGACGAGGTCGCGGGCGTCGACCTCGTGGTGCACGGCGAGTCGGGGTACGCGCTGGCGGAGAGCTGATCGCCCGTCGTCAGCGCTGAGTAGGGTGGGCAGGTGAGCTCGTCGAACAGCATCCTGTCCACCCTCGCCGGCATCCTGCTGAAGGCGCTCGGCCGGGAGTCGCGGTCGACACCGGTGCGGCCCGACCGTCCGGATGCGCAGCTGCGCGAGACGTCGGCCCGCGGGGGGAGCGCGGCCGGGGAGGAGCCGGGGCGGAACCGGGGGAGCGAGACCGTGCGCGTCGATCCCGATCGCATCCGCGACCTGACGGTCTCCTACGCGCCGCAGCGCGACGGGGCGCCGGACGCCGGCGAGGTGATCTGGACGTGGGTGCCCTACGAGGAGAACGACGGGCGGGGCAAGGACCGCCCCGTGCTCGTCATCGGCCGCCAGTCCGCGGACCGGGTGTACGCGGTCCGTATGACGAGCAAGCCGCACGACGGCGACCGGGACTTCCTCTCGATCGGCACGGGAGGCTGGGACTCCCAGGGACGGGAGTCCTGGGTCGACATCGAACAGCTCTACAGCGTGCACGATCGGGGGATGCGGCGCGAGGCCGCGGTGCTCGACGCCGGTCGCTATGAGCGAGTGGCCTCGGCGCTGGTGACGAGGTACGGCTGGGCGCGGAAGCGGTGACCTGAGACTTCGTCGCATCCGACGAAGGACACTTTCGTCGATCGTCCCGGACGCCGATCCTCGGGCGGCCGGTGTCGCAGAGAATGGCAGGAGCCCGCATCGTGGCGGCCCCCACCGAAGGAGAGACGGCTTTGATGATCGACACCCGGGAACTGATCCTCGACGGCGACTGCCCGATCGCGGTGCGCGACTACGGCGGGACCGGTACGCCGGTGCTCTTCCTGCACGGAGCGCTCCGCAATCTGGAGGATTGGGACGCTTTCGCGGAGCGCCTGGTCGAGGACCACCGGCTGGTGGCGATGGACTTCCGCAACCACGGACGATCCGGCGACGGGGAGTGGACCTGGGACGCGGTGCTCGACGACGTCGATCGGGTCATCGCTGCAACGGGGCTGGAGAACCCCGTGATCGTGGGGCACTCGCTGGGCGGCATGGTCGCCGCGCTCTACGCGGTGCGTGGCGGGCGCACGGCAGGCGTCGTCAACATGGACGGCTACGGCGGAGGCGCTCCGGAGCAGTATGTCGGGATGGACCCGGACACGGTCGTGCAGATGCAGCGGGCCAATTTCGAGGCTTCTCTGGCCTCGTGGCCGGACGGCCCTGTGACCGCGGAGGCCGTCGCAGAGCTGCTCAGTGCGCAGGTGGTGCAGGGGAGCGCATACGGCCTGCCCGCCGCACGCGAGCTGACCGGTTTCGCCCGGGGCCTCCGCGACGTCGACGGCGGACTGGTGCGACACGCGATGAGCCGCGAGCACCTGCGCGAGTTGCTGGTCGGGCTCGAAGACGTGGACTGGATGGACCTCTTCGGCCGGGTCGAGGCGCCCTTCCTGATCTACCGCTGCGAGGGACTGCCTGGGGTTGAGGGCGAGATGCGGGATTTCATGGAGGCCTATAACGCGGGCCTCCGTCGGGATCTGGAGGCTCTCGACGCCCGCGCCGGCCATGTCGAGGTCAAGTTCCTCCCCGACAACCACGGCTTCAACCTGATCAAGCCGGTCGAGCTGTCCGCCGACATCCGCGACTTCATCGCGTCCGTGCACGCCCGCGCCTGAGCGGAGGCGTGCGGTCTCCGACGATAGAGTCCGCCCATGCGCATCGTCGTCTCCGGCACCCACTGCACGGGCAAGTCGACCCTCATCGCGGCGTTCGCGGAGCGGCACCCGGCGTTCGAGGTGTTCGGGGACCCGTACGAGCTCGCCGGCGGGGACGTCGGCGTCGACTCCTTCGTCTCGCAGTTCCAGGTCTCGGTGGGACGGCTGCAACGGCTCTCCCGTGGCCGGGATGCGGTGATCGAGCGCTGCCCCCTGGACTTCCTGGCGTATCTCGAGGCCTGGGAGACGCTCGGTCGGCCGGGCGGAGCGGGGGCGGCGCTCCCGGGCCTGTACGAGGAGGCCGTCCTGGCGATGCAGGAGGTGGAACTGCTGGTCCTCCTGCCGGTGGCCCAGGCCGACGGCATCCATGTCCCCGCGGAGGAGGACCTCGATCTGCGCGAGGAGACGGATGCCGCCCTCCTCGCGCTCGTCGACGATCCGGACCTGATGCCGGACTCCGTCCGCGCCATCGAGGTCACCGGCTCGGGGGATCGCCGCCTGGATCTGCTGGAGGCGGCTCTCTCGGGTCGGTGATCGCGCGGGAAGCGATCGAGTATCGGCGAGGTCGGATCAGCTCCATGACCGGCTCTTCGTGTTCCGCGCCGAGCACGGGGGAGCGCGCAGTCGATGTCTGGTCTTGCCTGTCGATTGTCCGGAGTTTCGCGACATCGGAATCGCGTCGTTCGAGCGGGTCGGAGACTGATCTCGGCTCCGGATGTTCGCCGAACGCGCGTTTCGTCCGCAAGCAGTGAGCCGGGTCAAGGGGAGACACATATGGATGGAAAGACAAGCATCAGCGCTGCCGGGATTCCTCGCCGCGCCGTGGTGAAGGGCGCAGCATGGAGCGTTCCGGTCGTGGCCGCCAGCGTCGCGGCGCCGGCTTTCGCGGCGTCGACGGACTGCGCGTGCTTCGTGCCGGACACATTGGGGTCGGGCGCGAACTTCAGCGTCAATCAGATCAGCGGCGGCGCGGGGGTCGTCGTCTACAACTCCGGTTTCGGCATCGACGGAACGAGGTGCGCCCGCACTTCGCAGACCTATCAGGTCACCGTGCTGGCGGCGACCTTGACGATGAGCCATGGGCAGTCGGTCCAGGGGCGCATCGTCTCCGGAGGGGTCACGAACAACAGCTTCGCGAACGCGCACGGCGCCGTACCGGCGAACTTTGAGTTCACGGGGGTGTCGTTCCCCGACGGGAACTACAGCTCGATCGGGAACACGCCCGTGGCGCAGCCGGCCTCACTGAGCGTGACCGTTCGTTTCGATTGGGACGGCAAGAGCTGCACCAAGGTGCTGAACTATCAGTTCACGATGGCCAACGTGGGCAACTTCAGCAGCGGGCAGGTCTCCGGCGGAACAGCCGTCATCGGTGTGGCCTATCAGATGACGATCATCGGCATCTGATCCAGCATCCTATCTTCCGGCAGGGGATGAGATGAGCAGTACGAGCGACTCCGAGCCGAGTGCGGCTCTCGACGACGCTTTGAAGGCATTCGGCTGGAGCATCACGACGGGGCAGCATTACGGGGAATGCTGCTCGCGTGAGGGGGTCCGGTGGTCGGTCGCGGTGATCACCACCGGGCCTCTGCGCGCGGAGGCTCACGACCTGGGCGTCGATACGGCGCGTTTCATTGTGGGTCTCGCCGGCTCGGCCGAGGTTCGCATGGGGCGGACGACGCATGTCCTGCCGCCGAGGCATGCACTCGTCGTGCTCGGCGACCAGCCGCTGGTCGTGGAGTCCGACGAGGTGTGGATGCGGCTGGAGTGGCATGTCATGGCGGTGCCGTCGGGTTTGATCCGGGCTCGGGTGATCCAGCCGGTGCCGTTCCGAGTGGATGCGGGGATCATGCGTCTGCTCGACAGCATGACCCGGTCGCTGATCGTGGAGGCTCCGGCGCTCGACAGTCTCGCGCAGGTGTTCCTCTATCGTCTTCTGTCGCAGACGGTCGTGGCCGCGATCGCGGATGATCTGCGGCTGGGGAGCAGTCGGCAGCGGTTGTTCGAGAGGGCGCAGTTCCTGATCGAGTCTGAGTATGTGGATCCGAAGTTCACCGTCAAGGTGCTTTGTGAGCGGTTGAATGTCTCGCGTTCGTACCTGTATGAGGTCTATGCGGCCTATGGGACGACGCCGCGCAAGGAGATGGAGCGGCATCGTATCGGCTCGCTCCGTGCGCGTGCTGATCTCGATGCGCACGCGGCGGCGTCGGAGCTGGCCGGACTGGCGGGCTTCTCGTCGGCGCAGCAGCTCCGCGACACGGTCACCCGCTTCGAGGAGGGGAACCCGCTGGCAGAGGACGCCTGGGGACGACGACAGCGTGGTGAGGCGAGGCCCGCCGAGTAACCAGATGGCTGGGGCGTTCGTTCGCTCAACGATCACGAGGCCACTCGGCGCGTGATCCGTCCGGCACGGGCGTGGCCCGACCGTCTTCTCACGGACGGTAGAAGAGCGCGAGAGAGACGAAGACGTACACGGCGGCGAGGAGCCACGCGGCGGGCCCGGCGGCGATCGCCAACACGAGCCCGATGATCCCCTGGCGGCGTCCGCGGCGCTGGATGATCGCGATGACGCCGACGACGACGGCAGCGACGCCCAGAGGCACGCCGAGCATCGGGATGCCCGCCAAGATGCCGCGCGGCGAGATGACCAGTGAGAAGACGGTCATCAGGATCGCGCATGCCACCGTGGCGACGCCGAGCCAGAGCGCAACGCGTCCCAGCCTCGGCGAGCCGGGAGCCGGTGCGGATGGCGCGGGAAGCGGCGGAAGCGTCATGCGATCAGCATAGGTCCAGGCGACGTGATCGCCGTCGTAGGGAGTCGTTCCGCCAGGCCGTGCTCCGGCGATGGCCTCCTGCAGAAAAAGAAGAGCCCCCGGTTGCAACCGGGGGCTCTCGCGGTGGGCGATGCCGGACTCGAACCGACGACCTCTTCCGTGTGAAGGAAGCGCGCTACCAACTGCGCCAATCGCCCATGACCACTGGGGTCGAGAAACGATACTACCGGACGATCCGAGGTGATCTTGACCACCGCCGCGGACACGCCCGAAGTCTGGAGCCGGTTTGGTGATGGGCTCATCCTGGGCTAATGTATTTCAAGTGCCCGGGACACCGGGAACGAAATGCGGATGTAGCGCAGTTGGTAGCGCATCACCTTGCCAAGGTGAGGGTCGCGAGTTCGAGTCTCGTCATCCGCTCGAGTGCAGAGGTTCCTCGTGAGCTTCGGCATGTGGGTTCGAATCCACCTCGCGGTGGCGTGGCCGAGAGGCTAGGCACCGGCCTGCAAAGCCGTTTACACGGGTTCGAATCCCGTCGCCACCTCTCCTGCACAACTGAATAGCCCCAACGGGCGCGATTGGCGCAGCGGTAGCGCGCTTCCCTGACACGGAAGAGGTCACTGGTTCGATCCCAGTATCGCGCACGACCTGAAGCCCCCGGGATTCCCGGGGGCTTCTTCGTGTGCGGCGACTCAGCCGATCAGGTTCCACACCACGAGCGTGATGATGACCAGCGCGATGGTCCCGCCGATGACGATCTGGGTCGTCCGGCCGGCCTTCTCGGAGGACTTCTTCTGCCAGGAGCGGGAGCGCTTCACCTGGGGTGAGTCCTTGCCGAGCACACGCTCCATCACGGGGATGTTCCGACGGTAGATGCGCAGGGCCTCGCGGTGCCTTCCGAGCGAGGCGAAGGTCTCGGCGATGTCGTCGGCGGCGTCGAGCGTGAGTGCATGCTGCGGACTCAGACGGCTCTCTCCGGCATCCCGGGCATCGGCGTAGGCCTCGAGCGCCTCCTCCTGCCGCCCGTGCTCCGCGAGGCGTCGTCCGAGCCAGATGCGGAGCTTCACGCTGCGCTCGGGATCCGGTTCGGCGGTGTCCGCGATCTGGATCGCGCGGCGCTGTATCGTCGCCATCTCGTCGACGCGGTCGCTGTGCGAGAGGGACAGGCTCAGGTCGTTGAGGGCATCGGCGAGCGCCCAGCGGTCGTCCGGCAGCAGCCGTTCGAGCTGCGGGACGATGCGCGTGTACGCATCGGCCGCCTCGCGGTGCGCGCCCAGCCGCCGGTAGCACTCGGCAATCCCGCGCTCGGCACGCAGCCATTCGACGTCCGGATGATCGGCGAGGAGGTCGCGGGCGCGGCCGTATTCGATCACCGCATCGCCGTACCGGCCCTGTTCCGTCAGGTGATCGGCGTAGGCGAGGGAGGAGAGCGCCGGAGAGCCGGCGGGGTCGGGGGCGGCGAAGCTCGCACGGGTCTCTTCCGCGAGCTCCTGACGCGCCTCCTGGCCGGCGCCGTCGCGGGCGAGGGCGGCGTCGAGATCGCGGATGCGGCCGAGCGTGCTCGGGTGTGTGGGCCCGAGGACCTCCCGCGACAGGACGACGGCGCGCTCAAGGAGCTCCCGAGCCCGCGCGCGGTCGCCGAGCACGCCCACGGCGCCCGCCAGGTTGGAGAGCGTGGTGAGGGTGTGCGGGTCGCGGTCTCCGAGCGCTTCCGTCCTCAGCGCCAGAACGCGCTCGAACCGACGGACCGCCTCAGCGTGATTGCCGAGATGCCGTTCTTCGAGCGCGCGGTTGTTGAGGGTGATCAACGCGTCCCGGTGCCGCGGGCCGAGAGCGGCGAGCTGCATCTCGTGGAGACGGTCGTACCCCGCGGCGGCCTCGGCGTGGCGGTCCAGCTGGCATGCGGCGTTCGCGAGGTTTCCGAGCACCCGCATCGCCTGGACGGTGTCGCCGGAGCCCTCGTCGCGCAACCGCTGCAGCACGGGACGCAGCAGCGCCTCCGCCTCGGCGGGGCGGTCGCCGTTGAGATAGACGGCTGCGAGATCGATCGCGTGACGGACGTCCCCGCTGGCCTCGTAGAGCGCGCGCATCCCCTGGGTGGCCTCGTCGAATCTGCCGAGCTCCTGCAGGGCGAGGGCCCGGGCGTTGCGGAGGTCGTCGACGACCGGCGGATGGACGGACTCGCGTTCCGCCTCCGAGATCGCGGACTCCAGCAGCGCGGCGGCGTCGCTCGTCCGGCCCAGGCCGCGAAGCGCGACGGCCACCGCCTGGCGGGACTGGGCGATCCTCACCGCACCCGTCAGCCGGTCGCCGGTCGTCGTCGCCTCCGTGGCGATCTCCTGCTCGAGCTCCAGGGAGCGCTCGAAAGCGGCGAGGGAGCGTTCGCCGTCGCCGGTATCGCCCGCGGTCCGCCCGAGGTCGTCGTACAGTGAGATGCGGGCCATCCGTGCCGGGGCGCCGAACCGCGTCAGCCGCTCCGCGGCGTCGCTCAGCACGTCGAGGGAGGCGACGGACCCCGCCTCCTCCCACAGGGAGAGGTCGGTCCAGGCCTGCCGGAACTCATCGAACAACCGGGCGCCGCTGAGCCCCTCCTCCTCTTCGGGCGGGAGATCGCCGTCCCGCCACGCCTCGCACGCGCGTTCGACGAGCTCGCAGCGCAGCCGCGCGCGGGAACGGCCGCGTTCCCGCGACGCGAGATCCCCGTCGGCGGAGGCCGCCTGGCGGAGAACGCGCGCTTCGAGCTCGCGCGACTGCAGCGATACGCGACTGGACGCGCCCTGCTCCGTCTCGGCCTCGTCCGCGATCGCACGGACCTCGTCGGCCAGCATCGACAGGGAGGCCTCTCGACCCGTCGCGGCGAGCTGCACCTCGACGGCCATCAGCCGCGTGTTGAGCACCTGACGGCTGCCGGGGCCGAAACGGGCGGACTCGAGCACCGAGACACGGCGCAGCAGGGGGAGAGGATCGTCGGCGGGGACGCCCTCATCCCGGAGCCGACGCAGCACGATGGCGCGGAGTCTCATCGCTTCGAGTGCCGAGGGGGCGTCGTCGCCGAACGTCCGCTGCATAGCCGGGATCAGCAGGGTGAGATCGGCGTCGGCGCCGGCGAGGTCCTGCGACCAGTAGCGGGTGCGCGCCCGCCACCACCATGCGTCGAGGGTGTCGGGGTGCTCCAGCCCGAGCAGGGTCCGACGCCCCTCCAGGACCCGCTCCCAGAGGAGCGCTGATTCGGCGTCCTCGTCGAGCCGGGAGAGTTCCTGCGCCTTGGAGGCGAGCGTCATCAGATGGTTGACACCGCCCTCCTCGGCGGCGGCGGCGCGCGCGATGAGCAGGTCGTAGGCGTGCAGGCCGTCCTCGACCCGGAGCCGTGTGAGCCACTGGGCGCGGCGCTCCATCAGCCAGAGCACGCGGGGGTTCGCGCCGCCGAGGGCGCGTTCGCCCTCGGCGACCAGCGCATCCAGGCGGTCGATCGTCTCGGGGGTGGCGGCCTCGGGGTCCTGTCCGATGAGGGCCTCCGCGGCGTCGGCGTAGAGCCGGTCCTCGATCAGCTCCGCGCGGTGCTCATCGAGGTGTCCGCCGCCGTCGAGAGCGGTGCGGCAGACGTCCGCGAGCGCATGCAGCATGGCGCGGGCATCGTCGACGCGTCCGAGCTCGCCGAGACCGTGGGCGACGCCGCGCAGCGCGCTCCGATGGGCGGAGCCCGCCTCTCCCTGGGCGACGATCACGCGCGGCAGCAGCGCGCGGAAGGCGACGATCCCGCTCTCGACCCTCGCTGCATCGCCGCTGTCGACGTCCGACCACGCGGAGCCGAGCGCCTCGTCGAGTTCCTCCCCGGGGATGTCCATCCGCGTCCGCCTTCCCGACGCGATGCGCCGTCGCAAGCGAGCCTACGAGATCCGGCGGACGTGGCGGCCGGTGGCTACGGTGGTTCCATGCGCCGGATGCTCTTCCTCCTGCTCGCGATGCTCGCCGCCGCGCTGGCGTGCAGCGAGATCGGCACCTGGCGGGCGTCGAGACGCGGACCGTTCGAGGGCGACCCGACACTGGCCCGTACCGTCGTAGTGCTCGGGTACGGCAACCGTGGAGTGCGCGCGAACGCTGTCAACCGCTACCGCGTCCGTGTGGGCCTGCGTACACGGCACGGGCTCGGCGGCGTCATGGTCTTCAGCGGCGGCGCGGTGCGGGGAGCGGTGCCCGAAGCAGTGCTCATGCGCGACTACGCGACGGGACGCCGCCGCTATCGGGGCCGAACCCTCGTGGAGAAGGAGAGCCGCTCGACCCACGAGAACGTCCGGAACGTCATCCCCCTGATCGAGGATGCGGAAGCCATCGCCTTCGCCTCGCACGCGCCGCACGCGGAGAAGGCCAGGGCAGAACTCCGTCGTCTGCGACCTGACCTCGCCGAGCGCCTCGTACGGGCCGATGACTACCGGCTCGGCGAGATCCCCGTAGTCAAGGCCGTCGTGCTCATCCGCCTCTCCCTCATCCGTCTTCGGGAGCGCTGGGCCCCGCGGCGCGGTGACGGCGCACGTGCGAGAGCGGCGCGGCGGGGCGAGTAGCCTAGAAGCGACCCCTGGATGGAGATTGTCTGTGCCTGAGAACGCCCAGCCGCACGCCGCCAAGCGCGACGGCTTCGCCCTGTTCACCGACCGTTCTGTCGTCGCCATGCGCGTGAACGGCGTCCTGAAGGATCTCGCCACGGTCGTGGCCGAGACCGACGAGGTCGAGGCCGTCACGATCGACAGCCCGGACGGTCTGAGCATCCTGCGCCACTCGACGGCCCACGTCCTCGCACAAGCGGTTCAGCGGATCAAGCCGCAGGCGAACCTCGGCATCGGCCCGCCGATCACCGACGGCTTCTACTACGACTTCGGCGTCGACACCCCGTTCACCCCGGAAGACGTCAAGGCGATCTCCAAGGAGATGCAGCGGATCGTGCGCGAGGGGCAGCGCTTCGTGCGTCGCGTCGTCACCGACGACGAGGCGCGTGCGGAGCTCGCCGACGAGCCCTTCAAGCTCGAGCTCATCGGGCTCAAGGGCGGCAAGGAAGCGGCCGAGGGGGCATCCGTCGAGGTCGGCGAGGGCGAGCTCACGATCTACGACAACGTCGCCAAGGACGGAGAGGTCGCATGGAAGGACCTCTGCCGCGGGCCGCATCTCCCGAACACCAGGATGATCGGCAACGGCTGGGACCTGACCCGCATCGCGGGTGCGTACTGGCGCGGCAGCGAGAAGAACCCCCAGCTCCAGCGCATCTACGGCACGGCCTGGCCGACCAAGGACGAGCTGCGCGCGTACCAGCTGCGCCTGGAGGAGGCGGCGAAGCGCGACCACCGGCGCCTCGGCAAGGAGCTCGACCTCTTCTCCTTCCCCGACGAGCTGGGCTCCGGCATGTCGGTGTGGCACCCGCGCGGCGGGATCGTCCGCGGCGAGATGGAGCAGCACGCGCGTCGGCGCCACATCGAGGGCGGCTACACCTACGTGTACACGCCGCACATCTCGAAGGAAGACCTCTTCTGGCAGTCGAACCATCTCGTCAACTACAAGGACGACATGTTCCCGCCGATGAGGATCGACGAAGAGGTCGATGAGGAGGGCAACGTCACCCGCAAGGGCGTCGACTACTACCTCAAGCCGATGAACTGCCCGATGCACATCCTCATCTACAAGGAGCGCGCCCGGTCGTACCGCGACCTGCCGCTGCGACTCGCCGAGAACGGCACGGTCTACCGCTACGAGCTCTCCGGCGCGCTGCACGGCCTCACCCGCGTCCGCGGCTTCACCCAGGACGACTCGCACCTCTTCGTCGCACCGGACCGCCTGCAGGAGGAGGTCGGCAAGGTCCTCGAGTTCATCATCTCGATGCTGCGCGACTTCGGCCTCACCGACTTCGAGCTCGAGCTGTCGATGCGCGACGACGAGAAGGACAAGTGGATCGGCACGGAGGAGTTCTGGGACTCGTCCACCGATGCGCTGCGCCAGGTGGCCCTCGCGAGCGGGCTGAAGCTGACCGAGGTCCCTGGCGAGGCGGCCTTCTACGGCCCGAAGATCGACCTCAAGACCACCGATGCGATCGGCCGCGTGTGGCAGCTCTCGACCGTGCAGGTCGACCCGAACCTGCCGGAGCGCTTCGGCCTGGAGTTCACCGACAAGGACGGGCAGAAGAAGCGCCCGATCATGATCCACCGGGCGCTGTTCGGCTCGATCGAGCGGTTCTTCGCGATCCTGCTCGAGCACTACGCCGGCGACTTCCCGCTCTGGCTCTCGCCGGTGCAGGTCGTCGGGGTCCCGGTCGCGGAGGAGTACGCGGACTACCTCGACGAGGCGGTCTCGGCGCTCCGCGCCGCCGGTGTGCGCGCCGAGGTCGACCACTCCGACGACCGGATGCAGAAGAAGATCCGCAACCACACCACGGGCAAGGTCCCTCTCATCCTCATCGCGGGGGAGCAGGACCGCTCGGCGGGCACGGTCTCCTTCCGTTTCCGCGACGGCACCCAGGAGAACGGTGTCCCCGTCGCCGACGCGGTCGAGCGCGTGCGGCGCGCGATCGCCGAGCACCGGCTCGTTCACACGGCGGGTGACCTGGCGTGACCGACGCCGACACTCCGGCCTCGGCCGAGGACGCCTCCCGGCTGCCAGGCGTCCCCGATGAGTTCCAGCGGCTGTGGACCCCTCATCGGATGGCCTACATCCAGGCCGGCCCGGAGCCGCTGCGCGAGGAGTGCCCGTTCTGCGAGGCGCCGAAGCACCCCGATGCGGATCGCCTGATCGTCGCGCGGGGCGAGAACGCCTATGTGCTGCTCAACCTCTTCCCCTACAACTCGGGGCATCTGCTCGTCTGCCCGTACCGCCACATCGCGACCTACGATCAGGCGACGCCGGAGGAGGTCGCCGAGATCGGCTCCCTCACGCAGACGGGCATGCGCGTGCTGCGTCAGGTGTCCAACTGCGACGGGTTCAACCTGGGCATGAACCAGGGCGCGGTGGCTGGGGCGGGCGTCGACGCCCACCTGCATCAGCACATCGTGCCGCGCTGGCGCTCGGACGCGAACTTCTTCCCGATCATCGCGAAGACGAAGGCGCTGCCCCAGCTACTGGGCGAGGTGCGCGAAGCGGTCGCCACCGCGTGGCCGGCGACCGCCTGAGACTCAGCGCACCTGCTCGGCGGTGAACTGCAGGGACGGGTTCGCGAACCACTCCTGCGCCTGGACGAGCTGCAGCTCCCGCTCACCCGACTCCAGCGTGAGCTGCAGCAGGTGGAACACGCTCGAGACGGTGAGCTCGAGAGCGCTCTTCGCATCGCGGGTGCTCACGTAGTGCGCCGTGAACAGCGCGGCGGTCACGTCGCCGGAACCGTTCGCCTTCATCGGCAGGTGCGGTGTCGCGACCAGCCAGGCGCCCTTGTCGTCGACGGCGAGCATCTCGATCGTGTCCTCCGCGCGCTCCGGACGCTCGACGCTCGTGACCAGCACGGTGTTCGGTCCCATGGCGCGTGCGGCGTCGACCGAGGCGAGCGTGCTCTCCAGCGTGTCGGGCTCGGTGCCGGTGAGGTAGCCGAGCTCGAACTGGTTGGGCGTGATGATGTCGGCAACCGGGACGACCCGGTCGCGCAGCAGCTCGGGGATGGCCGGGGCGACGAAGCAGCCCGACTTCGCGTTGCCCATCACCGGATCGCACGCGTACAGCGCGTCCGGGTTGGCGGCCTTGACCCGTGCGACCGCGTCGATGATCACGTCGGCGATGCCCTCGCTGCCCTGGTAGCCGCTGAGCGCGGCGTCGACCTCGGGCAGCACGCCGCGCTCCTCGACGCCGACGATGACCTCGTGGACGTCGGCCGGGGCGATCAGCGGCCCGCGCCACGCGCCGTAGCCGGTGTGGTTGGAGAAGTTCACCGTGTAGACGGGGATGACCTCCACACCGATGCGCTGGAGCGGGAAGACGGCCGCCGAGTTCCCGACGTGGCCATGGGCGACAGCGGACTGGATCGAGAGGATCTTCAGCATCCTGCCATCTTCTCACCTCGTCGCAGGGTCACCTGCGCACGGCGGCCGCGAGGTCATCCAGCAACGCGGCGGTCTCGTCCTCGTCGAGATCATGCACGGTCAGTCGCAGATGATGTGAGGGCTGAGTCGCCTCTTCGGGGCGGAACTCGTCGCCGGTGCGCGCCAGCCAGCCCCGGCGCATCAGATGCTCCGCGGCGCTCCGCGCCGTCACCGGGAGCCCCACCCAGAGGTTCAGTCCGTCGCCCGGCTCGCACGGGATGCCGCGGGCGGTGAGCCCCTCCGCGAAGGCACGGTTCTTCGAAGCGTAGTGCTCCGCCGCCGCGGAGAAGAGCGCCTGCACGGATGCGTCCCGGAGCTGCGCGAGCGCGAGACGCTGCAGCAGGTGGCTCACCCAGGTCGTCCCGGGGCTGAGTCGCATCGCGAGCCGCTCGGCCGTGGTGGGGTCGGTGGCGGCGACGGCCAGGCACATGTCCGGTCCGAGGAACTTCGACACCGAGCGCACCAGCGCGTAGCGGCGATGCTCCGGGCCGATCAGCGACTCGTACGGACGATGCGACAGCGCGGAGAAGTGGTCGTCCTCGATGACCAGGACGTAGGGGTGCTCGACGAGCAATTCGCGCAGGGCCGCAGCACGTGCGGGGGAGAGCGAGGCACCGGTGGGGTTCTGCGCCCTCGGCGTGCACACGATCGCGCGGACGCCGGCGTCCAGCGCGGCGCGCACGCCGTCGACGGTCATCCCCTCGTCGTCGACCGGGACCGGAACCGCGCGGTAGCCGCCCAGACGCGCCGTATGGATGCTGGCGAGGAAGCACGGGTCCTCGAGCGCCACGGCGTCGTCCCGCATCAGCGCCTGCGCCAGCAGCCGCTCCACGGCATCCACCGCGCCGCTGGTGATCGTGATGCGCAGGTCGTCGCGCCGCACGTCGGCGGCGACCCACTCGCGCGCCCAGGACTCGAGGGCGGGGTCGATGACCGGCTCGCCGTAGAGCACGGGGCGGCCGATGGAGCGCAGCAGAGCGGGGGTCGGGTCGGGGATGTAGCCCGGATCGGGGTTGCCGGAGCCGATGTCGCGGAGCACGGTGTCCGCGGCGTGCCCCTCCTGCGCGACGCTGCCCGCGCCGGCGACCACGGTGCCCGCTCGTCCGCGGGAGAGCACGAGCCCGGCGTGGGCGAGCTGGCGATACGCGGCGACCGCGGTGTTGCGGTTGACGTTGAGGGATGCGGCGAGTTCGCGCACCGGTGGGAGGGCGTCTCCGGGGCTCAGCAGTCCGCGTTCGCGGAGCGCGCGGATGCTGTCGGCGATCTCTGCCGCCGTGGAACCCGTGATCTGGTGCATCGGGTCGAGTCTACGGTGCTATCGTTTGGCATAGGTCAATACTTTCCTTTGTCCCGAGAGGATCTCCATGTCTGAGCAGACCACCGGATCGGCCCGCGTCAAGCGCGGGTTCGCCGAGATGCTGAAGGGCGGCGTCATCATGGACGTCGTCACCGCCGAGCAGGCGAAGATCGCCGAGGACGCCGGAGCCGTGGCCGTCATGGCGCTCGAGCGCGTTCCCGCCGACATCCGCGCCCAGGGCGGCGTCTCGCGCATGAGCGACCCGGACATGATCGACAGCATCATCGACGCCGTCTCGATCCCGGTGATGGCGAAGGCCCGTATCGGTCACTTCGTCGAGGCGCAGGTGCTGCAGGAGCTGGGTGTCGACTACATCGACGAGTCCGAGGTGCTCTCGCCGGCCGACTACGTCAACCACATCGACAAGCACGACTTCACCGTGCCCTTCGTCTGCGGCGCCACCAACCTCGGCGAGGCGCTGCGTCGTATCAACGAGGGTGCGGCGATGATCCGCTCCAAGGGCGAGGCCGGAACCGGCGACGTCTCCGAGGCGATGAAGCACATCCGCAAGATCCGCGGGGAGATCGCCGCCCTCGGCGCGCTCTCGAAGGACGAGCTGTACGTCGCCGCGAAGGAGCTGCAAGCGCCCTACGAGCTGGTCGCCGAGATCGCCGACACCGGCGTGCTCCCGGTCGTGCTGTTCGTCGCCGGCGGCGTCGCCACCCCGGCGGACGCCGCGATGATGATGCAGCTCGGCGCCGACGGCGTGTTCGTCGGATCCGGCATCTTCAAGTCGGGCAACCCGGCTGAGCGGGCGAAGGCGATCGTCAAGGCGACGACCTTCTACGATGACGCGAAGGTCATCGCCGAGGTGTCCCGCGGTCTCGGCGAGGCCATGGTCGGCATCAACGTATCCGACCTGCCCGCGCCGCACCGCCTCGCCGAGCGCGGCTGGTGATCACCCAGCGCGTCGGCGTTCTCGCGCTGCAGGGCGACGTGCGCGAGCACGCGGCCCTGCTCGCGGAGCTGGGTGCCGAAGTCGTGCTGGTACGGCGCCCCGAGGAGCTCGCGACGGTCGGCGGCCTCGTGATCCCGGGCGGCGAGTCGACGGTGATCGACAAGCTCTCGCGCACCTTCGGTCTGCAGGGGCCCATCCGCACGGCGATCGCCGACGGGATGCCGGTGCTCGGCACCTGCGCCGGGCTCATCATGCTGGCGGATCGGATTGAGGACGCGATCGAGGGGCAGCAGACCTTCGGCGGTCTCGACGTGCTCGTGCGCCGCAACGCCTTCGGCCGGCAGACCGAGTCGTTCGAGGCCGAGCTGGACGTCCCCGAGCTGGGCGATGCACCTGTGCACGCCGCGTTCATCCGCGGGCCGGTGGTCGAGTCGGTGGGGCGCTCAGCCGCGACGCTCGCGGCACTGCCCGATGGTCGTGTGGTCGCGGTCGAGCAGGGGAACCTGCTCGGGATCGGCTTCCACCCCGAGATCTCGGGGGAGACACGCTTCCACCGACGTTTCCTGGACCGCGTCGCTGCGCGCAGCGGACCGGGAGCGTCAGCCGGCGCGGCCGTGTGAGCGCAGTCCGTCGAGGAGTTGAGCTGGTCGACGGCGCCTTCAGCGAACGTGAACGGTGCAGCGATAGCGTGACATCCATGCGACTACCTCTCGGATCGACCGATGTCAGTGCGAGCGGAGGGAATGCGGTTCTCGCGGGCCGCAGAGGAGAGGCATGGGGTGGCGTCGCATACCGCCCTCTGTCCCTCGCCGCCGCCGTCGCTCTGCTCGACGACGGGAGTCACTCCGCCGCCCACGCCGACCCCGCCTTCGAGACCGCCGTTCCCTCCGACGCGCAGGATGCTCCGCGCTTCGCTCAGGGCGACCCGATCCTCTGGCGATACGGACGGCACGTCGAGACGGCCCGTGTCGTCCGCGACGACGATCAGGGGCTGGTCGTGTGGATCCCCTCCGGCTCGGCGCGGCTCGCCTCCGTTCCCGCCGATGGGCGCTCGACGCGTGAGGTTCCCCTCGACCAGCGCTTCAGCGTGCCGTGGCGCATCGCGGAGACGCGCTGGCGCGGCCCGGGCATCGTGCGAGTGGCTCCTTCGGGAAGGCCGTGGTCGGTCTGGTTCTTCCGGTCCGCCGCCGGCGTGCCCGAAGGCGTCTACGTAAACCTCGAGCTCCCGCACCGGCGGATCGGCGGTGAGAACGCCGGCATCTTCTCCCGCGACCTCGTCCTCGACCTGTGGATCGATGCCGAGCATCAGGGCAGCGAGGACATATGGCTCAAGGACGCGGATGAGCTGGAGGCCGCCGTGCGGCAGGGGCGGTTCACCGCGGAACAGGCCGAGGCCGTGCGTGCACTCGCCGACCACGCGATGCACGGGTTCGTCGCATCCGGCGAGTGGCCTCTGGACGAGGGGTGGGATCTCTGGACGCCGACGACGGAGCTGGACGTTCCCGTGCAGCTGCCCGCCAGCGCGGCGATGGACGCCGCACGTCTGCGAACGGGGCGGACCGGCATCGAGGGCTGACGGCGGAACGTCGGCGATTCGTTAGAATGGACGACGCCCTGGAGGCGACTCCGGGAGAAGAGACGAGCGGAGACTTATGTCCGGGCATTCCAAGTGGGCCACGACGAAGCACAAGAAGGCCGTCATCGACGCGCGCCGTGCGAAGTCGTGGGCCAAGCTCATCAAGAACATCGAGGTCGCCGCGAAGCTGGGCGGCCCCGATCAGGCGGGCAACCCGACCCTGTTCGACGCGGTGCTGAAGGCGAAGAAGACCTCGGTGCCCAAGGACAACATCGACCGCGCGATCAAGCGCGGGGCGGGCATCGGCGGCGAGTCCGTCGAGTACACCTCGATCATGTATGAGGGCTACGGCCCCAACGGGGTGGCGCTGATGATCGAGTGCCTCACCGACAACAAGAACCGTGCGGCCGCGGAGGTGCGCACCGCGCTCACCCGCAACGGCGGCACGCTCGCCGATCCGGGCAGCGTCGCGTACAACTTCACCCGCAAGGGCGTCATCGTGGTGGGGTCCGAGGGCACCAGCGAGGACGACGTGCTGATGACGGTGCTCGAAGCGGGCGCGGAGGAGGTCGAGCCGCACGCGCAGGGCTTCGAGGTCATCACCGAGGCCACCGATCTGGTCTCGGTGCGCAGCGCGCTGCAGGAGGCCGGCATCGAGTACGAGTCGGCCGACGTGGAGTTCGTCCCGAACCTCAAGGTCGAGATCGACGCCGACACGGCCCGCAAGATCTTCCGTCTGATCGACGCCCTCGAGGACAGCGACGACGTGCAGAACGTCTTCAGCAACTTCGACCTCTCCGCCGAGGTGCAGGCCGAGCTGGAAGCGGACGACTGATGGGCGGCGGGCCGCGCATCGTCGAATACGACGAGCGCTGGCCCGCGTCGGCCGAGATCTGGTCCCGCCGGCTGATCGACGCGTTCCCCGAGAGCGCGGGAGCCGGACGTGCGGAGTGCGTACACGTCGGTTCGACGGCGGTGCCTGGCCTCGCCGCGAAGCCGTTCCTCGATCTGCAGGTGACCGTGGACGCGCTTCCCGCGGAGGCGACGCTCACGGCGGCCTGGGCGCCGCTCGGTCTCGCCCGCGCCCGGGGCTCGCGCCCCGATTCCCCCGGCGTCTCCTTCGACATCCCTCGTCCGGGCAGCGATCCTCGATTCCACGAGAAGCTCCTCTTCGTCGGGGAGGAGCCCGCGGCGGACGCGGCAGTAGAAGGCGTCATCGTGCATGTGAGACTGCGCGAGTCGGCGTTCGCCGCCTTCGTGCTCTCGTTCCGCGACTGGCTTCGCGGGGATCACGAAGCCCGGGCGGAGTACGAGGCGTTGAAGCGGGAGCTGGCCGAAGAGTACGCCTCGGCCGCCGACTACGACGACTACACCCGCGCGAAGACCGCCTTCATGGACCGCGCCCAGGCGGCGATGGACGGGGAGACCGCGCGCCGCAGGCCGTAGCTGATCGGCGCCGACTTACGCTGGGGGAGTGACCTCCTCGCTGCGCGTCCTCGGCATCGACCCCGGCCTCACCCGGTGCGGCGTCGGCGTCGTCGACGTGGATCGGGCCCGACGGGGGACGCTCGTGCACGTCGGAGTGGTCCGCACCCCGCCAGACGCCGACATCGCGGAGCGGTTGGCCGGCATCGCCGCCGGCATCCGTGCGGTGATCGAGGAGCACCGGCCGCAGGCGGTGGCCGTTGAACGCGTGTTCGCACAGCAGAACCGGCAGACGGTCATGGGCACGGCCCAGGCCTCGGGCGTCGCGCTGCTCATCGCCGCGGAGGCGGGCCTGCCGGCGGCGACCCACACCCCGAGCGAGGTCAAGGCCGCGGTGACCGGGTACGGCTCGGCGGACAAGCGACAGGTGCAGTCGATGATCGCCCGGATTCTGCGGCTCGACGAACTGCCGCAGCCGGCGGACGCCGCCGACGCGCTGGCGATCGCGCTCTGTCACGCCTGGCGCCGCGACGCCGCCTCTCCCACGGCCGGTGGCGGCCTCACCCCGGCGCAGCGCGCATGGGCGGACGCGGAGCGTGTCGCTCGAACGTATGTACGATCCCCTCGGTAGGCTGGGGGGATGATCTCCTCTCTGCACGGCGTCGTCCTGCACACGGCCTCCGACCACGTCGTCGTGGAGACCGGCGGTGTGGGCTTCCAGGTGTTCGTGCCGGCAGACGTCGCGCACACCGCGACGGCGGGCGAGAGGCTGCTGCTGCACACGAGCCTGATCGTCCGGGAGGACGCGCTCTCGCTCTACGGGTTCGCCGATCGCGACGAGCTGGAGATCTTCGGGCAGCTGCTCAGCGTGACGGGCGTCGGGCCGAAGTCGGCGCTGGGCGTCCTCTCGCACCTGACTGTCGACCAGATCGCCGAGGCCGTGGGCGCGGAGGACGACGCCCCCTTCCGTCGCGTCTCCGGGATCGGGCCCAAGACCGCCAAGCTGATCGTCGTGCAGCTGGCGGGCAAGGTGCAGCCGCGGATCGCGGCGACTCCCGTGTCCGCGGCCGCGACGGCGGTGGCCGATCAGGTGACCGCCGCGCTCGTCGGGCTGGGGTGGACGGAGAAGGTCGCGGCGGAGGCCGCCGCGCAGAGCGCCGCCGACGCCTCGGACGCCGAGCGGGCCTCCGTGTCCGCGCTGTTGCGGCGCACCCTCGCCGCGCTCGGACCGGGGGCCGGCCGTGGCTGAGCCCCGCGACGCCGCCGAGGCGGTCGATGAGACCGAGCTGGCGATCGAGGGGGCGCTGCGCCCGGCGAGTCTCGGCGAGTTCGTCGGCCAGCCCAAGGTGCGCGGTCAGCTGCAGCTTCTCCTGCAGGCGGCACGCATCCAGGAGCGCCCCGCCGACCACATCCTGCTCGCGGGCCCGCCCGGTCTCGGCAAGACCACGCTCGCGATGATCGTCGCGCACGAGAGCGAACGGCCGCTACGGCTCTCCAGCGGCCCGGCGATCCAGCACGCCGGCGATCTCGCCGCGCTGCTCTCCAGCCTGACGCCCGGCGAGGTGCTGTTCATCGACGAGATCCACCGGATGGCGCGCTCCGCCGAGGAGATGCTCTATCTGGCGATGGAGGACTTCCGGATCGACATCATGGTCGGCAAGGGCGCCGGTGCCACGAGCATCCCCCTCGATCTCGCCCCCTTCACGCTGGTGGGCGCCACGACGCGGAGCGGGCTGCTGCCCAATCCGCTCCGCGACCGGTTCGGCTTCACGGGCCACCTGGAGTACTACGGCGAGGACGATCTCGAGCGCGTGATCGCCCGTTCCTCCTCGGTGCTGGGGGTCTCGTTGCCGGAGGACGCGCTCTCCGAGATCGCCCGCCGATCGCGGGGCACGCCCCGGATCGCGAACCGCCTGCTCCGCCGCGTGCGCGACTACGCGCTGGTGCACGGCGCAGGCGGAAGCGCCACGCTCGGCGACGTGCGCGCCGCGCTCGACCTCTACGACGTCGACGGCATCGGCCTCGACCGTCTCGACCGTGCAGTGCTCGATGCACTGGTGCGGCGCTTCGGGGGAGGCCCGGTCGGCCTCAGCACCCTCGCCGTCGCGGTCGGGGAGGAGGCGGAGACGGTGGAGAGCGTCGTCGAGCCCTACCTCGTGCGCATCGGTTTCCTCGGCCGTACGCCTCGCGGGCGGATCGCGATGCCGGAGGCCTATGCGCACCTCGGCGTGGCGGCGCCGGGCGGGGGCGCATTGTTCGATGACCTATAATCACTGAAGACTTCCCCCGACCCCTGATGCGCGTCCCGCCGCCGGCATGCGCGAAAAGGAAAGGCCCTTCCATGGACATCTCCCTCATCCTGCTGCCGCTGCTCGTCGTCATGCTCGTGTTCATGTTCTTCAACACCCGCAAGCGTCAGAAGCAGATGAAGGCGCAGCAGGAGGAGAAGGCGACGAAGACCGTCCCCGGCGCCAAGGTGCTGCTGCAGGGCGGCATCTACGGCACGATCGTCTCCTACGACCCGGTCGACCTGGACAAGCCCGCCGAGGTGGAGGTCGCCCCCGGCGTCGTCATCGAGGTGCACAGCCAGGCGATCCTGCGTCTCGTCGAGCCGACCGAGCCGGAGCTCGATGACACCGAGCTCCCCGAGGACATCACCATCCCCGACAACGCGGCCGAGCTCAGCGAGGCGTCGGATGCCCCGCACATCGAGTCGCCCGAGGAGACCAAGCGGCGTCTCGACCGCGACGCCGACAAGTAACTCCTCGCCCCACCAGAAAGCGGCAATTCGTGGCATCCACCTCACCGACCCGTCACGCCTGGCGGGTCCTCCTCGGTCTGCTCATCGTCACCGCGGTGCTCTTCGGCATCAACGCGCTCGGCGTGTACGCGGTCAAGAAGAGCTCCTGGACCCCTGAACTGGCGCTGGACCTCCAGGGCGGCACGCAGATCATCCTCTCGGCGCAGACCGCCGACGGGAAGAACCCGACGCAGGATCAGCTCGACCAGGCCGCGGCGATCATCCGCCAGCGCGTGGACGCCTCCGGCGTCTCCGAGGCGGACATCACCACCGAGGGCGGGCGCAACATCGTCGTGCAGATCCCCGGTCCGGCGGACGCAGAGACGAGGGAGCGGATCCAGGCCAGCGCACAGCTGGAGTTCCGCGCGGTGCTCGCGCAGACCGGCGCGGCGACGGAGTTCGTGGGCGAGGACGGGAAGTCGACGAAGTACCCCACGCCGGACGCGACGATGAACGCGACGCCGACGGCGAAGCCGACCGACGACAGCGATCCCAACTGGATCACCGAGAAGCTGCAGGCCCAGTTCCTCAGCTATGACTGCGCGGCGAAGCAGAACGACGCCGCCAAGCAGCCCAAGGACCAGCCGATCGTCGCGTGCGACCCGGCGAACCAGGTCAAGTACCTGCTCGGCCCGGTGGAGCTCGACGGAACGGTCATCACCGACGCCCAGGCGGGCCGCGAGCAGACCTCCGGCGCTTGGACCGTCAACCTGACGATGAACGCCAAGGGCACCGAGGAGTTCGGCAAGGTCAGCCAGCGCCTGTACCAGCTCAAGATCGCGAACCAGTCGCCGCGTGACCAGTTCGCCTTCGTGCTGGACGGCCGCGTCATCTCGGCCCCCGCGATGCAGGGGCTCATCCTCAACGGCAAGCCCTCGATCTCGGGCAGCTTCACGCAGGAGAGCGCGAAGGCTCTCGCCGACCAGCTGCGGTACGGCGCTCTGCCCCTGAGCTTCAACGTGGAGAGCTCCGACACGATCTCGGCGACGCTCGGCTCGCAGCAGCTGCGGATCGGCCTCATCGCCGGTCTCATCGGCCTCGCGCTGGTCGCGGTGTACTCGCTGCTCAGCTATCGTGCGCTCGGCTGGGTGATCATGGCGTCGATCGGCGTCATGGGCGTGCTGACCTACATCATCATCTGCATCCTCGCCTGGCGGATGGGTTTCCGCCTCTCGCTCGCCGGCGTCGCGGGTCTGATCGTGTCGATCGGCTTCACGGCCGACTCGTTCATCGTGTACTTCGAACGCATCCGTGATGAGCTCCGCGACGGCAAGTCGATCATCGGCGCCGTCGAGGACGGCTGGGGCCGCGCCAAGAGGACGATCTACATCTCGAAGTCGATCAACATCCTCGCGGCCGTCGTGCTGTACATCCTCGCCGACGCCACGGTGAAGGGCTTCGCGTTCACGCTCGGCCTCACGACCCTCATCGACGTGTTCATCTTCGTGATCTTCACGCACCCGGTCATGCAGCTGCTCGCCCGCACACGGTTCTTCGGCGGCGGCCACAAGCTCTCCGGGCTGGACCCGCAGTCGCTCGGCGCGGTCTACCACGGACGTGCCCAGTTCCGGGAGGTCTCGACCGGTTCCTCGGGTCAGGCCGCCCGCAACAAGGGCTCCCGCAGCGAGGCGGAGCGCCGCCAGACGATCGCGGAACGCAAGAGGGCCGAGGCCCTGACCGCGCCCGGCAGAGACAGCCAGGCGGATGCCGGAAAGGACGGGGACGCCTGATGGCCTCGATGAATGACTTCGGCAACAAGCTGTACTCGGGGAAGATCTCCTTCCCCTTCGTCGGCAAGCGCCGGCTCTGGTTCGTGATCGCGATCCTGCTGGTCGTCGGCTCGGTGCTGGTCCCGACGGTGCTCCGTCCCATCCAGTTCTCGATCGAGTTCACCGGCGGATCGCAGTTCATGGTGCAGGCGCCCGCCAGCACCGATCAGAAGATCGCCACCGACGCCGTGCGGTCGGTCGTCCCGGGCGCGACCACCAAGGTGGTCATCGTCAACGGGAAGGACGTCCGCGTCCAGACCGACCAGATGAGCCCGACCGAGACCCAGGACGTCGCCGCGGCTCTGGCCGACGCCTACAAGGTGGACAAGGACAAGGGCGTGACGTCCTCGTTCATCGGTCCCGCCTGGGGCGAGAACGTGACCAAGCAGTCGCTCTGGGGTCTCGCGATCTTCCTGGCGCTGACATTCCTCATCCTCGCGATCTACTTCCGCACCTGGAAGATGTCGGCCGCGGCGATCATCGGTCTTCTGGACGTGCTGGTCATCACGATCGGCGTCTACGGCCTCGCCGGCTTCGAGGTGTCACCGGCGGCGGTGATCGGCTTCCTGACGATCCTGGCCTATTCGCTGTACGACACCACCGTCGTGTTCGACAAGATCAGGGAGAACACGACGGAGGACGGCGCCCAATCGACACGGACCTTCGGCGAATCGGTGAACCTCGCGGTGAACCAGACGCTGGTGCGGTCGATCAACACGTCGATCGTGGCGGCGCTCCCGGTGGGGGCGATCCTCTTCATCGGTGCGTTCTGGCTCGGCGCGGAGACCCTCAGTGACATCTCGCTGTCGATCTTCGTGGGCATCCTCGTCGCGACCTACTCGACGCTGTTCGTCGCGGCACCGCTGTACGCGTTCTTCCGGGAGTCGGAGCCGGCGATCCGCGCGCACGACGCCAAGGTGCGTCAGGCGCGCGAGCGCGCCGTCACCACCGTCTGACAGCCGGCCTCCGCGGCCTGCTGCCGCGGTTCCCGCGCGTAAGATGGTGAGACTCGGAGGTGTGAACGCATGGCGGAGCCGCAGGCGACATCGCAGGGTTCCAGTCTGCGCTGGCTGGTGCCCCGGATCTTCTCGCGCGCGCCACGGGTCAACGACCTCGACAACCTGATCCGCACGGTACGGGTGAACCATCCGCGCGGTGACCTGCCCATCATCGAGCGCGCCTACGCCGTGGCGAAGGAGAAGCACGAGGGGCAGTTCCGTCAGAGCGGCGAGCCCTACATCACGCACCCCCTGGCCGTGGCGCAGATCCTCGCCGAGCTGGGTCTCGGTCCCCGGGCGATCGCGGCCGCGCTGCTCCACGACACCGTGGAGGACACCGGCTATGCGCTGAGCGAGCTCCAGGACACCTTCGGAGACGAAGTGGCCATGCTGGTCGACGGCGTCACCAAGCTCGACAAGGTGAAGTACGGCGAGAGCGCCCAGGCCGAGACGGTGCGCAAGATGATCGTCGCGATGTCGAAGGACATCCGCGTGCTGCTCATCAAGCTCGCCGACCGGCTGCACAACGCCCGCACCTGGGGCTTCGTGCCGCCGGAGAAGGCGTCCCGCAAGGCGAAGGAGACCCTCGAGATCTACGCGCCCCTCGCGCATCGGCTCGGGATCCAGACGATCAAGAGCGAGCTGGAGGACCTCTCCTTCGCGGTGCTGCACCCGAAGATCTACGCCGAGATCTCGAGCCTCATCGCGCAGCGCACGCCGCAGCGCGAGAAGTACCTGCAGCAGGTGGTCGAGGCGATCGACGAGGATCTGCGAGACCTCCGCATCCGGGGCAAGGTCGTCGGGCGTCCGAAGCAGCTGTACTCCGTGTACCAGAAGATGGTGGTCCGCGGTCGCGAGTTCGACGACATCTACGACCTGATCGGCATCCGCGTGCTGGTCGGCTCCGTGCGCGACTGCTACGCGGTGCTGGGCGCCATCCACGCACGATGGACGCCGTTGCCCGGCCGCTTCAAGGACTACATCGCGACGCCGAAGTTCAACCTGTACCAGTCGCTGCACACGACCGTGATCGGCCCGGGCGGACGCACCGTGGAGATCCAGATCCGCACGCACGAGATGCACCAGCAGGCCGAGTTCGGGGTGGCGGCGCACTGGATGTACAAGGAGCGGATGAACGGCGGCAAGGCCGACGTGAAGCCGGTCGACACGGACATGGCCTGGCTCGCTCACATCTCCGACTGGCAGGCGGAGACCGCCGACCCGAGCGAGTTCCTCGACTCGCTGCGGTTCGAGATCGGCGCGAAGGAGGTCTACGTCTTCACGCCGAAGGGGCGCGTGATCGGGCTTCCGACGGGCGCGACGCCAGTCGACTTCGCCTACGCGGTGCACACCGAGATCGGCCACCGCACCATGGGGGCGAAGGTGAACGGCCGCCTCGTGCCGCTCGAGACCGAGCTGCGCAGTGGCGACGTCGTCGAGGTGTTCACCTCGAAGAACCCGGATGCGGGCCCCAGCCAGGACTGGCTCTCGTTCGTGAAGAGCACGCGTGCGCGCAACAAGATCCGCGGGTGGTTCACCAAGGAACGACGCGAAGAGGCGATCGAGCAGGGCAAGGAGGCCATTGCGCGGGCCATGCGCCGCCAGAACCTGCCCCTCCAGCGCTTGATGAGCCAGGACTCGTTCTCCCAGGTCGCGCAGCAGCTGCGGTACGAGGACGTGTCCGCGCTGTACGCCGCGGTGGGCGAGGGGCACATCTCGACCCAGTCGGTGCTGGAGAAGGTCACCGCGCTCGTCGCAGCCGACGACACGAACACCGGGGCGATCGACCTTCCCGGGCACGCGCCGGCCCGCGAAGCCCGGGCGGGCGACTCGGGTGTGCTGGTGCGCGGCGCGGCCGACATCCTGGTGAAGCTCGCACGCTGCTGCACGCCGGTGCCGGGCGATCCGATCGTGGGTTTCGTGACGCGGGGGAGCGGCGTCTCCGTGCACCGTTCCGACTGTGTGAACGTGAAGGCCCTCGGCTCCGACCCCGACCGTTTCGTCGAGGTCGAGTGGGCGCCAACGACCAAGAGTGTGTTCCGGGTGCAGATCCAGGTGGAGGCGCTCGACCGTTCGGGGCTGCTCTCCGACGTGACCCGGGTGCTCAGCGAGCACCACGTGAACATCCTCTCCGCCACGGTTTCCACGACCGACGAGCGCTTGGCCCTCAGCCGCTTCGTGTTCGAGATGGGCGATGCCGTGCATCTCGATCGGGTGCTCAACGCGGTGCGGCGGATCGACGCCGTCTACGACGTCTACCGCGTCACGACCTCCTGAGCGGCGAGTTCGCCGAGCAGCAGCATCGCATGGCGCTTGCCCGGAACGCGGCCGCGTGCGGAGATGACCTCCGCCGTGCGCGAGGCGAGCCCGGGGGAGACGAGGAGAAGGCCTTTCAGCCAGTGCTCGCTCTCCGCGTCGCGGTGTGCGGCGAGTGCGAGTTCGATCGCGGTCGCCTCGCGCGTGCCGACGGGCACGCCGTCGAGGTCGAGAACATCGGCATCGGCGAACCCGGGCTCGTGCACGATCACGCGGTCGCCGGGCCGGGGACGGGGACCCTTCGCGCCGCACCGCCGCAGGTGGTGCCTCACCGGAGGGCGGTCACCCGCTCCGTGGATCCACGCCGCCGAGGGTCCGCAGAGCGCCGAGCCCGCGGACAGCAGGTGTGCGACAGATGACGCGCGCGCGTCCGCGCCTTCTACGGTGTCGGCCGGCATGTAGGCCTCGCCGACCTCGACCACGTGGCCATCGAGGCGCGCGGCGCTCAGCTCGGTGAGGGAGAGGCGGTGGCCGGGAGCGTAGATCAGCGCGGGGTGCATGGAGACAAGTGTGCGGCCGGCGCCCCGTTCAGGAGGAGCACCGGCCGCACACTGTGGATAACCGGGGAGGAGGCCTCAGCCGCCGAGGGCGCTGAGCCAGGCGCGCCGGGCCTCGAGGGCCTCCGCGGCCTTCTTCACGGCCCGTGCATCGCCCGACTTCTCCGCGGCGGCGAGCTCCGCCTCGAGCTTCTCGATCGCGTCGAGCAGCTGCGAGCTCATGTCGTTGGCGCGCGCCTTGGTCTCGGGGTTGTTGCGCTTCCAGTCCACATCCTCGCGGGACTTGAGTCCCTGCTCGATCGCGCGGAGACGATCGTCGAGAGCACGCTCCTTGTCGCGGGGGAAGATGCGACCGACCTCGTCCCACTGCCGCTGGATCCGCGTGAGCAGAGCACGGGCGCGCTTGAGGTCGGCCTCGTCGGCGACGGCCTTCGCCTCGACCAGCAGCGCCTCGCGGGCCTCGATCTTGGGTGCGGAGTCGGCCTCGTCGGCGGCGGCCTGCTCGGCGCGCGCGGCGTAGAGAGCATCGCCCGCGGCCTTGAACTTGGCCCACAGGGCGTCGTCCGCCTTCCGGCCGGCGCGTCCCGCGGACTTCCACTCGTCGAGGAGGTTGCGGTAGGCGGGGATGCCGTCGACACCGCGCGGGGCGAGTGCCTCGGCGCGCTCGACGAGACGGGCCTTCGCGTCTCGGGCGGCGCGATGCGTGTCGTCCAGCTCGGAGAAGAAGGCGCGACGAGCCTTGTCGACCGTCGACCGCGCATCGCGGAAGCGCTTCCAGAGCTGCTGGGCCGCGCCCTTCGGCAGACGCGGACCGGTCTGCTGATGCGCCTGCCAGCGGTCGAAGAGCTCGGTCATCTCAGCGGTGACCTGCTTCCACTGCACCTTGCCGAGATCGCGGGCGGCGACCTGCTCGGCCTGCTCGACGATCTGCGTGCGCTCGGCGATCGCGGCGTCGACCGCCGCCTTCGCGGCCTGGGCCTCGGCCGCAGTGGCCTCGGCCAGCGATGAGACGAGGTCCTCCAGGCGCGTGCGGAGCCCGACGAGGTCGCCGACCGCGGCGGCGTCGGTCGCCTCGGTGATCAGCTGACGGGCCTGCTTGGACAGGTCCGCCGCGGAAGCGCCGCCACCCTGTGCGCGGGTCTCGAGGGTGCCTGCGCGGAGTGCGAGGTCGTCGTACTTGCGGGCGAAATAGGCGAGGGCCTCCTCCGGGGTGCCGTCCGGGTACTGTCCGACGGCGCGCCAGGCCTCGCCCTCGCGGACCTCGACGGTGCCGTCTTCGGCGACGCGGCCCCACTCGGCGGCGTCGGAGGACACCGGCGCGACGGCCGGGGCCGCCGGAGCCGTGGGCTGCGCCGTGAGCTTGGGCGGCATCGGGATGCGCGGGGGTGCGGGAACGGGGGGAGTCGGCTTCGAAGGCTCGGACACGGTGAAACTCCTTGCGCGGACGGACCGCGGGAGGCGGAAAGGACGTCCCCCAAGCCTATAGTGCGCGCAGAAGGTTACAACCGGCGGGGTTCGGGCGGTGCGCGCAGAAGGCGACACCCCGCGGAGCTCGGGCGGACGGGCGTGGGCTTCTACGGCGCGGTCGAAGGGCTCGGGTCGGGAGAGGAGGTCGGGCTGGGGGCCGGCGTCTCGCGCATCATGGTCGCGCTGGGGCTGGGGAGCGGCTTCGGCTGCGTCGACTGCGCGTGCAGGACCTGGCTGACCACGGCGGCGACGATGAGAAGACCGCCGACGACACCGGCGATGACGTTGTCGCGGACCCGCCGCTTGATGCGGCCCTCGTGCCAGGCGGTCCGAGCCGCGTACTTCCGTGCGCGGTCCGCTTCGATGCGGGCGCGCTGCGCGCTCTGGGAACCGCGTGAGGCCATCGTGGTCCGTCCCTTCGATCGGCGGTGTCGCATGCGAGCCTACCGCCGGTGATGTCCGCGGCCCGCACTAGCCTGGATGCATGACCTCGTCCGCCCCCTTGATGTCCGGCCAGACGCCGCTGGCGGTGCGGATGCGCCCGGTGTCGCTCGACGAGGTCGCGGGGCAGCAGCATCTCCTCCGGCCCGGATCCCCGATCGTCGCGCTCGCAGATCCCGATGCGGCCGCGCCCGGCGCCGTGTCCATCATCCTCTGGGGGCCTCCGGGTACGGGGAAGACCACGCTCGCCCAGGCGATCGCTCGGTCGTCGGGGCGGCGTTTCGTCGAGCTCTCGGCGATCACGGCGGGTGTGAAGGACGTCCGCGAGGTGATGACCGAAGCGGTGAACCAGCGCGACCTCTACGGACAGACGACGATCCTGTTCCTCGATGAGATCCACCGCTTCACCAAGGCGCAGCAGGACGCGCTGCTGCCCGGCGTGGAGAACGGCTGGGTGATCCTCATCGCCGCGACCACGGAGAACCCCTCCTTCTCGGTCATCTCGCCGCTGCTCTCCCGGTCCCTGCTGCTCACCCTGCAGCCGCTCACCGACGACGACATCGGCGTGCTCATCGACCGTGCCGTGACGGATGCCCGCGGCCTGGCCGGCGCAGTGGTGCTGGACGACGCCGCGCGGGCCGCGCTCATCCGCCTGGCCTCGGGCGACGGTCGTCGCGCCCTGACCGGGCTCGAGGCCTCGGCGGCCGTCGCGCTCTCTTCAGCGGAGGACGAGGAGGCGCCGGCGGTGTCGGCGGACGACGTCGCGCAGGCCGTCGACCGTGCGCTGCTGCGCTACGACCGGCAGGGCGACGAGCACTACGACGTCATCAGCGCGTTCATCAAGTCGATCCGCGGCTCGGATCCCGACGCCGCGCTGCACTATCTCGCGCGGATGATCGAGGCGGGGGAGGACCCGCGTTTCATCGCACGACGACTCGTGATCTCGGCCGCCGAGGATGTCGGGCTGGCCGACCCCCAGGGCCTGGTCATCGCGACCGCCGCCGCCGACGCGGTGGCCTTCATCGGCATGCCCGAGGGGCGCATCCCCCTGGCCGAGGCGACGGTCTACCTGGCGACGACGGCCAAGTCCAACGCGGCCTATCTGGGGATCGACCGGGCGATCGCCGATGTCCGGGCCGGCGGGTTCGGACGCGTCCCCCTCCACCTCCGCGACGCCCATTATCCGGGAGCGAAGAGGCTCGCGCACGGCAAGGGCTATCGCTACCCCCACGACACCGACGCCGGCGTGCTGCCCCAGCAGTACCTTCCCGACGAGCTCGACGGGCGGCGCTACTACGAGCCGAAGCAGCTCGGCGCGGAGCGCGACGTGGCGGCGCGTCTGGAGCGCATCCGGCGCATCCTCGGCGACCGCTGAGCGCCGGGCAGGACGGACGAGGGAATACCGGATCGGACGGCGTCCGCCCTCTACAGTGATCCCGTGAGCCGACAACTGCCGCGCATCCCCGCCGATCGCGATCTGTCGATCGACTTCGTGCGCGCGATCTGCCTGCCCCTCGTCGTGCTGCTGCACGCGCTGCAGATGGGCATCGCCGGAGACCCGCCACGGGCGTTCAACGCACTGCTGCACTGGTCGCCGCTGGTGTGGATCACCTGGATCGGGATGATCATGCCGACGTTCTTCATCGCGGGCGGGTTCGCGGGGATCACGACGTGGCGGCGACTCCGGCAGCGCGGAGAGACACCGGGGCAGTACATCCGAATCCGCGCCCTGCGGCTGGCGCGCCCGGTGCTGCTGGCGATGCTCGGCGTGCTCGTCGTCCTGGGCGTGATGGCGCTGTGCGGCGCCGACCGGGAGTTCCTCCGCACCTTCGCGTTCCGTCTCGCCGAACCGCTCTGGTTCATCGCGGTGTATGCGATCTGCACCTCGTTCGTGCCGCTGACGGCATGGCTGCACCGTCGCGCGCCGTGGCCGACCTACCTCGGGCTCGCGGGCTGCGCGGTGGCGGTCGACCTGCTCGACCGCTACGCGCGCGTCCCGATCGGCGCCCTGAACTGGCTGTTCGTCTGGCTCTTCGTGCAGCAGCTGGGTTTCGGCGTACGCGACCAGTGGTACAGCCGCCGCCCGCGATGGCTGCTCGCCCTGCTCGCGATCGCCGCCTACGCGCTGATGCTCTTCGCGGTCTTCGTGATGGGGTACGACCCGGACATGCTGGTGAACCTCAACCCGCCGACGGTCCTCCTGCTGCTGCTCGGGCTCGCGCAGGTCTACCTGTTCACACTCCTGCAGCCGGCGATCCGGGCGATGATGAAGCGGCGGGGGATCCTGGTGGTCATCGGCGCTCTGGGGATGTTCGGGATGGTGATCTACCTCTGGCACACCGTCGCGATGGCCGTCGTCGTGGGTGCGCAGCTCGCTTTCGGGCTGCCTTTCCCGCCCGTGCTGTCACCCGAATGGTGGTGGACGCGCATCCCCTGGCTGCTCGCCATCGCCGCCGTCGTCGCGGTGTTCTGTGCGATCGTGCCCCGTGTCGAGCGGAGATGGCCCGCGGAGCGCGACCGTGCGATGCCGCTGTGGGCGGCGATCGTCGCGACCGCGCTCGTCGTGGTGAGCGTCGGATGGGTGCTCACCCAGGGGTATCTCGCCCCGGGAACGGCCCTGGCGGTGCTCCTGCTCGCCGCGGCGATCGCCTGGCTGACGGCCGGCGGCCCCTCTCGCCCGGACGAGCGGGCCGGCGGCTACGAGCAGGCGCAGAAGGTCGGTGTCCCCCGCGACTGAGCGGCCGGCCCGGTCTGATAGCATGGATCGGCTCGAAACTGAGTTTTCGGGCATCCCTCCGTTCCTGCATCCCTCTCCGTCGCGCCCCGGCGTGCGCATCGGTGAGGGGGAGTCGAGGAGATACGCCCGCGAGCCGTGAAAGACACGGCCGCGTCATGGAAGGAATGCTTCGTGGTCACGAAGTCCCAGGACCGCCGCAAGGTCCGTCTCAGCCGCGCCCTCGGCGTGGCGCTCACCCCGAAGGCCGCCCGCTACCTCGAGAAGCGTCCCTACGCTCCGGGCGAGCACGGCCGCACGAAGCGCAAGGCCGACAGCGACTACGCCGTCCGTCTGCGTGAGAAGCAGCGTCTGCGCGAGCAGTACGGCATCCGCGAGAAGCAGCTGCGCATCGCGTTCAACGAGGCCCGCCGCAAGGACGGCCTGACCGGTGAGAACCTGGTCGAGCTGCTCGAGATGCGTCTCGACGCCCTCGTGCTGCGCGCCGGCTTCGCCCGCACCACCGCGCAGGCCCGCCAGATGGTCGTGCACCGCCACATCCTCGTCGACGGCAAGATCGTCGACCGCCCGTCGTTCCGCGTGAAGCCGGGTCAGCTCATCCACGTCAAGGCCAAGACCGAGGCGCTCGAGCCCTTCCAGGTCGCAGCGGCCGGCGGTCACGCCGAGGTCCTGCCCCCGGTTCCGGGCTACATCGAGGTCGAGCTCGACAAGCTGCAGGCCCGCCTGGTCCGTCGTCCGAAGCGCGCCGAGGTCCCCGTGACCTGTGAGGTGCAGCTGGTCGTCGAGTACTACGCGGCTCGCTGAGCCGACTGCTCACGCTGCGAGAGGCGTCGGGGGTTCCCGGCGCCTCTCGTCGTATCCGGATGCGATACCGCATACGATGGACACGCCGCGCTCACGCGGCCCGAGCGCAAGGATGACGACATGAAGAACGTGCTGTGGTTCCTGGTCGGAGTGATCGGCGGGTTCGTCGCCGCCCACTTCCTGAACAAGGATCCCCGCGGTCACGAGCTGCTCGCCGACATCGATTCGCGGATCACCGAGTTCACCTCGCTCGTCGGCGACGCCTATCGTGCCGAGGACGCGCGGCTGACCGATCCCGGCGCCGAAGACTGAGCATCGGACCGTACGGCGCGCGACCGTCGCGCCGCTTTCTCACGCAAGGACACTCACGACCCCTATGAAAACTGCGGACATCGCGCAGCGCTACCTCTCGTTCTTCGAGAAGAACGACCACACCATCGTGCCGTCGGCCTCGCTGGTCAGCGACAACCCGACCGTGATGTTCACGATCGCGGGCATGGTGCCGTTCGTGCCCTATCTGACCGGCGTGGTCCCTGCGCCGTTCTCCCGCGCCGCCGATCTGCAGAAGTGCATCCGCACCAACGACATCGAAGAGGTGGGCAAGACCGCCCGCCACGGAACCTTCTTCCAGATGCTCGGCAACTGGTCCTTCGGGGACTATTTCAAAGAGGGTGCCATCGAGTACGCCTGGGAGCTGCTGACGGCGTCGGAGGGCGATGGCGGACTCGGCTTCGCGGAGCGCGACATCTGGGTCACCGTCTACGAGGACGACGACGAGGCCGCCGCCCTGTGGCGGAAGATCGCCGGCCTCCCCGCCGAGCGCATCCAGCGCATGGGCAAGGAGGACAACTACTGGCACACCGGCCAGCCGGGGCCCGGCGGCCCCTGCTCGGAGATCTACATCGACCGTGGGCCGGCCTACGGCCGGGACGGCGGCCCGATCGTCGACGACAACCGCTTCACCGAGATCTGGAACCTCGTGTTCATGCAGGAGATGCTGAGCGAGGTCAGGTCGAAGGTCGACTTCGACATCGCCGGTCCGCTGCCCAAGAAGAACATCGACACGGGCATGGGCCTCGAGCGCGTCGCGATGTTCAAGCAGGGCGTCGAGAACATGTACGAGACCGACCAGGTCCGTCCGGTGCTCGACCGTGCGATGGAGATCTCGGGTCGCCGCTACGGTGCCGACCCGCAGGACGACGTGCGTTTCCGCGTCATCGCGGATCACGTGCGCTCCTCGCTCATGCTGCTCTCCGACGGCGTCCGCCCGTCGAACGAGGGCCGCGGCTACATCCTCCGCCGTCTGATGCGCCGAACGATCCGTGCCATGCGGCTGCTGGGTGTCGACGCCCCGACGTTCCCCGAGCTCTTCGCCGCCTCTCGCGACGCCATGAAATCGGCGTACCCGGTGCTGGAGACCGAGTGGTCACGGCTGTCGGGCCTCGCCGACGCCGAGGAGGAGACCTTCCTCCGCACGCTGGCGTCGGGGTCGAGCATCCTCGATCTCGCCCTCGGAGACACGAAGAAGCAGGGCGGGAAGACCCTCGCCGGCGACAAGGCGTTCCTGCTGCACGACACCTACGGCTTCCCGATCGACCTCACCCTCGAGATCGCTGAGGAGGCCGGGCTCGACGTCGATCGCCCCGCCTTCGACACCCTGATGCAGGAGCAGCGCTCCCGGGCCAAGGCCGACGCCAAGAACCGTCGGCGCCAGGTGGCCGACATCTCCGTCTACAGCGACCTCCGCTCCCAGGGCGAGACCGCGTTCCTCGGATACGAGCAGCTCGAGACGGGTTCTCGGGTCCTCGGCCTCCTCGTCGACGGCAAGCCGGCTCAGACCGCGTCCGAGGGCGATGTCGCCGAGGTCGTGCTCGCCGAGACCACCCTGTACGCCGAGTCCGGTGGCCAGGTGGCGGACAGGGGAGCCATCGTCGGTGCGGGGTTCGAGCTCGACGTGCTCGACGTGCAGCGTCCCGTGCCGGGACTCATCAGCCACACCGTCCAGGTCGCCAGCGGCATGGTCGCCGTCGGGGATGCCGCGACGACCGTGGTGGACGCGGCGAACCGCCGTGCCGCCCGCCAGGCCCACTCGGCGACCCATCTCGTGCACGCCGCGCTGCGCGACACGCTCGGCCCGACGGCGACGCAGGCCGGTTCGCTCAACCGCGCCGGATACATGCGGTTCGACTTCGCGTGGTCGCAGCCGCTGTCGTCTGACACGCGATCGGAGATCGAGGAGATCACCAACCGCGCCGTGCAGGACGCCCTCGAGGTGACCACGCGCGTCGTCTCGCTCGACGAGGCGAAGGCCGCGGGGGCGATGGCGCTGTTCGGCGAGAAGTACGGCTCCGTGGTGCGCATGGTCGACATCGGCGGTCCCTGGTCGCGTGAGCTCTGCGCGGGCACCCATGTCTCGTCGAGCGCCGAGATCGGTCTCGTCAGCGTCGTCGGCGAGTCGTCGGTCGGCGCCTCGAACCGCCGGATCGAGGCCCTCGTCGGCCAGGACGCCTTCCGCGAGCTCGCGGCGGAGCGCACGATCGTTTCACAGCTCACCTCCGCCCTGAAGACGCCGCGCGAGCAGCTCCCCGCGCGGATCGAAGAGCTCTCCGCCAGTCTGAAGGCGGCGGAGAAGCGGATCGCGCAGTTCGAGGCGAAGGAGCGCGAGGGACGCGTTCCGGCGCTCGTCGAGGGGGCGCAGGCCGTCGGCGGCCTCACGGTCGTCTCGGCCTCCCTCGGCGAGGTCGGCGCAGCCGACGACGTCCGCACCCTCGCTCTCAGCGTGCGTGAGCGCCTCGGCGCCGGGGCCGCGGTCGTCGCTCTCGGCGGCGTCGCGGGCGGACGCCCGATCGTCGTGGTCGCGACGAACGACGCGGCCCGTGCGGCGGGCGCGAAGGCGGGTGCGCTCGTGCGGCTCGCAGCCGGAGTGCTCGGCGGCGGGGGAGGCGGGAAGGACGATGTCGCGCAGGGCGGCGGCACCGATCCGTCGGCGCTCGACGCCGCTCTGCGCGGTGTGGTCGAGGAGCTCCGGAGCGCGTGAGCGGGTTCCGTCGCGGAGTCCGGCTCGGCATCGACGTCGGGAAGGCGAGGGTCGGGGTCGCGCGATGCGATCCCGACGGGATGCTCGCCGTCCCGGTCGAGACCGTTCCGCGCGACGAGCGTTCGATCGACCGCGTGGCAGAGCTCTGCGCGGACTGGGACCCGCTGGAGGTCGTCGTCGGCCTGCCGGTCAATCTCCGCGGCGAGGAGACGCCGTCGACGACCGACGCGAGGGAGTTCGCCGCCGAGGTGCGCAGCAGGACGGGGCGGGCGGTGCGCCTGGTCGACGAGAGGCTGAGCACGGTGACGGCACACGCCGCTCTGCGGTCTTCGGGACGATCTCAGAAGAAGTCTCGTAGCATTGTGGATCAGGTCGCCGCCGTGGTGCTGTTGCAGCACGCGGTCGACACCGAGAAGAGCACCGGCGCCCCGACCGGTGAGCTGCTCGACCCCCACGAGGAGACTCCCCGAAATGCCTGAACCCGATCTCCCGAACGAGTCCCGGAACGACCTGGGCGATCTGTTCGACGACCTCCCGACCGCGGCGCCGCAGCTGCCGGAGGCGGCCGCCGAGCCGGCCGCCGGTTCGCGGAGGGCGGCCCGCGAGGCGCGACGGACCGGGGGCGACGGGCCGACCAGCGCCGCGGAGCCGTCGATCCTCCCGTTCGACCCGCAGCCGCGGGAGGACGCATCCGAGCCTTCCCCCGCGACGTCCGTGCTGCCGGCGGTCGCCGCTGCGGCACCCTCGGAGATCCCGGCCCCCACCCCGTCTTCCGGCGACGACGGGGGAGGACTGCACGACCTCTTCGCTCCCGAGGCCCACCGGGAGCAGCCCAAGAAGCGGGGCAAGGGGTGCCTGATCGCGCTCCTCATCGTGCTCGTGCTGGGCGGGGGCATCGCGGTCGGCGTCACCTGGGTGTGGAACACCTACGGCGACAAGATCAGCGACGTGATGGGCTGGGGCGAGCCGAAGGACTATTCCGCCGGCCAGGCGCACGGCGAAGTGCTCGTCACGATCAAGGAGGGCGACAACGGGTCGTCCATCTCGAAGGCGCTCCACGCCGCCGGCGTGACGAAGACGTCCTCGGTCTTCTACGACACGATCGTCGCCAAGAACCTCGCGGTGACGTTCTATCCGGGGGTCTACAAGCTGCAGAAGGGGATGACCGCCGAGGCGGCGCTCGCGGCTCTGGACGACAAGAAGAACCGGATGGAGAACACCGCGTCGGTGGGGGAGGGCAGCACGATCGACCAGATGCTCCCGAACATCGCCGCCAGCCTCGACCTTCCGCTGGACGATTTCAAGGCGGCGGTCGCGAACCCGGCCGTCTACGGGGTGAAGGCCAAGACCCTCGAGGGCTGGCTGTTCCCCGCGATCTACACCTTCGACCCCGGGGTGACCGCGAAGGACGTCATCGCGAAGATGGTCGCCCGCACCCGTGAGTCCCTCGCGGCGGCCAGCGTGCCCGAGGCCGAGGCGCAGCGCGTGCTGACGATCGCCTCGATCATCCAGCGCGAGGGACGGGTGGCCGACTTCGCGAAGGTGTCCCGCGTGATCCAGAACCGTCTCGACGACGGCATGAAGCTGCAGATGGACTCGACGGCGCAGTACGGATTCGGCGAGCTCCACGCGGGGAAGGTCAGCACCTCCGCCGAGGCGCAGCACGATCCGAACCCCTGGAACACCTACGTGCACGAGGGACTTCCGGCGACCCCGATCGCCAGCCCCAGCGACGCCGCGATCGCCGCGGCGATGCATCCCGCCGACGGGCCCTGGTTCTACTTCGTCACGATCAACCCGCAGACGGGGGACACGGTGTTCTCGGTGACCTACGAGGAACATCAGGCGGCGATCAAGAAGTGGGCGGCATGGTGCAAGGCGAACGGCAACCCGAGCAACGGGTGCGCGGGCTGAGCGGCCGCACGCGCCTCGCCGTCTGGGGCGACCCGATCGCCCACAGCCGATCACCCCAGCTGCACGGCGCGGCCTACCGGATGCTGGGACTGGACTGGACCTACGGTCGCCGTCGCGTCGACGCCGACGCCTTTCCGACGGCTCTCGAGGGGCTCGACGACAGCTGGCGGGGACTCTCACTGACGATGCCCCTCAAAGAGCCGGCCTTCCGCGCGGCGGACTCCCTCGACCGGCACGCCGAGCTGACGGGCGCCGTGAACACCCTCCTCCTCGACGGGCACGGGAGGCGGGGGTTCAACACCGATGTCGGCGGACTCGTGGATGCGTTCGCAGCCGCGGGCGTGGATGCGGTGGACGGGGTGCGCATCCTCGGGGCCGGGGCGACGGCGGCGTCCGCCCTCGTCGCCGTCGCGGAGCTCGGCGCCCGTCGGGTCGATCTGCGCGCGCGTCGCCGATCCGCCGCGGAGACTCTCGTCGCTCTCGGCGTGCGCATCGGTGTCGATGTCGAGGTGCGGGCGTTCGACGAAGCCGCGAAGCCGACGGACCTCACCATCGCGACGCTGCCGAGCGGGACGGCTCTCGACCACGACATCGCGACCGCCCTGGCGTCGGACGGCGGGGCGCTCCTGGACGCCGCCTACGCGCCCTGGCCGTCCGCCCTCGCCGCCGTCTGGAGCCACTCCGTGGTCCTCTCCGGGCTGGAGATGCTCCTCCACCAGGCGGTGCGGCAGATCCGCATCTTCCGGCACGGGGATCAGAGCGTCCCGCTTCCCGACGAGGACGGCCTCGTGTCCGTAATGCGCTCCGCCGTCATGGGAGACTAGAGCAATGCTCCGTGTGCTCACGGCCGGCGAATCGCACGGCCCAGAACTCATCGCCGTCATGGAGGGTCTGCCTTCCGGCGTCCCGATCACCGCCGAGGGCGTGCAGGCAGACTTGCAGCGCCGCAAGCTCGGCTATGGACGCGGTTCGCGGATGAAGTTCGAGCAGGACGAGCTGTCGATCTCCGGCGGTGTGCGTCATGGCCTGTCCCTGGGCAGCCCGATCGCGATGCGGATCGGCAACACCGAGTGGCCGAAGTGGACCGAGGTGATGAGCCCGGCCCCCGTCGAGTTGACCGAGAAGTCCCGCGGGCGCGGCGCCTCTCTCACCAGGCCCCGCCCCGGACACGCCGACCTCGTCGGCATGCAGAAGTACGACTTCGACGAGGCCCGTCCCATCCTCGAGCGCGCGAGCGCCCGGGAGACCGCGGCCCGCGTCGCCCTGGGCGCGGTCGCCCGGGCGTTCCTGTCCGAGCTGGGCATCCGCCTGGTGAGCCACACCCTGTCGATCGGACCGGTGCGGGTCCCCGACGGCTCGCCGCTCCCGGGCCCCGGCGACGTGGCGCTCCTGGACGCCGACCCCCTGCGCTGCTTCGACGCCGCGACCTCCGCTCTCATGATCGCCGAGGTCGACGCCGCGAAGAAGGACGGCGACACCCTCGGCGGGATCGTCGAGGTGCTGGCCTACGGGCTCCCGCCGGGGCTCGGATCTCATGTGCACTGGGACCGCCGCCTCGACGGCCGCCTCGCCCAGGCCCTCATGAGCATCCAGGCCATCAAGGGCGTGGAGGTCGGCGACGGCTTCGAGACCACGCGACGTCGCGGTTCCGCCGCCCACGACGAGCTGTTCGTCTCGGACGATGGCATCGCCCGGGGCTCGGACCGTGCCGGTGGGACCGAGGGCGGCATGAGCACGGGCACCGTGCTGCGCGTGCGCGCCGGGATGAAACCGATCGCCACGGTGCCGCACGCGCTGCGCACGATCGACGTCGCGACGGGGGAGACGGCGAGCGCCCACCATCAGCGGTCCGACGTGTGCGCGGTCCCTGCAGCCGGCGTCGTCGCCGAGGCGATGGTCGCGATCGAGCTCGCGAACGCGATGCTCGAGAAGTTCGGCGGCGACAGTGTGGGGGAGACCCGGCGGAACCTCGAGGGCTACCTCGCGGCGATCCCCGAGGCGCTGCGCACGGCTCCGGCATCCGAGGCGGCGCTCATCGCCCATGACGAACTCGGCTGACCGGCCTCTCACCACCGTCTTCGTCGGCCCGATGGCGGCGGGCAAGACCAGCGTCGGCCGACGGGTCGCACGCGCGCTCGAGGTCCCCTTCGTCGACACCGACAAGAGGATCGCCGCGGAGCACGGGCCGATCCCGGCCCTGTTCGCGGAGCACGGCGAAAAGCACTTCCGGGAGCTGGAGCGCGCGGCGGTGGCGGCCGCCCTCGCCGAGGGCGGCGCGGTCTCCCTGGGTGGCGGAGCAGTGACCGACGCCGCCACCAGGGCGCTGCTCGCGGAGCATCCGGTCGTCTACCTCACGGTCTCGCCGGAGGCCGTCGCGCGTCGGATCGGCGGAGGCGGGCGCCCCCTGCTGGCCGGAGAGGACCCGGTCGCGCGGTGGAAGGAGATCTTCGCCGCCCGGCGCGGCTGGTACGAGGAGGTCGCCGACCTCACGGTCGACACGTCACGGCGGCCGATGCGGACGATCGCAGAGGAGATCGCCGTCTGGAGGAAGGAACGAGGATGACGACGAACACCATCAGCGTCACGGGACGCGAGCAGTACGACATCACGGTGGGGCGGGGCATCCTCGACCAGGTCGCCGTCGCGCTCGACCCCGCCGTGCGGAAGGTGCTGGTCGTGCATCCGCCCACGCTCGCGGCCCGTGCGGCGGAGCTGCGCGAACGGCTGATGTCGGACGGGACGCGCGAGGTGCTCCTCGCGGAGGTGCCGGATGCCGAGCAGGGCAAGCGCATCGAGGTCGCGGCCTTCTGCTGGCAGGTCATGGGGCAGTCGGACTTCACGCGCACCGATGCGGTCGTCGGTTACGGCGGAGGCGCCGTGACAGATCTCGCCGGCTTCGTCGCCGCGACCTGGCTCCGGGGCGTGCAGGTCGTCCAGGTGCCGACCACCGTGCTGGGCCTCGTGGACGCGGCCGTGGGCGGCAAGACGGGCGTCAACACGGCCGAGGGCAAGAACATGGTGGGAGCCTTCTGGGCGCCGCGGGCCGTGATCGGCGACCTCGACGAGCTGACCACTCTCAGCGCGAATGAGGCGACGGCCGGCTACGCGGAGGTGGTCAAGGCCGGATTCATCTGGGCTCCGGAGATCCTCGACATCATAGAGACCGACCCGCAGCGGGCGATCGATCCGACGACGGCCGAGTTCCGCCGGACGGTCGAGCTCGCGATCGACATGAAGGCCCGCGTCGTGTCGGAGGACTTCCGTGAGGCGGGACAGCGCGAGATCCTCAACTACGGCCACACCCTCGGACATGCGATCGAGCACGCCGAGCGCTATCAGTGGCGGCACGGCGCGGCGATCTCCATCGGCATGATGTACGCGGCCGAGCTCTCCCGTCTCGCCGGGCGCCTCCCGGATGCGGCGGTGGAGCGCCATCGACGCATCCTCGAGTCGCTCGGTCTACCGACGACCTACCGCGGCGGTGCGTGGGCTCAGCTGCTCTCGACCATGCAGCGCGACAAGAAGAGCCGCGGAGGGATGCTGCGCTTCATCGTCCTGGACGACATCGCACGGCCGACCGTGCTGCAGGCGCCGGACGAGTCGCTCCTCTTCGCCGCCTACCAGGAGATCGCCGCCTGATCACGGGTCGGGAACGGCCCTTCCGCGGGGCGGCCATCGGTCGGTAGCATGCCGGCATGCGCTCGACGAAGACGCTCGGTGTCCTGACCGCCGTCGCGGCCGCGCTGCTGCTCTGCTCCTGCAGCGTCTCGGACGAAGGGGGCTTCGGTCTGCCGACCCTCGCGGCAGACGCGGCGGGGGACGCCCTCCGCGCGGCGGGCGCGACGGCGGCCGACCTCGAAGGATCCCTCGTGGTCGGCGGGAACGGGTGCTTCCGCTGGTCGTCCGACGACGGAGCCGACGGCGCGTGGGTCGTCTGGCCGCGCGGCTGGAAGCAGGACGCGGATCGTGTGGTGACGGATTCCGGACAGACGATCGGCGACGGCGCGTCCGTCGTCGGCACCGGGGCACGGATCGCCCTCGCCGACCTCCCTGACGGCGACGACGCGGACTCCTACTTCGGTGCGTTCGGAGGCTTCTGCGAGGCGGGGGAGTCGGGCGTCGTCGTACTGACCTCGGCCCACACGCGCTGATAGCGTGCAGGAGTGACGACACCGCGCATCCTGCTGGTCAACGGCCCCAACCTCAACCTGCTCGGCACGCGGGAGCCCGACGTGTACGGCACGGAGACGCTCGCCGACGTGGAGCGGATCACCGCGGAGGCGGCGGCCGAGCGGGGCTATGAGACCCGCACGGTGCAGAGCAACCACGAGGGCGTGCTGATCGACGCGATCCATGCCGCCCGCGAGGACTGCGCGGGCATCGTGATCAACCCCGGCGGCCTCACCCACACCTCGGTGACGCTGCGGGACGCGCTCACCGGCGTCGCACTGCCCTTCGCCGAGGTGCACATCTCCGACGTCTACGCCCGCGAGGAGTTCCGGCACTTCTCCTACCTGCACGACATCGCCGCGGTGCGGGTGGTCGGGCACGGCGTCGCCGGCTACGCAGAAGCGGTGCGCGCGCTGATCGACGGGCTCCGGCCCTAGGCGCTCGCGCCGGGTCTCACGGCTCCCGCACGCCCGCGGCGCGGAGCGCGGTCACCACGATCTCGCGCAGCACGACCTCCTTGCGCGCGTTGTACTGCGAGACGGTCTCCGCCGAGGCGGTGGCGAGCGCCGCGGCCTCCTGCTTGATCGCCGCGTAGCGACGACGGTCGCCGGCGTCCCTGCGGAGGTGGTCCCGGAGGATGAGGTGACGCCAGGTCTCGGGGGAGTCCGTGCCGAACACGTGCAGGTTGACCCGCGGCTCGGCGCGGCGCAGCATGCGGTGCCCGTGCCACCAGGGCTCCCGTACGGTGTGCTCCCAGCCGGCGGCGACGAGCGGCCGCACATATCCCGCCTCGTCGTCCGGGTCCGCCACCGTGAGGTCGATGTCGATGATCGGCTTGGCGGCGAGCCCGGGCACGGAGGTCGATCCGATGTGATCGATCCGGAGCACCCGCGCGCCCAGCACCTCGCGGATGCCGTCGGCGATCCGCCGGTAGACGTCCGGCCATCCCGGGTCGTAGGGCACGACGGCGATCGGAGCCCGGGACTGAGGCACGAGATACGGGGACACCCCCTCCGGCGCGGGGGGATCGGAGAAGGTCCGCAGGTCGTCGACGGTGGGCATGCTCTCGATGCTAGGCGCCGATCCCGTAGAATCTACTGTCGGCCGTGTTCCTTGCGGATCGGCGGCCACATGATCTTCCAACACGAACGGACACTTCCGCATGGCATCCACCGCAGACATCAAGAACGGCGTCGTCCTCAGCATCGACGGACAGCTCTGGAGCGTCGTGGAGTTCCAGCACGTCAAGCCGGGCAAGGGCGGGGCGTTCGTCCGCACCAAGCTGAAGAACGTCGTCACGGGCAAGACGGTCGACCGCACCTACAACGCCGGCGCGAAGATCGAGATCGAGAACGTCGACCGCCGTGACTTCACCTACCTCTACACCGATGGAGACGGCTTCGTCTTCATGGACGTCGAGGACTACGACCAGCTGACGGTCGGCGCCGCCACGGTGGGCGACGCGAAGAACTTCCTGCTCGAGAACCAGCAGGTCACGATCGCGCTCAACAACGGCAACCCGCTGTACATCGATCTCCCCGCCTCCGTGGTGCTGGAGATCACCTACACCGAGCCGGGCCTGCAGGGCGACCGTTCGTCGGCGGGCACCAAGTCCGCGACCGTCGAGACGGGCTACGAGATCCAGGTGCCGCTGTTCCTCGAGACCGGTACGAAGGTCAAGGTCGACACCCGCACGGGCGACTACCTCGGCCGCGTCAACGACTGATCTTGAGCGCCCGCACCAAGGCGCGCAAACGCGCGCTCGACATCCTCTTCTCGTCCGACGTCCGCGGTGACGACCTCGCCGTCACCCTCGCCGCCGAGGCGAAGCGCGCGGCGAACGAGCCCGCGCGCGAGGCGTCGTGGCTCTACGCCCGCGAGATCGTCGACGGGATCATCGATCACCGCGACGAGATCGACGAGCAGATCACCACGCACAGCCGCGACTGGAAGCTCGAGCGGATGCCCGCCGTCGACCGCGCCGTCCTGCGAATCGGCGCGTGGGAGATCCTGCACAACGACGGCGTGCCGACGGCGGTCGCGATCGACGAGGCGGTGGAGCTGGCCAAGGAGCTCTCCACCGACGAGTCGGGCGCGTTCGTCCACGGGGTGCTGGCGCGACTCGCACGCGCGAACTGACCCCGCCGCGCTCCGCGGATCAGCGAGGCGCGTCGTGCGGCGGCGCCTCTCCGCCCGTGGTCTCTCCGGACACCGGCGTCACTGTCACGGCGGAACGCGTCGACGGGTCCTGAGCGGGCCCGGGAACCATCGCCCGCGGCGCCGGAGGCATCGGGGCCCGCCCCGTCGCTCCTTCTGCCCCGCGGCGGCGCCGACGGCGCACGAGCCACACCGCGACGCCCGTGATCAACGCGATCACGATGAGCCAGGGCAGCGCGAACGCCACGGCCAGCCCCGTCGACGCCCAGAAGCCGGCGAACACCGTCCACCCAGCGGCGAGGGACTCGCCGAAGCTGCGCGGAGAGGCGGTCACCGGAGTCTCGTCGGAGAAGAGCACCACGGTCACCGTCGCCATGGACACCCTGTCGTCGAGTGCGCGCTGCTCGGCCTCCAGCTTCTCGAGCTCGGTCTGACGCTCGGAGATCGCCTTCTCCAGCTCGAGGAGGTCCGAGGTCTTCTGCGCGGTCGCCAGCCACCCCGTGTACCGGGCGATCGACGTCTGCAGGGTCTTGATGCGCGCATCGAGATCGCGACGGGAGGAGCTCACGTCCTCGGCCTCGAACGACGTCTCGGTGCGCGTGCCGAGCTCCGCCAGCGCGGTCCGCGCCTTGTCGAGTCCGTCGGCGGGGATCCTCAGCACCAGCTCGGCACGCGCCGTCCCGCCGGAGCGATCCCCGGCGCGCTCCCGGCGGCCGTCGATCCGCCCGCCGGCGTCGAGCGCGATCGTGCCGGCCTTGTCCGCGGCGACCAGGGGATCGTCGACGGAGATCAGCATCCGTCCGGTCGTGACGACGGCGGTATCGGAGGACTTCTCCGGTACCGCGCCCTCCACCGGCCCGCCGCCGCCTGCGGACTGCGCGCTGTCCCCCTGCGACCCGCTGTCCTGCACGCCGGGCATCGCGCAGCCCGCGAGGCCGAGGACGATCGCCGCCGCGACCGCCACGGTCGACAGTCCCCTTCGCATCCTGTGCATAGCGAAAGGCTAAGCGGGGTTCCCGGATCGCGGGGTCACGATCCGGGAAGGGTTGGGTAACGACCAGGCAACGGCCGCGGAGGGTCGTGTCCGAGGCGGCTGGCAGGATGGCATCCATGGCCTTCCCCCGCTCTCACGCCGCTCCGGCGCCGCGCCGTGCGGCAGGGGCGACCGCATGACGCCGTCCGGCGACGCCGGCCGGCAGGACTGGCGGCGGATCCTCGGGGCGACGAGACCGGCGTCCGAAGGGTCGACGGCGCTGGCGCTGGGCGTGGAGCTGCGCGTCCGAGAGCCGGATCCGAACCCGTGGGCGGCGCGCCGGGCCGTCGCCGCGGAGCCCCGCCGTCTCGCCTCGGGTCCGGCGGAGACGCTTCTCGCGGTGCGCCCCCTCGTGCGCAGCGACCGCACCGGAGCCTGGGTGCAGAGCGGTGTCGGCTGGGACGGGATCCGGAGCGAGGTCTTCCGGTTCGCGCCCGCCCAGCGACGGTGGTTCTCCGACCTCCTGGCGCTGTCCCGCGATTCGCTGCTCTCCGGAACCGCGGGGGACTGGCTTCCCCTCGACCACGTGGAGTCGGACCTCTTCTTCCCGCACCTGCGGAGGGCGCAGGCTCTCGGCATCCCGCTCGTCGCCACGCGGACGCACACGGACCTCGCGATCGCCGCTGAAGCCGCGGCAGGCCTCGAGCTGGTGCGCGACGATCACGGGATCCGGGTCGAGGCGCGCGTGATCGTCGACGGGGAGCGCGTGGAGCACTGCGGGCCGATCGGACAGTCGGGCGTCTACTCCTGGGCGCTCGTGGGGCAGCGGCTGAGGGTCGTGCTGGGCGAGGTCGCTCTCACGCCGGCGAGCCGGGCCGTGATCGCCGAGGGCGGTGCGGTGAGGATTCCGGCCGAGGACGAGGAAGGCTTCTTCGCCCTGACCTATCCGCGGCTCGCCCGGCAGCAGGAGGTCCTGGCGGGTACGGGCGTGACGCTGCCGCGCAGGGTCACCCCGGAGGCGCTGCTGTCCGTCTCCTTCCGCGAGGAGGACGTGCTCGACTTCCGCTGGGGATGGGAGTATCCCGGTCTCGGACGCTTCCCGCTGGCGCCGACCGACGACGCGGTGAGGGATGCGGAGGCCGAGAGCGCGGTGCGGGCGCGGTTCGAGCGCACCTGGGCCGCATGCGACGTGGTCCCGTTCGCGCCGGCCGGGGTCCTCCGCGAAGCCGACGCCGCCGAGTTCATGACCCGCGTCGTCCCCGCGATGGAGGGTCTCGGGGTCGAGGTGGTCGTCACCGGGACGGTCCGCGACTACGAGCAGCTCACCGGCGATCCCGAGATCACCGTCTCCACCGTCGAGAGCACCGACCCCGACTGGTTCGACCTCGGCTTCCTCGTGCGCATCGACGGACGGAGCATTCCGTTCCAGCCATTGTTCTCGGCGTTGTCGCAGCGCCGGAAGAAGATGCTGCTCGCCGACGGAGGATGGTTCTCGCTGGCACATCCGGCACTGGATCGGCTGCGAGAGCTGATCGACGAGGCGGCGTCTCTGGCGGAGTGGGAGACCGGGCCGAAGATCGCGCGCGACCAGTTGGCGCTGTGGGAGGATTTCGAGGACCTCGCCGACGAAGCCGTGCCGGCGGTCACCTGGCGTGCGGCGGTCGACGCCCTGAGATCGACCGAGCACGTTCCGGAGCGACCGGCGCCGGTGCGCCTCCAAGCCCGGCTGCGCCCCTATCAGCAGGCGGGCTACGAGTGGCTGTCCTTCCTGCGGGAGCATCGGCTCGGCGGGATCCTCGCCGACGACATGGGCCTCGGCAAGACGGTGCAGGTGCTCGCGATGATGCTCGACGCCCGCGAGCGGGGCGAGGAGAGGCCGTTCCTGGTGGTCGCCCCGACCTCGGTGCTCGGCGCCTGGCGCGAGCAGGCGCAGGAGTTCGCGCCATCGCTCACGGCCGAGATCGTCGAGAAGGCCCGACGCGGAGCCGTGCGCGGGGCCGCGGATCGCGCCGACCTGGTGATCGTCTCCTACACCGTGATGCGGCTGGCCGCCGAGGACTTCGCCGGCGAGGACTGGGCGGTCCTCATCCTCGACGAGGCGCAGTTCGTGAAGAACCCTGCCTCGCTCCAGCATCGCGCGGTCGCCGGCGTCCCCGCCGAGGTGACGTTCGCCGTGACGGGCACGCCGTTGGAGAACTCGCTCGCCGACCTCTGGGCGCTGCTGCAGCTGACCTCGCCCGGGCTGTTCCCCTCCGCCCGGCGGTTCCGGCAGGAGTACATCCATCCGATCGAGCAGGGGAAGGTGCCGGAGAACGCGGAGGGGAGCGGATTCCGCGCCGCTCGCATCGCGCGGCTGCGGCGGCGTGTGCGTCCCCTCATGCTGCGGCGGACCAAGGATGTCGTCGCGGCCGACCTCCCACCGAAGCAGGAGCAGGTGCTGCACGTCGAGCTGGGCCACGGTCACCGGGCGCTCTACGACACGGTGCTGCAGCGAGAACGGCAGAAGGTGCTCGGCCTGCTCGAAGACCTCGACCGCAACCGGTTCATCGTCTTCCGTTCGCTCACGCTCCTGCGCATGCTGAGTCTCGCGCCCGGTCTGATCGACGCCGAGGACGCGGGGCTCGGATCCCGGAAGCTCGACGTCCTGATCGAACGGCTCACCGAGCTCAGAGCGGAGGGACACCGTGCCCTGGTGTTCAGCCAGTTCACGTCGTACCTCGACCTGGCCGAGGAGCGGCTCGCGAAGGCCGGGATCACGTTCCGCCGGCTCGACGGCTCCACGAGACGGCGTTCGAAGGTGATCGAGGAGTTCCGGCAGGGGGACGACCCGGTCTTCCTGATCAGCCTCAAGGCGGGGGGATTCGGCCTCACGCTCACCGAGGCGGACTACGTCTTCCTTCTCGATCCGTGGTGGAACCCCGCGGCCGAGACGCAGGCCGTCGACCGCACCCACCGGATCGGTCAGGAGGACCAGGTCTTCGTCTACCGCCTCATCGCGACCGGCACGATCGAGGAGAAGGTCCTCGCACTGCAGCAGCGCAAGGCGCGCCTCTTCACGGCCGTCATGGATGATGAGGACCTCTTCGCCCAGACCCTGACGGCCGACGACATCCGGGCGCTGTTCGATCCATAGTCACGGCCGGGCGCACGGCTCTCACAGAGGGCCGCCGGTAGACTCTACGGGTTCGTACAGGAGGAGAGACATGCGGATCACGGGACTCGGCCACGCCGGAATGCTCATCGAGACGGTGGGCGGTTCCATCCTCTGCGACCCCGTCCTGGGGCCCTCGTTCTACGGCTCCTGGTTCCCGTTCCCCGACAACCGGGGCCTTGAATGGGAGAAGATCGGCAAGGCCGACTTCCTGTACATCTCGCACCGTCACCGCGATCACTTCGACCCCCGGCTGCTCGAGAAGTACGTCCCGAAGGACATCGAGGTGCTGCTGCCGGAGTACGTCACCGACGATCTCGAGACGGACATCCGCCGGCTCGGCTACGAGAACATTACCTATGCGCCGGCCGGCGGCGTGATCGAGCGCGGCGACCTGAAGATCATGATCACACCGCTGCGCGCGCCCAGCGACGGCCCCATCGGCGACTCCTCGCTCAGCGTGGACGACGGCACCGCATCGATCCTCAACCAGAACGACTCGCACCCCCTCGACCTCGAGAAGCTGCTGAGCTTCGGCAAGCCCGAGGCCTACTTCACCCAGGTGTCCGGCGCGATCTGGTGGCCGATGGTCTACGACCTGCCGATGGACGCCAAGCAGAACTTCGCCCGGCTCAAGCGTGAGGCGCAGAACAAGCGTGCGATGTACTACATCGAGAAGGTCGACGCGCCGCACGTCTTTCCGATGGCCGGACCGCCGATGTTCCTCCGCGACGACCTCTTCGACTTCAACGGCACCGGCCGCAACGGCGAGTCGATCTTCACCGATCAGAAGGAGTTCCTCGCGCACCTGAAGGAGCTCGCGCCGCAGTACGACGGACGGCTGTTCATCCCCGGCACGGTTGTGGAGATGAACCACGGCGAGATGACCGTGACCCAGTCGCTCTACAGCCAGGCCGAGATCGACCACATCTTCGACGAGAAGTGGGAGTACCTGGAGGAGCAGCGCGCGGCACGCCAGCAGGAGATCCGCGATGAGGAGGCGACCCGCGCCCCGGTCCTCCCCGCCGAGGAGATGCTCGCCGAGATCAAGGCGTGGTGGGAGCCGCTGCTCAAGAAGTCGCGCACCATCCGCAACGGCGTCGGCGGGAACGTCCGCTTCCGGATCGGCGACCTGGACATGGTCGTCGACTTCCCTCGGGCGAAGGTCCGCGAGTACGCGGGGGAGGAGTGCATCTACTGGTACACGATCCCCGCCGACCTCGTCTCGACGAACATCCGCGACCACGAGATCGACTGGTCCAACTCGATCTTCCTGTCGATGCAGTTCTCGGTCGGTCGCAGCGGCAAGTTCAACGAGTTCCTGACCACGTTCCTCAAGTGCCTCTCGAACGATCGCATCGAGTACGTCGAGAACTGGTACCAGGAGCAGACCGACCAGACCGAGGACGCCCAGATCGGCGACTGGCTGGTGCAGCGCCGCTGCCCGCACCTCCGCGCCGACCTCACCCGCACGGGGAAGATCGAAGACGGTGTGCTGACCTGCAGCATGCACGACTGGAAGTGGGACCTCAAGACGGGCAAGTGCCTCTCCTCGAGCGGCCACCCGATCCGTGCCGAGCACTGCCCGGTGACGGAAGAGGCCCTGCGCCCGGCGATCTGATGGCCGTCACGCGCCTCCGCGTGCTGACACTCGACGACGCGGCGGAGCTCGCGGCGATCGCACGCGAGAACGTCGCGCATCTCACTCCGTGGGATCCGTCCCGCGACCCGTCGTGGTTCACCGAGGACGGACAGCGCGCGGCCTTGGAGCCGCAGCTCGCGGCCTTCGACGCGGGAGCCGGCGTCCCTTTCGCGATCGTCGACGAGCACGATGAGATCGTCGGAAGGATCACCCTGAGCGGCATCATCCGCGGCGCGTTCCACTCGGCGAACCTCGGCTACTTCGTGCGGAGCGACAGGCTGAGGCGGGGACATGCCTCCGACGCGGTAGGACTCGCGGTCGAGCACGCCTTCTCTGACCTGGCGCTCCACCGCGTCGCCGCGGGAACGCTGCCCGAGAACACCGGCTCCCAAGCGGTTCTCCGGCGCAACGGATTCGAGCGCTACGGACTGGCTCCCGAATATCTGCGGATCAACGGCGCCTGGCGCGACCACATCCTGTTCCAGCGCCTCAATCCCGCGATGCCCTGAGACGCGCGGACGGTCATCGGAGCGCCGGGCGACTCGGTAGACTGAAGGCATCACGAACCTTTAACCCCGTCCTGTGAGGCGGAGAAGGGAGTGGCGTATGGCCGCACGGACAGTGCTGCAGGAAGCCGACATCGCGCGCGCTCTGACGCGCATCGCGCACGAGATCCTGGAATCGAACCGCGGAGCGGACGGAATCGTGCTGCTGGGGATCCCCACCCGGGGTGTGACCCTCGCCGAGCGGCTCGGTCAGCTCATCTCCGACATCGCCGAGACGCACATCCCGGTCGGGTCGCTGGACGTCACGCTGTTCCGTGACGACCTCGCGCAGCATCCGACCCGCAGTCCGAAGCGCACCGAGATCCCCGACGGCGGGATCGACGGCAGGACCGTCGTCCTCGTCGACGACGTCCTCTTCTCGGGGCGGAGCATCCGCGCCGCGCTCGACGCGCTCGGCTCGATCGGCCGACCCGCTGCCGTCCGTCTCGCGATACTGGTCGACCGCGGCCACCGCGAGCTGCCGATCCGCCCCGACTTCGTCGGCAAGAACATCCCGTCATCCCGGCAGGAGCGCGTGAACGTGCGGCTGACGGAGCTCGACGGCATCGATGGGGTGACGATCGAGGCATGAGACACCTGCTCGACACCCGCACCCTCGACCGGGAGACCGCGTTGCGGATCCTCGACGTCGCCGAGGACATGGCCGACACGCAGTCCCGCCAGGTGAAGAAGCTCCCGACGCTGCTCGGGAAGACCGTCGTCAACCTGTTCTTCGAGGACTCGACCCGCACCCGCATCTCCTTCGAGGCCGCCGCCAAACGGCTGTCCGCGGACGTCATCAACTTCGCCGCCAAGGGCTCCAGCGTCTCCAAGGGCGAGAGCCTCAAGGACACCGCGCAGACGCTGCAGGCCATGGGTGCCGACGCCGTGGTCGTGCGGCACTCCGCCTCCGGGGCTCCGCAGACGCTCGCGACGAGCGGCTGGATCTCGGCGGGCGTGGTCAACGCCGGCGACGGGACGCACGAGCATCCCACGCAGGCGCTGCTGGACGCCTTCACGATCCGCAAGCGCCGCTACGGCCTCGACAGCCGTGGCCGCGATCTCGCCGGTCTCCGCATCGCGATCGTCGGGGACGTGCTGCATTCCCGTGTCGCCCGCTCCAACGTGTGGCTGCTGACGACGCTCGGCGCGGAGGTCACGCTGGTGACGCCGCCCACGCTCGTCCCGCAGAACGTATCGCTGTGGCCCGTCACGGTGCGCTACGACCTGGATGAGGCGCTCGCGACCGGTCCGGACGCCGTGATGATGCTGCGCATCCAGCTCGAACGGATGAACGCCGCGTTCTTCCCGACCGAGCGGGAGTACGCCCGCCTCTGGGGCCTCGACGCCGTGCGCACGGCGGGGCTGCCCGGGACGAGTATCGTGATGCACCCGGGCCCGATGAACCGTGGCCTGGAGATCTCCAGCGAAGCCGCCGACTCCGCCAGTGCGACCGTGCTCGAGCAGGTCGCCAACGGAGTGTCGGTGCGAATGGCCGTGCTCTACCTGCTGCTGGCGGGGGAGCGCAACGACGATCGAGAGGGAGCGCAATGAGCGAGACGCTCGTCATCACCGGCGCCGCAGTGAACGGCGCGGACGCGACCGACATCGTGGTGGAGGACGGAGTCGTCGCCGAGATCGGCGCGGGGCTCAGCCGATCGGGTGCGCGCGTGATCGACGCCGCCGGGCTCGTCGCCCTTCCCGGACTGGTCGACCTGCACACGCATCTGCGCGAACCCGGGTACGAGGCATCCGAGACCGTGCTCACCGGTACCCGTGCGGCGGCGGCCGGAGGTTTCGCGGCGGTGTTCGCCATGCCGAACACCTCGCCGGTCGCCGATACCGCCGGCGTGGTGGAGCAGGAGCTCGCGCTCGGCGAGGCAGCGGGATACGCCACCGTGCAGCCGATCGGCGCGGTCACGGTGGGACAGAAGGGCGAGCGCCTCGCAGAGCTCGGCGCGATGGCCTCCTCCCGTGCGAAGGTACGGGTGTTCAGCGACGACGGCTTCTGCGTGTGGGATCCGCTGATCATGCGGCGTGCGCTGGAGTACGTGAAGGCCTTCGATGGCGTGATCGCCCAGCACGCGCAGGATCCCCGCCTCACGGAGGGCGCCCAGATGAACGAGGGCTCGGTCTCCGCCGAGCTCGGCCTGGCGGGGTGGCCCGCCGTCGCCGAGGAGTCGATCATCGCGCGCGATGTGCTGCTCGCCGAGCACGTCGGCTCGCGACTGCACGTCTGCCACCTGTCCACCGCGGGGTCCGTGGACCTGATCCGATGGGCGAAGAAGCGCGGCGTCGCTGTGACCGCCGAGGTCACACCGCACCACCTGCTGCTGACCGACGAGCTGGTGCGCGGCTACGACGCCCGGTACAAGGTGAACCCCCCGCTGCGCCGCGAGGAGGACGTGCTGGCCGTGCGCGAAGGCCTCGCCGACGGCACGATCGACATCGTCGCCACCGATCACGCGCCGCACCCGTCCGAGCACAAGGCCTGCGAGTGGCAGGCCGCCGCGAACGGCATGGTCGGCCTCGAGAGCGCTCTGCGCGTGGTGCACCAGTCGATGGTGCAGACCGGACTGCTCGGCTGGGCCGACGTCGCCCGTGTCATGAGCGCGGCTCCCGCGGGCATCGGCCGCCTCGACGGCTTCGGTGAGATCGCCGTCGGGCGTCCGGCGCACATCACGCTCTACGACGCGAGCGCCGAGGGCGTCTTCACCGAGGCCGATCTGCACGGACGCAGCCGCAACTCCCCGTATCTCGGTCGCGACCTGCCCGGCCGCGTGCAGTGGACGCTGCACGGCGGGGTCGTCACGGTCGCCGACGGGGTGCTCGTCGAAGGCCTCGACGACGGCGGGAGGGACCGGAAGTGAGCCGCGAACTCGCGATCACCGTCATGATCGTCGCCGCCCTTCTCGTGATCGCGGCGATGCTCTTCGCCTGGCGCGCGCGCCTGCGGAGGGACTCGGGCCTGACGGCACCCCTCGGAGTCCCGGAGCACGCCGACGTCACCGGCCGCGCCGAGGTCCTCTATGTCGCCACCACACGTCACGAGCAGCCGCTCGAACGCATCGCCGTGAAGCCGCTCGTCTACCGCGCCCGCGGTGAGCTGGTGCTCACCGATCGCGGCGCGGCGCTGAGCCTCGACGGGGCGCCGACCGTGTTCCTCGCCTCGGACCGCCTCGTCTCGGCCGACCTGGCCACCGTCACCATCGACCGCGTCGTCGAGCCCAACGGCCTCGTCCGCATCGTCTGGCGCATCGCCGATGGGACGCTCGTCGATTCCTATCTGCGCGTCGCCGATGGCGGCCCGCACACCGTCCTCGCCGCCCTGCAGCGCCTCTGCGCCGCACCGGAGTCTGGAGCATCCGCATGACCCGCATCCCCGAACCCGCCGTGCTCGTCCTCGAGGACGGATCCCGCTATCCCGGCCGCGCCTACGGTGCGACCGGGGTCACCCTCGGCGAGGTCGTCTTCGCCACCGGGATGTCCGGGTATCAGGAGACACTGACCGACCCCTCGTACGCGGGGCAGATCGTGCTCCAGACCGCACCGCACATCGGCAACACCGGCATGAACGACGAGGACCCGGAGTCCCGCCGCATCTGGGTCGCCGGCTACATCGTGCGCGACCCCTCGCGGGTCGTCTCGAACTGGCGCGCCGACGAATCCCTCGACGACGCGCTCGTGCGTGACGGCATCGTGGGGATCAGCGGCGTCGACACGCGCGCGATCACCCGCCACATCCGTTCCGCGGGCTCGATGAGGGGCGGCATCTTCTCGGGCGAGGAGGCGCACCTCGACGCCCGTGAGCAGCTCCGCCGCATCACGGATGCGCCCGAGATGGCGGGCCAGAACCTCTCGGCGCAGGTCTCGGTCTCCGAGGCCGCCGTGACGCCGGCGGTGGGGGAGCGCATCGGCAACCTCGCCGTGCTCGACCTCGGGGTCAAGCAGGCGACGCTCGACAACCTCGCCGCACGAGGCTTCGAGGTGCACGTGCTGCCGCAGTCGTCGACCTTCGCCGACATCACGGCGATCGACCCGGTCGCGGTCTTCTACTCCAACGGCCCCGGAGACCCGTCGGCCTCCGACGCACAGGTCGCGGTGCTGCGGGAGGTGCTCGACGCCAGGCTGCCCTATTTCGGGATCTGCTTCGGCAACCAGCTCTTCGGACGTGCGCTCGGGCTCGGCACGTACAAGCTCACCTTCGGCCACCGCGGGATCAACCAGCCGGTGCTCGACCGGGCCACGGGCCGCGTGGAGATCACCGCGCACAACCACGGCTTCGCGGTCGAGGCGCCCCTGGAGGGCTCCTTCGACAGCCCGAACGGCTACGGCAAGGTCGAGGTGAGCCACGTCGGCCTCAACGATCAGGTGGTCGAAGGGCTCCGCGCGTTCGATATCCCCGCCTTCTCGGTGCAGTACCACCCTGAGGCGGCCGCCGGCCCGCACGACGCCAACTATCTCTTCGACCGGTTCGCAGAGCTGGTCCGCCAGGACCTGCGGGGCAGGTCGGGCGAGCACAGCGAGTCGAAGCCCAGCGCCGACGCGAACCAGAACGGAACCAAGTAATGCCCAAGCGCGACGACATCCGCTCCGTCCTCGTCATCGGCTCCGGCCCGATCGTCATCGGCCAGGCCTGCGAGTTCGACTACTCGGGCACCCAGGCGTGCCGTGTGCTCCGCGAGGAGGGCGTGCGCGTCATCCTCGTCAACTCCAACCCGGCGACGATCATGACCGACCCGGACTTCGCGGACGCGACCTACATCGAGCCGATCACCCCCGAGGTCATCGAGACGATCATCGCGAAGGAGAAGCCCGACGCGATCCTCCCGACCCTCGGCGGGCAGACCGCGCTGAACGCGGCCATGGCGCTGCACGAGCGCGGGATCCTCGAGAAGTACGACGTCGAGCTCATCGGGGCCAAGGTCGATGCCATCAAGAAGGGCGAGGACCGCCAGATCTTCAAGGAGCTCGTGATCGAGGCGGGCGCCGACGTGGCCGACTCGGTGATCTGCCACTCGATGGACGAGCTCCTCGCCGGAGCCGAGAAGCTCGGCTATCCGCTGGTCGTCCGTCCGTCCTTCACCATGGGCGGACTGGGCTCGGGCTTCGCCTACGACGAGCAGGACCTCCGCCGCATCGGCGGCGCGGGCCTGCACGACTCGCCGACCAACGAGGTGCTCCTCGAGGAGTCGATCCTCGGCTGGAAGGAGTACGAGCTCGAGCTCATGCGCGACACCGCGGACAACACGGTCGTGGTGTGCTCGATCGAGAACGTCGACCCGGTCGGGGTCCACACCGGCGACTCGATCACGGTGGCGCCGGCCCTCACCCTCACCGACCGCGAGTACCAGCGACTGCGGGACATCGGGATCGACATCATCCGCGCGGTCGGGGTGGACACCGGCGGCTGCAACATCCAGTTCGCGGTCAACCCGGAGAACGGTCGCATCATCGTCATCGAGATGAACCCGCGCGTGTCGCGGTCGAGCGCGCTGGCCTCGAAGGCGACCGGGTTCCCGATCGCCAAGCTCGCCGCGAAGCTCGCGCTCGGCTACCGGCTCGACGAGATCCCGAACGACATCACGGGCGTCACACCGGCGAGCTTCGAGCCCACGCTCGACTACGTCGTCGTGAAGGTGCCGCGGTTCGCGTTCGAGAAGTTCCCGGCGGCGGACCCGACTCTCACGACCACCATGAAGTCGGTGGGCGAGGCCATGGCGATCGGCCGCAACTACGCGACCGCACTGCAGAAGGCGCTGCGCTCGCTCGAGAAGCGCGGATCGAGCTTCCACTGGGGTGACGAGCCCCGTTCGGTCGAGGAGCTGCTCGAGATCTCGAAGACGCCCACCGACGGTCGGATCGTCGTGCTGCAGCAGGCGCTGCGCAAGGGTGCGACGATCGAGCAGGCCTTCGAGGCCACGGCGATCGACCCCTGGTTCCTCGACCAGATCGTCCTCATCAACGAGGTGGCGGACTTCGTCGCGCAGGCGGCCGAGCTCGACGCGGAGACGATCCGGTACGCGAAGGAGCACGGTTTCTCGGATGCGCAGGTCGCCGAGCTCCGTGGCATCCCCGAGCAGGAGGTGCGGGGCATCCGGCACGGTCTGGGCGTCCGCCCGGTCTTCAAGACCGTGGACACCTGCGCGGGGGAGTTCCCCGCGCTGACCCCCTACCACTACTCGAGCTACGACTTCGAGACCGAGGTCGCGCCGTCCGACCGCACCAAGGTCGTCATCATCGGATCCGGACCGAACCGCATCGGCCAGGGCGTCGAGTTCGACTACTCCTGCGTGCACGCCTCCTTCGCCCTCTCCGCCGCCGGCTTCGAGACGGTGATGGTGAACTGCAACCCCGAGACCGTGTCGACCGACTACGACACCTCTGACCGCCTGTACTTCGAGCCGCTGACCCTCGAAGACGTCCTCGAGGTGCTCGACGCGGAGGCCGCGAGCGGCACGATCCTCGGCGTGGTCTGCCAGCTCGGCGGTCAGACGCCGCTGGGCCTCGCCAAGGGCATCGAGGCCGCCGGGTACCGCGTGCTCGGCACCAGCCCCGAGGCCATCGACCTGGCGGAGGAGCGCGAGCTGTTCTCCCGCCTGCTCGACGAGGCGGGTCTCACCGCCCCGCGCAACGGCACCGCGATCGATGTCGAGGGCGCCGTGCGGGTGGCCGAGGAGATCGGCTACCCGGTGCTCGTGCGACCCAGCTTCGTGCTCGGCGGACGCGGGATGGAGATCGTCTACGACACCGCGTCGCTGCGCGACTACTTCGTGCGCACCGCCGGCGAGGTCATCATCGAGGAGGGCAAGCCCCTGCTCGTCGACCGGTTCCTCGACGATGCGATCGAGATCGACGTGGACGCGCTCTACGACGGCACCGACCTGTTCATCGGCGGGATCATGGAGCACCTCGAGGAGGCCGGCATCCATTCCGGCGACTCGAGCTGCACGCTGCCCCCGGTCTCCCTCGGCCGCACCGAGATCGACCGGGTGCGCGCCGCGACGCTCGCGATCGCGGAGGGCGTGGGCGTGCGAGGACTGCTGAACGTGCAGTTCGCGGTGAGCGCGGGCGTGCTCTACGTGATCGAGGCGAACCCTCGGGCGAGCCGCACCGTGCCGTTCGTGTCGAAGGCGCTGGGCATCGCGCTGGCGAAGGCCGCGAGCCGCATCATGGCGGGCGCGACGATCGCCGAGCTGCGCGAGGAGGGCCTCCTGCCCGAGCTGGACGGCTCGCGCATCCCGCTCGACGCTCCGGTGGCCGTCAAGGAGGCCGTCCTGCCGTTCAAGCGCTTCCGCACCCGCGACGGCAAGACGGTCGACTCCGTGCTCGGCCCGGAGATGCGCTCGACCGGTGAGGTGATGGGCATCGACCGCGACTTCCCGACGGCCTTCGCGAAGAGCCAGGCGGCGGCGTACGGCGGCGCGCCGACCGAGGGGACGGTGTTCATCTCGGTCGCGGACGCGGACAAGCGCGCGGTGATCCTGCCGGCCCATCGCCTGCAGCAGCTCGGCTTCACGATCGTCGCCACCGAGGGCACCGCCGAGATCCTCTCGCGCAACGGCATCGCCGTGTCCGTCGTGGAGAAGTTCAGCGCGACCCAGGAGACCGGGGCGAAGAACATCGTCGACCTGATCAACGACGGGGCGATCGACATCGTCGTGAACACCCCGAGCGGGGGAGCGGCGCGCGCGGACGGCTACGAGATCCGGGCGGCGGCGGTGGCCGCGGACAAGGCCCTCTTCACCACCATCGCCACGCTCGGCGCTGCCGTGAGCGGGATGGACGCCGCGGGCAAGGGCTTCGAGGTGCGCAGCCTGCAGGAGTACGAGGCCGACCGGAAGGCGTCGGCGTGACCGCATCCTTCGGTGTGCGGCTGAGGGCCGCCCTCGACGCGCACGGTCCGCTGTGCGTCGGGATCGACCCGCACGCCGCGCTCCTGGAGAGCTGGGGCCTGGGTCAGGACGCCGAGGGCGTCCGCACCTTCGGCCTGGCGGTGGTCGAGGCGTCCGCGGGACGGGTCGCGGCGATCAAGCCGCAGGTCTCGTTCTTCGAGCGCTTCGGATCCCGCGGCTTCGCCGCGCTCGAGGACGTGCTCTCCGCGGCCCGCGGAGCGGGCCTTCTCGTGGTCGCGGATGCGAAGCGCGGCGACATCGGCACGACGATGGCGGGTTACGTCTCCGCGTGGCTCGAACCGGACTCGCCGCTCGAGGCGGATGCGCTGACCGTGAGCCCGTACCTCGGTCCGGACTCTCTGCGCGAGACCATCGGCGCGGCCGTGCGCGCCGACAAGGGTCTGTTCGTCCTGGCGGCGACGAGCAACCCCGAGGCCGCGGCGCTGCAGACCGCGCGCACGATCGACGTCGAGGCGGCGGAGGACCAGTCGGTGGCGCACCGGGTGGCGCGCGACGTCACCTGGGCGAACCGATCCACCGTCTTCGGCGGAGGGCTCGGGCCGATCGGCCTCGTGATCGGGGCCACGGTCGACCTCGGAGAACGGGGGCTGGACGACGAGGTGCTCGCGGGCACGCCGATCCTCGCCCCGGGCTTCGGCGCACAGGGCGCCTCTCCGGGTGATCTCCTCACGCGTTTCGGTACGCTTGCAGGGAACGTGCTGGCCAGTGAGAGCCGCAGCATCCTCGGCGCCGGTCCGGACCGGATCGCCGACACGATCATCGAGCGCGCAGCGCTCTATCAGGAGGTACTGGGTGGGTGAACGACGCTCCGTCCCCGACGTCGACCGAGCAGCGGCCGCACGGCGCGCGGTGGAGCGACGGCGTGCCCGGGCGTCCCTGAAGAGGGACATCGCGACCCGGGTCGTCACGCCGCAGGACGTGCTGGGGACCGCCGTCGCCGAGGCCGACTCCGTGGCGGGGTCGATGCGCGTCACGGACTTCCTCATGGCGCTGCCGGCGATCGGCGCGGGGAAGAGGGACCGCGTCCTCCAGGAGCTGCACATCGCGCCGGTGAAGAGGCTCGGCGGGCTCGGCGTCCGCCAGGTCGCCGGTCTCTCCGCCTGGCTCGACGACCGCTTCCCGGTCACGGCTCCGCGCTCGGGGCGCAGCCGTCTGCTCGTGCTCGCGGGCCCGACGGCCGTGGGCAAGGGGACGGTCGCCGCGCGCATCCGCGAGCAGCATCCCGAGATCCACCTGTCCGTCTCCGCCACGACACGCGCACCGCGCCCGGGCGAGATCGACGGCGTGCACTACTTCTTCGTGGACGACGCCGAATTCGACCGCCTGATCGCGGACGGCGAGCTGCTCGAATACGCCGTCGTGCACAACAAGCACCGCTACGGCACACCGCGGGGCCCGGTCGACGCCGCCCTCGCCGGAGGCAAGACCGTGCTGCTCGAGATCGATCTGCAGGGCGCCCGCCAGGTACGCGCCGCCGAGCCGTCCGCCACACTGGTGTTCCTTCTCCCTCCATCGTGGGACGAGCTGGTGCACCGTCTCATCGGGAGGGGCACCGAGGACGCCGAGGAGCGGACCCGCCGGCTGCGCACCGCGAAGGTCGAGCTGGCCGCCCAGAACGAGTTCGATCACCGTGTAGTGAACGAGGACGTCGCCACTGCGGCCCGGGAGGTCGTAGAATTGGCTCAGGGCGTGGCGCGCTGAGGGTCTCGCGCGCCCGCCGAACCGACTTCGCGACAACCCGTCGCCCGATCAGGAGGTCCCACTGTGGCCGGTAGCAACCAGGGAATCATCGATCCCCCCATCGACAATCTGCTGGAGCGCGTCGACTCCAAGTACGAGCTCGTCATCTACGCGTCCAAGCGCGCGCGCCAGATCAACGACTACTACTCGGATCTGCACGAGGGCAACCTCTTCGACAACGTCGGCCCGCTGGTCGACTCCTCGGTCGAGGACAAGCCGCTGACGATCGCCCTGCACGAGATCAACGAGGACAAGCTCCGCATCCGCCACGCGGAGTGAGAGCAGCCCTCTCGGAGCCGTCGTCATCCTGAAGCAGGATGTCGGCGGCTCCGTCCATACTGGGACCATCCCCGCCTCTCCGTGCGCGTCACACCCGCGTGCGGAGCATCACGCCCGCAACCGATGGAGCACCGATGAGCGCCCTGCGCCTGTTCACGTCCGAGTCCGTGACCGAAGGACACCCCGACAAGATCTGCGACCAGATCTCGGACAGCATCCTGGACGGGCTGATCGCCAAGGACACCTCCTCGCGGGTCGCCGTCGAGACGCTGGTGACCACGGGGCTGGTGCACGTGGCGGGTGAGATCCGCACCGAGGCCTATGTCGACATCCCCACGATCGTCCGTGACGTGGTCAACGGCATCGGCTACACCTCGAGCGAGTACGGTTTCGACGGCTCGTCCTGCGGTGTGAGCGTCTCGGTGGGGGAGCAGTCCACCGACATCGCGCACGGCGTCGACAACGCCTCCGAGCAGCGCGACGGCGGTTCTGTCGACCCGCGCGACGCCCTCGGCGCGGGCGATCAGGGGATCATGTTCGGCTACGCGACCAACGAGACGCCGCAGCTCATGCCGATGGCAGCGTGGACGGCACACCGCATCGCTGAGCGTCTCACGGAGGTGCGCCGCTCCGGCCTGCTCCCGTATCTCCGGCCCGATGGGAAGACCCAGGTGACCCTCGGTTACGAGGGGGCGACGCCGAAGACGGTGGACGCGGTCGTGCTGTCGACCCAGCACCACCCGGACGTGCCGCTGGAGGATCTCCGCGCCCAGGTGCGGGAGCTCGTGATCGACCCCGTGCTCGCGCAGACCGGGCTCGACCTCTCCTCCGAGCTGAGCTACTACATCAATCCCGCCGGCCCGTTCGTGATCGGCGGCCCCAAGGGGGACGCCGGGCTCACCGGCCGGAAGATCATCATCGACACCTACGGCGGCGCGGCGCGTCACGGCGGCGGCGCCTTCAGCGGCAAGGACCCGTCCAAGGTCGACCGTTCCGGCGCCTACGCGATGCGCTGGGTCGCGAAGAACGCGGTGGCCGCAGGGCTCGCCGATCGGCTCGAGGTGCAGGTCGCGTACGCGATCGGCGTCGCGCACCCGGTCGGCCTGTACGTCGAGACCTTCGGCACCGGCAAGGTGGCGGACGAGGTGATCACCCGGGCGATCACCGAGGTCTTCGATCTCCGCCCGCAGGCCATCATCGAAGAGCTCGACCTGCTGCGCCCGATCTACGCGAGGACGGCGGCCTACGGCCACTTCGGACGAGAGCTGCCGGAGTTCACCTGGGAGCACACCACCCGGGCCGACGAACTCCGGCGCGCCGCCGGGATCTGATGGCGGCCGGGTCGCGGCGCATCGCGCGGGTGCTGATCGACTCGCCGTTGCCTCAGCTCGATCGGCTGTTCGACTACGCCCTCCCCGATGAGCTCGGAGAGGTGGAGTGCGGCGTCCGTGTCAAGGTGCCGCTGCGAACCGCGGGACGCGTGATCGACGGCTACGTCGTGGAGGTCGCCACGGAGGACGATGCGTCCCGTGCGCTCTCCGTCGTGGAGTCGATCGTGTCGCCGGTCGTCGTGCTGCCCGACCGGCTGTACCGCCTCGCCCGTCGCGCTGCCGACCGGGCTGCCGGATCGGCGGCCGATGTGCTGCGCCTCGCGATCCCGAAGCGGCAGGTCAGAGCGGAGAAGGCCTGGAGCCCCGTGTCCGATGCGCCTCAGGCCGCTTCGGAGAGCCTGGCGGAGGCGGAGCGGACGCTCGCCCGCTATGCGGGGCTCGTCGACGTGCTGGACGAGGGCGCACGGGCAGCGGTGGAGGCTATCCCCGAGATGGAGGAGGGGCTGCCGCACGCGATGCGGATGCTCGCGGCGGCCGCTGCGCGCACCCTCGCCTCCGGGCGTTCGACGGTGCTCGTGGTGCCGGACAAGCGTGACGAGGATCGGCTGCTCACCGCACTCGGCGCCCTCCTTCCCGATGAGGCGATCGTGCGGCACGATGCCCGCCAGACGAACCCCGACCGCTATCGCGCCTTCCTCCGCACTCTGAGCGAGGCGCCGTGCGTCGTCGTCGGCAACCGCTCTGCGGTGTATGCGCCCGTCGTCGCCGGCCTCATCGCGGTGTGGGACGACGGCGACCCCCTTCTCGCCGAACCGCTCACCCCGTACGTGCACGTGCGCGACGCGGCGCAGCTGCGCCAGGAGCTGGAGGGCAGTGCACTGCTCTTCGTCGGTCACACGCGGACGACCGATGTGGAGCGCCTGGTGCGCGGGGGCTGGTTCCGCGACGTGCGCGCCCTTCGCCGCGCGACCCCGAAGGTGGTGCTCAGCACGCCGCAGGAGCTGGAGAGGCTGGCACAGCGCATGCCGTCGAGCGCCTTCGCGGCCGCGAGGGACGCCGTGGCGACCGGACCCGTCCTCGTGCAGGTGTCCCGCCCCGGCTTCGCGCCTTCCCTCGTGTGCGCGTCTTGCCGTGCCCCTGCGCGCTGCGCCCACTGCGGCGGCCCCCTCGGCGCGCGACGCCGGGGGGCGGTCCCGGTGTGCGCCTGGTGCGGCCGTTCGGCGAACGCCTGGCACTGCCCCGTCTGCGAGTCACCGCAGGTGCGGCTGGCCTCATCGGGCAGCGAGCGCACCGCCGACGAGCTGGGGCGGGCGTTCCCCGGGGTCCCGGTGATCGTCTCGGACGGCACTCACATCGTCGAGCAGGTCGGTCCGAAGCCCGCGCTGGTGATCGCCACCCGGGGCGCGGAGCCGCTGGCCGACGGCGGATACCGGGCGGTCGTCCTGCTCGACGGCGCGCGGATGCTCCAGGCCCCCGATCTGAGGATCGGGGAGTCGTGTCTGCGGTGGTGGTCCAACGCGGCCGCGCTGGCGGCGCCGGGCGCCCCGGTGCATCTCGTGGGCGTCGACGGCCCGGTGGCGCGCGCCCTCGCGACCTGGACCCAGAACGGTTATGCGGCGGCGGAGCTGGAGGCCCGGGCGCCGCTGCACATGCCGCCGGTGACCCGGGTCGCCCAGCTCGACGGACTGCCCGCCGTCGTGCGAACGGCGCTGGACTCCGTGCGCGAGCTGGGCATCCCCGCCGAGGCGGTGCTCGGTCCCGTCCCCCTGGAGGGGGGCGACGGCAAGGTCCGGGCCCTCGTCCGCTTCGGGTACGGCGCCGGCGCGGCGGTGGCATCCGCTCTGCGCGCCGCCGTCGTCTCCGACGCCTCCCGTCATCGGAGGGCGAGAGGGCGAGCCGGGCTGAGCCTGCACCTCGATATCCTCGAACCAGACATCTGAGCCCCGCGCTCTCGAACCATCCGGAGTACCTTTCATGCGTCTCGTCTTCGCCGGCACCCCCGAGCCGGCCATACCGACCCTCCGCGCCCTCGCCGCGCGGCACGAGATCGTCGCCGTGGTGACGCGCCCCGATGCTCCTCTCGGTCGCAAGCGCGTGCTGACTCCGTCGCCGGTGGCGCGGGCGGCGGCGGACCTGGATCTGCCTGTGCTCAAGGCGGCCCGGCTCGATGAGCGGGTCACTGAGGAGATCGCGGCGCTTCAGCCGGAGCTCGGGGTGATCGTCGCCTACGGCGGCCTGGTGCGCGAACCCCTCCTGTCCGCCCCCGTGCACGGATGGATCAATCTGCACTTCTCGCTGCTCCCGCGCTGGCGCGGCGCGGCGCCGGTCCAGCGGGCGCTGATCGCCGGCGACCCCGAGGTCGGGGTGAGCGTGTTCCAGCTCGTCCCCGAGCTCGACGCCGGCGATGTGTTCGGCATGCGCGCCGTCGCCCTCGCCCCGGAGACCACCGCGGGCGACGCGCTGGAGGTGCTCGCCGCGGACGGTGCCGCGCTCACGCTCGATGTCGTCGCCGGGATCGCGGAGGGGACCGCACGTGCGGAGGCGCAGTCCGGTGAGCCGACCTTCGCGCCCAAGATGGGGATCGATGACGGCATGCTCGACTGGTCGGCGCCGCTGGAGTCCGTGTTCTCCCGCTTCCGTGGTGTGACCCCCGAGCCCGGGGCACACACCACGGTCGGCGGCGAGCGTCTCAAGGTGCTGTCCGCAGCGCCGGCGCTGGACGCGGCGCCGCTCGCCCCGGGCGAGATCGCCGGGGAGAAGACCCGGATCCTGATCGGCACAGGCAGCCGGCCGCTCGCCGTCAGCCGTGTGCAGCCCGCGGGCAAGGGCGTCATGGCGGCGGCCGACTGGTGGCGCGGACAACGGTCCGAGGGATTGCGAGCGGGCTCATGAGCCGCGACGGCGGCCGCCGCGGGCTGCACGGAGGACGTCCGCGACCGCCGGGCGCCGAGGACACCCGCGCCGGAAGGAAACGGAGCGTGCAGCCGGCGCGTCGCGTCGCGTTCGACGTGCTCCGCGCGGTCTCCGAGTCCGACGCCTACGCGAACCTCCTGCTCCCGTCGGCCATCGCCGAGGCGGGCCTCGACCAGAAGGACGCCGGGCTCGCCACCGAGCTCGCCTACGGGACGCTGCGTCGTCGTGGCACCTATGACGCGATCATCGCCGCGGCCGCCGGACGACCGATCGACGGTATCGACCCCCCGGTCCTCGACGCGCTCCGGCTCGGCGTGCATCAGCTGCTCTCGACGCGCGTGGCCGACCACGCAGCGGTCAACGAGACCGTGAACCTCGTCGCCGCCGTGCAGGGGCGGGGGGCTTCCGGGTTCGCGAACGCGGTGCTGCGGAGGATCACCCGAGAGTCTCCGGAGGCATGGCAGACCGCGATCGAGGATCAGGCGCGCTCCGACGACGAGAGGCTCGCCCTGCGTGCGGCGCATCCGGTCTGGGTCATCAGGGCCCTGCGCCGTGCGCTGGCGGCGGAGGGGCGCGCGGGTGAGCTGGAGGCGCTGCTCGACGCGGACAACCGCTCGCCCGAGGTCACACTCGTCGCACTCCCGGGGCTCGCCGAGCCGGGGGAGCCCCGCCGTCCGTTCGCCCAGACGGCCTTCGGCTCGCCCGGAGGGGACCCGCACCGGATCGTCGAGCAGGCCGCGGGGACGATCCGCGTGCAGGACGAGGGCTCCCAGCTCGTCGCGCTCGCCCTCGCGGCAGCCGCTCCGTTGCGCGCCGGAGAGAAGTGGCTCGATCTGTGCGCCGGGCCGGGCGGGAAGACCGCCCTCCTCGCTGCGATCGCCCGGCAGCACGACATCTCCCTCGAGGCGAACGAGGTGGTCCCCACACGGGCCCGTCTGGTGCGGAACGCCCTCCGGGGCGTGCCCGGCGACGTCGTCGTGCACGAGGAGGACGGGCGGGACCTCGCCCGCTCCCGCCCGGGAGCGTTCGACCGAATCCTCGTCGACGCCCCGTGCACCGGGCTTGGAGCGCTGCGTCGTCGCCCGGAGGCGCGCTGGCGGAAGAGCCCCGCCGATGTCGCCGAGCTCGTCGCGCTGCAGGTGCAGCTGCTGTCCGCCGCGGTCGATGCGCTGGCTCCCGGCGGGATCGTCGCCTATGCCACCTGCTCACCGCACCTCGCGGAGACGACGGGCGTGGTCTCCGAGATCCTGCGCGGGCGTGACGACCTCGTCGAGCTCGACGCGCGCGCAGTGCTGGAGAGCGTGGTCCGCACGCCGATCGACCTCGCCGGCGACGGCTCCGGCAGGGTGCAGCTCTGGCCGCATCGCCACGGCACCGACGCCATGTTCCTCGCGCTGCTGCAGCGCTCACGATAGGAGAGCAGCACCATGCACCTTCCCGACGCCCCGCGCATCAACCCGAGCATCCTCGCCGCCGACTTCGTCAACATGCAGTCCGAGCTGGCGCGGATCGCGTCCGCGGACTTCGTGCACGTCGACGTGATGGACAACCACTTCGTGCCCAACCTCAGCTTCGGACCGCAGATGGTCGAGCGGATCCAGCAGACGAGCCCGATTCCGCTCGACGTGCACCTCATGATCAGCGATCCCGATCGCTGGGCGCCCGGGTACGCCGAGCTCGGCGCCGCGAGCGTGACCTTCCATCTCGAAGCGGCGGCGGATCCGGTCGGACTCGCCCGGCGACTCCGCGGGATCGGCGCGCGTGCGGGCATCGCGATCAAGCCGGGGACGGCGGGGGAGGCCCTCTACGACGTGCTCGACGAGTTCGATCAGATCCTCGTGATGACCGTCGAGCCGGGATTCGGCGGCCAGGGGTTCATGGCGGAGACCATGCCGAAGCTCCGAGCGCTCCGGAAGGAGGCTCGCCGCCGTCATGCGGACGTGTGGTTCCAGGTCGACGGCGGGATCTCCTTCGACACGATCGCGCAGGCGGCAGAGGCCGGCGCGGACACGTTCGTCGCGGGCTCGGCGGTCTATGGCGCGGACGACGTCGAGGCGGCCGTCACGGGGCTCCGGGAGCGTGCGCGAGCCGCTAGCCTGGAAGCGTGAAGACTTTCGACGAGCTGTTCGCCCAGCTGCGCCAGACGGCGGAGAGCCGTCCCGAGGGATCGGGGACGGTCGCTCAGCTCGACCGCGGCGTGCATGCGATCGGCAAGAAGATCGTCGAGGAGGCGGCCGAGGTCTGGATGGCCGCCGAGTACGAGTCGAAGGATGAAGCCGCCGAGGAGATCTCGCAGCTGCTCTACCACCTGCAGGTGATGATGATCGCGAAGGGCCTGGAGCTCGAGGACGTCTACCGACATCTCTGAGCCGCTCCGCTCCCTCCCTTCGACACGAAAGACATCCATGCTCCGCATCGCCGTTCCGAACAAGGGCTCGCTCTCCGAGACCGCCGCCGAGATGCTCGCGGAGGCCGGGTACGCCGGTCGCCGCGACCCCAAGACACTGCACGTGATCGACGCCGAGAACGACGTCGAGTTCTTCTTCCTCCGCCCCCGTGACATCGCGACCTATGTGGCCTCCGGGGCTCTCGACGTCGGGATCACCGGCCGCGACCTGCTGCGCGACGTCCCGCAGCAGGCCCGCGAGATCGAAGCCCTCGGCTTCGCGAAGTCGACGTTCCGGTTCGCCGGACCTCCCGGACGCTACTCGTCGATCGAGGAGCTCGCCGGCGTCCGGGTCGCATCGGCGTACCCGGGTCTCGTCGACGCCTTCCTCCGCGAGCACGGAGTGGAGGCGGAGCTCGTCCCGCTGGACGGCGCGGTGGAGTCCGCCGTGCGGCTCGGCGTCGCCGACGTGATCGCCGACGTGGTCGAGACCGGCACGACGCTGCGTCAGGCGGGACTCGAGATCTTCGGGCCGGTGATCATCCAGTCCGAGGCCGTGCTCATCAGCCGCCCCGGCGAGGCGGAGGGCACCGACACCCTGCTCCGTCGCCTTCGGGGCGTGATGGTCGCGCGGCAGTATGTGCTGCTCGACTACGATCTCCCGGTCGCCCTCGTCGACCAGGCCGTGGCGATCGCGCCGGGTCGGGAGTCGCCGACGATCTCCTCGCTCCGCGATCCCGAGTGGGTGGCGGTGCGCGTGATGATCCCGCGTCGCGGGGTGAACCAGGTGATGGACGCCCTCTACGCCCTCGGCGCGCGCGCGATCCTGGTCACCGCGATCCACGCGGCGAGGCTGTGATGACGCTCGCGGCCCGCGTGATCCCGTGCCTCGACGTGTCCGCCGGGCGCGTCGTGAAGGGGGTCAACTTCCAGAACCTCCGCGATATGGGCGATCCGGTCGAGTTGGCGGCGCACTATGCGTCCCAGGGCGCCGACGAGATCACCTTCCTCGATGTGACGGCGACCGTCGACGGACGCGCGACGACCTACGACGTGGTGCAGCGCACCGCGGAACAGGTCTTCGTGCCGCTGACCGTCGGCGGGGGAGTGCGCAGCGTCGAGGACGTGGCGCGTCTGCTCTCGGTCGGCGCCGACAAGGTCGGTGTGAACTCCGCAGCGATCGCCCGCCCGGAGCTCATCGACGAGATCGCCGACCGGTTCGGCGCACAGGTGCTCGTGCTCTCGCTCGACGTCAAGCGCGCGGCAGGCACGCGATCCGGATTCGTGGTGACCACCCACGGCGGCCGGACCGAGACGACGCTGGACGCCGCGGACTGGGCCCGGGAGGCCACGGAGCGCGGTGCGGGGGAGCTGCTCGTGAACTCGATCGATGCGGACGGTACGAAGGACGGCTTCGATCTCGAGCTCGTCCGCCTGATGCGCGAGATCGCACCCGTCCCGGTCATCGCCTCGGGCGGTGCGGGATCGGCGGCGGATTTCCCGCCCGCGATCGCCGCCGGCGCCGACGCGGTGCTCGCCGCGAGCGTCTTCCACGGCGGCCAGCTCTCGATCGGCGACGTGAAGGATGCCCTCCGCGGCGCCGGAGTGGTGGTCCGGAACACGGCGTCCGGAGAGGATCGGTCCGCATGAGCGATCTCGACGAGCGCATCGCGGGCGTCGCATGGAACGCCGACGGTCTGGCGCCGGCGATCGTGCAGCAGTGGGACACCCGCGAGGTGCTGATGCTCGCCTGGATGGACGAAGAGTCGTTGCGGCGCACGCTGACCTCGGGGCGCGTCACCTACTGGTCGCGCTCCCGACAGGAGTACTGGCGCAAGGGCGACACCTCCGGCAACATCCAGATGCTCCACTCTGCGCAGCTCGACTGCGACGGCGACACGATCCTGCTGCAGGTCGACCAGACGGGCGCCGCCTGTCACACGGGCACACGGACCTGCTTCGACGGCAGGGACCTGCCGGCCGGCGACGGGGCACGGGCATGAGCCTGTTCGAACGCGGACGCAGCACCTCTGTGCTGGCCTTCATCGCGGCGGGCGGCATCGGCGTGATCTCCTCGACCCAGACCTGGCTCGAGGTGCACCGCGCCGACGGTGCCGAGCCCCTGCTCGTCAGCGGTGCGCATGCGCTGCCCCTGCTGGCGCCCCTGACGCTGGCCGTGCTGGCTCTCGGCGCCGCGCTGTCGATCGTCGGCCCGGTGCTGCGCTACGTCTTCGGGGTGCTCGCCGCCCTGGCCGCGGTCGCGCTCGGCATCATGACCCTCCCCCTGGTCGTCGACCCGCCCCTCTCCGCCGTCGCCTCCTCGGTGACCGAGGCGACCGGACTCGCCGGAGAGGCCGCGTTGCACGATGTCGTCGGGAGCATCGCGCCGAGTGTCTGGCCCGGGATCGCCTTCGCCTGCTGGATCCTGCTTCTGCTCGCCTCGCTCTTCGTCATGGTCAGCGCCCGGCGCTGGAAGGCGGGAGGGCGCCGCTACCGCACCGCGGACTCCGCGCACGGAGTCGCAGACGGGCCGCTCGACGCCGTCGAATCATGGGACGACCTGTCCCATGGCACCGATCCGACGCGCTGAGCCCGATAGACTGAACCCACGCCGACCTTCCCGGAGGAGAACATGACCAACTCGATCGCAGACCCCGGACACGGACACTCGCCTGCCGCGTGGACCGCCGTCGTGATCATGCTGCTCGGCTTCACGATCGGCACCGTGTTCTTCTGCCTCGAGCTCGCGCCGATGGTGTGGGCCTCGGCCGTCCTCATCCTCGTCGGTCCGATCGTGGGCTGGATCATGGCCCGGGCCGGCTACGGGGTGAACGGCCCCAAGTACACGCCGAAGGCGCACTGATGGTCCTCGCCGACCTCACGGCCGGCGCTGTGGAAGACGCCGAAAGGCGCGCCCTGACCCGGCCTCTCTCCCAGGTGGAGCGCGAGGCGCTGGCGCGACCCGCTGCCCGGGATGCGCTGGCGGCCCTCGCTCCCGCGGATCGCGTGAAGATCATCGCCGAGGTCAAGCGCGCCAGCCCGTCTCGCGGCTCCCTCGCCGACATCCCTGACCCCGCCTTCCAGGCATCGCTCTACGAGCAGGGCGGTGCTTCGGCGATCAGCGTCCTCACCGAGGAGCGCCGCTTCGGCGGCTCCCTCGCCGATCTCGAGGCGGTGACGTCGCGCGTCTCCCTGCCGGTGCTGCGCAAGGACTTCATCGCGACGCCCTATCAGGTGTTCGAGGCCCGCGCGGCGGGTGCCGACCTCGCTCTGCTGATCGTCGCCGGGCTCAGCGTCCCGGTCCTCACCGAACTGTACGGTCTCATCCGGGAGCTCGGCATGACCCCGTTGGTCGAGACGCACTCGGCCGAGGAGCTCGAGGTCGCGATCGATCTGGGCGCCGAGCTCATCGGAGTGAACGCCCGCGACCTCAAGACGCTCGAGCTCGACCGCGACCTCTTCGGCCGGCTCGTCGACCGCATCCCCGCCGGAGCGGTGAAGATCGCCGAGTCGGCGGTGCTCTCCCCAGCGGACGTCGCGCACTATCGGCAGGCCGGCGCGGACGTCGTACTCATCGGCGAGGCGCTCGTCACCGGCGACCCCGTCGCCACCCTGCACAGCTTCCTGGAGGTGGGATGAGTCTCCGCGACCAGCACGGCCCGTTCTTCGGCGCCTACGGTGGGCGCTACATGCCCGAGTCGCTGATCGCGGCCATCGACGAGCTGACGGCGGCCTATGAGTCGGCGATGATCGATCCGGCGTTCCGTGACGAGCTCGCACGGCTGCTCTCCTCCTATGCGGGCAGGCCGTCCGCGCTCACCGAGGCGCCCCGCTTCGCGGAGCACGCCGGCGGGGCGCGGGTCTTCTTGAAGCGGGAGGACCTCAATCACACCGGTTCGCACAAGATCAACAACGTGCTGGGGCAGGCCCTGCTCACCAGGCGGCTGGGCAAGACGCGTGTGATCGCCGAGACCGGCGCCGGGCAGCACGGCGTCGCCACGGCGACGGCGGCGGCGCTCTTCGGCATGGAGTGCACGATCTACATGGGCGAGGTCGACACCGAGCGCCAGGCGCTCAACGTCGCCCGTATGCGTCTCCTCGGCGCCGAGGTCGTGCCCGTCACGACCGGCTCGCGCACGCTCAAGGACGCGATCAACGACGCCTACCGCGATTGGGTCGCGTCGGTCGAGACCACCAACTACATCTTCGGAACGGCGGCGGGCCCGCATCCGTTCCCGGCCATGGTTCGCGACTTCCAGAAGATCATCGGCGAGGAGGCCCGCGAGCAGCTGCTGACCGAGGCCGGGCGCCTTCCCGACGCCGTCGTCGCCTGCGTCGGCGGCGGGTCGAACGCGATCGGCATGTTCGACGCGTTCCTCGACGACGAGGGCGTCGCCCTCTACGGCGTCGAGGCGGCGGGAGACGGCGTCGACACCGAGAAGCACGCGGCGTCGATCGAGCGCGGACGCCCCGGCGTGCTGCACGGAGCCCGGACGTACGTGCTGCAGGACGAGGACGGACAGACGATCGAGTCGCACTCGATCTCGGCCGGCCTGGACTACCCGGGGGTCGGACCCGAGCACTCCTGGCTCGCCGACATCGGTCGCGCCTCCTACATCCCCGCGACCGACGATGAGGCGATGCAGGCCCTTCGTCTGCTGAGCCGCACGGAGGGGATCATCCCCGCCGTCGAGTCCGCACACGCCCTGGCCGGCGCTCTGCGCATCGGACGCGACCTCGGACCTGACGGCATCATCGCCGTCTGCCTCTCCGGCCGCGGAGACAAGGACATGGACACCGCGGCGCGGTACTTCGAGCTGTACGACGAGGAGAACGCAGGATGAGCCGCGTCGAGGCTGCGATCCAAAAGGCGCACGACGAGGGCCGCGGAGCGTTCGTCGGCTATCTCCCGGTGGGCTTCCCCGATCTGGACACCAGCATCCGGGCGGCGATCACGTTGGCGGAGAACGGCGCCGACGTGATCGAGCTCGGCCCGCCGTATTCCGATCCGGTGATGGACGGCGCGATCATCCAGGAGGCGACGCAGAAGGCCCTCGCCGGCGGCTTCCGCATGCGAGATCTCTTCACAGCGGTGAAGGCCATCACCGCGGCGACGGATGTCCCCGTCGTCGTGATGACCTATTGGAATCCCGTGATCCAGTACGGCGTCGACCGCTACGCCGACGACCTGCTCGCTGCAGGCGGCGCAGGCCTGGTCACCCCCGACATCACGCCCGAGGCCGCGGGGGAGTGGATCGCGGCGAGCGAGCGGACCGGACTCGACCGGATCTTCCTCGCCGCTCCGACCTCGACGGACGAGCGCCTCGACCTGGTGGTGTCCTCCTCGACCGGATTCGTCTACACCGTGTCGACGATGGGCATTACGGGGGAGCGCGCCGAGCTCGACCGGGCCGCACGGACGCTCGTCGAGCGCCTGAGGTCGCGCGGTGCGAGCCGTGCCTGTGTCGGCATCGGCATCTCCACCGCCGAGCAGGTTGCGGGCGTGACCGGCTACGCCGACGGCGCGATCGTGGGCACGGCGCTGGTCCGCGCCCTCCGCGACGGCGGTCTCGACGGCCTCGCGGAGACCACCCGTTCGCTGGTCGCGGGCACGCCGTCCGCGCGTTTCCACCTCGCCGACTAGAATCTCTCTCATGTCCCTCGCGCTCCACAGCAGCCTCGCCGGCGTGCTCGCCAGCATCCCGAGCCCGCCGTCCCGCAGCTTCCCGATCTTCGGGCTGACGATCCACTACTACGCGCTGTGCATCATCGCGGGCATCATCGTCGCTGTCTTCCTGACGAACCACCGCCTCACCAAGAGGGGTGCGGAGCGGTGGGTCGTGATCGACATCGCGATCATCGCGGTCCCCCTCGCGATCATCGGTGCGCGGATCTTCCACGTGCTCACCCACCCGAACTTCTACTTCGGCCCGGGCAAGAACACCTGGAACCCCTTCGAGCCCGGCTCGGTCTGGGCGATTTGGGAGGGCGGCATCGCCATCTTCGGCGCCCTCATCGGCGGCGCCGTCGGCGCGTGGCTGGGCTGCCGCTGGACCGGCATCCGGTTCTGGTCGTTCGCCGATGCGCTCGCCCCCGGACTGCTGCTCGCCCAGGCCATGGGACGCTTCGGCAACTGGTTCAACCACGAGCTCTTCGGCCTGCCGACCGATCTGCCCTGGGGGCTGGAGATCGAGAAGTCCAACATCGCCTTCCCCCCGGGTCTCCCCGAGGGGACCCTGTTCCACCCCACGTTCCTCTACGAGGTCATCTGGAACGGGCTGGGCGTGCTCTTCCTGCTCTGGGCGGGCCGACGGCTGCGCCTGCAGTGGGGCAAGCTCTTCGCCTGCTACCTCATCTGGTACAGCGCCGGCCGCATCGTCTGGGAGTCGATCCGCATCGATCCGAGCGAGATCTACCTGGGCCTGCGCAGCAACGTCTGGGCGGCGATCATCGGCGTCGTGGTCGGCATCGTGATCCTCATCGTCCAGACGCACCGGCACCCCGGCATCGAGCCGTCTCCCTACCAGCCGGGGCGGATCCCCGCGGCTGAGGTACAATCGGACAACCCCGACGACTTCGTCGACGTGAGCGAGCCTCCGGTCGACGAGCAGATCACCGGAGCCACCGCCACGAGCACCGCTCCTACGAGCTGAGGACAGCCCCCGCCGTCCTCTCTCTCCGAGGGGATTCCATCGCACAAGCGGGCCAACGTCGTCCCCGGTGTCATCTGAGATCTGAGGACGGTGACTGGTGTACTTCCAGCCTCCCTATGGCGCCTCCGGCGCCTACCCCCCGAAGCAGGGGATGTACGACCCGGCGTTCGAGAAGGACGCCTGCGGCCTGGCAATGGTCGCGACGTTGCGCGGCGAGGCCGGGCACGACATCATCGCGCTGGCGCTCGAGGCGCTGCGCAACCTGGAGCATCGCGGCGCGATCGGCTCCGACGCGGGGACCGGCGACGGGGCCGGGATCCTCACCCAGATGCCGGACGCGTTCCTCCGTTCCGTCACGGAGTTCGAGCTTCCTCCGGTCGGCGAGTACGCCGCAGGCCTGGCGTTCCTCCCTCGGGAGTCGAGCGCCCGCCGCGAGCAGAAGGCCGGCATCGAGCGCATCGCCGCAGAGGAGGGCCTGACGGTCCTCGGTTGGCGCATGGTCCCCACGGCCAATGAGAACCTCGGCAAGCTCGCCGACGAGGCCCGCCCGGCCTTCGAGCAGCTCTTCGTCTCCCGCCCCGGCGCGGGAGGAGACGGCGCCTCCTCCGGACTCGCGCTCGACCGCATCGCCTACCGGCTGCGCAAGCGCGCCGGACACGAGCTCGACGCCTACTTCGTCTCCCTGTCCGCCCGCACGTTGGGTTACAAGGGCATGGTCACCACGCTCCAGCTGGAGCCCTTCTACCCGGACCTCCAGGACGAGCGGTTCGCCTCCGAGCTCGCCGTCGTGCACTCCCGGTACTCCACGAACACGTTCCCCTCGTGGCCCCTCGCCCAGCCGCTGCGTATGCTCGCCCACAACGGGGAGATCAACACGGTGGGCGGCAACCGCAACTGGATGCGCGCCCGGCAGTCGCAGCTGGAGTCGGAGCTCCTCGGTGACCTCGCTCCGCTCCTGCCGATCTGCACCGACGGGGCGAGCGACTCCGCCTCGTTCGACGAGGTGCTCGAGCTGCTGACCCTCACGGGGCGCAGCCTTCCGCACGCCATCATGATGATGGTGCCGGAGGCCTGGGAGAAGCAGACCGGACTCGACCCCGAGCTGAGGGCCTTCTACGAGTACCACGCGAACCAGATGGAGCCCTGGGACGGTCCGGCGGCGCTGATCTTCACGGACGGCACGCTGGTCGGCGCGACGCTCGACCGCAACGGACTCCGGCCAGGCCGTTGGACGGAGACGACCGATGGCCTGGTCGTCATCGGCTCGGAGACGGGCGTGCTGGAGTTCGAGCCCGCGCGCATCAAGAGGCGCGGTCGTCTGCGTCCCGGCCGGATGTTCCTCGTGGACACCGCACAGGGCCGCATCGTCGAGGACGATGAGATCAAGCACGAGCTCGCCTCGCTGCACCCCTGGCGGGAGTGGCTCGACGCCGGGGCCGTGCGGCTCGGCGACCTGCCGGAGCGGGAGCACATCGTGCACCCGGCGGCGTCGATCACGCGCCGCCAGCGCACCTTCGGCTACACGGAGGAGGAGGTGCGCATCCTCCTGACCCCGATGGGCCAGAACGGCGCGGAACCGCTCGGTGCGATGGGGTCGGACACGCCGATCGCCGTGCTCAGCGACCGGCCGCGGCTGCTCTTCGACTACTTCGTGCAGCAGTTCGCCCAGGTGACGAACCCGCCACTGGACGCGATCCGCGAGGAAGTCGTCACCAGCCTCCGCCTCGGCCTCGGCCCGGAACGCAATCTGCTGTCCTGGGGGCCGGAGCACGCCGAGACCGTGACGCTCGACTTCCCGGTGATCGACAACGACGAGCTCGCCAAGATCCGCCACATCGACCGGACGCTGCCGGGTAAGGCCAGCGCGACGATCAAGGGCCTCTACCACTTCGACGCCGGCTCGCACACGATGGCGGAGCGGCTCGAGGAGATGTGCGCAGAGGCCGATGCCGCGATCGCCCGCGGCGCGGAGTTCCTGATCCTCTCGGACCGCGATTCCAACAAGGACCTCGTCCCGATCCCGTCGCTGCTCATGGTCGCCGCGGTGCACCATCACCTCATCCGCAACCAGACCCGCATGAAGGTCGGCCTGGTGGTCGAGGCCGGTGACGTGCGCGAGGTGCACCACGTCGCGACGCTGATCGGATACGGCGCCTCGGCGATCAACCCCTACCTCGCGATGGAGACTGTCGAGCACCTGGTGCGCACCGGCTTCATCACGGGCATCAGCCCCGACGCGGCCGTGCACAACGTGATCCATGCGCTCGGCAAGGGCGTGCTGAAGATCATGTCGAAGATGGGCATCTCCACCGTGTCGTCCTACGCGGGCGCGCAGGTCTTCGAGGCGATCGGACTCAGCCAGGAGCTGATCGACGCCTACTTCACCGGGACGACGACGCGCCTGGGCGGCATCGGGATCGAGGAGGTGTTCGCCGAGAACCAGGCGAGGCACGACTTCGCCTACCCCGAGGACGCCGCAGCGCGCGCCCACGAGAGGCTGTGGACCGGCGGCGAGTACCAGTGGCGCCGAGACGGATCGCCGCATCTCTTCAACCCCGAGACGGTCTTCCGGCTGCAGCACTCCACCCGCACGCGGCGCTACGACGTGTTCCGCGAGTACACGCAGCTCGTCGACGATCAGGCTCGTGAGCTGAAGACCCTCCGCGGGCTCTTCGAGCTGCGCACGGGGGATCGTACTCCCGTGCCGATCGACGAGGTCGAACCGGTGTCGGAGATCGTCAAGCGGTTCTCCACGGGTGCCATGAGCTACGGCTCGATCTCGCAGGAGGCGCACGAGACACTCGCGATCGCGATGAACCGTATCGGCGCGAAGTCGAACACCGGCGAGGGGGGAGAGGATCCCGAGCGGCTGGTCGACCCCGAGAGGCGCAGCGCCATCAAGCAGGTGGCGTCGGCACGATTCGGCGTCACGAGCCACTACCTCACCGAGGCGGACGACATCCAGATCAAGCTCGCCCAGGGCGCGAAGCCCGGCGAGGGCGGTCAGCTGCCTCCGCAGAAGGTCTACCCCTGGGTCGCCCGGACGCGACATGCCACACCCGGCGTCGGGCTGATCTCGCCGCCTCCGCACCACGACATCTACTCGATCGAGGACCTCAAGCAGCTCATCTTCGATCTGAAGAGGGCCAACCCGCAGGCGCGGATCCACACCAAGCTCGTGAGCCAGTCCGGCATCGGCGCGGTCGCCGCGGGCGTCGCGAAGGCTCTGAGCGACGTCGTCCTCGTCTCCGGCCACGACGGCGGGACGGGCGCGAGTCCACTGAACTCCCTCAAGCACGCCGGTACCCCGTGGGAGCTCGGACTGGCCGAGACCCAGCAGACGCTCATGCTCAACGGCATGCGCGACCGCGTCGTGGTGCAGGTCGACGGCCAGCTGAAGACCGGGCGCGATGTCGTCATCGGCGCGCTGCTCGGCGCCGAGGAGTTCGGCTTCGCGACCGCGCCGCTCGTGGTGAGCGGATGCATCATGATGCGCGTCTGCCATCTCGACACCTGCCCAGTGGGGGTCGCGACGCAGAACCCCGTGCTGCGCGAGCGCTTCACCGGCAAGCCGGAGTTCGTCGTGAACTTCATGGAGTTCATCGCCGAGGAGGTGCGCGAGCTGCTCGCGTCCCTCGGATTCCGGCGCCTGGACGAGATCGTCGGACGCACCGACCTGCTCCGCACCGACGCCGCGATCAGGCATTGGAAGACGGACGGTCTCGACCTGTCCCCGGTGCTCGAGGGCCCGGCCTTCCCGGCCGACGAGCCGCGGCGCAGCGGCCGTGCACAGGACCACGAGCTCGACGGGCACTTCGACGTGGAGCTCATCCGCATGTCGCAGGAGGCCCTCGACGAGCGGGCGCCGGTGCTCATCGAGCTGCCGATCCGCAACACCGAGCGCGCCGTCGGCACGATGCTCGGCCATGAGGTCACCGCGCGCTTCGGCGCCGAGGGCCTGGCGCGCGAGACGATCGACGTGACGCTGCACGGCACTGCCGGTCAGTCCCTCGGAGCCTTCCTCCCGTCGGGCATCGCGCTCCGTCTCGAAGGCGACGCCAACGACTACGTCGGGAAGGGGCTGTCGGGCGGCGACATCACGATCCGTCCGCCGAGGGAGGCGACCTTCGCACCGCAGGACAACGTGATCGCAGGCAACGTCATCGGCTACGGGGCGACGGCGGGGACGCTGTTCATCTCCGGAGTGGTGGGGGAGCGGTTCCTCGTCCGCAACTCCGGTGCGACCGCGGTCGTGGAGGGCGTGGGCGACCATGCGCTGGAGTACATGACCGGCGGCCTCGCCGTGATCCTCGGCCCCACGGGCCGCAACCTCGGAGCGGGGATGTCGGGCGGCACCGCCTACGTGCGGGACCTCGACCTCGCACGGGTGAACCCCCAGGCCATCGCCTCGGGGGAGTTGCGCCTCGAGCCTCTCGACCGTGCCGATCTCGAGCTGCTGCGTGGTCTGCTCGTCGAACACGTCGAACGCACCGGCTCGCCGCTCGCCCAGGCCCTGCTCGAGGACTTCGAGACCGTGGCCGACACATTCACGAAGGTGCTGCCGCGGGACTTCGCCGCGGTGCAGAACATGCGTCAGGAGGCGGAGCAGGCGGGCATGGACCCCGACGGCGACGCCGTCTGGCACCGGATCCTGGAGGTGACCGGTGGCTGACCCCAAGGGCTTTCTGAAGAACACGGAGCGCGAGCTCCCGGCGCGCCGGCCGGTGCCGGTGCGGATCATGGACTGGAAAGAGGTCTACGAGCCCGGCGACACCGCCGTGCTGCGCCGGCAGGCAGGCCGCTGCATGGACTGCGGCGTGCCCTTCTGCCATGCGGGATGCCCGCTGGGGAACCTCATCCCGGAGTGGAACGACCTCACCTGGCGCGGCGAGGACCGCTCGGCGATCGAGAGGCTCCACGCCACCAACAACTTCCCGGAATTCACGGGGAGGCTGTGCCCCGCGCCCTGCGAGAGCGCGTGCGTGCTGGGGATCAACCAGCCCGCGGTGACGATCAAGCAGATCGAGGTGTCGATCATCGACGAGGCGTTCGCGCACGACTGGGTGCAGCCGCAGCCGCCGGAGCGCCTCACGGGCAAGACCGTCGCGGTGGTGGGCTCAGGCCCTGCGGGGCTGGCGGCTGCGCAGCAGCTCACACGCGCCGGCCACACGGTCGCGGTGTTCGAGCGCGACGACCGCATCGGCGGTCTGCTGCGCTACGGCATCCCCGACTTCAAGATGGAGAAGCAGCACATCGACGCCCGCATCACGCAGATGCAGGACGAGGGCACCCGCTTCCGCACCGGTGTCGAGATCGGCAGGGACATCGGCTGGGACGAGCTCCGGGCCCGCTATGACGCGGTGCTCGTCGCGACCGGCTCGACGGTTCCTCGCGATCTCCCGATCCCGGGACGCGACCTCGACGGCATCCACTTCGCGATGGACTATCTCGTCCCCTCGAACCATGCGGTCGCCGGGGACGAGGTCATCGGCCAGGTGACCGCCGAGGGCAAGCACGTCATCGTGATCGGCGGCGGCGACACCGGGGCCGACTGCATCGGCACCGCGCACCGCCAGGGTGCACTGAGCGTGACGAACCTCGCGATCGGGAAGCAGCCGACCCCGACCCGACCGGACCACCAGCCGTGGCCGATGATGCCGAACGTCTTCGAGGTGCAGTCCGCGCACGAGGAGGGCGGAGAGAGGGTCTACCTCGCCTCGACCGTCGAGTTCCTCTCGGACGACGACGGCCGGGTCCGCGCGCTCCGCGTGGCGGAGACCGAGTACATCGACGGCCGTCGAGTGCCCAAGAGCGGGACCGAGCGGGAGATCCCCGCCGATCTCGTGCTGATCGCGATGGGCTTCACCGGGCCGGAGACCGCGATGTTCCGCGACGGTGACGCCCCGGAGCTGACCGAACGCGCCAACCTCCGCCGTGGCGACGACTACCAGACCACGGTCCCGGGGGTGTTCGTCGCCGGCGATGCCGGCCGCGGTCAGTCGTTGATCGTCTGGGCGATCGCCGAGGGCCGCGCCGCCGCCGCGGGCATCGATCGCCATCTGATGGGGACCACGGTGCTTCCGGCGCCGGTCAAGCCATCGGATGTCGCGCTCGGCCTGCAGCCCGCGTAGGCTGGCGGCGGCAACGTCGCCGAATCGTGAATACCCCATATCCCCTGGAGAAGCTTTGAGACGCGCGAAAATCGTCGCCACACTGGGCCCTGCCACTTCGACGTACGAGACGGTGCGTGCACTGATCGACGCCGGCGTGGACGTCGCCCGCCTGAACCTCAGCCACGGCGACTACAGCGTGCACGACGCGAACTATGCGAACGTGCGCCGCGCCGCCGAGGACGCCGGGCGGGCCGTCGCGGTCCTGGTCGATCTGCAGGGCCCGAAGATCCGGCTCGGCAAGTTCGAGGCCGGCCCCTACGAGCTCGCCGTCGGCGACATCTTCAAGATCACCACCGAGGACATCCTCGGCAACAAGGAGATCTGCGGCACCACGTTCAAGGGCCTCCCGCAGGACGTGAAGCCGGGCGACTTCCTGCTGATCGACGACGGCAAGGTGCGCGTCGAGGTCGTCGACACCGACGGCACCGTCGTGACCACCCGCGTAGTGGTCGCGGGCGCCGTCTCGAACAACAAGGGCATCAACCTGCCCGGCGTCGCCGTGAGCGTGCCCGCGCTCAGTGAGAAGGACGAGTCGGACCTGCGATGGGGGCTGCGCATCGGCGCCGACATCATCGCGCTGTCGTTCGTCCGCAACGCGGAGGACGTCACCCGCGTCCACGAGATCATGGCGGAGGAGGGCGTCCGCATCCCCGTGATCGCGAAGGTCGAGAAGCCCCAGGCGGTCGACGCACTCGACGAGATCGTCGCCGCATTCGACGGGATCATGGTCGCCCGCGGAGACCTCGGCGTCGAGCTGCCCCTCGAGGCCGTGCCGATCGTTCAGAAGCGCGCGGTCGAACTCGCCCGGCAGAACGCCAAGCCCGTGATCGTGGCGACGCAGATGCTCGAGTCGATGATCTCGAGCCCGGTGCCGACGCGCGCCGAGACCTCCGACGTCGCGAACGCCGTGCTCGACGGCGCCGACGCGGTGATGCTCTCGGGTGAGACGAGCGTGGGAGAGTACCCCGTGATCGTCGTCGAGACCATGGCGCGGATCATCGAGTCCACCGAGGAGCACGGGCTGGAGCGGATCCACCCGCTCACCAACCGTCCGCGCACCCAGGGCGGCATCATCACGCTCGCGGGCGAAGAGGTCGCGGAGTTCGTCGGCGCGAAGTTCATCTGCGTCTTCACGCAGTCGGGCGACTCGGCGCGCCGCATGTCCCGCCTGCGCCCCCGCATCCCCATGATCGCCTTCACCCCGGACCCGCACATCCGCCGTCGCCTGGCGATGACCTGGGGCATCCGCACGGCGCTGGTCGACCTCGTCGAGCACACCGACCTGATGTTCCACCAGGTCGACGAGTACCTGCTCGGCCAGGGGCTCGCCTCCGAGGGCGACCCGGTGGTCGTCATCTCCGGATCGCCTCCCGGGATCGTGGGCTCCACCAACGACATCCGCGTCCACAAGGTCGGGGACGCCGTCGGCGGAGCAGCGCCGATCTACAAGGCCAAGGCCTGATCGGATCGTGAAGGGGCGGAGCTGCGGCTCCGCCCCTTTCGCGTGCGCTACAGTCGATGCGGGCCGGCGTGGCGGAATGGCAGACGCGGAGCACTCAAAATGCTTTGTCCGAAAGGGCGTGTGGGTTCGAGTCCCACCGCCGGCACTCCCCGGACCCGGGGCGGCACCAGCCGACCGCGGTCCGCAACGATAGGATTGAACGGTGACCGAGCAAGAGCAGCAGCCTGAGCAGCCCACGGCATCCGCACCGCGACGCGTCGTCGTCGCCGAGGACGAGTCGCTGATCCGTCTCGACATCGTCGAGATCCTCCGCGACAACGGCTTCGACGTGGTGGGAGAGGCCGGCGACGGGGAGACCGCGGTCGCCCTCGCCACGGAGCTGCGCCCCGACCTCGTGGTGATGGACGTGAAGATGCCTCAGCTGGACGGCATCAGCGCGGCGGAGAAGCTCCACAAGAACAACATCGCCCCGGTGGTGCTGCTGACCGCGTTCAGCCAGAAGGAGCTCGTCGAGCGCGCGAGCGAAGCCGGCGCGCTCGCCTACGTCGTGAAGCCGTTCACCCCGAACGACCTTCTCCCGGCGATCGAGATCGCTCTCGCCCGCCACGAGCAGATCATCACGCTCGAGGCCGAGGTCGCCGACATGGTCGAGCGCTTCGAGACCCGCAAGCTCGTCGACCGGGCGAAGGGCCTGCTCAACGAGAAGATGGGCCTCAGCGAGCCGGAGGCGTTCCGGTGGATCCAGAAGGCCTCGATGGACCGTCGTCTGACGATGCAGGACGTCGCAAAGGCGATCATCGAGCAGCTCGCTCCCAAGAAGTGACGGGGAGACCCGCTCCGGCGGGTCAGCCCGCCTCCTTGATCATGTTCGTGATGCGGATCGTGGAGCAGCGTCGTCCCTGATCGTCGGAGACGACGATCTCGTGCACGGTGATGCTGCGGCCGAGATGGATCGGCGTGCAGACGCCGGTCACGGTCCCCGACGTCGCCGATCGCGTGTGCGTCGCGTTGATGTCGACGCCGACGGCGAGCCGGCCGGGCCCGGCGTGGAGGTTCGCCGCCATCGATCCGAGCGACTCGCCGAGCACCACATAGGCGCCACCGTGGACCAGGCCGACCGGCTGCGTATTCCCCTCGACCGGCATTGTCGCCACGCTGCGCTCGATGGAGAACTCCGTGAAACGGATGCCCATCTTCTCGGCCAGCGCGCCCATGCCGCGCGAGGTCGCCCACTGCAGTCCGGGGGACGTCGGGGCGGCGCTCAGGTCGGTGTCTTCGGGGCTCATGCTCTCGGGCTCCACTCTCTCCTCGGCGAGTGTCCGTCGTCCTCGTTAGGCTGACAGGGTGACGGACTCCGCAAAGCCTACCCTCATGGTCGTCGACGGCCATTCGCTCGCGTACCGGGCGTTCTTCGCCCTGCCGGTCGAGAACTTCACGACACGCGACAACCAGCACACGAACGCCATCTACGGTTTCCTGTCCATGCTGGTCAACCTCATCAAGGCCGAGCAGCCGACGCATCTTGCGATCGCCTTCGACACGTCGAGGCACTCCTTCCGCACCGACGAGTACCCCGAATACAAGGCGACCAGGTCGGAGACGCCGCAGGAGTTCCGCGGGCAGATCCCTCTGCTGCAGGACTGCCTGGCCGCGATGTCGATCCCGGTGCTGACCAAGGAGGGCATCGAGGCCGACGACATCCTGGCGACACTCTCCACGCAGGGCGCGGAGCAGGGCTTCGACGTCCTCGTGGTGTCCGGTGACCGCGACACGATCCAGCTCGTCACCGACGAGATCACGCTCCTCTACCCGAACGTGCAGGGTGTCTCCCAGCTCAAGCGGTACGACCCGGCGGCGGTCGAGGAGCGCTACGGGGTCCGCCCCGAGCAGTATCCCGACATCGCGGCGCTGGTGGGGGAGACGAGTGACAACCTTCCCGGCGTGCCCAAGGTCGGGGAGAAGACGGCCGTCAAGTGGCTGACGCAGTTCGGGTCGCTCGACGAGCTGCTGGAGCGATCCGGCGAGATCAAGGGCGTGGTCGGCGGCAATCTCCGCGACCACATCGACGATGTGCGCCGCAACCGCAAGCTGAACCGCCTGCTGCGCGATGTCGAGCTGCCCGTGGCCCCGGCCGACCTGGCCGTGGCGCCGATCGACGCCCAGGCGGTGCGCGACATCTTCGCGCGTCTCGAGTTCCGCACGCTGCTCCCGCGAGTGTTCGACGCCGTGGGAGCGACCGACGACGGGAGCGATGCGGTCGCGGCGACCGAGGTCCCCGCACCGGTCGAGTCCTCCGCGGCCGAGATCGCGGCGTGGCTCGGAGCGCAGGAGAGCGAGGTCGCGCTCACGCTGAGCCCGGCGGGCGCGCCGACCCGCATCGGCGTCGCCACAGAGGCCGAGCTGCGGGAGGGGGACTGGAACGAGCAGGCGATCTCCGCACTGCGCGGCTGGATCGAGGGGAGCAGCGCGAAGGCGCTCCACGATGCCAAGCCGCAGGTGAAGGCGCTGCTGCGGGCCGGGCTACGTCTCGGCGGCCTCAGTTACGACACCAGCCTCGCCGGCTGGCTGCTGCGTCCGAGCTTCCCCGACAAGTCGCTCGGAGATCTGGTCGAGCGGTACCTGGGGGAGAAGCTCCCCGAATCCGACCCGTCCCAGCTCGTGCCGGAGACGGAGGGCGCGACGCCGTCGCAGGAGGCCTGGTTCACGCTCCGCACGACGAACGCCCTGCGCGATGAGCTGCCGGAGACCGTCGCGGCTGTGCTCTCCGAGATCGAACTGCCCACGCTCCTCACGCTCGCCGACATGGAGGTCGCGGGGGTCGCGGTGTCGCACGAGGTGCTCTCCTCGTTCTCGTCGGAACTCGGTACCCGGGCCGACGGCATCGCGCAGGAGGCGTTCGCGACGATCGGGCGCGAGGTGAACCTCGGGTCGCCGAAGCAGCTCCAGGAGGTACTCTTCGAGGAGCTCCAGCTGCCGAAGACCCGCAAGACCAAGACGGGGTACTCGACGGACGCGGCCGCACTCGCCGACCTCCAGGAGAGCGCACCGCATCCCTTCCTCGAGCAGCTGTCCCAGCATCGCGAGGCGACCAAGCTGCGCCAGATCATCGAGTCGCTCGACACGGCGATCGGCGCCGACCACCGCATCCACACGACGTACGTGCAGACCGGCAGCCAGACCGGCCGGCTCTCGAGCACCGATCCGAACCTGCAGAACATCCCGGTGCGCACCGAGGAGTCCCGACGCATCCGGAGCGCCTTCCAGGTGGGTGAAGGATACGAGACGCTGCTCACAGCGGACTACTCGCAGATCGAGATGCGGATCATGGCGCACCTCTCGGGCGACGAAGGCCTGATCGAGGCGTTCAACACGGGGGAGGACCTGCATCGCTTCGTCGGCGCTCGGGTGTTCGGCGTCGATCCCGCCGAGGTGACCTCGGCGATGCGCACCAAGGTCAAGGCGATGTCCTACGGCCTCGTCTACGGCTTGTCGGCCTTCGGGCTGTCGAAGCAGCTGCGCATCGAGCAGTCCGAGGCGAAGCAACTGATGATGGAGTACTTCGCCCGCTTCGGCGCCGTGCGCGACTACCTGCGCGCCTCCGTGCTCGCGGCGAAGGAGGTCGGCTACACCGAGACGATCTTCGGACGCCGACGTCCGTTCCCCGACCTCTACAGCCCCAATCGGGTGCTCCGCGAGAACGCCGAGCGCGCCGCGCTCAACGCCCCGATCCAGGGGAGCGCCGCCGACATCATGAAGATCGCGCTCTTCCGGATCCACGACGACCTCCAGACGGCAGGCCATTCCTCGCGCGTGCTGCTGCAGATCCACGACGAACTCGTGGTCGAGGTCGCCGAGGGCGAGTGGGACGCGGTCGAGCGGGTCGTGCGCGCGCGCATGGGCTCCGCCGCGGAACTGTCCGTCCCGCTCGACGTGCAGGTGGGACGCGGTCAGGACTGGAACGAAGCCGCCCACTGATCGGGTGCGCCGACGGATAGGCTCGGACGCATGACTGACGAACCACGCACGCCCTCCGCGATCGATCAGGTCGCCGAGAGGTGGGTCGACACACTCGTCGACCTGTCGCCGGTGCTGGCGACGTACATCGGACGCAACGAGGCGAACGGACGGCTGGACGACCTCAGCCCGGAAGGCCATGAACGGGCCGTTCAGGCCACCCGGGATGCGCTCGCTTCCCTCGACGCCCTCGACCCCGTCGACGCGATCGACACTGTGACCAAGACCGATCTGGGCAGTGAGCTCAGGCTCGAGCTGGAGCTCCACGAGGCCGGCTGGCACCTGCGCGATCTCAATGTGATCGCGTCCGCGGCGCAGGACTTCCGCCAGGCGTTCGATCTGATGCCCACCGACACCGCGGACGACTGGGCGGTGGTCGCCGAGCGACTGGCGGCCGTGCCCCAGGCGCTCAAGGGATACACGGACACTCTGCGCGAGGGCATCCGACGCGGCGTCGTCCCCGCCCGCAGACAGGTCGTCGAGGTCGCGACGCAGATCGCCCGCTACAGCGCCGATGACGGGTTCTTCGCCGCCTTCGTCGCCGGCGCCGCCCCCGAAGGCGGTCAGCTGCCGGCGTCGCTCGCCCGCGACCTCGCAGACAACGCCGGAGCCGCGCGCGTCGCCTACGACACCCTGCGCGCCTTCCTGACGACCGAGCTCGCGCCGGTCGCCGGCGAGGAGGACGCGGTCGGCCGGGAGCTGTATGCGCTCAACTCGCGCAGGTTCCTGGGGGCGACGATCGACCTCGACGAGACCTATGAGTGGGGTCGCGACGAGCTCGCTCGCATGATCGCCGAGCAGGAGGCGATCGCGAACGAGATCCTCCCCGGCGCGACCGTCGATGAGGCCGTCGCCCATCTCGAGAGCGATCCGGCTCGCAAGCTGCACGGCACGGACGCCCTGCAGAAGTGGATGCAGGAGACGAGCGATCGCGCGATCGCCGACCTGGCGGGTTCGCACTTCGACATCCCCGAGAAGATCCGCGCGCTCGAGTGCATGATCGCTCCGACGCAGGAGGGCGGGATCTACTACACCGGCCCCACGGACGACTTCTCCCGTCCCGGTCGGATGTGGTGGTCGGTTCCGGAGGGCGTCACCGAGTTCGACACCTGGCGGGAGCTCACCACCGTCTATCACGAGGGCGTCCCCGGCCACCACCTGCAGATCGCTCAGGCGACCTACAACCGCGCGGAGCTGAACACCTGGCGCCGCGTGCTCGCCGGTACCTCGGGGCACGCCGAGGGCTGGGCGCTCTACGCGGAGCGCCTCATGGAGCAGCTGGGCTACCTCGACGATCCCGCAGACCGTCTGGGGATGCTCGACGGCCAGCGCATGCGCGCCCTGCGCGTCGTGCTCGACATCGGCGTACATCTTCGCAAGCCGCGTCTGGATGGCGAAGGGATCTGGGACCACGACTACGCGCTCGAGATGATGCGCCGCAACGTGAATATGTCCGACGAATTCCGCCAGTTCGAGGTCAACCGCTACCTCGGATGGCCTGGACAGGCACCGTCCTACAAGGTGGGTCAGCGCATCTGGGAGCAGGTGCGCGACGCGGTCAAGGAGTCGGAGGGCGAGGCCTTCTCGTTCAAGGACTTCCACAAGCGCGCGCTGGACATCGGCGGGGTCGGACTCGACACGCTGCGTACGGTGCTGCTTCCCTCCTGATCCGCGACCGACGCGTCGCGCTCGGCTGAGGCGGCGGCGTTGCGGCTCTACGATGTGAGAATGCCTGCAACGTCGCTGCCCAGCCGGCAGTCCCTCGCGGACCGGCTCGACGCCCTGCCGTTCACGCGACGGCACCTGCGGATCCTGACCGGCTCTGGCGTCGGCTGGGCCTTGGACGCGATGGATGTCGGCCTCATCTCGTTCATCATCGCCGTCCTCGCCAAGCAGTGGTCGCTGAACAGCACACAGACCGGATGGCTCGCCTCGGTCGGGTTCATCGGCATGGCGATCGGGGCGAGCGTGGGCGGGCTGCTCGCCGACCGGCTCGGGCGTCGCCAGGTGTTCGCGCTCACCCTGCTGATCTACGGCATCGCGACGGGAGCGAGTGCGCTGGCCGGAGGGCTCGCGCTGCTGATGGTGCTCCGGTTCTTCGTGGGCCTGGGACTGGGTGCGGAGCTTCCGGTGGCCTCGACGTACGTCAGCGAGTTCGCCCCGGCACGGATCCGCGGACGTCTCATCGTGATCCTCGAGGCGTTCTGGGCCGTCGGGTGGACGGCGGCCGCCCTGATCGGGTTCTTCGTCATCCCCGCCTCCGAGGACGGCTGGCGGTGGGCGTTCGCCTTCGGGGCGGTGCCGGCGGTGTACGCGCTGATCGTGCGATGGGCGCTGCCCGAGTCGCCGCGCTGGCTCGCCTCCCGGGGACGGATCACCAAGGCCGAGCGGATCGTCGAGACCTTCGAGGCGGAGGCGGGGATCACTCAGGAGCCGGCGATCAACAAGGAGCCGGCCACGCGGGCCATCGCCGTCACGGCCTCGGCGCGTCTCAGCACGCTGTGGGCGCCGGAGTTCCGGCTGCGCACGGCGAGTGCCTGGATCGTCTGGTTCTGCGTGAACTTCGCCTATTACGGGGCATTCATCTGGATACCGACGTTCCTCGTGAGCAGCGGCCACGACCTGGTGACCTCCTTCCGGTTCACGCTGATCATCACGCTCGCGCAGCTCCCGGGCTATGCGGTGGCGGCCTGGCTCATCGAGGTGTGGGGGCGGAGGATCACCCTCTCGGTGTTCCTCGCCGGCTCGGCGGTGTCCGCGGTGCTGTTCGGGGCCGCGACCTCCGAGGCGTCGCTCATCGCCGCGGGGATGGCGCTGTCGTTCTTCAACCTCGGGGCCTGGGGAGCGCTCTATGCGGTGACCCCCGAGATCTATCCGACGTCGCTCCGGGGCACCGGGTCCGGGTGGGCCGCCGGTGCGGGAAGGATCGCGTCGATCGTCGCGCCGCTCGTGGTGCCGGTACTGTTCCAGGCCGGAGGGGCACCGCTCGCCTTCGTCGTGCTCTCCGTGTTTTTCGCGGTCGCGACGGTCGCGGTCTGGGGGCTCGTCGATCGAAGAGGACTCAGCCTCGACGACCGATGATCCGGTGTCTGCGGCACGGAATAGGCTGGATGCATGTCTGTGCGGTACGTGGCGATCGGGGATTCCTTCACCGAGGGGGTCGGGGACGAGCTCCCCGACGGGCAGGTCCGCGGGTGGGCCGACATCGCGGCGCAAGGCTGGGCGGATGCGTCCGGCGAGACCGTCGAGTACGCGAACCTCGCCATTCGCGGGAAGCTCGCCTGGCCCATCGTCGAACAGCAGCTGGAGCCCGCCCTCGCCCTCCGGCCGACGCATCTGTCGTTCAACGCGGGCGGCAACGACATGCTCCGCCCCTCGGCGGACATCGAGCACATCGCGGACTCGTTCAGCCGCGTCCTGAGGCGCTGCGACGAGGAGGGTGTGCGGCTCATCGTGCTCTCCGGCGCGAATCCGAGCAGCCAGTTGCCGCTGGGAACCCTCATCCAGCGTCGCGGGGATGAGCTCTCCGCGGCCGTCCTGCGGCGGATCGAGGACCGGCCCGATGTGATCCGCGCCCTCAACTGGCCGGATGCCGAGCTGTCGGCGCCGCGCTACTGGTCGGAGGACCGCCTGCACATGAACGCCGCGGGTCATCACCGTGTCGCCGCCCGGGTGCTGCACGCGCTCGGGTACGAGCCGCCGGCCGGATGGTGGGCGCCGTCGCAGGTCCGCGGTGGCGGACCGCAGGGGCTGGAGTACTATCGGCAGTTCGTCGGTCCATGGGTGCGGCGCCGGCTCACCGGAACCTCCTCGGGCGATGGCCGGGCCGCCAAGTATCCGGTCTGGTCCCCTCGGACGCCGAAGTGAGCCGCGGCGACGGAAGGCGCCTGCCGCGACGGATCGTCCAGTTGATCGTCGGCGTCTTCCTTTATGGCATCGGCATCTCGTTCATCGTGCGCGGACAGATCGGCGCCGCGCCCTGGGATGTGCTCACGCAGGGGATCGCGAACCACGTGCCGCTGAGCTTCGGCGTCATCACCGTGCTGGTCAGCATCGTGGTGCTGCTGCTCTGGATCCCGATACGTCAGCGGCTCGGGATCGGAACGGTGGTCAACGCGCTTCTCGTCGGCCCGTCGGCTGACGTCGGATTCCTGCTCGTCCCTGAGAGTGAGGAGCTGTGGCTTCGCATCGTCTACTTCGTGGTGGGGCTGATCGTGCTCGCGGGTGCGACCGGTCTCTACATCGGCGGCCGCTTCGGTCCCGGACCTCGCGACGGGCTGATGACCGGACTCCACGACCGGCTCGGCTGGCCGATCTGGCTCGTGCGGACCGCCCTCGAGGTGACGGTCGTCGCCGTCGGATGGCTGCTGGGCGGCAACGTCGGCATCGGCACGCTCGCTTTCGCCCTGCTCGTCGGCCCGCTCTGCCAGTTCTTCCTCCGGGTGTTCGATGTCCGCCTTCCCGACAGCGCCGCGTCGTCGGTCTCCGTCGGCACCGGTGAGGTCCCGCTCGGCAGGTGACCATGGAGCCCTGGGAGATGCGCCGGATCGACGGCGGTCGCATGACGCTGCACGACGCCCGCCGAGACGAGCGTCGCACGGTCGATCTCGAGACCTTCGAGATCAGTGTCTTCGCGGTCACGCAGGAGCAGTTCGCCGACGTGCTCGGCATCCCCGCGCCGCATCCCCGCCGCCCTGCGGCGGATCTCAGCTGGCTGCGGGCGATCCGCTTCTGCAATGCGGCCTCCGAGTGGGAGGGGCTCGATCCGGCGTACTCCTTCGACGGAGAGGACGTACGGTGGCACGTGGACAGCGACGGCTACCGCCTGCCCACCGAGGCGGAATGGGAGTTCGCCTGCCGTGCGGGTTCTGTCGGCCCGCAGTACGGACCGCTCGACGAGATCGCCTGGACTGCGGCGGATCGCCTCGATGCGCCGCAGGAGGTGGGAGGCCGTCTGCCGAACCTGAACGGCCTGTTCGACACACTCGGCAACGTCTGGGAGTGGTGCTGGGATCTGCTCGATCCCGCTCGCTACGACGACTACCGGGTCTTCCGCGGCGGCGGGTTCGCGGACGAGGCGTGGAGCGTGCGCGCGTCGGTACGGCGCGGCGGCGCTCCGAGGATGCATCACGCCGATGTCGGCATGCGGCTGGCACGAGGCGGCTTCGACGCGGAGGATGCGGCGCAGGGCTGGTCGGCCTGGGCGGATGCGGAGCGCGGCGGACGCGGGGGCCCGCGACCCCTGGGGTGGACCCGTCGCGGGTGAGGGCGCGTTCAGCCGCGACGGCGCCGGTCTGAGTCCAGTCCCATGCGGATCCGGGTGCGCTTGCGCTCGATCACGATGAAGGTCGCGCCGAGGAGCCACAGCGGCACCTGGGTGAGGAACGCGAGACGGAAAGCGTCGAGCGTGTATGTCGCGGGGGTTCCTGCCCCCTGCAGATCGAGTGTGAGGCCGATCAGGAGGATCGCCAGCAGCGCGGCGAGGAATCCGCCGGAGTTGGTCACGCCGGTGGCGCTGCTGAGCCGGTGGGCGGGGTTGTGGGTGCGCGCATGGTCGAAGGCGATCATCGACGCCGGGCCTCCCGCGGCCAGTGCGACCACGAGCAGGATCAGCATCCAGATCGGTGCCGGCCCCGGCCAGCAGATCACGGCGATCCAGGCTGCGGCCTGGACGAGCACGCTCGGGAGGACGAGCGCCAGGGAACGTCGAGTAGGGATGCGTCGCGAGAGCTCACCGAGGATGGGACCGAGCACCATCGCCACGACGACATTGAGGGAGAGCAGACCCGCGGCGGCGGCGGGGGAGAGGCCTTCGCCCGCGGTGAGGAACGGCATGCCCCAGAGCAGCAGGAACGCGGTGCCGGCGAAGGGCGTCGTGAAGTGCGACCAGAAGGCGAGACGCGTTCCGGGATGTGCCCAGGCGCCGCGGATGCCCACGCCGGTGTCGATGGCCGATGTCACGACACGCACGACGCCGGTCTCGGTGTTCACCGTCACGTCCACGTCGTGCTCGGGCGGGCGGTTGCGGATGATGGCCCACACCAGGATCGCGAACAGCACACCGAGCCCGGCGATGCTCCCGAAGGTGATCGTCCACGTCGTCGCATGGAGGAAGGCGGCGAGCGGGATGAGCGCGAGGAGCTGGCCGCACTGCCCGACGAGCCCGGTGAGCTGCACCATGATCGGGCCGCGCTGCGCGGGGAACCAGGTCGCCACGAGTCGTAGTACGGCGGGGAAGACCGCCGCATCACCGGCGCCGATGAGCATCCGCGCGAGGATCGCGACGCCGATGCTGGGAGAGACCGCCATGACGAACTGACCCAGTGCCATCACGATCATCCCGATCGCGATGATCGGGCGGGCGCCGAACCGGTCGAGGAGGATGCCGACGGGGATCTGCATCCCTCCGTACACCGCGAGCTGCATCACGGCGAAGAGCGACAGCGTCGCCGCATCCGCGCCGAACCTGTCCGCGGCGTCGACGCCGACCGCGCTGAGCGAAGTGCGATTCGTGATCGCCAGGACGTAGGCGGCGACGCCCACCGACCAGATCAGCCAAGCGCGCCAGTCCGGCGACGTGCGGATCGTGGAGGTACTCACGAATCAACGTTAGCGCCAGCCGTCGCGCACACAGGCGCACTAGTGTGGAGCGATGTCGTCCGAAGAGATCGAGGTGAACGCGCTGGCGCTGAACGTCGGGATCCCCACGGAGCTCCGCTGGCGGGATGAGAGACGTGGCGTCGCCTTCGAGCTGCAGTCGCTGACCGTGCGGCTTCTCCCCGACGGGACGTTCGCGGCCAAGGCCTACGGCCGACCGGTCGACGGCGGCCGCGGGACCTATGTGTCCTTCCCCGTGCGCGAGTCGCCGGAGATCACAGAGCTGATCATCGGCGCGGCGCGGCGGGCAGGACAGAGGTGGGCGGATGCGCGTCCGTAGCGCGACGATCGCCGATGCCGATGCGATCGCCGCGCTGCACGTGCTGACGTGGCAGGAGACCTACGGAGCATCACTGCCGGACGGCTTCTTCGATCTCGACCACCGCGAGTCGAGACGTCGTCAATGGCGGGATGCGCTGTCGGCAGCCGATCCGGCCTGGGACGTCCGGGTGGCGGAGGCGGACCACGAGCTGATCGGATTCGCGACCTCGGGCCCGGCGGCTCCCTCCTCCGGCCTGCCCGAGAGCACCGTGCAGCTCTACAACCTGTACGTGCGGACGGACCATCATGGGAGCGGCGCCGGGCAAGCCCTGTTGGAGGGCGTCCTGGGGGTGCGCCCGGCCGTCCTCTGGGTGGCGAGGGGGAACGACCGCGCGATCGCCTTCTACCGGCGGAACGGCTTCTCCTTCGACGGAGCCGAGCACACCGACGCGGCGACTCCCTCGATCGTCGAGGCGCGCATGACGAGGGACGATCGGTGAGCATCGAGGTCGTCCCGTATTCCGCGGAATGGGAGGGAAGATTCCGGATCGTCGAGGCCCAGCTGAGTGACGCGCTGACGGGCCTCGCCGTCGAGGCGATCGAACACGTCGGCTCGACCGCGGTGCCCGGTCTCGCCGCGAAGCCGATCCTCGACATCGATGTGATCGTGCCCGGCGATGGAACACGACCCGTCATCTCAGCGCTGGAGGGCATCGGGTACCGGCATCGGGGCTCCCTCGGTCTCGACGGCCGGGAGGCCCTGCACGCACCGGACGACGGCATTCCTCGTCACGTGTACGTCTGCGTCGCGGGCACCCTTCATGTGCGCAACCACCTCGCCGTGCGCGATGCCCTCCGCCGGGACACCTCGCTCCGTGATCGCTACGGTGCGATCAAGACGGCCCTCGCCGCGGACCCCGGAATGGACATCGACTCGTACCTCGCAGGCAAGTCCGACGTGCTGCAGGAGGTCCTCGCCGCGTCCGATCTCACCGAGGCGGAAAAAGATGAGATCTACCGGCTCAACACCGGCGGATAGGAGACGGAGATGCTGCTGCTGGTCACCGGCGCGAGCGGCGCCGGCAAGTCGATGGTGCTGCCGACCCTCGAACGGGTGGAGTGGCCTTCTCGCGTGCGATGCGCGGAGTTCGACTCGATCGGCGTGCCGCCCGATGCGGACACGGTATGGCGTCACGGTGCCATAGAGTCCTGGGCCCGGCGAGCTCTCGACGCACAGGCGGCGGGGGAGCATCTGGTGCTGTGCGGTCAGGTGCCGCTCGGCGAGCTGCTCGCCGCGCCGTTCGCGGAACTCATCGACGACATCGCCGTATGCATGCTGGACTGTTCGCCGACCGTCCGCGAGCAGCGGCTCCGCGGACGCGGCGACCCGGCAGAGGCGATACCTCACCACGTCGCCTTCGGCGAGTGGTTCCGGGGGCACATGGCCGATCCGAGCTTCCGTCCCGAGGTCGTGCGGCTCGACTCGAGCGCGACGATGCGGTGGGAACGATGGGGGCGGTGGCAGAAGGGCGATCCTCGCTGGGCGGCGGAGACGATCGTCACCGATCAGCTGACTCCCGCCGAGGTCGCGCAGCGGGTCACGGAGTGGGCGTTGTCGGCCCTCACGCATCGGGACAGAGGCGTACCGCGACCCGCCGCGCCGTGATCACTACTGCGGCGCGAGCCCTCCGTAGACATACTGTCCCGGCAGCTGCGGGTGCTTCATCAGCAGGACGCGGTCGCCGGGGCGGGGGATCTGCAGCTTCGACACGAGGGTCTGCAGCTGCACCTGCTCACCGCCGTCGAGGGTCGCCGTCAGGTCGATGACGGGATCGAAGTTGATCAGCTGGCCGGTGTCCGCCAGAGAGACGACCACGGCCTCGACCGTGGGCAGTCCCTGCGCCTGCATCGCCGCGGTGGCCTGGGCCTGACGAGCGGTGTCCATCGCCGCGCCGAGCTGAGCGGCGTTGTCGGCGCCCATGAAGCCCTTCATGAGTTTGCCCGTGAGACCTCGCCCGGCGGCGATGTCCTCGGCCTGTTGCATCGCCTTCTCGGTTGCGTCCTCTGACTTCTTGCGGCCGAACAGCCCCATCATCATCTCCCTGGTCTCGATCGAATGAGTAAGACATTCTACGGAAACGCTTTCCGCGGTCGATCCGATCATCCGCGCGCGTCGCCCGATCGGCGGAGCTCAGGACCGTTCGAGTGCCATCACCTGCGTTCCGGGGGACAGCACCCCGAGCCGCCGCCATCCCACGCTCCGATACAGGAGGACAGCGGGATCGGCGTCGTCGTCGGCGGTGCTGAGCACACAACGGCCGTGCACGTCCGCCAGGAGCGCATCGTGCAGTCGTCGGCCGAGCCCGTGCCTCCGCTGCGCGGGGAGGACACCGAGCTCGACGAACTCGAAGTGTCCGCCGATCCACTCGTCGGCGATCGGACGCGGCAGAGCCGCGTATGCGAGGTCGGACCAGTACTGGCCGCGTCGCCCGACATAGCCCCAGCTGAAGCCGACGACCTCTTCGGCGATCGTCGCCACGATCACACGGAGGCGTTCTCGCCGGCGATGCCGATCGAACATCTCCGTGCGCCAGGCGGCGACGTCGGCGAAGCCGGGGAAGATCGCGCGATAGCAGTCCCATATGGCGTTCGCGCGGTCCGCCGCCGCCTCGCCGTCGAGCCGTTCCAGGCCGGCTTCGACCGGAACGCGCTCTACGCCCACGGCATTCGGACCATCCGCAATCACTCGACCATCCTCCTGGAAGGACTGCGGCGCGGCAACGCCCTGACGCTATCGTCGCCCGATCGAGTGCAGAAGGACCGTCTCCCGCGCTGTGCGTCGCTCCGGAACGATGTCCGGGGAGTACGCGGGGATGTCGGCTGCATCACCGTCCGGAGAGACGGACCGCGGATACACCGCCCAGACGGCATCGCCGTCGCGGAGAGCGACGAACTCCGTGATCGGCGCACTGGCCGACGCGGCCTTCGTCCTTCTGAGGACATCGACGATCCGCTCGGTGACCGACTCGCCGGCCTCGCCGTCGATGTCTTGCAGAAGCCGGGAGGCCGTTCCGCTCCGGGTCAGCTCGCAAGCCACCGTCTGCGCCGCGAGCTGCTGGAGCGCCGAACGGTCGGGATCGTGGACGAGGGCTGCGACCGCGCGCCCTTGCGCACCGAAGATTCGTCGGGTCGCGCGTGCTCCGAGCGCAACTCCGACACCCGCCAGTGCGTGGAAGTCTCCCTTGACGAGCAACAGCGGCAGATCGCCGTCGGCTGAGCGAAGCACCCAGCGATATCGTCCGGTGCCGGGGAAGAGCTCTCCTCCGCGCTGGACCAGCATCGGCTCGATCTCATGACGGGCTGCGAACAGCACGCGCCCGCGGCGTGAACGGACCCGTGCCTCCGATCGCTGGGTCCGTCCGGAGAGACTGAGCGCGGCGGGGAGCACGACGAGAGTGAGAAGCGTCGACGACACCATGCCTCCGATGACGACGATCGCAAGCGGCTGAGCGACGAGGCCACCCTGTCCGGTGAACCCGAAAGCCATCGGCACGAGCGCCAGCACAGTGGCCGCAGCCGTCATCAGCACAGGACGCAGCCGGACGGCGGCTCCTTCCACGGTGGCATCGGCGAGGGGCATTCCCTCGGCGCGCAGCTGATTGACCCGATCGACCAGCACGATCGCATTGGTCACCGCGATCCCGACCAGCATGAGAGCTCCGATGAGCGAGGAGACGCCCAGAGGGCCTCCCGAGAGGCGCTGTGTGACGATGACCCCCGTCACGGCGAACGGCACCGAGATCAGCAGCACGAGCGGCTGGAGGAGTGAACGGAAGGCGGCGACGAGGATGACGTAGACGATGAGGATGGAGGCACCGAAAGCCAGCAGGAGTTGGACGAATGCTGCGCCTTGATCCTTCGTCACCCCTGCGACCTCGAAGGTCGTGCCGTCGGGGAGCTCCAGATCTTCCAGAGTCTGTGCGATCCCTTCGCTGCCGCCTCCGACGTCATCGCCCTTCAGCGTGACGAAGACGCTGCCGGAGGGGAGCGAATTCGCACGCTGGAGCACGAGCGATGAGCTCTTCTGTACGACCTTGGCGACCGAGGAGAGCGGAATCACCCCCGTCCACCCGTTGATCTTCAGTGCGCCGATGTCCGCGATCGAGGAGACCTTCGTGCCGCCCTCGAGAACGATCGGGACTACCGTGGATCCCACCACCGCGGTCGCGACTTCGCGACGAGCGATGCTCGATTCGAGGAATGCGGTGATGTCCGACTCCGTGAGTCTCTCCTTCCGCGCTGCGGCGCGGTTGACGACGACATCCACGCTCTCGACGCTCGGCGCTGCGGTGTCTGTGACAGAGCGCACATCTCCCTGCTTCCTGATCGCCTTCGCGATCGCCGTCATCGACGTCTTGAGGGCATCGTCGTCGAGGGCGGCCACTTTCACCTCGATGTCGGAAGCGAAGCCCACCTCCTGGGCGATCGACGTACTGAAGGTGCCGAATCCCTTCTGGCTGTCGAGCTTCTTCTGGACGGCGGCGGATACGGCGCCCGGGTCCGCGCCTTCGGAGAGTGTCAGCGAGTAGCTGACGACACCCGACCCGCCTCCGAGCGACGCATCTTTGAGCACATTCCCCGAGGTGCCGATGGTGGCGCGCACCCGCGTGACGCCGTGCACCTCGGCGAGGATGTCCTCGACGGCGTCGACGTGGCCGGCCTGCGCATCGGTCGCGATGTCCGGGCGCTCCTGCTGCACCACCATGACATATGACTGTCCGATGCCCGTGAAGTACGAGGTGGGCATGCCCGGTATGAGCAGCAGTGTTGCGACGACGGCGACCGCTCCGATCGCGACGACGAGCCGTGCGCGCCTCACCGAGAACTGCGCGATCGGCCTGTACCGGCTCTCCAAGACGACGCGCAGGCGTTCGGCCGCGGAGGAGAGGCCTCGCTGCGGGGCTGCGGACACGGGGGAGGGGCGGAGGAACCAGAAGGCGAGCACCGGCACGATGGTCAGGCTCACGAGCAACGATGCGAGGAGTGCGATAGACGCGGTCACCGCGAAAGGGCGGAACAGCGCGCCTGTCGCGCCTCCGACGAAGAGCAGCGGAAGGAACACGGCGACGGTCGTCAAAGTGGACGTCAACACGGCCTTCGCGACCTTCGCGGTCCCCTCGACCGCGGCCTTCCGGCGATCGGCGACGACGCGAAGCGACCGCTCCACACTCTCGACGACGACGATGGAGTCGTCGACGAGGCGCCCGATCGCCAGTGTCAACGCACCGAGTGTGAGCAGATTCAGGGAGTAGCCGAGCCCGTGCATCGTCAACGCCGCGGCGAGCAACGACAGGGGGATGGAGACGAGCGCGATCAAGGTCATACGCACGGAGAGCAGGAACACGAAGACGACGCCGGCGGCGCAGAGGAGCCCGATCAGGCCTTCGGTGGTGGTCGATCCGACGGCGTGCTCGATCGCCGGCGCCTGGGTGAAGGTCACGGTCGACTTCGCGGTGCGATCACCCTGTAGCTCTTCCAGCCGAGACTGGACGGCTTCGGCGACCTGGACGGTGTTGGCCTCCGGGGTCTTCTCGACCGAGAGGAGCAACGCAGGCTTGCCGTCGACCCTCGCGAACGTTCGCTGGGGGGGCGTCGGCGATGCTCACAGCCGCCACGTCGGCGATCTTGATCGTCCTACCGCTCGCGTTCAGCAGGGGGACGGCTGCGACGTCCTCGGGCGAAGCGAATACGCGCCCGGCTTCAATGGGCATCTCCTTGCCGTCCGAGCGCATCTCTCCGGTGGAGGATGTCTTTCCAGCAGTGCGAAGAGCCGCAGCGATCGTCGCCGCGGTGACGCCCTGCCGCCTCATGTCGTTGGGCCGCGGAACGAGACGGATCTCCTCTGAGACCCCGCCGATGAAGGAAGCGCTCCGAACGCCGTCGACCTTGTTCACTTCGGCGATCATCGCCGCCCGGACGCCGGCCGACGGTTGCGCGTCGGACATCGACGTCACTGCCGCCTGTACGACGGGGAGGTCGTCGATCGAGCCTGCGCGGACACGGGACTTGGACGACTCAGGCAACGCTTTGCGCGTGGAGTCGACCTCGCGCTGGACCTGCTGTACGGCGGACGAGGTGTCCGTTCCCGTGGCGAATGAGACAAAGACCACAGAGAGCCCCGACGCGCTGGTGGTCGTTGTGGAGGTGACGCCGGGTACCGCTCGGACCGCCTTCTCCATCACGGCCGAGACATCCTTGTCGACGACGTCGGGAGATGCACCGTCGTATTCGGTGATCACGGCGACCTCAGGTGATTCGACCGGCGGCAGCAGCTCACGGGGAAGAGCACCGAGCGCGACTCCGCCGAAAACTCCGACGATGATCGTGATCAATGCGACGAGTGCACGACTGTCGACACTCGCCTTGATGAGCGGTCGCATTCTTCTTCCTCCGCCTTCGACATTCATTTCACGCGCGAAGCCGCGTGTATCACCGGGTGTGCGATCGGCTGGCCCGACCGCACACCCTTTGTCAGGAGACCGCGTTATGGCAGAAATACTGCGGACGTCACAGTGCCGGAATCACGCCGCCTCGCTGACATGGATTCACCAGGTGACGCCGCCGCTGATGCCGCAGCCGGTCAGCGAGGCAGCAAGCGTCGCCGCCCCGGATGCAACGAGAATGACGCGCCCCTTGATGGACTTCGTGAACCTCTTCATTGACATCTCCTTTCATTTATCTTCTCGACCGAGAAGGTCGTTTTCAGGTGTATTCGGACGCCTTGGTCGGACGCCCTGGTGAACGGTATTGCACCCCCGTGAACAGGGGAAGCAAGTTCACCCCGGACTCACCTCGCTCCGGCGACGTCCTCACCCTCGACGCTCCATGGTGACGGTCCCGGGATGACGTGCCCTCTGGCGGGGCGCGAAGGGGCGGTGGACACCTACCGTCGTCCGGGCATTATCCAGACGCAGCCGAGACCTGCGAGAACTGGGCAGGGGAGAGGTCCCGGTTCCGAGCTGTTCCGGCCCGAACCAGGGGAGTCGTGCCCGGTGTCGCATTCGCATCCAACGAGAACCGGCCATCTTCGACGGCATATTCGGCGTATCAAAGTTGAGGACTATTCGCCCGGATGATCACCACCGTCGGTGGGTGTCTCGTCGCCGTCGGCGTCCTGCCCCCAGCCGTCGAGCGGGCTCGACCGCTTGCGAACAAACCGGCTCCATCACGGCGTCGCCGTATCGGGGAGGACTATCTGCAGGTCATGCGTATGGTGCTCACATGATCTGACATAATGTGCATTATCGGTTATCCCGTACTCATGCCGGTTCAGGCGGGACGGCGCCCGATCGCGACGAGATGCGCACTCTGATCTCTGATGCCGGGAACGCATGACGCTGCACGCGCGAGCATGAGCGCCGCATCCCTCAGATCGACGTCGAGGTCCGCGGCGGTCTCCAGGAACAGTCCCGCCGGCCCTTCGACGCCGGCGACCTCCAGCAGTTCGAACCCCGCGCGCTCCAGCTCCTCGCCGAGCTCTTCCGCAGTGTGGAAATGCCCCGCCGGGAACCTCAGCGTGCCGGTCGGAGTCCCCGTGGAGATCAACTCTCCCCACTCGGGTGGCAGCGGATCAGGGATGCTCTCCCCCAAGGACATCGCGCCAAACGCGATATATCGCGAGAGTCCGGCGGCGAGCACGACTCCTCCCGGATGCAGGATCCGAAAGGCCTCACGGAGCGCGAGCAGCCGATCCTCTGCAGACGTCAGATGGTAGAGCGGGCCGAGCAGGAGCGCGCCGTCGAAGGACGTATCCGCGAACGGCAGTTTCCGCGCGTCGCCGAGACGTGCGGAAACCCCTGCGGCTCGTGCAGCCTCGACGTGGCGCGGGACCGGCTCGACGAGCTCGACCCCATAACCGTCCCTCGAGAGCGCCGCCGCATGGACACCGGTGCCGCCGCCGATGTCCGCGATCCGACCGGCGGGGATGTGCGCTCGGATGATCTCCTGGGTACGGAGGAACTCGAGCGGTCCCTGCGCCGACCTCGTGGTCAGCCTCGCGCTCTCGTCGAACACGTCGCCGTAATACCTCTGGATCCCGGCGTCGATGTCCTGCTGATCGCGTGGCGGCATGACGTGATGCTACTGGGCGGCCTCGCCCATGGCGCGCTGACGCGCTGCCTCGTACAGCATCAGCACGGCGGCGTTCGAGGCGTTGAGCGAGCTCGCCGATCCCCGCATCGGCACTCTCACCGTGACGTCGGCCGCATCGCGCCACCCTTTCGTGAGCCCGGCCGTCTCGTTGCCGATGAGGATGAGGGACGGCGCAGTGAAGTCGTGGTCCCACACGTCGACATCCCCGTGTTCGTCGGTCGCGACGATCGTCATCGGATGCCCGCCGGACCGCACCCGCTCCACCCAGTCCAGCACCGGCCGCTGCGAGGCGGCGCGCACCAGAGGCACGGCGAACAGAGAGCCCGTCGAGGCGCGCACCGACTTCGGATCATAGGCATCGGCGGCATGGCCGGTGACGACCAGCCCGTCTCCCCCGAACGCATCGAGCGAGCGGAGGATCGCACCGACGTTGCCGGGCTGCGTCGGACGGTCGAAGACGACGCCGAGGAAGTCGTCGGGCACCGGGATGCGTGCGAAGTCGTCCTCCGGCATCCGTACGATCACCACGACCTCCGCCACGCCGTCCTCCTTGCCGGAGATCTCAGCCAGCAGCTCCGGGCTCATCGCGATCGACTCGGGAGCCTGCCGGACGACATCGTTCGCCCAGGACGAGAGAGGACGCTCGGCGTCGAAGATCGCCGTCTCGACCTTCCATCCGTGCCCGATCGCCTGGGAGATCGGGCGGACGCCCTGCACGACCAGACGCCTCTCCCGCAGGCGGCGATTGCGGTTGTGCACCAGCGCTTCGATGAGCTGGAACCGCGCGTTGCGCGCGGAGATCCTCAGAGACGCCATGGGTCCTCACGCTCCGATGTAGTCGGCCAGATGCCGGCCGGTGAGCGTCAAGCGCTCCGCCACCAGGGCCTGGGGCGTGCCCTCGAACACGACCCTTCCGCCATCGTGCCCGGCGCCAGGGCCGAGATCGACGATCCAGTCGGCGTGCGCCATGACCGCCTGATGATGCTCGATCACGACGACGGTCTTGCCGGAGTCGACCAGCCTGTCGAGCAGCCCGAGGAGGTTCTCGACGTCCGCGAGATGGAGACCGGTCGTGGGCTCGTCGAGCACGTACACCTCTCCCCCGTCGGCCATCTGCGTGGCGAGCTTGATCCGTTGCCGCTCGCCTCCCGAGAGGGTGGACAGCGGCTGCCCGAGCGCGAGATACCCGAGGCCGACGTCGGCGAGACGATCGAGCACGGTCACCACCGCCGGGATCTTGGCCTCCCCTTCGCCGAAGAACGTCCGGGCTTCCGAGACAGGCATCTCGAAGACCTCGACGATGTCCTTGCCGCCGAGCTTGTACTCCAGCACGCCGGCCTGGAAGCGCTTTCCTCCGCAATCCTCGCAAGGTGTCTCGACCGTGTCCATGAAGCCGAGCTCGGTCACGATGACGCCGGAGCCCTTGCACGACGGGCACGCGCCTTCGGAGTTGGCGCTGAACAGCGCAGGCTTCACGCCGTTCGCCTTCGCGAAGGCTTTGCGGATCGGTTCCAGCATCCCCGTGTAGGTCGCGGGGTTGCTGCGCCGGGAGCCCTTGATCGCTCCCTGATCGACGGAGACGACGCCCTCCCGACCGACGACCGACCCGTGGATGAGCGAGCTCTTCCCCGAGCCGGCGACGCCCGTCACCACGGTCAGCACGCCGCGCGGGATGTCGACGTCGACGTTCTGCAGGTTGTTCTCGTCCGCACCGCGGACCTCGATCGCGCCGACGCCGGTGCGGACGTCCTGCTTCACCGCGGCTCGATCGTCGAGGTGCCGACCCGTCAGTGTGCCGCTGGCGCGCAGGCCTTCCACGCTCCCCTCGAAGCAGATCCGTCCCCCGGCACTGCCCGCGCCAGGACCGAGGTCGACGACATGGTCGGCGATGGCGATCGTCTCGGGCTTGTGCTCGACGACCAGGACCGTGTTGCCCTTGTCCCGCAGCTGAAGGAGCAGGGTGTTCATCCGCTCGATGTCATGGGGGTGCAGCCCGACCGTCGGTTCGTCGAAGACGTAGGTGACATCGGTGAGCGACGAGCCGAGGTGGCGGAGCAGCTTGATCCGCTGGGCCTCTCCCCCGGACAGCGTGCCGCTGGGGCGGTCGAGGCTCAGATAGCCGAGCCCGAGCGTGACGAACGCCTGCAGGTTGGCGCCGAGTGCCGCGAGCAGCGGTCCCGCGCCGGGCTTGTCGAGCCCCGCCACCCAGGCGGCCAGGTCCGTGACCTGCATCCGGCAGGCATCGGCGATGCTCACGCCGTCGATCTTCGACGAGCGCGCTCCCTCCGTCAGCCGGGTCCCCTCGCACTCCGGGCACACGGTGAACGCGGCGGCCCGTTCGACGAACCGCCGGATGTGCGGCTGCAGGGCGTCGAGATCCTTCGAGAGCATCGACTTGGTGATCTTCGGGATCAGCCCCTCATAGGTGATGTTGACGCCGCCGATCTTGACCTTCGTCACCTCGCCGTAGAGGAACATGTGGCGCTGCCTCTCGGAGAACGAGGCGATCGGGACGTCCGCCGGATAGAAGCCCGACTCCGCGAACGCCCGCACCATCCATCCGTCGGCGGTGTACCCCGGCACGAGGATCGCGCCGTCGTTGAGTGAAAGCGCCTCGTCGACGACCTGCGTCAGATCCACGTCGGACACCGTGCCGCGGCCCTCACAGCGCGGGCACATCCCGCCGAGGTAGACGGCGTCCTTGACGATCTTCTTCTCCCCCGAGGCGGACGTCATCACGCCGCTGGCCTTCTGGGTGGGGATGTTGAACGAGAAGGCGGTCGGCCCGCCGATGTACGGAGAGCCCAGCTTGGAGAACAGGATCCGCAGCATCGCGTTGGCGTCGGTGACCGTTCCGACCGTCGATCTCGGGTTCGCGCCGAGCCGTTCCTGGTCGACGATGATCGCTGTGGTGAGCCCTTCCAGCACGTCCACGTCGGGACGCGGCACGGAGGGCATGAAGCCCTGCACGAAGGCGCTGTAGGTCTCGTCGATCATGCGCCGCGACTCGGCCGCGATCGTGTCGAACACGAGCGAGCTCTTCCCCGACCCGGAGACCCCAGTGAAGACGGACAGCCGGCGCTTCGGGATGACGACGCTAACGTCCTTCAGGTTGTTCTCTCGTGCGCCCTCGACCCGGATCTGGTCATGGCTGTCCGCCTGATGCTGCTCTGTCACCTGCGAAGGTTCCTCTCTGCTCGCCGACGTCGTTCGTCAGCCTGCCTGATTGATGCGGATGAGGTTGCCCGCCGGATCGCGGAAGGCGCAGTCCCGCACGCCGTAGGGCTGATCGGCGGGCTCCTGCACGACCTCGGCGCCGGCGGCGACGAGCTGTTCGAACAGGGTGTCGACGTCGTCCGACGCCAGCGTGATCGCTGTGTAGCTCCCCTTGGCGATCAGGTCGAGGATCGTCTGACGCTCGGCCTCGGTGATACCGGGATCGGTTGCCGGCGGATGGAGCACGATCGAGGTCTGCGGCTGTCCGACCGGGCCGACCGTGAGCCAGCGCAGGCCGTCGTACCCGACGTCGTTGCGCACCTCGAAGCCGAGTGCGTCGCGATAGAAGCGGAGCGCCGCGTCGGCATCGGTGTGAGGGAGGAACGCGTAATGGATGGTGATGTTCATGGCTTCAGGCTAGGTGCGCCCCGGCACGCGGTGCTTCTTGATTCCTGATCGGTCTCGTGACCTGCTTCGCGTGGCAGGACGGGATGCCGGAGGAGTCGGCCGCACGCTCCCGATAGACGCTCGGGGGCACGCCCACCAGCTCGGTGAACCGGGTGCTGAAGGTGCCGAGGGAGGAGCACCCCACGGCGAAGCAGACGTCCGTGACGCTGAGGTCGCCGCGGCGGAGCAACGCCATGGCGCGCTCGATCCGGCGGGTCATCAGATAGGAATAGGGCGCTTCGCCGTAGACCTGCTTGAAGCGTCTGCTGAGGTGCCCCGCCGACATGTGCACTCCGCGCGCGAGGGCCTCGACGTCGAGCGGCTGCGCATATTCGCGATCGATGCGGTCCCGCACCCTCCGAAGGATGGCCAGCTCGCTCAGACGGCTCTGGTCGAGGGGCTGCGCGTGCACTCATAGATCGTCGCACGGACAGCGGACACGCGCCATGTGCCGGTGCCATTCGGCGGGGCGAGGACTACTCTGATAGGCATCTCACAGCAGTTTTTCAGAAAGGATGCGCTCATGTCCGAAGTCATCTCCGAAGCCAAGAGCCTCGGCCGCTCCGTGCGGATCTTCCTCGCGATCACCGGTGTGCTGGCGCTCCTCGCCGGACTGGTGATGCTCATCTGGCCGCTCAAGGCCGCGTTCGCGATGACGGCGATCATCGCCACCTACCTCATCATCGGCGGCATCTTCTACGTCGCGATCGGTCTCTTCGGCGCCGCGAAGAACGGCTGGGCGCGGGTCGGGCACGTCCTCCTCGGCCTTCTCTACATCGTCGCGGGCATCGTCGCCTTCGTGAACCTGCCTGCGGCGACCGCGGCGTTCGCGCTCGTCACCGTGGTGTTCATCGGTGTCTCGTGGATCTTCGAAGGCGTCGTCTCGCTCACGCTGCTCGGACAGGACGCGACGCGCGTGTGGTCCCTGCTCTACGCGCTGCTCAGCATCGTGGCCGGCATCCTGGTGCTGTCGATGGGACTGGCCGCCGCGCCGATCTTCTGGCTTGTCCTGGCGATCTCACTCGTCGTGATGGGCGTCGTGCAGATCATTCGCGCGATCACCTTCGCGCGGGGTGCGAAGAAGGTCTCCGCGGTCATCAACGGCGAGGCCTGAGCCCCGCCGCCTCAAAAGGTGAGGGCCCCCTCCGAACGGAGGGGGCCCTCACCTTTTGAGGCGGCGGATCACTCCGCGACGAAGCCCGAGGTGTCCCCCACCAGACGGGTGTTGTCCGCGGGCACCGGGTCCAGCGCCGCCCGGGCCACCTCGGCGGCGAACTCCGAGACGTTGTAGAGCTTGCCCGCCGACTCCCGTCGGGTCGCGATCGCGCCCGGGTTCGCGCGCTCGAGCAGCGTCGCGGTGATGGTGCCCTCGATCATGTCGCCGGAGACGACGGTGAACCCGATGCCGTCAGCGGCGAGGCCGGGGATCAGCTCGCGCAGGGCGTCCTCCCCCGCGCGCTTGGAGGTGGCGACCGCCTCGTACTCGGGCATCGTGGGGGTGGTGCGGATGAAGTGCGCCTGGTGGCTCGTGACGAACACGACGCGAGAGGCCCGGTTCAGAAGGGGACGAGCCTGCGCCAGGACGTCGAGCTGGGCGTCGCGGTTGAGCGTGAGGGCGTAGTCCTCCGCCATGCCGGACTCCATGCCGCCCGACGCATTGAGGACGAGGATGTCGAGTCCCCCGAACTCGTCCTTCACCTTGGCGAACATCTCGGCCACAGACTCGGGGTCGGTCAGGTCCGCGCCGACGACGAGCGCACGACGTCCGAGAGCGCGGAGCTCGTTCGCCAGCTTCTCGGCGCGCGGAGCCTTGTTGCGGAAATTGATCACGACGTCGGCACCCGCCTCGGCGAAGTAGCGCACGGTGTCGGCGCCGATGCCGCGAGAGGACCCGGTGACCAGCGCCACCTTTCCTGCGAGGGATCCGGTGGGGAGAACGTCGGTCACTCTGACTCCTTGTGATGCTCGGAAAATCGCCGTTCGAGCGATCTCTGACACCCTATCGCGGGCGACCCTCGGCACGTGAGCGGCCCATGATAGGTTGACCGCAGGAGGAGCTATGAGCGATTTCTCGACGATGATCCAGATGATCGAGCAATGGGCGTGGATCGGCTGGCTGATCCTGATCGCCCTCTTCCTCGTCATCGAGATGCTCACCCTCGACTTCACCTTCCTCATGCTCTCCTTCGGCAGCGGCGTGGGGCTCATCGCCGATCTCGTCGGCCTGCCCGTCTGGGCGCAGGTGATCATCGCCGCCGCGGCGGCCGCCCTCTTCATCCTCTTCCTCCGTCCTCCGCTGCTGCGGCGGCTGCGTCGCGGTGAGGACCCGACGAAGTCCAACGTCGATGCCCTGCTCGGCCTCCCGGGCACGGCGCTGTCCGACATCACGCGGATCAGCGGTCAGGCGAAGCTCAGCAACGGCGACACCTGGACCGCCCGCAGTGCGACGGACACGCCGATCCCGCAGGGTGCGAAGATCACCGTCACCGAGATCAGCGGCGCCACCGCCGTGGTCAGAACCGCAAACGAATAGGAGCAGTCCCGTGGACGACGCCTCGTTCATCCCTACCGCGATCGGATGGATCCTCGCGATAGCGGTCATCATCTTCGTGGTGGTGACCCTCGCACGGTCCATCCGGATCATCCCCCAGGCCACCGCCGGCATCGTCGAGCGCCTCGGGCGCTACCACAAGACGCTCTCCCCCGGGCTGAACCTGCTGGTGCCGTTCATCGACAGACTCCGGCCGCTGATCGACATGCGCGAGCAGGTCGTATCGTTCCCGCCGCAGCCGGTGATCACCGAGGACAACCTGGTCGTCTCGATCGACACCGTCGTCTACTTCCAGGTCACCGACGCCCGTGCCGCGACGTATGAGATCGCCAACTACCTCGGTGCCGTCGAGCAGCTGACGACCACCACGCTCCGCAACGTGGTCGGCGGCCTGAACCTCGAGGAGGCGCTGACCAGCCGCGACGAGATCAACGGACAGCTGCGCGTGGTCCTCGACGAGGCGACCGGCAAGTGGGGCATCCGCGTCTCGCGCGTCGAGCTGAAGGCGATCGATCCGCCGGTCTCCATCCAGGACTCGATGGAGAAGCAGATGCGTGCGGAGCGTGACCGTCGCGCCGCGATCCTCACCGCAGAGGGCTCCAAGCAGTCCCAGATCCTCGAGGCTGAAGGTCGCCGCCAGGCGGAGATCCTCCGAGCAGAGGGTGACAAACAGGCTGCGGTGCTCCGCGCCCAGGGTGAGGCAGAGGCCATCCAGAACGTCTTCAACGCGATCCACCAGGGTCAGCCCGATGACAAGCTCCTCGCCTACCAGTACCTGCAGATGCTCCCGAAGATCAGCGAGAGCCAGTCGAGCAAGCTCTGGATCATCCCCAGCGAGCTGACGGAAGCGCTCAAGGGCATCGGAAGCGCGTTCACGCCGAAGCCGGGCGGCGGCGCCACTCCGCCGGCCCCGGGCGCGTGACGCACCCGTACTTCGCCGGCACCCGGCACCCCCGAGTCCTCGCCCACCGCGGTCTGATCCCCGCGGAGGGCGAGGATTCGTCCGTGTGGGACAACACCGCGGCGGCGTTCGCCGCCGCGCACGCCGCCGGGGCGGAGTACATCGAGACCGACTGCCGGACCACCGCGGACGGAGACGTGGTGCTGTTCCACGATGAGACGCTCCAGCGTCTCGCCGGGGATCCCCGCCCGGTCGCAGCGGTGCCGACGTCCGAGCTCGTGCGCCTCTTCGCCGACCATGGCGGGCTCCTCACCGTCGAGGAGGCGCTCGACGCGTTCCCCGACACGAGGTTCAACATCGACGTGAAGTCGGAGAAGGCAGCGGAGCCCCTCGGCAGGATCGTCTCCCGGCACGCGCCCCGCGTGCTGCTCACGAGCTTCTCCGATCGCCGCCGCAGGACGGCCATCGCCTCCGCGCTGGCTGCAGGAGCCCGGATCCGCCCCGCCGCCTCGGGCGGGCAGACGACGATCGCCGCTCTCCGCGCCCTCTCCGCCCTGCGCCTCCCGACGGATCGCGTGCTGCGCGACATCGACGCCCTCCAGATCCCGGAGCGTCTCGGCGCGGTGACGGTCTTCACTCCCGCTCTTCTCCGCGCCGCCCATCGTCACGGCGTGGAGATACACATCTGGACGATCAACGAGCCGGAGGAGATGCGTCGGCTCGTCTTCCGCGGGGCCGACGGCATCGTCAGCGACCGCTGCGACATCGCTCTCCGGGCCCTCTCGCCCTCCTGATGGAACCGCTGGGATTCCACTGTGAATCCCTTGGAGAACGCCGCTCTGTGGATGAAGCGCACAGGCTGCGACGTTATACCTGACAGCGACGAGAGGACCACACAATGGCAGATCGCAGCCTTCGCGGCATCCGACTCGGCGCCCAGAGCCTGCAGAGCGAAGAGGGCGTCGTCTTCATGGAGCGCCGTGCCACCACGTACGCGTGCGCGGCATGCGGACACGAGACCACACTCATGTTCTCGGCCGACGCCGAGCCGCCGCAGACCTGGGAGTGCCGCTCCTGCGGAGCAGAGGCCGTGCTCCAGGTCGACGGCAAGTCCGTCTCGGTGGACGCCGACGACGAGAAGGCCGCGCGCACGCACTGGGACATGCTGCTCGAGCGCCGCAGCCGCGCCGAGCTCGAGGAGCTCCTGGAGGAGCGTCTCGCGTACGTCCGGGCCCGCCGCGGCGCCGGTGACGACCCCACGCGCCAGAAGATCGGCGCCTGATCAGCGGCGACGCCGTGTCCGCAGCCCGCTGACCGCGAGCGTCGCCAGCCCGCCCCACAGCAGCAGCTGCTGGATCCACGGGCCCAGTAGGATCCCCGCCGTGAGGCCGGAACGCAGTGCGACATCGTCGCGCAGCGCTCCGGCCTCATCTGCGTTCAGCGACGACTGCGTCGACCCGTCTGGGCGGATGATCTGGCTGGTGCCGACGGTCGAGATGTTGACGACGCTCCGCCCCGCCTCGATCGCCCGCATCCGTGCGAAGGCGAGCTGCTGGAGGTTCTCGTCGGTGCCCCGGAAGTCGGCGTTGTTCGTCTGGAACACCAGCAGCTGTGCCCCGCCGGCGACTCCCTCGCGGAGCACTTCGTCGTAGATCACGTCGAAGCAGATCGCGAGACCGATCCGCACATCGCCGACCTTCATCAACGGCGGATTGGCGCCCGGGGTGTACTCGCGCTGCAGCAGCCCGATGAGGTCGGGCGCGATCGCATTGTAGAAGGCGCGGTCCGGAACGTACTCTCCGAACGGCACGGGGTGCCTCTTGTCGTGCAACTGGTCGGCTGTGCCTTCCGCGGTCCAGAGCATCGAGGTGTTGAAGATGTCGTCACCGCGCTGGGTGGCCGCGTCCAGGAGCAGGGGCGCCCCGATGCGATTCACGACCCGTGTGAGCATTCGTGCAGTCGCCGCATCCTGGAACGGATCGTAGTCGACCGAGCCCTCCGGCCAGACCACGAGGTCGAGATCATCGTCGACGAGGGGGGCCGTCGCCTCGAGCTGCGCGTCGATGACGGCGTACTCCTTGCGTTCGTCGAAGTATCCGGTCGGCCCGTTTCCCTGCACGGCGCCGATCCGCATCTCCCCCGACGCAGCAGTGGGGAACTGCGGCAGGAGGAGCATCGCCGCGATCAGCACGACCGGCGCAGCGATCCGGAGCGGCCGGCGCCAGGCACGATCGCGCACCAGCTCGATGACGAGTGCGACGCACACGACCATCACGAAGCTCAGACCGCTCACGCCCGTCCACGACGCGACCGGAGCGAGCGGGCTCTCCGACTGGGTCATGCCCAGCCGCGCCCAGGGGAATCCCCCGTACGGCCATGACCCGAGGAAGATCTCCTGTCCGGTCCAGAGGGCGCCGACGACCAGCGGAAGCACGATGGTCCGCGCCCGTGGAAGCGCCCGCGGGATCCATCGGTAGGCCAAGGCGATCGGGATCAGCGCGATCGCCGTGAGCATCGCCTCGAGCGCGGAGAGCGCCGACCACGGGATCGGCCCGAGGTACCGCGCCGTCCAGGCGACGAGCAGCGCGAAGAACACCACACCGTAGATCAGACCCACGAGCAGAGCGCCACCGACCCGGCGTCCGATCAATGCGACGAAGAGGAGCGCGAGGGCGGGGAAGACGAGCACCCACACGGCCGGCGCCGGGAACGAGAGCCTCATGAGGCCGCCGGAGGCGGCGGCGAGGACGACCGCGAGCCAGAGGGGCAGCAACGGGCGCGGGCGGATCCGCGCGTTCTTCTCCGTCATCACGTCCTACACGCCCGAGTACGCGACGATGCCGCGCCGCACACCGTCGAGAGCCCGCCTCGCGGTCCGCGCCAGCGCCGGGTCCGAGGATGTGACCGACAGCTGGTCGAGCAGGTCGATCGTCTGCTTCGCCCAGCGAACGAAGTCACCGGCCGCCATGTCCGCCTCGATCAGCACCCGGTCGAGAGAGCCTCCGCGGGCCCAGGCGTGCATCGCCGCTCCCAGACCCGGAGCCAGCGGCTCGGTGCCGGGGAGCCCATGGTCGTGCTCAAGATCGTCGAGCTCCGCCCAGAGCTGTGCGGTCTTCTCGTAGGCGATGCGGAAGGCGCCCCGCGGCAGCCCCCGCTCCCCCGCGTTCTGCTCATCACGGCGGGGCTCGTAGACGAGGCAGCAGGCCATCGCTGCCAGCGACGGAGCGTCCAACGGAGTCCAGAGGCCGTGCCTGAGGGACTCGGCGACGAGCAGATCCCGCTCTCCGTAGATGCGCCGCATCGTGCGGCCTGCATCGGTCAGGGCGAGATCGCTGCCCTCCCCGGTGACGTACCCGACCGTCTCGAGCACTTCAAGGACGCGGTCGAACATCCGCGCCACGCTGCCCGTCCGGGTCTCGATCTGTCTGCGGACGCGGTCGGTGTCCCGTTTGAGCTTCCAGTAGCGTTCGGCCCAGCGCGCGTGCGCCTCGCGATCCGGGCAATTGTGGCAGGGATGCCGCTGCATCCTGGTGCGGAGACTCTGGATCTTCTTCAGTCTCTTGTCCCGTGCCTGCCGCGGCGCGTTCCCGTCTTGGCGGTGCTTCTTCTCGAGATCGCTCAGCTCACGGCGAATGCCCGCGTACTCTGCGAAATCGCCGTGCTCGCAGGTCATCGACGTGAGATAGCCGTCGAGCGACGCCTCCGCCTCGCGGACCTTGCGCGCCAGGCCGACGACGGCACGATCGGCCTGGAACTGCGCGAAGGACGATTCGAGGATCTCCCGCGCCCGGTGCCGGCCGAAGCGGTCGATCAGGTTCACCGCCATGTTGTAGGTCGGTCGGAAGCTCGAGTTGAGCGGGTAGGTGCGCCGGGACGCGAGGGCGGCGACGGCCTGCGGGTCCATGCCCTCCGTCCACTGGACGACGGCATGGCCTTCGACGTCGATCCCCCGCCGGCCGGCTCGGCCGGTGAGCTGGGTGTACTCCCCCGACGTGATCGCGACGCGTGCCTCGCCGTTGAACTTCTCCAGCTTCTCGAGCACGACAGTTCGTGCCGGCATGTTGATCCCGAGAGCGAGCGTCTCGGTCGCGAACACCGCTTTGAGGAGCTTCCGCTGGAACAGCTCCTCGACGACCTCTTTGAAAGCCGGGAGCAGACCGGCGTGGTGGGAGGCCACTCCGCGTTCGAGATCGTCGCGCCACTGCCAGAAGCCGAGCACGTCCAGATCCTCGTCCTGGAGCGACCGGGTGAGCTCATCCACCGTCGCACGGATCTCCGCGCGCTCCTCCGAACTGGTCAAGCGCAGCCCCGACCTCCTCACCTGCTGCACCGCCGCATCGCAGCCGACCCGGCTGAAGATGAAGAACACCGCGGGGAGCAGGTTCGCGTGCTCCAGCAGCCGGATCACATCGGGCCGGTCCATCCGCTCGATGCGACGGACGTTCGAGGAGCGCACCGGGCGCCTCCCTCCGCGCTGCGGGCGCTTCGCCTCCCGCCCGGCGTGCCGATCGCTGCGGTAGCTCTGGACGCGCCGGTTGTCGTCGTACCGGGATCCCGTGAAGGAGCGGATCCGCATGAGCTCCTGGTTCACCTGCGCCGTGGCGATGCCCGCGCGGTCGTCGAACAGCGGCAGCAGGTCGTCTCGCACCAGGACGTGCTGTTCGAGAGGGACGGGCCGCGTCTCCGACACGATCACCTCTGTGTCGCCGCGGACGGTGTCGAGCCAGTCCCCGAACTCCTCGGCGTTCGACACCGTCGCGCTGAGGGCGATGAGCCGCACCGACGGCGGGAGGTGCAGGATGACCTCCTCCCAGACCGGGCCGCGGAAGCGGTCGGCCAGGTAGTGCACCTCGTCCATCACGACGTAGCGAAGCCCGCGGAGGGCGCCCGACTCCGCGTAGAGCATGTTCCGCAGGACCTCGGTGGTCATCACGACGACGCGCGCGTCGCCGTTGATGTTCGTGTCGCCGGTGAGCAGCCCCACCTGGTCGGCCCCGTAGACGTCGACCAGCTCACGGTACTTCTGGTTCGACAGGGCCTTCATCGGCGTCGTGTAGAACGCCTTCTCCCCCGCCGTGCGCATCGCCATGTGGATCGCGAACTCGCCGACGATGGTCTTGCCCGCCCCGGTGGGCGCCGCGACGAGCACACTGCTGCCCCGTTCCACGGCACCACAGGCCTCGAGCTGGAACGGATCGAGTTCGAACCGCTGCCTGGCGGCGAACTCCGCCGTCTGCGGGTGATCCCGACGGCCGTGCGCCGCAGCGTAACGGTCGGCGGGTGACGTCATGGCGATTCTTCGAACAGCGTGCCGTCGGCGAGCTGGCGCTTCCTCTTGCGCCGGTCGAACAGCATGGAGAGCAGTCCCGCCGCCATGTAGAGCACGATCAGGATGCCGCCGAGCATGAACATCGAGAAGATGTCCGCAGCCGGCGTCGCGATCGCGGCGAAGACCGCCGAGACGATGACGGCGATCCGCCATCCCTTCACGATCGCCTTGCCGCTGATCACTCCCGCGAGGTTGAGGGCGACCATGAAGACCGGGAGCACGAAGGAGATGCCGATCACGATGACGAACTTGAAGATGAAGTCGTAGTAGCTCGACGCATCGAAGAAGTTCACGCCGCCTTCGGGCACGAAGTTCGACATGACCTGGATGACGTGCGGCGCCACCAGGATGGCGACGTAGGCGCCTGCGAAGAACAGCGGCACCGCAGCCGACACGAAGGCGATCGTGTACTTGATCTCCTTGCGAGTCAGACCGGGCATGATGAACGCCCAGATCTGCCACAGCCAGATCGGCGCGGACAGCAGCAACCCGATCGCGAACGCGATGCGTAGCCTCAGGTTGAAAGCGGTGCCGATGCCCGAGAAGACCAGCTTCGCGAAGTCGTCTCCGCGCTGCTTGTCGATGATGCGGATCGGCTCGGTGATGAAATGGATGATCGGCTCGGTGACGAGGAACGCGATCACCATGCCGATGACGATTCCGATCACAGCGATCAGGAACCGATTGCGCAGCTCTTTGAGGTGCGCACCGAGCGACATCCGCCGCTCGCGCTTGCTCATCGCCTGCGGAGCGGAATCCAGCTCGGTCACGGCTTAGGAACTACGCGGCGGTGTGTCCTGCTCGGTCGCCGGGGCCGCAGTGCTCGACGTCGTGGTGCCGGTGGCGCCCGGGGTCTCCTCCGGGGTCACGTCGTCTTCCTTCATCGCTTTCATCTCACCCTTGAAGGCACGAGCGGACTGGCCGAGGCTCTTCGCCAGCGCCGGCAGCTTCGCCGCGCCGAAGAGAAGAAGAATGATGATCAGAATGATCCACAGGTGTGGTCCTGCGAACAGATTGCCCATGGATTGCTCCTCACAAAGGGTTGTCTCGTTGTCAGTCTAACCGAGCGGAGTGCCGTCCGGGGCACAATACAGGTCGAGTCCGGCCTGTGCCCACGCCCGCGTGGTCGAACGCGCGATCCCGGGATCCATCACCTCCACGGCGCCCCCGAACCGGGCCGCGACCCGTTTGACCCCTCGCGGGTCGGCGATGCCCAGCCTCAGGGTCACCGTCTCGTCGGTCTCCTCGACCACCTCGACGGAGAAGCCGCCGAGCATGCGCACCAGCCGCGCCGGAACCCTGATCAGCACCTCGCCCGACGGAGACTCCTTGCCCAGGGTGTCGGGCATCCGCTCCTCGCGATGGGTGATGGGGATGTCGGTCAGCGCCGGCTCGCTGACCCGGTCGAGGTGGAACGTGCGCATCGCCTCGCGCAGGTGGCACCAGCCCTGCAGGTACCACTGGCCGTTCGTGATCAGGATCTGCATCGGGTCGACGGTGCGGACGGTCGGCTCGGCGTCCGGAGCACGGTAGGTGAACGAGACCGCCACGCCGTCCTGCAGCGCCCGCGACACGACCGACTGCACTTCACCGACCTCGCGCGGTGCGATCACGACGTCAGCGGGGGCGTCGACCGCCCCGCGGGAGAGTTTGGCGATGAGCCCCGCGACCAGCCCCGACTCGGACACCGCGGGAACCGCGGCGACGAGCTGGAGACCGGCGAGGAGCGCGGACGCCTCACGCGCCGTGAACCGCGGCACACGACGGAGCGCCACGTCGTTGGTGATCTCGATGATGTCCTGCTGGTCGAGCAGATCCCAGTCGATGTCGAACATCTCCTGCGGCTGCTGCCAGAACCCGTTCTCGCCCGGAAGGCCGATGACGGTGAGCTTCTCGACCATCGAGCGCATCTCGGCGGTGCCGACGCCGAACTCGGACGCTGCCTCGGCGAGCGACACCTGCCCCCGTTCGAGCAGGTACGGCACGAGCGTGAGATAGAGCCGCACGCGATCGGCGGCGAGCAGGGGCTTCTTCGGAGCGGTGCTCATCCCGTCCCCTCCTCCGGGTGCGCCTCGACGACGCCGCGCAGGCGCGCGATCACGGCGTCGCGCAGATCAGCCGGTTCGACGACACGGACCTCGGGCCCGTACGACGCCAGCTCGTCGGCGAGGATGTGACGGTCGACGTAGTGGACGCGGATCCCCTGCGTCTCCGGCTCCGCCCGCCGACCGAGACGCAGAGCGGCCTCGGTTCCGGGAGTGACCTCGAGCAGGGCGACGTGCTCGGCGGCGACGGCCGCCAGCCCGGCCGCCGCGCTCTCCGCCGCGCCCTCGCGCAGCGCGGGGTCGAAGGCACGGGACGTGACCTTGACGTCCGACACGATCCTGCTCAGCAGGAAGGTGCGGGCTCCGTCCGCATCGATGTCGATCCCGTAGACGTGCCAGCGTGCCTCGTAGTCGATCAGGGTGAGCGGCTGCACCCGGCGATGGGTCGGGGTGTCCTCCCCCGGCTTCAGGTAGTCGAACGTCACCACGCGGCTGCGTTCGATCCCTTCCTGCAGCCGGCCGAACGAGGCGTCGCTCGCCGTCGCCCGCGGTGCGAATCCGATGATCGGCTCGTCACCGTCGATGCCGAGGGCACGGATCTTCCGCACACCCGCCTGCGCGTCGGCCGAGACGGACTCGGCGCTCCACACGCTGCCCGCGAGCCGCAGCACGGCGAGCTCGGCAGGCGTGAACTCGATGTCGTTCGGCAGGTCGTACTCCGCCTGGGGGATGCGATAACGGGCTTCGCGGAAGTCGTTGGGATCCGCTGCATCGCCGATCGTCTCGATCGGCACCCCGAGGGCGCGCAGATCGTCCTTGTCGCGTTCGAACATCTTCTCGAGAGCGTCCGGCTTCACACCGGCATCGGCGCGCTGACGGTAACCGGAGACGCTGTCGAGGATCTGCTGCTTGGTCAGGCCGATCTGCGTGGCCATCAGCGCCACGACGAGATTCGTCAGGCGCTCCTCGGCCGGGATCCGCGCCGCCATCACTTCCCCGAGGGCACCGTTCCGAGGATGTCGACGACGTAGGCCACGGCGCTCTTGTCCTTGGCGCCGGGCGTGACGACGAGCAGCTGCGATCCGACCTTGGCCCCGGTGATCGCCTTGGCCACGTCCTCGGGCACCTTCGTGAGGTCGGTCTCGGGAGCGGTGTCCCACGTCGACGATGCGACGTCCCGGGGCGTGTCCCAGTTCACCGCGGTGTACGCGAAGACCGGCATCTCGCTGCCTACAGCCTGACCGGAGCCATCGATGAGGGTCTGGACGACTTCCTTGGTCGGCTGTTCGGCATCCGGGATGATGATCCCCGGTCGGCCGCCCTCACCGCGGACCACGGTCGGCACACCGCGGGCGTCGTTGAACACCGGAGAGCCGTCCGCGTGCGGCAGCATCGTGCCGGTGACGTCGGCCACGAAGACCATCGTGTCGTCTTCCGTGAGCCCGACCTGCGCGATCGCGGCGCCGAGATCCTTCCCCGGAACGGCCCCGACGACCCGGCTGCCACCGGTGACGCAGGCGAGGGCCTTCTTGATGCCGGGGAACGACTGCTCGAGGAGGGCGGTGGTCCAGAGGCGGTCACCGGTGCTCCCGACGTACTCCCCGGACTTGCCGCTGTAGACCGACAGATTGGCCCGCAGAACCTGGCCCGGTTCGGTGACCACGGTCCCCTTGCCGACGATCGCGTCATGGAAGGAGACCTTGTCGGACTTCGTCGGCGCATCGACCTTGACGTCGAGCTTGGCGCCCAGATCGCCCTTGACCGTCACCGCCTGGTCGATGCCGTTCGCGGCATCCGTTCGATCGCAGGAGGCACCCGCGAATGTCGGCGCGGCCGAGCATCCGGTCAGCACGACAGCGGTGAGGGCGAGGGCAGCGAGGGCAGCGGACGTCTTACGCACGCGCTCCAGTCTATTCACTCGCCCCGTCGGCTTCGCGCGACGACGCGGCCAGTCGCGCGCCGTCTGCAGCCTTCTGCGCGTCGCGGACCCGCTTGCGGAGGTTCTTGTCCGTGATCTCGCGGTCGCCGACGGCGCCGGGGGTCCACAGCTCGACGTCTTCATCGGTGTAGCTGCTCTTCGACGCGCGACGACGGACCTCGGGAGGCACGGCCCCCGGTGCGAGCCGTCGGGCCGTGAGGAGGAACCCGGTGTGCGCGACCATCCGGTGGTCGGGGCGCACTGCGAGGCCCTCCACGTGCCATCCGCGCACCATCGTCTCGGACGCCTCGGGGTCGGTGAACAGTCCCGTCGCGCGGATGTACTCGGCGACCCGGGAGAGCTGCGTCGCCGTGGCGATGTAGCAGATCACGACTCCCCCGGGTGTCAGCGCCTCGGCGACGACGTCCATGCACTCCCACGGCGCCAGCATGTCGAGCACCACGCGGTCGACCGTGGCCGGCTCGAACGCCGCGGGCAGCTCCTCTGCGAGATCGCCGACGATCACGTTCCAGCTCGGCGGCGTCGCGCCGAAGAAGGTCGCGACGTTCGCGCGGGCGACCTCTGCGAAGTCCTCCCGCCTCTCGAACGAGACGAGCGAGCCGTCCTGGCCGATCGCGCGGAGGAGCGCGAGCGAGAGCGCGCCGGAGCCCACTCCAGCCTCGACGACGGTGGCCCCGGGGAAGATGTCGGCCTGCATCACGATCTGCGCGGCGTCCTTCGGGTACACGATCGCGGCGCCTCGGGGCATCGACATCGCGAAGTCGCGCAGGAGCGGCCGCAGCGCGAGGTACTCATGTCCGGCGCTGTTGGTGACCACCGATCCATCCGGCTGCCCGATGAGGTCGGAGTGCCGCAGCACGCCGTGGTGGGTGTGCAGCTCGCCGTCGGCGCGGAGTGTCGTGGTGTGCAGCTTCCCCTTGGGACCGGTGAGCTGCACGCGGTCCCCCTCGCGGAAAGGACCGCTGGGGCGCTGAGCGTTCATCGGACGGCCTCCGAGGTGTGACGGGAGTGGAGCTCGACGAGGTCCGTGGCGGAGCGTCCCTCGAGCGTCGGCCAGAGTTCGTGTGCTCCCTGGCCGTCGAGCGGGATGATGTGCGGAACGCCGAGGGTCACCGCTCCGGACGCCACGCCGGCGGCGACGCCCGTGCGGGAGTCCTCGATCACGACGGCGTCGGCGATGTCGATCTCGAGAAGGCCCGCGGCGTGCAGGTACGGCTCGGGATGCGGCTTCGGCCTCGACACGTCGTCGCCCGCGACCACGAGGTCGAATGCCGGGAAGTCGATCAGCTCCACGACGCTGAGCGCCATCCTGCGGAGCGACATCGTGACGAGCGCCGTCGGGATCCCGGCGGCGCGCAGGTCGGCCAGCAGCTCGCGAGCGCCCGGCCTGAAGGGGACGCCGAGCGTGCGCAGCCTGCCCGCGACCTCATCCGTGAGGTGGTCGACGATCGCCTGGCGCTCCATGTCGACCCCGACTTCCTGCAGGATCGCCGCGCTGTCGAGGAGGCCGCTGCCGACGAGCTTCAGGGCGTCGTCATGCGTCCACGTGCCTCCGAACGAGCCGACGAGCTCGGTCTCCGCCGCCATCCAATACGGCTCGGTGTCGACGAGGGTTCCGTCCATGTCCCACAGGACTGCGCTGGGCTTGCTGCTCACTGCACCCATCGTAGTCGGGCGTCATGGACCACCCCTGCCCGGCACCGTCGGGGCTAGCCTGGAGGAAGCCTTCGGAGGGAGTCGCCATGACCGAGCTTTCCGCTTTCACCGCCCACAACGGGTTCGCCCTGCCGCCTCAGGGACTCGGCACCTACAACCTGCGCGGGGAATCCGGAGCCGACGCCGTGCGCAGCGGAATCGAGCAGGGCTACCGGCTGATCGACACCGCGTTCAACTACGAGAACGAGGGGGCGGTGGGCTGGGGCGTCGCGGGCGCCGCGATCGATCCCGCCGAGCTGATCGTGACCACGAAGCTCGCCGGACGGCACCACGCCGCCGAGCGCGCCCGCACCGCCATCGAGGAGAGCCGTTTCCGGCTCGGCGTCGAGGCCATCGACCTCGTCCTGATCCACTGGCCGAACCCCGGTGAGGACCGGTATGTGGAGGCCTGGCGGGCTCTCGTCGACGCCCGTGAGCGCGGAGTCGTCCGCCAGATCGGCGTCTCGAACTTCCTGCCGGAGCATCTGGAGCGCATCGAGGATGCCACGGGCGTGCGGCCCGTCGTCAACCAGATCGAGCTCCACCCGCACTTCCCGCAGATCGACGCGCTCGCCTATCACCGCGAGCAGGGCATCCTCACGGAGGCGTGGAGTCCGATCGGACGCGCGCAGGCGGTGCTCACGGAGCCGGCGATCATCGACATCGCCGCGGCGCACGGCGCCTCTCCCGTGCAGGTCGTGCTCGCCTGGCACCGTGCGCGAGGGGTCGTCGCCATCCCGAAGGCCGCGGATCCGGGCCATCAGCGCGAGAACCTCGCGGCGAACGACCTCGGCCTGTCCGAGGAGGAGGTCGAGAGGATCACCGGCCTGGGCCGGAAGGACGGCCGTCTCTTCGGCGCCGATCCCGCGACGCACGAGGAGATGTGAGCCCCGGAGTCCGGTGCCCTCTCAGAGACCGGACTCCTCGGTGCGGACGAGGATCCCGCCGCATTCGGGGCAGGAGACCAGTGCGTCGGCCGGCTGGCGACGGATCTCGGTGAGGTCGGTGCCGGAGAGCACCATCCGGCACCCCTCGCAGGTGCCGGCGCGGAGAAGCGCGGCGGCCGGGAAGATCCGCACGGCCCGCCTGTCGTAGTCGGAGACCAGGGCATCGGGGATCTGCGCGGCGACGGCGGCACGGTCGCGGCCGAGTTGCTCGGCCTCTGCGGTCGACTGCGCGATGTGCTCCTTCGCGTGACGGCTGAGGTCGGCGCCCTCCGACGTCGTGGCATCGATCAGCGCCTGCTGCGTCGCGACCGAGGCCTCTGCGTCCTCGACGGCGCCCATCGCCTCGAGCTGCATGTCCTCGAGAGCGCTCAGGCGCTGGCCGAGCGCGGCGATCTCCTGTTCCAGGGCGACGGCGTCCTTGGGGCTGGTCACCGTCTGGAGCCGGTCCGCATCACGGGCGCGACGCTGCTCGGCGAGGACGACGTCCGACTCGATACGGGAGAGCTCCGCGGCACGGTCATCGCGGACTCCCGAAAGCTCGGTCAGCTCGCGGAGCTGTTCCTGACGCTGCGCTGTCAGCTCGATGACGCGGGCGGCCTGCGGCGGATTCTTCGCGGCGTGCTGGGCCCGCGCGATCCGCCGGTCGAGGTCGGCGAGGTCGAGCAGTGCGCGCTGGTCTTCGGGAGTGGCGTTCACGGTTCCCAACCTAGCCGAGCGCCGAGCGCCTCGCTCAGCCGATCTCTCCGTCGACGTACGCCCAGGTGCGGTCGTCGCGGACGAACCGGCTGCGCTCCCGCAGCTCCCCGCGACCGCCGGCGTCGCGGTACACGGCGGTGAAGGCGACGACGCCCTCGCGGTCGAAGGGGCCGCCAGCGACCGTCTCCCGCACCTCGAGCCACAGCCAGCGGACGTCCTCCTCGAGCTCGAGCGCGGCAGGACGCGTCGACGGGTGCCAGGAGCTCAGCAGATAGGCGGCGTCGCCGATCGAGAAGGCGGTGAACCGGGAGCGCATCAGCCGCTCCGCCGTCGGCGCGGCCCCTCCTCCGATCAGCGGACCGCAGCAGGAGCCGAAGACCTCGCCGCTCCCGCAGGGGCAGCGCGCGGAAGATGCGGGCGTTGACACGGTGCAGCTCCTCGTTCGGGGTGGGCCCTGAGGGACTCGAACCCCCGACCCTCTGGGTGTAAACCAGATGCTCTAACCAACTGAGCTAAAGGCCCGCGACAGTGCAGTCTATCCACCCGACGCGCAAGGTCCCGACGTGCGCCCGGCCGGAGGAACAGGGATAGGCTGAGCACAGTGCGTGTTGTGCAGGGCCGACAAGGCTCCCGACGCGGCATCCCGAATCCTTTGGCATGATCTGCCATCACGACGAAAGGTTCCCCGTGACCGTTCACGATCAGGATCCGTACTCGCAGGGGCCGCTCGACAGCGACCCGGAAGAGACCGGCGAGTGGCAGCAGTCGCTCGATGAGCTTGTCGAGGCCAAGGGCCACGGCCGCGGGCGGGAGATCATGCTCAGCCTGCTCAAGCGCTCGAAGGATCTGCACCTCGGCGTGCCGATGGTGCCCACCACCGACTACATCAACACCATCGCTCCGGAGAACGAGCCGGAGTTCCCGGGAGAGGAAGAGGTCGAGCGCCGCTACCGGCACTGGATCCGCTGGAACGCCGCGGTCACGGTGCACCGCGCGCAGCGCCCGGGCATCGGCGTCGGCGGGCACATCTCCACCTACGCCTCTGCCGCGTCCCTGTACGAGGTGGGCTTCAACCACTTCTTCCGCGGCCAGGACCACGAGACCGGCGGCGACCAGGTCTTCATCCAGGGCCACGCCTCCCCCGGCATCTACGCCCGTTCCTTCCTCGAGGGACGCCTGAGCGAGGACGACCTCGACGGCTTCCGGCAGGAGAAGTCGCACGCGCCGCACGCGCTGCCCTCCTACCCGCACCCCCGCCTGATGCCGGAGTACTGGCAGTTCCCGACCGTGTCGATGGGCCTCGGCCCGATCAACGCGATCTACCAGGCGATGTCCAACAAGTACCTCGCGAACCGTGGGATCAAGGACACCTCCGACTCGCACGTCTGGGCCTTCCTGGGCGACGGCGAGATGGATGAGATCGAGAGCCGCGGACAGCTCCAGGTGGCGGCGAACGAGGGCCTCGACAACCTCACCTTCGTCATCAACTGCAACCTGCAGCGTCTCGACGGGCCGGTGCGCGGCAACGGCAAGATCATCCAGGAGCTCGAGTCGTTCTTCCGCGGCGCGGGCTGGAACGTCATCAAGGTCGTCTGGGGTCGGGAGTGGGACGACCTGCTCGCCCGGGACTCCGACAACGCCCTGCTGAACATCATGAACGTCACGCCGGACGGCGACTACCAGACGTACAAGGCCGAGTCGGGCGCCTACATCCGGGAGAACTTCTTCGGACGCGACGAGCGCGCCGCCGCCCTGGTGAAGGACTACACCGACGACCAGATCTGGCACCTTCGCCGCGGTGGGCACGACTACCGCAAGGTCTACGCCGCATACAAGGCGGCGATGGAGCACAAGGGCCAGCCGACCGTGATCCTCGCGAAGACGGTCAAGGGCTACGGGCTCGGACCGCACTTCGAGGGCCGCAACGCGACCCACCAGATGAAGAAGATGACGCTGGAGAACCTCAAGACCTTCCGCGACACGATGCAGATCCCGATCACGGACGCGCAGCTCGAGGAGAACCCCTACCTGCCGCCGTACTACAACCCGGGCGCCCAGGACGAGACGATCCAGTACATGCTCGAGCGCCGTCGCTCGCTCGGCGGCTTCCTGCCCGAGCGCCGCACCACGCACGTGCCGATCTCCCTCCCGGACGACTCCGCATACGCGCTGCCCAAGAAGGGCTCCGGCACGCAGGAGGTCGCCACCACCATGGCGTTCGTCCGCCTGCTCAAGGACCTGCTGAGGTCGAAGGACTTCGGCAACCGGATCGTGCCGATCATCCCCGACGAGGCGCGCACGTTCGGCATGGACGCGTACTTCCCGACGGCGAAGATCTACAACCCGAACGGGCAGCACTACACCTCGGTCGACCGCGAGCTGCTGCTGGCGTACAAGGAGAGCCCGCAGGGGCAGATCGTCCACGTCGGCATCAACGAGGCCGGAGCGCTCGCGGCGTTCACCGCTGCCGGCACCTCGTACGCCACGCATGGGGAGCCGCTGATCCCGATCTACATCTTCTATTCGATGTTCGGGTTCCAGCGCACCGGTGACGCCCAGTGGGCAGCCGGGGACCAGATGGCGCGCGGCTTCATCATCGGGGCCACCGCGGGGCGCACCACGCTCACCGGTGAGGGTCTGCAGCACGCCGACGGACACTCGCACCTGCTGTCGGCGACGAACCCGGCGACCGTCTCCTACGACCCGGCGTACGGTTACGAGATCGCGCACATCGTGCGCGACGGACTCGACCGCATGTACGGCGGGGAGCACGAGGACCCGAACGTCATGTACTACCTCACGGTGTACAACGAGCCCCTCGTCCAGCCCGCCGAGCCCGAGGGCGTCGACGTGGACGGCATCGTCCGCGGTCTGCACCGGATCTCCGAGGGCACCGGCGACGGACCGAAGGCACAGCTCTTCGCGTCGGGCGTCGGCGTGCCGTGGGCGCTCGAGGCCCAGCAGCTGCTGCGTGACGACTGGGGCGTGAACGCCGACGTGTGGTCGGTCACATCGTGGACAGAACTGCGCCGCGACGGCCTCGCCGCCGACGAGCACAACTTCCTGCATCCGGAGGCCGAGCCGCGCACCGCCTATCTCACGCAGAAGCTGCAGGGCGCCGAAGGCCCCGTCGTGGCGGTGAGCGACTTCATGCACGCCGTGCAGGATCAGATCCGCCCGTGGGTGCCGAACCGCTTCTACACGCTCGGCGCCGACGGCTTCGGCTTCTCGGACACCCGCGCCGCGGCTCGGCGTTTCTTCAAGATCGACGGCCCCTCCATGGTCGTGCGCGCCCTCCAGGCGCTCGCAGACGATGGACGGATCGACCGCGGGCTCATCGCCCAGGCGATCGAGAAGTACCGCCTGCACGACGTGAACGCCGGCACCAGCGGGAACGCGGGCGGCGAGAGCTGAGCCCCGCGTGACAGCGACTCCTCAATCGCCGGCTGACAAGGCCGCAACGCTCGCCTGGCTGCGTCGCATCTCGGGCGACCTCGCGACGGCCACGATCAAGCGGCTCGAGGACTCGCTGCCCTGGTACGCCGACATGCCGCCGGCCCGACGCTCCGCCGTCGGGCTGGTGGCGCAGGCCGGCATCACCTCTTTCATCCAGTGGTTCGACGACCCGACCTCGACCCCCTGGATCGCCGCCGACATCTTCGCCGCCGCGCCCCGCGAGCTGCTCCGCAGCGTGAGCCTGCAGCAGACGCTCCAGCTCATCCGCGTGACCGTCGACGTCACGGAAGAGCGCGTCGCGGGGAAGAACAACGACCTCCGCGAGGCGATCCTGCTCTACTCGCGCGACGTGGCCTTCGCCGCCGCGGACGTCTACGCGCGGGCCGCGGAGTCGCGCGGACTGTGGGACGCCCGACTCGAGGCGCTCGTGGTCGACTCGATCCTCACGGGCGAGGCCGACGAGGAGCTGCCGAGCAGGATCGCGGCGCTCGGCTGGCATGGGCACGGCGAGGTCTGCGTGATCGTCGGCACCACCCCTCCCCAGTTCGACGTCGATCAGGTGCGCCGCACGGCGCGGAAGCTCGCGGTCGACGTGCTCGTCGGTATGCAGGGGTCGCGGCTCGTGCTCGTCGTCGGGCGGGCACGGCTCCCCGGACGCGAGGAGAGCGACGACGAGCTTCCCTTCGACGAGATCGCCCAGCGCCTCGAGCCCTCTTTCGGGCCGGGATACGTCGTGCTCGGCCCTCCGGTCGCCGCACTGGTCGATGCCGGGCAGAGCGCCCGTGCGGCGCTGGCGGGCTTCGCCGTCGCCCGGGCCTGGCGCGGCGCCCCCCGTCCCGTGGAGGCAGACGACCTGCTCCCCGAGCGTGCCCTCGCAGGCGACGGCCTCGCCAAGCAGACCCTCATCGAGCGCATCTACCGACCGCTGCAGGCGCACTCCCCCGACCTCGTCACCACGCTGTGGAGCTATCTCGACAACGGACGCTCCCTCGAAGCCACCGCGCGGGAGCTGTTCGTGCACCCGAACACGGTGCGATACCGCCTCAAACGCGTGAGCGAGGTGATCGGCTGGGATGCGACGGGCCCGCGCGAGGCGCTCATCCTGCAGACGGCTCTCATCCTCGGCTCCATCGGGAACGCGGAACCGGTGCGTCGCCGCCCTCTCGGGCGCCGCACGCAGACCGCCCGCTAAGTCCCACCCGCGAGCCGTTGCACATCTCGTACAAGCAAAACGCCGATTGTTGTGAGAGTTCATCCACCGATTGCGCCGGATCGTTGGCAGACTAGTCAGGTGATCGTCGTCGCCTGCCCTGGACAGGGCTCCCAGACCCCCGGCTTCCTCTCCCCCTGGCTCGAGTTCGACGGTGTCGCCGAGCAGCTGGCCGTCTACTCCGAGGCGGCGGAGGTCGACCTCGTCCGGCACGGCACCGAGTCCGACGCCGACGCCATCCGGGACACCCGGATCGCGCAGCCGCTGATCGTCGCCGCGTCGCTCATCGCGGGCAAGCTGCTCCGCGAACGGTCCGGACGTTTCCCCGACGGCATCGCCGGGCACTCGGTGGGCGAGCTCGCTGCTCTGGTGGGTGCGGGCGTCGTGAGCGCGAAGGACTCGATGCGCCTCGTCGGCATCCGTGGACGTGCGATGGCGGACGCGGCGGCGCAGACCCCGACCGGCATGAGCGCTGTCCTGGGGGGTGACGAGGAGGCCGTCCTCGCCCGGCTGGCAGAGCTCGGCCTCTCCCCCGCGAACTTCAACGGCGGCGGGCAGATCGTCGCGGCCGGGGAGCTCTCCGCTCTCGCGATCCTCGCCGAGGAGCCGCTGCGCGGCACCCGCGTGATCCCGCTGCAGGTCGCCGGCGCCTTCCACACCTCGTTCATGGCTCCTGCCGTGGCTCAGCTCCGCGACGCGGTCGGCGGCGTGCCGTCGGCCGACCCTCGGATCACTCTCTGGACCAACCGCGACGGCTCCGTCGTCGAGTCCGGCGTCACGGCGCTCGACTACCTGGTCGACCAGGTCTCGTCGCCGGTGCGCTGGGACCTGTGCATGACCGCCTTCGCCGACGCCGGCATCACCGGCCTCATCGAGCTGACCCCGGCCGGGGCATTGACGGGGCTCGCCAAGCGCGGCCTGCGCGGAGTGCCGACGGTCGCCGTGAAGACCCCCGAAGACCTCGATGCGGCGGTTGCGCTGCTGAACGGAGACGCAGCATGACCGGCATCCTCGCGCAGGCGAAGGGCCCCGAGTACACCCGCATCTACGCATACGGCGCAGCGCGCGGCGAGGTCTCGGTGCCGAACGACGACCTCATCGGCCCGATCGACTCGAGCGACGAGTGGATCCGCCAGCGCACCGGGATCGTCACCCGCACGCGTGCCGTGCCCGAGACCGATGCCATCGACCTCTCCACAATCGCCGGCAAGGAGGCCATCGAGAAGTCGGGCGTCGACCCGTCGCAGATCGACCTCGTGATCGTGGCGACGATCAGCAATCCGAAGCAGACGCCGTCGGCTGCGGCGATCGTCGCAGACCGCGTCGGCGCGAACCCCGCCGCGGCCTACGACTCCAACGCCGCCTGCGCCGGTTTCGCCTATGCGGTCGCGCAGGCCGACGCGCTGATCCGCGCGGGGGCCGCCCACTACGCGCTGGTCATCGGCGCGGAGAAGCTCTCCGACATCGTCGACCCCACGGATCGGAGCATCTCGTTCCTCCTCGCCGACGGTGCGGGCGCCGCGGTGATCGGCCCCAGCGACACCCCGGCGATCTCCCCGGTGGTCTGGGGCTCCGACGGCAGCAACGCCGAGGCCGTCGGGATGAACCACACGCTGACGGAGTTCCGCGACGGCAAGGCGCCGTGGCCGACGCTGCGGCAGGAGGGCCCCAAGGTCTTCCGCTGGGCCGTCTGGGAGATGGCGAAGGTCGCGCGTCGTGCCCTCGAGGTCGCGGGGATCGAGGCCTCGGACCTCGCCGCTTTCGTGCCCCATCAGGCCAACATGCGGATCATCGACGAGTTCGCGAAGCAGCTCGGCCTGCCCGAGACGACCGTGATCGGTCGGGACATCGAGACCACCGGGAACACCTCGGCGGCCTCCGTCCCCCTGGCCACCCACCGCCTTCTCGCAGAGCACCCGGAGCTGTCGGGCGGGCTCGCGCTGCAGATCGGCTTCGGCGCCGGGCTCGTCTACGCCGCACAGGTCGTCGTCCTCCCCTGAGAACGGCATCCCGTTCCCTAGACTGTTGCACGGTTCCCAAACCACCCGAAGAAAGAGGAAAGAAATGGCTCTCACCAACGACGAGGTCCTTGCCGGCCTTGCTGAGCTGATCACCGACGAGACCGGCATCGACGCGTCCGAGGTCGCGCTGGAGAAGTCGTTCACCGACGACCTCGACATCGACTCGATCTCGATGATGACGATCGTCGTCAACGCCGAGGAGAAGTTCGGCGTCACCATTCCTGACGACGAGGTCAAGAACCTCAAGACCGTCGGCGACGCGGTCAGCTTCATCGTCGCCGGCCAGGAGTAAAGACCTGCGGATGCCACCCCCGCGCCCGCGGGGCGTGGCATCCTCTGTCCTCAAACCACCCTCGGAGGAACCACCCCATGACCAAGCGCATCGTCGTCACCGGCATCGGCGCCACGTCCGCTCTCGGCGGCACCGCCCCGGAGAACTGGGCGAACCTGCTCGCCGGGATGCCCGGCGCGCACACGCTGCCCCACGAGTGGATCGAGACGTACCAGATCCCCGTGAAGTTCGCCGCCGAGGCATCCGTCCGCCCCGAGGAGGTACTGCCGCGCCACGAGGCGAAGCGCCTCGACCCCTCGACGCAGTTCGCGCTCATCGCGGCGCGGGAGGCGTGGGAGGACGCGGGGTCGCCCGACGTCGCCCCCGAGCGCCTCGGAATCGACTGGGCGACCGGGATCGGCGGCGTGTGGACGCTCCTCGATGCCTGGGACACCCTGCGCGAGAAGGGCCCACGGCGGGTGATGCCCCTGACCGTGCCGATGCTGATGCCGAACGCCGGCGCCGGCAACCTGTCGCTGCACTTCGGCGCGAAGGCGTTCGCCCGCACGGTCGTCAGCGCCTGCGCCTCGAGCACCGAGTCCATCGCGAACGCCTACGAGCACCTCCAGGACGGCCTCGCCGACGTCGTCATCGCCGGCGGCGCGGAGTCCGCGATCCACCCGATCACCATGGCGTCGTTCGCGTCCGCACAGGCCCTCTCCCGTCGCAACGACGACCCCGAGGGCGCATCGCGGCCCGGTGCGATCGACCGCGACGGGTTCGTCATGGGCGAGGGCGGCGCCGCGCTGGTGCTCGAGACCGAGGAGCACGCCAAGGCCCGCGGGGCGAAGATCTACGCGTATCTCGTCGGCGGCGGTGTCACGGCGGACTCTTACCACATCACCGGCAACGACCCGGAGGGCGCCGGTGCGGCGCGCGCCGTCGAGCAGGCGCTGGCACAGGCCGGCGCGGAGCCGGATGACGTCACGCACATCAACGCCCACGCCACGTCGACGCCGGTCGGGGACCCCAATGAGTACGAGGCGCTCAAGCGCGTCTTCGGCGACAGGATTGACGACATCCCCGTGTCCGCCACCAAGGCGTCCACCGGGCATCTGCTCGGCGGCACCGGCGCGCTCGAGGCCGTGTTCACGATCCTGGCGCTGCGCGATCGCATCGCACCGCCCACGATCAACATGACCGAGCAGGATCCGGCCGTGCCGTTCAAGCTCTCCGGCGAGCCTCAGCCGCTCGGCGACGGTCCCCAGCTCGCGATCAGCAACTCGTTCGGGTTCGGCGGGCACAACGCCGTCGTGGCCTTCCGCGACGCCTGACCTCCCGTAGACGAGACGGAGCCCCCGCTTCCCCGCGGGGGCTCCTGTCGTATGCGAGAGATTCGCCTTCTCGGCATCCGGGATGATTCACCGGAGTCCGGTACTCGCGCCTCTCTCGCAGGTCTTCATGTCGATGGTCCGACGCGGCGCTCAGCCGACCTTGTGCAGCCACACCACGCGGGCGTCGTCGCTCGCGTGACGGAACGGTTCGAGCTCCTCGTCCCAGGCGGCGCCGAGTGCGACGTCCAGCTCGCGCTGAAGCTCCTCGATGCTCCCCGCCGCGATCTCCATCGCATAGCGGATCCGGTCTTCGCCGACGACGATGTTGCCGGCCGCGTCCGTCTGGGCGTAGTGGATACCCAGATCGGGCGTGTGCAGCCAGCGTCCGCCGTCGCTGCGCGGAGTGGGATCCTCGGTGATCTCGAAGCGCAGGTGCTCCCAGCCGCGGATCGCCGTCGCGAGGGCGGCGCCCGTCCCGGCGACTCCCTCCCAGTAGAACTCCGCACGGCGAGTGCCCTGCTGCACCGGCTGGTCGTCCCAGTCGAAGCTGACGGCACGACCGATAGCGCGTCCCACCGCCCATTCGAGGTGCGGGCAGAGCGCGCGAGGTGCGGAGTGGATGTACACCACTCCGCGTGCGTATCCCGTCGCCATGATCTCTCCGTTTCATCAGGTACGTCTTCCCCTACGACCTGAACCACGGATGTGGCGAACTATGCGGTTATACGGCGATTATCGCCCAGAACGGACGGAATGACAAGCGTGTAATACGAGGGAGCCCCGTTCCGGGGAACGGGGCTCCCTCAGGGACAGAGGAGGCTCAGGCCTCGCTCATCACCTGCTTCTCCTGGAGACCCTTGGCGGCGTAGTAGGCCGCGCGGGCGGCGTCACGACGAGCCTGCTCGGCGTAGCCGGCCTCGAGCACGTCCTGCGCGACCTCGACCTGGGTGTGCTGGTCGGTGCCGTGGTACTTCTCGATGTAGGCGTCGAGCTCCGGGCCCGAGGTCCACGACGTGATCAGGCAGTAGCGGGGCTCGGTGCCGTTGTGCGTCGTCGCATGCCACAGGCGCTGCGTGTCGACGATCAGCTGCGCGCCCGCCGGCAGGGCGATGCGGTACTCGATGCTCGGGTCGGTGCGGTTCTCACGCAGGACGAAGTAGCTGTCCTTGTCGTCGGTGAGGTTGAAGAACCCGCGGACCACCCAGCCGGTGCCGTCGGGGTTCAGCCGGTTGTTGTCGTCCTGGTGCAGGTTGTAGAGGCACTCGCCGTACGGCGTGGGCTGCAGCTCGATGATGCGGCAGCGGCCGACGTTCGCCCCCGGCTCCTGCGCCCGACGAGCGAGGTTCGGGGCCTTGGCGACCTGCGAGTCGATCCAGACGCCGTCCTTGTCGGTGCGCGGCGGCTTGTGGTTCCAGAAGCCGTTGCACTCGATCTCGCCCTTCGCGCTCGCGAGCGGCGCGAAGCGGGTGTCACCGGAAGACTTCCAGTCGTTGTACTCGACGTCGAGCCACTCCTTGGGGTCGAGCTCCTGGTTGTAGCTGTCCAGGATGACGAATCCCTTGTCCTCGAGGGCGGCGGACTTGATGTATCCCATGATCGAGTCATGTCCTTTCGTAAGGGGCCAGCGAAGTTTTTACAGGCCCTACTTAGGTAAGCCTAACAGCCGATTCGGGACATGCCGAGGAGCGCAGCCGTGGAAAATCACCCGCGGATAGACTCGATGCGGCGAGGCACGTCTTCTCGCCGTCTCGGAGGCAACACCCAGTCATGGCCACGGCTACCAACGTCGAAGCGACCGCAGTCAACACGATCGAATGGCTCTCGCTTCCCGCGACGACCATCGTCGTCCCGGTGTATCAGCGGCAGTACCGCTGGGACATCGGCGGGTGCGAACGTCTTCTCGCCGACATCCGCGCCGTCGCCGAGGAGGACTCCTCTCACCGCCACTTCATCGGGTCGATCCTGTCTGCGGAGGATTCCTCGGACGTCGACGCCGATCTCATCCTGATCGACGGCCAGCAGCGGATCACCACGCTGATGCTGCTCGTCGCCGCGCTGCACCATGCGGTGCGTGACCTGGACCCTGCGATGGCGGCCGAACTGGCACGGGTCCTGGTGCGCCCCGGCGACCCCGACCGCACGAAGCTGCGCCCCCATGACGCGTGGGCGGACCTCTTCGAGTCGGTCGTGCTCGACAGGCGCGACGACGCCGACCGGGAGTCGCGTTTCGACGACAACTACGCGTTCTTCCGCAGCCAGGTCCACGCCGACGAAGCTGCCCGGATCTGGGCCGGCCTCAAGCGGCTGGAGCATGTGTCGATCACCCTCGGCGCCGCCGCGAACGCTCAGCAGATCTTCGAGAGCCTCAATTCCACCGGTGAGCCGCTGCGTGACCATGAGCTCATCCACAACTACATCCTGATGGGCCTCTCCCATGCTCAGCAGGAAGAGATCGAGCAGCGGTACTGGCTGCCGATCGAGCGAGCCACGGGCGAGACCATCGGAGCCTTCTGGCGTCACTTCATGGTGATGACGACCGGACGGGAGATCGCGGCCGCCGGTGAGCACGGCGTCTACGCCGCCTTCCGCCAGTCGTTCCCGCGCGTCGGCGCCGAGCGACTGACCGCCGATGCCGCGCTCTGGCGGGAGTACGCGGAGATCTACGGCACCCTGCTGGACCCGTCCCGCGAGGAGGACGGCGGCATCCGCCGCCAGCTCGCGTTCGTCAACACCTTCGGACGGGCCGCCTACCCGCTGGTGATGAGCGCATATCACGACCACCGTCGAGGCGCGATCTCGCGCGATGAGCTGATCCGCACGCTCGAGTGGGTGCAGACCCTGCTGCTCCGGCGCGCCGTCGTCGGCCTGCCGACCGAACGCCTCATCGCCCGGCTCTGCCGCGCGCGCCGTACCGGCACCGACGCGCTCATGCGCGCGATCGCGCGGATCACCCCCTCGGACGAGAGGGTCAGCGCCGTGCTGAAGTACGTGGAGCTGCCGCACGCCGCATACGTGCTCGGGCGTCTCCTCGACGTCGAAGACGTGGCGGGCTTCGACGTGGACCACATCGCCCCTGCGGTGCCGTCCGACACCTGGACGGGCGACGGCTCGCGGGGCTGGGACGACCTCTCCGAGGACGAGCAGAACAGCCATCGCGCACTCGCGCCGACACTCGGCAACCTCACGCTGCTCGAGCAGCCGCTCGCCGAGCGCACCTTCGGAGCCTCCTTCCCCGACAAGCGCGACACCGCCTACGCCCGGAGCACGGTGGCAGGCACTCGCGCGCTCGTCGACGTGTCGGCGTGGAGCACCTCCTCCATCTCCGAGCGGACGGTGCACCTCACCGAGGCGTTCCTGCGCGTCTGGGCCCGGCCCGATCTTCCCGAGATCGACGACGACGGGCTGACGCCCGTGCTCGACGCCGTCCGACGCCGGGGCTGGCCGGCGGGCTGGGACCGTGAGTTCGACTACGTCGAGTACCGCGGCGAGCACTGGGAGGTCAAAGACGTCAAGCACCTCTTCAACCGCGTCTTCCGTCGAGCCTGGACCGACGACCGACCCGCCGCGCTCGCCTACAGCGCCCGGCAGGGCGGGCCGCTGTACGAGGAGATGGCCTGGAAGGGCCAGTGGGACCACCTCGGCGGTCGCTATCTCTACATGGGCTGGGACTCGAACTACATGATGAACGCGCTGCAGGGCGTGCTGGAGGAGTCCGGCATCGCGGCAGAGGTCTTCGTGAAGTACTCCTACATCGGGAACGTGATGTGACATGAGCACCGCCGTCCGTCGTATGCAGGACCTGACCGTCACCGAGCACCGCCTCGCCGTTCCTCTCGTCTGGGACGACGACGCGGATCAGCGCACCATCGAGGTGTTCGCCGCCGTGATCGCCCGCGAGGGAGGCGAGCACCTGCCCTACTTGGTGTTCCTGCAGGGCGGGCCCGGGTTCGAGGCGCCACGCGCCTTCCACTCCCCCTCGGCGCCGTACTGGCTGGACACCGCGCTCTCCGAGTATCGCGTCGTGATGCTCGATCAACGGGGAACAGGGCGGTCCACGCCCGTCGGCGAGGATCTGCTCGCGGGCGGCTCCGCAGCCGCGGCGGAGTATCTGACGCACCTGCGCGCGGACTCGATCGTCCGGGACGCGGAAGCACTGCGCGCCTCCCTCGACGTCCCGCGCTGGAACCTTCTCGGGCAGTCGTTCGGGGGCTTCACGACGCTCGCCTACCTGTCCCGCTTCGCGGACTCCCTGGACCGCGTCTACATCACCGGCGGCCTCTCGCCGCTCGATCGCCACCCGGACGACGTCTACGCACTCTGCTACGACAAGATGCGCGATGCCTCCGAACGCTACTACCGGCGCTTCCCGGAGCATCGCGAGACGATGCGCCGGCTGACCGCGCTCGCGGCGGACGGCGGCCTGACGCTGCCGGACGGCGAGGTCGTGTCGGTCTCGCGTCTGCGCTCCATCGGCTCGGTGCTCGGCACGAACGACGGATGGCAGACGCTCTGGTCGCTGCTCGAGCTCGACCCCCGCTCCCCCGCCTTCCGTTACGACCTCGCCGCGTCCCTGCCCTTCGGCGGACGCAACCCCTTGTACTTCGTCTTCCACGAGTCGAGCTACGCGAGCGGGCACGCGACCCGCTGGTCGGCGGAGCGCACCATGCCCGACGACTTCGTGGACGACCCCACGCTCTTCACCGGGGAGCACATCCGGCGCGAGTGGACCGACAGCGTCCCGGCGTTCCGCCCGTGGAAGGACGTCGCGCTGTCCCTCGCCGAGCACGAGTGGCCTCGGGTCTACGACCCGGCAGCGGTGTCGGCGTCAGGAGCACGAGGCGCGGCCGCGGTGTACGTGAACGATGTCTACGTGCCGCTGGAGTTCTCACTCGAGACCGCGGGCCTGATGCCGGAGCTGAAACTCTGGGTCACCAGCGAGCACGAGCACAACGGGTTGCGCTCCGGCCCCGTCCTGTCGCACCTCTTCGACCTCGCGCACGACCGTCGGGTGCGCTGAGGTCGCGGGTCTCCTCGCCTCGTTCGGCGGCCCGTGCGCGCCACGGTCCGTGAGGACTGCGCCTGTGCATCCGCTGTTCGCCGCACTGTATCGAAACCGTAAGCATTCGGGCATACACTCCTGCAACGCTCGGGCCGATGGGATGGCCCCATGTCCTTGCACAGAGTGTCCCGGTGGTCCGCATGCAGTTGAGCATCATCGTTCCCACGTACAACGAAGGCCAGAGCGCCGTCGAGCTGATCCGTCGAGCCGATTCCGCGCTCCAGGGCATCGATGCGGAGATCCTGTTCGTCGACGACGGCACCGATGATCTCCCCGAGGTCGTCGCGGACGCGTCGTCCTGGGCGCACGTGTCCGTGCGTGTCCGGCGACGTCCGGCCGCCACCGGTGGCCTCAGCGGCGCGGTCGTCGAAGGCCTCCGTCATGCGCGCTCGAACATCTGCATCGTGATGGACGGCGACCTTCAGCACCCGCCGGAGGTGCTCCGTGACCTCTGGGAGCGCCACGCACGGGGTGATGCGGACGTGGTCGTCGCTTCGAGATACGTCGACGGAGGCGACGCCGACGGGCTGGCCGACGTCGGCAGGGTCCTCGTTTCCCGGCTGTCCACGTCGATCACTCGTGCCATGTTCCCCGTGCGCCTGCGCGAGGTCACCGATCCGATGACCGGGTTCTTCCTCGTCGACACCGCAACGCTGGACCTCGACGAACTGCGGCCGAGAGGCTTCAAGATCCTGCTCGAGCTGCTGGTACGGCGGCAGCACCGAGTCGCGGAGGTGCCGTTCGTCTTCGCATCCCGTTTCGCGGGAGAGTCCAAGGCGACCGTCCGTCAGGGAGTGCAGTTCCTCGCACAGGTGGCTGCTCTGCGGTTCGGGAGGATGTCGTCCTTCGCCGTCGTCGGCGCCTTCGGGGCCGCCGCGAACATCGCGATCGTCTGGGCCATGACCTCCCTCGGCATCGACTACCTGCTCGCCGCGATCGTCGCCGCCGAAGCGACGATCCTGGGCAACTTCGTCCTCTTCGAGCTCGCCGTGTTCCGTGACATGCGTGCGGAGGCATCAACCCTGGCGGGCAGATTCTGGCGCTCGTTCGCGTTCAACAACGTCGAGTCCGCCGTGCGGATCCCGGTCGTCGCGCTCCTGGTGAGCGGGGTGCACCTCTCCAGTGTGCTCGCGACCGCGCTGACCCTCGCCGTCGCCTTCATCGCAAGGTTCCTCTTCCATTCCCTCGTCGTCTACCGCCCGCGCGCCTCGCGCGCGCCGCAGGCCAGCGCACCGGTATCCGAAGCGGCCGAGGCGATCACACCATGACTCGACTCCTCGATCTCTCCCCTTCGACGCCGAGGACGTCGCCGTGGCCGTCCGGCACGGGGCGCACCCTCGCGATCGGAGCATTCCTCGCCCTCGTCCTGGGCGGCCTCGCCTGGCTTCGGCTCCCCGCCGTCGCCCGCGACACGTTCTGGGCGGAGGACGGCAGGAACTTCGTGCAGTCCGCCATGTTCCACGGCTGGGGGGACCTCTTCACCCCGTACGGCGGATACCTCCATCTCCTTCCCCGTGTGCTCGCGAACACGGCGGTCATGGCGGTGCCGCTGGACGGCTATGCGCTGTTCATGTCCGGCGCCGCGAGCCTGGTCGCCGGTGTCTGCGCAGGCATCGTGTGGATGGTCTCCCGCCAGCACGTCGGATCGGGCTGGGCGCTCGTCATCGGCGCGAGCACGGTGCTGGCACCGCTCGCTGCGCGAGAAGTGCTGGGCAATGCGGCCAACATCCACACGATCCTGATGTGGACCCTCTTCTGGGTGCTGCTCTACACGCCGACGCGGCGCTCCACCGCCGCGCTTCTCGCCCTCTTCGCCCTCGTCGCGGCGCTCACCGAGGTGCAGGCCGTCTTCCTGCTGCCGCTCCTGCTCTGGCGATCCAGGAGTCGGCTGCGTCGCATCGTCTACGGCGGGACGCTGGCTGGTGTCCTCGCGCAGCTGCTCTGCGTGCTCCTCTCGCCGCGCAAGCAGACGGCGTTCGGACACGTCGAGCCTCTGTCGTACCCGTACGGGTTCGTCATCAACGCGCTCATGCCGATCGTCCTCCCGACGCGGGCCATCGGGCCCGTGCTGTCCACCACGGCGCAGCTCGTGCCGCTGCTCCTCGTCGCGGCGTTCGGCGCAGCGTTCCTCGTCCTCCTCCGCGGCGCTTCATCGACGGCGCGTGTCATCGTCAGCGCCGCGCTCCTGCTGGCCGTGCTCACCTACGTCGCCGGCGTGTACACGACCCCGTTGGATCTCTACGACTACGCCTCGCACTCCCCCGCGCAGCTCCGTGCCGTCTGGCTCGCGCGCTACGGAGTGCTTCCGTCGATGCTGGTCATCTCGGCGCTCTGCGTCGCCGCCGGAGACCGAACGCGAACGCGGCCGGAGCGGGAGGGCATGAGGAGGAGCGAAGCCGTGCGGAAAGGGGTCGCGTTCGGAGTCGTGACACTTCTGCTGCTCAGTTTCGCGTGTTTCTTCAGCCCTTCCGACACCCGACGTTCTCATGGCCCCGCATGGCAGCCGCAGGTCGTCCAAGCCCGCGAGGAGTGCGCCGAAGGAGCAGCTGCCGTCACGTTGGCGCAGACGCTCGGCTGGAGCGTGGAGGTGCCCTGCGGACGCATCCGCTGAGCCCGTTGCGCCGGCACTACACGCGCGTGGCGGCAATACGGAACCGGCGCTGATCGACCTCGATGGGTCGCAACCCGGCGAGGCGATGCAGCTGCGTGGCATGCTCCCGAGGCGTGAAGCCGGGCACATCCCACGGGACAGCCGCCAGATACTCGACGAGCGTCCCGACGTCGCGGAAGCGCATGGCTCCGGTCCACTCGGCGACATCGTCTATCCGGAAGCCCTCGTCGACCAGTTCGGAGACCATCCTCTTCGGCGTCACATGATCGTAGAGGCCTTCGCCATGGAACCATTCGCGCAGCTGTGCGGCGTCGCGTCCGTCGACCTGTTGCGTCAGCAGACGCCCGCCGGGACGGAGCACCCTCGCGCACTCCGCGGCGTCCACCGCCTCGTGGCGATTCACCAGGAGATCCTGCGAGGCGTCATCGAGCGGCAGCCGCTCTCGCATCTCCGGATCGTAGGAGAGCACCTCGACGCCGTAGGGTGCCAGAGCGGCGCGGGCGATCGGCAGGTTCTCCGCCCATCCCTCCGTCGCGACCATGGTCGCCCTGGGTCGTCCGATCGCCGCCAGGTGCGTGATGAGCCGCTCGCCTCCACCGGTCCCGATGTCCACCGCACGGTCGACGGAGCGCAGGGCGGTGCGCACCTCCTCGTCGAAGTCCCAGGGAACCTCGTCGGCGTCCAGCCGGTCACCGAACGAGGAGAAGTCCCAGCCCGACATCGCCGACCGCTCGTGAAGACGGACGAGCCACTCGATCAGATCGTCGCGTTCGATCATGCGCCTGAGTCTGCCATGTCCGCCGTCGGTGCTCCCGTCGTGCGGTCGAGTCACACCCGGACGAGGATCGACCGGGCGACCAGCGCGTCGACGGCCGCCGTGACGAGGGCACGCGGGTCCGCTGTGGGCTCACCGACGACCTGTACCACCCGGCGCGTGAGCTCGTCGAGCCCGATCCAGGTGCCGGCGCACTGCCAGATCGCCAGAGCGATGCCCGAGACCGCCGCAGCCTGATACTGCCCGTCACACACCGCCAGAAAGGACCCGTCGTCGATCGCATCGACCATCGCCGCACGCCGGACGTCGCCGATCACGGGGACGGCGGTCTCCTCCTCCTCGGGTCGCGTATCAGATGCCGAGATCTCGCCCCGCGGCGGAGCCTCCGACGCCCAGAGGTCAGCGAACAGAGCAGGCAGGTCGTCCTGCGACCGGTACCGCACCGCAGCGAGCAGCGGCACACGCTCGAGCACGCCGCCGAGCACGCCGAGTGGGATCGGCGAGGAGGTCAGCGCAGGAGCCCACGGCAGCACCGCTGCCGACATCTCCGGCACCGAGACCGGCACCCAGTGAGGCGACTCATCGGGGGCATGGATGAGGAGCGCCACCGTCCCGATCCGATGTGCTCCGGAGCCCACGGACATGCCGACGACGGCGGGGGCCGCGAGCCGCCCGGATGCCGGATCGATGACCGGCACCGGAAGGCCTTCCACGGTCGCCTTCTCCAGGTCGACCCGGGCTGCGTCGAGGCCGAGGTAGACGACTGACGACGACAGGGCGTGGATCGCCTCCTCACGCCCCGTGCCGAAGAGCATGGTCGCCGAAGAAGCGCCGGACTCCCTGACCGTGGCGGCGGACATCGGCAGCGGACGTGACGTCCGGGCATCCGAGGCGACGGCGGAAGCCCGGGCCATCGCCGACACGGCGCTCCTGACGTTTGCGGCGAGATCCGCCGCGGTCGTCCCGAACGCGAAGGGGCTCGATGTCGTCGCCGGCTGGGTCGTCGTCGCGATGAGCCGCTGCCTCCCGGGTTGCCCGGAAGCCAAATGCGACCACTGCGCGCGCAATGCCGATTTCACCTCTTCCGCCACGCCGTCGTCGAAATCGATCGAGATCGCGCCGTCGAAGACCTGCACCGTCATTCTGTCCACGCAGCGACTATATCCGCCCGATGCGCGACACCGTCCGCTATGTCCGCATCGGGCGCGTTTCCGGTACATTCCGCGCCATTCGTCGGCAGTGTTCGCGCCAGGCTTCGTCTTTCCCGCCCCGCTCCCGCCAATATCGAGCATGTTGTCATCGAGCACGCCTTGCTGCTTGGGGAACAGGGAAAGGAACTCTGAATGGAAAACGAATCGACTGCGCACAGCGGCGTCAGCCGTCGCGCGATCGTCAAGGGTGCGGCCTGGGCGATGCCCGTCATCGCGATGGCATCCGCCGTGCCGCTCGCGACCGCCTCGACGAACCCGGCCGGCAACCTCGCCGCCGAGGCGGACAGCTGTGATCTGATCACGCTGAACATCGCCGGCAGCGGAACTCCCGGATTCAAGTACACGGTGACGGAGGGCGTCATCAAGGCCGGGACCGAGATCGAGATCGACGCGGGCGGTCTGGCCAATATCGACATCGGCAGCTGGACGGTCACCGACAGCACCGGGAGCGTGGCCGCAGACGGCCGGCCCGGAGGACTGAGCCTGTTGTTCATCGGCGGAGGCGTCGCACGCCTGCGCCTGCTCCGCGACTACCAGGTCGGCGAGTGGATCAAGGTCGGGATCACCGGCATCAACGCCAGCATCGTGGGTCGCTACACCACCACGATCCTCACCGACGACGCGAACCTGAACGACCAGCGCGCGGCCTTCACCGCCGGCGGTGCCGGCGTGCTGAACGCCGTCGGAGCGTTCATCTGCTTCTCCGATGCGACCCAGGTCGTCACGCCCCAGGAGCTTCCGAACGTCGATGTGCAGATCACGGCGACCTGCCCGACGATCCTCGGAGGTTCCCCGCGGTTCACGATCGGCGTGAAGGGGGCGGGCACGATCCCCGCCGGCACCGAGTTCCTGCTCTTCGACTCCGCGGTGGCGAACGTGAACTTCGGTGAATGGAAGTGGTCAGGCGGCGGCAGCTCCGGCGCCGCGAGCATGATCGATCTGCTCGGCATCGGCGGCTCGGCGAAGATCGTCAAGCTGCCGCGCGATGTCACATCCGGCACGCCGATCCAGCTCATCACCGAGGGCATCGGCGTCAACGCCGGGCTGAATGCGCGTCTCGTCTACGTCGGAAGCGATGCCAACTCCGCGAACAACGGCGCCGGCATGAACTTCACCGGCATCACCGTCGGCGGCATCTTCGGGGGAAGCTGCCAGACCGTCTGACATCCGGCCGGGTGGTGCGGCTCCGACCGCCCCACCCGGTCCGCCGCCCCTCCGGAGAGCACGCGCACCGCGCAGGGGCGGCGACGATCACTTTTCCACCGTCCGCCCCTGCGATCCGGGGAGCATCGTGGGCGAACGGCTTCTGCTGCGCTGGGGAGGTAGCAGTGAACATCGCCGTCTATGCATTGATACTCGTCGTGCTCATCGGAATTCTCGGAGCGAGCGGGATACTGAAGCTGCTTTCTCCGGGAAGCACCATTGCAGGAATGCGTGCCCTCGGAGTGCCGCAATTGTTGCGGAGCCCTCTCTTCGCGATTGCCTTGCCCCTCGCGGAGTTGTGTCTCGGCGCATCGCTTCTCGCATTGCCGCGCCCCTTCCACGAATGGGCACTATCGGTGACGGCAGTGCTCTTCGGCGTCTTCCTCGTCGTCGTCATCCGCGCCGTCATCGCGCGGCGTTCCGAACCGTGCCACTGTTTCGGCGCGCACGACGACGCACCGATCTCCGCAGCGACCGTCGTCCGAAACGCCCTCCTGTTCGGGTTCGCGCTGGCGGCCGCGGTCGGGCCGCCTCGGGGCCCGCTGCTCGAGGTCGTGGGCACGGGCCTCGAGCAGGACGCCGGGCTGTTCCAGCTCGGACTGCTCATCCTCGTCTCAGCCGGCGCGCTGCACCTCCGGAGGAGTCTCACCCCGTCTCAGCCCGCCCGCCAGAACCCGCCGTCGGAGCGTACGGTGTCCCGGCACCTTCTCGCCGACCTGTTCGGCGCGGAACACGATGTCCGCGGGTTCACCGCCGACCGTCGTGCGGTCATCGTCTTCGTCAGCACCACCTGCACGGCGTGCCGGGCGCTCATCCCCACTCTGACGCAGTGGCTCCCGACCCTCAGGGAGCAGGGTGTCCACACCTGGCTGGTGACGGATGCTCCGCCCGCAGAAGCGATCAGCGCCTTCCCCGTCTTCGGCGCGCACCTCCTGCACGACCGGGGCAACGGGTTGGCGCGCGAGATAGGGATCACCTCCCTCCCCTCCGCGATCTACTTCGGCGCCGACGGCGTGCCGACGGTGAGCCTCGGCCCCGCCGAGGGCATCCCCGCCGTGGAGGCGCTCATCCGCAATGTCCTCGTCGCTCCTGCGGAGACCGGTCGATGAGCATCGGACAGCAGAACCTCCTGGTTCCCCCGGTCTCCGGCAGCGCCGCGTGTCAGGAGAGGGTCGTCGCCCGCCTCTTCGGGAAGGCGCGGCGGCAGACACCCCTGGACGGCCTCACCGGTGTCGGCATCGGAGACTTCGATGTCTTCCGCCTCGCCGTGTCCGAGCCGGTCATCACGCCGACTCCGGATCCCGCTCAGGGCGGGCACCTGATGCTGGCCCATGCGACGCACGGGGGCCTCGAGGTCGTGCAGACCGGCCGCGATGCGCTCACGGTGGAGGGAACCGACTCGATTCTCGCCGTGATCGCTTCGGAGGTGTCGTTCCACGTGCGCGCCGGCAGCTCTCTCATCGCCGTCGTGCTTCCGTACACAGCGATCGCAGACTTCACCAGCGTCGTTCCGGTCGTCGCCCGACGACTCCTCAGCGATCACGTCCTCAACAGCCCGATGTGGAGCTTCCTCGACGCGTTGATCGACACTCCTCCACCGTGGCAGCAGCTGAGCGGCTACTTCATCGAAAGCCTCGTGGCCGAGATGATCACCTCTGTCGTGGTGTCCGGCGCATCCGCCGACGCTCCCGCGAGCAGCGCAGGGCTCACGGCGTCGCGCCAGCTCGTGCGAAGAGCGCGCGGGCACATCTACGCGTACGCGCGCGATGCCCGGCTGACGATCCAGGACGTCGCCGCGAGCGTCGGAGTGCCCCTCCGTTCCCTGCAACGCGCGTTCGCCGAGGACGGTCTGACGCTCGCGGACGAGATCCGGAAGGCGCGGGCGATGGCGGCGGTCGCATTGCTGCGATCGGCGGAGTCGAGCCTGATGATGCTCGATGACGTCGCCAAGCTCACCGGGTACCCGGATGCCGTCGCCATGCGCCGCACGTTCCGTTCCCTCGGACTCGAACAGCCGAGTCGCTACCGGGCGCAGAGCCACTAGGACGTATCGGCCCGACAGCGGATCTGCGGAGCGGCGTCGTCGCGTCGCGGATGGCCGGGCAATCAGAGTGGGGCGGGTGGGACTTGAACCCACGATCGTCGGGTTATGAGCCCGCTGCCTTGACCAGCTTGGCCACCGCCCCGCAGACGTCCAGCCTAGCGGCGGGACGACGATGATCAGACCGCCTCGGCGTCCCGATGCGTCTGCAAGTGACGGAGGTAGATCTCCGCGTTCTCCAGGAGGCCCGCGCGCTCCTCGTCCGTCAGAGCGCGTCGCACCTTCGCCGGCACCCCCGCCACCAGGGAGCCGTCCGGCACCTCCGTGCCGCCCAGCACCACCGCGCCCCCGGCGACGAGGCACCCTTTGCCGATCACTGCTCCGCTGAGGACGACGGCACCCATGCCGATCAGCGAGCCGTCACCGACGACGCAGCCGTGGACGACGGCGTTGTGCCCGATCGACACCCGCTCCCCGACGCGCACGCCGTGTCCGGCGTCCACATGCACCGACACGTTGTCCTGCACATTGCTCCCCGCCCCGATCACGATGCCCGCGGAGTCGCCCCGAAGCACCGCGTTGTACCAGACGCTCGTGCCCTCGGCCAGCGCGACCTCCCCGACGATACGTGCGCCCTCGGCGACGAACGCACTCTCATCAATGGACGGGCGCTTGCCCGGAAGGGCGAGTACGGAGGCTCCTGACGCGATGCTCATAAGGTGAGACTACCCTCAGATCCGCGGAATCACGCGGGAGTAAGCGTTGCCTTTGCTTGCTTGCGGAACATCTCACGCTGAGTAGCGTTGATGTCACCAGGCAGCGAACGACAGATCCGGAGGACATCCCATGAGCGCTTCCCAGACCATCCCCACCACCGCCAGCGACCCGACCGTGGCCGCCGCCGCGTCGCAGTTCCTCTCCCCCGTCGTCCTCGGGCTGCAGGCCCTCGTCGTCAACGGCAAGCAGGCCCATTGGCACGTCCGCGGCGCCAACTTCATCGGTGTGCATGAGTTCCTCGACACCGTGGTCGCCCATGCGGGCGATTTCGCCGACACGGCCGCGGAGCGCATCGTCGCTCTCGGCCTTCCGATCGATGCACGCGTGAGCGCGGTCGCGGGGAAGACCTCGACCTCGGTTCCGGCCGGCTTCACGGCCTCGGACGAGCTGGTGCGCGCGGTCATCTCCGACATCGATGCGATCCTGGTCGACGTCAAGGCGGCGATCGACGGCCTCGACGAGGTCGACCTCACCAGCCAGGACGTCGCGATCGAGATCATGCGCGGGCTCGAGAAGGACCGCTGGTTCCTCGTCTCGCACATCGCCGCCTGATCTCCCCGGTGATGCAGAGGGGCGCCGGATCTTCGGATCCCGCCCGCCTAAGGAAACCCCGGGCCGCGCTCAACCCCCCGACCAGGAACGGCACCCCCACGGACT
>NZ_JBEBSA010000004.1:0-235815 GCF_040394595.1 Microbacterium sp.
CGATCAAGACGACCGAGACCAAGGCCAAGCGCCTGCGTCCGCTCGCCGAGCGCCTCATCACGTTCGCCAAGCGCGGCGACCTGCACGCTCGTCGCCGGGTGCTGTCGGTCATCGGTGACAAGGAAGTCGTGCACGTCCTGTTCACCGAGATCGCTCCGCTCGTCGCCGAGCGTGAGGGCGGCTACACCCGCATCACGAAGGTCGGCAACCGTAAGGGCGACAACGCTCCGATGGCCGTGATCGAGCTCGTCCTCGAGCCCGTCACGCCGAAGAAGAAGGCTGCGAAGCCCGCCGCGAAGGCTGAGGCCCCCAAGGCCGAGGAGAAGCCCGCGGAGGAGGCTCCCGTCGAGGAGGCTCCCGAGGCCCCGGCTGAGGAGGCGCCGGCCGAGGAGGCCGCTGCCGAGGAGAAGGCCGAGTAAGACTCGTATCCACGGAGAAGCCCGCCGCCCCGATGGGGAGGCGGGCTTCTCCGTCTGCCGGCGTCCCGTTCTGCGGGTGATGTCCCGTTCTGCGGACGTATCCGGCCGTTCTGTCCGGGATTCGGGGTGTTGTCCGGGATTCGGGCGGGGACGAGGCCCGGGCCGGGGTCGGGTCCCGGGGACGGGTCAGATCCCGGACGGTGTCCCGATCCGCGGACGTATCCGGCCGATCTGTCCGGGATCCGGGGTGTTGTCCGGGATTCGGGACGGGGACGGGACGAGGCGCGGTCTGCGGGTGGTGTCCCGTTCTGCGGGTGGTGTCCCGTTCTGCGGGTGGTGTCCCGTTCTGCGGACGTATCCGGCCGTTCTGTCCGGGATGCGGGGTGTTGTCCGGGATTCGGGACGGGGTCGGGGCGGGGACGAGGCCCGGGCCGGGGTCGGGTCCCGGGGACGGGTCAGATCCCGGACGGTGTCCCGATCCGCGGACGTATCCGGCCGATCCGTCCGGGAATCGGCACGTCGTCCGCGAATCGGGCGGGGTCGGGATGAGGCCCGATCGGCGGGCGGTGTCCCGGTCTGCGGGTGGTGTCCCGTTCCGCGGACGTATCCGGCCGTTCTGTCCGGGATCCGGGGTGTTGTCCGGGATTCGGGACGGGGTCGGGGCGGGGACGAGGCCCGGGCCGGGGTCGGGTCCCGGGGACGGGTCAGATCCCGGACGGTGTCCCGATCCGCGGACGTATCCGGCCGATCCGTCCGGGAATCGGCACGTCGTCCGCGAATCGGGACACGGATAAGGATCAGACGGGTTCAGACCCGGGCGCGGAGGTCCTTGCGCAGGATCTTGCCGGAACTCGACTTCGGGATCTGATCGATGAACTCCACGATGCGCACCTTCTCGTGCGGGGCGACCTTCGACGCCACGAAGGCCATCACGTCGTCGGCCGTGAGGTCCGCGCCGGGCTGCACCACCACGTAGGCCTTCGGCACCTCCTGGCCGTCCTCGTCGTTGGCGCCGATGACGGCGGAGTCCGCGATCTGCGGGTGCTCCAGCAGCACGGCCTCGAGCACCGCCGGGGCCACCTGGTAGCCCTTGTACTTGATGAGCTCCTTGAGCCGGTCGACGATACGGAAGATCCCCTCGGGGGTGACGGTGGCGATGTCGCCGGTGTGCAGCCAGCCGTCGGCGTCGAGCATGTCGGCGGTCGCATCCGGCCGGTTGAGGTAGCCGAGCATGACCTGGGGGCCGCGCACCCACAGCTCGCCGGGTGCGCTCGGGCCCCCCGTGGGAGCCTCGACGTCGAGGCCGGTGTCGGGATCGACGAGGCGCGCCTCGGTGTTGGGCACCAGCGGGCCGATCGACGACTTGTCGATGTCCGTCCGTTCGGCGGGGATGAGGTTGACCGCGGGACTGGTCTCCGTCATCCCGTAGCCCTGGACGACCTCGCATCCGAGGCGGGCGGCGACAGCCGAGGCGAGCGCGCCGTCGAGCGGCGCTGCCCCCGAGAACACCACGCGTACGGCCGAGAGGTCGTACTGGTCGACGATCGGATGCTTCGCCAGCGCGACCGCGATCGGCGGGGCCACGAAGACCCAGGTCGTGCGGTGCTCGGCGATGATGCGCAGGAACTCGGGTAGGTCGAAGCGGGGCATCGTGACCAGGCCCGCGCGCTGGCGGAGGGCGAAGTTCAGCAGCACCGTCATGCCGTAGATGTGGAAGAACGGGAGCACTGCCAGCACGCGGTCGTCCGGGCCGACGGTGAGCACGGGACGGCACTGTGCCACGTTCGAGACGAGGTTGTGATGCGTGATCATCACGCCCTTGGGGCGGCCGGTGGTGCCTGAGGAGTAGGGCAGCACGGCGACGTGGGTGCGGGGGTCGAAGGTCACCTCGGGAGCGGCGTGGCCCTCGGCGAGCAGGTCGCGGAGGCCGAGGTGGCCCTCGGCGCCGTCGAGCACGACGATCCGCTCGTCGGGGATCCCGCGGATCGCGGCGGCCGCCTTCGCGCCGGCGAGCAGCGGCGAGACCGTGAAGAGCCAGTCGGCGCCGGCGTCCTCGAGCTGGTTCGCGATCTCCTCGCCAGTGTAGAGCGCGTTGATCGTGGTGGCCGTCGCGCCTGCGCGCAGGATGCCGTGGAATACCGTGGCGAAGGCGGGGACGTTCGGGCAGAGCATCCCGATGGTGCTGCCGACGCCGAGGCCGCGGGCGGCGAGGGCGCCGGCGAGCAGCTGGATCTGCTGCACCAGCTGGCGATAGGTCGTCTCCGCGCCCGACATGCCGTCGACGATGGCGACGGAGTCCAGGGCCGACTCGTCGAGATCGCCGAAGAGGTAGTCGTAGATCGAGACGTCGGGGATCTCGATCTCGGGGTAGAGGCTTCGGAACATGGGATCTCCTTCGATCTGTGGCGCAGCACGGGCGTCGGGCAGCATCGCCTCGATGTTCCTCAGTGTCGCACAGTCTGAGACGGAGTCCCAGGAATATCTCCGCACCTCGCAGGTGGCATATCGTCGGGGCGTGAACGCACGACGGGAGCAGGAGCCGGAGACCGGACGAGGTCTCCGCATCGCGCGCGTCCTGTGGCTCGCCGGATACGTTCTCGCGCTGTGCGCGGTGCTCGTCGCCGCGGTGCAGATCGACCCGCCGTCGCGGAAGAACAGGTTCGCGGATGCGGAGGCGTCGATCGTCATCGGCCTCGTGGCAGGCGCCGTCGCCGTCGTGCTGCTGGTCCTCCTGCAGATGCCGCCTCGTCTCCGGCCGCGGACGCTGCCGGCCGCGGCCCTCTCCGGATGGCTGATCTGGGCCCTCGCCGCGGGGTTGACGGGATACCGGGTGCTCGTCCGGGCCGGCGATGCGCGGGGCTTCTCCGACGTGATGCTCGAACCTCTCCTCGGCCTGCAGGTCGTACAGCTGGTGCTGCTCGGCCTCCTCGCCGGGCGCCTCGAACGCCGCCGTCGCGGGGCGCTGCGCGACGGCGACATCTCTGCGAGGATCTGAGCCGCATGGACGGGTCCGGACGCGGGGCTAGGCTGGAGCGGTGAAGGACGACAAGCCGATCACCCGGACGCCCCGCGCCTACCTCGGCTTCATCGCGATCGGCCTGATCGCCGGACTCCTCTCCGGTCTCTTCGGTGTCGGAGGCGGCACCGTGATCGTCCCGCTGCTCGTGCTCCTGCTGCGTTTCGATCAGCGCCTCGCGGCGGGCACCTCCCTCGCGGCGATCGTGCCGACGGCAGCGGTCGGCGTGATCTCGTACGCGATGTCGGGGTCGGTCGCGTGGGTCCCCGCGCTCATCCTCGCCGCCGGTGCGGTGGTCGGGGCGCAGATCGGGACGCGCCTGCTGCCGAAGGTGCCCCAGCACGTGCTGCTGTGGATCTTCGTCGGCTTCATCGTCGTGGTCATCGTGACGCTGTTCGTGATCGTGCCCTCGCGCGACGCCCACCTCGAGCTCACCTGGCTCACGGGCGCGATCCTCGTGGTGATCGGCGTCTTCACGGGCGTCCTCGCCGGGCTCATCGGTGTCGGCGGGGGAGTGGTGGTCGTCCCGGCCCTCATGCTCGGGATGGGCGTGAGCGACCTCGTCGCCAAGGGCACCTCGCTGCTGATGATGATCCCCACCGCGGTGTCCGGCACCATCGGCAACCTCCGGCACCGCAACGTCGATCTCACCGCCGCGGCCATCATCGGCGTCTCCGCGTGCACGATGACCGCACTCGGCGCCTGGCTCGCGCGTCTCATCGACCCCTTCGTCGGCAACGTGCTCTTCGCCGCCTACCTCGTGTTCATCGCGGTCCAGCTCGCGGTGAAGGCGCTGCGGATGCGCCGCGCCTGAGGTTCTCCCGGCCGACGGCGGCCCCGGATGCGGCGCCGTGCTGGATAGGATCGAGGGGTGGCAGTGAACCCTGATCTGGTCGGGCGCGCGTTCGCGCCGACCGCCCCGTATCTCGTCGGCCGGGAGAAGGTGCGCGAGTTCGCGCGCGCCGTGTTCGCCGACGCCCCCCTGCACACCGACGTCGAGGCCGCTCGGGCCCTCGGATACGCCGACGTGGTCGCACCGCCGACCTTCGCCATGGTGGTCCAGGACCTCACGCTCCAGCAGCTGCTGGGTCTCCCCGACTCGGGCATCGTGTTGTCCCGCACGATCCACGCCGAGCAGAGGTTCCAGTACACGCGGCCGATCGTGGCGGGCGACGAGCTGACCGCGCAGCTGCAGGTCACCGGCGTCCGCACACTCGGCGGCAACGCGATGATCACCAGCGAGGCCGAGATCCGCGACGCCTCCGGAGAGCACGTCGTCACCGCGACCAGCGTGCTGCTGGTCGGAGAGGGGGAGTGATGACGTTCGCCGTCGGAGACGTGGTCGCCGAGCGCACCGTGCACCTGACCCGCGAGTCGCTGGTGCGCTACGCCGGGGCATCCGGAGACTTCAACCCCATCCACTACCGCGACGACGTCGCCGCGCAGGTGGGCCTCCCCGGAGTGCTCGCGCACGGGATGCTGACCATGGGCATCGCGTCGTCGGTCGTCGTCGCCGCGCTGGGTGACGTCGCGCGCATCGTCGACTACGGCGTGCGCTTCACGAAGCCGGTCGTCGTCGACCCCGTCGCGGGAGCCGACGTGACCGTGGTCGCGACCGTCGGTGCGATCGCCGACGACGTCGCCCGCATCGATCTGAAGGTGACGCACGGCGAGACGACCGTGCTCGCCAAGGCGCAGCTGCGCGTCGCGCTCTGATGGCGCAGGCAGGCATGACAGAGATCACCCCGATCCCGCTCGCGCAGCTGACGACGCTCCGCACCGGCGCCGCCCCTGCGCGCATGCTGGACGCCTCGACCCGCGACGAGCTCGTGAGCGCGCTGCGCGACGTCTGGGCGACCGGCGACGAATGGTTCGTGCTCGGCGGAGGGTCGAACCTCTTCGTCGGAGACGAGCCCTTCGAGGGAGCAGTGATCCGGGTGCTCTCGAACGGCGTCGAAGAGCTGCCCTCGCCGCATGCCGGGCGGGTTCGGCTGCGCGCCCAGGCCGGACACGACTGGGACGCCCTGGTCGCCTACGCGGTCGAGCGCGGCTACGCGGGGATCGAGGCGATGAGCGGCATCCCCGGCACGGTCGGCGCCGCCCCCGTGCAGAACGTCGGCGCGTACGGGCAGGAGATCCAGGAGACCCTCGTCGAGGTCGAGCTGATCGACGAGTCGACGGGCGACGTGCAGACCGTGCCCGCCGCCGAGCTGGGCCTCGGCTTCCGCACGTCCGTGCTCAAGCATCACTACGGCTCCGTGCCGGAGCGCCGGGCGGTGATCCTCAGCGTCACCCTCGATCTCGCCGTCGCCGGCGACGGCACGCGCGTCGTGCGCGGCGAGCAGCTGCGTCGGGCCCTGGGCCTCGAGTCGGACGCCCCGGTGCCGCTCGCGTGGGTGCGGGAGAGGATCCTCGAGACCCGCGCCGCCAAGGGGATGCTGCTGAACCCGGACGACCCGGACACCTACAGCGCCGGATCGTTCTTCCAGAACGCGATCGTCCCGGAACAGGTCGCCCGAGCGCTGCCCCCGGAGTGTCCACGGTGGCCCGTCCAGCCCGACCTGGATGCCGTCACGGTCATCCCCCTCGACGGGTACGGAGGTATCGTGCCGCCGATGGCCGAGCGCTCCGGCGACGTGAAGGTCAGTGCCGCATGGCTGATCGAGCACTCCGGCATCCGCAAGGGGTTCAAGCTCCCGCAGTCCCGGGCCGGGGTCTCGACGAAGCACGCCCTCGCCCTCACCAACCGGGGGCGGGCCACCGCGGGGGAGGTCGCCGAGCTGGCGCGCTTCATCCGCAGCCGCGTGCACGCCGAGTTCGGGCTGCTGCTCCAGCCGGAGCCGGTGCTCGTCGACGTGGAGCTCTAGCCCGGGGCGGCGTACACTCGCCGCATGTCCGGACTCGTCCCGTATCTCCTGTTCCCCGGTGTCGCCCGCGAGGCGCTGTCCCTCTATCGCGAGGTCTTCGGCGGGGAGGTGCGGATGTTCACCTACGCCCAGGCCGGCAGAACGGACGGCCCGGCGGACGCGGTCGCGCACGGGATGCTCGTGCAGGGCCCGGTCGAGCTCGCGGGGGCCGACGCCGCGGACGGCGAGGAGTCCGTGCGGATGGCGGGGATGTTTCTCTCGCTGCTCGGCACCGCGGATCCGGAGACGCTGGCCCGCTGGTTCGCCGCGCTCGCCGAGGGGGGACGTGTGATCGATCCGCTGCAGAAGCGCCCGTGGGGAGACCACGACGGCACGCTCGTCGACCGGTACGGGGTGCGCTGGCTCATCGGCCACGAGGGCTGAGCCCGGCCCCTTCCCGCTGGGTGGTCAGTTTCGGCAGGTTTTCGGCGCAAAACCTGCCGAAACTGACCACCCAGCGGGAAACGCGGGCGCGGGGCGGCCCGCCGGGGGAACTAGGCGAAGAGGCGCTGCAGGCGCTGGACGCCCTCCAGCAGGGCCTCGTCGCCGAGGGCGTACGAGAGGCGCAGGTATCCGGACGGACCGAAGGCCTCGCCCGGGACGACGGCGACCTGCGCCTGGTCGAGGATGAGGTCGGCGAGCTCGAGAGAGGTCGTCGGCGTCACACCGCCCCAGGTGCGGCCGAGGAGGCCCTGCACGTCGGGATAGACGTAGAACGCGCCGTGCGGGTTCGGCACGACGAGCCCGTCGATCCTGGACAGCTCCGCGACGATCAGGCGCCGGCGACGGTCGAAGGCCTGGCGCATCTGCTCGGCCTCGTCCTGCGGGCCGTTGAGGGCCGCGATCGCCGCGCGCTGGGCGATGTTGTTCACGTTGCTGCACAGGTGCGACTGGAGGTTCGCGGCCACCTTGATCGCGTCCGCGGGGCCGACCATCCACCCGAGGCGCCATCCGGTCATCGCATAGGTCTTCGCGACGCCGTTGACCAGGATCGTCTGCCCCGCAGCCTCCGGCGACGCCTGCACGATCGAGGTGGCGGTGACCCCGTCGTAGGTGAGGTTCTGGTAGATCTCGTCGCTGATGATCCAGATGCCGTGCTCGACGGCCCACTCGCCGATGGCCCGCGTCTCGTCGGCGGTGTACACCGAGCCGGTGGGGTTGGAGGGGGACACGAAGACGAGCGCGGTGGTGCGCGGGGTGCGCGCGGCCTCGAGCTGCTCGACGGTGACCTTGTAGTCCTGGTCGGCGCCCGCGAACACCTCGACCGGGACGCCGTCGGCGAGGCGGATCGCCTCCGGGTACGTGGTCCAGTACGGCGCGGGCAGCAGCACCTCGTCGCCCGGGTTCACCACGGCCTGGAACGCCTGGTACACGGACTGCTTCCCGCCGTTGGTGACGAGCACCTGCGAGGGGTCGACCTCGAGGCCCGAGTCGCGGAGCGTCTTCGCGGCGATGGCCTCGCGCATGGCCGGGAGACCGGCGGCGGGCGTGTAGCGGAAGTTCGCCGGGTCGGTGAGCGCCTCGGCCGCGGCGTCCACGATGAACTGCGGAGTGGCGAAATCGGGCTCGCCCGCCGCATAGGAGATCACGGGCTTGCCCTCGGCCTTGAGGGCCTTGGCCTTGGCGTCGACCTTGAGCGTGGCGGACTCGGCGATGGCGGAGAGCTTGCGGGAGAGGGGTGCGCGTTCGGTCACGCTTAGATGCTACTCGCGCCCGGGCGCGCCCACGGCTCGTCGCGCAGCGTGATCTCCTCGGTCATGTCGCGCAGGAAGCGGATGACCACGTCGCGCTCCTCACGGGTGAGGCGCGCTGCCGCGTAGAAGCGCTTGGACTGCTGGCGCCCCACGGTCTCCATCGCCGCCCGGTGGGTCTCGGGCGTGATCGTGATGGCGAGCGCCCGGCGGTCGGTGGGGTGCGCGGCGCGGACCACGTGCCCGTCGCGCTCGAGCCGGTCGAGGAGCTTGGTGGTGGAGGCGGTGGAGATGCCGAGGTGCTGGGCGATCGCGCCAGGGGTGGCGATCGCGTCGCGGTGCGCGCACACGATGAGGTAGTGCAGCGCCCGCATGTCGGTGTCGCCCAGGCGCATGTACTTGCGGGAGGCTTCGCCGAGGCGCTGCTCGGCCTCGCGGAGGCGTCCGATCGCGGTCATGAGATCGGTGATCTGCCGCAGGTCCTCCGGCGGGATCCCTGCGCGCTCGATGAGGGTGTGGCCGGGGTCGTTGGCGTCGACCTCGTAGATCGCCTCGTCGGCGATCCCGTCGCGTGCCGGAGGCCCGGCGGCGGCGTCGCCGGGTGCCTCGGGGCCGTGACTCTGCATGGGGTCATGCTACTCGCCGGCAATTATCACGCTTGGCAATTTACTAGCTTAGCTAGCATAATTAGGGAGACGTCTGGAGGAGACATGCCCCGCACCGCCCCCGCGGAGACCCGCACCCGCCCCGGACACCGCTCCGGGGTGCGGATCCTGGTCCCCGCCGTGCTCATCCTCGCCTGGCTCGTCGGCGCCTCGCTGGGCGGTCCGCTGTTCGGCAAGATCGACGAGGTGTCCTCGAACGACCGCACCGCGTATCTGCCGGAGTCCGCGGACGCCACGAAGGTGCAGAAGATGCTCGGCGAGTTCAACGACAGCGAGGACGTCCCGGCGATCGCCGTCTTCGTGTCGGAGAGCAGGCTCGGCGCCGATGACCTGAAGGCCATCGGCGACGCGGTCTCCTCGGCGACCGCGGTCGACGGCGTGGCGGACGGGGTGTCGCCGGCGCTGCCCTCCGACGACGGGAAGGCCGCTCAGGCGTTCATCCCGATCCGCAGCGGGGCCGACCTCGGCGACGCGGTGTCGGCCCTGAGCGCTCATCTGACGCAGGCCCTGCCGTCCGGCGTCTCTGTGCTCATCACCGGCCCGGCCGGGTTCAGCGCCGACCTCGTCGCCGGCTTCGCGGGCATCGACGGCCTGCTGCTGGGCGTCGCGCTGCTCGCGGTGCTCGTGATCCTCGTGCTCGTCTACCGATCGCTCCTGCTGCCCTTCGTCGTGCTCTCCACCAGCCTGTTCGCGCTGTGCGTCGCGCTGCTCGTGGTGTGGTGGATGGCGAAGGGCGGGATCCTGCTGCTCAGCGGGCAGACGCAGGGCATCCTCTTCATCCTGGTGATCGGGGCGGCGACCGACTACGCCCTGCTCCTGGTCGCGCGATTCCGCGAGGAGCTTCGCTCCACCCGCGACAAGGGCGCCGCGCTCGCGGCGGCGTGGAAGGGCGCCTTCGAGCCGATCGTCGCCTCCGGGGGTACCGTCATCGCGGGGCTCCTCTGCCTGCTGCTCAGCGACCTCAAGTCGAACAGCACGCTCGGTCCCGTGGCCGCGATCGGGATCGTCTTCGCGATGCTCGCCGCGCTCACCCTGCTCCCGGCACTGCTGCTGCTCTTCGGTCGCGCCGTCTTCTGGCCGCAGCGCCCGGTCTACGAGCCCGAGGCGGTCGCGGCGGAGGGCGGGATGCCGGCGTCCGGGCTGTGGGCGCGGCTCGCGGAGGCCGTGCGACGGCGTCCGCGCGTGATCTGGCTGGCGACCGCGGCGGTGCTGCTCGTCGCTGCCGTCGGGATCGTACGGCTCGAGGCATCCGGCGTCCCGCAGTCCGACCTCGTGCTCGGCGCGTCCGAGGCGCGGGACGGCCAGACGGCCCTCGGCGAGCACTTCCCCGGCGGTTCGGGCAGTCCCGCCTATGTCGTCGTTCCGGAGGCGGCGATGCAGGAGGTCGCCGACGTGCTGCGCGCGCATGACGGGGTGTCGGCCGTCTCGGTGACGGCCTCCGGCTCGCCGAGCGGGTCGGCGCCGGTCACCGCCGACGGGATCCAGGCGGTCGGCGCGCCGGGGACGCCGCCCCCGGACCCCACGGTCGTCGACGGCGACGTGCTGCTGCAGGCGACGCTCACCGACGCGGCCGACTCCGATGCGGCCGAGCGGACCGTGCGCGACCTCCGGGCGGGGCTCGACGGCAAGGATGCGCTCGTGGGCGGAGTCACCGCCACCGCGATCGACACCGACGACGCGTCGATCCACGACAGGAACCTCATCATCCCCGTCGTGCTCGGCGTGATCCTGCTGATCCTCATGCTGCTGCTGCGCTCGATCCTCGCGCCGATGCTCCTCATCCTCACCACCGTGCTGTCGTTCGGCGCGGCGATGGGGGTCTCGGCGCTCGTGTTCGACGGAGTCTTCCGCTTCCCGGGCGCTGACCCCGCCGTGCCGCTCTACGGCTTCGTCTTCCTGGTGGCGCTCGGCATCGACTACAACATCTTCCTCATGACGCGCGTGCGCGAGGAGTCGAAGGCGCACGGGACGAGGGAGGGCGTGCTGCGGGGGCTGGCCGTGACCGGAGGGGTCATCACCTCGGCAGGGCTCGTGCTGGCCGCCACCTTCGCGGCCCTGTCGGTGATCCCGATCCTGTTCCTGGTGCAGCTGGCCTTCATCGTGGCCTTCGGCGTGCTGCTGGACACCTTCGTGGTGCGCACCCTGCTCGTCCCGGCGCTCGCCTACGACATCGGCCCGCGGATCTGGTGGCCGTCGAAGCTCGGACGCCGGCGGGAGGAGAGCCGGCGGGGCTGAGGCCTGGCGGCGGGCGCGTGTCGGGAGCCCGCACGGATCGCATCCGCGGCGACGGATGGCATCCGGTGTGAACGTGCCGCGGGTGCGGAACATCGCCGGGGATGCCGAACGTCCGTGGGTCAGCGCTCGACGAGCACGCCGTCCTCGTCCGCGTAGAGCCGGGCCCCGGGGCGGAACACGACGCCGCCGAAGGAGAGCTCGACGTCGAGGTCTCCGGCCCCGGTCTTGGCGCTCTTGCGGGGGTTGGTGCCGAGCGCCTTCACCCCGAGCGGCATCCCGCCGAGGGCGACGCTGTCGCGCACGCAGCCGTGGATCACCACGCCGACCCAGCCGTTGTCGACGGCGCTCTGCGCGATCATGTCGCCCATGAGCGCCGTCCCGAACGATCCGTCGCCGTCGACCACGAGCACCGCCCCGTCGCCCGGTGTGGCGAGCAGATCTTTCAGCAGGAGGTTGTCCTGGAAGCATCGCACCGTGCGGATCGGGCCCTCGAACGTGGTCGTCCCGCCGAAGGAGCGGAGCTGGATCGGCAGGGACTGCAGGGCGTCGCCGTGGTCGTCGTAGAGGTCTGCGGTGCTGGTCATGCTCTCTCCTTCGGGGGATCGCGTGGTCAGTTTCGGCAGGAATCCCGGGGAAAACCTGCCGAAACTGACCACGCGGCGGGTCATGCCTCGGCGAGGTGCTTCGAGTATGCCCCGAGCGTGAGGAACGCGGGGAAGGTCTCGCGCAGGGAGACCTCGCGGAACACGTCCGCGGCCTCCTCGAAGCGATCGCCCTCGAAGCGGTCCGACTCGCCGAGCACCTCGACGATCAGCCCCTCCACGTAGTCGGCGGTGATCGGGGTGCCGTCCTCGGTCGTGCGATCCTGCTGGATCCACTGCCACACCTGGGAGCGGGAGATCTCGGCGGTCGCGGCATCCTCCATGAGGTTGTCGATCGCCACGGCGCCCTGCCCGCGCAGCCAGGCTTCGATGTAGCGGATGCCGACCGACACGTTGTCGCGCACGCCCCGGGCGGTGATCGGGCGGCCGATGTGCAGATCGATCAGCTGCGCCGCGGTGACCTCGACGTCGTCCCGGCGGCGGTCGAGCTGGTTCGGACGGTCGCCGAGCACCGCGTCGAACTCCGCCTGGGCGGCGGGGATCAGATCGGGGTGCGCCACCCAGGTGCCGTCGAAGCCGTCGCCCGCCTCGCGCTTCTTGTCGGCCGAGACCTTCTCGAGCGCCCGCTCCGTGACCTCCGGATCACGGCGGTTCGGGATGAAGGCGCTCATGCCGCCGATCGCGTAGGCGCCTCGCCGGTGGCAGGTCTGCACGAGCAGCTCGGTGTAGGCCCGCATGAACGGCACCGTCATCGTCACCTCGCTGCGGTCGGGCAGCACGAACCGGGCGCCGCGGCCGCGGTAGGTCTTGATGATCGAGAAGATGTAGTCCCAGCGCCCGGCGTTCAGACCCGCGCAGTGGTCCCGCAGCTCGTAGAGGATCTCGTCCATCTCGAACGCCGCCGGGAGCGTCTCGATCAGCACCGTCGCGCGGATGGTGCCGTGGGGGATGCCGAGGAAGTCCTCGCTGAACGTGAACACGTCGTCCCAGAGCCGCGCCTCCTCGCTCGACTCCAGCTTCGCGATGTAGAAGTACGGGCCGCGCCCGGCGTCGATCAGTGCCTGGGCGTTGTGGAAGAAGTACAGCCCGAAGTCGACCAGCGAGCCGGACGCGGCCATCTCCCGGCCGGTGCGATCGATGAACGAGATGTGCTTCTCGATCAGGTGCCAGCCGCGCGGCCGCATCACGATCGTGGGCGTGTGCTCCGCCGTGACGCGGTACTCCTTGCCCGCCTCGTTCGTGTACGTCAGCTCGCCGCGGATCGCGTCGCGGAGCGACAGCTGCCCGCCGATGACGTTGGCCCAGGTGGGGCTCGTCGCATCCTCCTGGTCGGCGAGCCACACGCGGGCGCCGGAGTTCAGCGCGTTGATCGTCATCTTCGGATCGGTCGGCCCGGTGATCTCGACGCGGCGGTCCTCCAGGCCGGGGCCGGCGCCGGCGACGCGCCAGTCGGCGTCCTCGCGGATGTGCGCGGTGTCGCCGCGGAACGACGGGTCGTGGCCGTTGCCGATCTCGAAGCGGCGTCGCATCCGGTCGGCGAGCCGGTCGTGCCGGCGTGCGGCGAAGCGGTGGTGCAGCTCGGTGAGGAAGGCGACGGCCTCGGGGGTGAGGATCTCGTCGAAGCGGTCGTGTCCGGGTCCGGTGATCTCGATCGCGGGGCCCTGGCGGGTGGAAGCGGTGATGGTCATGATCGTGGTCCTTCGTGGAATGGGCGTTTCGTCTCGCTCCGCTCGCTCGACGACCGGTGCCGGGTCGAGCGAGCGACGCGGAGGTCAGTGGAACTGCGCGGCCTCGGTGGAGCCCGCGAGGGCGAGGGTCGCGCTGTCGGGGTTGAGCGCGGTGGAGATGACGTCGAAGTAGCCGGTGCCCGCCTCGCGCTGGTGCTTGGTGGCGGTGTACCCGTCGGCTTCGGCGGCGAACTCGGCCTCCTGCAGCTCTACGTAGGCGCTCATGGCGCGCTCCGAGTAGCCGCGGGCGAGGTCGAACATCGAGTAGTTCAGGGCGTGGAAGCCGGCGAGCGTGATGAACTGGAACTTGTAGCCCAGGTCGGCCAGCTCCTGCTGGAACGTCGCGATCTCGGCGTCCGACAGGTGCCGCTTCCAGTTGAAGCTCGGCGAGCAGTTGTAGGCGAGGAGCTTGCCCGGGAACTGCGCGTGGACCGCGGCGGCGAACTCGCGGGCGAGCTCGATGTCGGGCTCCCCGGTCTCCACCCAGATCAGGTCGGCGTAGGGCGCGAAGGCCAGGCCGCGGCTGATGACCGACTCGATGCCGGCGCGGATGCGGTAGAAGCCTTCGCTGGTCCGCTCACCGGTGGTGAATCGCTGGTCGCGCTCGTCGACGTCGCTGGTGAGGAGGTCGGCGGCCAGCGCATCGGTGCGGGCGATGATCACCGTCGGGACCCCGGCGACGTCGGCCGCGAGGCGGGCCGCGTTCAGCGTGCGGATGTGCTGCTGCGTGGGGACGAGCACCTTGCCGCCGAGGTGGCCGCACTTCTTCTCGCTCGCCAGCTGGTCCTCCCAGTGGATGCCGGCGGCGCCGGCCTGGATGAGCGACTGCGCGAGCTCGTAGGCGTTGAGCGGTCCGCCGAAGCCGGCCTCGGCGTCGGCGACGATCGGGGCGAGCCAGTCCTGGGTGACCTCGCCCTCCGCGTGCTCGAGGCCGTCCTGGCGGAGCAGCGCGTTGTTGATGCGGCGCACCACCGCGGGGACCGAGTTCGCGGGGTAGAGCGACTGGTCGGGGTAGGTCTGCCCGGCGAGGTTGCCGTCGGCGGCGACCTGCCAGCCGGAGAGGTAGATGGCCTTCAGCCCGGCGCGCACCTGCTGCACGGCCTGCCCGCCGGTGTAGGCGCCGAGAGCCCGCACGTAGTCCTCGGTGTGGAGCAGGTTCCACAGGTTCTCCGCGCCGCGGCGGGCGAGCGTCGAGTCCTCGCGGACCGAACCGCGGATGCGGATGACGTCCTCGGCCGAGTAGGTGCGCTCGATGCCGTCCCAGCGCGGGTCGGTGTCCCAGATCTCCTGCAGCTCGGCGGCGGTCTGGGTCTGGTCCCCGGCGCGGAGGCCGGCGGGGCGGGGTGCGGTGTTCGTCATGGCATCTCCTTCGGTGCGGTCGCGGTGTTCCCGAGGGGGAGTCGCGGGGTCTTGTCTCCACTTTCGGTGAAGTTCAGGCGCCTGAATGACCAATCAACGTGTGAAATTCAATCGAATTTCTGCTTTTGTGAGAGAATCGGCGGCATGCCTCGCATCGACGCCGCAGAAGAGACCGACGCCCTCACGATCGGCCGTCGCGTCCGTCAGTTGCGCACCGCCGCCGGACTCACGCTCGAGGAGCTCGCCGCGACGATCGGTCGCGCCCCCAGCCAACTGTCCATGATCGAGACGGGCAAGCGCGAGCCGAAGCTCACGCTGCTGCAGGCCATCGCGCGCGCCCTGGGGACGAGCATCGACGCACTGCTCGAAGGCGAACCCCTCGACGCGCGCAGCACGATGGAGATCGCGCTGGAGCGCGCCATGAAGGGGCAGACCTTCCGCACGCTCGGGATCGACGCGTTCCGCATCGGCCGTACGGTGCCCGACGAGGCGCTCGCCGCGATGCTCGCCCTGCACGGAGAGATCGAGAGGCTGCGCGACGAACGCGCCGCGACGCCCGAGGAGGCGCGGCGCGCGAACGTGGAGCTGCGCCATCTCATGCGCACGCAGGACAACTACTTCGAGGACCTCGAGAGGGAGGCGGCCGGGCTGCTGTCCGCGGTCGGTCATCCCGGCGGCCCGCTCACGCAGCGCACCGCCTCCGAGATCGCGGCGCACCTGGGCTTCACCCTGCACTACGCGCCGGACCTGCCGCAGACCACCCGCAGCGTGGCCGACCTCGCGAACGGGCGGCTCTACCTGTCCAGCCGGGTGCCCGCCAAGGGCGACGCCCGCACCGCGGTGCTCCAGGCGCTGTCGAGCCGCATCCTCGGTCACGCGGAGCCCCGGAGCTACGCGGAGTTCCTGCGCCAGCGGGTGGAGACGAACTATCTCACGGGGGCCCTTCTCATGCCGGAGGCGCATGTCGTGCCGGTGCTGCAGGACGCGAAGGCGCGGCGGGCGATCTCGATCGAGGACCTCCGCGACGCCTACTCGGTGTCGTACGAGACCGCGGCGCACCGCTTCACCAACCTGGCCACCCGGCACCTCGGCATCCCGGTGCACTTCCTGAAGGTGCACGAGTCGGGCACCATCACCAAGGCCTATGAGAACGACGACGTCAACTTCCCGACCGACCGGCTCGGCTCGATCGAGGGGCAGATGTGCTGCCGTCGCTGGACCAGCCGCGAGGTGTTCGAGGTGGAGGACCGTTTCAACCCGTACTACCAGTACACCGACACGGGCAACGGCACCTACTGGTGCACGGCGCGCGTGGAGGCGTCGAGCGAGGGGCTGCACTCGGTCAGCGTGGGGGTGCGCTTCGACGACACCCGCTGGTTCGTGGGGCGGGACACCCCGAACCGCGGGGTGTCGAAGCACTCGGTCGAGGCGTGCTGCCGCCGCGCGCCCGCCGAACTGGAGGAGCGCTGGAGGGAGCGGTCCTGGCCGAACGTCCGCACGCCCCGCACGCTGCTCGCGACGCTGCCGACGGGGGCGTTCCCCGGTGTCGACACCACCGACGTGTACGAGTTCCTCGAGGCGCACGCCCCTCGCTGAGCCGGGCGCCGCAGGGGGGATGCGCCGAGCGGCGCCGCCCCCGCAGAGACGACGCCGCTCGGCGAGGGCGTCAGGCGCGGCGTGCGCGGTGACGCGCGAGCAGCAGACCTGCCGCGAGCAGGGCGAGCGCGAGGGCGAGCGTGCCGCCGACCGCGGCGCCGGTCGTGGCGAGGTTGCCCCCGCCTCCGCCGCCGATCCCGCCGCCCGCCGGCTCCGTGGAGCTCGGTGTGGGGGTGGGGGTGGGGTCGACGGGCGCGCCGTCGGCGACCGTGAAGGTCGCGGTGAGCGCCTTCCCGGTCTGCTCCCCGGTGAGCGAGACCCGGTAGGTCCCCGGCTCCGTCGGCGCCGTGAGTTTCAGCGCGACACCGCCGTCGATGACGTCGGTGCGCGTGATCTCGAGCCCGTCGGCCTTCGCCTTCGTGGCGTCGACCGCGCCCGCGACCTGGCGGTCGCCCGCGAGGCCGGTGACGGTGACGGGCAGGGATCCGCCGGGCGCGACCTTCGCCGGCACCTGGATCGCGGCGCCCGACGAGAGCTTCTTCAGGTCGCGGTCGAGCGTGAGCGCATTCGCGATGGTGAAGAAGTTGTCGGTCTGGTCGGTGAGGCCGATCACGTTGGCCGCGCCGGGGCCGTAGCCCGCGATCCGCACCTGCGAGCCGGTGTGCTGCTGCGAGCCGCCGGCCGCCGCCGTGCCGTACGAGACCTTCATCGTCGAGCCCTCGGGAGTGCGCAGCGCGATCGACAGGGAGGTCGGCGGGGTGTCGTCCACGATCTGCGACGTGTGCGCGTGGTCGGCGGTGACGATCACCAGGGTGTTGCCGTCCTTCTTCGCGAAGTCGAGCGCCGCCTTCACAGCCTCGTCGAGGTCGATGGTCTCGCCGATCTGCCCGCAGGCGTCCGCGGCGTGGTCCTGCTTGTCGATCGAGGCCCCCTCGACCTGGAGGAAGAAGCCCTTGTCGCCCGTGTTCAGCAGGTCGATCGACTTCTTGGTGAGCGCGGCGAGCGACAGCTGCGAGGACAGCCGGTCGGGGTTGTCGGTGCAGGTCACCGGCGCCGCATCCGCGCCGCCGACCGTCGCGGTCGTCGGAGCGAAGCGCGTCGGGAAGTTGCCCGGGGTGAAGGTGCCGAGCACGGGCTTCGACTGGTCCGCCGCGGTCACGCCGGCGAGGTCTCCGGCGCTGCGCACCACCTGGTAGCCGCGGTCGGTCGCCTGATCGAACAGCGACTCGCCGTTCCACGGACCGGCCTTGGCGGACTGCGCGAACGACGCCGATCCGCCGCCCAGGGTGAGGTCGGCGCGAGTGTCGATGATCTGCTCGCTGATCGAGCCGCGTCCGCCCTTCTCCAGCAGGTCGGCGCCGCACTGCGAGGTCGACTCCGGGCCGTAGCACTTGCGCCCGGCGACATGGGCGGCCTGCACCGCCGGCGTCGCGTCCTGGATCTCCGCGGTGGAGACGTTGCCGGTCTTCAGCCCGTTCGCCTTGGCGAGCTCGAGGAGCGTGTCGTGCAGGGCGCCCGTGATGTCGACCGAGATCGCGCCGTCGTAGGACTTGGTGCCGGTGGCCCAGGCCGTGCCGGTCGCGGCGGAGTCGGGCACGTAGTCGACGGTGCCGTCCTTGTGGAGCGAGTAGGTGGTGTACGAGCCGGTGATCGGCAGGGCGTCGATGCCGGGGAAGCGTCCGCCCGCGCCGTGCGCGTAGTTGCGGGCGACGGTGATCTCCGAGTCGCCCATGCCGTCGCCGATCAGCAGGATGACGTTCTTGGCGGGGCCGTCGACGATCGCGTCGCGGATCTCCGCGGTGCGGTCGCCGTCGTTGCGGGTGGCGCCGCCGGGGGCGGACGGATCGCCGGCCGCCTGGGCGGCCGGGGCGAGAAGCAGCGAGGCCGCGACCACGCTGCCTGCGGTGAGGGCGATCGCCGTGCGGCGGCGCCCGATGGACTGGATCATGCGCTGTCTGTTCCTCTTCGGTGAGCGGATGCCGGATGCCCGGGACGACGCGCGAACGGCGATCGCCGGACCGCTCAAGCCCAGCAGTCGCAGGGGTACGCCGGGTGTCCGCGGGGCGACGATCCGGTGAACCCGCGTCCGGGGCGGAGGGTCAGACCGCGTTCCATCGCAGGCGCGGGGGCTCGCCCTCGAGCTGCGTGCGGACGGCATCCGCATCCTCGACCGGGAACATCGTGACCAGCAGCGGAGCGGTGCCGGCGGCGGGGGAGAGCGCATAGGCGAGGGCGTGTGCGGCTCCGCGGCGCGGGCCGATCGCCACGGCGGCGACGCGTTCCTCCACGAGACCGCTCCAGGTCGCCTCCGCGTTCGCGAGCAGCCCGGTCGCCGCATCCGTCGCGCGGGCGAGCAGGGTCGAGCCTCCGTGCCAGGGGACGAAGTGGTCGTCGGGCAGTCCCAGGGCGCGGGCGAGGTCGCCGCCGAGCCAGCGCTCCCTCTTCAGGCCGTACGGCGTCGGCGCGAGCGAGAGCAGGTACCCGTAGCAGTGCAGCAGCCCGGCGTTGCCGACCGGCCACTCCGCCGGGAGGGCGGCGCGCTCGTGCAGCGCGTCGAAGAGCGCGCGGGGGAGCACGGGCTCGCGGGTGTTCTCGTCGATGATGGTGGAGGCACCCCAGTGCGCGAAGCGGCCCCGTTCGCGGTCGACGTCGATCGCCTCGCCGATGCCGTCGGCGTGGTCGAGCGCGTCCGCGGCGGCGGAGGGCGTGTCGGCGGCCGCGAGCGCGGCGGCCTCGTCGAGCGCATCGATCCCGGGCATGCCTCCACGCTAGCGGCCCGTGCTCCTCCGTCCCGGTCGCAGGGCCCGCACGGGTCCGGGTGGGCCCGGCGCTGGGTCCGGTCGGCGGGGGTCGAGCCTCGCGCCCGCGTCAGGCTCGCGCCCCGCCCCGTGCCCAGCCCGTGCCCAGCCCGTCTATTCGTCACAAAGTCCCGGAATGCGGCACGAATAACGGGACTTTGTGACGAATAGACGGCGGGGTCTGCGGGGAATAGACGGTGGGGTGGGCGGGGAATCCGGGACGCGAAGGGGCGGCGGCGGAAGTGTTCACCGGGCGTTCACGGGAAGTGGTCGACATGTCCACAATCGGAGTCCATGATGGACGAAGCGTCCACAGCATCCGAGACACGCAGAGAGCACCACGTGACACGTCCCATCCTCATCTTCGACTTCGACGGCACCATCGCCCTCGGCGACGGCCCCGTCCGCGCCTACGCCCGTGCCGTGGCATCCGAGCTCGGCGAGCCCGCCGGTTTCGATCAGGCCCTCGACCGGGCCATCGCCGACGGCGGAAGCCTCGACGGCTACGACGCCGTGCGCCGCGCCGCCGAGACGTTCGGCGCCTCGCCGGAGCTGCTCGGCCGCGCCTACGCCGCCGGACGGGTGCTGCTGGCCGGCCCCGACGCCCCGATCGAGGCGCCCGCCGGACTCGCGGCGCTGCTCGCCGAGGTCGACGCCGAACGGGTGCTCGTCACGAACGCCCCGGGGGTGCGGATCCCCGAGGCGCTCGAGGCGCTCGGGCTCACCGGGCTGTTCGACCGCATCGTCACCGCGGCGGGCAAGCCGGACGGGCTCGCGGCGATCCTCGACGAGTACGGCGCCGACGCCCGGCTGATCAGCATCGGCGACATCTGGCACAACGACCTCGCGCCCGCCGACGCCCGCGGCCACGCCACCGCCCTCGTCGGGGGAGACGCCCCCGCCGGCGTCCGGCCCACCCTGCACGCCGCCGACACCGCGGCCCTGATCCCGGCCCTGCGCGCCTGGATCTCCCCAGACCTCACCTCCGCACCCTCCCGCATCACCGAATCCGAAGGATGATCATGCGTTCCACCCTCCGCACCTCCCTCGTGGGCCTCGTCGCCGCCGGCGCCGTGCTCACCGTCGCGCTCGCCGGCTGTGCGGGCTCGCCCGACGCCGGCGGCTCGTCCGCGCCCCAGGCCGACCCGGACTCCCTCGTGCTCGCCCTGGTCCCCTCACAGGATCAGTCGGGCCTGGTCGACACCGCCAAGCCGCTCACCGACTACCTCACCAAGGAGCTCGGCATCGACGTCACCGGCGTGGTCTCGAAGGACTACCAGGCCGCCGTCGAGGCCATGGGCGCCGGCCAGGCGCAGATCGGCTTCCTGCCCTCGCTGCAGCTCTGGCAGGCCGGCGACATGTACGGCGCCAAGACCGTGCTGCAGACCGAGCGCAACGGCAACATCACCTACCCGGCCCAGTTCATGACGAACAACCCCGACAAGTACTGCGCCGACAAGCCCGTCGAGCGCGACGGCAAGCTGTTCTGCAACGGGGCCGACGCGCTGAAGGGCCCGGCGGGCCTCGACTCGATCACCAAGGTGAAGGGCGCCAAGGTCGCGGTGCTCGGCCCGGGCTCGCCCGCCGGATACATCTACCCGATCCTCGCGCTGAAGGAGGCGGGCATCGACACCGACAAGGACATCCAGCAGGTGCCCGTGACGGCGAACGACGCCTCCGTGCTCGCGGTCTACAACGGCGACGCCGAGGTCGGCTTCAGCTTCTGGGACGCCCGCGACATCGTGAAGAAGGACAAGGCGGACGTCGGGCAGAAAGTCGTCGTGTTCGCACTGACCGACGAGATCCCCAACGACGGCGTCGCCCTCAGCAAGGACCTCTCGCCCGCGCTGCAGAAGAAGATCACCACGGCTCTCGAGGACTTCTCGAACACCGAGGAGGGCTCGAAGATCCTGCAGAGCATCTACTCGATCACCAAGCTCGCGCCCGCCGACCCGAAGTCGCTCGACGTCGTCGCCCGCGCGGCCGAGAAGCTGGGTCTGAAGTAACAGTGACCTCCCACACCCCGCACGCGGACGCCGGAGCCACCACTCCGGCGTCCGCGCCGTGGCCGATCCGCCTCGACCACGTGACCGTCCGCTACCCGAACGGCACCATCGGCCTGAACGACGTGTCGCTCGACATCGGCGCCGGCGAGATGATCGCCGTCGTCGGACTCTCCGGATCGGGCAAGTCCACGCTCATCCGCACGATCAACGGCCTCGTGCCGATCACCTCCGGCGAGCTCGAGGTCGGCGGTCACCGCGTCGACGGCGCCTCCCGTCGGCAGCTGCGGCGTCTCCGCGGGGACATCGGCATGGTGTTCCAGAGCTTCAACCTCGCCGGTCGCGCGAGCGTGCTGCAGAACGTGCTCGTCGGACGCCTCGCGCACACGCCGTGGTGGCGCACGCAGCTCGGCCTGTACCCCGAGGCCGACAAGGAGCTCGCCTACGAGGCTCTCGACCGCGTCGGCATCCTCGCCAAGGTCTACTCCCGCGCATCCGATCTCTCCGGAGGGCAGCAGCAGCGCGTCGCCATCGCCCGTGCCCTCGCCCAGGAGCCCCGCGTCGTGCTCGCCGACGAGCCCGTCGCCAGCCTCGATCCGCCCACCGCGCGGAGCGTGATGGACGATCTGCGCCGGATCAACCGCGAGCTCGGGATCACCGTGCTCGTCAACCTGCACCTCCTCGACCTCGCCCGTGAATACGGCACCCGCATGATCGGGATGAGGGCCGGAGAGGTGGTCTACGACGGTCCCGCCTCGTCGGCGACCGACACCGACTTCGAGAGCATCTACGGACGCTCGCTCACCTCCTCGGACCGGCTGACATGAGCAGCGGAGAACCGGCGCGGCTCCGCCTCCCCGCCCGGCCGCGCGGGTCGTGGAAGGGGCCGGTGATCGCGCTCGTCGTCGTCGCGATCACCGTGGTCATGTGCCTGCCCGGAATCGGCATCGGCGTGGACTTCGGCGCGATCGCGCGCAACTGGCAGCACGGTGCGGACAAGATCGTCAAGCTCGTGCAGCCCGACTGGTCCTTCTTCCCGAAGACCATCCCGCCGCTCGTCGAGACCCTGCAGATGGCCGTCATCGCCACCGCCATCGGCGCGCTCGTCTCGCTGCCGCTGAGCTTCTGGGCTGCGCGGAGCACCAACCCGCAGGCGCCGTTCCGCATGGCGGTGCGCGGCGTGCTCAACGTGGTCCGCAGCGTGCCCGACCTGCTCTACGCCGCGATCCTCGTCGCGATGGTCGGCGTCGGCGCGCTGCCCGGCATCCTCGCGCTGCTCCTGTTCAACGTGGGCATCCTCGTCAAGCTCGTCTCCGAGGCGATCGACACCAACGACGTCGGGCCGCTCGAGGCCGGACGCGCCGTCGGCGCGACGCAGTCGAAGATCAACCGCACGCTCGCCCTGCCCGACGCCTGGCCGGCCTTCGCCAACCAGACGCTCTACGTGTTCGAGCTGAACGTTCGCGCCTCGACCGTGCTCGGCCTGGTCGGCGCGGGCGGCATGGGCCTGCTCATCGACGCAGTGCGCACCTTCTACCGCTACGACCAGCTCTCGCTGATCATCCTCGAGGTGCTCGTCGTGGTGATCGTCATCGACCTGGTGAGCGACGCGATCCGACGGAGGCTGGTGTGAGCGTCCTGACCGCAGACCGTCCCCACGTGCCGCTGCGCGACCGCCTCCCCGCCCGCCCGCGACGGTGGGGCCGTTCCCTGATCGCGGTCGCGGTGACCCTCGTCGTCGTCCTGGCCTTCTGGTCGATCGACGTCAACTGGGCGCGCCTCGCCGACCTCCCCGCGGAGATGGTCCGGTACGCGGTGCTGATGTTCGGTTCTCCAAACTGGGAGAAGCTGCCCGAGGCGCTGTGGCAGACCTGGCGCAGCATCGAGATGGCGTGGGTCGGCACGATCCTCGGCATCCTGCTCGCCACGCCGCTCAGCCTCTTCGCCGCGCGCGGCTTCGGCCCGGCCTGGCTGCGCCATGCGCTGCGCGTGCTGTTCTCGCTGATCCGCGCCGTGCCGGAGATCATCATCGCGATCGTCATCCTCTCGGTCACCGGCCTCACGCCGTTCACCGGAGCGCTGGCCCTCGCGATCAACGGGATCGGCACACTGGGCAAATGGGGCTACGAGGCGGTCGAGGCGGTTCCGCAGGGGCCGATCGAAGCGGCCCGCGCGGCCGGCGGCAGCACCTCGCAGGTGCTGCGGTGGGGGGTGTGGCCGCAGGCCGAGCCCGCGTTCTGGTCGTTCTGGCTGTACCGCTTCGAGATCAACGTGCGATCCTCGGCGGTGCTCGGCCTCATCGGCGTCGGCGGGATCGGCGACATGCTCACCTCCTACACCCAGTACCGTGAATGGTCGACGGTGGGCGTGCTGCTGCTCGTCGTCATCGTCGTGACGATGCTCATCGACGGCATCTCCGGCAGCATCCGCCGACGGATCATGGAGGGCGCACGTGCACAGGTCTGATGCCGGCCCCATCGCACGCATCGCGACGGTGCTGAACAGCCTGCAGCCGACCGAGCGGCGGGTCGCCGAGGCGATCCTGCAGGCGCCGGACGAGGTCGTCGAGCTCACGGCGCAGCAACTCGCCGACCGCGTCGGCGTCGGCAGGTCGAGCGTGATCCGGGCCTGCCAGTCCTTCGGCTATCGCGGGTTCCCGCAGCTGCGGGTGGCGCTCGCCGGCACGCTCGGGCAGCAGGAGCCCGCCCTCGACTACGGCCAAGGCGTCGTGGGGCGGATGCGAGCGGAGATAGACCGGGTCGCGCAGTCGCTCCCGCAGGCGGTGAGCATGCTCGACGAGGAGGCGGTGGAGCGGGTGGTCCGCGAGGTCGCCCGTGCCAGGAGGGTGCTGATCGTGGCGAACGGCCTCAGCGCCCCGATCGCCTCCGACCTGTCGATGCGCCTCACCGCGGTCGGGCGCCCCGCCGAGACCGTGCCGGATGCGATCGCGCAGCAGATCGCGGCATCCGGGCTCGCGTCCGGCGACGTGTGCCTGGTCGTCTCCGGATCGGGGGCGAACGAGTCGAGCCTGCGGGCGGCGTCGGCGGCCCGGGGATCGGCGCTCATCGTGGCGCTGACCTCGTTCGCGGCGTCGGCGCTCACCGCCCTCGCCGATCTGTCCGTGGTGATCGCTCCGGCGGGGGTGAGCTTCCGCGACGAGCTGGAGCACACCTCCCGGGTCGCGCACGCCGTGTTCGTGGAGGTGTTCGTCGGCGCCGTCGCCCACGAGCTGGGCGACGAGGGGACCCGCCGCGTGCGGGACCGGGTGCTCGGCATCCTGTCGGACAACCTCGCCGACGACGAGTAGGCCTACTCCAGCGCCTGGAGCATCGTCCACAGCTCGGCGCGCGCCGGGAACGCCGCGAGGTCGGCGCCGAGCAGGGAGGACGCCTGCGCGATGCGCGCGCGGAGGGTGTGCCGGTGGATGCCGAGGGCGTCGGCGGCCTGCTCGATACGGGCGTCGTGCTCGAGCCACACCCGCAGGGTGTCGACGAGCCCCGGGTCGGCGGCACGCAAGGGAGCGAGCCGCGTCTCCGCAGCGAGGCGCGCGTCGTCGCCGCCCAGCAGATGCCGGATTCCGGATGCCGCGTACCGCTGCACTCCGGCCCCCGGGCGCCGCTCGGCGGCGAAGGCCTGTGCGCGGGCGCGCTCGACGCCGTCGTAGGGCACGCGCTCGGAGACGCCGACGCGTACGGCCAGCGCATCGGCGTACGCGTCCAGTGCCGCGGCGGCGGACGCGGGCAGCAGCATCACCACCCGGTCGTCGGACTCGGTGACCAGCGCCGCCGGCGCCCGCGTCGCCCACCACTGCGCGCTCGCCGCCGCGGGAGCATCGGCGACGGCGATCACCACGGGGGGCGAGGGAAGGGCGCGCACGCGCGCCGCGGCCGCCGCGGCGCCCCCGCGGAGCAGGGTCAGCACCTCGGCGTCGAGCAGGCGGCGCTGCCGGGAGAGCTGCTCGCCCTGCTCGAGGGCGAGACCGGCCATCGCGATCACCGAGGTCACGACGGTGCGCGCCTCGGGGTCGAGTGCGGCGGCGGCGATCCCGATCACACCGCGGAGCCGTCCGGTGCGGCCGAGGGTGAACAGCGTGTAGGCGGTGTCCTCGTGCTCGATCGTCTCGCTCGCGGTCGCCCCGCGTGCGAGGAGGGCGGCGGCGTGCGCCGCGAGCTCCCCGCCCGTCGCGGAGGCCGGGTGGGTGTGCACGAGGGCCCCGGCGGCGTCGAACATCGTCACCCCGGTCTGCAGCCGGCGGGAGAGCTCGGTGAGCGCGGCGTCGAGCCCGCGGAGCGCGGCGATCGCCAGGGCACGCTGCGCCTCCAGCGCCCAGGTCCGACGGGCGTAGGCGGCGGCGGCGATCGCCTCGGCGTGGGCGCGGGCGACGGCGATGAAGGGCGTGCCGTAGGGGACCTCGAAGAGCGGGATGCCGTGCGCCGCGCAGGCGTTCACGAGGTCGTCGGGCGGATCCTCGCGGTGCACGCCGGCGCCGAAGCCGAGGCCGAGCACCCCGCGGGCCGCGAGACGGGCGACATAGGGCGCGGCAGGGGTCGCCGCCAGCTGCGCGCCGGTGGTGAGCAGCACGAGGTCGTCGGCGAGGAACGGCGTCGGATCCGGGAGGTCGCTGCTGTGCACCCAGCGCAGCGGCCGGTCGAGCGAGTCGGGGGGAAGCCCCTCCGACAGCAGCCGCAGCTTCAGGCCCGGGCGGGACAGCAGCGCGCGGAGGGTGGGGACGGCGGCATCCATGGGATCACTCCAGCAATATACGAACAGGCGAATGTTCGCTCAAGATTGTACGATACGGCGAATGCCGTGGGAGGGTCCCGGTCGTAGCGTTGCAGCCATGACCCTCACCGACCCCCTCGCGCTGACCGCCGGCGGCCCGTCGCTCCCGCAGGAACGCCGCGTGCTCACCGCGCTGCCCGGCCCCCGTTCCGCCGAGATCCTCGCGCGCAAGTCCGACGCGGTCGCCGCCGGGGTCGCGCACACCGTCCCGGTGGCCGCCGTCGCCGCGGGCGGCGGGGTCGTGGTCGACGCCGACGGCAACTCCCTCATCGACCTCGGCAGCGGCATCGCCGTGACCACGGTCGGCAACGCGCACCCGAAGGTCGCCGCCGCGATCGCCGCGCAGGCGGTGCAGTTCACGCACACCTGTTTCATGATCTCGCCCTACGAGTCGTACGTCGACGTGGCCGAGGCGCTCAACCGCCTCACGCCCGGCGACTTCGCGAAGAAGAGCGCGCTCTTCAACTCGGGCGCAGAGGCCGTGGAGAACGCCGTCAAGATCGCCCGCAAGCACACCGGCCGCCAGGCCGTCGTCGCCCTCGACCACGGCTACCACGGCCGCACCAACCTCACGATGGCGCTGACCGCGAAGTCGATGCCCTACAAGAGCGGCTTCGGGCCGTTCGCCCCCGAGGTGTACCGCGTGCCCGGCTCGTACCCGTTCCGCGACGGGCTCTCCGGCGCCGAGGCGGCCGCCCGGGCGATCACCCTGATCGAGAAGCAGATCGGCGCGGACAACCTGGCGGCGGTCATCATCGAGCCCATCCAGGGCGAGGGCGGCTTCATCGTCCCCGCCGACGGCTTCCTCCCCGCCGTCGTCGACTGGTGCCGCGACAACGGCGTGGTCTTCATCGCCGACGAGGTGCAGACGGGATTCGCCCGCACCGGCGCGATGTTCGCGAGCGAGATCTTCGGGATCGAGCCCGACCTCATCACCACCGCCAAGGGCATCGCGGCGGGGCTCCCGCTCGCCGGCGTCACCGGCCGCGCGGAGATCATGGACTCCGCCCACGCGGGAGGTCTCGGCGGCACCTACGGCGGCAACCCGATCGCCTGCGCCGCGGCCATCGCCGCGATCGACGTCTTCGAGAACGACGGGATGCTCGAGCGCGCCGCGCAGATCGGCGGGATCCTCACCGCCCGCCTCGAGGCGATGCGCGCATCCGACCCGCGCATCGGCGACGTCCGCGGCCACGGCGCGATGGTCGCCGCCGAGTTCGTCGACCCCGCCACCGGGGCGCCGGACGCCGCGCTGACGGGCGCTGTCGCCAAGGCGGCGATCGCCCAGGGCGTCATCGTGCTCACCTGCGGGACGTTCGGCAACGTCATCCGCTTCCTCCCGCCCCTCGCGATCGGCGACGACCTGCTGAACGAGGGACTGGACATCGTCGCCGCGGCGCTCGCCGCGGCCTGAGACCACCGGCCGCGATCCGGGTCGGGGGATTCCGGGTCGCGGCCGGCACATCACACGAGGACTAAGGAGTCTGTGCAATGACGGACATCACTCGCGACGTGCTCATCGTGGGCGCGGGCGCCGCCGGGCTGACCGCGGCGAACGAGCTGCGCAAAGCCGGCCTCTCGGTCGCCGTGCTCGAGGCGCGCGACCGCGTCGGCGGACGGCTGTGGACCGACGACGTCGACGGCGCGATGCTGGAGATCGGCGGCCAGTGGGTCTCGCCCGACCAGCAGGCCCTCATCGACACGATCGCCGAGCTCGGGTTGGAGACGTTCTCCCGCTACCGGGAGGGCGACAGCGTGTACGTGGGCGCCGACGGGGTCGCGAAGCGCTTCACCGGGGAGATGTTCCCGGTGTCCGCCGCGACCGAGTCCGCGATCGCGGAGATCACCGAGCGCCTCGACGCGATGGTCGCCGAGATCGACCCCGACCGCCCCTGGGCGCACCCGCGGGCCGAGGAGTGGGACTCCGTCTCCTGGGACGCCTGGCTGCGCGCGCAGACCGACGACGACGAGGCGGTCCGCAACCTCGCCTTCGCCACGGGGTCGGCGATGCTCACCAAGCCCACCCACGCCTTCTCCCTGCTGCAGTCGCTGCTGATGGCCGCCTCCGCCGGCTCGTACTCGAACCTCGTCGACGCCGACTTCATCCTGGACAAGCGCGTCGTCGGCGGGCTGCAGCAGGTGCCGCTCCTGCTCGCCGAGCGCATCGGCGACGACCTGTACCTGAACAGCCCGGTCCGCACGCTGGAGTGGGGGGACGACGGCGTCGTCGCCCACGCCGACGGCGGGCTCACCGTGCGCGCCCGGCAGGCGATCCTCGCCCACGCCCCGGTGCTCTACAGCCGCATCTCCTTCGTGCCCGCCTTGCCGCGGCGCCAGCACCAGCTGCACCAGCACCTCTCGATGGGCTTCGTCATCAAGGTGCACGCCGTGTACGACCGTCCGTTCTGGCGCGAGCAGGGACTCTCCGGCACCGCCTTCAGCCCCTACGAGCTCTCTCACGAGGCCTACGACAACACCAACCACGGCGACGAGCGCGGCACCCTGGTCGGGTTCGTCTCGGATCGCAACGCCGACGGCGTGTTCGAGCTGTCCGCCGAGGAACGCCGCGAGCGCATCCTCGAGTCGCTCTCGCACTACTACGGCCCGGAGGCCAAGGACCCGGTCGTCTACTACGAGAGCGACTGGGGCAGTGAGGAGTGGACCAGGGGAGCCTACGCCGCGAGCTTCGACCTCGGCGGCCTGCACCGCTACGGCGCCGACCTGCGCACGGCCGTCGGTCCGATCCGCTTCGCCTGCAGCGACATGGCCGGGGCGGGCTACCAGCACGTCGACGGCGCGATCCGGATGGGACGCCTGGTCGCCGGGCAGATCGTGGAATCGGTCGGGTCATGACGGCCCCGATCGTCGTCGGGTACACCGCGACCGATGCGGGGGCCGAGGCCGCGGCGCTGGGCGCGCGGCTCGCGCGGGCGATCGGCGCGCACCTGCACCTCGTCATGGTGCTGCCCCGCGAGGGCACGCGGAGCGCCGCCGTGGCCCCCGAGCGCGCCTATGAGAACGTCATCCGCGCGCAGGGGCGGACCTGGCTCGACGAGGCGCTGCGCGCTCTCCCGGCGGACGCCCCGCGCAGCGGGCACGTGCGCTTCGCCGAGTCGTACGCCGAGGGCCTCATCGCCGCGGGCGAGGAGTTCGGCGCCGGGATGATCGTGATCGGCGCCGCCGGGGGCGGTCTGCTCGGCGCGCACCGTCTCGGCTCGGTGGCCTCGGAACTGCTGCACTCCTCGACGATCCCCGTCGTGCTGGCGCCCTCCGGCGCGGCGGACCGCTCCACGCCGATCACCCGCGTCACCGTCGCGGTGGGGACGCGCCCCGGCGCCGACGCCCTGCTCGACGAGGCGGTCGCACTGGCCGGAGCCGCCGGAGCCGACCTGCGGCTGGTGTCGCTGATGCCCCTCGATCTGCCGCCCGGCCTCGACACCGGGGCGATCGCGATCGCCGGGCAGGAACACGGCGCCGACGTGCTCGCCGCCGTGCGGGCCGCGCTGCCCGCCGGGATCTCCGCGCAGGTGGAGCGCGCATCCGGCGACAGCGTCGAGGACGCCGTCGCCCAGCTGGACTGGCAGCCCGGCGAGGTCGTCCTCGTCGGATCGAGCCGCCTGGCGCAACCGCGCCGCCTGTTCCTCGGATCGACGGCGGCGAAGATGCTGCACGTCCTGTCCGTGCCGATGATCGTCGTGCCGCGCACCCGCGCCGACGGCTCTCCTGGAGGAGAACACGCATGACCTCTGCACCACAGGCAACGGAGCCTGACGCCGGCGTGACCGGCGGGATCTCCCGCAAGGGCCTCAGCGTCGGGACCGTCGGCGTCCTCGGCGCCCTGGTGATGGGCGTCTCGTGCATCGCCCCCGCATACACCTACACCGCCGGCATCGGCGGGGCGGTGAACGCCGTCGGTTTCCAGGTGCCCGCGATCCTGCTGCTCGGCTTCATCCCGATGCTGCTCGTGGCCTTCGGCTACCGCGAGCTCAACAAGGCCATGCCCGACTCCGGGACCTCGTTCACCTGGGCGACCCGGGCCTTCGGCCCCTACGTCGGCTGGATGGCCGGCTGGGGGCTGATCGTCGCGACGATCCTGGTGCTGTCGAACCTCGCCGGCATCGCGGTGGACTTCCTCTTCCTGCTGGTCTCGCAGATCTCGGGCAACGAGACGATCGCCGAGATCACCAAGAACCCGTTCGTGAACGTCGCGGTGTGCCTCGCCTTCGTCGCCCTCGCCGCATGGGTGTCGTACCGTGACGTGTCGACCTCGCAGAAGATGCAGTACGGCCTCGTCGCCTTCCAGGTCGTGATCCTCGTGCTCTTCGCCGTGATGGCGATCGTCGAGACCGTGCAGGGCAACGCCTTCGAACCGCATATGCCCGAACTGGCATGGTTCAACCCGTTCGCGATCCAGGGCGGCCTGTCCATGATCGTGATGGGTCTGTCGGCGTCGGTGTTCATGTTCTGGGGCTGGGACGTCACCCTCACCATGAACGAGGAGGCGAAGGACCCCGAGCGCACTCCGGGACGCGCGGCCATGCTCACCGTGGTCTCGATCATCGCGATCTACCTGCTGCTCACCGTCAGCAGCCTGATGTACTCCGGAGTCGGCGACAAGGGTCTCGGGCTCAACAACGAGAAGATCGGCGGCAACGTCTTCTTCGCGCTGTCCGGTCCGGTGATGGGCGGCCTGGCGTTCCTGCTCTCGCTGGCGGTGCTGACCTCGTCGGCGTCGTCGCTCCAGTCGACCTTCATCTCCCCGGCCCGCACGCTGCTCGCGATGGGCCACTACGGCGCCGTGCCGAAGAGGTTCGGCGGGGTCAGCCCTCGGTTCTTCACACCGGGCTTCGCGACCATCGCCTCGGCCGTCGTCGCCGGCGGCTTCTACGCCGTGATGCGCTTCCTCAGCGAGGATGCGCTGTGGGACACGATCCTCGCCCTCGGCATGATGATCTGCTTCTACTACGGCATCACCGCGCTGTCGTGCGTGTGGTACTTCCGGCACCAGTGGTTCGACTCGGGCAAGGACTTCTTCTTCAAGTTCGCCAGCCCTCTCGTCGGAGGCATCATCCTGCTGGTGCTCTTCGTGATCACCGCGGTGGACAGCCTCGCGCCCGACTACGGGTCGATCGCCATCGGCGCCGACGCGAACGGCGAGGGCGGCATCGGCATCGTGTTCTTCATCGGCGTCGGCCTGCTCGTCTTCGGCGCGGCGCTGATGCTCGTCCAGCGTTTCCTCTCTCCCGCCTTCTTCCAGGGGAAGACGCTGAGCATGGACGCTCCGCCCAGCGTTCGCCGCTGAAATCCTTCGACAGAAAAGAGAAACCATGAGCACTGCACTCGCACAGAACGAGCAGGACCTGCTTGACCGGGTCCGCACAGGTCTCTACATCGGCGGCGAATGGGTCGAGGCCGAGGAGGGACGCGCCTTCGATGTGCGCGACCCGGCCACCGGCGCCGTCATCCGCACGATCGCCGACGCCTCACCGGCGGATGGCGGGCGCGCCCTCGACGCCGCGGTCGCCGCGCAGGACGCCTGGGCCGCCACCGCCCCGCGCACCCGCAGCGACATCCTCCGCCGTGCCTTCGACCTCGTGCAGCAGCACAAGGAGGACCTCGCGCTGCTGATGACCCTCGAGATGGGCAAGCCTCTCGCCGAGGCTCGGGGAGAGGTCGTCTACGGCGGCGAGTTCCTGCGCTGGTTCAGCGAGGAGGCGGTGCGGATCTCCGGGCGCTACGGCCTCAACCCCGAGGGCACCGGGCGGATGGTCGTCTCGCAGCGCCCGGTCGGCCCGTCGTTCTTCATCACCCCGTGGAACTTCCCCTTCGCGATGGCCACCCGCAAGATCGCGCCGGCGCTCGCTGCGGGGTGCACCGTGGTGATCAAGCCCCCGGCACTGACCCCCCTGACCACGATCTTCTTCACGCAGCTGCTCGAGGAGGCGGGCGTGCCCGCCGGCGTCGTCAACGTCGTGCAGACCTCGCGCTCGGGTGCGCTGTCCGGTCCGATCATCGCCGACCCGCGGCTGCGCAAGCTGTCGTTCACCGGCTCGACCGAGGTGGGGCGGCGCCTCATCGCCCAGGCCGCCGAGGGCGTGCTGCGCGTCTCGATGGAGCTGGGCGGCAACGCGCCGTTCGTCGTGTTCGACGATGCCGACCTCGACAAGGCGGTCGACGGTGCGATGGCGGCGAAGTTCCGCAACATCGGGCAGGCGTGCACCGCGGCGAACCGCTTCATCGTGCACCAGGACGTCGCGGAGGAGTTCGCCGACCGGGTCGCCGAGCGCGTCAGGGCGATGAAGATCGGCCGCGGCACCGAGGACGGCGTCGCGATCGGCCCGCTGATCGACGACGACGCGGTCGCGAAGGCCGGGGAGCTCGTGCAGGACGCCGTCAGCCGCGGAGCCCGCGTGCTCGCCGGCGGCAACGCGATCGACGGGGAGGGCAGCTTCTACGAGCCGACCGTCATCACCGAGGTCGCGGCCGGCAGCGACATCCTGCGCGAGGAGATCTTCGGACCGGTGCTCGCGATCGCGACCTTCGCCGACGAGGCCGAGGCCGTGCGTCTCGCGAACGACACCGAGTACGGCCTGGTGTCCTACGTGTTCACCGAGGACCTCGCCCGCGGACACCGGATGATCGATGCGCTGGAGACCGGCATGATGGGCCTGAACGTCGGGGTCGTGTCCAACGCCGCGGCACCGTTCGGCGGTGTCAAGCAGTCGGGCGTCGGCCGCGAGGGCGGGTTCGAGGGCATCCACGAGTATCTGTCCACGAAGTACACCCTGATCCCCGCCGACTGAACGGAGTAGAAGATGACCGAGTACAACGTCGTGAATCCGGCGACGGGCCAGACCCTCGCCTCTTTCGAGTCGCTCACCGATGCGCAGGTCGATGAGGCGGTGGACGCCGCCGCCGCGGCGCACCGCACCTGGGGGCGTACCTCGACCGTCGCCGAGCGCGCCGAGCTGCTGCGCCGCGCGGCCGGCCTGCACCGCGAGCGGCGGGAGGAGCTCGCCGACATCTTCGTGCGCGAGATGGGCAAGCCCCGCGAGGCCGCGCTCGGCGAGGTGGACTTCGCCGCGGATATCGCGGAGTACTACGCGGACCACGCCGAGGACATCATGGCCGATCGGCCGATCGACATCCTCGGGGACGGCACCGCGATCATCCGCCGTTCGTCCCTCGGGCCGCTGCTGGGCATCATGCCCTGGAACTTCCCGGCCTACCAGATCGTCCGCTTCGCGGCGCCGAACCTCGTCGTCGGCAACACGATCCTGCTGAAGCCGGCCCCGCAGTGCCCGGAGTCGTCGACCGCGATCGCGGAGATCTACCGCGACGCGGGCTTCCCCGACGGCGCGTACCAGAACGTGCTGATCAGCAACGACCAGGCCGCGACCGTGATCGCCGATCCGCGCGTGCAGGGCGTGTCGCTCACCGGATCCGAGCGCGCGGGCGCCGCGGTCGCCGAAGTCGCCGGCCGCAACCTGAAGAAGGTCGCGCTCGAGCTGGGAGGCTCCGACCCGTTCATCGTGCTCTCGACCGACGACCTCGACGCCACCGTCCAGGCCGGTGTCGACGCCCGCCTCGACAACAACGGGCAGTCCTGCAACGGCGCGAAGCGCTTCATCGTCGCCGACGGCCTCTACGAGGAGTTCACCGCGAAGTTCGTCGCGGCGATGTCGGCGGTCGAGGCGACCGACCCGATGCAGGAGGACACCGTGCTCGGCCCGCTGTCCTCCGCCGCGGCGGCGGAACGGCTGCAGGCGCAGATCGACGGCGCGGTGGCGCAGGGAGCGACCCTCCTTACCGGCGGCACCCGCGACGGCGCGTTCTTCGCCCCGACCGTGCTCGCCGACGTGACACCGGAGATGGACGTCTACCGTGAGGAGCTCTTCGGGCCTGCCGCGGTCGTCTACCGGGTGGCCGACGAGGACGCCGCGGTGCGGCTCGCCAACGACACGTCCTTCGGCCTGGGGTCGTACCTCTTCACGACGGATGCGGCGCAGGCGGATCGTGTCGCCGACCGCATCGAGGCCGGCATGGTCTACGTCAACCTCGTGCTGGCGGACAGCCCGGAGCTGCCCTTCGGGGGCGTCAAGCGCAGCGGCACCTCGCGTGAGCTGGGCTACCTCGCCGCCGACGAGTTCGTGAACAAGAAGCTCATCCGCAAGGCCTGAGTACTCAGCCGTCCACGAGCGCGTCGGCCGCGACGCCGAGGGGTCGCGGGGCGGGTCGTCCGATCGTCCGGACGCCGCCCCCGCGGCCCCTCGTGCACGCCCGGGATGCCGAGGCGGCCCCGCATGCCGCGTCCCGGAGTAGCCTCGAAGTGTCCTGTCCCTTCACGAGAGGCCGTCATGACCACCGTCGCCGAGAACATCGTCCAGACCCTCCGTGCGAACGGGGTGAACCGCGTCTACGGGATACCGGGGGACTCCCTCAACGGCTTCACGGACGCGCTCCGCAGAGACGGGACGATCCGCTGGGTGCATGTGCGTCACGAGGAGTCGGCGGCCTTCGCCGCCGCGGCCGACGCGGCCACCACCGGTGAGCTCGCCGTCGTCGCCGGATCCTGCGGTCCGGGCAACCTCCATCTGATCAACGGTCTGTTCGACGCGCAGCGTTCCCGCGTGCCCGTGCTCGCGATCGCCGCGCACATCCCCACGAGCGAGATCGGCACCGGGTACTTCCAGGAGACGCATCCGCAGGAGCTGTTCCGGGAGTGCAGCGTGTACGTCGAGTACGTCGCCGACCCGAGCCAGATGCCGCGCACCCTCGAGATCGCGATGCGCGCCGCGATCGAGGAGCGCGGGGTCGCCGTGATCGTGATCCCCGGCGATGTCGCGCTCGCCGAGGCGCAGGACGCCCGCGCGACCGTCATCCGTCGTGCCGCCCCCGTGGTCGTCCCGAGCCCCGCGGAGCTGGAGAAGGCCGCGGAGCTGCTCAACGGCTGCGACCGGGTCACCATCCTCGCCGGAGCCGGCGTCGAGGGGGCGCACGACGAGGTGATCGACCTCGCCGACCGGCTGGGGGCGCCGATCGTGCACGCGCTGCGCGGCAAGGAGTTCATCGAGTACGACAACCCGTTCGACGTCGGGATGACCGGCCTGCTCGGCTTCGCATCCGGCTACCGGGCGATGGAGGATGCCGAGACGCTGCTCATGCTCGGCACCGACTTCCCGTACACGCAGTTCTATCCCGACGGGGTCACGACGATCCAGGTGGACATCCGCGGATCGCAGCTCGGCAAGAGGCATCCGGTCGATCTCGGGCTGGTCGGCGACGTGAAGGCGACGGTCGACGCGCTGCTCCCGAGGCTGGCGCGCAAGGAGGACCGCACCCATCTCGACGACGCCACGGCCCACTACCGCAAGACCCGCGCGAAGCTCGACGAACTGGCGGTGCCGTCGCGGGGCAAGGCGCCGATCCACCCGCAGTACCTCGCGCGGCTGCTCGACGAGGCCGCCGCAGACGATGCGATCTTCACCGCGGACGTCGGCTCGCCCACGGTGTGGGCCGCCCGCTACCTCTCGATGTCCGAGGGGAGGCGGCTGGTCGGCTCCTTCACGCACGGCTCGATGGCCAATGCGCTGCTGCACGGGATCGGCGCGCAGGTCGCGCATCCCGACCGTCAGGTGGTCGCGCTCGCCGGCGACGGCGGGCTGTCGATGATGCTGGGCGAGCTGATCACGCTCACCCAGAACAGGCTGCCGGTGAAGACGATCGTGGTGAACAACTCCTCGCTGAACTTCGTCGAGCTGGAGATGAAGGCGGCCGGTTTCGTCACCTACGGCACCGACCTCGAGAACCCCGACTTCGCGGCCGTCGCGCAGGCGCTGGGGATCTTCGCGCGGCGGGTGGAGCGTAGCGAGGATCTCCCCGACGCAGTGCGGGAGGTGCTCGCGCACGACGGCCCGGCCCTGCTCGACGTGGTCACCGAGCGCCAGGAGCTCTCGATGCCGCCGGCGATCACCGCCGAGCAGGTGAAGGGCTTCGCGCTGTACGCCATCCGCACGGTGATGTCCGGTCGCGGAGACGAGCTCCTCGACCTCGCGAAGGCCAACTGGCGTCAGCTGTTCTGAGGGCGGGGCGTTTCGTCTCGCTGCGCTCGCTCCGCGACCCAGGTCAGCCCTCCGCGATCGCTCGGGCCTCGGCGGCCTCCGCGGCGCGGCCGAGCTTCTCGAGCGCGTCGCCGAGCTCGAGGGCGGCGACCTGCCGCAGCGGCGGGATCTGCGCGGCACGCTCGATCGCGCTGCGGAACAGCGGCACGGCGTCCTCTCCGCGTCCGGCCTCGACCAGCACGCGGGCGCCGAACAGCTCCGACCCCGCCGCGGCGCCGGCATCGCCCAGCCCCCCGAAGCCGTCGGCGGCGGTGAGCACCGCGGAGACGGCCTCGTCGACCTGTCCCAGCTCGGCCAGCGCCCGGCCGCGGGAATCCGTCACGTCGGCGAGCAGCCAGGTCGCGTCGTTCTCCGTCGCGATCCGGGCGACCTCGTCGAAGAGGCCGAACGCACGCGGGTCCTTCTGCCCGCCGTAGGCCTGCGCGAGATTGTGCAGCACCTCGACGAGCGCGCCGGTGGCTTCGGTCGGACGGACCAGCTCGGCGGCGCGTTCGAGCAGACCGACGGCGTCGTCGTGCTCGCCGAAGCGCGCAAGGATCTTCGCCTGCTCCAGCATCGCCATCGCCTGATCTGCCGGCTCCTCGGCCTCGCCGTGGAGCTCGGCGGCGTATCCGAATGCGCCGACGGCCTGGCCGAACTCCCCGGCGGAGGCGAGCGAGCGGGCGAGGAGCCCCGCCGTCATCGCGCGCGATCCGGGGTGCACCTCCGCCTCCTCCTCGCGCTGGAGCACCTCGCCGAGCAGCTCCGCGGCCTCTGCGGCGTCGCCGGCCTGCAGCATCGCCCTGGCCAGGCGGAACTCCGCTCCGGCGCGATCGCCGCCCTCCTGCACGATCAGGCGCACGCCCACGCGGTACCGGGCGAGCGCCTGCTCGGGCTCGCCCGCGTCCTCCCAGAGGGCGCCGGCCAGCATCTGCGCCCCGGCGACCGACTGCAGCCCGCCGAGTCCCGTGAGCAGGCGCGCGGCCTCATCGGCGTCGGCGGCTCCCTCGGCATACTGCTCCGCGCCGCCGTGCAGGCGCGCCCGCACCTCGAACGCCTTCGCGCGGTGCCCGTCGTGGATCTCCGGATCGGCGAGCAGTCCCTCGACGAGCGCTCCCGCCCGCTCCATGTCGCCGCGGCGCAGCAGCACGACGAGCGCGGCCAGGGTCGTGGTGGTGACGAGGCGGTGGTCCCCGGCTTCGGCGAATGCGCGGGACGCCTTCTCGGCGAAGTCCAGCGCCTCATCCGGCTCCTCGGCGCGGATGCGGGCCGAGGCGAGCGTCAGCGCGACGTCGCCCCGCGACCAGGGGTGCAGTTGCGCCGCGTCGGCCCATTCGCGCTCGAGCGCCGCGATGTCCGCTTCCTCGGTGCGGCCGAACAGCGCGAGGCCGAGCCGATCCTCCAGCGCGGCCTGCCCGGTCCATCCGGTTTCCTCCAGCGCGGCGCGGCGCTCGGCGAGCAGCGCTGACGCCTCGTCGGCGCGGTCCAGTGAGATGAGGGCTCCGAGGCGGAGTCCCAGCAGTCGCGCCCGCTTCCCGGGGTCGGCGAGTCCGAGCGACACGGCGCGGTCGCCGGCGGCCAGGGCGTCGCTCTCCGAGCCGAAGCCGCCCAGGGCGATCGCCCGCTCGTACCAGCCGTCCGCGTCCTGCGGCTCCGTCGACGAGGCGGGGGCCGCGAACACGTCGGAGCGGATCGGCACGTCGTAGTGCTCGGAGGCGAGCGCGGTCAGGCGCGCGCGACGACGGGCGTGCCCCTGAGAGGCGTCGCGTGCGTCGAACTCGGCGCCGATCCCGTCGGCGGTGCGCCAGGCGGCCGCGGCGAGATCGGCCGCGCTCCACACCCCGTCGTGCGCGCCGAAGAAGCGCACCAGCGGCGCGGCGTCCGCGCCGCGCACCGGGGTGTCGCCGTGTCCGGCCGCGGTGACGCGGTCGAGGGCGAAGGCGAAGGCCGTGAGCGCCGCGTAGTGCCCGTCGACGTTCAGCTGGTCGTGGGCGAGCCAGGGCAGGTGACGCTCGACCATCGCCAGCGCACGGGCCTCGTTGCCCGTGAGGGCGGCGAAGACGATGTTGTTCGCGACGATGGTGAGGTTGTCGGGGTTGTCCTTCGCGAGGCGGTAGCTGCGCAGGTGCGCCGACTTCGCGTCGTCGAGGCGGCCGAGGTGCAGGTACGGCACCAGCGCGCGGGACAGGGCGTGCTCGGGCTCCTCGCCGCAGGAGAACCCGCCCTCGATCATCTCCTCGACCAGGCGGATCGCGTCCTCCTCGCGCTCGGTCTCGGCGAAGAATCCGGCGAACTGGCTGCGCCCGCAGGCGTCGCAGTGGCTGTAGTCGTCGCGCGGCGTCGCCTCGAGCCGCACGCGCAGCTGTTCGGCCTCGTCCATGCGCCCGGCCTCCCAGGCGTCCTCGAAGCGCGCGGTGAGCACGCCGCTCATGCCGATGCCGGCCTTGCGGTAGTGCCCCTCCATGTCGTCCAGCACGGCGGCGATCTGGTCCTGCGAGAAGGCCGGCGAGGAGCGCAGCGCCGAGGCCATCCACTTGAACTGCCACATCAGATCGGCGCTGCCGTTCTCGATGTCGAGCGGGAAGCGGGCGGGGTCGGCGTCGTGCCGGGTGAGGCACCAGGCGAAGGAGTTGAGCATGACGTCGGTCGCCCCGCCCATGTTCGCCGATGCGGTCTGCCGCATGCGTGCCTGGTACTCGAGCTTCTCGTCGCCGATCTCGAGGGCGAGGGCGACCGCCTCGCCGACCAGGGCCTGCTCTGCAGGACCCCAGGGGGTGCGGTCGATCTCCTCGATCAGCTGCTGGAAGCGCTTCTTCGGACGGGCCATGGTTGGCTCCTTGAGGGGGGAGGGGCGGCGGGGGGTCAGTGCGGATCGTCGAAAGGGAAGACGTCGGCCGGGAGGCCGGCGGACAGTGAGACGAGGTCGGCGAGCGCCCCCGTCATCAGCGACCGGTCGTCGTCGCTCAGGGGGTGGTGCCCGGCCAGCAGCGCCTGGATGTAGAGCAGCTGCACGGTGCGGGCGAAGACGGCGTCGTCGGTCACGCCGACCAGGGCGCGCACCACGCGGTTGGACCAGTTCAGGCAGAGCCGCGCGGTGAGGTCGTCGTCGCGCTCGGCGCCGACCGTGTCGTCGATCTTCGAGAGCACCCCGCCCCAGAGGGCGTTGGTGATCCCCTTGGTGCGGGTGCGGTCGATCGCGCGCAGCACCTCCGGGTCGGCGACGTACAGGCCGGTGAGGTCGGTGCGGTCGATCGTGCGGACCACCACCGCGCACGACGAGGACTCGAGAACCGCGCCGGCCCGCTCCTCCAGTGCGACCGCGGCGTCCCGGTCGTCGAGGGGCGGCGGGTCGAGCCGGTCCAGCTCGCCGGCTACGTCCACCTGCTCCACGGAGACGTGCGGGTGGAGGTCGGGGAGCATCCGCACCAGGTCGGCGTCGTACAGGTAACCGCCGTTGACGAGCACCTCCGACGGCTGGGCGATGCCCGCGACCTGGCGGAACTCGTCGACCGTGCGGGCGTAGCGGATATGCGGGAAGCGGTCGACGAGGTCGCCGAGGCGCATCGTGCCGTGCGTGGTCTCCACGGTCAGCCAGCGGGTGATGAACCGTGCCAGCTCCTCGTCGTGGCGCACGAGCGACTTCAGGCCCACCTCGTGGACCGCGACGAACTGCGCGAGACGGTGCGGCTCGCGCAGGCCGAGCTCGAGCACCCAGCGCCGGATGCCGGCACCGAGCTGCTCCCGCGCGCGCTCCAGCGCCGCGTCCTCGACCAGCGACTCGCGGCTGGCGGTGGGGGAGAGGCCGGTGGAGTCGATGACCGCCCGCACGAAGAAGGCCCAGTCGGGGAGGATGTCGGCGGCGTTCTCGGAGAGCAGCATCCGGCCGAGGTACATCCGGGTCGCCTGGCGGGCGCTGGGCGGCGGCGCGAAGGGGAGCACGTAGGCCAGGCCGCGCGTGCCCGTCGCGGCGTCCGAGACGTCGATGACGTCGAGCGGGGCCGCGCCGATGAGGTCGCGTCCGAACTCGCGGGCCTCGGCGGGGTCGGTCTCGTCGAGGAAGGGCGCGGGGCGGGTCACGTCGAGGTCCCCACCGGGGGTCTCGAGCACGACGCGCACGGGGAGGAACTCCGCGAAGGTCGTCGCGAGCTCGCGCACCGCGGGGCCGCGGAGCAGATCGTCCGAGTCGAACCGGGGCACGAGGTGCACACTGGTGCCGATCGGAAGCTGCTCGTCGAGCTCCGCCACCTGGAAGGTGCCGTCGGCGTTGCCCGTCCACTCGACGGACGCCCCGCCGCGGGCGCTCCGGGAGCGGATGACGATGCTGTCGGCCACCATGAAGCAGCTGAGCAGGCCGATGCCGAACTGTCCCAGGAAGTCGCTGCGCGGGAGGTCGAAGATGTCGCGTTTGGAGCTGCGTCCGACCGTGGCGAGGAGGTCGGCCACCTCGGACGCCGTGAGGCCGACCCCGTCGTCGCGCAGCACGAACTCCCCGGAGGCGTCGGTGAGCGGGGAGATGCGGATGAGACCGCCGCCGCCGTCGACCTCGGCGCGTGCCGTGATCGCGTCGCGGGCGTTCTGCAGCAGCTCGCGGAGGAACACACGGGGGCTCGAATAGATGTGGCGACTCAGCAGGTCGACGACACCACGCAGATCCACCTGGAACTGACGCATGTCAGCACTCACCCTGACCCTCCGTTCGTTGCCGCTCGCAGAGCCTAACAGTCCTTCCCGAGGGATGCCGGTTCGGCCCGGGCCTCGGAATGCCGTACACTGATGAGGCAGTTGTCTGCATTCTTTCGCCGTGCCTCCGGGAGCGGCGCGGATGCGGATCCCGGGGTCGTCAGACCTCTAGGGCGGTAGCTCAATTGGCAGAGCAGCGGTCTCCAAAACCGCAGGTTGCAGGTTCGATTCCTGTCCGCCCTGCGCGTCAGCGCCACGCTGGCCCACGAAAGGTACATGCAGGATGGATCAGGACGAACCGCGCGGCGAGGTCGTCGCGGCCGGGCAGGCCGCCACCCGCGAAAAGAAGCTCGGCTTCTTCGGACGAATCGCACTGTTCTTCCGGCAGGTGATCGGCGAACTCCGCAAGGTCGTCACGCCGACCCGGAAGGAGCTCGGCAAGTTCACTCTGGTCGTTCTCATCTTCGTGCTGATCGTCATGGGTCTGGTGTACGGCCTTGACTGGGTGTTCGGCACCGCCACGCACTACGTGTTCGGGGTGCCGGGCAAGTAATGCCCCCGCGGCGCGAGTCGCGGTGAATGGAAAGAGACAACGTGTCCGAACGATATTCCGACGACGCCGACTGGGCCACCGCGGCCGAGCAGTCCAGCGAGGAGGACGAGGCCCAGGAGGGCAACGTCCTCGCCGCGGAGGAGCGCTCCGTCACCTCTGCAGAGCACGTCGCCCTGCACGTGGAGGACGACGGCGAGGAATTCGACGACACCGACGACATCGACATCGAAGACCCGGAGGCGGATGCGATCGTGAACGACGCCCTCAACCTGGACGAAGCGGCCGAGTCCGAGGCCGCCGCAGAGGTCCTGAACGACGCCGTGGCCGAAGAGGTCGCCGAGGCCGAGGCCGAAGCGGAGGCGGAGATCGCCCCCTACGACGGCCCCGAGCTCGCCGGCGACGACGAGGACGCCTCGGAGGAGGACCCGTACGAGGCGTTCCGCCTCGACCTGCGGATGCTCCCCGGCAAGTGGTACGTCATCCACTCGTACGCCGGTTTCGAGCGCAAGGTGAAGGCCAACATCGAGCAGCGCAAGTCGACGCTCGAGGTCGAGGACGACATCTACCAGATCGAGGTCCCGATGGAGGACGTCGTCGAGATCAAGAACGGCCAGCGCAAGATGGTCACCCGCGTGCGCATCCCGGGCTACGTGCTCGTGCGCATGGAGCTCAACGAGGACACCTGGTCCGTCGTCCGCCACACGCCGGGCGTCACCGGCTTCGTGGGCAACGCCCACAACCCGACCCCGCTGCGCTTCGAAGAGGCCTTCAACATGCTGAAGTCGCTCGTCGAGGTCAAGGACGTCCCCACCGCGAAGTCCATCGCGGCCAAGGGCGGCACCGCGGTCGCGCGCCCCGTGCCGGCCGAGGTCGACTTCGAGATCGGCGAGACGATCACCATCAAGGAGGGCTCGTTCGCCGGCCTTCCCGGTTCGATCAGCGAGATCAAGCCGGAGAGCGGCAAGCTCACCGTGCTGGTGTCGCTCTTCGAGCGCGAGACCCCGGTCGAGCTGTCGTTCGACCAGGTCACCAAGATGGTCTGACATCGCTTCACGAGAAAAGCGGCCGCCCCTTCCGGGGCCGGCCGCTTTTCTCGTCTCGGGCAGGGGTCATTCGGCCCCGGTGAGGATCACGAGCTTGCCGCGCACGTGGCCTTCGCGCAGGCGGGAGACCGCCTCGGCCGTGCGCTCGATCGGATAATCGGCTTCGACGTCGACGCGGATCCGGCCGGCCGCGACCTCGTCGAGAAGACGTCCGAGCGCGCCCTCCGGGGCGTCGCCGCCTCCGGTCGGGAGGGTTCCGGGGAGCGGCCCTCCGGCGATGAGGGTGATCCGCCCCGGTGCGACGCCGAGGTCGAGCGCGGCCTGGGCCGCCTCGGTGCCCTGCAGGTCGGCGGCGGCCGTCAGCGGACCGGTCAGCACGCCCCGCACACGGTCGGCGAGCCCCTCGCCGTAGGTCACCGGCAGGGCGCCGAGCCCGCGCAGGAAGTCGTGGTTGGCGGGAGAGGCCGTGGCGACGACGGCCGCACCGGTTTGCACTGCGAGCTGGGTGGCGAGGATGCCGACGCCTCCCGCCGCGCCGCCGATGAGCACCGTGTCGTCGGGCCCGAGGCCCAGGCGGCCGATCGCGGCGACCGCGGTGCGTCCGGCGATCGGCAGCGTGGCGGCGACCGCGAGGGGGACGGCGTCCGGGACGACGGTGAGCGCGGCGGCCGGCAGCACCGTGTAGTCGGCGACCGCGGCGCCGCCGGCGCCGCCGACCACGCGGTCGCCGATCGCGACCTCCGACACCCCGTCGCCCACGGCGGCGACGACGCCGGCGAAGTCGTGCCCGTATCCGCCGGGGACGGGCACCCCGAAGGCCTCCGCGGCGGCCGGGTAGGCGGCGATCTTCCAGTCCACCGGGTTGAGGCCGGCGGCGTGGACGCGCACCAGGGCCTCGCCGGCCCCGGGCGAGGGGACGGCCTCGGACTCGAGGGAGATGTGCTCGGGGCCGCCGTAGGCGTTCTGACGGATGACGCGGTTCTGTTCAGTCATGTCGATGGCAACCGGGCCGCGCCCGGCGGAATTCCCGTGCGACGGCGTTAAGGGTAGACTCTTATGGTTTGTGCGCGTGCGCACGGACATCACCGCGTTCCGGAGATGCCGGGACGACGGGAGAGGGATGCGCAGGCATCCTCTCGACGAAAGGAATCACTATGGCACCGAAGAAGAAGGTGACCGGCCTGATCAAGCTCCAGATCAACGCCGGCGCCGCCAACCCGGCGCCGCCGATCGGCCCCGCGCTCGGTCAGCATGGCGTCAACATCATGGAGTTCTGCAAGGCGTACAACGCCGCGACCGAGTCGCAGCGCGGCAACGTCATCCCCGTCGAGATCACCGTCTACGAGGACCGCAGCTTCACGTTCATCCTGAAGACCCCGCCGGCCGCCGAGCTGATCAAGAAGGCCGCAGGCGTCCCCAAGGGCTCCGCGACCCCGCACACCGTCAAGGTCGCGAAGATCACCAAGGACCAGGTCCGTCAGATCGCCGAGACCAAGCAGGCTGACCTGAACGCGAACGACATCGAGGCCGCCTCGAAGATCATCGCCGGCACCGCCCGCTCCATGGGCATCACGGTCGAGGGCTGAGGGGGATAACGAACATGGCTACCAAGTCCAAGGCTTACCAGGCTGCTGCCGCCAAGATCGAGGCGGACCGCTTCTACACTCCCGCCGAGGCCGTCGCCCTCGCCAAGGAGACCGGCTCGTCGAAGTTCGACTCGACTGTCGAGGTCGCGCTGAAGCTCTCGGTCGACCCCCGCAAGGCCGACCAGATGGTGCGCGGCACCGTCATCCTCCCGCACGGCACCGGCAAGACCGCCCGCGTCATCGTGTTCGCGAACGGCCCGGCCGCTGAGGCCGCGATCGCCGCGGGTGCGGACGAGGTCGGCGGCGCCGAGCTCATCGAGAAGGTCGCCGGCGGCTGGACCGACTTCGACGCGGCCGTCTCGACCCCGGAGCTCATGGGCCAGGTCGGTCGTCTCGGCAAGGTGCTGGGCCCCCGCGGCCTGATGCCGAACCCGAAGACCGGCACCGTGACCCCCAACACGGCCAAGGCCGTCGAGGAGATCAAGGGCGGAAAGATCGAGTTCCGCGTCGACAAGCACGCCAACGTGCACTTCGTCGTCGGCAAGGCCTCCTTCACCGCAGAGCAGCTGGGCGAGAACATCGGCGCCGCGCTCGAGGAGATCGTCCGCCTCAAGCCGTCGAGCTCGAAGGGCCGTTACATCCAGAAGGGCGCCGTGTCGACCACGTTCGGCCCCGGCATCCCGCTGGACGTCAACGCCATCTGAGCCCCGTCGCTCCTTCCGAAGGCCTCCGCTCCGGCGGAGGCCTTCGTCGTCCCCGGGCATCGTGCCAGGATGGGCGCATGGGAGCGGTGGACGACTACCTCGTGGGTGTCGAGGACGAAGGCGACCGGGCGGTGCTGGCCCGGGTGTACCGGATCGCGCAGGAGCTCGCGCCCGATGCCGAGCAGGGCACCGGATACCGGATGCCGGCGCTGAAGCACCGCGGCAAGGTGCTGATCTCCGCGATCCGTGCCGCCACGCACATCGGGGTCTACCCGTTCAGCGCCGCCGCGGTCGCCGCGGTGGCCGGGACGGTGTCCGGGATCGACGGCGCCGGTGCGAGCACCGGTGCGATCCGCTTCGCCCCCGGCACGGAGATCCCCGATGGCCTCGTACGTGATCTCGTGCTGTTCCGGATGGCGGAGATCGACGGCTGAGGTCGGGGCGCTGTCGGGCGTCAGGGGAGCAGCACGGGCAGCACGAGGTTGATCCCGAGCAAGATCATCACCGCGGCGATGCCGGCGTCGAGGATGCGCCAGGCGCGAGGGGTGCGCAGCCAGCGGCCGAGGTAGCGGGCGCCGAAGCCCAGTGCGGTGAACCAGATCCCGCTCGCGAGGATCGCGCCGGCGGCGAACGGCCACCGCCCGTCGCCGTGCGTTGCAGCGACCGATCCCAGCATCAGCACGGTGTCGAGGTACACGTGCGGGTTCAGCCAGGTCAGGGCCAGCACCGTCGCGATCACCGGTGCGAGGCGGGTGCGGGTGACGGTGGTCGTGCCGGATCCCGCTGCGGTCCCCGCGGCGTCCCGGTCCTCGACCGCGAGGACGTCGCCTCCGCCGCGCCAGGCCCGACGGGCGGCCAGCAGTCCGTAGGCGATGAGGAAGACCGCCCCGGCCCAGCGGGCGACGACGACCAGCCACGGGGCTCGTTCGACGAGGAACCCGAGTCCGGCGACCCCCGCGACGATGAGCACGGCGTCGGAGGACGCGCAGATGAGGACCACGGGCAGCACGTGCTCGCGCCGGAGCCCCTGGCGGAGCACGAAGACGTTCTGCGCCCCGATCGCGATGATGAGGGACAGGCCGAGGCCGAGGCCGGAGAGCACGGTGAGCACGGGACAACGCTAAGAGCGGACCATCATGAAAACCAGCGAACATTTCTACTGGCGCATTAGCATCGCTCATGTGAAGATCGACGCCCAGCTCGCCGCCACCGTCGCGGCCGTGATCGACGAGGGCAGCTTCGACGCGGCGGCTCGCCGGCTGCACGTGACGCCCTCCGCGGTGAGCCAGCGCATCAAGACGCTCGAGCAGCAGCTGGGGCGCGTGGTCGTCGTGCGCTCGAAGCCCGCGAGGGCGACGGAGGCGGGGGAGGCGCTGGTGCGGCTCGCCCGGCAGATCGCGCTCCTCGAGCACGACACTGTCACCGCCTTCGGCCTCGCCGGAGAGGGGGAGCGCGGGCCGCGGTTACGGATCCCGCTCGCCGTGAACGCCGACTCGATGGCGACCTGGTTCCTCGCGCCGCTGGCCCGTGTCGCCGCGGCACACGACATCGACGTCGACCTGCACCGCGACGATCAGAACTACACCGCGCGACTGCTCGAGTCGGGCGACGTCATGGCCGCCGTGACCTCGGAGTCCGCAGCGGTCGGAGGATGCCGCGTGAGCGGGCTGGGCGTGCTGGAGTACCGGCCGATGGCGACCGAGGCCTTCGTCGCGCGGTGGTTCCCCGGCGGCGTCACCGCGGAGGCGCTGGAGCGGGCGCCGTTCGTGGACTTCGACCGCCGCGACGCGCTGCAGCACGACTGGCTGCGTGCGCACGGGGTGGACTCCTGGGCGGTGCCCCGGCACTACGTCCCCGCCTCGCACGACTTCGCCCAGGCCGTGCGGATCGGCCTGGGTTGGGGCCTCATCCCGGTGCCCCAGGGCGTGTCGGGGCTGGTCGACCTGGGCGGCCCGTCGACCAGGGTGCCGCTGCACTGGCAGCAGTGGAGCCTGCGCTCGCCGCTGCTGGATGCCCTCGCGGCGGAGGTGGCGGACGAGGCGTCGCGCGTGCTCGCGCCGCTCTGAGCCCCGCGGCGCCACGTCGGGTCGGCGCCGCGGTCGGTCTCAGGGGGTCTCGCCGCTGGAGAGGGCGTGCAGGAGGCGGGTGAGGTTGTCGATGTCGTCGATCTGCCACGAGCTGAGCGAGTGACGCAGCCGTCGCTCGTCCGCCGCACGCACCTCGGCGAGCCGGCGCTTCCCCTCGTCGGTGGCGGTGAGGAGGCTCGAGCGGCCGTCCTCGGGGTCGGGCATGCGCTCGATCAGGCCGTGGGCCTCGAGCTCGCGCAGCATCCTGCTCACCTGCGACTTGTCCGCGGTCATGCGCTCGGAGAGCTCCGACGGGCGCACCCTCTCGCACGAGACGACCATGCTGAACAGCTTGTACGCGCCGGGGGAGAGGCCGGGCGCCAGGCGCGCCGCGTACTCGAGGTACATGCGGCGCACCTGGGCGAACAGCGTGGCGAACTCGTTCTCGAGAGCGTGCATCGCCTGCTCCCGATCGTCCGGCCGCGGCGGAACCCTGTCAGCCATCTCGGCGGCTGCGCCTGCTCTGCGGAGCCTGCGTGGGGACCGGGCCGGTGGCCGGCACCGCCTCCATGCCGCCTTCGGCGGAGTAGGTGGCGAGATCGGCCTCGGAGGCCTGCAGGCGCTCACGGGTGGTCATGCGGGTGAGCGACACGTTCGGCAGGAACAGCACGGCGATGAAGCTCAGCACCGCGAACGGCACGGCGATCAGGAACGAGGCCGCGATGCCCTGAGCGTAGATGTCCTCGACGATCACGCGCACCACGTCGGGCAGCTTCGAGACCTCGGGGAGCGTGCCCGTCTGGAACTGCGCCCCGATCTCGGCGCCCTTCTTGCCGAGCGAGGCGAGGGCCTTGCCGATGTCGGCCTGACGGTCGACGAACAGGGTGCTCACCTGCGAGGCGAGGGCGGCGCCCATCACGGAGACGCCGATCGTGCCGCCGAGGCTGCGGAAGAACGTGACCCCAGAGCTCGCGGCGCCCAGGTCCTCCGGGCGGGCGGTGTTCTGCACGATGAGCACGAGGTTCTGCATCGTCATGCCGACGCCGGCGCCCATGAGCAGCATGTAGACCGAGACGAGGAAGAAGTTCGTGTCGTAGTGCAGGGTCGACAGGAGCGCGGCGCCGACGCCGGTGAGCACGGTGCCGGTGACCACGAAGCCCTTCCATCGGCCGTAGCGGCTGATCAGGTTTCCGACGACCACCGAGGCGATCAGCAGGCCGCCGATCATCGGCAGCGTCATCAGCCCGGCCTGGGTCGGGGTCGCGCCGCGCGCCATCTGCATGTACTGGCTGAGGAACACGGAGGTGCCGAACATCGCGATGCCGATCGCGATCGAGGCGAGCACGGAGAGGGTGAAGGTGCGGTTGCGGAACATCGTGAGCGGGACGAGCGGCTCGGCCGAGCGCAGTTCGACGACCACGAACAGGATGCCGGCGAGCACGGCGCCGCCGAGCATCACCGCGGTCTGCCAGCTCCACCAGCCGAACCACGAGCTCGCGCTGTCGCCGGCGCTGGTGACCCAGATGAGCAGCAGCGAGACGGAGGTGGCGAGCAGCACGATGCCGAAGTAGTCGATCCGCACGCGGTCGCGCGTCGGAGGAGCGGGCTTGAGGGTGATCTGCAGGATGATGAGCGCGGCGATCGCGAACGGGATCGCGACGTAGAAGTTCCAGCGCCAGTTGGCGACGTCGGTGAGGAAGCCGCCGAGCAGTGGGCCGCCGACGGTGGCCAGCGCCATCACGGCGCCGAAGAGGCCCATGTAGCGCCCGCGCTCGCGGGGGCTGATGATGTCGGCCATGATCACCTGGCTGAGCGCGGCGAGGCCGCCGGCGCCGATACCCTGCACCGCGCGGAACGCGATCAGCATGCCCGCGTCCTGCGAGAAGCCCGCCGCGGCGGTGGCTCCGACGAAGATCACCAGGGCGAGCTGGATGAGCACCTTGCGGTTGAAGAGGTCGGAGAGCTTGCCCCAGATCGGGGTGGCGATCGCGGTCGTGAGGAGGGTCGAGGTGACCACCCAGGTGAAGGCGGCCTGATCGCCGCCGAGGTCGTGCACGATGACCGGCAGCGAGGTCGAGACGACCGTGCCGGAGAGCATCGAGACGAACATGCCCAGCAGCAGGCCGGAAAGGGCTTCGAGCACCTGGCGGTGCGACATCGTGGCGTTGTTCATGATCTCCCGTAGTGATTGACAATCGTCCACCATAGAGGAATTGGTTGATATTCGTCAACTAACTCCGCCTTTCGGGATGAGGCGGCGTGGGAGGGAGGGCGGGTCGGAGGCCGGGCGTAGGGTCGAAGGGTGACTCCCGAACTGCAGGCCCGCATCGTCGCGGACTCCCGCGACCGGGTCGCCTGGCTGCGCGCGCGGGCCCGCGGGATCACCGCGACCGATGTCGCCGGCCTCTCGGGGGAGGGGTCCATCACGCGTGCCGCGGACGCCAAGCTCGGCGCCGGGCCGCGGTTCGGGGGCAATGCCTACACCGACCACGGCCGACGCCGTGAGCCGGAGATCGCCGCGTGGGTCGCCGCGACCCACGGCATCCTGCCATCCTCCGCGCTGTTCTGCGCCGAGGTGGAGAAGAGGCATCTGGCCACGCCCGACGGCATCGCCCAGGACACCGGCGGGCGGGTGACGCTCGCCGAGATCAAGACCACCAACAAGTCGTGGCGCAGTATCCCGCGCACCTATCTGCGGCAGGTCTGGTGGCAGCAGCACGTGCTCGGCGCCGAGCGCACCCTGTTCGTCTGGGAGGAGCACGACGACTTCCAGCCCGTGCACGACGAGCCGAAGTCGGTGTGGATCGAGCGGGACGATCGTGAGATCGAGCGGCTGGTCTCCCTCGCCACGAGGCTGATCGACGAGCTCTATCACCGCACGACGGGCAACGTCCCGCCCGCGCTCGCCCCCGCAGCGCCCAGTCGCCGCGACGCCCTCCGCGAGCGCGACATGTATCGGGCCCTGGCGCTGTCCGACTGAGCCTCTGGAGTTGCCGGGGCGCTCTGCCGCCGGGCCGGTGTGTTCGCGTCGACCCGGTGTGTTCGCGTCGCCCCGGTATGTTCGCGTCGCCCCGGTATGTTCGCGTCGACCCGGTCGGAAATCTGCGCACGCAACATGCAGGGTCGGCGGGATCGCACAGGACGGATGGGGCTGGACTTGACGTGCCCAGGGCATCGGATTCGGGCGGTCTGCACCGTTCGGGGATGACGGCGTCGCGGGACATCCGATCGGGCGCCAGGATGAGCGGATGCGACGCGCGATCGAGCTGGACGAAGCCCGGAGGATGCTGCTCTCGCGGAGCGGCCTGCTCGACCGGGGTGTGGCCGAGCGGGAGATCCGTCTCCGCGTGGAGCGCGGTGAGCTCGTGCGCGTGCGTCGCGGCTGGTATGCGGCGGCGACCGACTGGCAGGTGCTCTGGCCGGAGGGCCGGCACCTCTTGCGCGTGCTCGCCGTGCAACACGACGCGACCGGCTCCGCGCCCGTGTTCTGCGGCACTTCCGCGGGCGTGCTCTGGGGCCTTCCCCTCTATCGCACCGCGCCCCGGCGGGTGCACGTCGCCGAGACGCGGGGTCGTTCGCGCAGCACCAGGGATGTCCTCCGGCACGAGACGGAGCTGGCCGACGACGACGTCGCCGAGATCGACGGGATGCGCTGCACCTCTCTGCACCGCACCGTGTTCGACCTCGCCAGGAAGCTCAGCGCGGAGGCGGCGGTGGCCGGCGCCGATGCGGCTCTTCGCGCGGTCGCGGTGACGGGGCAGCGCCAGGACGAAGCGCTCGCCGAGGAGTGGCGGGAGGAGCTCGGTCGTCGGGCGCACGGATCCCGGGCCCGCGGGGTGCGTCAGGCGCGCCGCATCATCGCCTTCGCCGACGGACGCGCTCAGCTGCCAGGGGAGAGCGTGAGCAGGCTTCAACTGCATCGGCTGGGCTTTCGTCGCATCGGGCTCCAGGTGCCGGTCGTCCTGTCGCGGGGGCAGAGCTACTGGATCGACTTCGATCTGGAGGAGGCGGGCGCCTTCGGCGAGTTCGACGGCGAGGGGAAGTATCTCCACGCCGCGCTCCGCTCCGGACGCACGGTCGAGCAGGTCGTCCTGGACGAGAAGCGCCGTGAGGACACGGTGCGTGGTGTGACGGGGCGGCGTTTCGTCCGCTGGGAGGCCGCCCACATCCGCACCCCGGAGGCGCTCGCCGAGCGGCTGGCCGAGTTCGGCGTGCGTCCCCCGCGAGGGTGACGCTCTCGCGGGGCTTGTCGGCCTCGGGCCGGTTCTGGGTCTGCGTTGCCCCCGCCCCGGTACGTTCCCGCCGGGACGGCTGGATGTTCGCGCGGGCAACGTATCGGGTGGGTGGGATCGCACCTGGTTGGGTGGGATCGCACCTGGTGGGTGGGATCGCACCGGGTTGGGAAGGTCCTCCGCCCCGGTATGTTCCCGCCGAGGCGTCCGGAAGTTTGCGCGGGCAACGTACCGGTTGGGTGGGATCGCACCGGGTTGGGAAGGTCCTCCGCCCCCGGGCGCCGATTTGGGGGATGGGGAGGCGTCGCGTAGAGTGGAGGCAACCGAAGACCGCTGGTCATCGTCATGCGCGCGAGCGTGAGGCGATCGAAGCTCTGCGACAAGCAGGGGCCCGCGCAGGTGACCTGAATGAGATCCGGATCCCGGATTCCGCTCCGTCGCTTGCGCCGGAGCTTTTTTCTTGCCCGGATGCCGAGAGCGACCGGGCCGGTCCAGGCCGATGCCCCACCGCCGTGGGGCGTCTCGTACACATCAAGGAGTGACCATGGCGCAGAAGGATGCATCGGTCGCCGAGCTCACGAAGTCATTCGAGGACTCGAACGCCGTTCTGCTGACCGAGTACCGCGGTCTGACGGTTGCCCAGCTCAAGGAGCTGCGCAACAGCATCCGTCAGGACGCTGAGTACGCCGTGGTGAAGAACACGCTGACCAAGATCGCCGCGAACAACGCGGGGATCAGCGCGCTGGACGACGACCTCAAGGGGCCGTCCGCCGTCGCGTTCGTGCACGGTGACTTCGTCGCCACCGCCAAGGCTCTGCGTGACTTCGCCAAGGCCAACCCGCTTCTCGTGATCAAGGCCGGCATCTTCGAGGGCAACGCCCTCACCGCGGACGAGGTCAACAAGTACGCCGCGCTCGAGAGCCGCGAGGTTCTGCTGGCGAAGGCTGCGGGCATGATGAAGGCGACGATGGGCAAGGCTGCCGCCACCATCGACGCTCTTCGCGAAAAGCTGGAGACCGCAGAGGCCGCGTAAGCGACCTGCGATCTCGTCTACAAACCCCATCTATCTAGGAGATACATCATGGCTAAGCTCACCACTGAGGAGCTGCTCGAGCAGTTCGCCGGCCTGACCCTCGTCGAGCTCAACGACTTCGTCAAGGCGTTCGAGGAGAAGTTCGAGGTCACCGCCGCTGCTCCGGTCGCCGTCGCGGGTGCCGCTGGCGGCGCCGCCGGTGCCGAGGCCGAGGAGGAGAAGGACTCGTTCGACGTCATCCTCGAGGCTGCCGGCGACAAGAAGATCCAGGTCATCAAGACGGTCCGCGAGCTCACCTCGCTGGGCCTCGGCGAGGCGAAGGCTCTCGTCGATGGTGCCCCGAAGCCCGTTCTCGAGGGTGCCAACAAGGAGGCCGCCGAGGCCGCCAAGGCTGCCCTGGAGGAGGCCGGCGCTTCGGTCACCCTCAAGTGAGCCGGGCCGCGTCGGCGCGCATCGCACGCTGACACGGCATCCTGCAGCTTTCAGAAAGGCCCCGGGTCCGCCCGGGGCCTTTCCGTGTCCCCGGGCCTCTTCCTAGCGGGCGTTCGCGGTCGAGGAGCGCACGACGAGCTCCGACGGCAACACGATCTGCTCGGGCGGGGCGGCGGGATCGTCCATCCTCGCCCGCAGCAGCCGCACCGCCTCCGAGCCCTGCAGCCGGGGCTGCTGGCGCATCGTCGTCAGCGAGAACATCTCCGCGTGCTGGTGATCGTCGATGCCCACGACGCTCAGCTCGGCCGCGACCGCGATGCCGAGGCGCCGTGCCGCCACCACGCCCCCGATCGCCGCCTCGTCGCACACGCCCACGAACGCGCTGGGGCGCTGCCGCCGATCGCCGAGCGCGCGCACCGCGGCCTCGTAGCCGCCGGGCATGGTGGGGGCTCCCGCCGCATGCTGGGCCCGGTCGTCCAGCCCCGCGGCGGCCATCGCCGCGAGGTAGCCGTCGAGCCGCCGCCGGTCGCCGACCGCATGGGTCGCCGCATCCGGCTGTCCGCCGAGGAACACGATGTCGCGATGCCCGAGGTCGATGAGGTGCTCGGTCGCGATCCGCGCGGCGGCGAAGTCGTCGATCGAGACCGCGCTGGTCCCCTCGCTGTATGCGCCGATGCTGACCACGGGCGACTCCACCCGCAGCAGCCGCTCGAGCTCGTGCGCGCTGGGCTGGATCCCCACCGCGATGATCCCGTCGAAGCGGCGGCGGGGGAGGATCCGCTCGAACAGCCGCGCCCGCTCCGCCGAGCCCTCCCTGATGCCGTAGAGCACGAGGTCGTACCCCTCGGCGAACAGCCCCTCCTGCACGCCGGCGAGGAGCTCGGCGAAGAACCAGCGGTCCAGCGACGGCATGATCACCCCGACGGACAGGCTGCGCCCCGTCGCGAGGCTCATCGCCGAGGAGTGCGCGACGTACGACAGCTCCTCGGCCGCGCTCCGCACCCGGTCCCGGGTCTCCTCCGACACGTATCCGTGCCCGGAGAGAGCGCGGCTCGCGGTCGCCTTGGAGACCCCTGCGCGGGCGGCGACGTCGGCGATCGTGCTCATGGGGTCCTCCGGTCGGACACGTTCCCGCGTCACAGTACCGCGAAACCGGGCTTGAAGGGAACCGGTTCCATGCCTCAGGCTATGGGAGCGCTCCCACGCACGGGTGAACCCAAACCTCAATGGTTGCTCAGTTGTGACCGTGGCCCATTGTGTCGGGAGCTCTCAGCCCAGTAGGTTGGGCCTGGAATCGGTTCCTGAGTGAATGCCGCAAGGTTGCAGCACAGGGCCAGCACTCGAAGAGGAGAATCCACATGGCATTGTCACAGCGACACCGTCTGCTCGCTCCCCTGGCCCTGGTCGGCGCCGCAACGCTGATCCTGGCCGGGTGCGCGGAGTCGTCGCCCGGAGGCGGCGGCTCGACCGACGGAAAGGGTGCCACGGTGAAGATCGCCGGCGGCATCACGGGCACCGAGGCCGACGCTCTGAACAAGACGTTCGATCAGTTCACCAAGGACACCGGCATCAAGGTCGTCTACACGGGCGACAAGGCGTTCGAGGGCAACATCGTCACGAAGGTGCAGGGCGGCTCGGCCCCCGACATCGCGATCGTCCCCCAGCCGGGCCTGCTGAAGTCGCTCATCGAGACGGGCGAGGTCAAGAAGGGCACCGACACCGTCTCGTCCAACGTGGACAAGTACTGGGGCAAGGACTGGAAGACCTACGGGTCCGACGGCGGCGACTTCTACGCGGCCCCGATGCTCGGCAACGTGAAGGGCTACGTCTGGTACCAGCCCGCGAAGTTCAAGGAGTGGGGCGTCGAGGTCCCGAAGACCTGGGACGAGCTGCTCACCCTCACCAAGACCATCCAGGAGAAGAGCGGACAGGCGCCCTGGTGCGCCGGCTTCGCGTCCGACGCGGCGTCGGGCTGGCCCGGCACCGACTGGATCGAGGACATGGTGCTGCGCACCGCCGGCCCGGACGTCTACGACAAGTGGGTGGCCGGCGACGTGAAGTTCACCGACCCGCAGATCAAGACCGCGTTCGACGAGACGGGCAAGATCCTGCTCGACCCGAAGTACGTCAACGCCGGGTTCGGCGACGTGAAGAGCATCAACTCGACCGCGTTCGGCGATGTCGCCGCGAAGGTCGCGGACGGCTCCTGCGCGCTGACCCACCAGGCCTCGTTCCTGAGCGCGAACTTCCTCACCGTGAAGACGAAGTCGGGTGAGACCCCGAAGATCGCCCCGGACGGCGACGTCTACGCGTTCCTGCTCCCGGGCATGAAGGAGGGCGAGCAGATGGTCGAGGGCGCGGGCGAGTTCGTCACGCGGTTCTCGGACGACGAGGCGACGAAGAAGGTCGTCGAGTACATGTCCACCCCTGAGTTCGCGGACGCTCGCGTCAAGCTCGGCGGCGTGATCTCGGCCAACCGCGGCGCCGACCCGAGCCTCGCCTCGAGCGAGTTCCTCACCGATGCGATGAAGGTGCTGCAGGACAAGAACACCGTGATGCGCTTCGACGCCTCCGACCTGATGCCGGCCACCGTCGGCTCCGGTTCCTTCTGGAAGGGCATGGTGAGCTGGATCGACGGCACGCCGACCGACAAGGTGCTGGAAGCCATCCAGGCCGGCTACCAGAACTGATCCGCCCATTCGCGGTGGGTGCGCCTGAGGGTGCACCCACCGCGAGTCGACTCCTCGGGGAGGGACATCGATGTCGACTTCTTCCGATCTGGAACCGCCGCTGACCCGCGCGGCCGCGCAGGCGCCCGGCGCCGGTGCGCCGCCGTCGCGGTCCGCCACCCGGTGGGTGCTGCTCGCCGGGGCGGTGGTGCTCATCGCCCTGGTGCTCGCGCTGCTCTTCGTGAGCACGCCGAATCCGGATGCCGCGCCCACCACGCTCGGCTTCTCGCTGAACAGCTTCTTCGTCTGGCTGGGCGGGCTCCATCCGCTGCTGCAGATCCCGATCGTGCTGGTCGTGTTCGCGGTCGTGGTGGCGGTGCTGCTGCTGCTCATCGAGTACGCGCCGCGGCACGGCAAGCCGTACATGTGGATCCGGCTGGTCGCCAGCTTCGTGATCCCCGTGCTCGCGTTCATGCTGCTCCGGCCGTATCAGAACGCGGTGCTGTACGTCGTCGCGATCGCGCTGATCGCCGGTGGACTGCTGTTCTACGCCGACTACCGCGCCCGGGAGGGCGCCGGCTACTTCTTCCAGCTGGTGCTGTTCATGGCCCCTGCCGTGATCATGCTGATGATCGGCCTGATCGTCCCGGCGATCTCGACGTTCGCGAAGTCGTTCTTCGACAAGACGGGGAAGAACTTCGTCGGCCTGGACAACTACGTCTGGACCTTCACCAACCCCGACGGCTTCTGGTCGGTGATCAACACCCTGATCTGGGCGCTGATCGCCCCGACCGTCTCCACGATCATCGGTCTCGCCTATGCGGTGTTCATCGACAGGGCGCGCGGTGAGAAGCTGCTGAAGGTGCTGGTGTTCATGCCCGTCGCGATCTCGTTCGTCGGCGCCGGCATCATCTGGAAGTTCGTCTACGACTACCGGCAGGGCGACCAGATCGGACTGCTGAACGCGATCATCACGTGGCTCGGCGGGAAGCCCGTCGGATGGCTCGACGCGCAGCCGCTGATCAACACCATCTGCCTGCTGCTCGTCTTCATCTGGACGCAGACCGGCTTCGCGATGGTGATCCTCTCGGCGGCGATCAAGGGACTGCCGCCCGAGCAGATGGAGGCCGCCTCGCTCGACGGGGCGAACGCCTGGCAGCGGTTCACGAACGTCACCGTCCCGGGCATCCGGACGTCGCTGGTCGTCGTGCTGACGACCATCACGATCGCGTCCTTGAAGGTGTACGACATCGTGGCGGTGATGACCGGTGGTCGTTCGAACACGACCGTGCTGGGCTTCGAGATGGTCAACCAGCAGCAGAGGTTCCAGAGCTACGGGCACTCCTCGGCGCTCGCCGTGGTGCTGTTCATCTTCGTGCTGCCGCTGATCGTCTACAACGCCCGGCAGATGCGCAAGCAGAGGGAGATCCGCTGATGTCCGCCACCCAAGCCGTCGTGACGGACAACCGCACCGCGCGTCAGGTCGAGCGCGACACCCGTCGCCACGAGAAGACCGCGCAGAAGCGCCTCACCTCGCGCGGGGCCACCCTGGCCGCCGCGATCATCGCGATCGTCTGGACCATCCCGACGTTCGGCCTCTTCGTCACCTCCTTCCGGCCGGGCGCCGACGTGCAGTCGACCGGATGGTGGACGGTGTTCGTCAACCCGAGCTTCACGCTGGACAACTACTTCCAGGCGCTCACCTCGGGCGGCACGGCGCTGACGCTGGGGCAGTCGTTCATCAACTCGCTCGCGATCACGATCCCGGCGACGGTGATCCCGATCACGATCGCCTCGCTCGCCGCCTACGCGTTCGCCTGGATCCCGTTCAAGGGGCGCAGCGCGACCTTCGTGTTCGTCTTCGCCCTGCAGATCGTGCCGATCCAGATGGCCCTCGTGCCGCTGCTGACGCTGTTCTCGAAGGGCCTGACGATCGGCGACGTGACGATCTTCCCGGGCTTCGGGCTGCGCGATGTGGACCACAGCTTCGCGACGGTGTGGATCGCGCACGCGATCTTCGCCCTGCCGCTGGCGATCTTCATGCTGCACAACTTCATCGCCGAGATCCCGAGCGAGATCGTCGAGGCGGCGCGCGTGGACGGCGCCGGGCACGGACAGACGTTCTTCCGCATCATCCTCCCGCTGGCGATGCCGGCGATCGCGTCCTTCGGGATCTTCCAGTTCCTCTGGGTGTGGAACGATCTGCTGGTGGCGACGATCTTCGCGCCGTCGTCCTCGCTGCCTCTGACGCAGACGCTGAACTCGCTGTCGGGATCGTGGGGCGACCGCTGGTTCCTGCAGTCCGCGGGCGCGTTCATCTCGATCATCGTCCCGCTGATCGTGTTCTTCTCTCTCCAGCGGTTCTTCGTGCGCGGGCTGCTCGCCGGCGCGACGAAGGGCTGACCGAGGCCGGGGGAGCCGGATGCCGGATGTCGAAACACACCTCGGCATCCGGCATCCGTGAACGTAGCCTGGGCACATGCGATACGCGGACTCCATCGTCGACCTCGTCGGCGGCACGCCCCTGCTCAAGCTCGGCCGGGTGACCGAGGGCGTCGCGTGCACGGTGCTCGCGAAGCTCGAGTACCTGAACCCCGGCGGCTCCTCGAAGGATCGGATCGCGGGCCGGATCATCGACGCCGCCGAGGCCTCCGGAGCCCTGCGTCCCGGTGGGACGATCGTGGAGCCGACCAGCGGCAACACCGGCGTCGGGCTGGCGCTCGTCGCCCAGCAGCGCGGCTACCGGTGCGTCTTCGTGGTGCCGGACAAGGTGGGCGCCGACAAGATCGACGTACTGCGCGCCTACGGCGCCGAGGTCGTCGTGACGCCGACGGCCGTCGAGCCGGACAGCCCCGAATCGTACTACAGCGTCAGCGATCGGCTGGTGCGGGAGATCCCCGGGGCGTTCAAGCCCAACCAGTACGACAACCCGAACGGCCCGCGCAGCCACTACGAGACGACCGGTCCGGAGATCTGGCGCGACACCGACGGCGCGATCACCCACTTCGCGGCGGGCATCGGCACAGGCGGGACGATCACCGGAACCGGGCGGTATCTGCGGGAGGTCTCCGGAGAACGGGTGCAGATCGTGGGCGTCGACCCGGAGGGGAGCATCTACTCGGGCGGCCCCGTGCACTCCTACTTCGTCGAGGGCGTCGGGGAGGACATGTGGCCCGGCACCTACGATCCGTCGGTGCCGCACCGGATCGAGCGCGTCGGCGACGCGGAGTCGTTCGCGATGACCCGCCGGCTGGCGCGCGAGGAGGGGCTGCTCGTCGGCGGATCGAGCGGCATGGCGGTGGCGGGCGCGCTGCGCGTGGCCCGCGGGCTGCCGTCCGAGGCGGTGATGGTCGTGCTGCTGCCCGACGGCGGGCGCGGCTATCTCGCGAAGATCTTCGACGACGAGTGGATGCGCGGCCACGGCTTCGAGGCCTGACGCGGGACGTAACAGGATGCCCGGCCGCCATCGGGGCGGGCGTAGCGTGAGAACACCGCCGATCGAGGAGAGACCATGAGTGACCGCGCCTTCGCCACCCGCGCCATCCATTCCGGGCAGCAGGCCGACCCGGTGACCGGGGCGATCATCCCGCCGATCTACCAGTCGTCCACGCACGTGCAGGACGGCATCGGCGGCTTCCGGGGCGGCTACGAGTACAACCGGGCGGGCAACCCCACGCGGGACTCCCTCCAGACCCAGCTCGCCGCGCTGGAGGGCGGCGTCGCCGCGCTGTCGTTCGCGTCGGGGCTCGCCGCGGAGGACGCGCTGCTGCGCGGAATCCTGAGGCCCGGCGACCACGTGCTGCTCGGCAACGACGTGTACGGTGGCACCTACCGCCTGCTCACGACGGTGCTGGCGCCGTGGGGGATCGCCACGACGACCGCTGAGCTCTCCGACCTCGACGCCGTGCGCGCGGCGCTGCGGCCCGAGACGAAGATCGTGTGGGTCGAGACCCCCAGCAACCCGCTGCTGAAGATCGTCGACATCGCCGCCGTCGCCGAGATCGCGCACGCCGCAGGCGCGGCCGTCGTGGTGGACAACACCTTCGCGTCGCCCGCCCTGCAGCAGCCGCTGTCGCTCGGCGCCGACCTCGTGGTGCACTCGACCACCAAGTACCTCGGCGGCCATTCCGACGTGCTCGGGGGCGCGGTGGTCTTCGGCGACGACCGGTTCGTCGAGCCGGTGACCTTCCAGCAGTTCGCCGTCGGCGCGGTCTCGGCGCCGCTCGACGCCTGGCTGACCACCCGTGGCATCAAGACCCTCGACGTGCGGGTGCGCCGCCACAGCGAGAACGCCCTCGCGATCGCAGAGTGGGCCGTCGACCGCCCCGAGTTCGGCGAGGTCTACCATCCGGGCCTCTCCTCGCACCCCGGACATGAGATCGCCGCGCGGCAGATGAGCGGCTTCGGCGGGATGCTCTCGCTGGGCCTGGCCGCAGGCCCCGAGGCGGCGCGCGCCTTCGCCGAGTCCACCGAGCTGTTCCAGCTGGCGGAGTCGCTGGGAGGCGTCGAGTCGCTCATCGGCTACCCGCCCGAGATGACCCACGCCTCGGTGCGCGGCACGGCGCTCGCGGTGCCCGAGAACGTGGTGCGCCTCTCGGTGGGCATCGAGGACGTCGCGGACCTGATCGCGGATCTCGAGCAGGGCCTCGCCCGCATCGCCTCCCGCTGATCGCTCCGCCCGGGCGCTGATCCGGGATGCGGCACGGCGACGCCGGGGGATACGATGGAGGATTCCTCGTCGAATCGTTTCGGCGTGAGCCGCCCCCGTCCCCGGAAACGCCGTGACCGAACACACCCCTGACGAGACCGCCTCCCTGCGCACCCCGACCGGCAGCATCCGCGCGATCACCGACACCATCCGCACGTCGTCGTCCACGGGCGCGATCCGTACGCTCGGCCCCGACCCGCGGACCGCGCCGATCATGCTGCACCCGGGCGACGCGATCGCGACGGGGCGGAGGGTGCTCTACATCATCTTGCTCGGGGCGCTGACGGCCCTCGGCCCGTTCACGATCGACCTCTACCTGCCCGCGTTCCCCGTGTTGGAGGAGGACTTCCAGACGACGGCGGCGATGATCCAGCTGACCCTGACGGGCACGATGATCGGGTTCGCGATCGGTCAGCTCGTCGTCGGGCCGCTGAGCGACAAGGTCGGACGCCGGGTGCCGCTCATCGTCGTCACCGGGGTGCACGTGCTCGCGAGCGTGGCGGCCGCCCTCGCGCCGAACCTCGTGCTGCTCGGCGGGGCCCGGGTGCTCATGGGCGTGGGAGCCGCGGCGGGCGGGGTGGTGGCGATGGCGATCGTGCGCGACCTGTTCGGAGGGCGGCGGCTCGTGGTGATGCTCTCCCGCCTCGCGCTCGTCTCGGGCGTGGCCCCCGTGGCCGCGCCGCTGATCGGCTCGTGGCTGCTCACCGTCATGTCCTGGCACGGCATCTTCGTGGTGCTCGCCTGCTACGGCGCCGTGATGCTCGTCGCCGCGATCGCGCTGATCCCCGAGACGCTCCCGAGGGAGCGCCGGCAGGAGCGGGGCACCACGACCGCCTGGGAGCGCTACCGCAGCGTGCTCACCGACCGGGTCTTCCTCGGCGTGCTCGTCATCGGCGGGATGACCTTCTCGGGGCTCTTCTCCTACCTCGCCGCGTCGCCGTTCCTGTTCCAGCAGACGCACGGGCTCGACGCGCAGCAGTACGGGCTGCTCTTCGCGGCGAACTCGGTCGGCGTCGTGGCCGGGGTGCAGACGGCGTCCCGTCTCGCCGCCCGGTTCGGGCCGCAGTGGGTGCTCGCCGTGTCGACCGCGACGCTGCTGCTCTCCGGTGTCGCGATCATCGTCTGCGATCAGCTCGGCCTCGGCCTGTGGGGCACCCTGGTGCCGCTGTTCCTGTTCATGACGTCGTGCGGCTTCAGCTTCCCGTGCGTGCAGGTGCTGGCGCTCGACCGGCACGGCAAGGCCGCCGGCACCGCGGCGTCGATCCTCGGCGCCAGCAACAACGCCGTCGCCGCGCTCATCTCGCCGATCGTCGGCTGGATCGCCAAGGACGCCGGGATCACGGCGACGACGATGGCCTCGGTGATGGCCGGATGCGCGGTGGTCGCGATCCTCTCCCTGTGGTTCGTGGTGCGGCCGCGGACCGTCGGGATGCTCGCGCCCTGACGCCTCCGCGCGCTCGGCGCCCACCCGCGGGGCCCGGCGCAGGGGCCTCCCATGCGCTTCGGGGAGAATGGGCGGATGACCAGGCGGCGCGCAGCGATCACGGGAGCGGCGCTCCTCGTGGTCGCCGGCGTGCTGGGCGTCTTCGCCGTGGCGCTGCTGCACGGCACCGTGAACCCGGTCGACGAGGCCTGGAACAGGCTGATGGTGCAGGGGCGGCAGCCGCTGGTGCTCGACGCAGCGCGCGTGCTCGACGCGATCGGCGGCGGAGTGATCGCGGTGTTCGTGATCCCGCCGGCCATCGCGCTGACCCTCCTGGCGCTGAGGCGCTGGAGGGAGGCGCTGTTCTCGATCGCGGCGTTCGCCGGCAGCGCGCTGTTCGTGCAGCTGCTCAAGCAGCTCTTCGGCAGGGACCGCCCTGCCGATCTGCTGGTCGCCTCGGACTACGGTTCATTCCCGTCGGGGCATACGGCCAATGCCGCGACGATCGCCATCGTGCTCTGGCTGGTCCTCCCGAGGGCGTGGGTGGCGATCGCGGGCGGGGCGTGGACGGTGCTCATGGCGCTCTCGCGCACGGCGCTCAGCGTGCACTGGCTGACAGACACGATCGGCGGCGCGCTCGCCGGTGCGGCCGCGGGCCTTCTCGTCGCCGCCGTGCTGTGGCGCTGGCTACGCTGGGAGCATCGTCCGTCGTCGAAAGAGAACGCCATGTCCGTGATCCGCCCGTACCGTCCCGCCGACCGCGAGGCGCTGTACGACGTGTGCGCGAGGACCGCCGACGCGGGCGGCGACGCCACCGGCATCCTCACCGACGACCGGCTCTGGGGCGACGTCTGGTCGGTGCCCTACGCCGAGCGCGACCCGGGGCTGTGCTGGGTGGTGGAGTCGGAGGACGGGCGCGTGATCGGCTACATCGTCGCGACCGACGACACCGACGCCTTCGAGACGTGGTTCCGCGACGCGTGGTGGCCGGGAAGGGCGGGGGAGTACCCCGCGGAGACCCCGGACAACGATCGGCAGACCGGGGTCATCCGCTACGCGTCGAACCGCGGCCCCGGCAAGGAGGCCGTGGCCACCGAGTACCCGGCGCATCTGCACATCGACCTCCTGCCGGAGACGCAGGGCCAGGGGCTCGGGAGGCGACTGGTGGACACGCTCTTCGCCGAGCTGCGTCGCCGGGGCGTGCGCGGTCTGCACCTCGGCACCAGCCTCGAGAACCCCGGCGCGATGGCGTTCTACCAGCGGATCGGCTTCGACCGGCTGGACGGACCGGAGGGGTCCGTCCTCTTCGGTGTCCGGTGGGGGAGCTGACCGCGACCCACGTCGGCGGTGAATTCGGCGTGCGCTGGCGAAGGCCGGTCATCGCGGTGCTCGAATGAGCCGGAGATGACGAAGGCCCCGCATGCGCGGGGCCTTCGATCTGGCGGTGACGGAGGGATTCGAACCCTCGGTTGCTTGCACAACACACGCTTTCCAAGCGTGCTCCTTCGGCCGCTCGGACACGTCACCAAGGAACAACCTCACCATCCTATCCGATCCGCGGGAGTGCCCCGTGCGGCGCATCACCGGATCGGCGGCGATCCGCGCGGCGGGCGGGGAAGCGCCGGCCCCGGCGATACCGTCGGGGCATGCCCGTGAGCCAGACCCGCAGAGCCCGCGCCTCCCGCCGCCGGGCCCGCCGCGTCGCCGCATCGGGGAGCGACCTCACCGCCGCGCAATGGCAGCGGATCCTGGATGCCTGGGGGTGCTGCGCGTACTGCGGCGGCGACGGCGCGGCGCTCCAGAAGGACTGCGTGCTGCCGATCTCCCGCGGAGGGCGCTACACGCTGGAGAACGTCGTGCCGGCCTGCCGGTCCTGCAACGCGAGCAAGAGCAACGACGAGGTGACGTCGTGGATGCGCCGCCGGCGGCTCGACGAGCCCGCGTTCCTGCGTCGCTGGGCGGGCATCCTCGCCGGGTTCCGCGCCGAGGGCGCCGCGGAGGCGGAGGGATGACCTCGCGCTCACCGGAGGAGCCGGGGCGCCGTCGGTGGGCTCCCCGGATGCAGCAGTCGCTGCCGACCGCGACCGTGATCGACCGGATCGCCTTCCTGGTCGGCACGATCTCGGCGATCTGGCTGGCGGTGGTGATCGGGATGCAGGGCTTCCGGTACCCCTGGTCCTTCCTCGTGCTGATCCCGGTCTGGGTGATCACGGCCTACCTCGCCCTGCCGCGCCTGCACCGCCTGCTCTCCGACCTCTACGTGCCGGACTACTTCTTCGGGCGCACCAGGACCGGCGACGGACTGCTCGGCGATCCGGTCAACCTCGGCGTCGACGGCAGCCCCGCGCAGCTCGACGAGGCGATGATCGCGGCGGGCTGGCACCGAGCAGACGAGATCACGGCGGCCTCGACCTGGCGCATCATCACCTCGACGATCACCCGGCGCAGCTATCCGACCGCCCCGGTGTCGCCGCTGATGCTCTTCGGACGCCGGCACGACGTCGCCTACCAGCAAGAGGTCGAGGGCAACCCCAAGCAGCGGCACCACGTGCGCTTCTGGCACACGCCTCCCGGGTGGCTCCTGCCGGGCGGGGCGCGCACCGACTGGATGGGCGCCGGCACGTACGACACCGACGTCGGGCTCTCGTTCTTCACCCTGCAGGTGACCCACCGCATCGACGAGAACACCGACATCGAGCGCGACTACGTGGTGTCCTCAGTGCGTGAGGCCGTTCCCACCGCGACCGTGCGCACGCTGCACGACTTCACCACCGGGTATCACTCGCGCAACGGCGGCGGCGACCGGTTCGTCACCGACGGTGATCTGCCGATCCTCGACCTCACCGGCGTCGCGGTGGACGAGGCGGAGTACGAGCGCGAGCAGGAGGCCGAGGCCGGGCCGGACCGTCCGACCGCGCACGACATCATCGATCGCATGCCGCTGACCGTCGTGGCCGCGGTGGTGCTGGTGGTCGTCAGCGCGATCTTCGAGTCGCTCAGCCTGCTCTTCGACAAGGAGGTCGCGGCGCTGCTCGCGGCGGGCGGCGAGGAGGGACGGATCGCCTACATCGTCGTGCTGGCGTTCGTGCTGGTCCTCGCGGTGCTGCAGCTCGTCATCGCACTGCTCGTGCTGCGGCGGGGACGGGGCGCGCGTCTGCTGCTGATGATCCTGCTGGTGCTCGACATCCTCACCACCGCGATCAGCTACCTCGACGGCACCGCGGCCCTGCGCTTCAACGGCACCCTCTTCTCGGCCTCTCTGCAGTGCCTCGCATTGCTCGCGCTGTCGAGCGAGTCCGCCGGCGCGTGGTCGCGCGGCCGTCGGCGCGGAGAGCTGATGGAGGAGGCCCGCCGCTGAGCGGGACGGGAGGCCTCGGAGAGGTGCATAGACTCTCCTGGTGCCCACCCCGAAGATCGTGTTGTTCTATGCGTTCGCGCCCCTCGCCGACCCCGAGGCCATCCGCCTCTGGCAGCGGGACCTCGCGCAGTCGCTGCGCCTGCGCGGACGCATCCTGATCTCCGGGCAGGGGATCAACGGCACGCTCGGCGGCGACCTGCCGGCCCTGAAGAAGTGGGTGCGGCGGTTCCGTGAGCACCCGGCCTTCGCGGACGCTGATGTGAAGTGGAGCGAGGGCACCGGCGTGGACGCCGGGGGGGTACAGCACCGACTTCCCGAAGCTCAGCGTGAAGGTGCGCGCGGAGATCGTCTCGTTCGGCGCCCCCGGGGAACTCGAGGTCGACGAGCACGGCGTCGTCGGAGGCGGCGTGCGCCTCACGCCGGAGGCGCTGCACGACCTGGTCGCGGCGCGCGGGGACGAGGTGGTCTTCTTCGACGGGCGCAATGCCCTGGAGGCCGAGATCGGCCGCTTCGCCGGAGCGGTCGTGCCCGCGACCGAGACCACCCGCGACTTCGTCGGCCTGCTCGACTCCGGCGCCTACGACGACCTCAAGGGCCGCCCGGTGGTGACCTACTGCACCGGCGGCATCCGCTGCGAGGTGCTCTCCAGCCTGATGACCGCCCGCGGATTCGGCGAGGTCTATCAGCTCGATGGCGGCATCGTCCGCTACGGGGAGAGGTACGGCGACGACGGCCTGTGGGAGGGGTCGCTCTACGTGTTCGACGGGCGCGGATCGGTGGAGTTCTCCGACCACGCCGCGGTGATCGGCGTCTGCCGCGGATGCGGTGCCCCCACCAGCCGCACCGCGAACTGTCCCGACCCGTCCTGCCGCCGCCAGTTCGTGGTCTGCGACGCCTGCGTCGCGGTGCGCTGCGCGGAGCACGCCGCCGCCTGAGCACGCCCGCGCCGTCGCGGGCCCCGGTCTCAGCCCTTCCGGCGGGGGATCAGCGACCTCGGCACGAAGAGCGCCATGGTGCGGGAACGGCTGTCGACCGAGGCGCGCATCGATCGGATGACACCGGCCAGCGGCGCCGCGAGCGATGGACCCCGTCCGGCATCGCGGGCGTAGCTGGCGCGTTCGATCGCGGTGACGATCGGTGCCGTCTCCCCGGCGTCGACGCGTCCGTCGGCGATCAGCGCCGCGGCGACCTCCCGGGCGGAGTCTGCGGAGGACACCGGGACCCCGAGGTCGATCATCGTCGACTCGATCTCCCGCCAGGCCGCGACCGCGTCGCCGTCTCCCGCCCGGCCGATCCGCCGGCGCCGCACGGCGAGCCGCACCAGCATCGGCAGCAGGAGCACGAGGACCGCGCCGGCGACGGCGAGGACCACCGGGGTCGGGTCGACGGCGCGCAGGCTCCCGCCGCCGCCCGCTCCCGCTTCCGGGTCCTTCGCCGTGGCTGAGGGCGCCGAGGTCGGTGCCGTGGTCGCGGTGGCGGTGGGCTTCGGGGCCTCCGGCGTCCCCTCGTTCCCTCCCCCGGTCGAGTCGGCGGCGAAGTCGGTCGCGACGCCGAGGGTGGCGGTCGGCTCGAAAGGGATCCAGCCGATTCCCTCGAAGTGCACCTCCGGCCAGGCGTGGAGCTGGTCGCTGTCGATCTGGTAGACGGTGTCGCCGTCGCGCTTCTGGTCGGTCGCGGTGCCGGGCAGGTAGCCCACCACGATGCGCACCGGCATGCCGAGGGTGTCGGCCATCAGGGCGAACGCCCCCGCGAAGTGCACGCAGTAGCCCGACCGCACCTCGAGGAACTTCGCGACCGCTTCCGCGCCCGTGCCGTCGAACCCGTCCTCGACCGGCGTCTCCAGCGAGTAGGTGAACTGGGAGCGGAACCAGTCCTGCAGGGCGATCAGCCGGTCGTAGTCGCTGGTCTTCCCCCGGGTGACCTCGGCCGCGGTCCTGGCGATGACCGGCGGAAGGTCTTTCGGCACCTCGGCGCGCGCCGCGCCTCCCGCCGTCGCGGCGCGGATCTGCTCGCGAGTCGGCTGCACGAGCGTCGACGTCACGGTGTAGTCCTGGCCGGCGGCGTCCTGCGTGGTCGACATCACGGTGCGGTTGTCCGGCATCGCCCGCCATCCCGACGTCGCCCCGGACACCTTCTCCGGCGCGTAGGGCACCGGAAGCCGTGAGCTGGACATGCCCACCACGCGGATCGACGTGTCGACCTTGACGGTCTTGATGTCCTCGCCCCAGTCCGCCGAGCCGAAGCCCTCGCTCAGCGGGACGAGACCTGACCGATCGGGACGCCAGACGTCGCCGTCGAAGCGGGACATCGTCGCCATGCGGAGGTAGGGGGCGGAGGCGGAGGAGGTCACCAGGGTGAGCACGGGCACGCCCTCGGGCCGGCGCAGGTCGTCGCCGAGGCGCAGGTTGGCGTCGACGACGATCGCCGGCCCGCTGCCCGGGATCGCACCGGCGATCGGCAGCACGGGGGCGAGCACGACCGCCATGGCCACCGCCGCCCCTCCGGCGACCACCGCGACGACTGGCGAGGCATTGCGGGGCGCGCGGAGGTCGTGCCGCGAGCCGTAGCGCATGAGCACCAGCACGAGCACCGCGAGGAGCACGAACCAGGGGACGTTGGCGTCGCCGAACGAGATGATCATCGGCACGACGCCGACGACCGAGACGAGCAGCACCGTGAGCAGGATCAGGCGCTGGGAGACGAGCTGGTCGACGAAGATGGCGACGACCGTGAAGACGATGCCGAGCAGCGTGGAGATCGTGAGGGTGGCCGGGATCGGTGCGACGCCCTCGACGATCTCGTGGAAGGCCTGGAACAGTCGGATGTCGACGAGGTCGATCGTCGTCTTCGTGGGGATCAGCCCGAGCAGCGCGGTCTCGCTCGCGAGCAGGGCGGTGAGCGCGGGGATCGCGACGAGCACCTGGAACAGCAGCGACAGGGGCTGCCTGCCGCGGCCGCGGACCGCCCCGCGGACGATGAGCCCGGTCGCGGCGATGACGACGACGATCATCCCTGCGGTGACGGTCCAGGCGCCGGCCTCGACCACGCCCGTGTACGGCCAGATGGCCACCGCGGACGCGGCGACCGACAGCAGAGCCGCGCCGAGGGGCGACGCCGGCGGGCGGTCGTCGCTAGGGGGCCGGTCCCGGTCCGTCCGCGCGTCAGCCACGGCGGGGCCCTGCGACGGGGAGCGCGTCCTGCCAGACGGCGGCGAGGTCGGCATCCGGCGAGAGTGGCATCGCGTGCCACCCGCCGTCGGATGCGGCCCGCACGGCCTCCTCCGATGCGCCGGCGGCGAAGAGGATCGGCGCGGCCGCGCCCGCGGGCTTGAGGGCTGCGGCATCCGCCTCGTCGATCCGCCCGGTGACGTACACCAGCGGGCCGGGAGGCGCACCGCCCACGATCGAGGCGAGGTCGCGTGCCTCGCCGCGCGGGGCGATCACGGCGAGGGCGACGAGCAGCCCGTCGCGATCGTCCTCGTGACCGCGCAGCGCACCGATCAGGTGGCCGGCGCCGTCGACCACGTCGACGCTGTAGCCGTCCTGCACGAGCCGGATCGCCGCCGAGGCGCACAGCGAGACCGCGGCCTCGAACGCCGGGTCGGCCTCCTCGCCCGGGCGCGCCCACCGCGATCCGGAGCGGTCGAGCACGACGAGGGCGTCGGGGCTCGCTTCCTCCTCCTCCTGGCGCACCATCAGGTCGCCGCGGTGTGCGGTGGCGCGCCAGTGGATGCGGCGCATGGAGTCGCCGGGCACGTAGTGGCGCGGGGTGAGGTTGTCGCTGCCCTGTCCGAGGCGGCTGGAACGCGTATGCGCGCTGCCGCCCGCGGCGCCCACCTTGACCGCGAGGGGCGCGAGGGCGACGATCTCCGGCACCACGGTGATCGTGCGCGCCTCGCCGAACTCCTGCTCCCGCTGGGCGAGTCCGAACGGGTCGACCGTGCGCAGCAGCAGCGGGCCGATCGCGGACACCCCCCTCCGCACCCCGGTCACCTGATAGCGCATCGACGCGGTGCCCCGGCCGTACTCGCCGGTCGCGTCGCCGCTCACGGAGGGCGGGAGCGCGTCGCGCCAGAGCGCGTCGGGCACGCGCAGCGCGCGCAGATCGAAGCGGACCGTCACCCGCGAGGTCTCGCCGACGGTGAGCAGATCGGTCGAGATGGTGCGGGCCACCGAGCCGCTGCGCCGGGGGAGGTGCACGACGACCAGCGAGATCAGCGGCAGCGCCAGCAGCAGCACTCCGATGTAGAGCAGGATGGCCGCCGTCGTGACGTTGGCGGCGACCATCAGCAGGACGCCGCAGATCAGGCACGCCACGCCCCGTGAGGTGAGCGGTCGACGGCGCATGGTCAGAGCCGGGCGGCCAGGGGGACGGGCACGCGGTCGAGGATCTGCGCGAGCGCCGCCTCGACCGGTTGCGCGCCCGCGCGGTGCACCCCGCGCGCCGGCAGGAGGCGGTGGGCGAAGACCGGAGCCAGGAGATCGGCGAGGTCGTCCGGGATCACGTAGTCGCGTCCGTCGAGGGCGGCGTGCACCTTCGCGGCCCGGACGAGCTGAAGGGTGGCGCGCGGGCTCGCGCCGAGGTGCAGGCTCGGCTCGGCGCGGGTGGCCTGGGCGAGGGCGACCGCATAGGCCTCGATCGCCTCGGCGACGTGCACGCGGCGCGCCCAGGCGATGAGGCGGCGCACCATCGCCGCGTCGGCGACCGGGGTCACGGCGGAGAGCGGGTTGACGGTGTCGCGCTGCCGCAGCATCAGCGTCTCGGCCGCGGCGTCCGGGTACCCCATCGAGATGCGCATCATGAACCGGTCGCGCTGGGCCTCGGGCAGCGGGTAGGTGCCCTCCATCTCGAGGGGGTTCTGGGTGGCGACGACCAGGAAGGGGTCGGGCAGCGGGTGCGTCGAGCCGTCGACCGTGACCTGCCCCTCCTCCATCGCCTCGAGCAGCGCGGACTGGGTCTTCGGCGAGGCGCGGTTGATCTCGTCGGCGATCACGATGTTCGCGAAGATCGCGCCCTGCTTGAAGGAGAACTCGCGGGCGCCCTGGTCGTAGACCGAGACGCCGGTGACGTCGCCGGGGAGCAGATCGGGGGTGAACTGGATGCGCCGCACGTCGGCGTCCACGCTCGCCGCGAGCGCGCGCGCGAGCATCGTCTTGCCGACCCCGGGGACGTCCTCGATGAGCAGGTGTCCCTCGGCGAGCAGGCAGACCAGGGCGCTGCGCACCGCGTCGGGCTTCCCGTCGATCACCGCGCCGACGGAGGCGATGATCCTCGAGGTCTGTGCGGCGAAGACGTCGGCCGTGATCTCGAGTGCGTCGTGCGGATCGTGCATGGGGCTCCCTCCGCCCGTCGGTGCGCGTGGTTCGATCGTAACCCGGGGAGGGCGGACGCGGACGGCCCGGATGCGCCGTCGTCAGCCCCAGACCCGGCTGCGGGCCTCACCGGGCGTCGCGTCCCCGGCGCTGCGCGCGGCGCGGAGCAGGAGCAGCCCCTCGGGGCCGGTCAGCTCGTGCAGTGCGCACGGTCCGACCTCCCGCTCCCACAGGTCGCGGAACGACTCGGCGTCCGCGCGTCGTCGGCCCAGCGCCCGGGGCACCGGGAGCAGCAGCCTCCCCGGGGCGAGCCGTTCGGCTGCCCGCTCGGCGAGCCTCCCGGCGCCGAGGGAGCCCCGGCCGGTGACGAGCAGGAAGCGCGGGCTCTGCGCGGGGGAGAACAGCTCGTCCAGGGCGTCGGCCACCGCCCGCCTGTCGGTCTGTCCGCCGCCGATCTCGACCCGGAAGTCGATCCCCCCGCCGGGGAGCGGCTCCTCCGCGACCGTCACCGCGTCCTCGTCGAACGCGCCGATCCGCCCGGCCTCCTGCAGTGCGCGCCCGATCGCGAGGACGGCGCCCCGGTAGACGGCCGCCGGGTGGGTGCGACCGCGCAGCGCCGCGACGACGGGGCGGACGCCGGTCGCCAGCACGGTGGCCGCTCCGGCGCAGAGGGCCGCCGCGATCACGCCGCCGGGGTTCAGCCCCAGGGGTCCCGCCGCCGCGCCGCCGCCCACGAGAGCGAGCATCGTCACCGTGGCGCCCGGGCCGAGCGCGCCGATACGCGGGCGTCGTCCGGCGAGGCGCACGGCGGTGCGTCGGGCGGCCCGGACGGTGACGCCCTCGCGCTCGTGCGGCGCGTAGGGCTCGCCGATGCGCCAGTCCGCTCGGACGCCTTCGCGGTCGCGGACCGTGCGGCTCACCTCGTCGAGGCGCTCGAGGGACGCCCCGGGCCGTTTGGAGAGCACCGCATCGAGCTCTTCCCTCGCCGCCGACGGGAGGGCCTGGGCCAGGCCGCTCACGACGCGCCGGTGATCGTCGGCGCTGAGACCCCAGAGGTGGGCGTGGCGGCGTTGCAGGCGCCGGGGCTCCGCCTCGTCGTCGAGGGCCACCGCGGGCGGGATGAGACAGGCGACCGACCAGTTGCGCGCCACCTTCTCCGGCCACTGCGGGTCGAGGCGGAGCGTGCGCCCGCGCAGCTGCTGCGTGGCCGCAGAGGTCGAGACGGTGGTGAGGTCGACCAGCGTGTTCACCGCCGGGCAGTCCCAGCCCTCGCCGAGCAGGCCCCTGGTGCCCACGAGCAGCCGCACCGACCCGCGGCTGATCATCGCGGACAGGGCGGAGACCACGCGCCCGCTGTCGCCGGGAGGCGTCCGCAGGGCCACGGTCGGCCCCGGCTCGTCGACGGCCTCGATCCGCTCGCCGAGCAGTGCGCCGAGTTCGTCCGTGAGGACCGGGGCGTCGGCGACGCGCACCCGCAGCAGGGAGGCGGTGACCAGGACCGGCCGGAGGGGAGCGAGCCGCGGGCGGGTCGCCAGCAGCTCGAAGGCGCGCACCGCCCCGGCGGCCTCGGCGTCGGCCAGGCCGCGGCTGTTCCCGTGCACGGCGAAGTCGGTGACGACCACGGCCCGCATCCGGTCGCCGTCCGGCCCGTCGAGCTCGCGCTCGAGGATGTCGGCCGCGATGAGGTCCTTCGCCGCGGAGGTCGCGAGCGTCGTCTCGATCGCGTCGCGCCCGCGTCGCAGCCCGCGGTCGGTGAGGTGGTAGCCGAAGTCGGCGAGCGAGCGGCGCACATAGTCCCACTGCGGTCGCGCTGCCGGATCGGGGAGCAGCACGGTCAGTGCGAACCGGGCGAGCACGGTGAGCAGGTCGTCGGTGGCGCAGCGTCCGAAGAGGGCGGGCGGGAGCAGCGGACCGAGCGGATGCTCCGGGGCGAGCTCCCGGAGCACGGCGCCGCACGACCGCGCGAGGGCGAAGTCGGCGGAGAGGGCCCTGTCGATCCGCGCGAGCAGCTCGACGCGGTCCGCCGTGGCGTAGGCGCCGTCGACGGGTGCCGGGTCGGCGGCGGGGTCCGGCGGGAGCAGCACCCCCTCGAGGTAGCGGATGCCGTCGACGCTGGAGAGCACCTGGGCGATCAGCTCGTGCAGCAGCCGCTCGTGCCGCCGGATGAACGCCGCCTCCTGCGGCGTGGGCGCCGTGAAGCGCACGTGGTCGCTGTAGGGCGCGAGATGCCCCTCCTTGACCACGGCCGGAGTGGGGACCTCGTAGTCGACGTCGCCGAGGAGGCCGGCGTAGTTGTCGTACTCGGTCGCGTCGTCGGGGGAGGGGAGCGTCGCGGTGAGCCCGATCAGCAGGCAGCCGCCGGCCTCCCGCATCCGCGCCGCGAGGTAGGCGACGACGAGGGCCCAGTGATCGAGCAGGTGATGGCACTCGTCCAGCACCACGGTGCGGACCCCGTGCGCCACGATCGCGTCGATCAGCGCCACGGCGTTGGGGTGCAGCACGCGCGCCAGCTGCTCCGGCCGCTGCTGCGCGAACCGCCGCCGCACCCGACGGGCACGGGCGGCGATGCCCCGCTGGTAGCGCGCGGGGTTGTCGACCGCGAGGCGGGCGAGCCAGGTCGCGGCCTCCGCGTCGGTGCGGCCGTCGGCGGCGACCTCCTCCTCCCAGAGGGCGCGGGCGAGGTCCTCGAACGGCCGCGAGTCGCCGGTGACGCTCAGTCGCTGATACGTGAGCACGGTGAGGTCGGCGAGCTCGTCCTCCGACACCTGCGCCGGGTCGGCGGTCAGCCCGCCGGCGGTCTCCGCCCACTGCCGCCGGATCGTGGTGGTGGGGGTGAGCACCACCGTGCGATGCCCCTCCCGCGCCGCGAGGAGGAGTCCCAGCAGGGTCTTCCCGGATCCGGGCGGAGCGACGATGTGCATCCGCTCGTAGGCGCCGGCGGGGAGCTGGGCGAGCACCTCCTGCTGATAGGTGCGCAGCGTGCCGGCGAAGCGCCACGGCCGCAGCGGCGTCGTCGTGGGCTCGTCCATCGCCCCGAGCGTATCGCGCGGCGGAAGGCCGCCGCGTCGCCCCGGCCCCGGGAGTCGGCTAGACTTGTCCTCGGCTCTCCGCGTGACGACATCCAGGCCAATTCCCCCAGGGCGGAAACGCAGCAAGGGTAACCGGGCTCTGCCGGGTGCGCGGAGGGCCTTCTCCGTCCTCAGGGTCCTCCGGGGCCGTGCTGTCAGGATCGTGACGTGACCACTTCCGCGACCGCCGTGCGCGCAGGGGCCTTCAGCCGGTTCCTGTCGCCCCTCGCCCTGCTCGCCCTGATGTGGGCGATCCAGCTGGTCGACAGCGTCACCCCCGACCGGTTCGCGGTGTACGGCATCCGCTCCTGGGACCTCTCCAGCGCGCCCGGGCTCGTGCTCGCACCTCTGCTGCACGCCGGGTGGGGCCATCTCATCGCGAACTCCCTGCCCTTCCTCGTGCTCGGCTGCCTGGTGGCCGTCGAGGGCACCGGCCGGTTCTGGATCGTCACCGGCGCCGCAGCGCTGGTCGGCGGCGTCGGCACCTGGCTGTTCAACATCCCCGGCACGATCACGGTCGGGGCGTCCGTCCTCGTGTTCGGCTACTTCGGCTACGTGGTGCTGCGCGTCTTCGTGCCGGGACGCGTCTCGCACCGGATCGCCTACGCCGCCATCGCGGTCATCGTCGTCGTGCTCTACGGCGGATCGATGCTCGCCGGGGTCTTCGGCGCCGCTCCGGGCATCAGCTGGCAGGCGCACCTGTTCGGGGCGATCGGCGGCGGCCTCGCCGCGCTCGCCGGGCGCTCGCGGAAGGCGCCGGAATGACCGCCGGCGGCGCGCAGGAGCGGGCGAGACGCGCGGCCGCGAGACAGCGGGCGGCGCGCCGACGTGCGAAGGCGCGCCGCGAGAGCAGTCGGAGGATGCTGCGCCGCGGTGCGATCGTCGCCGCGATCTCGGTCTCGGCCGTCGCCGGGGTGTGGCTCCTCTCGCTCGCGGCGCTGCAACGCGACCAGTCGTACTGCGCCGCTCAGCCGGCGTCGTTCCCGGCCGCGGGCATCTCCGGATGGAGCGGTGAGCAGCTCGAGAACGCTGCGACGATCATGCTCACCGCCCGGCGGCTGGGGTTCGACCGCGACGGCCAGGTGCTCGGCGTGATGACGGCGATGGGGGAGAGCTCGCTGCGCAACATCGGCCACGGCGACTGGGAGACCTCCGGGGTCACCAACCCCGACGGCAGCCGCACCAGCAGCATCGGCCTCTTCCAGCAGCAGAAGTGGTGGGGATCCGTCGCGGAGCGGATGGACCCGGCGACCGCGGCGACGCTGTTCTACGCCCGGCTCGGGAAGCTGAAGGGCTGGCGCGACATGGAGCCGTCCCACGCGATCAACCTCGTGCAGGTCAACGCCGACAAGGAGCACTACGCACGGTTCCACCACGAGGCGGCCGAGGTCGTCGACGCGCTCTCCGGACCCTGTCCCGCCGTCACCCCCTGAGCCGCTATCCCGCCCCGGGCGCGGGGCGTCCGCGGGACCGGTCGCCTAGGCTGGGACCGTGGCTCGGAGCATCTACATCACGTCGGCCGAAGGGCACACGGGCAAATCCACGATCGCGGTCGGCGTGCTCGACGCCCTCATGCGCGTCTCGCCCCGGGTCGGGGTGTTCCGCCCGATCGCCCGGTCGGCGGACGAGCGGGACGACGTGCTGGAGCTGCTCCTCGCGCACGACGGTGTGCCGCTCGCCTACGACGACTGCGTCGGCGTCACCTACGACGACATGCGGGTCGATCCCGAGCAGGCGCTGTCCACCATCGTCTCCCGCTTCAAGGCGGTCGAGGCGCAGTGCGATGCGGTCGTCGTCCTCGGCAGCGACTACACCGACGTCGCCAGCCCCGCCGAGCTCGGCTACAACGCCCGGATCGCCGCGAACCTCGGCGCCCCCGTGCTGCTCGTCCTCTCCGGGCGCGACCAGCAGCGCCGCGCCGAGCAGCTCGGGACCACGACCGCGCGCACGCCCGCCGAGGTGGGACAGCTCGCCGCGCTCGCGCTCGCCGAGCTCGCCGATGAGAGGGCCGAGCTCTTCGCCGTCGTCGTCAACCGCGCCGATCCCGGTGCGCTGGACACGACGATCGACGCGGTCCGCGCCGTGCAGCCGCATCCCACCGCGGTGTGGGCGCTTCCCGAGGATCGCGCACTGGTGGCCCCTTCGATGCGCGGCATCCTCCGGGCGGTCGACGGCCGGCTGGTGAAGGGCGACCCGGCGCTGCTGGATCGCGAGGCCTTCGACGTCGTCATCGCGGGGATGTCGATGGTCAACGTGCTGCCGCGGCTCACCGAGGGGGCGGTCGTCGTGATCGCGGCGGACCGCACCGAGGTCCTGCTCGCGACGCTCCTCGCCGCGGCGTCCGGCACGTTCCCGGACATCGCCGGAATCGTGCTCAACGGCCCCTTCGAGCTGCCGGAGCCGATCGTCACCCTGCTGGACGGCTTCTCCGCCACCGTGCCGATCGTCGCCGCCGACCTCGGCACCTTCGACACCGCGACGCGGATCATGGGCGCGCGCGGCCGTCTCAGCACCGCATCCGGGCAGCGGTACGAGCGCGCGCTCGCGCTGTTCCAGACGCACGTCGACATCACAGAGCTGAGCATCGAGCTCGGCCTGGCGGAGTCGACCGTGGTGACCCCCCTGATGTTCGAGTACGGGCTGATCGAGCGCGCCCGGGCCGACCGCAAGCGCATCGTGCTCCCCGAGGGCGACGACGACCGCATCCTCCGGGCGGCGGCGATCCTGCTCGGACGCGACGTCGCCGACCTCACGATCCTGGGAGACGAGACCGAGATCCGCGCCCGTGCCGGCGCCCTCGGCGTCGACATCTCGGCGGCGCAGATCCTCAGCCCCGTCGACCCGGGGCTCGTGCAGCGCTTCGCGGCCGAGTACGCGCGGCTGCGGGCACACAAGGGCGTGACCGTGCAGCAGGCCGCCGACACCGTCACCGACGTCTCGTACTTCGGCACGATGATGGTGCACCTCGGCCTCGCCGACGGGATGGTCTCCGGCGCCGCGCACACCACCGCGCACACCATCCGTCCCTCCTTCGAGATCATCAAGACGGCCCCCGGCGTGCAGGTCGTCTCGAGCGTGTTCCTGATGGCGCTCGCCGACCGCGTGCTGGTGTACGGCGACTGCGCGGTGATCCCCGACCCCACCGCGGTGCAGCTCGCCGACATCGCCGTCTCCTCGGCGGCGACCGCACGGCAGTTCGGCATCGACCCGCGCGTCGCGATGCTCTCCTACTCCACCGGCGAGTCGGGGACCGGTGCCGATGTCGACAAGGTGCGCGAGGCGACGGCCCTCGTCCGCGAGCGGGATCCCGGTCTCCCCGTCGAGGGCCCGATCCAGTACGATGCGGCGGCGGACGCCGCAGTCGCGAGGGCGAAGCTTCCCGACTCCGCGGTCGCCGGCCGGGCGACGGTGTTCGTCTTCCCCGATCTCAACACCGGCAACAACACCTACAAGGCCGTGCAGCGCTCGGCGGGCGCGGTGGCGATCGGCCCGGTCCTGCAGGGGCTCAACAAGCCGATCAACGACCTCAGCCGCGGCGCGCTCGTGGACGACATCGTGAACACCGTCGCGATCACCGCGATCCAGGCGCAGGAGACGACCGCATGAGGATCGTGCTCGTCATCAACAGCGGCTCGTCCTCGCTCAAGTACAGCCTGATGGACATGGACCGCGAGGAGGAGCTCGCGGTCGGTCTCATCGAGCGCATCGGCCAGGAGAACGGCGTCGCCGCGCACACCGTGCGGCAGCGCGCGGAGCCCGGTCGGCCCTCGCCGACGGTGCTCGACGCGACCTTCCGGATCGAGCAGCCCATCGCCGACCATCTGCAGGCCTTCGCGGTGATGCGGGAGATGTTCGCGGCGCACGGACCGTCGCTCGACGCCCGCCCTCCGGTCGCCGTCGGGCACCGGGTGGTGCACGGCGGAGCCCGGTTCTTCGCGCCGACGCTCATCACCCCCGACGTCGAGCGCCAGATCGGGGAGCTCAGCGTGCTCGCGCCGCTGCACAACCCCGCGAACCTGGCCGGCATCGTCGCGGCGGAGGAGGCCTTCGGCGGCGTGCCGCACGTCGCCGTGTTCGACACCGCCTTCCACCAGACGCTCCCTCCGGCCGCCTACACCTACGCGATCGACGCCGAGCTCGCCCGCGCCCACCGCGTGCGGCGCTACGGGTTCCACGGCACGAGCCACAAGTACGTCAGCGAGCAGGCGGCGGCGTTCCTCGGCCGCGACCTCGGCGCACTCCGTCAGATCGTCTTCCACCTCGGCAACGGGGCGTCGGTCGCGGCGATCGACGGCGGACGCTCGGTGGAGACCTCGATGGGCCTCACTCCGCTCGAGGGTCTCGTCATGGGCACGAGGTCGGGGGACATCGATCCCGCGGCGCTGCTGCACCTCGCGCGACGGGCGGGGCTGGGGATCGACGACCTCGACGATCTGCTCAACAAGCGCAGCGGGCTCCTCGGCCTCGCCGGGCGCAGCGACATGCGCGACGTCCTCGCCGGGCGGGAGGCGGGGGAGGAGGCGGCGATCCTCGCCTTCGACGTGTACGCGCACCGTCTGCGCGCCTATGCCGGCGCCTACATCGCCCAGCTCGGCGGCGTCGATGTGATCTCCTTCACCGCCGGCGTCGGCGAGAACGCGGCGCCCGTGCGGTCGGCCGCGCTCGCGACCCTCGGGTTCCTCGGCATCCGCATCGACGAGGAGCGCAACGCGGCCCGCGGACGCGGCATCCGGCGCATCTCCGCCGACGGCTCCGGGGTCGAGGTCCTCGTCGTGCCGACCGACGAGGAGCTCGAGATCGCACGGCAGACCCTCGGGTGCACGGGGATCGCCTGACGCGACCCGGCGATGCGGCAAGTCGTCACCTGCACGCTTCCGGCGCGCAACCTCTGCGCACTACGCTGGAGACGGTCCCGGTCCATCCGCTCACCTGGGAGGCTCCGTGCCCGAATCCCTGCCTGATCTGCGTGCCGCCGACGCCGTGCTCTTCGACCTCGACGGCGTGCTCACGCCGACCGCCGAGGTGCACATGCGCGCCTGGCAGGCCGTCTTCGACGACGTCTTCCGGCAGTGGGGCATCGAGCCCGCGTACACCGACGCCGACTACTTCGCCTACGTCGACGGGAAGAAGCGCTACGACGGCGTGGCGAGCCTGCTGCGCAGCCGCAACGTGGAGATCCCCTGGGGCGAGGTCGACGACCCGCCCGAGGCGGACACCGTGTGCGGCATCGGCAACCGCAAGAACGCGGCGTTCGCCGAGACGCTGCGCGCCGAGGGCATCGCGCCCTATCCCGGATCCCTCGCCCTGATCGAGGCGCTGCGCCGGGAGGGCGTGCCGATGGGAGTGGTCTCCAGCTCCAAGAACGCCGGCGAGGTGCTCGCCGGCGCCGGCATCCGCGACTTCTTCGCCGTGGTGGTCGACGGCCTCGTCGCCGAGCGCGAGGGGCTCGCCTCCAAACCCGCCGCCGACATGTTCCGCGCAGGCGCCGAGCGCCTCGGCGTCGACCCCGCCTCGAGCGCCGCGGTCGAGGACGCCACCTCCGGCGTCGCCTCGGCCGCGGCCGCCGGCTACCGCGACGTGATCGGCGTCGACCGCGGCGCCGGCACGGACGCCCTGCGCGCCGCCGGCGCCACCGCGATCGTCGACGACCTCGCCCGCCTCGTCCCACCCCTCACCACGGAGACCGAATGATCGACCGCCACCCCGCTGACACCTGGCGCCTCACCGAGAGCCGCTACGACGAGGGCGGCGTCTCCGAGACGCTGTTCGCGATCGGAAACGGCTACCTCGGCCTGCGCGGCAATCACATCGAGGGCCGCGGCGCGCACGAGCACGGCACGTTCATCAACGGGCTCCACGAGACCTGGCCGATCCGCCACGCCGAGCAGGCCTACGGCTTCGCCGAGGTCGGGCAGACGATCGTCAACGCCCCGGACGCGAAGATCATGCGGATCTACGTCGACGACGAGCCGCTGTCCTTCGACGAGGCGGACGTGCGCGAGTACTCGCGGGTGCTCGACATGCGCACCGGAGTGCTGGAGCGCACCGTGCTCTGGGTCACGCCCTCGGGCAAGAGGGTGCGCCTGCGCGACGAACGGATGGTCAGCTTCGACGAGCGGCACCTGGCGGTGCTGCGCCTGGACGTCGTCGTCGAGAACGCCGACGCCCCGGTCACGATCAGCAGCCAGCTGCTGAACAGGCAGGACGGCGGGACGGTCTACACGGGCACTCCCGAGGCGGCGCAGAAGACGGCGGGATTCGATCCCCGCAAGGCCGAGAAGATCCTCGAGCGGGTGCTCCAGCCGGCCGAGTACTGGCAGGACGGCCTGCGCTCGACCCTCTCCTACCGCGTCAGCGACTCCGGGATGACTCTCGCAGTCGTCGCCGACCACGTCGTCGAGACGGAGAACGAGTACAGCGCGCGCACCCTGATCGAGCCGGACATCGCGAAGAACGTCTTCCGCGTGCAGGCGAAGGCCGGTGTGCCGATCCGCATCACGAAGCTCGTCAGCTATCACTCCTCTCGGGGAGTGCCGCCGCGTGAGCTGGTGGATCGCTGCCGCCGCACGCTCGACCGCGCGGGCGTCGAGGGCGTGGAGGCGCTGTTCCGCACGCAGCGCGCCTGGCTCGACGCGTTCTGGGAGCGCAGCGACGTGCGCATCGAGGGACGCGACGACCTGCAGCAGGCCACCCGCTGGTGCCTGTTCCAGCTGGCCCAGGCCGCGGCGCGCGCCGACGGCAACGGGGTCCCCGCGAAGGGGCTCACCGGCTCCGGGTACAGCGGTCACTACTTCTGGGACACCGAGATCTACGTCCTGCCGTTCCTTACCTACACGTCGCCGCTCTGGGCGCGCAACGCGCTGCGCGCCCGCGTGCTCATGCTGCCGGCGGCGCGCCGCCGTGCGGCTCAGCTGAACGAGGCCGGGGCGCTGTTCCCGTGGCGCACGATCAACGGCGAGGAGGCATCGGCCTACTATGCCGCCGGGACCGCGCAGTACCACATCAACGCCGACGTGAGCTATGCGCTCGGCAAGTACGTGCACGCCACCGGCGACGAGGAGTTCCTGCGCTCGGAGGCGGCCGACATCGCCGTGGAGACCGCGCGCCTGTGGGCGACGCTCGGCTTCTGGCGCGGTAAGAACGGCGACGCCACCTTCCACATCCACGGGGTCACCGGCCCGGACGAGTACACCACGGTCGTCAACGACAACCTGTTCACGAACGTCATGGCCCGCTACAACCTGCGCTTCGCGGCGCGGATCGTCCGGGAGATCGAGGCGTCCGATCCGGTGGCCTACGCCGGTCTGGTCGAGCGCACCGGGCTGGATGCGGGGGAGCCGGACGCCTGGGACCGCGCCGCCGAGCGGATGCACATCCCGTTCAGCGACGGGCTCGGCATCCATCCGCAGGACTCGCTGTTCCTCGAGCGTGAGGTGTGGGATCTGGCGAACACCCCGGCGGAGCAGCGCCCGCTGCTGCTGAACTTCCACCCGCTGGTGATCTACCGGTTCCAGGTGCTCAAGCAGGCCGACGTGGTGCTCGCGCTCTTCCTGCAGGGCAATCACTTCACGGCCGAGGACAAGCTCGCCGACTTCGACTACTACGACCCGCTGACGACCGGCGACTCCACACTCTCCGCGGTCGTGCAGTCGATCCTCGCCGCCGAGGTGGGCTATCAGGACCTCGCCCAGGAGTACTTCGAGCAGGCGATCAACGTCGACCTGCGCGATCTGCACCACAACGCGGCGGACGGCGTGCACGTGGCGTCGGCCGGCGGGGTGTGGACGGCCCTCGTGTGCGGCTTCGGCGGCATGCGCGACTATGCCGGCGAGCTGAGCTTCGACCCGCGGCTGCCCTCCGACTGGCCCTCGCTGTCGTACCCGCTGCAGTGGCACGGATCGCAGCTGCAGGTCACGGTGCGGCGCGACGAGCTGACCGTGCAGGTGCGCTCCGGCGACCCGGTGTCGTTCACGGTGCGCGGCGAGGCGTTCACCGCCGCGGTCGGCGCCGACGCGGTGGTCGCGCTCGCCGACCAGGGGCCGGTGCGCCCGGGACGGCCGACGCTGCGTCAGTTCGCCGACGCCCGCCGCGACGACGGCACCCTGATGTCGCCGACGGTGCCGGTGACGTCGTCGATCCCGGTCATGGATGCGGGCGAGTAGCCCGATCGCGAGGGGCGCCCGGTCGGGACGCCCCTCGCCCTCCTCCTTCGGAGAGGCGTGCTCCGCGGGGGAGGAGGGGTGCGGTGACCGGGACCGCCGCAGTGTCGGCGGCACGCCGTAGGCTGTTCTGGTGACCACAGCCCTCTACCGCCGCTACCGGCCCGAGAACTTCGGGGAGATGATCGGGCAGTCCCAGGTGACCGAGCCGCTCATGACCGCTCTGCGCGGCGATCGGGTGGGGCACGCCTATCTGTTCTCCGGCCCCCGCGGCTGCGGCAAGACCACCTCCGCCCGTATCCTCGCGCGCTGTCTGAACTGCGCCGAGGGGCCGACCGACGTGCCCTGCGGCGTGTGCCCCAGCTGCGTGGAGCTCTCCCGCTCCGGGGGCGGCTCGCTCGACGTCGTCGAGATCGACGCGGCGAGCCACAACGGGGTCGACGACGCTCGCGATCTGCGGGAGCGCGCTACCTTCGCCCCGAGTCGCGACCGGTTCAAGATCTTCATCCTCGACGAGGCGCACATGGTGACGCCGCAGGGCTTCAACGCCCTGCTCAAGCTCGTCGAGGAGCCTCCGGCGCACGTGAAGTTCATCTTCGCGACGACCGAGCCCGAGAAGGTGCTCGGCACCATCCGCTCGCGCACGCACCACTACCCCTTCCGCCTGGTCCCCCCGGCCGCGATGCTCGAGTACGTCGAGAAGCTCTGCGGCGAGGAGGGCGTGCAGGTCGAGCAGGGCGTGCTGCCCCTCGCCGTACGTGCGGGCGGCGGATCACCCCGGGACACGCTGTCGCTCCTCGACCAGCTCATCGCCGGCTCAGACGGTGGCAACGTGACCTATGAGCGCGCGGTGGCGCTGCTCGGCTACACCCACGCCGCGCTGCTCGACGAGATCGTGGATGCGCTCGCCGCGGGCGACGCCGCGGCCGCGTTCCCCGCGGTCGACCGTGTGGTGCAGACCGGACAGGATCCGCGCCGCTTCGTCGACGACCTGCTCGAGCGGCTGCGCGATCTGATCGTGATCGCCGCGGTCGGTGACGGCGCGACCGCGGTGCTGCGCGGCATCCCCGACGACGAGCTGCAGCGGATGCGCGCACAGGCGTCGTCGTTCGGCTCCGCGCGGCTCTCCCGCACGGCGGATCTGGTCAGCCAGGCCCTCGACGACATGAGCGGTGCGACCTCCCCGCGTCTGCACCTCGAGCTGATGGTCGCCCGCGTCCTCGCCGGCGCCTCGGCGGGGCAGGGCGGAGAGGCTCCGGCGACGCGCTCGGCGGTGCCCGCTCCGGCTGCTCCCGCGGCTTCCTCACCGGCTCCCGCTTCGGCGCGTCCGGCCGCCTCCGCTCCGGCGGCGGCTCCGGCTCCTGCGGTCGGCGTCCCGGCCGGCGACGTCCCGGTGGCGTCTGACGACTCGCCGGTCGCTGACGCCGCGGCGACCGCCCCCGAGCGCCCCGCTCCTGAGCCCCCTGTCGCCGAAGCTGCTGTCGTCGAAGCGGCTTCGGCGTCGGCTGCCTCTCCGGCCGTCGCGCCGGTGGAGGGGAACGAGTCCGCTCCGGTCGCAGCCGCCGAGCAGTCCGCGCCGTCCGGCCCGGTCACGCTCGAGCGGATCGTCGCCTCCTGGTCGGCGGTGCTCGACCGGCTGGCCGGTCTCAGCCGCTCCTCGTGGCTGGTCGTCACGGGGGTGCAGCCGCTCGCCTACGACGACTCGGTGCTGACCCTCGGGTTCGCGGTGCAGACGGACGTCGCCAAGTTCAAGGGCACGACCCCGGGCGCCGGTCCCTCCGATCACCTGCGCTCCGCGATCGAGCAGGAACTCGGCGTGAAGGTGAAGTACCGTCCGGCCCCGCTGCCCCCAGGCGGAGGCTCCGGCGGAGGAGGTGGCGCCCCGCGTGCGCCCCGCAGCGGCCCCTCGGGCGGCGGCCGCGCGGAGGACGACGCACCCGCGTCAGGCTGGGCGACCCCCGGGGTGACCTCGCCGGGCGGGGATCAGCCCGCGCCCTCCTCCGGCTCCGCCTCGGCCTCCGACCCCGCCTCGGCGCCCGGTGGCGCATCCGCTCCCCGTGCCGCCGCGGTGCGCCCCTCCGCCGCCCCGGTCACGGAGTGGGCGGTGGCCCCGATCCCGACATCGGACGACGAGGTCGTGCAGCCGCAGTTCGCGGTGGACGAGGAGCCCGCCGAGGTCGAGTCCGCGGCCTCGGCGCCCGTCCCGCCGGTCGACGGCATGGTCGACCGCGACGAGCCCCCTCTTCCGGGCGACGACGAGGCGCCGGACGAGGACGAGCCCCCCTACGATCCTCCGTACGATGCACCCTCCGCACCGCCGGCCCGCCCCGCGGCGCAGGAGCCTGCTGCGCCGGCGTCCGCGTCGCGCGTCGAGGAGCGCACGCCCGTGGTGACCGCGCGCTCCGCCGCCCCCGACGGCGTGCAGCGCTACGGCGAGGCCGTCGTCCGTCAGGTGCTCGGCGCCACGTTCGTGCGCGAAGAGCCCTACGAGCCGACCACGAGGTTCTCCTGATGTACGACGGAATCGTCCAAGAGCTGATCGACGAGTTCGGACGCCTACCCGGCATCGGGCCGAAGTCCGCGCAGCGCATCGCGTTCCACATCCTGCAGACGCCGAGCTTCGACGTGGCGCGGCTGTCGGAGCTGCTGACCGAGGTGCGCGCACGCGTGCGCTTCTGCGAGATCTGCGGCAACGTGTCCGAGCAGGACCGCTGCGCGATCTGCCGTGACCCGCGCCGCAACGCGGAGCTGATCTGCGTCGTGGAGGATGCAAAGGACGTCGCGGCGATCGAGCGCACCCGTGAGTTCCGCGGCCTCTACCACGTGCTCGGCGGCGCGATCAGCCCGATCGCCGGCATCGGACCGGACGACCTGCGGATCGCCCAGCTGATGACTCGCCTCGCCGACGGCACGGTGCAGGAGGTCATCCTCGCGACCAACCCCAACCTCGAGGGCGAGGCGACGGCCAGCTATCTGAGCCGGCTGCTCACCACGATGGAGATCACCGTGTCGCGCCTCGCCTCCGGCCTCCCCGTCGGCGGCGACCTCGAGTACGCCGACGAGGTCACGCTCGGCCGGGCATTCGAGGGCCGGCGCCGCCTGTGAACGCGCATCCGGTATTCACGCGCCGGGGCTGGATCCTCTTCGCCGTCATGGCGTTCGTGTGGGGCATCACCTACCTCTTCATCAAGGAGGCGGTCGGGTCGTTCACGCCGCCGGCGGTCGTCGCGGGGCGTACGCTCCTCGGCGGCCTCGTGCTGCTGCCGTTCGCGATCCGGAGCGGAGCGCTGAGGCCCGCCCTCAAGCTGTGGCCCTGGGTGCTCGCCTTCGGGGCCGTCGAGATGGCCGGACCTTTCCTGCTGCTCAGCCACGCGGAGACGCAGCTCCCCTCGGGGCTCACCGGCCTCCTCGTCGCGACGGTCCCGCTCTTCGCCGTGATCATCGCGCTGATGCGCGGCGACCGGTCGGCGCTGGCCCCCGTCCGCCTCGGCGGACTGGTGCTCGGATTCATCGGCGTCGCGGTCGTCGTCGCCGGTCCCGGTCTCTTCCCGCACGGCGGGAGCAGCGTCGTGGCGATCGGCGAGATCCTGCTGACAGCGCTGCTGTACGCGATCGCGCCGTTCATCATCGCCTACAAGCTCTCCGAGGTGCCGTCGATCGGCACCATCACCCTCGCGCTCTTCGCGATCGGCATCGCCTATCTCCCGGCCGCCCTGCTCACGCAGCACGAGATGCCCTCCGTGCGCTCGACGGTCTCGCTCGTGCTGCTCGGCGTGGTCTGCACCGCGGTGGCCTTCGTGTGCTTCTTCGCCCTGATCCGCGAGGTCGGACCGGTGCGCGCCCCGCTGTTCACGTACATCAACCCCATCGTGGCCATCGCCCTCGGCACGATCCTCCTGTCCGAGCCGGTCACCGTCGGGCTGCTGGTCGGCTTCCCGATCGTGCTGATCGGATGCTGGCTTGCCGCCACCGGCGGACGTCTCCGTGCCGCCGACCAGGCCACGGCGGGTCTGCCCGATCCGGTCGTCGGTCTGCCCGGGGACGAAGGCCCTTCGGGCGCCGCGCATCCGCCGGGAGCCGGCGCCCCGGGAGACGCCGGTCCCGCGCGATCAGCCGAGCTCGCGGACGGAGTCCCCGGCTCGGACTGAGCGGCCGTCGCGGGAGGAACGTCCGGCGCGGGGAGCGCCGGCGCCGCGACTCATTCCGCGCGTGCGACGGCCTTCCCGAGGACGATCAGGAGCAGGACGAATCCCGCGCCGAGCAGCAGGTGACCGACGCCGGCGACCCCCGCGATCATCTTGGAGGGGTCCGCGTGCAGCACCTGCAGCACGCCGTGCCAGACGAGCACCGCGGTGGTCACCACGACCCCGGCGTTGTAGATCCAGAAGAACCAGCGGAACAGCCTGCTCGCCGAGAGGCGGAACGACTTCTCGAGCGCCAGGACGATGAGCGGGACGATCATGCCCAGCGTGAGGATGTGGGTGTGCGACACGGCGAGCTGGCCGGGCATGCCCTCCTCGAAGCCGTTGAGCTTGGTGAACTCGCGGTAGAACAGACCGGCGGCGAGTCCGAGCACGGTGTACACGGCGGTGGCGGTCAGCAGGAGACGCAGCGCGGAGCGGTGCGCCTGGACGGTGGCGGGGGCATCGGTCATGAGTCCAGCCTCAGCGGTCCGCCCGGGCGGCGGATCCATCGAAAGATCGATCATCCGCCCGGGCGGAAGCGGCGGCGAGGGGAGACAATCGAGATATGCCGACCGTCGCCGCCCCGAATCGCGTACGGATGCTGCGCACCGCGCGGTTCGCCCTGCACCTCATCACGGTGCTCCTCGTGGCGGTGACCTCCATACGGGCGGCGGCCGACGGCACCCCGCTGCTCGTGGTCACGATCGGCGCCGGCGCCTTCCTCGCCTGGTATGGAGCCGGAGCGGCGTTCGCGAGAGGCCCCGCCGCGCGGTGGTGGCTGTTCGGGCTCGCCGCCCTCTGGGTCGCGCTGCTCGTGCTCTCCCCGGAGTTCGTCTGGCTGTCCTTCCCCGTGCTCCTGCTCGCCGGGCACCTGCTGAGTGCGAGGGCGTCCTGGCCGTTCGCCGCCGTCGTGCTCGCGGCCGCGATCGTCGCCCCGCTGCTGCACCGGGCGGAGCTGACATTCGCGCACATCGCCGGTCCGCTCCTCGGCGGCGGCTTCGCCCTCGCGATCTCCCTCGGCTATGACGCGCTGCTGCGGGATGCGGCGGAACGCGAGCGGCTCATCGCCTCGCTCCTGCGTGCGCAGCAGGAGGCGGCCGAGCTGCAAGACGAGCTCGTGCGCACCCAGCACGAGGCGGGGGCCGCGCGGGAGCGCACGCGCCTCGCGCGGGACCTGCATGACACGATCGCGCAGGAGCTCAGCTCCGTGTCGCTCCTGGCCCGCACCGGGCAGGAGGCGCGGATGCCGCAGATCGACGCGCTCGCCCAGCAGTCGCTCGTCGAACTGCGCCGGATCGTCGCGGCCCTCGCGCCCTCCGAACTGGAGGAGTCGGCGCTCGAGGGCGCTCTCGGCAGGATGCTGGACGGGCTGCACGTCGACACCGGGATCGAGACAGCCCTCGGGGTCGCGGAGGGGCTCCCCGCGCTGCCGACCCCGGTCGAGGTGGCCTTCCTCCGCGTCGCGCAGTCCGCGCTCGCCAACGTGCGGCAGCACTCCGGGGCGGCGAAGGTCGATGTGCGGCTGGAGGGCGGTGCAGGACGGGTGCGCATCGCGATCGCCGACGACGGACGCGGCTTCGACCCGGATGCCGTTCGCGGCGGATCCTCCTACGGGCTGACCGCGATGCGCTCACGGATGCGAGAACTGGGCGGGGAGCTCCTGGTGGAGACGCCCGAGGGCGGAGGGACGCGGATCGTCGCGGCCGTCCCCACCGGTGCGGGCGCGGAAGGAGGCACGTCATGACTGCGACGGTGCTGCTCGTCGACGACCATCCGATCGTGCGCGCCGGACTGCGCGCCGTCATCGAGAGCCGCGGCTTCGAGGTCGTGGGGGAGGCGTCGACGGGCGAAGAGGCGCTGGAGGCGGCGTCCGCGCTGCGGCCCGACGTGGTGCTCTGCGACCTGCGGCTCGGCGAGGGGATCGACGGGGTGGCCGTCACCGCCGCGCTCCGCGCCGGACCGGATGCCCCCGCCGTCGTCATCCTCACGACCTTCGACCACGATGCGCAGATCGTGCGCGCGATGGAGGCGGGTGCCGCCGGGTACCTGCTGAAGGAGGTCGACACCGACACGATCGCGCGGGCGATCACGGATGCCGCCGCCGGCGGCCTGGTGCTCGCCTCCGGGGACGACCGGCTGATCGAAGCGCTGAGGGCGCCCCGGGCCTGGCTCACCGCGCGGGAGCACGAGGTGCTCGCGCTGGTCGACGCGGGCGCGGCGAACCGGGAGATCGCGACGCGCCTGTTCATCACCGAGGCCACGGTGAAGACGCACGTCGTCCATCTGCTGGAGAAGCTGGGCGTCTCGAGCCGCAGCGCCGCCGCCGCCGAGGCCCGCAGACGCGGTCTGCTCTGAGCCCGCCGCGCGACACATGCGCGGAGAGGCATGAAGGCCGTCCGTAGAATGTCCGTGGGCGGATCCGCCCCACCCATCGTGCAGTACCCACAGGAGTGAACGTGGCACTCATCGTGCAGAAGTACGGCGGCTCGTCCGTCGCCGACGCGGAGAGCATCAAGCGCGTCGCGAAGCGCATCGTCGACACCCGCCGCGCCGGTCACGACGTGGTCGTCGCCGTCAGCGCGATGGGCGACACGACCGACGAGCTCCTCGACCTCGCGAACGAGGTCGCTCCCATCCCCGCGCCCCGCGAACTCGACATGCTGCTCTCCAGCGGCGAGCGGATCTCGATGGCGCTGCTGGCGATGGCGATCCACTCGATGGGCTTCGAGGCGCGCTCGTTCACCGGCAGCCAGGCGGGCATGATCACCGATTCGAAGCACGGTGCCGCCCGCATCGTCGACGTCACCCCGGTGCGCCTGCGCGAGGCCCTCGACGAGGGCGCGATCGTCATCGTCGCGGGTTTCCAAGGGTTCAATCGCGACACCCGCGACATCACCACGCTCGGCCGCGGCGGATCGGACACCACCGCCGTCGCGCTCGCCGCCGCTCTCGGAGCGGACGTCTGCGAGATCTACAGCGACGTGGACGGCATCTTCACCGCCGACCCGCGCGTGATCCCGCGAGCACAGAAGCTCGACCACATCACCAGCGAGGAGATGCTGGAGCTCGCCGCCAACGGCGCCAAGGTGCTCTACATCCGCGCCGTCGAGTACGCACGCCGTCACGGCGTCCTGATCCACGCCCGGTCGACGTTCTCGTCGGCCGAGGGCACCTACGTTCTGGGCGAGGGCATGAAGAACCCCCGCGAATCCGAGGGAGCAGCCATGGAAGAACCGATCGTCGCCGGCGTCGCCACCGATTTCAGCCAGGCCAAGATCACCGTCGCGGGTGTGCCGGACGTGCCGGGCAAGGCCGCCGAGATCTTCAAGATCGTCGCGAAGTCGGGCGCGAACGTCGACATGATCGTGCAGAACGTGTCGGCCGCGTCGACCGGCCGCACCGACATCTCGTTCACGCTCCCCAAGGCGGACGCCACGGCGACGCTCAAGGCGCTCGCCGCCGAGCAGCCGGAGGTGGGCTTCGAGGCGCTCCTGCACGACGACCAGATCGGCAAGCTCTCGGTGGTCGGCGCAGGCATGCGCACGCATTCGGGCGTCTCCGCGATCCTCTTCGAGGCGCTGTCCACCGCGGGCATCAACATCGAGATGATCTCGACCTCCGAGATCCGCATCTCGGTGGTGCTGCGCGGCGACGACCTCACCGAGGCCGCCCGCACGGTGCACAGCGCCTATGGGCTCGACAGCGAGATCGAGGCCACGGTCCACGCCGGCACCGGCCGCTGACCTCCCGCACGCCGGGAGCCCGGCATCCGTGCGCGGGTCTCCGGGCACGGTAGACTCACCGAAACCCTGACACCGGCGCCAGGCGAAGCATCCGCATCCTGGGGCTGAGCCTGGCGCATCGCATCCACGCCAAGGACCCTGTCATGACCCGCATCTCCGATTCCGGATTCTCCGTCGCCGTCGTCGGCGCCACCGGCCAGGTCGGCCGAGTGATGCGCGAGATCCTCGCCGAGCGCGACTTCCCGATCCGTGAGCTGCGGCTCTTCGCCTCGGCCCGCTCGGCCGGCACGGCGATCGGCTTCGGCGGCGTCGACGTCGTCGTCGAGGACGTCGAGACGGCGGATGCCACGGGCATCGACATCGCGCTCTTCTCTGCGGGCGCCACCGCGAGCCGGGCCTATGCACCGCGGTTCGCCGCCGCGGGCGCGGTGGTCATCGACAACTCCAGCGCCTGGCGCAACGACCCCGAGGTCCCCCTCGTGGTCAGCGAGGTCAACCCCCACGCGATCGACGACCGCCCCCGCGGCATCATCGCCAACCCGAACTGCACCACCATGGCGGCGATGCCGGTGCTGAAGGCGCGCGACGCCGAGGCCGGCCGCGAGCGCCTCATCGTCTCGACCTACCAGGCGGTCTCCGGCTCCGGTCTCGCCGGCGCCGAGGAGCTGCTCGGTCAGGTGGAGGGCGTCCTCGCACAGGGCGACACGCTGCGCCTCGTGCACGACGGTTCGGCGATCGACTTCCCGCAGCCGGAGAAGTACATCGCGCCGATCGCCTTCGACGTCATCCCGTTCGCCGGCAACCTGGTCGAGGACGGGCAGAACGAGACCGACGAGGAGAAGAAGCTCCGCAACGAGAGCCGCAAGATCCTCGAGCTCCCCGGCCTCCGCGTCGCCGGCACCTGCGTGCGCGTCCCCGTCTTCACCGGGCACTCGCTGTCGATCAACGCCGAGTTCGCGAAGGACATCACCCCGGAGCGTGCCCGCGAGGTGCTGGCCGCCGCGCCGGGCGTCGCGCTCGAGGAGGTTCCGACCCCGCTGTACGCCGCGGGCAAGGACGACAGCTACGTCGGACGCATCCGCGCCGACCAGTCGGCGCCCGAGGGCAAGGGGCTCGCGCTGTTCATCAGCAACGACAACCTGCGCAAGGGCGCCGCGCTCAACGCGGTGCAGATCGCGGAGCTGGTCGCCGGCCGTCTCTGAGCGCTCGCCAGAGGCGGGGAGGCCGTTTTCAGGGTCGCCCCGCCGCGGTCCTAGACTGGTCTGGTGACTGAATCCGTCGACGTCGTCCTGATCGGCGGTGGCATCATGAGTGCCACCCTCGGAACCCTGCTGCACGAGCTGCAGCCGGACTGGAAGATCGTCGCCTTCGAGAGGCTGGGCGAGGTCGCCCAGGAGAGCTCGAACCCCTGGAACAACGCCGGTACCGGCCACGCCGCGCTCTGCGAGCTGAACTACATGCCGGATGCCCCGGGCGGAGGCCCGCTCGACCCGGCCAAGGCCGTCGGCATCAACGAGCAGTTCCAGCAGAGCCGTCAGTTCTGGTCGTCGCTGGTCGCGCGCGGCGTGCTCGACGAGCCGTCGTCGTTCATCAACTCCACCCCGCACATGACCTTCGTGCGCGGCGCCAAGGACGTCGAGTACCTCCGCCGCCGCTACGAGGCGCTCAAGGACCAGCCGCTGTTCGCCGGCATCGAGTACAGCGAGGACTCGCGCGTCATCAACCAGTGGGCGCCGCTGCTGATGCAGCAGCGGAAGAAGGGCGAGCCGTTCGCGGCGACCCGTGTCCCCGCCGGGACCGACGTCGACTTCGGCTCCCTCACCGCGCAGCTCTTCGATCACCTCGCCGAGTCGGGCGTCGACGTGCGCACCAACCACGAGGTCCGCTCGCTCTCGCGACAGAGCGACGGCGGCTGGCTGGTGAAGTACCGCAACACGATCGGCCGGGCCCCGAACCGCCTCAAGGCGCGTTTCGTGTTCGTCGGCGCCGGCGGATGGGCGCTCAAGCTGCTGCAGAACAGCGGGATCCCGGAGATCAAGGGCTACGGCGTCTTCCCGATTGGCGGGCAGTTCCTGAAGACCAGCAACCCCGAGATCGTCTCCCAGCACCGGGCGAAGGTCTACTCCCAGGCGTCGGTCGGCGCTCCGCCGATGTCGGTGCCGCACCTCGACGCCCGCGTCGTCGACGGCGAGCAGTCGCTGCTGTTCGGGCCGTTCGCGACCTTCAGCCCCAAGTTCCTCAAGCAGGGATCCTGGTTCGACATCGTCGGGCAGGTGCGGCCGCACAACCTCTGGCCGATGCTGCGGGTGGCCTTCGCGAACCCCGACCTCATCACCTACCTGCTGAGCGAGCTGGTCAAGACCCACCACAAGAAGGTCGACAGCCTGCGCATCTTCATGCCGACCGCGAAGGACGGGGACTGGGAGCTGATCCAGGCGGGTCAGCGCGCCCAGGTGATGAAGAAGGACGAGAAGAAGGGTGGCGTGCTGCAGTTCGGCACCGAGGTCGTCGCCTCCGCCGACGGCACGATCGCCGGTCTGCTCGGCGCGTCGCCGGGTGCCTCGACCGCCGTGCCGATCATGCTCGGCCTGCTGAAGCGCTGCTTCCCCGAGGAGTACCCGGGCTGGGAGCCGGCGCTGCGCGAACTCATCCCGACTCTCGGTGAGACGCTGAACGACAACCCCGCCGATGCCGGGAAGTCGATGGCGGCGACCGCCGAGGCGCTCGGCATCTCCCTCTGACGGTCCGACCGTGGCGAAGCTCTACTTCCGCTACGGCGCGATGAACTCAGGCAAGTCGACGGCCCTGCTGCAGGCGGCGTACAACTACGAGGAACGCGGACAGCACGTGCTGCTGGCGAAGCCGGCGATCGACACCAAGGGTGCCAGCCAGATCGAGAGCCGCCTCGGGATGACCCGCGAGGTGGACTTCCTCATCGGCGCGGAGGACGACGCCCGGGCGCTGTTCCAGGGGGAGCGCGCGCGCATGCGGGCGCAGGATGCGGCGAGCCTGCTGCCGCACGCACAGATCGACGTTGCATGCCTGCTCATCGACGAGGCGCAGTTCCTCACCGCGGCGCAGATCGACGACCTGTTCCGCATCGCGGTGCTCGACGGCATCCCGGTGATGGCGTACGGGATCCGCAACGACTTCCTCACCCATGCGTTCCCCGGGTCGGCGCGACTGCTCGCGATCGCGCACACGCTGGAGGAGCTCAAGACCATCTGCCGTTGCGGCCGCAAGGCGGTCTTCAACGGCCGCATCGTCGGCGGCCGTTTCGTGTTCGACGGCGATCAGGTCGCGATCGACGGCGCCGGGGACGAGCTCGTGACGACCTACGAGTCGCTCTGCGGCAACTGCTATCTCGAGGAGTCCGGCGGACGCCTCGGCTGACGCTCCCGTCTCCGTCTGCGCCTGCGGTCACCGTCGCGCGGTCGGGGTGCAGGCATGTCCGCTTGCGTGGTCTGACCACAGGCGATAACCTGTGGTCAGACCACAGGAGGATCGATGACGCAGCGCGCCTGGCGCACGGTGCTCGAGCACATCGAGCGCGATCTCATCGAGGGGCGGCTCGGACCCGGTGACCGCCTGCCCTCGGAGCGCGACCTCTCCGCCGACCTCGGTGTCGGCCGCTCCAGCGTGCGCGAGGCCCTTCGCGTGCTCGAGGTCATGGGCCTGATCCGCACGGCGACCGGCTCAGGGCCGCAGGCGGGGGCGATCGTGATCGCGACGCCCTCCGGGGGCATGCAGGCGCTGTTGCGTCTTCAGGTGGCCGCACAGGGCTTTCCGCTCGCCGACGTGGTGCAGACCCGCCTCGTGCTGGAGAGCGCCGTCGCGCAGGCGCTCGCCGCCGACGGGGAGCGCGACCTCTCGGCGGCGCACCGGATCCTCGACGCGATGGACGTCCCGCATCTCACCGCGCCGGAGTTCCTCGCCCTCGATGCGCAACTGCACCTCGCGCTGGCCGAGGCCTCCGGCAACTCCGTCATCGCCGCGACGATGGCCGGCCTGCGCAGCGCGATCGAGTCGTACGTGCTCGAAGGATCCGCGCGGATCGACGACTGGTCCGCGATGGCGGAGCGGCTGCGCGCCGAGCACCGGCAGCTCGTGACCGCGATCGACGCCGGTGACGCCGCGTCAGCCGACGCCCTCGTCCGCACGCACATCACCGGCTACTACACCGCTGCGGGCCTCGTGCCCGACGCCAGAACCGTCCTCACCGACTGACCCCGAATCCGTTCCGACAGAGAGGAACCCCATGGTCCAGCGTCAGCTGCCGAAGCCCGCCGAGATCTTCGAGCTCATGAAGTTCAAGGCGCCAGAGCTGAACGGTCGCAAGCGCCGCCTCGACAAGGCGCTCACGATCGACGATCTGCGCACGATCGCGAAGCGCCGCACCCCGAAGGCGGCCTTCGACTACACCGACGGCGCCGCGGAGGGCGAGCTCTCGCTCGCCCGCGCCCGCCAGGCCTTCCAGGACGTGGAGTTCCACCCCGGCATCCTGCGCCCGGCCCCGACCGTCGACACCAGCGTCGACATCCTCGGCGGACGGTCGGCACTGCCCTTCGGCATCGCGCCGACCGGCTTCACCCGCCTCATGCAGACCGAAGGGGAGGAGGCGGGTGCGGGAGCGGCCGCGGCGGCCGGCATCCCGTTCACCCTCTCCACCCTCGGGACGACGTCGATCGAGGGCGTCAAGGCCGCCAACCCGGACGGCCGCAACTGGTTCCAGCTGTATGTCATGCGCGATCGGGAGATCTCCTACGAGCTCACCCGCCGTGCGGCCGCCGCGGGCTTCGACACCCTGCACTTCACCGTCGACACCCCGGTGGCGGGGGCCCGCCTGCGCGACAAGCGGAACGGCTTCAGCATCCCGCCGCAGCTGACGATCGGCACGATCATCAACGCGATCCCGAGGCCCTGGTGGTGGTTCGACTTCCTCACCACTCCGAAGCTGGAGTTCGCGTCCCTGAGCACCACCGGAGGCACGGTCGGCGAGCTGCTCGACGCCGCGATGGACCCGACGATCAGCTACGACGACCTCGACGTCATCCGTGACCTGTGGCCCGGGAAGATCGTCGTCAAGGGCGTCCAGAACGTCGAGGACTCGGTGCGGCTGAGGGATGCCGGCGTCGACGGCATCGTGCTCTCGAACCATGGAGGTCGCCAGCTCGACCGCGCGCCGATCCCCTTCCACCTCGTGCCGCAGGTGCGTGAGGCGGTCGGCGAGGACTTCACCGTGATGGTCGACACCGGCATCATGAACGGCGCCGACATCGTCGCGTCGATCGCGCTCGGCGCCGACTTCACGCTCATCGGCCGTGCCTACCTGTACGGCCTGATGGCCGGAGGGCGCGAGGGCGTCGATCGCACGATCGCGATCCTCCGATCGGAGATCGAGCGCACGATGCGGCTGCTCGGCGTCTCCTCCTTGGCCGAGCTGGAGCCCGGTCACGTGACGCAGCTCACCCGGATGGTCCCCGTCGGGGAGCCTCTCCCCGTGCGCTGAGGCTCGTCGAGCCCCAGCCCGTTGAGCGAGGGGAGTGCAGCGACCGAGACGAAACGGTAGCCGCTGCCCTCGCTCAACGCCCCCGGGAGAGCGTCTCCAGGAGCTCGTCGAGCTTCGCGGCGGTGTCCTCCCAGCCGTGCACGGCCACGGAGGGGACCCCGAGGGCGAGCACGGGGTAGTCGTTGCCGCCCTCGTCGAGGCGGTCGCCGTAGAACAGCATGGCGTCGAGGGGGACGCCGGTGTGCTCTGCGAGCTGCCGCATTCCATAGGCCTTGTCGATGCCCGCGCGGGTGATGTCGATCGACGTCGAGCCGCCGGATCGCACCTCGAGGCCGGGGAGGCGGGCGGCGACGGCGTCGCGCAGGGCGGCGCGCTTGGCGCCGTCCGGGTCCCAAGCGTGCTTGGCTTCGCCCGGGGCCTGCTGTCCCAGCGCGGAGAAGGTGATCTGGGATCCGCGGTCCTCGAGGATCTCGCCCCAGGGGTCCGCCTCCCAGACGCCGAGGCGCTCGGCCTCCTCACGGAGAGCGGTCAGCGCCGCATCCTTCTCCTCCGATGTGAGGTCCCTGGCGTAGACGGGGGCGAATCCGGCGCCGTCATGACGGAGGTAGCGGGTGCCGCAGGTGGGCAGCAGGTGCAGGCGTGAGAGGTCCTCCGCGGGGGTGTCGCCGAGCCGGGCGATGACCTGGTTGCGGAACTGCTCCTCGTTGCCGCCGGAGATGATGGCGACGTCGACGCGCCGCAGCAGCGCCCGCAGCAAGGCCGCGATGCGCGGGTCGATCGCGGCCTTCGAAGGCGCGAGGGTGTCGTCGAGGTCGAAGGCGACGAGAAGGGGCGTGCTCACGCCTCCAGCCTAGAGGGACCTGCTGTCCGCTCCCTGCGCAGCCGCCGTACGAGGAGCACCGCGGCGACGCCGAGCGTGGCGCCGAGCGAGTTGGCGATGAGGTCGCTCAGGGTCGCGGCCCGCTGGGGGAGGGCGACCAGCTGCACGGTCTCGATCATCGCGGAGAGTGCGGGCCCGATCAGTAACGCGTACCCCTGCCGGCGCACGGGGAGGAGCACCGCGGCGATCACTCCCACCGGCACGAAGACCAGGACGTTCGCTGCGACCTCGAGCGTGGTGAAATCGAGCCAGGTCCAGCCGAGCCGGTGACGGGAGAACGACAGCGCGAGGTCGAGGAAGATCGGAAGGTGCCGCTGCACCGCCTGCGGAGCGATCGTGAGGACGAGCAGGCCCGCCAGGAACGGGATGCCGAGGATCAGGGCGATCGCGACGGGACGGCGGGGCATGGGGGAACGGTATCGGAGGATCCGGGGAGGGGCCTGGGACAGCACGAGGCCGATCGACCGGAAATGCGAGAAGGACCGGTCGGAACCGGTCCTTCTCGTGTTCGCTGTCGGGGTGACAGGATTTGAACCTGCGGCCTCTTCGTCCCGAACGAAGCGCGCTACCAAGCTGCGCCACACCCCGTTTTGCAACCGTTCAAGTCTACATGGCGGACACGGTTCCGCCGAATCGGACGGGCTGTCGGATCCTCGCACGGGTGACCTCTAGCGCGCGACGAGCGTGAGGAGGGAGGCCTCCGGGCGGCAGGCGAAGCGCACCGGGGCGTAGATCGAGTGGCCGCATCCGGCGCTGACGTTCAGCGGGATGCTGCGCCCGTCGTGCGTCCAGGTGCTCAGCCCCTTCGCCTGCTTCAGGGGGATGTCGCAGTTCGCGACGAGAGCACCGTAGCCGGGGAGGCACACCTGGCCGCCGTGGGTGTGGCCGCCGAAGATCATGTCCGCGCCGAGGTCGGTGAAGGTGTCGAGCACGCGGCGATAGGGGGCGTGCGTCACGCCGATCACCGAGGTCGTGACGTCCCGCGCGCCGAGTTCCGCGATCGCCGGGGGGAGAGCGTCGAGCTCGTCCCAGTCGCGATGCGCGTCGTCGACGCCGAAGAAGTCGATCGTGTTCCCGGCGATGCTCAGCCGCGCCGCGGCGTTGTCGAGGTCGGTCCAGCCGAGGTCTTCCGAGAAGAAGGAGTCCATCGCCTCCGTGTCGAGCATCTCCGGCTCGTCCGCCTGCTGCTTCGAGGGCCCGGTGAAGTACCGCAGGGGGTTGCGGGGCGACGGAGCCTGCACGTCGTTCGAGCCGTGCACGAACACGCCGGGGATCCCGGCGAGGGGTTCGAAAGCGCGGCGGATCCCCACGAGCCCGTCGCGGTGTCCGAGGTTGTCGCCGGTGTTGACGACGAGGTCGGGCTGGAGCGCCGCGAGCGACGCGAGCCAATCCTGCTTGCGGTGCTGCCACGGAGCCATGTGCGCGTCCGACAGATGCAGCACCCGCACCGGATCGGAGCCGGGCGCGAGCGCGGGCACTGTCGCCCGGCGCACCGTGAAGAGGTACCGCTCGATCCCGATGCCCCAGGTGGCGGCCGCCACGCCAGCGGCCCCCACCGCGCCGAGCGCGATGAGGGCCGGAGAGGTGCGGCGCGAGGTCACTCGCATTTCACCCGGATCTGCGTGCTCTTCGCCGCGCGGGTCCCGCCGGAGGGGTCGGTCGCCTGGACCTTCGACCCCGGCTTGCAGTTGCCGCTCCAGTCGATGTTCGTGTAGCCGGCGCCGTTGAGGATGCCCTGCGCATCGGAGACGATGTTGCCGGTCACATCGGGTACCGTCCCGCCCTTGCCATTGCTCGGGGAGAGCGTCACGGTCACGCCTCCGGCGACCTTCCCCGCGCCGGGGGACTGCGCCGCGACGGTTCCGGCCGGCTGGTCGCTGTCGACCTCCGGGCCGACGTTCACCGAGAAGCCGGCGCGGTCGAGGATGCTCTTGGCCTCGTCGATGGTCTTGCCGACGACATCGGGCAGGTCCTTCAGCACGTTGCGCGTGAGGTTGCTGTCCGGGCGGGGGAACGGTCCACCGGGATAGGCGGCGTCGGCGGCGCGCTGGATGACCGGCGCGATGTAGTGGCGCAGCTGTGCCGCCTGGATGCCGTTGATCCTGCGCTGGTACAGGTCGGACTCGCCCTTGATGTTGCCCACCCACACGGCGGTGGTGACCTTGGTGCTGGACTCCACCATCATGGTCTGCCACTGCTCGTGGGTACCGGTCTTGCCGAGCACCGGGGTGCCGTCGCCGGGGTTGGAGGCACCGCCGGTGCCCCCGTTCATCACGCCCTGCAGGGTGTACGCGGCGGTCGAGGCGACCTCCGGCTGCAGCACCTGGGTGCAGGTCGAGGCCGGAGGCGTGATCTCCTTGCCGTCGATGCCCACGACCTTGTCGATCACGCGCGGCTCGCAGAACTTCCCGCCGTTGGCGATCGTGCCGAAGGCGCCCGCCATCTGCACGGCGGCGACGTTCTTCGCGCCGAGGGTGGAGGCGTAGAGGCCGTTGTCCGCGGTCACGGGCTTGCCGTCGCCGAGGTGCACGCCGAGGCGCTGGGCGACCTTGTTGATGTCGCAGGTGTCCAGCTCCTGGGCCATCGCGAGGAACCCCGTGTTGAGCGAGGCCGAGGTGAACTGCTTCGGGGTGCCCACGGTTCCGCGACCGCCACCGAAGTTCTTGATCAGCGTGCCGTTGTACTCGGTCTGGCCGCAGGCGGTGTAGGTCTTGAAGATGCGCGACGTCCCGTCGAGGACCTCGTTGACCGAACGTCCGTTCTCGAGCCAGTCGAGCAATGTGAAGATCTTGTAGGTCGAGCCGACCGAGAAGCCGATGCCGCCGCCGTGGTCCTGATCCGCGGCGAAGACGAGGCTGGAGACGCCGGGCTTGGACGCCTCGGACGCCGACTCGCTGAACCGAGTGTTCTGGACGATCGAGAGGATACGTCCGCTCGTCGCTTCGATGCTGACCGCCGCGGCGCCGAGGTTCATCCCGTCGACCGCCTGGGGGACGCGCTTGGCCATCACATCGAGGGCGGGCTGCTGCACGCGCATGTCGAGGGAGGTGTAGACCTTCATCCCGCCGCGCTTCAGGTTCTGCTGGCGCTCGTCCGAGGTCTTGCCGAACGCCTCGTTGTTCTCCAGCACCGACTTCACGTACTGGCAGTAGTAGGCGTTCCCGCCGGCCGCGCCGCAGCCCTGGTTGCTGGGGTGGATGTTCGGCTCGACCGGAGCGGCCTTGGCCTCGTCGTGCTGGGCCTTGGTGATCTTGCCGTCGATCAGCATCCGGTCGAGAACGTAGTTGCGGCGCTCCTTGGTGGTGGCGTAGCCGTCTTCCTTGCTGTTGTGCGAGGCGCCGGCCTTGTCCTTCCAGGAGCCGCCCACCATGTCGATGCGCAGCTGGTTCGGGTTGTTCACCATCCCGGCGAGCGTCGCGGCCTGAACGAGCGTGAGGTTCGCGGAGGAGACGCCGAAGTAGTAGCGGGCGGCGGCCTCGATGCCATAGGTGGTGCCGCCGAAGTTGGAGACGTTCAGGTAGCCGAGCAGGATGTCGTTCTTGGAGTAGTCCTTCTCGATCTGCAGGGCGTAGCGCATCTCGCGCAGCTTGCGCTCGATGCCGTCGGCCCCGGTCGCGACCGCCGCGTCGAGCCAGCACTGCTGGGTCTTGGTCTCGTACTTCTCGTCGTTGAGCGGGACCTTCTTCTCGCACTCCTGGATCAGCACGTTCTTGACGTACTGCTGGCTGATGGTCGACGCGCCGCGCGACGACTTGCCCAGGGCGTTGTCCGCCGCAGCCTTGATGGTCGCGAGCAGGTTCACGCCGCCGTGTTCGTAGTAGCCCTTGTCCTCACTGGACAGCAGAGCGTCGATCATCGTCGGCGAGATCTGGTCGAAGGTCACCGGGATGCGGTTCTGCTGGTAGAACGTCGCCAGCTGGAACGGCTTGCCGTCGGTCCCGGTGCCGTAGATCGTCGTCGGAGCCATCGGCTCGCTGGGCTTGAGATAGCCGGGCAGATCGTTGAAGAGGGTGAGCGCCTGGGAGCCGGTGAAGCCGGTCATCGCGATCGCGGGGGTCACGGTGGCGGTCACCAGGATGCCGGCGACCGCGCTGAGCCCGACCAGACCGAGAAGTCCGCCGAGCACACCCTTCACCGTACGTTTCGTCTGGGGCATACGCTTGATCGTAGGGGAGTTCCCTGAATATCAGCCTCGACCCCCGGGATGCCCGGCGGTCCCGACGCACAGGAGTGCCATGACCACGTGGGAGTACCTGACCACGCCGCTGCTGATCCACAACACCGCGGCCATCCTCAACAACTGGGGCAAGCAGGGCTGGGAGCTGGTGCAGGTCGTGACCGGGCCGGAGGGCGGCCTCGTCGCCTACCTCAAGCGTCCCGTCACCGCCGATGGCGAGGCCAACGGCGGACTCGCGGCCGCCGCAGAGGCGTCCCGCCAGTTCGAAGGCTGATCCCGGCCTCCCGGCCGCACCCGTATCGAAGGAGAACCCCCATGACCATCGCCTCGCGCCTCGCCGACCTCGGCATCGAGCTCCCCGCCGTCGCCGCCCCCGTCGCGGCCTACGTGCCCGCGGTCGTCCACAACGGCCTCGTCTACACCTCCGGGCAGTTGCCGTTCACCGATGGCGCCCTCCCCGAGACCGGCAAGGTCGGCGCCGGGGTCGATCCCGAGGACGCCAAGGGCTATGCCCGCACCTGCGCGCTGAACGCCCTCGCGGCTGCGGCTGCGGCCGCGGGCGGCGTCGACCGCATCGCGGGTGTGCTGCGCGTGGGCGGCTTCGTGGCATCCGACCCCTCGTTCACCGGGCAGCCGGGCGTCGTCAACGGCGCCAGCGAGGTGCTCGGGGAGATCTTCGGCGATGCGGGGAAGCACGCCCGCGCCGCGGTCGGCGTCCCCGTCCTCCCGCTCGACACCCCCGTCGAGGTCGAGGTGACCTTCATCCTGGCCTGATCGCGCCCTCCGCGGCCTGCGGAGATGGAAAACGCACCGGAGACTCTCGTCTCCGGTGCGTTTTCCATCTTGGGCGCTTACTTGACCTGCGCGGAGATGATGCTCATCACGGCGGTGTCCGCGAGCGTCGTGGTGTCGCCGACCTCGCGGCCCTCCGCCACGTCGCGCAGCAGGCGGCGCATGATCTTGCCGGAGCGCGTCTTCGGGAGCTCGCCGACGATGTAGACGTCGCGGGGGCGTGCGATCGGGCCGATCTGCTCGCCGACCCAGCCGCGGAGCTGCGTGGCGAGCCCCTCCGGCGAGTGCTCGGCGAGGTAGCTCTCCTTGATGATGACGAACGCCACGACCGCCTGGCCGGTGGTCTCGTCCGCGGCACCCACCACCGCGGCCTCGGCGGTGGCCTCGTGGGCGACCAGCGACGACTCGATCTCCGCCGTGGAGAGGCGGTGCCCGGAGACGTTCATCACGTCGTCCACGCGGCCGAGCAGCCACAGATCGCCGTCCTCGTCCAGCCGTGCGCCGTCGCCGGCGAAGTAGTAGCCCTTGTCCTGGAACTTCTCCCAGTAGGTCTCCTTGAAGCGCTCCGGGTCGCCCCAGATGCCGCGGAGCATCGACGGCCAGGGCTCCGTGATCACCAGCAGGCCGCCGTTGCCGTTCCCGACCTCCGCGCCGCCTTCGTCGACGACGTCGATCGAGACGCCGGGGACGGGAACCTGCGCAGACCCGGGCTTCGTCGCGGTGATGCCGGGGAGCGGCGAGACCATGATGGCTCCCGTCTCGGTCTGCCACCACGTGTCGACGATCGGGGCGGCGTCCGCGCCGATGACCTCGCGGTACCACATCCACGCCTCGGGGTTGATGGGCTCGCCCACCGAGCCGAGCAGACGCAGAGACGAGAGGTCGTACTGGTTGGGGATCTGACGGCCGGTCTTCATGAAGGAGCGGATCGCGGTCGGCGCGGTGTAGAGGATCGTCACGCCGTACTTCTGGATGAGCTCCCACCAACGGCCCGGGTGGGGCGTGTCGGGGGTCCCCTCGTAGAGCACCTGCGTCGCGCCGTTCGCCAGCGGTCCGTACGTGACATAGGAGTGTCCGGTGACCCAGCCGATGTCGGCGGTGCACCAGAAGACGTCGGTCTCGGGATGGAGGTCGAACACGTACTTGTGCGTGTAGGCCGCCTGGGTGAGATAGCCGCCTGAGGTGTGCAGGATGCCCTTCGGCTTCCCGGTGGTCCCCGAGGTGTAGAGGATGAACAGCGGGTTCTCCGCGGGGAACGCCTGCGCGACGTGCTCGACGGATGCCGCGGGCACCGCCTCGTGCCACCAGATGTCGCGGCCCTCGGTCCAGGCGATCTCGTTGTCGCCACGCTTGACGACGAGGACGTGCTCGACCGTCTTCTGCTCTCCTTCGCCGCGATCGGCGAGCGCCTGGTCGACCGCAGGCTTGAGTGCGGAGACCTTCCCCTTGCGGTAGCCGCCGTCGGCGGTGATGACCACCTTCGCGCCGGCGTCGTCGATGCGCGAGCGCAGGCTGTCGGCGCTGAAGCCGCCGAAGACGACCGAGTGGATGGCGCCGAGGCGGGCCACCGCGAGCATCGAGGCGATCGCCTCGGGGATCATCGGCAGGTAGATCGCGACACGGTCGCCGTGGCCGACGCCGAGGCCGGAGAGCACGTTGGCGACGCGCTTGACCTCGTCGGTCAGCTCGGCGTAGGTGATGCGGCGGGAGTCGCCGGGCTCGCCCTCCCAGTGGATCGCCACGCGGTCGCCGCGGCCTTCCTCGACGTGCCGGTCGAGGCAGTTGTAGGCGACGTTGAGCTCGCCGTCGTCGAACCACTTGGCGAAGGGCGGGTTCGACCAGTCGAGGGTGCGGGTGAAGGGCTTGTGCCAGTGCAGGAGCTCACGCGACTGCTCCGCCCAGAACCCTTCGCGGTCGGCTGAGGCGCGCTCGTACAGCGCGGGGTCGTCGATGGACTGCGCCGCGAACTCGGGCGAGGGCGGGAACTGCCGGGACTCGTCGAGAAGATGATCGATCTGGCTGCTCATGCGCTCGCTCCTTTGCGTGGAAAAGACGTGGCCGTGCTCGCGCACGACCGTGACACGGCGAATCTAGCGGCGGCGCCCGTCTCCGCATACTGTCGAAAGTCGGTAGCGCGGTGGGTTTTGCGTGGGCAATCCCGTTGCGTACACTCGTCCTCAGCCGAATCGTAATCCGGCTTCAGCGTGCCCGACACCCCCGATTCACGCGGCACGCTCAGGCGGCGCCTCATTCCCCCCGTGAGGCGCCGCCGTCTTCTCCGGGAGCGTTCCCACACCGCCGTCCCCAAACGGTCGCCACCGCGGCTTGTTCACCGGACGCGGTTCCGCGCCCTTCCCGCGTTCCCGTCGGCGAATAGCGTCTGGCGCATGACCGATCCGTTCGTGCTCCGCCCCCGCTCCGCCGTCGTCGACGTCGGAGCGCCGATGCCGCTGCGCGTCGATCCCGCCTTCGGAGCGCTCGCGGAGCACTGCGCCGACGAGCGCGTGACCGACATCTTCGTCAACGGCTCCTCGGGACTGTTCGTCGATCGCGGGGAGGGAACGGTGCCGGTACCGTCGTGGCGGGCCTCGGAGCGGGAGGTGCGCGATCTCGCGGTGGCCCTCGTGGCGCGGGGAGGGCGGCACCTCGACGACCACACCCCGTGCGTCGACGTGCGCCTCGACTCGGGCATCCGGGTGCACGCGGTGCTCGCACCGGTGTCGACGGCGGGCACGGCGCTGTCGATCCGCGTGCCGCGCGTCCGCGCCGCCGACCTCGACGCGCTCGCGGCGCTCGGCGCCTTCGAACCGGCCCAGCGCGCGTGGTTGAAGGATCTCGTCGTGCAGCGGGCGAATGTCCTGATCACGGGAGGGACGGGCAGCGGGAAGACGACCCTGCTCTCCGCGATGCTCACCGAGGTCCCGGAGCGGGAGCGGATCGTGACGATCGAGGACGTCGCCGAACTCCGGCCGCGTCATCCCCACCACATCGCGCTCGAGGCCCGCCAGGCGAACCTGGAGGGCGCCGGGCGGATCACCCTCGCGGTGCTCGTGCGCGAGTCCCTGCGGATGCGGCCCGACCGTCTGGTGGTCGGCGAGTGCCGCGGCGAGGAGGTGCGCGAGCTGCTCAGCGCCCTGAACACCGGCCACGACGGCGGGGCGGGCACCCTCCACGCCTCGGGCCTGGCCGACGTCCCCGCGCGCATGGAAGCCCTCGGTGCCCTCGCGGGACTGGACCCCGTCGCCCTCGCCCGTCAGGTGGTCAGCGCGTTCACCGTGGTCGTGCACCTGGGCCGGCGCCCGGACGGCTCGCGTCGCATCGTGCAGACCGGACGCTTCGCGCTGGTCGCAGACCGTCTCGCCATCGAGGAGACCCGGCCGTGGTGAGGTGGAGGAAGGACGGTGCGGACCCGTCGGCCGGTGCCGCCGACGCTGCGGCATCGGTGCGGACGCTCGCCGTGCTGCTGCAGGCCGGCGCCCGTCCGGCGGCGGCGTGGCGGCACCTCTCGGAGGCGGGCGATCCCCGTGCGGAGCGGATCGTGGTGCGCTGCGATCGCGCGCAGGAACTGGTCGCGGCGATCGCCTCGGAGGGCGGGGCCTGGAGCGATGTGGCCGCCGCCTGGGAGGTGGCCACCGTCGTGGGAGCTCCGCTCGCCGACACCCTCCGCTCGCTCGCAGAGGCACTGCAGGACTCCGCGAGTGCCGCGGACGACGTGCGCATCGCCCTCGCCGAGCCTGCCGGCACCGCCCGGCTGCTGCTCTGGCTCCCGTTCGCGGGTCTGCTGCTCGGGTTCGCGCTGGGGTTCGACACGATCGCCGTGCTGGTCACCGATCCGCTCGGGGCGGTGAGCCTCGTCGCGGGCCTCGGCCTGGTGCTGACAGCGCGGCTGTGGACGTCGCGACTGGTGCGGAACGCGCAGCCGGAGCCGGGCACGCCGGGGATGCACGCCGAACTGGTCGCGATCGCCCTCTCGGGCGGAACGGCGATCCCACGGGCGCTCTCCCTGGTGGCGCAGAGCGGCGCATCGCATCGCGAGGGGGAGGCGGAGAGTACGGAGGCGGTGCTCGAGCTCTCGCGGTCTGCCGGAGTGCCCGCAGCGGAGCTGCTGCACGCTTCGGCGGCGCAGAGACGGCACGAGGCGCGTGTGCGGGGGCGGCTGCGCGCGGCGCGGCTGTCCTCCCGTCTGCTGCTTCCGCTCGGCGCCTGCACGCTGCCGGCCTTCCTGCTGCTCGGCGTGGCCCCGCTCATGCTCAGCGTGCTGAGGTCAACGCCGCTGCCGTCGTGAGCAGCGGAACGGAACCGAAGAGGGACCGAAAGAAGAAGAAACCGAGGAAGAGGAGACAAGAGATGAAAGAGATGAAAGATGCCGCGCCGCGCCTGGATCGCCGTCGCGCCGCGGCCCTGTTCGCCGACGAGTCGGGAGCCGCCACCGCGGAGTACGCGATCACCACGATGGCCACTGTGACTGAGTTAGAGCATGATTGATGCATGATGATGAGTCCTCGAAAACAGCCTGTTCGTGCGGGAATCTACCTCCGCACCAGCGTTGATCGATCAGGCAAGGGCGATCGCATCGAGGACCAGCGCCCGATCTGCCGGGATCTCGCCGAGCGGGAGGGCTGGCAGGTCGTCCAGGAGTACGTGGACAACGACGTCAAGGGCCACAGCCGCAAGGCGACGACGGGATGGGCGCAGTTGCTCGCCGACCATGCCGCGGGCGAGATCGATGCCGTCGTGATCACCGACCAGGATCGCCTCGCGCGCGGCCTCGACGACTTCGCGCTGCTCCAGACCCTCGGCTTGAAGATCCTCACCCTGGCGGGCGTGACCGATCTCGCGACGGCTGAGGGCGTCCTGCGCGGCGGCATGAGCGCGATCTGGGCGAAGGCCGAGACGATGCGCAAGGCGGAGCGGCAGAAGCGAGCGAACGAGAGCCGTCGGACCCGTGGTGTGCCCACGTCAGGCCGTACTCCCTACGGCTACACCTGGATACCGATGTGGAAGCGGGAGGAGCGCGCCTCGATCGCCGCCTACGAGCTGGATGCCGACCGAGCCGCCGACGTGCGGGCGATCTTCGACGCGTTCCTCGGTGGCATCCCACTCGGGTCGATCGCGCGTGACCTGAACCAGGCCGGCAAGCGCACGCTGCCCTACAAGCGGAAGATCGACGGCGAGCGCGTCGAGGTGCCGGGAGCACCCTTCACGCCGACCACGCTGCGGCGGATGCTCATGTCGCCGTACTACTGCGCGCGGCTCCCGATCCCACCCGAGGGTGGCTGGCCGAACGGGCGCTATGACCAAGATCTGATCACGGTCGATCAGACCGTCGAAGGCGCGTGGCCCGCGATCGTGACCGTTGCCGAGTGGGAAGCCGCCTGCGCGCGTCTGCGGCACCCTGAGCGCAAGACCTCACCCGGCCCCACGCGGCGGTGGTTGCTCTCAGGGCTGGCCATCTGCGGCGGGCAGGGCAAGCGTGACGACGCGGCCATCGAAGCTCGGGCGCTGGAGCGCACCGGGAAGAGCGATGCCGCGGAGCTGACCCCGGTGGAGCTCGCCGAGGCCGCAGTCGCGCTCGCCGAGGAGCGGTGCGGGATGCCGATCCGCGCGGGCGGCGGCGAGGCGGGCATCCACAGCTACCGATGCGGGTCGATGGCGCACTTCATGCGACGCGGCGATCCTCTGGACTCGTTCATCGAGCGACTCGTCATCGCTCGCCTGTCGGCGCCCGACGCCGCCGATCTGCTCGTCGATCGCGAGCGGCCCGACGCGGCGGCGCTCGGAGCCGAGCTGACCAAGCTGGAAGCCGTGCGGCGGGAGCTGGGCGACGACCGCGACGAGGGACTGATCGGGCGTCCCGAGTACCTGCGGCGGCTCAAGCGCGTGGATGCGCGGATGGGCGAGATCCGCTCCAAGCTGGAAGCCGGGGCGGCGGTCGAGCCGCTGCGGGATCTCGTCGGGGTCGAAGACGTGAGAGCCGCGTGGGACGCTCTGCCGCTCGGGAACAGGCGCGCGGTCATCGAGGTGCTGATGACGATCGTCGTGCACTCTGTCGGCCAGGGCAACAGGCGGAACATGCCGGATGCGGCGATGGCGCGCACACTGAGCATCCTCTGGCACCGCTGAGGATGCCGGGGCGTCCTGCCTCGATTACTCGGGCTGGAAGCCCTTCACGCGCGTAAGGCCGCGATGCACGTTGTCGCGAATGCGCGGGTCTTCCTTGGCGTGCTCAACGATCCGACGCATCTCGTCGCTCGGATCGAGTCGCTGCAGGGTGCGGAAATACCGCTCCTCTGGAGTGAGATTGCTCATGTCCACCACCACCCCTACTAGTTTCCCCGTGGTCTGAGGATACTACCGATAGTCGCCGACGTTGCGGAGATCAGCCGTTGGCTAGCTGCGAGATTCAGCACAGCTTTGAAGCTATCGCCCTCGGTATAGAGCCGATCGACAGACAGAACTCCGATCTGACGGTCGTCGTGCGCAGGGTCCCACACTGGAACGGCGAGCAACTCCGAGTACTTTCCGGCGATCGCGTTGAACTCTTCCAGCTCGAAGCCGTTCTTGGTCGCCTTCGAGACCCCGCGGAAGTCGGTTGCGGTGATTGGCTCCTGATACTTCGCGGCGACGGCGTGCCAGTTCTTCGGGACCGGTCGATGCTTGCTCCAACATTCCCCGACCGCGCCGGTCTTGTCCGTCCACGTGATCCCCGACGGCGCGGGGTAGGCGGACGGACGGAAACGATGCACCCGAACCAGTCGAGTGCCCTTGGAGCCGTCGGGATGTCGGACGGTGCGGCGCCAGCGCGCAGCTCGATAGACAGAGCCGCCGAGGTCTTCGAACCGCACTTCGCCATCGCGGCAGAGCTCGATGAGGAGGCTCATCAGAGCGGTGTCGTACTTCTGACTCTTCGCTGCGAAGCGATTCTTGACTGCTTCGCTGATGATGCCGCCGAGGCTCCCGAGGCCGATCATGAGCAACGAGATGATCCAGATCGTCGGGGCCAGCTTCTCGCTCGGCTTCACGATCTCGTAGTGGGTTAGGACTTCAAGTAGCCCGACGAGACCGGCCCAGACGACCGCGACGATGCGCGCGCCCAGGACGACTCTGCTCCACCACATGACTCCTGATCATATTGCCGGAGCGAGATGCTCCCCGTCGCCAGCGATCGTGGCGCACCCCGAAAGTGTGTGGCAGGACGCCTAAGCACCTCGCCGATGGGCGCTTAGTAAGGTGCCGCGCTAGCCGGGCTTAGCACGAAAGAGGGTGTCGGCGGGGGTGTCGGCCTTTTCGAGAGCGACACCCCCGACACCCTCGCCGACACCCTAACGAGCCGCGGAATGACGCGGGAAACGGCCCCAGGGTGTCGGGGGTGTCGCACTTTGCGGTATCTCCCTACCTTGACCTAAATCGAGTTAAGAGAGGAAAAGGGGCATGCCGGGGAGGTACCGCAAACGCCGACACCCCCGACACCCTGACACTCTGCACCCGCCGCGCCAGACACCGCCGGCATTCCGCGCGTCCGTTTCGGGCACCTTAACGACTCCGGGACACGCCCTGATCGCGACTGCGCCCACTGTCGCGCATAGGGCATACCCCGGGTGCAGCATGATGGGACTTGACCACCGACCGAGGAGCGATGATGGCCAGCAAGAAAGATCCCTATGAGACACAGACGGTCTACGCTGAGCGCGCCGCCGCGAAGCTGATCGCCAAGGGCTGGGAGGTCGTCTCCAGCACATCGAGCGGCACCTGGGTAACCGGCAAGCGCACGGTGATCATCCTTCGTCGCCCGAACCCCAAGTACAAGGGCTGAGCGCCGGGGATCATGCCACGGGCGGCAGATCCTTGTCGGTGTAGTCCGGGCCGAACTTCCGCTGCACTTCGGCGGCAGAGAGCCGGAAATCTCGGCCCTTAGCCCGACCCCGCTCCCAGGCCACCAGGAGCGTGCTCAGTCGGTGAAGCTCACCCCTGATCTTCTCCATCTCCTCCGCGGTCTGAGCGCCGGCCATGAGCCATTCGTGCGTGGTCATGCCGTTGGCGGAGAGCGGTCGCCGGTCGATCGGGCGCCGCTCCAGAGCGGCGAGCATCTCGAAGCGCGCCCAGATCTCGGTCGCGACCTCGGGCGCGTAGAGCGGGACGGTAGCCATCGGCGTGGCACCGGCCTTGGCCAACGCCTGCGTGACGATGCTCCGTGCCTTCGTAATTGACTCCAGCGCCGACAGTGCCAACTCGCGACGGTGCGATCGTCGAGCCATCGCCCGCTGAATCGCGAACGTCAGGCCGGCACCGATCAGCACGCCGATCAGCGAGAAGGTGGAAGGGAACAGCCACGGGGCGGCGGTGGCGATCTCGCTCAGGCTCGGCATGCTCCTGACGATAGCTGCCTCAGTCCGCGTCCTCGATCACCTCGGCGTCGACGATCACGTCTTCATCATGAGGCACGCCCTCCAGCTCGGCGGGAGCCGCCTCTGCGGGGTGTCGCGCGCGCATGTCCATGATCCGCTCCAGGAGCATCTCGCGTGCGTCGGTGACAGAGACGGTGCCCTCGACGCGCGATGCACGCGGATGGCCGGCGCGATCCAGGATGGCCTCGGCAGCGCGGAGCCGGTCGGCGTCCTTCGCGCTCTTCGACTGCATCACGCTCGCCAGCGTCGAGATCGCCGGGTCGACGAGGGTCGCCAGCCGCAGAGCCGCCTTGCGCTTGGCTTGAGGCGCCGCACCGCCGTGCATGCGGCACCGCCGCTGCCCGGTCATCGCCGGAGAGCGGCACGGGTCGCCGCTTCTCGTGCGCGCACCGCACAGCGCCCTGTTCTGCGCGTCGCGCTCCACTCCCGTTCCAGGGTCAGTCGGTTGCATGGGGTTGCGACCGGTTGGTTGCGGGGTTGCCGATTCGTCGTTCATGATCCGTCCCTTCCATCGTCGATCCCGACAGGTAGCCCGTCGGGCCGCAGGCCTTCCTCTTCGGCGCATTCCTCGCACAGAAGGATCGCCAGCGCCACGAAAGCGAAGCCCGGCACGACTCCGAGGTCGGCCTGATGCACCGCCGTTGCTCGTGCGCTGTCGCACCTCTCGCACGTTCGCCTGCGTGCCGCCTCGATCTCCGCTCGGAAGTCCAACGCACAGGGCACACACGTCCCGTAGGCATGACCCGGCCACGCCACGATGTCGGGCGTCGTTGCGCCCGTGCCGACGCCTCCCATGTGCTGGCACCAGGTGAAGCGCCCGTTGGCCTCCAGCCGCTCCAGCAACTCCTCCGTGGTCGCGGCGAGGAACGGCGACACCGGCACTGTCTCGACCTCTTCACCGCGCAGGATGGCCTCATTCACAAGCGCCATCCACCGCGCCGCCATCAGGCCGCTCATGCCGTGCTCCTCTCGTCCTTCTTGATGCCGTCGAGCACGTCGGCGCAGATGCGCTCGAGCTCTCGATACGCCGACCGATAGAGCCACGTCGACGATCGCCACGGGTTGACCACCCACTCCTCGCGGATCGTCCCCAGCGCCGGAGCGATGGCGCGCATCCGCTGCGCAATGGCTGGGGACAGCGCGACGATGACGTCGAAGCGCTCGGCATCCTCGGCGGTGAACAGCCGCGCCCGGTGCGCGGTGCCGTCCAGGCCCTGCCGCGCGGCGTAGTCGAGACTGCCCGCGTCCATCGATGCGCCGTCCTCCGCCCCGACGCCTCGGGACGCGACTTCGACCGCGACGCCCGCTCTCGCCGCCATGTCGCGCAGGATCAGCTCTGCCGTGGGCGAGCGGCAGATGTTGCCGATGCAGACGAACAGAACGCGCGGCACGGGCGCATCGTCGAGCATGGCGCGAACCTCGGGCCATGACGCCGCGAAGCCGGGATGCAACGGCAGGTCGTCCACCTCGGCGACCAACACCCACTCGTGCCGAGTCACCTCGGCGCTGGCGGGCGGCGTACCGAGCTCGCGTGCGCCTCCCCGCAGCTTCGCGAGGTGCGTCGTGTACGTCCAGCCCGGCACCGGCTCAGCGACGTGCTGGCGGTCGCTCACGGCGAGGTGCTGGTGCTCCAGCCCGCTCTCCTCTGATAGCTCTCGGAGCGCCGCGTCCAGTGTCGTCTCGCCATGCGCGAGCGCGCCGCCCGGTATCGACCAGGTGCCGCCGTACTGGACGTAAGCGGAGCGAAGCTGGAGCAGTACCCTGCCACGGTCGCGGATGAGCATCCCCGCGGCGCTCCGTCCCCAGGTCAGCATGTCGGCTCTCCGGTCAGGCACCGCACTTCGGCGTGCTCCGGGAGATCGACGATGTACTCGTTGCCGCTCAGGCCGGCCACAGCCGCATTCATGCCGAGGAGCCATGACGGCTGGATCTCGGCGGCGTAGACGTGGACGCTCGCGCCGTCTCCTGCTTGCCGCAGCTCCCGCGCTCTCAGGTCGGCATACTCCGACGCCCAGCGCCGCCCAGGCGTCCAGCTCAGCCCCGTGCGGGAGTGCTCCTCGGTCGATGCGCGGTAGAGCGTCATCGGCTGGCGAGGGCGCCCGTTCGTCGTGCGGAAGCCGCATGTCAGGAACCCGACGCTCCAGAACCAGTGCGCCCACTTGTCGCGCTCGATGAGCACCAGCGGAGGGCGCGACGCTCCGCCCGGCTCGGGGATGATGTACGCCGTGAACAGGATCACGCCCAGCTCATCGATTGACAGGCCGGTCGGGTTGTCGTCCATGATCTCCCGAACCTGCTGGATCGGGCGGCGGGTGCGTCGCTCTCGGACAGCGAACGAGAGCAGTCCCAACGGCCCGGCGTGAACGGGGAGCGGCGGCGCTTCGACCGCGACAGCGCTCATGCTCCCAGCCCCTCCAGATCGCGCCGGAAGGCGTCGAGATCGATCCATCCCCACGGCTGATCGAAAGGCGCGGTTCCGACGCGCTGAGCGGCGAACGCCGATACGTTCGACTCCAGTTCGACCCATCCGCTACGCCGATGACCGACATGTGCCATCAGCGCCGAGATCATCGCGCGCTGGCCGAGGCCGTGGCTCTCTACCGCCGTCGCGCACGCCGGGCAGAGATGCCCGAAGACGGGCCGGCCGCGACGGCGCCCACCGAGCACGCTCAGGTCGCGGATCAGCACCTCGCGCCAGGGCGTCGAGCTCGGCATCGCCATGACGGAGCCGACGCCACACATGGCGCATCCGAGCAGATCGCTGTCGGCGGGCACCGGCTCACGACGTGGCCGCTCCAGCCGAGCACGCAACCAGCTCGCCGCCGCTTCGCGCAACGTGGCGCGAGCCTCTGACGTGACATGCGCGAAGGGCACCGAGGCGCAGACGCCGGGGCGGCGCTGAGCGGCCCATGCGAGTCCCCCTCCGGGCAGATAGGAGGTCAGGCGCAGGATCTCTGCCGTCGATGCCGAGCTGTCAGGTGCAGACGATCCGAGCACGTCGAGCGCAAGCAACGATCCTTCGATCCTCTCCGCGGCGATGCTTCCGAGGCGGGCGATGAGCGATGGGTGCTCAGCGAGGATGGCCGCGACGCGCTCACTCCGGGCCGAGCAGATGGTGCAGGTCGTCGTCGTGAGGAAGTCATTCACAGCTCGGGTGTCGCCCGTGGGCGCATCGGGTCGCTGCTCCCAGTGGTGACCGAGATGGATTCGCTCGACGATCGCGCCTTCTATCGGCACGGCGACGCCACATGCTCGGCATGCCAGCATCCCCTCGGGCAACGGGACAACAGCCGGGGCAGGTGGCAGGTCTGCCTCGGGAACCGTGATCGTAATCCGGTTGTTCTCGTACATGATGGTGTCTCCTCGAACGGTCAGAACTTCTTCAACAGGTGGTTGGCGGCCTTCATCAGCGCCGAATACTCCAACTTCGTGACGGTCACCGTCTCGACGGCGGGCCGCTCAGCGGGCGCAGGACGCGGCGAGACGGACTGGACGGGCGCCGGAGCCTGCGCGACCCGCTTCGCGCGCTGGCGAGCACGCTGGGCCGCAGCGGCGGCACGTTCCCGTTGCGCCTGCTGCTCGGCGATGACCGCACTCCGGGCGTCACGCGCACTGGCTTGCGCAACCCGATTGGCTGTCACGTCGATCAATCGGACGGCAGCGCCACGGCGGCTCATGAGCGCACCTCCTGAGCGGCGGCGTGGATGCGCTCGATCGCCTGCCGCGTGTGCCACGCGGTCGCCTCGCGCTTCTCGTAGCCGCGACGCTCCGCCTTGAGCTGCGCTCGCCAGCGCCGCACGTCGCGCCGGTAGCGGCCAGGCGACGTGAGCGCTGCGATGGCGCGCTCCTCGTGAACGCCGAGCAGACCAACAGCGGGGAGCGGCTTGCACAACTCGAACGGCATCGACGCGCACGCCGGGCAGATCGGCGCCAGGGCGAGCCAGCGGGCATCACGCTGCGCAATCCATTCGGGCTGCGTCACGGCGGCGCTCATGACCGGCTCCGTCGCGCCACGCGCTCGCCGCAAACGCCGTGCTCGAAACACCGAACACCGGCCGGAGCCGAGTGTGCCGCACAGGCGACGGCCAGCGCCGACGGCAGGATCGCCCTTGCCTTGAGCCGACTCCGAACGACGTTCGGGGGCGTCATCAGGAGGTCGTCATGCTCCTGAGCCTGCTCCGCTTGCGCGGGCCGGGCGGTTCGCAGCCGAGCTGCGATATTGGCGGCGGATGCTCCGCCGTGGCGATCAATTGGCATTGTCATTCCCTTCCTTGTCACGTTGTTCCCCGCACGGCACGCAGTCGAGCAGTGCAGGTGTGAGGTCGTGCATGCGCAGCAGGAAGCCGGTGATCTGGCGCTGCTGGCAGTAACGCCGCCGCATGAGCGCCCGACGATCGGCGAGAGCGTCGAGCGTCTCGTCTTCCGGGTAGTCGGCCCACTCCTGCGCGCGGATCACGGGAGCGACGAGACGGAACCAGCGATCCTGCCGTCGCGCGTGCACGGTCATCTCGTGATACGGCGTCCTCCAACGGCATGCCTCCAGCGCCCGCGCGCCGCAGGTCGGGCACGCGACGCCGTGCGGATCGTCGAGGAACACGGTTCCGGCATCCCTGATGGTCGTCATGGCTTCTCCTCCTGCGCTCGGTCGTAGACGTCGTACTTCGCCCCGCGAACGGTCTTGCGTGTGACAGAGAAGCCCAGCGAACGGAGCGGCCCTGCGTTCTTGGTGAGCATCTGGCTGAGGCCGCTCGGCGTCTTCGGCAGGTACGCATCGTGCCGACCGAACGGCGGCAAGGACGCCCGTAGCGCCGTCAGCGCATCCGACGGCGCCATCGTGAACGGCAGGCCGTTCTTCTCAGCGATGCCCCGGAGCCAGTCGGCTACCGCTCCGATGAACGGGTCGCCCTCGGCAACCTCGCGGACCATGTCGGCGGTGGCCTCGCGGTAGGCGTTGTCGATCGCGGGGTCGAGCGCATAGAGCACGTCCGAGAAGTCGGCCATGCGAGGGCGTGACCGCTTCGTTGCCTGCACCTCCGGGAGTTGCCCGAGCACCCGCACGACGTCATCCAGCACAGCGCCGAGGATCTGCGGATGCGCGTCGTCGAACGCCGCCCGCATCCGCGACTCGCTCGTGCGCTCGCCCGAGGGGATCGTCTCGCAGTGCACGGGGATGATCCGCTCCAGGGCATCGGCTTCGAGCATCGGGAGCGAGAGAGCCGTGATGATCCCCGTCCTGCGGATCGCGCGGACGTGCACGTCCTCGTCGGAGTAGAGCACCCTGCGTTCATCGCTCCCGCCCGTCACCAGCCGGCAGATGAGGTTGCTCGTCTCGATCGAGACAGAGGTGATGTTGTCCCAAGCCGCGATGTATCGAGCACCAGCCGCGACCAAGGCATCGCGCTCGTCCTTGCCGAGGGAGCCGCCGAGCTCGTCCCGCGGATCGAGCACGCTCGCCAGCACGCGGCCCCGGAAGGTCTTCCCGCTTCCGGCTGTCCCGGTCGCGAAGAGCAGAGGCCGGGCGATGTCGGGGAATAGGGCTGCGGCGAGCCACCCGCGCGCCATGAGCCAACGACCGTCCTTCTTCGACCAGCCGAGCAGTCGGCGAAGCGTCTTGTGCCCGTGGGCGCCGTGCTTCGGCTCGGGCAGTGCGCGAGTGGCACGACTGAGCCGGAAGTGCACCCCTGCGGGTGGACGGTCGCGAGCTTTCCATCCCTTCCGCGTGATGACGATGCACCGCGTCGAGTTCATCTCGCCCAGGTCGAGCACGATCATCCCCGGCTTCGGCTGCGCGGCTCGCAGGTGGAGGTCGGCGACCGGCGCCGTCTGCGGGGCGAGATCATGTGCCCACGTCAGTGCTTCCACCAGCGCCGAGCGCGGCACGCGCGGCGACTCGCCCTCAGAGGCAAGCCGGAGCACGCCCAGCGCCGCCCCTTCGCCTCGCGGCGTGAGCATGATCGCCCGACCGCCATCGCGTGGCACCGCGAACGGACTGCCGTCGGAGGTGACGTACACCTCGAAAGTGCGATCCAGCACGCGGCGGGCGACGACGATCGGATCTTCCTTGGTGCTCATAGCGTCGTCACCTCCTCGCCGCGGATATCGGCGATCACGCGAGCCAGCGCGCGCTCCATGTCGGCCTCGAACTTCCTCGTGTCGTACTTCTCGCAATAGGGATCGCGGATGTGCTCGACGAACAGGTCGAACGCCTTGCGTCCGCCAGGCCGGCCTATGCACGCGCGAGCGGCGAGACCGACGTGTGCGAGCAGGTTCGTATTGCCGACATCGCAGCGGCGCACCGCCGTCATCTCAGCGCGCAGGAGCGACGACGGTTCGCCATCGGGCAGCCGGTCGAGCCATCGCACCACATCATCAGACCCCGCGCGCCTCGACGGCCCTGCTGTCGCGTCGGCTCGTAGGAAGTTGATCCAGGACGCGGGCAAAGCCGCGACGTCAGAGCGAAGCGGAGTACGGATGCGCTCTCTCTCAGCGGAGTACCAGCGGTACCGGGTGCCGTCCTTGAGGCGTGAGGGCCAGACGACCGCGAATCGGTGATGGTGCTGGATCAGCTCGACATCGGCCAGCGCACGCTCGCTCAGCCGCACGCCTTCGGGGATCTCGTAGAAGTGGATGCGGGTATCCGATTCGGCACCGTGTCGTGTTGACGAGAGCGTGCCCGGTAGAGTCCCGAGGCGGGAGGAGAGAGCGTCGATCGATGTCGGACCGCTCTTGCCTTCGCCGTGGTCGGCGCCGTCGATGTCGAAGCCGATCAGCCAGGCCGGGACGCGAAAGCCGACGTTGCCGCGCGGATGCCTCTCCGCATCGGTGCGTGCGAGCTCCAGACTCGTCTCGCCGTCGTAGCCAGTGCGGCCGGCCAGGGGCGGCGACTTCTTCCCGCGAGGGAGCGGCACCAGGCCGTCGGCCACGAATGATCCGGTGCGGGCGTACTCGCGCACGGCCCTCGCGAAAGGGGAACGTCCGAGGCCCGCGCTATCGTGCTTGTGATGATTCCTCGCCGGATTCTTCGCGCCCGCCCTGGCCTTGCCCGCCAGGGCGGCGGTCTTCCCGGGAGTCACCGCGTCTGCCCCTGCGGGCGGGCGAGGGCGGGGCGCAGGATGCGGGAAAGCCGTTCGCGAGTGGCGGCGCTCAGCGGCGGAGCATCGGCAACGAGACGCGCGAGGGTGCCGTCCTCGACTTCGAGGGCGATCATCGCGCCGCACCATTCAGACGGGCCGCGAGCTGAGCCGCGTGCTCACGCTTGAGACTGGCGCCGGAAGCAGTCAGCGCGTCGGTGATGGCGTGGTCGATCTTGGCGGCGGCGAGGTCGCTGCGGGCGCTCCGCTCAGCGGATGCGTCACCGCGTCGAACCGCGCGCCCGATCGCCGCGACAGCGATCCGAGAGGCCGGGATGGACATGGGAAACCCGATCGGTAGTAGATCTACCGATCGGTGCACTCAACCCGCGTACTCTCCGGGCGGCTGATTGGCGCTGCGCCCGGATCCTCTGCGGCACCACGGTTTCCCGCGTGCTACCTCTCGTCGAGGGGTATCCCTCTAGCGGCCCTTGCGTCCGCTTTTCGAGTAGTTCAACTCTAGCACTACGACTAGCCAGAATGCAAGAAAAAGCCCAGGTCACGTGACCTATTAGGTGACGTGACTATCCTCCGTGGATGCTCGGCGCACCGCCGTCGTCTGGCTTGGATACCCAAGGGGCGTCTTCGGCGTGACTGCATTCAGGGCAACGCCAGCCGCCCCGAACCTCGCGTAGAAGGATGCCGCACTCCGGGCACCGCGGGGACTGGCCGAACTCGTCAACGATATCCACAGAGTCGATCGGCTATTCGTCGCCGAGGGCTGCTCGGGCTTGATCAATGCCGGCTTGCGCCGAGCGGCCCACCTTCTGGACACTCTCCATCTCTTCGAGTAGGTCGAAGCGGCGATTGATGGTGACCCAATCGTCATCGGTGATGTCTTGCGGCTCCTTCGAGAGCGGGTCGTCGAGGTTACTGAGCTCGTTCCTGGCGGCGAAAAAGCGTTCCATCGCGTCGAGCTTGTCTTCCTCTAGTCGCTCAATCCAGGCTTCAGCCTCGTCGCGCGTCGCGAAGGACTGCGCCGGCGGCGCAAGACGCTCTTCCGCAGCCTCGTAGGCGCGATCGACGGCGAGTGAAGCGTCAACCGCCTCGCCGGCCAGCTTGCCCGCGACCATAAGCAGCGCCCGTGCCTCTTCGTTGAGGGGGGCACCTACAACGCCATCGCGCGCCACGTCACCGTATCGACTCTCGAAGAGTTCAAGCGCCATCTTCGCCGCCATCCGCTTCAACACGAAAGCTTGCTCCAGCTCGTTGATATCGTCAGTCATGCCCCGAGCGTAGCGCTACCGATATACGCCTAATCTCTGCCACAGTTGCGGCGGTGGCGTTCGCCGGGCTGCTGGTGATCATCATGCGCTCGGACGAGGTGCGGGGGATCCTCACCGATCTCGTGCGCCGCGCGCTCACGGTGTCATGACCGGACCGCACCGGCGCGGCCCCGTCCGAGAAAGGGCGGGAAACCCGCGGAAGGGACGGGGCGCGGGGCGGGGAACGGGGCAGCGGCGGAGGAGCGAGCGGGGGTCGGTGGCCGCCGAGCTGGCGGTCGCCCTCCCCGCCGTCGTCCTCGTCCTCTCCATGGGTGCTGCCGCCCTCGCGGGGGCAGCCAGGCAGGTCGCCCTGCAGGACGCGGCGGCGGATGCGGCCCGGCTGCTCGGCCGGGGGGAGAGCGCCGCGCGGGCGTTCGGGCTCATCGCCGCGGGGGTCGCCGGGGCGTCGGGGTCGTCCTCCCTCCGTGGGGAGCTGGTGTGCGTGACGGCCTCGGCCGAGCTGAGAGTCGGACGGCTGATCTCCGTGCCGCTGCGCGCGTCGAGCTGCGCGCTCGCCGGAGGGCGATGATCCGGGCGTCCCGTCGGGGAGGAGCCGAGAAGGAGAGGGATCCGAGGGGATCCGAGAAGGAGGAGGGAAATGGCAGGTACCGTGCTCGCCGCGGGAGTCCTCGCGGTGGCCGCGACACTCGCGCTCGGACTCGCCGCGGTCGGCGGGGCGGCCGTCACCGCTCAGCGGGCAGCCGGGGCCGCCGACGCCGCTGCGCTCGCCGCGGCCGACGCGGCTTCCGGTGCCGTCGATGCACCGGAAGGGCCCTGCGCGCTCGCGGAACGCGTCGTCGCGGCGTCCGGAGCGGTCCTGTCCGGATGCCTGGTCGAGGGGCTCGTGGCGACGGTGGAGGTCAGGGCGGCGTACGCTGGTCTCGCTGCCGTCTCCCGCGCCCGTGCCGGGCCACCCGAGGGATCCTGACGGCGTGCATGTTCCCGATCGCCGCTGTGATCACATCACGACAGCGGTGTGTATGGTGTGCTTCGAAGAAAGGACGCACCCTTGGCTGAAGGCAAGAAGCTCGTCATCGTCGAGTCCCCGACGAAGATGCGGTCTATTCAGGGGTACCTCGGCGACGGCTATGAGGTGCTGAGCTCGGTCGGGCACATCCGCGACCTCGCCGACAAGAAGGACATCCCCGCTGCCGACAAGAAGGCGTACGGCAAGTACTCCATCGACGTGGAGAACGGCTTCGACCCCTACTACGTCGTCTCCGATCGGAAGACCAAGACGGTCGCGGAGCTCAGGCGCGCCCTCAAGACCGCCGACGAGCTCCTGCTGGCCACTGATGAGGATCGCGAGGGCGAGGCCATCGCCTGGCACCTGCTGGAGACCCTCAAGCCGAAGGTCCCCGTCAAGAGGATGGTCTTCCACGAGATCACCAAGGACGCCATCCAGGCCGCCGTCGGCAACACCCGTGAGCTCGACCTCGCGCTCGTCGACGCGCAGGAGACCCGGCGCATCCTCGACCGGCTGTACGGCTGGGACGTGTCGCCCGTGCTCTGGTACAAGGTGAAGACCGGTCTCTCCGCGGGGCGGGTGCAGTCCGCCGCCACCCGCATGATCGTCGACCGGGAGCGCGAGCGCATGGCGTTCGTCTCCGCGGAGTACTGGGACGTCGAGGCGTCCGCCGCCGCATCCGGCTCGTCCTTCACCGTGCGGCTGGTCCGTGTCGACGGCGGTCAGCTCGCCCGGGGCACCGACTTCGACGACACCGGCTCGCTGAAGAAGGCCGTGGTCGTCCTCAGCGAGAAGCAGGCCGGCGAGCTCGCCGCGGCCGTCGAGGCGGCCGGAGCCGCCCGCGTCTCCAAGGTCGAGGCCAAGCCCGGCACGCGCAGCCCATACGCGCCCTTCACCACCTCCACGATGCAGCAGGAGGCCGGGCGCAAGCTCTCGATGAGCGCGAAGCAGGCGATGAGCGTCGCCCAGCGTCTCTACGAGAAGGGGTACATCACCTATATGCGCACCGACTCGACGGCGCTGAGCACGCAGGCCGTCCAGGCCGCGCGCAATCAGGCCGTCGCGCTCTACGGCGACGCCGCGGTGCCGCTCAAGCCGCGCGTGTACAAGTCCAAGAGCAAGAACGCGCAGGAGGCGCACGAGGCGATCCGTCCCTCGGGCGAGACCTTCCGCACGCCGGCATCCGTCTCGTCGCAGCTCGACAAGGAGGAGCAGCGGCTCTACGACCTCATCTGGAAGCGCACGGTCGCCAGTCAGATGGCCGACGCGAAGTACGAGACCACCACCGTCACGCTCGAGGTCGACGCCGCGGGGAAGAAGGCCGAGTTCACGGCCTCCGGCACCGTCTACACCTTCAAGGGCTTCCTCGAGGCGTACGAGGAGGGGCGCGACGAGAAGCGCAACTCCCAGGACGCCGCCGACGACCAGTCGCTTCCGGCCGTCGCGGTCGGCGACGAGCTCGGCATGAGCGACGCCGAGGCGAAGGGTCACCGCACCACCCCGAAGCCCCGCTACACCGAGGCATCCCTCGTGAAGGCCCTCGAGGAGCACGGCATCGGACGTCCCTCCACCTTCGCCAGCATCATCGGCACGGTGATCGACCGCGGCTACGCGACCAAGCGCGGGCAGGCGCTCGTGCCGACCTGGCTGGCCTTCAGCGTGGTGCGGCTGCTCGAGCAGCACTTCACCGACCTGATCGACTACGACTTCACCGCCGCTCTCGAGGATGATCTCGACGCCATCGCCCGCGGCGAGCAGAATCGCAACGAGTGGCTGCGGTCGTTCTACTTCGGATCGGACGCCCACGTCGGCCTCCGGCAGATCGTGGACAACCTCGGCGAGATCGACGCGAGGGCGCTGAACTCGACGCGGATCACCGAGACGGCCACCCTGCGGTTCGGCAAGTACGGGCCCTACCTTGAGGTGAGCGACCCCGAGAACCCCGAGGCCAAGCCGCGGATCGTCAACGTCCCCGAGGACCTCGCCCCGGATGAGCTGACATCGGTCAAGGCGCAGGAGCTCATCGACGCACCCGTCGCCGGTGACCGTGTGCTCGGCGAGAACCCCGAGAACGGCAAGATCATCGTCGTCAAGGACGGCAGGTTCGGACCGTACGTGCAGGAGAACGATCCGGTGTCGGAGGACGCCGCGGTCGACGAGGCGACGGGCGAGGTCGTCGAGGAGGCGCCGAAGAAGCGGGGAGCGAAGAAGGACGTCGCCCCCAAGCCGCGCACCGCGTCGCTCCTGCGTTCGATGTCGGTCGACACGATCGAGCTCGAGCAGGCACTGCAGTTGCTCAGCCTGCCCCGCGTCGTCGGAGTCGACCCCGAGTCGGGCGACGAGATCACCGCGCAGAACGGCCGGTTCGGACCGTACCTGAAGAAGGGCGCCGATTCCCGTTCGCTCGAGAGCGAGCAGCAGATCTTCGACGTCACCCTGGAGCAGGCCCTCGAGATCTACGCGCAGCCGAAGTACGGCGCCCGCCGCGCATCGAGCGCACTCGCGGAGTTCGACGCCGATCCCACCAGCGGCAAGCCGATCCGCATCCGGGACGGGCGTTTCGGCCCCTACGTGACCGACGGCGAGACCAACGTCACGATCCCGCGCGGGCAGCAGCCGACCGACATCACCTTCGAGATCGCCGTGCAGATGCTCGCGGACAAGCGCGCCAAGGGGCCGGCTCCCCAGCGCGGCCGCGCGGCGGCGAAGAAGGCGCCGGCGAAGACCACGGCCAAGAAGGCCCCTACCAAGAAGGCCCCGGCGAAGACGGATGCCGAGAAGGCGGCGGCGCGTTCCGCGGCGGCGAAGAAGGCTGCGGCGACCCGCGCCGCGAACGCGGCGAAGAAGTCGTCGTGACCTCCGGGCCCGGCCTCTGGATCACCCTCGAGGGCGGAGACGGCTCGGGGAAGACCACGCAGGCGGAACTGCTGACGAGCGGGCTCACGGCGCGGGGGCGCACGGTGCTGCGCACCCGCGAGCCCGGAGGCTCCGAGGTGGGGCGGCTCATCCGCGACATCGTGCTGCACCACCGCGGGGACATCGCCCCGCGCGCCGAGGCGCTGCTCTACGCGGCCGACCGCGCGCACCACGTCGCGACGGTCGTGCGGCCCGCCCTCGCGCGCGGCGAGGTCGTCATCCAGGACCGCTACCTCGACTCCTCCGTGGCCTATCAGGGCGCCGGGCGGGTGCTCGACGCGGAGGAGGTCCGCGGCCTCTCCCTCTGGGCGACCGAGGGCGCGCTGCCCGACCTGACCGTGCTCCTCGATCTCGACCCCGCCGTCGCACGAAAGCGCCTGGACGCGGACGACAAGCCCTTCGACCGGCTCGAGGCCGAGAAGGAGGAGTTCCACGCCCGCGTGCGCGACGCCTACCTGCAGCTCGCCGAGGCCGAGCCGCAGCGTTTCCTGGTGGTCGACGCCGCCCTCCCCGCCGAGGAGATCGCCGGCCGGGTGCGCTCCCGCGTGGACTCCCTGCTCTGACCCGCCCGGGCGGGTCGGGCCCGGCACGGGCGTGACCGTCGGCGTCGGACGCCCCGGTTAGGCTGGAGCGCATGACCTCCACCGACCTCGCGCCGTTCCCCTGGGGTGAGGTGTGGGGGCAGGACGCCGCCGTCGAGACGCTGCGCACCGCGGCGTCCGATCCGGCGGCGATGTCGCACGCCTGGCTGATCACCGGGCCGCCGGGATCCGGGCGGTCGACCCTCGCCTATGCCTTCGCCGCGGCGCTCGTCGCGGACCGGCCCGACGACGAGAGCGCGATGCGGCAGGTGCTCGCCGGCACGCATCCCGACGTCACGTCGCTGCGCACCGACAAGGTGATCATCACGATCGCCGAGGCGCGTGCCCTCGTCGAGCGCTCCTACTTCGCCCCCTCCGTCGGACGCTACCGCGTGATCGTCGTCGAGGATGCGGACCGCATGGTCGAACGCACCTCGAACGTGCTGCTGAAGGCGCTCGAGGAGCCCCCGGAGCAGACGGTGTGGATCCTCTGCGCCCCGAGCGAGGCCGACCTGCTGCCGACCATCCGCTCCCGCGTGCGCTCGCTGCGCCTGCGCGAGCCCGACGTCGCCGACGTCGCCCGTCTCATCACGCTGCGCACCGGCGCCGACGAGCAGACCGCCGAGCAGGCCGCGCGGCACGCGCAGCGCCACATCGGCATGGCCCAGCGCCTCGCCACCGACGACGCGGCCCGCCGGCGCCGCGACGACACGCTGCGGTCCGTGCTCGGTGTCCGCGGCGTCCGCGACGCGGTCGATGTCGCGGGACGGGTGATCCAGGCCGCCACCGACGACGCGAAGGCCCTCACGGCCGAGCGCGACGAGGCCGAGCGCCAGGCGCTGCTGCGCACGGTCGGCATCGCGGAGGGACAGGCCGTCCCCCCGGCGCTGCGCGCCCAGGTCTCCGCGCTGGAGGACGACCAGAAGAAGCGCGCAACCCGCAGCCTGCGCGACGGCATCGACCGGGTGCTCACCGATCTGCAGTCGATGTACCGCGACGTGGTGATGCTGCAGTTCGGCCGCGGCGATGAGCTCATCAACGCCGAGTTGCGCGCCGAGCTGACCGCGATCGCCTCCGACTGGCCCGCGGAACGTACCCTGGTGGTGCTCGACCAGCTCGCCGAGACCCGCGAGTCGCTGGAGCGCAACGTCGCCCCGCTGCTCGCCCTGGAAAGCCTTCTCGTGACCGTCACGAGCGGAAGGACACCGTGAATCACCGAACGACACCCCGCCTGCGCCGCCTGACGGCGATCGTCGCAGGCTTGGCCGCCACGGCGATCGCGCTGAGCGGATGCCTGTACGCGAACATCCCCGACGGCGGGACCACCGCGGGCCCGGACCGTGAGCCGGACACCTCGGACGTCGCACCGGACCTCCAGCCCTTCTACTCGCAGAAGCTCGACTGGAGTTCGTGCGGCACCGGTTTCGACTGCGCGGAGGTGAGTGCCCCACTCGACTGGGAGAACCCGGGCGACGGCAAGAAGATGTCGCTCGCGATCGTGCGGCACAAGGCGAACAAGACCGCGAAGGGCTCGCTGCTGGTCAACCCCGGTGGGCCCGGGGCGAGCGGCAAGGGCTTCGTGCAGAACAGCCTCGACTACGCCGTGGGCAAGGCGCTGATCGACGACTACGACGTCATCGGCTTCGACCCCCGCGGTGTCGGCGAGTCCACCGCCGTCTCCTGCTTCGATGCGAAGGAGATGGACGCCTACCTCTATGGGATTCCGAAGTCGCCGCGGAACACCCCGGAGTGGAAGACCGAGATCGGCGAGGGGAACAAGAGGTTCGCCGACGCCTGCGTCGCGAACAGCGATGGCATCCTCCCGTACATCACCACGGTGAACTCGGCGCGCGACATGGACCTGATCCGTGCGGTGCTCGGCGACAAGGAGCTGCACTACCTGGGGTACTCCTACGGGACCTTCCTCGGCGCCACCTACGCCAAGCTCTACCCGCAGCGCGCGACCCGCCTCGTCCTCGACGGGGCGATCGACCCCGCGATCCCCGGCCTCGACGTCGGCACGACCCAGGCCCTCGGCTTCGAGTCCGCGCTGACCGCCTATCTGAAGGACTGCCTCTCGACGAGCGAATGCCCGTTCAACGGCACCGTCGACGAGGCGAAGTCCGACGTGGGGGCGCTGCTCGCCTCGGTCGACCGCACCCCGCTGACCGGCGCCGACGGGCGGAAGATGAACGCGGACTCGATGATGACCGGGATCATCCAGGCGATGTACACCCAGGACTACTGGCAGTACCTCAGCAAGGGATTCGCGGACGCGCTCCAGGGCGACCCGGAGATGATGTTCGCGCTCGCGGACTCCTACAACGGCCGTGACAAGGACGGGCAGTACACCGACAACACCTCCGAGGCGTTCCGTGCGTACAACTGCATGGACTACCCGGTGGAGGACGATCCGGCCGCGCAGGCCGCCGCCGACGCCAAGGTCGCGAAGGGCGCCCCCACGTTCGCGCCCTACTGGAACGCGCCCGATCCGTGCGAGCAGTGGCCCTACCCGGCCACCGGGAAGCGGGAGGCGATCACGGCGGAGGGCTCGGGCCCGATCCTCGTGGTCGGCACCACCAACGACCCGGCGACCCCCTACGAGTGGGCGGTCTCCCTCGCCAAGCAGCTCTCCGAGGGCGTGCTGATCACCCGCGTGGGCGAGGGGCACACCGGGTACAACAAGGGCAACTCCTGCGTGAACGAGGCGGTGGAGAGGTTCCTGCTCGATGGCACCGTGCCGAAGGACGGGCTTCGGTGCGAATGAGCCCGCAGGCGACGGTCGAAGGACGAGCGGAGACACGATGACCGGAGCCGGCAGTACGCCGTCCCGGCACGGGGCCTTCTGGATCGCGCTCGGCATCGCCGTGGTCGTCGTGCTCATTGATCAGCTGTCGAAGGTCTGGGCTGTCGCCGCGCTCGCCGACGGCCGTGTCGTGGATGTGATCGGCGACGCCGTCCGGTTCCAGCTCGCGTACAACACCGGCGGGGCCTTCTCCACGGGCAGCGGCGTCACCTGGATCTTCACGATCGTGTCGGGCGTCGCCGCCGTCGCGCTCGCGGTGTTCGCGTGGCGGGTGACATCGCCCGGGTGGGCGATCGGGATCGGCGCCCTCCTCGGCGGAGCCGTCAGCCACTTCGGCGACAGGCTCCTCCGCGGGGCATCGCTCGGCAACGGTCACGTGGTCGATTTCATCGATTACTTCGGCTGGTTCATCGGCAACGTGGCGGACATCGCGATCGTGCTGAGCGTCGTCTACCTGTTCATGCTCGCGCTGCGGAAGGTGCCGACGAGGCACGACGCCCACCCGCAACCGGAGGAGCCCGCGGACGCAGAGGAGTCCTAGGGCGCCTGCTCTCGGCTCGAATCGAAGAGGCCCGGATGCGTGATGCATCCGGGCCTCTCTGTGGAGCCGCCTAAGGGAATCGAACCCTTGACCTATTCATTACGAGTGAATCGCTCTGCCGTCTGAGCTAAGGCGGCGTGCGCCTGGCACGAGAAGAAATACTACCCTGCGAGCCGGGCAGGAGCGAAACCGACGGTGTCCCCTCCCGCACTTCCAGTCTATCGGCGGGGTGGGGGCTTGCGGCAAGGCCCCCGGCAGGGGGCAGAATCGACCTTCGCCGCGGCGGCCCGCGCCGCGCAGGAAGGACCTCCGTGCCCCGCACTCCCGATACCTTCTTCGCCCTCCCGTCCGACCGCACCGCCAAGTCCGACATCGCCTTCACGGCCGCGGATGACGCACGGCTCGCCGAGATCGCCGCGACGATCGACGCGGACAACCGTCGCATCCGCCGCCGGCTCGACGAACTGCGCCGCCGTGCCGTGCGCGCCGGTGCCGCCGCCCTCGAACGGGACCAGAACATCCGCGCGCTCAGCACCCGGCTGCGAGTGCGGGAGCGGTTCGGAGCCGATCTGTGCCTGGGGAGGATCGTTCCGGACGACGGATCCGACCCGGTGTACATCGGCCGGCTGGGTCTGACCGGAGCCGACGGACGGCAACTGCTCGTGGACTGGAGGGCGCCCGCCGCGGAGCCGTTCTTCGGCGCGACGCACGCCGAACCGATGGGGACGCGCAGCCGGCGGCGGTTCCGCTGGGCGGGAGGGACGATCCGCGACTACTGGGACGAGGCGTTCACCGAGGCCGGGCTGGCCGACGCCGCGGTGCTCGATGACCGGTCGGCGTTCATCGCCAGCCTCGCCGAGAGCCGCACCTCCCGGATGCGGGACGTGCTCGGGACGATCCAGGCGGATCAGGACGCGATCATCCGCGCCGGAGCGGGGAAGGCCCTCGTCGTCGACGGAGGTCCCGGAACCGGGAAGACCGTGGTCGCGCTGCACCGGGCCTCGTACCTGCTGTACGCCGACCCGCGGGTCGACGAGCGGGGCATCCTCTTCATCGGACCGCATGAGCCCTATCTCTCCTACATCGCCGACGTGCTGCCCGGTCTCGGGGAGGACGGGGTGCGCGCATGCACGCTCCGCGACCTGGTGGCCGAGGGGGTGCGGGCCGCTCCGGAGGAGGATTCGCGCATCGCCGCCCTCAAGGCCGACGTGCGCATGGTCGAGGCGATCGAGCCCGCGGTGCGCCTGTACGAGGAGCCTCCGGTCGTCGATCTCGCGATCGAGACCGAATGGGCCGACCTCGAGGTGTCGGCGGCGGACTGGGCGGATGCGTTCGCCGCCGCCGAGCCCGGCGTCCCGCACAATGAGGCCCGCGACCAGGTGTGGCAGGCCCTCGTCGAGATCTTGCGGACGCAGGCGGAGGAGCAGGTGGGCGACGACGTGCCGCTGCGCGCCCTGCAACGGCAGCTCGCCCGGCACCCTCTGCTCACTCGCACCTTCGCGCGCGCCTGGCCGCTGCTCGAGGCGTCGGCGCTCGTCGCCGATCTGTGGGCCGTCCCTGCATACCTGCGCCGCTGCGCGCCCTGGCTCGACGCGGACGGGGCGGGACTGCTGCGGAGACCCCGTACGGATGCCTGGACCGATGCCGACCTTCCGCTGATCGACGCGGCCCGGCATCGGCTCGGCGACCCGGACGGTGCGCGCCTGCGCCGACGGCGGGAGGCCGCTCTCGCGGAACAGTGCGAGTACATGGGCGAGGTCGTCGAGGCCTTCGTCTCGGCGGGCCATGAGGTGATGCAGTGGATGAACGGCGCCGACCTGCGCAACAGCCTCATCGACGAGAGCGCCCTGCCCGAGATCGAGAGGGACGCGCTCGCGGGCCCCTTCGCGCACATCGTCGTCGACGAGGCCCAGGAGCTCACCGACGCCGAGTGGCGGATGCTGCTGCGTCGGTGCCCGTCCCGGAGCCTGACCGTCGTGGGCGATCGCGCGCAGGCGCGGCAGGGGTTCGCCGAGACCTGGGGGCAGCGGCTCCGCCGTATCGGGATCCCGGACGCCGACCAGCGCTCGCTGACGATCAACTACCGCACGCCCGAGGAGATCATGACGGCGGCCGAGCCCGTGATCCGCGCGGCGTTCCCCGACGCCAACGTCCCTGTCTCGGTGCGCCGCAGCAGCGTCCCCGTGCGGCGGGGGAGGGCGGGTGATCTGGACGAGGTGCTGGACGAGTGGCTCCGCGGGCATCCGGACGGGACGGCCTGCGTGATCGGAGCGGCGCGCGGCGACGACCCGGCCGGGCGGGTGCGCTCGCTGACACCGGTCACCGCCAAAGGGCTCGAGTTCGACCTCGTGGTGCTCGTCGACCCGCTGTCCTTCGGCACCGGCATCCGGGGTGCCGTCGACCGCTACGTGTCGATGACCCGGGCGACCGGTGAGCTCGTGGTGCTCGACGAGGCGTGAGCGATCAGGCGTTCCAGCGGGCCTCGGCGACCTCGGGGGCGGGGGACGAGGCGTCGTAGACGCGCACCCAGGCGGGGCGGACGGCGACCACGGCGAATCCGTCCGTGAGCGCCCGGGAGCCCGGGAACCGGGTCTCGTACTCGGCGGCCAGGGCGACGCGCTCCTCGCCCTCGACCACCAGGGCCGTGCCTTCGACCTGCACGGACACATCGCCGCCGGTGCCGATCACGACGGCCACGCGGTCGTCGGCACGGAGGTTCGCGATCTTGCGAAAGGTCTCCGGGCTGTCGAAGATCAGCGTCCCGTCGTCCCGCGCGGTCAGCCCGACGAGGGCCGCCTCCGGAGCGCCGTCCGGCGAGACCGTCGCCACGACGCCGCGTCCCTCGGCGCGCACGAAGGCGGCGAGGGACGCGGGGCGGTGCGGGTCCGGGGCCATGCGGGGACTCTACCGAACCGGCGCGGGCGGCGTACCCTCGGATCATGGCCAGGGCACTGCTGATCGTCGACGTCCAGAACGACTTCACGGAGGGCGGCGCGCTCGCCGTCGAGGGCGGGGACGCCGTGGCGGCCGGCGTCACGGCCCTCCTCGCTGCGAGATCCGGCGACTACGCGGTCATCGTCGCCTCGCGGGACTGGCACGACGCGGACGGCGACAACGGCGGGCACTTCTCCGCGGAGCCCGACTACCGGGACAGCTGGCCGGTGCACTGCGTCGCCGGGACCGACGGCGCGGCCTACGACCCGCTGCTCGTGATCGACGCGGTCACCCACCACGTGAGGAAGGGGCAGGGAAAGCCCGCCTATTCGATGTTCGAGGGCGTCTCCGACGACGGGGAGACCGTGGGCGACATCCTCTCCGCGCACGGCGTGGTCGCGGCGGACGTCGTCGGCATCGCGACCGACCACTGCGTGCGCGCCTCGGCGCTCGACGCGATCGCGCACGGCGTGCGGGTGCGGATCCTCACCGACCTCGTGGCCGGCGTCGCCCCCGCGCCCAGCGAGGCGGCCCTCGCAGAGTTCGCCCATGCCGGGGCAGAGCTCGCCGCGAGCGGTCTGTGACCGTGCGCGGCGCCCTGCTGCTGCGCGCGGTGAACGTCGGCGGACGGAACCGCGTGCCGATGGCCGAGCTGCGGTCGCTCCTGAGCGGGCGTCTGGGGCTCGAGAACGTGTCGACCTACATCGCCAGCGGCAACATCCTCAGCGATCTGCCGGCGGACCGCCCGGCACTCTCCGCGGAGGTGCGCGCGCTCATCGCGGAGGAGTTCTCCGTCGACACGCCGGTGATCGTCCGCACCCACGACGAGCTGGTCGCGGCGCTCGCGACCAACCCCTTCCCCGATGCGGCGGAGGACCGGATGCTGCACACGATGTTCCTCGAGGGGCCCGCCGACGGCGGGGCGATCGAGGCCCTCACGCCGCGGCTCCAGCCGGGGGAGAGGATCGCCCTCGTCGGCGCCGACCTCTGGATCGACTACGGGACCGGCGGCGTGCAGTCGACGAAGCTCACCACGGGGGTGCTCGATCGGGCGCTGGGGGTCTCCGGAACCGCGCGGAACCTGCGGACCGTGCGCACTCTCGCCGAGCTCGCCGCGGACACCGACCGGTGACCGCGATGCCGTTCCCCGCGACGATCGCGGGGGCCGTCGAGCATGAACTGGTCATCAAGAAGTCGCGGTTCATCGCACAGCTCTCCCCGGTCTCCTCCGCGGCGGAGGCCGACGAGGTCATCGCCGCGGCAAAGCGACGGTTCTGGGATGCGCGGCACAACTGCAGCGCGCAGGTGACCGGGCTGCACGGCGACCGTGCCCGGTCCTCCGACGACGGCGAGCCGTCCGGAACGGCCGGCATGCCGATGCTGGAGGTGCTGCGGCGCCGGGGGCTGACCGACCTCGTCGCCGTGGTGACCCGGTACTTCGGCGGGGTGAAGCTCGGGGCCGGAGGTCTGGTCCGGGCATACTCCTCCGCGGTCTCCGAGGGTCTCGACCGCGCGGCACTGGTGGACCGGATGCTGCTGGCGCAGGCCGTGCTGTCCGTGCCCCACGCCGAGGCGGGTCGCTACGACAACGCGCTCCGTGCGTGGGCCGCGGCACATGGCGGAGTGCGGGGCGAGACCCGGTACGCCGCCGATGCGCGGTTCGAGCTCTGGGCGCCCCCGGCGTCGCTGCCGCGGCTCGCCGCCGACGTCGCCGAGCTGTCAGCGGGCGCCGTCGAGGCTGTCGTCACCGGCGAGGAGCGCGTCACCGGCATCCCGCGGACCTGAGCGATGCGGCCGCGGGCGGCGTTCAGGCGGGGGCGCCCAGCCAGCCGCGGTCCTCGGCGATGCGTGCGGCATCGGCGCGCGTGCGCGCCTCGAGCTTCTGCATCGCCGACGACAGGTAGTTGCGGGTCGTGCCCTCGGACAGGTGCAGCTCGGCGGCGATGTCCGCGATCGTGCCCCCTCCCCGCGCCGCGGACAGCACGTCCGTCTCGCGCGGCGTCAGCGGCGACTGCCCCGCGGTGAGCGCATCGGTCGCGAGCGCGGCGTCGATCACGCGCTCCCCGCGCACCACGCGGCGCACCACGTCTGCGAGCTCGGTCGCCGGAGTGTCCTTCACGACGTACCCGGTCACGCCCGCGGCGAGGGCGCGGGAGAGGTATCCCGCACGCCCGAAGGTCGTCACGATCACGACGCGGATCCCGGGCATCTCGGAGCGCAGCTGCGCGGCGGCGGCGAGGCCGTCGATCCCCGGCATCTCCACGTCGAGCAGCGCGACCTGCGGGTCGTGCGTCCTCGCGGCCTCCAGGACCTCGTCGCCGCGCCCGACCTGGGCGACGACCTCGAGATCGTCCTCGAGCGACAGCAGCGTGGCCAGGGCCCCGCGCACGAGCGCCTGATCGTCGGCGACGAGCAGCCGGATCATGCGGAGACCTCCAGCAGGAAGCCGCCGCGGCGCGAGCGTCCGATGCGGATCGCACCGCCGGCATCCCGCGCGCGCTCCGCCAGGCCGTGCAGCCCGTTCCCGCTCCCCGCCCCTGCCCCCTCGGCGGGTCCCACGCCGTCGTCCTCGATCGTGATGCGGCGGGGGGCGAGCGTGACCCAGCATTCGGATGCCTGCGAGTGGCGGAGGATGTTCGTGGCGGCCTCCCGCAGCGTCCAGCCGAACAGCTCCCGGTTCTCCTCCGGGACGTCGTCCGTGGTGCTGGGGAGGTGAGCCTCGAGCCCGGCGGCGGCGAGCAGCGCGCGGATGGAGGCGAGTTCGCTCGCCACCCGCACCTGCCGATAGCCGGAGACGACGGCGCGCATGTCGCCGAGGGTCGCGCGCGCCAGCGACTGCACCTCCCTGACCTCCTGCGCTGCGGAGGCGGGGTCCCGCTCGGAGAGGGCAGCGGCGAGGTCGGCCTTCAGCGCGATCGCGGAGAGCGAGTGGCCCAGGATGTCGTGCATGTCGCGGGCCATCCGGTTGCGCTCCTCCTCGACGGCCACTGCGGCGAGCTCCTGCTGAGTGGCGCGCAGCTCGCGCATGGTCTGCAGATTGCGTGCGAACGCTACCATCAGGCTGCCCACCGACCCGATCACCAGAGGCACCGACCAGGAGGGCGTGCCGCGGTCGGCCTCGAACGCCGGGTCGAGCGCGGCCATGACCTCGATCACGAGGAAGGACAGCAGGGCGAGGGAGAAGACGACGATCATCGCCGTGCGCGAGCCGAGGCACAGCGCCGATGCGACCGCGACGTACACCCAGAGGAGGGTCGAGCCGGGGCCGAGCAGGCCGATCAGCGGGATGGTGAAGAGCATGAGCACCGCGGGCGGCACCCACTGGAAGCCCAGCGGCAGCGCGAGCGCGACGGGAGTGGAGGTCACGAACATCGCGCAGAACAGCACGAGTCCTGCGACGATGCCCCACGAGGCGGGCGCCGCCACCTGGGTGAGCGTCGGGATGATCGTGAACCCGAGCGCGAAGAGCAGGCTCAGCGCCGCCCCGGGATACCAGCGCAGCGACGCGGGAGCGGTCAGCGCTGCCAGGAGGCGCTGCCACCCGCGGGCATCGCCGAGCGCGCGCCGATCGAGCAGCCAGTCCTTCGTGCGCGGCTGCGTGCGCGGGCCGTCATCGCACTCGTCCATGGGCTCCACCCCTCCATCTTCCGCCCGCCCCGGGCCCTGGTGCCAGCGCGCGGCGCGCCGCGCTCCGTCACCGGAGGCGTCGCGCCGCGCGACGAGCCGCGCCGTGGTCACACGCGCTTGGTGTCGCGACGGAACATGAGCACCGCGAACCCGGTGAACAGCACGAACCAGACGACGAGGTTGGGAACCGCCCAGACATCCGGCGCCTCGCCCACGATCGCCGACTGCGAGAGGTTCGCGATGCCCCAGACCGGGGTGAACTTCGCCGCGACCTGCACGCCCTCGGGCATCAGGGCCAGCGGGAAGAACAGGCCGCCCATGAAGCTGAGGATCGGGAGGATCGGGCCGAGGTAGCGCATCGCGTTCTGCGCGGGGAAGGCGTAGCCGACGGCGAGGCCGAGGCTGGTCATCATCAGCGAGCTGATCCAGGCGAGGATCGCGGCGCCGATGAGGTTGCCGACCGGGGCCGTGATGCCCAGGGCGGTGCCGACGATGAGGGTGATGAGCACCGCGAGCCCGCCGAGGAGCAGGCCGCAGAGCACCTTGACGAGGATGTAGACCACCGGGTTGAGCGGGGTGAGCCTGAGCTGTCTGCTCCAGCCCTGCGCGCGCTCCGAGGCCACGGAGACCCCGGTCATGGTGCTGGCGACCATCGCCCCGTACACCGCCATCGAGATCATGATCGGCACGGCGGCGGAGATCCCGCCCTGGGCGAGGGGGACGTCGGAGATGGACTTGTCGCGGTTGGGGAGCGCGACGAGGATCAGCATCGCGAGCGGGAAGATCAGGGTGAAGATCACCACGCTCGCGTTGCGGAAGAGACGCTTGATCTCGACCGAGAGGAAGGTCCAGCTGAAGCCGCCGTAGGACGGGGCCCGGCGGGAGGCGGGGTCGATCGTGTCGAGGCGGTCGAGGGATGCAGCGGACATCTCATTCTCCTTCGTTGTCGTCGCCGGTCAGGCGCAGGAACGCCTGCTCGAGGTTCTGGCTGGTGATCGTGACGTCGTGCGCCGGCGTCTGGGCGAGCAGGTAGCGGGCCACGGCGTCGGAGTCGCTGGACCGCACGAGCACCCGGGATCCGCGGACCTCGACGGAGTCGACGCCGGGGATGCGCGAGAGCGCGGACTGGTCGGCGCCCTCCCACTCGGCCTCGATGGTGCGGCCGGCGGCCATCGCCTTGATCTCGGCCGTCGTGCCGTCGGCGACGATCCGCCCCTTGCGGATGAGGATGATCCGGTCGGCGTATTGGTCGGCCTCCTCCAGGTAGTGCGTGGCGAACAGCACCGTACGGCCGCGCTGGGCATCGGCGTGGATGGCCTGCCAGAAGGAGTGCCGCCCCTCGACGTCCATCCCCGTCGTCGGCTCGTCGAGCACGATCAGCCCGGGATCGGAGACGAGGGCCATGGCGAACCGGAGTCGCTGCTGCTGGCCGCCGGAGCACTTGGACACGCGGCGGTCGGCGATGTCGAGGATGCCGGCGCGCTCGAGCGCCGCGTCGATGCCGGTGGTCTGGGCGAACAGCGAGGCCGTGAGCTTCATGGTGTCGCGTACGGTGATGTCTCCGAGCAGCCCTCCGGTCTGCATGACGGCGGAGACGAGGCCTCGGCTGATGGCCTGGCGGGGCGTCAGCCCGAAGAGGGCGATCTCGCCGTGGTCGGGCTGCGAGAGCCCGAGCAGCATGTCGATCGTGGTCGTCTTCCCGGCGCCGTTCGGGCCGAGGAATGCGACGACCTCGCCCTGACGGACGGTGATGTCCACGCCGTCGACGGCGGTGAAGCCGCGGAAGGACTTGGTGAGCCCCGTGGCCGCGACGGCGGGGCGGGCGGCGGCGGGCGCCGTTCGCGCCGCGCTCCGGGTGGGTGCTGTCTCTGTCATGCCTCCAGTCTGCGTTCCGCGGTCCGCGGCGGCTCATGAGCGATGTCATCTCCTCGACATGACATCCGTCACAGAGCGGCAGGGCCGTGTGGGCGAACCGCCGCTATCATCGGGGACTGTGAGCGAGAGTAGCGCTGATCGGATCGTGAGCGAACTGCGGTCCTGGATCTCGGACGCGGCGCCCGGTGCGCGACTGCCGTCGAGCCGAGAGCTCGCGGCCCGGTTCGGCGCCAGCCCGGTGACCGTGCAGAAGGCGATGCACACGCTCGTCGGGCTGGGACTGGTGGAGAGCCGGCCCGGTGCGGGCAGCTTCGTGCGGGGAGGGCGCGCGCCGCGCACGCTCGACTTCGGGTGGCAGACCGGAGCGCTGCGCACCGCGCAGGCCAGAGTTCCCGCCCTCTCGACGCCGATGCGCGACGCGGCCGTCGACGCGATCGGCCTGCACTCCGGCTACCCGGCGGGCGAGCTGCTGCCGGAGCGCGCGGTGCGGGCCGCACTCGCCCGGGCCGCCCGTGCCGATGCGGCCACGAGCCGTTCGGCGGTCGGCGGTCTCCCGGAGCTGCAGGCCTGGTTCGCCCGTGAGCTGGGGGAGCGCACACCGGCCGGGGTGACGCCGCCCGCCGCGCGGGACGTGATCGTGGCGCCGGGCAGTCAGAGCGCGCTGAGCTCGGTGTTCCGTGCGCTGACGGATCCCGGGCAGCCGGTGGTGATGGAGTCGCCCACCTACTGGGGGGCGATCCTGGCCGCTGCGCAGGCCGGGGTGCGGATCGTACCGGTCTCGGGCGACGGGGAGGGGCCCGACCCCGATGATCTCGTCCGCGCCCTCGCGGAGACCGGCGCTCGGGTCTTCTACGCGCAGCCGAACTTCCAGAACCCGACCGGGGTGCAGTGGTCGCCCGCGCGGCGGGAGCGCGTGATGGCCGCCGTGCGCGCGCACGGCGCCTTCCTGGTGGAGGACGACTGGGCGCATGACTTCGGGATCGACGCGGATGCGGTGCCGATGGCCGCCTTCGACGACGGCGGCCATGTCGTGTACGTGCGCTCGCTGACCAAGAGCGTCTCCCCGGCGGTGCGGGTCGCGGCCGTGATCGCCCGCGGTCCGGTCCGCGATCGGATCCTCGCCGACCGGGGCGCCGAGTCGATGTACGTCAGCGGCGTGCTGCAGGCGGCCGCTCTCGACGTCGTGCTGCAGCCGGCGTGGCGGTCCCATCTGCGGGGGCTGCGGACGCGGCTGCGCGAACGCAGGGATCTGCTCGCGGCGAGCCTCGCCGAGCACGCGCCTGCCCTGCGCGTCGAGCGGATGCCACGGGGCGGGCTGAACCTCTGGGCGCGTCTGCCCGACGGGGCGGACGCCGACCGCCTGATGCGGGACTGCGAGGCGGAGGGCGTGCTGATCGCCGCCGGGACCGAATGGTTCCCGGCCGAGCCGCCGGCGGCGTTCGTCCGGCTGAACTTCTCCGGTCCCGATCCCTCCCGTTTCGGCGACGGCGCGGCGGCGATCGGCAGAGCGCTCCGGCGTCAGCGCGTGGGATAGTAACTGCTACGCTGTTGTATGAAAGAACAGAGTAGCGCTATTCACAAGGTCGCCGCGCCGGTATCCTCCCGCGCCGGGCTCGGATGGGGCTTCCTCGGGGTCGCGGCCTTCTCGTTCACGGTGCCGCTGACCCGGATCGCCGTCGAAGGCGGCGCGATGTCCCCGCTGTTCGTGGGTGCCGGGCGTGCGGTGGTCGCCGCAGTGCTCGCCGGGCTGGCCCTCGGCCTCACTCGGCAGCGGCTGCCGAGGGGCGTGCAGTGGTGGCGTCTGGCCGTCGTCGCCGGCGGAGTGGTGGTCGGGTTCCCGCTCCTGACGTCCTTCGCGCTCACCACCGTCCCCGCGAGCCACGGCGCGGTGGTGATCGCGCTGCTCCCCGCCGCCACGGCGGTCGCGGCGGTGCTCCGCACGCGGGAGCGTCCGCGGCGCTCGTTCTGGATCGCCGCGGGGCTCGGGGCGGTCGCGGCGGTGCTGTTCGCCGTGCTCAACGGCGGAGGTCTCGGGGGTCTCGGCGTCTCCGACCTGCTGCTGTTCGGGGCGGTGGTCGCCGCCGCGATCGGCTACGCGGAGGGTGGTCTGCTCGCCCGTGAGCTCGGAGCGTGGCAGACGGTGTCGTGGGCGCTCGTGCTGTCGGCTCCGCTGATGATCCTGCTCACCGGGCTCGCGATGGCGGAGTATCCTCCGACGGGGGGAGCGGCGGAATGGGCGTCGTTCGCGTATCTCGCTGTGGTCAGCATGTTCCTCGGGTTCTTCGCCTGGTATCGGGGTCTCGCGATCGGTCCGATGGCCCAGGTCAGCCAGATACAGCTGACGCAGCCGGTGATGACGTTGTGCTGGGCGGCGCTGCTGCTCGGCGAGCACCTGACCTGGGTGACGATCCTCGGCGGCGTCGCGGTGATCGGCTGCGCGCTGCTCGCCGTGCGATCGCGGAGCGCCGCGCCTCAGCGGGTGGCGACGACGGGATGACTGAGCATGGCGGGCGGCATCCCTCCGTCGGCGCGGAGGTCGACGCGGCGGGTGCCGCACGCCGTGCAGCGCACATACACGACGAGACCCTCGGACGTGCGGTGCGAGGACTCGGTCGTCCAGCCGTGCTCGTGCGCGGTGACGGGGATACCGGAGGTCTCGGGGAGGGCGTGGATTGCGGTCATGGAACGAGCCTGATGTAATGCCCTTATGCATCTCAACCCTTACGGTGAGTACGCGGTGCTGCTCGCGGCCTCCCTCGCGAACGACTGGCCCGCGGATCGGGAGGGGATCGTCGAGCGGACACGCGACTTCGGGATGACGATGTCGTTCGCGGTGGGTGACGACGATCACACGGAGACGCGGATCGTCGTCGACGACTGGCTGCGGGTGGTCGACGCCGAGGAGCCGGAGGATCGTGCCGCGCAGCTGAATGCGCAGATGGCGATGGTCGCGGCGTATCCCCGCCTGGTCGACCACGACGAGGAGGGGTGGCATCTGCACTACCGCGACGAGGTCGACCGCCTTCCCTTCGTGATGCGTGCCGTGTTCGGCGTGGGCACCGCGATGCACCTCTCCGAGCGCGGCATGCACCGGATGGGACGCTGCGCCGCGGCGCCCTGCCGGAAGGTGGTGGTCGACGTGACGCGCAACGGCCGCCAGCGCTACTGCTCGGTGCGCTGCGCCAACCGCGACGCGGTGCGCCGCCACCGTGCACGGCAGGCCTGAGGCGGCGCGTCGGAACGGAGACCGTGGATCAGGAGGCGGCGGCGGCCTGGGTGCTGCGCCGGATGCCGGTCGCGTACGGCGTCGGCGTCGGACCGAACCGCCTCTCGAACCGTCCGGAGTCGAAGAGGTAGGGCGCCTCGTACTGGTACGCCATCTCCAGGGTCTCCCGCGCCTCGACGCTGGCGACCGCGGCGAGGCGCAGCAGGCCGCGTCCGATCACCCGCGTCCGTCCCGGAGCGCCGCCCGCGGCCTCGACGTACTCCGCACCCGTGAGGGCGGGTGCGGTGGGCAGGTGCCAGACGCCGTGCTCGGACGACTCCCCGAGCACGGCCAGTGCCTCGCCGATGTCCGGCGTGTACGTCATCGAGTGCGAGAGCGACGCGTCGAACAGCCAGGCGCCGCGCCGGCCATGCCGCAGCGGATCGACCGCGAACCGGTTGAAGACGCTGGTCCGCGCCCCGGGCCCGTAGAAGTCGGCGGCGACCGCGACGGCGACACCGGGGAGACCGCTCAGCAGCTCGCGTGCCCGAGCCCGGACGGCGCCCTTCCTGCTCACCGGCCGCAGCGGGGCGTCCTCGGTCATCGGACCCGTCACGCGACCGTAGGCGTACACGTTGTCGAAGGCGACGAGCCGCGCGTCGGCGGCGTCGGCGGCCGCCACCGCATTGCGCACGATCACCGGCCAGTCCCGTTCCCAGACGGCGCTCGAGTAGGGGAGGCCGGCGACGAGGTGCACCACGTCGGCGCCGCGGACCGCGCGTCGGGTCGCCTCGGGATCGAGCAGGTCCGCCCGCCGCGACTCGACGTCGGCGTCGGAAGCACCCGCGGACCGTCCGACCGAGATCACCCGGGCGTGCCTGCGCCGGAGCGCGGCGACGGTCTCGCGGCCGATCACCCCTCCTGCGCCGAGCACCGCGTGCACGGTCATGCGCCCGCTCCGTCCCGTGTCTGTCGCAGACCGGGGAACAGCACCTCGGCGTTCCCCGTCCGTGCGAGGGAGGCGTGCTCGGCGGAGAGCACGGTGCCGAGCAGCGCCGCGTCCTCGGCGAGCTCGCCCGCGGCCTGGAACGGGAAGTCGGTGCCGAGCACCAGGCGGTCGCCGCCGAGCACCTCGGAGGCGGCACGGAGCGCCGCCGGATTGACGTGCGTGACGGTGTCGAACCAGGCGCGGCGCGCGGCGGTCGTCGGCGGCTCGGGAGCGTCGGGCGCCTCCCACGGCTGCTGCGCCTGCATCCGCGGGAGGAGCATCGGCAGCGCCCCGCCGAGATGCGTGCCGATCACGCGGATCCCCGGGAAGCGGGACAAGTGCCCGGCGAGCAGCAGGTCCGCCATCGCGATCGTGTCCTCGATCGGTGCGCCGACCGCCCAGCGCATCGGCCGGTCGGCGAGCAGCGCGCTGCGGGCGTCTCCGCCCACGGGGTGCAGCAGGACCGTCGCCGAGCGGGCGTCGAGCGCGGCGAACAGCGGATCGAAGCGGACGTCCGTGAGCGGGGTCCCGAGGATGTCCGTGGTGAGGGCGACGCCGACGAAGGCGTCGTCGTCCAGCCGTTCGAGCGCCCTCGTCGCCGCCTCCAGATGCGGGAGCGGCAGAGCGAGGAACGCACGGAACCGACCGGGGAAGCGCGAGACGATCGCGGCGTACTCGTCGTTCACATGCCGGGCCGCCGCGATCGCCGCCTCCGGATCGTCGAGATGCGGGACGAGAGGGGTGGCCGAGAGGATCTGCAGGTCGATCCCGCCGTCGTCCATCAGCGCGAAGCGACGCTCGAGGTCGGCGTCTCCGGCGCCGGCTCCGAGGTGGCGGTACATCTCGAGACCGGCGACGCCCGATCCGGCGAGCAGGTCGATGTACTCCGGCGTCCACAGGTGCGCGTGCACGTCGACGACCGGGGCGCTCATCGCGCGGCCCCCGCCCAGACCTCGGGGCGCCGGGAGCGCCAGGGCAGCCGCGCCTCGACCTCCGCGGCGAGGGAGAGCAGCGTCGCATCCGTGCCGTGCCGCGACCAGAGCTGCACGCCGACGGGCACGCCGGCCTCGTCGTCGAACCCGCCCGGGACGCTCACGGCCGGGGTCCCCGTCACGTTCGCCGGCGACGCGAGAGGGGCGGACTCGAGCGACCTCATCAGCCAGGCCTCACCGTCGTCCTCCTTCGCCCCGGTGCCGAACTCGCCGATCCGGGGCGCGGGGGCGAGCGTGGTCGGGGAGAGCACGACGTCGACCTCGTCGAAGAGCCGCGCGACGCCCCGGTCGGTCAGGGCGAGCACCTCCCGGCTGTCGGCGAGCTCTGCGGGGGAGAGGGCGCGGCCGTACTCCCGCAGCGCCCGCGTCTGCGGTTCGAGCAGGGCGTCGGGATCCCGGCCGAGCAGGCCGGCGAGCGCGTCGATCCATTCCGCGGTGGTGGCCGCCCAGATCGCGCTCGTCGCGTGCGCGAACCGTCGCCACTCCACCCCGAGGTCGAGACCGCCCGCGACGACGGTGTGCCCCGCGTCCCGCAGCGCGGCGGACACCGCCCCCGCAGCGCGGAGGGTCGACGCCGCGGCGGGGCGCGAGCCCAGCGCACCGTCGGTCAGCAGGATCCGGAGATGTCGTCGCTCGGCATCCGGCATCGCGTCCGACACCTCGGCGAAGAGGGTCTGCGCATCGCGCACGGATCTCGTGACGACGAAGGGCACAGCGAGGCCGTCGACCGGGGCCGGGTCGGGCGCCCACGAGACCGCGTCGCGGCTGGGCTTGAGCCCGACGAGCCCGGTGTGGGCGGCCGGCACCCGGATCGATCCCGCGGCATCGGTCGCGTGCGCGATCGGGACGATGCCCGCGGCGACGGCAGCCGCACTCCCTCCGCTGGATCCACCGGCCGAGCGGTCGGGGGCGAACGGGTTGCGGGTCGCACCCGCCACCGCGGACTCCGTGACCACGGCGGCGGCGAACTCGGGGATGGTCGTGCGGCCCAGGGGGACGAGCCCGGCCCGGCGGAAGCGGTCGACGAGGGCGGCGCGATACCCGGGCTCCCAGCCCTCCGTGAGCCGGGACCCCAGTTCCATGCGGCGGCCCGGTACCGGTGCTCCCATGTCCTTCAGCAGCATCGGCACGCCCGCGAACGGACCGTCGCCGAGTGCGGGCTCGGGATCGGTCCAGGTCTCGACCACGGCTCCGATCCGCCCGTCCACCGCGGCGGCGGCGTCTCGGGCGAGGCTCTGCAGCTCCTCGGGTGTCGTCTCGCGGCGGCGGACGGCCGCCGTCGCCGCCGTCGCGTCCAGCTCCGCGTACTCGTCGAGTCTCATCGGTCTTCCTTTCCATAGGAGCTCCAGAACACCGCGACCGCTCCCTCGGCGATCTCGGGCAGCTCGGCGGCGTCGAAGTCCGCCGGCCGGAAGGTCGCGACCAGCTGCGGAGCGCCGACCGCCATCGCGATCAGCTGCCGCAGGGGGAGGTCTCCGCGCGGGAGGTCGAGCAGCCCCGCGCGGGACATCGCGGTCAGCGCCTCCGCGAGGGGGCGGTCGCCGTAGGTCGCGTTGGTGAGCGCCCAGAGCGATGCGAGGCGCGGAAACCTCTCCGCCTCGCCGATGACCGTGCGCCGCAGTGCGATGGTCTCGGGCGAGAGGAGCCGCCGGGCCCAGTCGAGGAGGAAGGCGCGCACGGCTTCGCGGGCGGTCCGCGCTGACGACCATTCGCCGACGGGGGAGAGCCCCGTGTATGCCGAGATGAGGGCGTCGCCGATCGCATCGAGGAACAGACGCTCCTTGGTGTCGAAATACGAGTAGATCGTCGGTTTGGAGACGCCCGATCCGCGAGCGATCTCGTCGACGGATCCGCCGAGGTAGCCGTGCAGTCGGAACTCCGCGACCGCGGCGTCGCGGACCGCGAGGAGGCGGTCGCGGGACCGGGGCGAGGCGAGGGGGATGTCGGGGAAGCCGCATTCGAGGCGGAGTCGCTGCGCGGTGTCGGTGACGGTGCTCATAGCGAACTTAACTCATGAGTTAAGTTCGCTATTCCCGATCCGCCGGATCCGTTTCTCCCCGGTGCGGGGCCGCGAGGGCGGCGAGGGCTTCGCGCACCGTCTCACGACCGCGGACGAGCGCCGCGATCCTTTCGTCGATCACCTGCAGCTGCTCTTCGAGGAGCGCGGTCCGCCGGTCGTCGGCCATGGTCTCCCAGTCCTGCATACGGCCGCGCATCTGGGCGAGCGAGAAGCCGGCGGCGCGTCCGGCGAGGATCAGCTCCACGCGGCGCAGGGCTCCCGGGGTGTAGTCGCGATAGCCGTTCGCATCCCGGCGCACCTGTCCGGGGCTGAACATGTCGCGCTGCTCGTAGTAGCGGATCGCCGACGGCGCCAGACCCGTCAGCCGCGCCAGTTCCCTGATCCTCATGCGTCCTCCTTGACCTTCAAGCTACTTGAAGGTTTAGCGTTCCTGGAGTACCGCTCCACAAACTCGAAGAAGGCGTCCCATGGCTCTTCCCCTCCTCGTCCTCGCCGCCGCGCTGTTCGCGCTCCGGCTCGTGCTCTTCCTCGCGCTGCATCTGATGCCCGGCGGCATCCACCCGGTGCGCGACACCGTGAGCGACTACGCGGCGTCGGACTCGCGGCGCACGAGGACTCTGGCCGCCACGGCGTCCTGGGCCGCGGCCGCGGCCTGGCTGGTGCTCGGCGCCGGCGTGCTGCTCGACACGGGGCTCGGCGACGGGCGGGTGGCGGTCGGCATCTGGCTGCTCGTGCTCGGCGTGGTGCTCGCAGCCATGCCGTTCGTCCCGACCGATCGCACGGGGACGCCGGCGACCCTCCGCGGGCGGGTCCATCTGCTCTTCGCGATCGCCTGGTTCGCGATCGCCTACGGCACGATCGGCCCCCTCGGTCGTCTGCTCGACGGTCCGGCGGCATCTGTCCTCGGCGTGCTCGACGTGGTCGCCGCGGTCGCGCTGGGTGCCCTCGTGATCTCGCTCGTGCTCCCGCGGCTGCGCACCCGGACGTTCGGAGTGAGCGAGCGCGCGTTCATCCTGGTGGTCACGGTCGCCCCGCTGATCGCCGGCGTCGCGCTCGCCGTGGGGCGCTGAGAAAGGATCCCCGGGCAGGGAGAGGTGGGCCCGGAGGGGCTCGAACCCTCGACCCGCGGATTAAAAGTCCGATGCTCTGCCAACTGAGCTACAGGCCCGTCCCCTCCAGTCTAGGGCGCGCGCATGGGTGTGCCGTCCGGGCATCGCGCGTAGCCTGGGTCGGTGCCGAAGCCCTTCCACCGCCCCGTCCGCCGTCCCTCCGCGTCATTCGACAACATCGTCGGCGCCGGGGACCCGGCCGATGACCTGCGGGTGGCCCATACGACGGCGTCTGCGCTTCTGGAGCGGGCGCGCACGGATGCCACGGGCGAGACCGCGCAGCGACTGATCGATTTCACCGCCGAGCACGGCATCGACGAGATCGCGGAGGTGTGGGCCAAGGCGCCGGCCCGTTCGCTGCCCGGGGCGCTCTGGCGGCTGTACCTGCTGCAGGCGTCCATCCAGGGGGATCCGGCGCTCACGGCGCTGCTCTACGAGCGCGGGCGGGTCGAGCTGCGCACGGCCGACGCCGTGATCGCGGGGGCGCCGACGCCGGCGAGCCCGGAGGAGCTCGGCGCGCTGATCGACACGATCCTGCACGGCGTCTTCCGCGGCGACTTCGCGGTCGCGCTCGATCGGGCCGCGGCGTTCTGCCGGGTCGTCGCCGCCGGGGCCACGCACGCGGCGGACGACGACGAAGGAACGGAGCCGCAACGCGCGACGGCGCTCACGCAGCGCGCGTACCGGCTGACCACGTCGGCCGAGGACCTCACCGCGTGCGCCGCGGCGTGGCGGCGCGGCGTGCTGATCTGACGGCCAGAGGCCCCGACCGCTTATCGCGGGCAGAGAAAGACCGGGCCGCAAGAACGCCTCTCGGCGGAAGGCCGCTCGCAGCGGCAGAAGTTGGAGCCCGGGGTTATGCGGCCCGGCCGATCAAGTGTAACGCGCCGCGCCCGCGGGTATTCCCGATCGCCGTAGGCTTCATCCATGGCCACCCGCTTCGCGCTGATGATCGTCCCCGCCGACGCCGATGAGGAGCGCGCCGACTTCGCCGACTCGTTCACCGCCGTCGACGCCTCGGCACCTGCTCTCAGCGTGGGGGAGCTCAGCACGCAGCGGGGCGACGGGGTGTTCGAGTCGATCGGCGTGATCGACGGCCACCCGCAGGAGATCGAGCCCCACGTGCAGCGCCTGGCGCACTCCGCCGCACTGTGCGACCTCCCCGCCCCGAACCTCGAGCAGTGGCGCCAGGCGGTCGCGGTCGCCGCCGCGGAGTGCCCTCCGGGGGAGGCGGTCGTCAAGCTCATCCTCAGCAGGGGCGTCGAGCACGGCCCGACGCCCACCGCCTGGGCGACGGCGTCGAAGGCCGCGGACTTCTCCGCGGCGCGCACCCGGGGCATCCGCGTCGTCACTCTCGACCGCGGCTACGACGTCGGCGCGGCGGAGCGCGCCCCCTGGCTCCTGCTCGGAGCCAAGACCCTCTCCTACGCCGTGAACATGGCGGCGTTGCGGGAAGCCCACCGTCGCGGCGCCGACGACGCGGTGTTCCTCACCTCGGACGGGTACGTGCTCGAGGCGCCGACGGCGTCGCTGATCCTCCGTTTCGGCGATCGTTTCGTCACGCCGGCGCCCTCCGGCGGCATCCTGCACGGCACCACGCAGCTGAGCGTGTATGAACACCTCGCCGGGCTCGGCCACGACGCCGGATACGCGCAGATCCCGGCAACCGACCTCTCCCGGGCCGATGCCGCCTGGCTGGTCTCCAGCGTGCGCCTGGCCGCTCCGATCACCGCGATCGACGGGGCGTCCCTGGCGATCGACCCGCTCACGGCCGAACTGAACGCGTTCCTGCTCTCCCCGCGCTGAGAGGCCGGGGCGTCAGGCTGGTCGTGAGCATTCCTGTGCGCCCCTTAGGCTCTTTCCATGAGCACAATCTGGAAACGCGCCATCGCGGCCACGACCATCGCTCTCGTTGCGGGCTTCGGCATCACCGCCTGCAGCACGGGGGACAACACCAAGCCCGAGTCCTCGAAGGGCTCGGCAAGCCAGCAGCCGGAGGGGAAGAAGGACGACGGCGGCGGCGCGCTGACCGCCGACAACTTCGTGCAGCGCATCACCGACGCGCAGCAGAAGGCGGGCACCGCCGAGATCTCGCAGAGCATGACCGTTCAGGGTCAGACCGTCGCCACGACCGGTCAGATGAAGATCGACAAGGACCCGAAGAAGATCGCCATGTCGATGACGTCCAAGATGCCGGACGGCAACCAGATGGAGATCCGCATCGTCGACGGGGTCACCTACATGAACCTCGGCGCGATGACCGACAACAAGTTCGCCAAGCTCGACGGCGCAGGCAGCCAGCTGGAGAAGCAGCTCGGCACGAGCCAGGCGGACGTGACCGCTCAGCTCGGCGCCTTCAAGACCGCGCTCGTCGACTTCAAGCAGGACGGCTCGGAGAAGCTCGACGGCGTGGACGCCGCCCGCTACGTGCTGACGCTCGACACGGCGAAGCTGTTCAAGGCGATGGGCAACGAGGTCCCTGCCGAGTCCAAGCTCGGCAAGACGATCAACTATGAGATGTTCATCGGCCCCGACGACCTGGTGCGCCGCTACAAGATGGACGTCGCCGGTACGCCCGTCCAGGTCGACTACAGCAAGTGGGGCGAGCCGCTCGACATCGTCGCGCCGACCGCCGACCAGCTCACCGACAAGAAGCTTCCGTTCTGATCGGCATCCGCCGAGAAGGAGAAAGGCCGTGTCCCTCGGGGCGCGGCCTTTCTCCTTCCCCGGAGGCGGTCATTCCGGGACGGTGGCGTCCTCGTGCCGCGCGTTCCTCAGCGGCGAGAGGAGCACGACCATCGTCGCGACGACGAACACCGCGGCGCCGATCCCGATGGTCGGGCGGTACCCCAGCAGCGTCATGAGCGCGCCGGTGAGCAGGGCGCCGAAGAAGAACACCACCCGGTTCACCGTGCGGATCGTGGAGTTCATCCGCCCCTGGATGCCATCGGGCGCGGTCGCCTGGCGGTAGGCGATGTCGTTCGCGTCCTCGATGCCCATCGCCAGGCAGTACACGAACTGTGCGGCGGACACCACGGCGAGCACGACGCCGACGCCGACGCCCGCGGTGAGCGGTACCGCCGCGAGCGCGGCCCAGGGGAGCACGACGAGAGCGCGGCCGAGGAGGATCGCGCGCCCGGCGCCGAGCCTCATGCCGATGCGGGGTGCGATGACGGCGCCGAGGAACCCTCCGACGCCGCCGAACGCCAGCGCGATGCCGAACGCCCAGGGAGGCAGCCCCAGCTCGCGGAGGACGAAGACGGCGAACGCGGTCGTGACGATGCTGTTGGCGAGGAACCAGGTGTGCACGGAGAGGGCCAGCGGGCGGAGGGTGCGGTGCCGGTAGGTGTAGCGCATGCCCTCGGCGATGTCGCGCCACACATGGCTCCCCGGCTCACGGGGCCGGGCGCGGGGCTCCTCGACGGGGATGCGTGCCTGGAGGATCGCGGCGATCGCGTTGATGACCGCGTCGAAGGCGAACAGGATCGGCGGCCCGAGCAGGTTCAGCAGGGCGCCGCCGAGCGCGGGCCCTGCGGTCTCGGCCACCGTCTGGCTCTGGCCGAGCCGCGCATTGGCGAGCACGAGCGAGCTCCGCGGGACGATGCGCGGGAGGAAGGGCTGGGCGGCGGAGTCGGCGAAGAGCGTCAGCACCCCGAGCAGCAGGACGATCGTCGTCAGCGACCAGAACGTGAGCGTGCCGGTGAGCATGAGCACCGGGATGGCGGCCAGGGCGGCGGCGCGCCCGATGCTGGTGATCACGAGCGTGCGCTGGCGGCGCCACCTGTCCATCAGTGCGCCGATGATCAGTCCGAAGAAGAGGTAGGGGACCACGCCCGTCGCGTTGAGGACGCTGATCTCGAACGGGCTCGCGTCGAGGATCGTGACGACCAGGACCTGGAGGGCCATCCCCGCGATCGCGCCTCCGAAGGCCCGGATCGTGCTGGCGCTCCAGAAGAGCGCGAAGGCACGGGAACGGAGCGGCTCGGGCGGGCGCTCCGAGGGCTGCCCGTCCCTGTCCGCCCCGTCGCGCATGCCCTCAGCGTATCGGTGCCGAGACGCAGGATGCCGCGGCCCGAGGGGCCGCGGCATCCTGGACGGACGGGCGATGGATCACCCGAAGCGGCCCGAGACGTAGTCCTCGGTGGCCTGCACCGACGGCGTGGTGAAGATCGTCGTGGTGTCGTCGTATTCGATGAGCTTGCCGGGCTTGCCGGTGCCCGCGATGTTGAAGAACGCGGTCTTGTCGCTCACACGCGAGGCCTGCTGCATGTTGTGCGTGACGATCACGATCGTGTACTCGTTCTTGAGCTCGCCGATCAGCTCCTCGATCGCGTAGGTCGAGATCGGGTCGAGGGCGGAGCAGGGCTCGTCCATCAGCAGCACCTCGGGTGCGACCGCGATCGCGCGGGCGATGCAGAGACGCTGCTGCTGGCCGCCGGAGAGCCCGGAGCCGGGCTTGTCGAGGCGGTCCTTGACCTCGTTCCAGAGGTTGGCGCCCATCAGCGAGCGCTCGACCAGCACGTCCTCGTCGGAGCGCGACATGCGCTTGTTGTTCAGCTTGACGCCGGCCAGCACATTCTCGCGGATCGACATCGTGGGGAACGGGTTGGGGCGCTGGAACACCATGCCCACCTGGCGGCGCACGAGCACCGGGTCGACGCCCGTGCCGTAGAGGTCCTTGCCGTCGAGCAGCACCTCGCCCTCCACGCGGGCGCCGGGGATGACCTCGTGCATGCGGTTGAGGGTGCGGAGGAACGTGGACTTGCCGCAGCCCGAGGGGCCGATGAACGCGGTGACGCTGCGCGGCTGGATGTCGAGGGACACGCCCTCGACGGCGAGGAAGTCGCCGTAGTAGACGTTGAGGTCGTTGACTTCGATGCTCTTGGACACGATATTCCTTCGGGTGGTGCTCAGCGGCCCTTGGCCGGAGCGAAGAACTTGGCGACGAGTCGGGCGATGAGGTTCAGCGCCATGACGATGAGGATGAGGACGAGCGCGGCCGCCCAGGCGCGGTTGACGTACGCCTCGGGCGGGATGCCCTGGTTCATGTACTGCGTGTAGACGAAGACCGGCAGCGTCATCATGCGCCCGTCGAAGAGGTTGTAGTTCATCGAGGCGGTGAAGCCCGCGGTGATCAGCAGCGGCGCGGTCTCGCCGATGACGCGGGCGATCGCGAGCATCACGCCGGTGACGATGCCGGCGATCGACGTGGGCAGCACCACCTTGAGGATGGTCAGCCACTTCGGGACGCCCAGCGCGAAGGACGCCTCGCGCAGCTCGTTGGGGACCAACCGCAGCATCTCCTCGCTGGAGCGGACGACGACGGGGATCATCAGCACCGCGAGCGACAGCGCGCCCATCACGCCGAGGCGGATGCCCGGGCCTACGAGCAGCGCGAACAGGGCGTAGATGAAGAGGCCGGCGACGATCGACGGGATGCCGGTCATGACGTCCACCAGGAAGGTGATGCCGCGCGCGAGGCGTCCGCGTCCGTACTCGACGAGATAGATCGCGGTGAGCAGGCCGATCGGGATCGAGACGACCGCCGCCGCGAGGGTGATGATCACCGTGCCCATGATCGCGTGCAGGGCGCCGCCGCCCTCGCCGACGACGTTGCGCATCGAGCTGGAGAAGAACTCCGCGGTGAGCCCGGCGACGCCGTTCTGCACCACGGTGATCGCCACCGATACGAGCGGGACCATCGCGAGGGCGAAGGCGCCGGTGACCAGTCCCGTGACGACGCGGTCGGTCGCCTTGCGGCGGCCCTCGACGACGGTGGAGACGACGCCGATCAGCACGAGGTAGAGCAGGGCGCCGACGATGATCATGCCGACGACGTTGAAGCCCGCGCCGCCGACCGCGATCACGCCGAAGACGGCGGCCGAGATGACGAAGGAGATGCCGAGGATCGCCCAGGGCGACCAGGAGGGCAGGTGGCCGTTGGTGATCCGCATGGAACGCGGCGTCTGCACGGCCGGGGGAGTAGCGGTGATGGTCATGTCAGTTCGCTCCCGAGAATTCCTTGCGGCGGTTCACGATCCACCGCGCGACCGCGTTGACCAGGAACGTGACGACGAAGAGGATGAGGCCCGTGGCGATCAGGACGTTGACGTTGACGCCGTACGCCTCGGGGAAGGTCTGCGCGATGTTCGCGGGGATGGTGTTCGGGTTCTGCGCGGTGAGCAGGCGCCAAGTGATGCCGCCCGAGGCGGAGAGCACCATGGCGACCGCCATCGTCTCGCCGAGAGCACGGCCGAGACCGAGCATCGCGGCCGAGACGATGCCGCCGCGCGCGAAGGGCAGCACGGCCATCCGGATCATCTCCCAGCGGGTCGCGCCGAGGGCCAGGGCGGCCTCCTCGTGCAGCGGCGGGGTCTGGAGGAAGATCTCGCGGCAGATCGCGGTCATGATCGGGAGCACCATCACGGCGAGCACGATCGCGGCGGTGAGGATGTTGCGGCCGGAGGGGTTGCCGTCAAAGAGCGGGATCCAGCCGAGGTTCTGCGTCAGCCAGGTGTACACCGGGAGGGCGGCCGGCGCGAGCACCGCGATGCCCCAGATGCCGAAGACGACCGAGGGGACGGCGGCGAGCAGGTCGACGATGTAGCCGAGGCCCTGCGAGAGCCGGCGCGGTGCGTAGTGCGAGATGAACAGCGCGACCGCGATGGAGAGCGGCACCGCGATGAGCAGCGCCAGCGCAGCGGCCCAGATGGTGCCGAACGCGAGGGGGCCGACGTAGCCCCAGAAGTTGTCCTTGAGGATCGACGCGTCCTCTTTGGTGGCGACGAGGCCGGGGATCGACTGGACGACGAGGAAGACGGCGACGGCAGCGAGGGTGACCAGGATCATCGAACCGGCGAACAGCGCCGATCCGGAGAACCATCGATCGCCCGGGCGCTGCTTCGCCGTCGGAGTCGCAGTGGCCGTGGTGGTCATCGGGATGATTCCTCAGTTCTCCTGGATGGGATGTCGAGCCAGCGGCGGTCCGGGGAGCGTCTGCTCCCCGGACCGCCGCGGTGGATCACTTGATCAGGTCGACCGCGGCCTGGGCCTTGGTGCGCAGGTCGTCCGAGATCGGGGCGCTGCCCGCGGCCTCGGCGGCGGCCTTCTGGCCGTCGGCGCTGATCGCGACGTTGAAGAAGCCCTTGACCAGTGCGGCCTGCTTCGCGTCGGCGTACTGCTCGCAGCCGATCAGGTAGCTGACGAGGACGATCGGGTAGACGCCTTCCTTGTCGCTGGTGCGGTCGAGCTTGACGGCCAGGTCGCCCTTGCCCTTGCGCTCCTCGAGCGGCGAGTGGTCGACGATCGCGGCCGCGGCCTCCGGCGAGTAGCCGACGAACTTGTCGCCGACCTTCACCGAGACGGTGCCGAGCTTGCCGGCGCGCGAGGCGTCGGCGTAGCCGATGGTGCCCTTGCCGCCCTCGACGGCCTGGACGACGCCCGAGGTGCCCTGAGCGGCCTCGCCGGACTTGATCGGCCACTCCTCGACCGAGCCGTGGGTCCAGACGTCGGCCGCGGCGGCGCCGAGGTAGTCGGTGAAGTTGCCGGTGGTGCCCGACTTGTCGGCGCGGTGCACCGGGTTGATCGCCAGGTCGGGGAGCGTGACGCCCGAGTTGGTGGCGGCGATCTTCGGGTCGTTCCACTTGGTGATGGTGCCCGCGAAGATGCCGGCGAGGGTCTGCGGGTCCAGCTCGAGCTTGTCGACGCCGTCGAGGTTGAAGATGACGGCGATCGGCGAGATGTAGGCCGGGACCTCGACGATGCCGGAGTCGGCGGCGCAGCCCTTGAAGGTCATGGACGTGAGCTCGTCGGTCTTGAACGCGCGGTCCGAGCCGGCGAAGGTGTAGGCGCCGGCGGCGAAGGACTCGCGTCCGGTGCCGGAGCCCTGCGGGTCGTAGTCGACGGTGACGTCGGGGTTCGCGGTCTGGAACTGCTTGGTCCAGGCGGAGATGGCGACTTCCTGCGAGGTGGCGCCGCCGCCGACGAGGTTGCCGCTGAGGCTGGAGGCGGTGGGCTTGTCGGAGCCGCCAGGCGCGGGGGTCTCGTTCGCGGCACAGCCGGCGAGGGCGAGAGCGGCGACAGCGCCGACGGCGCTGATGCGGGCGATGCGGGAGATCTTCACTGTGGATCCGTTCGATCGTGGGTGGGTTTCGGGCCCGGTGCAGGGCACACAGTGACGTTATGAGCGACGGTTAACGAGACTCTCCCGGGCGGGTGAACGGAAGGTGAACGGCACGCGGCGCGACGGTGCCGTCCCGCGGAAAGACGCCGGATCAGACCTGAGGGTCGTGCGTCTCGATCGAGATGATGCCGGAGCCGGGATTGGTGGCCGAGAGGTGGACGACGGAGAAGGCGCCCACCTCCAGGGCGCTCGCGCTGCCGACGTAGGAGCCGTGCAGCGTGCCGGTGGCGAGGGCGATCTCCGAGAGGATGCCGGGCAGCACCGGCCCATGGCTGCAGATCACCGCGGACTTGCGGGCCCGGACGCGCTTGCCGATCACGGCGCGGATGTCGGAGACTCCGTCCTCCCAGGCGTCCTGGCTGATGAGGTCGGTGAGCACCGGCTTGCGCTTCATGGTCTTCGCGAGGGGCGCGACGGTCTGCACGCAGCGCACCGCGTCGCTGGTGACGACGCGGCGCACGCCGAAGGCGCGCAGCGGTCCCACGATGGCCTTCGCCTGGGCGAGTCCGCGGCCCGTGAGCGGTCGCGCGGCATCGGCGCCGTCCCAGTCCGAGCGCGCGGTCGCCTTGGCGTGACGCAGCGCGATGAGCGGGAACGTGTGCAGCACGCCGTCGTCGACGAGCCGGGTGAAGTTGTCGAGGATCTCGACGTCGACCGGGTAGCTCAGCCGGGCCCGCGCCTTCTTCAGGCCGACCCATTCGACCGCCGCGATCTCGTTGTTGGGCACGAAAGCCGACTTCCGGATCGCGTCGTCGGTCGCCTCGGCGGCCCAGTAGTGCACGACCTTCTGCCGCTTGGGTTTCAGGAAGTACCTGCTCACGCCGACGGGCGCGCCGAGCGCGACACGGATGCCGGTCTCCTCGTGCACCTCGCGCACCGCGGTCTCGGCGAGCATCTCACCGGGGTCGACCTTGCCCTTGGGCAGCGTGACGTCGCGGTACTTCGTGCGGTGGATCAGCAGCACGCGGAGCTTGCCCTCGACGAGGCGCCACACGACCGCGCCCGCCGCGTACACGGCTCTGTCGGATGCCTTCGCGATGGTGGTCGGGATCATGGTGCCATTCAGGAGATCGACATGCCGTTCGAGGTCAGCGGGTCGCGCGCGGCCGGCGCTTGCGCTGCACCTGCGCCATTGTCTCATCCTGCAGGTCGATCAGCGGCTTCCCCTGCGCCGACTCCGCGAAGCGCGTCCACACGCCGCCCCCGCCGAGGTGCCAGGAGTTGGTGCCCTCGTCCATCGCCTTGTCGAACAGTGCGATGAGCTCCTTCACATGGCGCTGCTCGCTCACCCGCACCAGGGCCTCCACCCGGCGGTCGAGGTTGCGGTGCATCATGTCGGCGCTGCCGATGTACGCCTGCGGATCGCCGTCGTTGTCGAAGGCGAAGATCCGGGAGTGCTCCAGATAGCGGCCGAGGATGCTGCGCACCGTGATGTTGTCGCTCACGCCCGGGAGGTCGGTGCGCAGGCTGCAGATCCCGCGCACCCACACCTCCACCTTCACCCCGGCCTGGCTGGCGCGGTAGAGCGCATCGATGATCTGCTCGTCGACCATCGAGTTGACCTTGATGCGGATGCGCGCGGACTTCCCGTCCTCGGCGTTCTGCCGCTCGGCGTTGATGAGCCGCAGCAGCCCCTTGCGCAGGTGCAGCGGTGCGACGAGCAGGCGCTTGAACTTCTTCTCGATCGCGTAGCCGCTGAGCTCGTTGAACAGGCGCGTGAGGTCCTTGCCCACCTGAGCGTCGGCGGTGAACAGCCCGAAGTCCTCGTAGATGCGGCTGGTCTTCGGGTTGTAGTTGCCGGTCCCGACGTGCGAGTAGTGGCGCAGCACGCCGTCCTCCTCGCGGATCACCAGCGCGAGCTTGCAGTGCGTCTTCAGGCCGACGAGCCCGTAGACCACGTGCACGCCCGCCTTCTCGAGCTTGCGCGCCCAGACGATGTTGTTCGCCTCGTCGAACCGCGCCTTCACCTCGACGAGGGCGAGCACCTGCTTGCCCGCTTCGGCGGCGTCGATCAGCGCCTGCACGATCGGGCTGTCGCCCGAGGTGCGGTACAGCGTCTGCTTGATGGCGAGCACGTGCGGGTCGCGGGCGGCCTGCTCGAGGAAGGCCTGCACGCTGGTCGCGAACGACTCGTAGGGGTGGTGCACCAGCACGTCGCCCTTGCCGATCGCCTTGAAGACGTCGGGGCGCTCGTTGCTGTCGCCGGGCTGGAAGGCCACCGCGGTCGTCGGGAGGTGCGGCGGGTAGCGCAGGTCGGGACGGTCGATGCGGGACAGGTCGAACAGCCCGCGCAGGTCGAGCGGGCCGGGGAGACGGTAGACCTCCTGGTCGGTGATGTCGAGCTCGGTGATGAGCAGCTCGAGGGTCACGTCGTCCATGTCGTCGGTGATCTCCAGGCGGATCGGCGGACCGAACCGGCGCTTGAGCAGCTCGGCCTCGAGCGCCTGGATGAGGTTCTCGGACTCGTCCTCCTCGATCTCCACGTCCTCGTTGCGGGTGAGGCGGAAGGCGTGGTGGTCGAGCACCTCCATGCCCGGGAAGAGGTCGCCGAGGTGGTTGGCGATGAGCTCCTCGAGGCGGATGAAGCGGACGATCTCACCGCCGCCGGGGACCATGACGAAGCGGGGGAGCATGGGCGGCACCTTCAGACGCGCGAACTCCTGGCGTCCGGTGCGAGCGTTGCGGATGCGGATCGCGAGGTTGAGGGAGAGCCCCGAGATGTACGGGAACGGGTGGGCCGGGTCGACCGCGAGCGGCATGAGCACGGGGAAGACCTGCGCCTGGAAATACTCGGTCAGCGCACTGCGCTCACCGTCGGTGAGATCGGACCAGTCGGTGATCTCCACGCCGTTCTCGGCCAGGGCGGGACGCACGAGCTGTGTCCAGGCGTCGGCGTGGCGGAGCTGCAGCTTGTGGGCCTCGGCGGAGATGTCCGCGAGGACGTCCGTGGGCGCGCGCCCGACGTTGGTCGGCACGGCGAGGCCGGTGAGGATGCGTCGCTTGAGGCCCGCGACGCGCACCATGAAGAACTCGTCGAGGTTGCTGGCGAAGATCGCCAGGAAGTTCGCCCGCTCGAGCTCGGGCAGCGTCGGATCCTCGGCGAGCTCGAGCACGCGCTGGTTGAACGCGAGCCAGCTCAGCTCCCGGTCGAGGTAGCGGTGGTCGGGCAGCAGCGAGTCCGGCTCCTCGAGGGCGTCGAAGTCGTCGTCCTCGGCGTCGCCGAGCCCGGAGTCTGCCAGTGCGGGATCGATCATGCGTACATCCTCGCATCGACGAGTGACCAGCGGGTGAACTCAGGACGCCTCGGTCGGGTGGTCGTCGTAGATGTTGAAGCGGTAGCCGACGTTGCGCACCGTGCCGATGATCTGGTCGGCGTCGCCGAGCTTCGCCCGCAGCCGCCGCACGTGCACGTCCACCGTTCGGGTGCCGCCGAAGTAGTCGTATCCCCACACCTCGCTGAGCAGCTGCTCGCGGGTGAACACGCGATCGGGATGCGTGGCGAGGAAGTGCAGCAGCTGGAACTCCTTGTAGGTGAGGTCGAGCGGCTTGCCGTGCAGCTTGGCCGAATACGACTGCTCGTCGATCGTCACCCCGGACGCCTGCACCCGGTCCGGCTCCGATGCGGCGGCGCGGGAGATCGCCAGCCGGATGCGGGCGTCCGCCTCGGCGGGCCCCGCGGCGGCGAGCAGCACGTCGTCGAAGCCCCAGTCGGCAGACACGGCCGACAGTCCGCCCTCGGTGACGATCAGCAGCACGGGGGAGGAGGCGCCGACGGTTCCCGTCAGCAGGCGGCAGAGGGTCTTCGCCCCGACGAGGTCGGTGCGCCCGTCGACGAGCAGGACATCGGCCTCCGGCGCTGAGGCGACGTGCGCGGGAGAGGCAGGATGACGACGCACCTGGTGCGGCAGGAGCTCGAGCGAGGGCAGCACGGCGTCCGCATCCGCAGAGAACAGCAGCAGCCGGGCCACCAGACCATGCTAGCCACCCGCCGGCGCGCAGCCGTGGATCGCGTCATCTCCCGCCTCGGCCGACTCGTGGGGGAAGATAGAGGCATGACCGAACCTGCGCTCGCGCCGCGGAACGCCTACCACGGCGTCTTCGCCGTGTGGGGCGTCGCCCTCGTGGCCGCCGTCGTGCTGGGCATCGTGCTGCCCGAGGCCGACCGCGTGCCCTGGCTGCTCGTCGCCTTCGGCATCATCGTGCTGCTGTCCTTCGCGGTGCAGCTCTTCTATGCGCAGGTGGAGGGATTCATCGTGCGCCTGTCCGCGAGCGTGGTCGGCGCGCTCGTCGTGATGGGTCTCATCTCGGTCGGATTCGGCATCGCGGCGCTCATCCCCGCGTTCTGACCCGCTCCGCTCCTCAGCGGTGACGAGAGGCTAGAGTGGAGGCATGGACGTCCTCGCGCTCGAATACTTCTTCCTCGGTCTGCTGGGGCTGGCGAGCCTCGCGATCGTCTTCGTGGCCGGCGTGGTGCTGGTCAACCTGTTCCGCGGCCAGCGCTGATCGGATCGTGCTCGATCTGCCCACCGGCCTTCCCGCCGATCTCGGCCCGCTCTCGTGGCTGATCGGCGTGTGGGAGGGCACCGGGGTCATCGAATACTCCGCCGGTGAGCGGCGGCACCGGGGCGAGTTCTCGCATCGCGTGAGCTTCAGTCACGACGGTGGCCCGTTCCTCAACTACGCGGCCACCGCCTCGTTCCTGGGCGCGGAGGGGCGCGACGCCCCGATCCCGCTCGTCGCGGAGAGCGGCTTCTGGCGGCTGGGGCGCGCGCTCGGCGATGCCGAGCCCGGTCCGGCGCTGCTGCCTCCCGCGGAGCAGGCGGCCGCTCGCACCGCCGAAGACGTCGAGGAGCTCCGTACCGGCGACGGCTTCCCGCTCGAGGTGTCGCTCGCGCACTCCGACGGCACCCTGGAGCTCTACCTCGGACGCATCTCCGGTCCGAGGATCGACCTGGCGACCGATGCGGTGGTGCGCCCGGCGGGCGCGAAGCCCTACACGGCCGCCTCCCGGATGTACGGTCTCGTCGACGGGCATCTGCTCTGGGCCTGGGACATCGCGGCCTTCGACACGGCGCTGCGCCCGCACGCCTCGGCACGACTGGCGAGGGTCTGACGTGCCCGCATTCGATCAGAGGCCGGGGGCGGTGCGCGACGGCGCGGCGATCGCCCACTTCGGCGATCCGATCACCGAGCAGCGCCGGCTGGCGGCGGGGGCGGCCGTCGTTCCGCTCGAGGACCGCACCGTGATCGAGGTGGCCGGCGAGGACCGGCTCGGCTGGCTCGACTCGATCACCTCCCAGGCGCTGACCGGGCTGGCGCCGGGCGAGAGCACCGAGCTGCTGGTGCTCGATCCGCAGGGACGCGTCGAGCACGCGGCCGGAGTGTTCGAAGACGGATCGTCGGTGTGGCTGATCGCCGATGGCGGAGACGCCGAGGGGCTCGCCGCCTGGCTGCAGCGGATGGTCTTCCGCTCGCGCGCGACCGTGACCCTGCGCCCCGAACTGGCCCTGATGGGCTTCGTCGCCGGCGGCGAGGCCGAGAAGACCGTGGTCGCCGACGCCCCGAACGGGGGGCCGCTGGTCTGGGCCGACCCCTGGCAGCACGTCCAGCCCGGCGGGTTCCAGTACGCGCAGGCCGATCGGCATCCCGGGGAGGAGCTGGCGTGGCGCGTCGCGATCCTCTCCGACGCCGCCCCTCTCGCCGCCGGCGAGCTCGAGGTCGCGGGTGCGCTCGCCGCCGAGGCCCTGCGGCTCGCCGCCTGGCGACCACGCTGGTCGACCGAGGTCGATGAGCGGTCCCTTCCTCATGAGACGGACTGGATCCGCAGCGCGGTGCACCTGAACAAGGGCTGCTACCGCGGGCAGGAGACGGTCGCGAAGGTGCACAACCTCGGGCATCCGCCGCGCCGCCTGGTCGCGCTGCAGCTCGACGGGAGCGACGCGGTGCTGCCGGAGCCCGGCGCCCCGGTGCTCGCTGGCGACGAGGAGGTCGGCCGGGTGACCTCGGTCGCGCGCCACCATGAGGACGGTCCGATCGCGCTCGCGATCCTCTCCCGCCGGGCGCCGGTCGGCGATCTCGTCGTCCGTGCCGATGGCGTCGACGTCGCCGCGGCCCAGCAGGTGATCGTGCCGGCCGACGCCGGCGCCACCGCCGACGTCCCCCGCCTCACCCGGCTCTCGCGGCGGCCTGCCGGCGAGGATCCCCGCGCCGCGCACTGAACCCCGGGCGGTCCGGGCTGTGTCCCCCTCGAGGAGCGTTGCCGGATGGCGTGCGGATGCGGGCGGAGCCCGTGGATGCCGAGGAGCCGGTGCGCACGCACGAGGTGATCGACGGAGCCGATCCGGAGCACATCGACGCCGTGCGCGGGGGTGACCGGAAGCCGGTTCGACAAGGTGCGGCAGCCCGCACTGCAGAAACATGCCCACCTGCGCGAACATGCCCGCCTGCGCGCGTTCCAGCGCCGTGGGGCCCCCACCGGCCTCGACCGGCTGTGCGAGCGCGGGGTTGAAGACGTCCCCGGGGAGTCGGCGGATCGGCTCAGGCCGCCGGGGCGACGACGCTCCACGGCACCGTGAGCTCGCCGAGCCGCCAGCGCCGCCTGTCGCCCCGCACGGGGACGCCCTGATCGCGCAGCGCGCCCGCGACCGCGATGAAGCGCTGGCTCGCGCCGAACGCCGACAGGGGCGCGGCCCGCTCCCACTCGCGGTCGAGCGCCTGCAGCAGTCCGTGCACGCGCTCGCCGGGGACGTTGCGGTGGATGAGGGCCTTCGGCAGCCGCTCGGCCACGATACCCGGGCGCTCGAGGTCCGAGAGCCGCAGCGAGATCGTGAAGCACTGCGGGGCGCCGTCGGCGTCGACCTCCGCCCAGGAGGCGACCCGTCCGATCTCGTCGCAGGTCCCCTCGAACAGCAGGCCGCCGGGTGCGAGTCGCGCGCCCACCGTCTGCCAGGCCTGTGCGACGTCGGCCTCGTCGTACTGCCGCAGCACGTTCATCGCGCGGATGACCGCGGGCCGCCGCCCGCCGGGGACCGGCACCTCGAAGCCTCCGCGCGCGAAGCCCACCGGGAGGTCGGAGGGGAACCCCGTGTCCCCGGCGCGCACCTCCTCGAGCTGGCGACGAGCGGTTGTCACGCGTCCGGGGTCGAGCTCGAGGCCGAGGACCTCGGCGTCGTCGCGGACGGTCCGCAGCCGGCGGGCGAGCTCGAAGGCCGTGACGCCGCTGGCGCCGAAGCCCAGGTCGATCACGAGAGGGTCAGCCGCCTTGCGGAAGGCCCGGGAAGCGGCGATCGCGCGGTCGTTGCGCCGCAGCCGGTTGGTGCCGGTCGTGCCCCGCGTGGGCTGTCCGATCGGTGACGCCATGCCTCCCATTCTCCTCTCTCCGCTGTCTTCGCTCTCCTCCGCCCGCCGCTCCATCCCGGAACACAACGGAGCGCTCCGGGAACACAAGGGCGCGGGGGTGCTCCCGGAACGAGCATCGGGGTGCCGCCGAAGGCGGCGGGGTCCCCGTCCTGCGAGTGCAGGGAGCACCCCCGCGCCCGGGACCCTCTCTTCCTCTCCGTACCTTCCTCTCCGTGCCCTCGGCTTTCCTCGACGTCCCCTTCGACGTCCCTCGATAAGCTGAAGGCATGACGCGCACCCTGATCCTGCTCCGCCACGGCCAGAGCGAATGGAACGAGCTGAACCTCTTCACCGGCTGGGTGGACGTCCGCCTGACCGACCAGGGCAAGGGCGAGGCCCGCCGCGGCGGCGAGCTGCTGGCGGAGTCGGGCATCCTCCCCGACGTGCTGCACACCTCGCTGCTGAGCCGCGCGATCCAGACCGCGGACATCGCGCTCGACGCCGCCGACCGCCTGTGGATCCCGGTGACGCGCTCGTGGCGCCTCAACGAGCGCCACTACGGAGCGCTGCAGGGCAAGGACAAGGCGCAGACGCTGGAGGAGTTCGGCCCTGAGCAGTTCCAGCTGTGGCGTCGTTCCTTCGACGTTCCGCCGCCGCCCCTCGACGACGCGAGCGAGTTCAGCCAGGTGAACGACCCGCGATACGCCGGGATCGACGGCGAGGTGCCGCGTACCGAGTCGCTGAAGCTCGTCATCGACCGTCTGCTGCCCTACTGGGAGAGCGCGATCGTGCCCGACCTCGCGGCGGGCAAGACCGTGATGGTCACCGCGCACGGCAACTCGCTGCGCGGACTCGTGAAGCACCTCGAGGGAATCAGCGACGACGACATCGCGGAGCTGAACATCCCCACCGGCATCCCGCTGGTCTACGAGCTCGACGACGACAACGTGCCGACCGGTCCCGGCCGCTACCTCGACCCGGAGGCCGCCGCCGCCGGCGCGGCCGCGGTGGCCGCCCAGGGCAAGAAGTAAGCCTCGACGACATGAGGAGGGGGCGGGTGCCGCAGCACCCGCCCCCTCCTCATGTCTGCGTCAGGACTCGTCGGCGGGAGCCGCCTCGGCGACCTGTGCCTCGGCGGCGAGGGTGATGGTCTCGTCGTCGACGGCCCAGTCGCCGGTGGCGAGGTAGACGACCTTCTTCGCGACGGCCACCGCGTGGTCGGCGAAGCGCTCGTGGTAGCGGCTGGCGAGCGTGGCGTCGACGGTCGCCGTGGCCTCGCCCTTCCAGTTGTCGCTGAGCACCTTCTCGAAGACGCGGGCGTGCAGCTCGTCGACGTCGTCGTCCGCGTTGCGGATGGTGTCGGCGAGGCGGAGATCCTGGGTGCGGAGGAGCTCGGTGAGGGTGCTGGAGATCTCGACGTCCAGTTCGCCCATCCGGGTGAAGGTGCTCTTGAGCCCCTTGGGGATGGCGCGCTCGGGGAAGCGCAGGCGCGCGAGCTGCGCGATGTGCTCGGCCATGTCGCCCATGCGCTCGAGCGATGCGCTCACACGGAGCGCGGTGATGACGATGCGCAGGTCGCGGGCGACCGGCTGCTGCCGGGCGAGGATCTCGATGGCCTGCTCGTCGAGGACGACGGCGAGCTCGTCGATCTTGGCGTCGTCGGCGATGACCTCCTCCGCAAGGGTCACGTCGCTGGTCGCGAACGCGCGGGTGGCCTTGTCGATCGAGACGGTGACGAGGCTCGCGATCTCGACCAGGCGGGCCTGCAGATCCTCGAGGGACTGGTGGAAGACTTCGCGCATGTTCCGGCGCAACCTTTCGTCGTGGGGTCGGCGTGGGGCCGAGGAGGGCGCGTGCGCGGGCGGCGCGACGACCCGAGGGCGATTGTGTCCGTCGAAGGTTAACGAACGGTGCCCGACACGTGAATACTAGGCCGTGCGCCCGCTCGTGGCGTGGCCACGCGCGGGATCGGCGGCTGAACGGGCTCTACTCTTGAGTGATGACCTCCCCCCAGATCGCCCTGATCGCGCTCGCTGTCGGAGCGGTCATCGGCGTCGGTGTGGTGCTGCTGATCGGGTGGGCGTACCGGGCGCGCGCGCAGGCGGTGGAGGAGACGTCGAGCGCTGTTCCGCACGGTGCCGCCGAGGTGCTCGCGAGCATGGATGATGCGGCCTGTGTGATGGACGCCTCGGGCCTGGTCGTCGCCGCGTCGCACGCCGCCGCCCGGTTCGGCATCGAGGTCGGCACGGTGCTGGAGAACGCCGACCTCCGGCAGCTGGTGCGCTCGGTGCGGCAGGCGGGGACGAGCGAGACGCAGACCATGCGGCTGTCGCGGGGCGGGCTGCGGTTGGATCCGCGCCTGGTGTCCGCGCGCGCGAGCGCTATGGGGCCCCGCCTGACGCTCCTGATCATCCGCGACGTCACCGAGCGCGAGCGGCTCGACCAGATGCGCAACGACTTCGTGGCGAACACCAGCCACGAGCTGAAGACCCCGGTGGGTGCGGTGAGCCTGCTCGCCGAGGCGATCGAGTCGGCCGCGGACGATCCCGCGCAGGTGCGCGTCTTCGCATCCCGGATCCTGGCCGAGGCTGCGAGGCTCGGCCAGCTCACCGGCCGGATCATGAGCCTGTCCCGGCTGCAGGCGGCCGACGGTCTCACCGAGGTGACGCCGGTGTCGCTCGACGAGGTGATCGCCTCGTCGCTCGAGGCGCACACGGTGCAGGCGGACTCGGCGGCGGTCGAGCTGGCCCGCGGCGGCGACCGGGGCGTATGGGTGCGGGGTGACGCGCAGATCCTCGTCGAGGCGATCGGCAACCTGCTGGCCAACGCGATCGCGTATTCGCCGAAGGGCTCCCGTGTGGGGATCGGCGTGAAGGCGGACGGCGAGGTCGTCGAGATCGCCGTCACCGATCAGGGGATCGGGATCGCCGAAGAGGACCGCGAGCGCATCTTCGAGCGCTTCTACCGCGCAGACGAGGCACGATCCCGCCGCACCGGAGGCACGGGCCTCGGTCTCTCGATCGTCAAGCACGCCACCCAGCGCCACGGCGGCGAGGTGCGGCTCTGGTCGCGGCCCGGCCGCGGCTCCACCTTCACCATCCGCCTTCCGCGGATCGACGCCCCGGACGTCGTCGATCCCGGCAAGAAGAAGTCCAAGAAGAAGCGGGCGCGCAAGGCCGCCAAGGGGCAGGCGCGCACCCGGAACGGAGAGAAAGCATGACCCGCATCCTTCTCGTCGAGGACGAGCCCGATCTCGCGGATCCGCTCGCCTATCTGCTGCGCCGCGAGGGCTACGAGGTGGAGATCGCCGAGGACGGCCCGGGCGCTCTCGCGGCGTTCCGGGAGCGCGGGGCGGACATCGTCCTCCTCGACCTCATGCTCCCGGGGATGCCGGGGACCGAGGTCTGCAAGCAGATCCGCCAGACGTCCTCCGTGCCGATCATCATGCTCACCGCGAAGGACTCGGAGGTCGACATCGTGGTGGGCCTCGAGCTCGGGGCGGATGACTACATCACCAAGCCGTACTCATCCCGGGAGCTGCTGGCGCGCATGCGCGCGGTGCTGCGCCGGGTGGTGCAGGCCGAGAGCGAGCTCGACGAGCGGGTGCTCGAGGGCGGCCGGGTGAGCCTGGACATCGACCGGCACACGGTCGCGGTCGGCGGTGAGCAGATCAACATGCCGCTGAAGGAGTTCGAGCTGCTCGAGGTGCTGATGCGCAACTCCGGTCGCGTGCTCACCCGCGGTCAGCTGATCGACCGGGTGTGGGGGAGTGACTACTTCGGCGACACGAAGACCCTCGACGTGCACATCAAGCGCATCCGCTCCCGTATCGAGGAGAACCCCTCGGAGCCGGTGATGCTGGTCACGGTCCGCGGTCTCGGGTACCGCTTCGAGGGCTGACGAGGCCGAGATGAAGAGGAGGCCAGCGCCCAGGGCGCCGGCCTCCTCTTCTTCGGAGCTCGTGGATGCTACGACGTCGGCTTGTCCGTCTCGGTCGGCAGCGGGGTCGGCGCCTCGGTGGGCACGAGGTCGGCGTAGTACGGCAGGGCGCCGTCGAGCACGGGGACCTCGTCGGCGCGGCCGGTGGAGTCGCCTGACTGGAAGAAGACCTTGACGTTGGCTCCCGCCTTGACGTCGAGTCCGTCGATGCGCAGCGGCTCCTCGTCGGCGCCGAGCTTGAGGCTGCCGCCGGCGGGCACCTTCACGGCGATCGCCGGGAGGTCGCCCACCGTGATGTGGAGGGTCTGCGACGAGTCGGTGTCGTTGATGATGCCGGCGACGAAGTTGCCGACCGAGCCGTCCTCGTTCGCGATGATCATCGCGTTGCGCACCTTCACGGGGCCCGACTCGTCGTTGATGTTGACGCCGTCGGAGGCCGAGTACGCGATGGTGCTCGCCTGGTGTGTGATGAAGGTGCAGCCCGTGGTGCCGAACAGGGCGACGGCGCAGAGAGCGATGGACGCAGCAAGGCGCGATTTCACGGATCCTCCTGAGGTGCAGTCGATGGTCCGCGACAAGTCTAGTGGGTGCGGGAGCCTTCCCCGGAGCGCGGTCGCCGGATGCGGGGGCAAACCTTAGTGCATATTCGCTGTGGTATCCTGGAGATCGCCGAAAGGACACGTTTTTATGCTTTTTGAGGTTGGCGAGACCGTCGTCTATCCGCACCACGGGGCCGCGACGATCATCGAGGTCAAAGACCGCATCATCAAGGGTGAGACCAAGAAGTATCTGAAGCTCAACGTCACCCAGGGCGATCTGATCATCGAGGTTCCCGCAGAGAACGTCGACCTGGTCGGCGTGCGCGACGTGATCGGCAAGGAGGGGCTCGACCACGTGTTCGAGGTGCTCCGCGCCCCGTTCACCGAGGAGCCGACCAACTGGTCGCGCCGCTACAAGGCGAACCTCGAGAAGCTCGCATCGGGCGACGTCATCAAGGTCAGCGAGGTCGTGCGCGACCTCTGGCGCCGCGATCAGGACCGCGGCCTGTCCGCGGGGGAGAAGCGGATGCTGGCCAAGGCCCGGCAGATCCTCATCTCCGAGCTCGCGCTCGCCGAGAAGATCGACGAGGACAAGGCCGGCGAGCTGCTCGACGAGGTGCTCGCCTCCTGACGGAGTCGTGAGGGAGGGCGGATGCTTCGGCGTCCGCCCTCCCTCATTTTCTCTGTGCTCCGGTCAGATCGACCGCTGATAGTTGCGGATGGCCCGCACCGACCAGATGAAGGCGAGCACCGCCAGGGCGAGGAGGCCGGCCGCCTGCCACCAGCCCGCGGCGGGGTAGGCGCCGGTGAGGCCGCCCCGCCCGAGCTCGACGGCCCAGGTCATCGGGTTCCAGCGCGCGACGTTCTGCACCCACTCCGGCATCGCGGCGGCGGGCATCATCGTGGTCGAGAGGAAGGTCGCCGGCAGCACGATCAGCTGCGAGAGGCTGATCAGCGCGATCTGGCTGCGCGCGGTCAGCGCCACGGCGGCCGAGGCGCTGCAGAAGATCGCCGCGAGCAGCGTCGCCACGCCGACGGCGGCGAGCATCCCGAGGAAGCCGCCCGGATAGCGGGCCCCGCCCAGCCAGCCGATGCCGAGCACCACCACGGACTGCAGCAGGTTGATCACCAGCTGCTGCGCGAGCTGCCCGGCGACGATCGACGAGCGCGACAGCGGCGAGGTGAGGTACTGGTCCATCACGCCGGAGTCGATGTCCTCGATGAAGCCGGTGCCGGCCCAGGCGCCCGAGTACAGCACGGTCATCATGAGGATGCCCGGCACCAGATAGCCGATGTACCCCTGCGAGCCGAACTGAGGCAGCGCGCCGAGGGCGTGGAACACCTGCCCGAACAGCAGGATCCAGATGACCGGCTGGATGAGGCTCATGATCGGGCCCCAGGCCTCCCGGATCGAGACGAGCGACCAGCGGCGGAAGACCTGGCCCGTCTGGGTCAGCCATCCGGGCGCGGTGGCCGGGGCGGTGATGGCGCTCATGCGGCGACCTCCTCTGCGGCGGAGACGGCGTCGCCTCCGAACGTGTGGCCGACGAAGTGCAGGTACACGTCGTCGAGGGTGGGGTGCGAGGCGGAGACCTGCGCATAGCGGATGCCGGCGGCGTCGAGCGCGGAGATCACCTGGCCGACCGCCGCCGATGCGTCGTCGACGCGGGCGATGAGCTGTCCGCCGACGCCGGCGGCCTCGACGACGACGTCGCGGAGCGCGGGGACCGTCCTCGCGGCCGCGCGCACGCTCTCGGCGTCCGGCTCGACCAGGGCGACCCGCACGGTGTCGCCGTGCAGAGCCGCCTTGAGCTCCTCGGGCGTTCCCTGTGCCACCGCCGTGCCACGGTCGACGAGCAGCAGCTCATGGGCGAGGCGATCGGCCTCCTCCATGTAGTGCGTGGTGAGGATGACGGTGAGCGACTCCTCGGCGGAGAGCCGGCGGATCTCGTTCCACATCGCCGCCCGCGCCTCGGGGTCGAGCCCGGTCGTGGGCTCGTCGAGGAAGAGCACGCGAGGGCGGTGGACGAGTGCGGCGGCCACGTCGAGCCGTCGTCGCATCCCGCCGGAGAACGTCTTCACCGGGCGGTCCGCGGCGTCGGCGAGGGCGAACTCGTCGAGGAGGTGCGTGGCCCGCGACCGGGCGTCCACGGTGGTGGCGCCACGCATCCTGGCGGCGATGACGAGGTTCTCGGCCGCTGTCAGGTGCGGGTCGGTGGCGGCGCCCTGCGAGACGTAGCCGATCGCGCTGCGCACGGCGGCCGCCTCCGAGGCGACGTCGTGCCCGGCGACGACGGCCCGTCCGCCGGTGGGGCGGGAGAGGGTCGTGAGGATCTTGGTGGTGGTCGACTTCCCTGCGCCGTTGGGGCCGAGGAGGCCGAACACGCGCCCCGGTGGAACGGAGAAGGAGAGGTCGTCGAGGGCGCGCACCGCGGGGCGGCGGCTTCTGCCGCGATAGACCTTCACGAGGTCTTCTGCGACGACGGCGGGGCTGTTTTCGGGCATGACGGGACATCCCTTCTTTCGAATGGGTCTTTCAGACGGTCTCGCGAAACGGGTGGGAGGTGCCGGCGGCGCCGGTCAGTCCCTCTTCTCGGGGCGGAACAGCATGCGGGCGAGCAGCAGCATCATCGCGGCGAACCCGCCGACGAAGGCGACCGGCGCCCACCACCATCCGACGGTGAAGACGAGCACGGCGATGATCGCAAAGGTCACGATCCAGAGCACGGCGGTGTAGATGCCGAAGCGCGCGGCGGTCTCCGGCTCGCGCTCGAACCGGTTCGGCGGGGTGTCGTGGTGCACCATACGGGTCCACGCCTTGTGCCGATTGGTCTGCGTCGCTCCGAGGAAGGCGAACAGGATGATCGAGGCGATCACGCCGAGGGCGGCGAAGACCACGCACCAGACGGGGAGTGCCTGGAGTCCGACCAGCCCGGCGAACCCGAGGCCGAACAGGGCGAGGAAGCTCGCCACCCCGTAGCCGGCCGCGCGGGTCTCGGGCATCGGGTGGTTGGTGGTGGTCTCCTGGGACAGCGAGTCACCGACCAGGAGCCAGAGCCCGGTGGAGGCGACCCCGAGGAAGGCGATGAGCGGGCCGGCCGGAACGGTGATCACGTGTGTGGCGCCGAGCACCGCGAGCACGACGCCCACGACGATCATGAGCGACCAGACCGTGGCGCGCACGACGAAGCCCGGCTTGGGCCGGACGCGGTGGCGCAGCGCCAGGGCGGTGTAGCCGGACGGGGCGCGCCCGCCGGTCTCCCCGACCGCCTCGTCGAGCAGCGCGCGCACGTCGCCGAGCTCGGCGACCGCCTGGCGGGCGGCGTCTGCGGGGGAGGCGCCGCCCGCGACCAGCTCGTCGACCTGGGCGGAGAGGTTCGCCCGGATCTCCTCCTTGAGGTCCTGTGCGTCGGGGGTCATCTCGATCCCGGCGAACGCCTCGTCGAGGAGGCGGTGGATGTCGGTGTTCATGAGTTCTCTTCCTTCACGTCCAGGAGTGCGTCGATGATGCGGCGGGTGGCGACCCAGGCCGCGACGTTGCCGCGGTAGACCGCGCGGCCGGCATCGGTGATCCTGTAGTACTTGCGACGGCCGCCCTGCGTCTCGTCGCCCCAGGACGACTCGACGAGGCCGTCCTTCTCGAGCCGGCGGTAGGTGGCGTACAGGGTCGCCTCCTTGATCTCGTGGTCGCCGCCGGTCGCATCGCGGATCGCCTTGTAGATCTCGAATCCGTAGCGCTCGCCGCCGCGCAGCACGCCGAGCACGATCGTGTCCGTGTGGCCGCGCAGCAGGTCCGCCGCGAAGGCATCCTCTTTGGTCATGTCAAGTACTGTATCAGATCAAGTACTTGACGCAATAGGGAACATGCGTCGCCGCCGAGCGGATGCCGTGGAGGGTAGCGTGTGAGCGTGACCCTCATCCCCGTCCCCTCCGCCGCGATCATCGTCGTCGCCGCCGGCTCCGGCACTCGCCTGGGCGCGGGGGCGCCGAAGGCCTTCGTGGGCATCGACGAGCGGTCGATCCTCGCCCACGCGCTCGAGGGCGTGTTCGCGGCCGATCCGTTGCAGGTGATCGTCGTGGCGCCCGTGGGGCGTGAGGGCGAGGCCGAGGCGGAGCTGCGGGCCGCGGGCGGTGACCGCGCCGATCTCGGCGTCGTCGTCACCGGAGGGGAGACCCGGCAGTCCTCGGTGGCGGCTGGGCTCGCGGCGCTCTGGGGCGATGTGCGCACGGTGCTCGTGCACGACGCCGCCCGTGCGCTCACGCCCTCCTCGCTCATCGACGCCGTCGTCGCGGCGGTGGACGAGCGCACGGGTGTGATCCCCGCCCTCCCGGTGGTCGACACCCTGAAGAAGGTGGACGACGACCTCGTCGTGGCCGCCGTGGACCGCGCCGTGCTCGCCGCCGCCCAGACGCCGCAGGGCTTCCCGCGCGCCGCGCTGGAGGCGTCCTACGCCGCCGCCCTCGCCTCCGGCGCCGAGTACACCGACGATGCGGCCCTGTTCGCCGCGGCCGGGCACGGGGTGCGCCGGATCCCCGGCTCGGAGCGCGCGTTCAAGATCACCACCGGCGCCGACCTCGAACGTGCCCGCCACCTGATCGGCTCCGCGCCCGCGGCCCCCCACACCGCCCCGCGCCCGGCGGCGGTGCTTCCTCGCGTGGGCGTCGGCACGGATGTGCACGCCTTCGGCGGGGACGGGGTGCTCTGGCTCGCCGGGCTCGAGTGGCCGGGGGAGCCCGCGCTCTCCGGGCACTCCGACGGCGATGTCGTGGCCCATGCGATCGTGGACGCGCTCCTCGCCGCGGCCGGGCTCGGCGACATCGGCGAGCACTTCGGCACCTCGCATCCGGAGTACGCCGGGGCGCACGGAGCGGTGTTCCTGTCGCGCACCCGCGAGATCCTCGCCGCGGCCGGCTACGCGATCGGCAACGTGTCCGTGCAGTTCCAGGGGAACCGCCCGCGCTTCAGCCCCCGCCGTGCCGAGGCCGAGGGAGTGCTCTCGGCGGCCCTCGGCGGCGCGCCCGTATCGGTCTCGGCCACCACGACCGACGGGCTCGGGTTCAGCGGCCGGGCCGAGGGGATCGCCGCCACCGCCGTGGCCCTCGTCGCTGCAATCGGTCAGGAGCGCCCCGGTACGCTAGAGCGGTGACCCTCCGCCTGTACGACACCCGCGCCCAGCAGCTGCGCGACTTCGTCCCGCTCGACGACTCGAACGTGACGATGTACGTCTGCGGGCCGACCGTGCAGTCCGGTCCGCACATCGGTCACGTCCGCGCGGCCCTGAGCTTCGACCTGCTGCGGCGTTGGCTGGCGAACAGGTACGGACGCGTCACCTTCGTGCGCAACGTCACCGACATCGATGACAAGGTGCTCGTGAACGCCACCGATTCCGAGCCGTGGTGGGCGCTCGCCTACCGGATGGAGCAGGAGTTCTCCCGCGCCTATGCCGCGGTGGGCATCCTCCCTCCGACGTATGAGCCCCGGGCGACCGGGTTCATGCCGCAGATGCACGAGCTCATCGCCCGGCTCATCGAGCGCGGTCACGCCTACCCCGCGCCGGACGGATCGGGCGACGTCTACTTCGATGTGCGCTCCTGGCCCGCCTACGGTGCGCTGACGCATCAGTCGGTGGACGCGATGGAGGCGGCGGAGGACGCCGACCCGCGCGGCAAGCGCGCTCCGCAGGACTTCGCGCTCTGGAAGGGCGCCAAGCCCGGGGAGCCCGCCGATGCGGTGTGGGACTCGCCCTGGGGCCCGGGACGCCCGGGGTGGCACATCGAGTGCTCGGCGATGTCGCGGCGCTACCTCGGCCCCGAGTTCGACATCCACGGCGGAGGCCTGGACCTGCGCTTCCCCCACCACGAGAACGAGCTCGCCCAGTCCACCGCGGCGGGCGACGGCTTCGCGCGGTACTGGGTGCACAACGGGCTCGTGACGGTCGCCGGGCAGAAGATGTCGAAGTCGCTCGGCAACTTCACCCTCGCCGCCGACGTGCTCGCCGACCACGATCCGCTCGTCGTCCGCTACGCGCTCGCGGCGGCGCACTACCGCTCGGGGCTCGACCTGTCGGAGTCGTCCTGGGCCGAGGCCGAGACGGCTCTCGGGCGCATCCGCTCGTTCCTGGAACGCGGGCAGCGTCTCGCCAACCCCGGCATGTCGCAGTGGCGTGAAGGACTGCCGACCGAGTTCGTCGAGGCGATGGACGACGACCTGGCCGTTCCCCGCGCGCTCGCCGCGATCCACGGCAGCATCCGCTCGGGCAACGCCCTCCTCGATGCCGGCAGGAACGAGGAGGCGAAGCAGGACGTGATGGACGTCATCCTCATGACGAACGTCCTCGGCATCAATCCGAACACCCCGCAGTGGCGCACGGACGGCGCAGGTGCGGCGGCGTCCGCGCTCGATGCGCTCGTTCAGGAGATGATCACCCAGCGTGCGCAGGCGCGCGCTGACAAGGACTGGCCCGCCGCCGACCGCATCCGCGATGCGATCGGCGCGGCGGGCATCACTCTGGAGGACACTCCGGACGGAACGCATTGGAGCATCGATGGCTAAGCCTGGCCGCCCGGGAGCGGGCAACAGCAAGAAGAAGGGCGCCACCAAGGGCACCGGCGGCAACGGCCGCAAGGCGCTCGAGGGCAAGGGGCCCACACCCAAGGCCGAGGACCGCAGTTGGCACGTCGCCGGCAAGCGCAAGGCCGCCCAGGAGCGCTATTCCGCGGCCGGCGGCAAGGGCCGCCCCGGTCAGCGTCCGCAGCCGGGGAACGTCAACCGGCAGTCGCGCGCCAAGTCGACCGACGACACCGAGACCGTCACCGGACGCAACTCGGTGCTCGAGGCGCTGCGTGCGAAGATCCCGGCGACGACGATGTACATCGCCCAGCGGGTGGAGATGGACGACCGTGTGAAGGAGATGCTGGCGATCGCGCGGCACCGCGAGATCCCTGTGCTCGAGGTCACCCGGCAGGAGCTCGACCGGATGGCCGGCTTCGACGGTGTGCATCAGGGCGTCGCGCTCAAGGTGCCGCCGTACGAGTACGCGCACCCGCAGGACCTTCTCGAGCAGGTGATCGACCGCGGGGAGACCCCGCTGTTCATCGCTCTCGACGGCATCACCGATCCGCGCAACCTCGGGGCGATCATCCGTTCGGCCGCGGCCTTCGGCGGCCACGGCATCATCCTGCCGCAGCGCCGCTCGGCGAGCGTGAACTCCGCCGCGTGGAAGACCAGCGCGGGAGCCGCGGCACGTCTCCCCGTCGCGCTCGCCGCGAACCTCACCACGCAGCTCAAGGAGTTCAAGAAGCAGGGCGTGTTCGTGCTGGGGCTCGACGGCGAGGGAGACGTCGCTCTGCCGGCGCTCGAGCTGGCGGACCGCCCGGTCGTGATCGTGGTGGGCTCCGAGGGCAAGGGCCTCTCGCGGCTCGTCACCGAGACGTGCGACCAGATCGTCTCGATCCCGATCTCCGCGGCCACCGAGTCGCTGAACGCGGGGATCGCCGCCTCCGTCGCGCTCTACCAGGTGTCGACGCTGCGCGCCGCGCTTGACTGAGAGTGCACGGATTCCCACCCGAGGAATGGGCATCGGGAGCACGGCGTTTCCACCGGTGCGCCGCTGATCGGCGCGCACGCCTCCGGCCGATGACCCGGCCGGATCAGCTCTGAGGAGAGGAATCACCATGTCCCGCATCGTCGTCATCGGAGGAACCGGCTACGCCGGAGCGCACATCGCCCGGGAGGCCGTCAGCCGCGGCAACGAGGTCACCGTGATCTCCCGCCGCGCACCGGAGGCGCCTATCGACGGCGTCGTCTACGTGCAGGGCTCCGTGCTCGACCTGGACGCCCTCGGCGACGTGTTCGCCGGCGCCGACGCCGTGGTCTCGTCGCTGTCGCCGCGCGGCGACATGGAGAACGCGGTGCTCGACGTGCTGCGCGGCCTCATCGCGAAGCTCGCCGGCACCCCGACGCGACTCGGCGTCGTGGGCGGCGCCGGAGGCAGCCTGAGCGCGGAGGGCGGGCCTCGCCTGATCGACCTCGACTTCCCCGAGGAGTACAAGCACGAGGCGCAGGTGGGCGTCGACTCCCTCGAGCTGCTCCAGCAGTCCGACGCGTCGCTCGACTGGTTCCTCATCCACCCGGCCGAGGTCTTCGGGCCGTGGGCGGAGGGGGAGCGCACCGGCGGCTACCGCACTGGGGGTGCCGTGGTGGTGCGCGACGAAGAAGGGGGCTCGTTCATCTCCGGCGCCGACTTCGCGATCGCCGTCGTCGACGAGATCGAGGCCCCGAAGCACCACCGCGACCGCTTCACCGTCGGCTACTGAGCACGACCGCATCCGCGGCAGGCCGCCGATGAGCGCATCCTGGAGGCGCGCTCATCGGCGCTTCTGCACAGAGAGCGTCGCCGCCGCAGGGCGAGCGGTCACACCAGATCGCGCCAGTCGATCGAGCCGCTGTCGTCCGACACCTCGACCGCTCCGGTCACGACGGGCAGGCTCATCGTCTCGGTCGGCGGGCCCATGATGGTCGCCTCGTCGCGGCGATGTCGCAGCACCTCGTTGATGTAGCTCGTCAGCACCTCGGCGAGCGGCACCGAGCGCCCCTGCGCCTGAGACAGGTACCAGCGATGCTCGAGCACCTGGTGGAAGACCTCCGCCGGCTCCAGCTTCGCGCGCAGGTCGTAGGGGATCGCGCGCACGACGGGCTCGAACACGCGGGTGAGCCACTCGTGGGCGTACATCTCCTCGTCGGCCCAGTGTTTGGACGAACGTGCACGGAACTCGTCGAGATCGTTGAGCAGGCGCCGGGCTTGGTTCTCCTCGACGTCGAGGCCGGTGAGGCGGATGAGGCGCCGCTGATGGTGCCCGGCGTCCACCACCTTCGGCTGGATGTGCACGACCGCCCCGTCGGCCGTGGTGTTCATCGACATCTCGTCGATGTCGAAGCCGAGGGCGTTCAGTCGCTCCACCCGCTCGGTGATGCGCCAGGTCTCGTTCGCGGAGAACGACTCCTCGTCGGTGAGCGCCGCCCACAGCGCCGTGTAGGAGGAGACGATGCCGTCGGCGATCGCGACCGCGTCGACGCCGCGTTCGAGGCGGCCACCCGCGGCGAGGTCGAGGATCTCGCCGGCGATGTTGGTGCGGGCGAGATCGAGATCGTAGGCGCGCTGCCCGTCGGTCAGCCCCTCCTCGTGCAGCTCTCCCGTCTCGGCGTCGACGAGATAGGCCGCGAACGCCCCGGCGTCACGGCGGAACAGCGTGTTCGACAGCGAGACGTCGCCCCAGTAGAAGCCGACGTTGTGCAGCCGCACGAGCAGCAGGGCCAGCGCGTCGACGAGACGGGTGGCGGTGTCGGGTCGCAGCACGCGCGTGAACAGCGCGCGATAGGGCATGGAGAACCTCAGGTGCGAGGTGACGAGCGCGGCGGGCAGCGGCCGCCCCTCGGCATCCGTCCTCCCGGCGATCACGGCGACCCTGCTCACGCAGGGGACGTCGAGCCGGGCGAGGTTCCCGAGCATGTCGTACTCGCGCTGCGCCATCTCGGCGGTCGTCTCCTTCACGGCGACGACACGTCCGGACAGGTCGGCGAAGCGCACCAGGTGCCGGGAGAGGCCCTTCGGCAGCGAGACGATGTGCTCGCTCGGCCACTTCGCCAGCGGGATCGCCCACGGCAGGCCGAGCAGACCGGGGTCGACCGTGCTTGCGGTGATCCGCAGGGCGTCCGACATGAAACCTCCCGGGAGACGACGCGGCGCGGGCGACCGTGTGGTCGACCCGCGCCGCGAAGGACTGCGTTATCTGTCTGGCCGGTGGTCAGGCCGAGACGATCGGCTTCTCGTTCAGGCGCTCGCCCGACTCGATGTCGAACAGGTGCACGTGACCCTGGACCGGCGCGAGGGTGATCTTGTCGCCCGCGTTCGGGTGACGGCGGCCGTCGACGCGCGCGACGATGTCGGTGCGCTTGCCGTCGATCTCCGAGTGGCCGTACAGGTAGCCGTCGGCGCCGAGCTCCTCGACCAGGTCGACCGTGACCTCGAGGCCCTGGCCGTCCTCGGGGGAGACCACGATGTCCTCGGGGCGGATGCCGATGGTGACCTGGTTGCCGCTGGCCTTGCCGGTGGCGGAGGCCTCGGTCGGGACGACCTTGGAGCCGAAGCGGATGCCGCCCTCGGCGAGGTCGACGGGGAACAGGTTCATCGCCGGCGAGCCGATGAAGCCCGCGACGAAGACGTTGCTCGGGTTCTCGTACAGGTCGCGCGGCGAGCCGACCTGCTGCAGGAGGCCGTCCTTGAGCACGGCGATGCGGTCACCCATGGTGAGGGCCTCGGTCTGGTCGTGGGTGACGTAGACCGTGGTGACGCCGAGACGGCGCTGCAGCGAGGCGATCTGGGTACGGGTCTGGACGCGGAGCTTGGCGTCGAGGTTCGACAGCGGCTCGTCCATGAGGAACACCTGCGGCTGGCGGACGATCGCGCGACCCATGGCGACGCGCTGACGCTGACCGCCCGAGAGGGCCTTCGGCTTGCGGGTGAGATACTCCTCGAGGTCGAGCAGCTTCGCGGCCTCGAGCACGCGGGCCGCACGCTCCTCCTTGCCGACGCCGGCGATCTTCAGGGCGAAGCCCATGTTCTCGGCGACGGTCATGTGCGGGTACAGCGCGTAGTTCTGGAACACCATCGCGATGTCGCGGTCCTTCGGCGGGACGTCGGTGACGTCGCGGTCGCCGATGAGGATGCGGCCGGCGTTGACCTCTTCGAGGCCGGCGAGCATGCGCAGCGAGGTGGACTTTCCGCAACCGGAGGGGCCGACGAGAACGAGGAACTCGCCGTCGGCGATCTCGATGTTCAGCTTGTCGACCGCGGGGCGGGTGCCGCCGGGGTAGAGGCGGGTGGCGTCGTCGAAAGTTACGGTTGCCATCGGTTTCTCCTTCACCGGCAGGTACGTGCCGGACGATCCGTTGTGAATGGAAGCGGCGGATTGCCCCGCCGTGGCCCCTCATCGGGCCGAGATCAGTATTGCATGGAAGCCGTTGTCTGGGTATTTCTCAGGCTGCCTGGTTAACATCGAATCCGGTGCCGCTTCCGGCGGACGGGGGCGCCCACCCCCAACCCGAACTCTCAAGAGGAACGATGTCGAGCGACGAAACGCCGAACGTCCCCGCAGCCAGCGCTTCGCGCGACGCGGTGCGGGAGAAGGCGCAGCAGGTGCACGCCCAGCAGTCCCGTGCGCGTCTGATGCGTCGGATCATCATCGGCCTGGTCGCCGTCGTGGCGGTCGGGGCGATCGGGACCGCCGTCGCCTGGGCGGTCGGCTCGACGGTGTCGAAGCCGCTGCTGCAGCCCTCCGGCATGGACGGCGACGGCGTGCCGGTGACCGAGGTCTCGGTGTCGACGCCGCAGCAGCAGCCGGCCCCGACGCCCACGCCGGGCGCCACGCAGACCGCCGACGCGCTCGGAACGGAGAAGTCGGCCGCCGACGCCGTCGACATCCACATCTACGTGGACTACCTGTCTCCGGGCGCGGGGGAGTTCGAGCGGGCCAACGCCCGCCAGCTGGCCGGCTGGATCTCCGAGGGCGCGGTCAAGGTCACCTACCACCCGGTGGCGCTCCTCACCGCCAGCTCGAACGGCACGAAGTACTCGCTGCGCGCGGCGGCGGCGTCCGCCTGCGTCGCGACCTACGCGCCGAAGCACTTCTACGACTACAACCACGAGCTGCTCACCTCGCAGCCCGCCGTCGACAGTGACGGGCGCAGCGACACCGAACTGGCCGACCTGGCCGGCGCCGTGGGCGTGGACAACGCCAAGAAGGTGCGCTCCTGCATCCAGAACGGCGATTTCATCTCCTGGGCCAAGGACGCCACGGCCCGCGCGACCGAGGGGCCGCTGCCCGGCACGAAGAAGGCGGTCCTCGGCGATGCGCCGATGATCGTCGCGAACGGCCAGACCTACGTCGGCTCGATGAAGGACCCGGCGGAGTTCTCGCAGTTCATCCTCACGCTGTCGAGCGACGCCTACTACGGCACGTCCACTCCGACGCCGACCCCCACGCCGACGTCGACCCCCACGCCTGGGGCCACGACGCCGCCGGCGACGGACGACCCCGCGACCGACTGACGGTCGGATCAGGGCGAGAGGTGCCGCAGGTACCTCTCCGGCGAGTCGAGGAAGCTGCGCCACGTGCGCACCAGATCGAGGTCGTCGTACTCGCAGCGGCGCAGACCCCAGTCGCCGACCTCGTAGAGCGTCGCCCCTGGATACGCGGCCAGGATGGGCGAGTGGGTGGACAGGATGACCTGCGAGCCGCGGGACACGAAGTCGCGCAGCTTCGCGATCAGGGCCAGGCAGCCGGAGACGGACAGCGCCGACTCCGGCTCGTCGAGCATCCACAGCCCCGTGATGCGCTCCCGCTCGTCGACGAGGTCGAGGAACGACTCCCCGTGACTGCGCGTGTGGAGGGGGCCGCCGATGCCGACCTCCTCGAGATACGTGTAGAAGCCGTGCATCGTCTCGGCGCGGAGGAAGAAGCCGCGCCGAGACGCCCCGGCGTCCCGGACCAGCTGCAGGTGCTCGGAGAGGTCGGACTCGCTCGCGCGCGTGCGGTGCGTCGCGCCGGTCGACCCGCCCTCCGGGTTCATCCCGAAGGCCACTGCGATGCCTTCGATGAGCGTCGACTTGCCGCTGCCGTTCTCCCCGGTGAGCACGGTGACCGGGCCCAGGTCGAGCCCGTCCCGGAGCAGCTGCCGTACGGGTGGGAGCGTCGCCGGCCATTCGTCGAGCGGCGCGGGGGAGAGCGCATGCATCTCGATGCGGCGGACGGGAAGACGGGGCGGCACGGATCCAGTCTGCCCCGCGCCGCCGACATCGCAACCGTCCGTCCTCAGGGAGGGTGGACGCCCGTGCCCTACAATCGAGGCTGGAGCACGGCGCCCCGGCGCCGCCCGCCGACTTGGCGCAATTGGTAGCGCACCTGTCTTGTAAACAGGTGGTTACGGGTTCGAGTCCCGTAGTCGGCTCCGAGATACGTCGCGGCGCGGTGTCATTGACGCTGCCGCGCGCGAGGAGTAGGCAGGCTCCTATGACGAGCGCAGGCGAGAACTGGGTGGCCGGGTACGTCGAGGCGTGGCGTTCCAACGATCCCGAGCGGATCGGCGCGCTCTTCGGCGAGAACGCCCGGTACTTCTCCAGTCCGGACTCCGAGCCGAGGGTCGGCAGGGACGCGATCGTGGACGGATGGCTCGAGGACTTCGACGAGCCGGGGACGTGGACGTTCCGCTGGCGGATCCTCAGGGAGGACGCGGGCTGGCTCGTCGTCCAGGGGTACACGGCCTATCCGGCGGAGCGCGACTACCTGAACCTCTGGATCGTGCAGCTCGACGACGAGGGCCGGGCCGAGGAGTTCACGGAGTGGTACATGCCCCGGACGCACGTTCCGGAGTCTTCGCCTCCCGCTCCATGAAGACGTCGACGGCGTCCTCCGCATAGGGGAGGAAGCCGTGCCGGTCGTACAGGCGCCTCGCGGCGCTGCCCTGCAGGACGTTCAGGCGGAAGGCCTCCGCGCGTCCGCTCTCCTCCCGTAGGATCCGGGCCAGCACCTCCCCACCCAGACCACGTCCCTGGAAGCGCGGCGAGAGATAGAAGTGCTCGATCCACAGCGCGCCATCCTCCGGGCGTACCGCGACGAGCCCCGCGTCCTGCCCGTCGGCGACGACCACCCGGGTGTGCGCGGGGACGAAGGCGTCGAGGAACCGCGTCCGCACCCTCTGCTCGTCGAACACCCCCACGCGTTCCAGGTCCGTGCGCAGCACCTCGGCGCGGAGCTCGGCCATCCACGCCGCGTCCGCGGCGGAGCTCGGCCGGAACCGCCAGGTCATCCCCATCCCGCCATCGAAGCACCCTCCACGTCCACGGCCAAACGGCACGCCACGGGCATCCACGTCCGGCCAGCCGTTTAGGAGGGCGCGCCCGGTAGGGTGAGGACGGCTCGATTCGGAGGGGAGATGCGGTGACGCGATACGCGCCTCTCACTGCCGCGGACGTCGCGGAGCGGATCGCCCGCGGCGAGGTGAACACGGTCGAGGACCGCACCAGCCGCAGCTTCGGCGACATCATCCGCAGCAACGTCTTCACGCGGATCAACCTCATCTATTTCGTGCTTTTCCTGATGATCCTCGGCACGGGCTACCTGATCGACGGCATGTTCGCGCTGCTGATCATCGTCAACAGCGTCGTCGGGATGGTGCAGGAGATCCGCGCCAAGCGGACGCTGGACCGGCTGGCTCTGCTCAATCGTGCCCCCGCCCGCGTCGAGCGGGCCGAGGGCGAGAGCGAGATCGATGCGAGCGAGATCGTGCTCGGGGACATCGTGCTCGTCGCCTCGGGCGATCAGATCCCGGTCGATGGCGAGGTCGTCGAGGCCGTCGGGTTCGAAGTCGACGAATCCCTCCTCACCGGAGAGTCCGAGGCCGTCGTCGGCGAGATCGGATCCACCGTGATGTCGGGTAGCTTCGTTGCCGCCGGATCCGCGCGCTTCCGTGCCACGGCCGTCGGCGAGCACGCGTATGCGAGCCGCCTCGCGAAGGAGGCGTCCTCCTTCCGGAAGCCGTCGTCCCAGCTGAGACAGGGCATCGACCGCATCCTCCTCTACGTCACATGGCTGCTGGTGCCGGTGGGGCTGCTCACGATCTTCAACCAGGTTTGGGGCAACGAACAGCCCTGGACCCAGGCGATCCGCGGGCTCGTCGCCGCCCTCGTGCCGATGGTGCCCGAAGGGCTCGTGCTGATGACGAGCGTCGCGATGGCCGTGGGCGTGATCCGCCTCGGCCGGCGCAACTGCCTGGTGCAGGACCTTCCGGCGATCGAGCAGCTGGCGCGCGTGGACGTGGTCTGCACCGACAAGACCGGCACGCTCACCGAGGACGGCATGAAGGTGCGCGCGATCGATGCAGCGGACGCCGACGCTGCGCTCGTGCGCCGTGCGCTCGCCGCGATCGGTGGCGCGGAGGGCAAGCCGAACGCCAGCATGCTCGCGATCCTCGAAGCGGTGGAGGCGGATCCGCTGCCGGTCGAACGCACGATCGCGTTCTCCTCCGCGCGCAAGTGGGCGGCGGTGCAGAGCACGGATGCCGGCACCTGGGTGCTCGGCGCCCCCGATGTGCTGCTCGGTGAAGGCGAGATGCGGGAGCGCAGCGACGCGCTCGCCGTCGAGGGCATCCGGGTGCTCGCCCTCGCCCGCACCGCGGAGCCGCTGCCGGAGGACGGTCTGCCGGGCGGCCTCGTCGCCACCGCCCTCATCGAGCTGGACCAGCGCCTCCGTGCCGAGGCGCCCGGCGCGATCGCCTACTTCGCCGACCAGGGCGTCGATCTCAAGGTGGTCTCCGGGGACAACCCGGCGGCGGTGTCCGCGATCGCCGCGGGCGTCGGCATCCCCGGGGCGGAGGCGGCGATCGACGCGCGTCGGCTCGACGTCGACGCGGAGGGATTCGACGCCGCGATCCGGGACCACTCGACGTTCGGCAGGGTGACTCCGACGCAGAAGCGCGCGATCGTGCACGCGCTCCAGGGCGACGGGCGCACCGTCGCGATGACCGGCGACGGCGTCAACGACGTGCTCGCCCTCAAGGACGCCGACGTCGGCGTGGCGATGGGATCCGGCTCGCCCGCGGCCCGCGCCGTCGCCCGCATCGTGCTCCTGGACAACTCGTTCGCCACGCTTCCCCACGTCGTCGCCGAGGGCCGTCGCGTGATCGGCAACATCGAGCGCGTCGCGACCCTGTTCCTCACCAAGACCCTCTACTCGATCCTGCTCGCGCTCGCGATCGCCCTCACCGCCGTGCCCTTCCCGTTCCTGCCCCGGCACGTGACGCTGATCTCGTGGTTCACGATCGGCATCCCGGCATTCTTCCTCGCACTCGCCCCGAACACCGCGCGCGCGAAGGACGGCTTCGTGCAGCGCGTGCTCGACGCGGCGATCCCCGGCGGGTTCGGCGCTGCTGCGGCCGCCTACGGCGCCTACCTGGTGGCGCGGTCGGTGGCGGGCGGCGGGCCGGAGCACCAGGTGGCGACGTCGACCGCCAGCTTCACCGCGCTCATCATCGTCGCCTTCTCGGTGCTGCTGTCCGTGGCGCGTCCGTACCGTCCGTGGAAGGTCGTCCTCGTCGGCGCCATGATCGGCGGGATGCTGACCGTGATCCTCACCCCGCTCGGGCGCAGGATCTTCGACCTCGACCTCGGTGACCCCCGGATCGCGCTGATCGCGGTTCTCGCGGGGGCGGCCGGCATCGCGCTGCGCCATGTCGTCGCGTTCCTCCTGCGCGCCTTCCACCGCTGGTGGGATGCGCGCCGCGCACGCCGTCGCACGCACGCCCACGCGCACTGACCTCAGACGGTCAGAAGAGCATCCCGTCGCCCTTGTCGTCGTCGCGGGGCTCGACCGTGATGCGCTCGTCGATCGCCGCCGCGGCGAGCAGCGCCTCGTCGATGAGCTCCCTGGTCCCTTCGCCGTCGAGCCAGTCGCCGGCGAAGTCCGGCGGGATGAGCAGCGGGACGCGGTCGTGGATGTGCGCAACCTGCGGCGGCGCCGGACGCATGACGACGGAGTAGCAGGTGTGCCAGCCGCCGTCCGCGGCGCGACCGCGCTGGGTGACGGCCGCCATTCCGAACAGCACGCCCGCCCCGAGCCCGAACTCGTGCCACACCCGCTGGGGCTTCTGCAGCTCGAACCATCCCGTCGAGGGCACGATCGCCCGGGAGCGCAATCCGCCGGGGCGATCCTGCAGTCGCTCCGAACGCGTGTTGATCGAGGGGAACCGTGCGGGAGCGCCGTCGACGAGGAAGCCCCACCAGCCGGGGAGCAGCGCGGGCCCCTCGTCACCGGGGGCGACGAGGGGGTTGAGGTTCTGCAGGTTGCGGCCGGTGGGACGCAGCGTCTCTCCGGCGTTCTTCTCCGCCCAGACCCTCAGCTCTTCGAGCAGCGCCTCGTCGGCGGCGTCGATGAGCTCGGAGTCGGTGAATCGGGGATCGAGGCCGTAGCTCGCGCACATGTCGTCAGGGTAGTCCCGGCCGCGGACATCGCTCCCGTCAGCGCTTCGGCTTCTTCTTGTCCTTCTTGCGGCCCTTCTCGGGCATCCGGTCGAGGAGCTCCTCCGCATCGACGGCCTTGCGCCGTCCCGGCTCCTTGCCCTCGGGGCTGCCGCCCGACGACTTGCCGCCTGACCATGCGATCGGGCGTTCCCGCGGCGGGCTGACGACGAAGACACACTTGGTCTGTGACGGCAAAGGCCGACCGCTGGCGTTCGTTCTCACTGGAGGTCAGGTAACGGACACCATCATGCTTGCTGAGACGCTGAATGCGATCCGGGTCCCCGGTGCGACCGGCCGCGATCATCGTCTCGCTGCGCCCCAGCTAGGGCATGTCCGAAGATGGCTACTCACCGGACAACGCCCACAGCGTCGACGAATTCGCGTTGATGGGGCGACAAGCGACGCCCCGTTCAATCCCTGTGATCAAACAGCAGCGAGTGGACGTTATCGTCTGAGATGACCCCCCGAGCAATCATCTCCAGCAGTCTGGTGAAACTATCCGCGACGGGAAGGGCTTTTTCGAACTCGGGTTCGGCCCCGTAGACGACAACCCCGTCAGTACGCACAGCAAGGTATGCATACTCGCCATCGCGTACGGACATGAGAATCGGGCGATGAGACGCCCAAAACGACGAAATCGCTTCAAGCTCGTCAGATGTCAAAGCCGAATCACGGCTCAGGAGTTCGAACTCGTTCCACGCATACGCACTGTCACTCGCATCAGCAAAGTCCGCGACGCAAAGGAACCAGGAGGTCTCGTCCGGGCTCGCCAGGAGGGTGAAGGACGATACCCACGAAACAACATCAGCCGGTAGCGTGTCGAGCCGCTCGGGCAACGACGCAGGCACCGCCGCAGGATGGTACTCCCACCCAGCGGAGCGCAGCGCATCCTGAGCGGCGATCAGAACATCTGTCACCCCTCAACGTTACTGGCCCCCGCAGCCAGAAAATCAACCAAACCAGCCTTGATCAACACGTCCTAGTAGCCTCGCCGCAACGGCGACACGAGCATTTCGAGAACGCGGGGAGTCCCGGCAACGTACGCGCTTGGATCGCGCAGCACGTCGGAGCAGGGACGGGACGGTTCAGCCTCGAGGATCTTATAGGGGACATCGATGTGCTTCTTGTGGCGCGCCTTCTTGCGCAAACGCCGGAACGTAGCCTGGACGATGCGGTGCGAGAGATCGAGGTGTCCGCCCGCGCGGACGCGCGTTGGAGGTTCCGCCAGTTCACCCAGCTTCGCTTCGGAGGACCCGGACATGGGCGCCATCGGGGAGATCGTGCAGATGATCGCCCCCGCCCCCGGAAGGACACAGCGGACCCCAGAGCGCAGCGGAAATCGCGCTGCACCCATCCGGCCGGTTCCTCTACGCGTCCAACCGCGGATCGCAGACGATCGCCACGTACCGCGTCGACTCCGGCTCCGGGCGGCTCTCGCTCATCGGCCACGAATCCCGCGGCATCGCCGGACCGACCAGCTTCGCCATCGCCCCCGCAGGCGACGTGCTCGACGCCACAGGGGCTCTGGAACCGCTCGGTGAGCCCGTGCCCCTACGCGCTGCTAACGTGGTCGCCTTCTGAACGTTCAGCGGAGCTCTCGCGGCGGAAGCTGGTGATGCCGATCCGCCGGCCCTTCCGCGGGGAGAGGCCCGCCTCTTCGAGCCGTAGGATCACCTGAGCGGGCAACGACGGGAGTGTCGGGGATTGTCCTTTCGGGACTCTGGCGACACCGGCGAGCACGGACGCGGAGACGCCGTCTTCTCTGTGGATCACGATGCGCGCATACTCGGTATCGCAGACCCAGCGGAGGAACGTCAGGTCTTGGTATGCGATCACCGTGCGCTGCCCGCCGTCGATCTCGACCTGCAGTTCGTCAGAGCCGAACGAGACGGTGCATGTCCTGGTGCGGCGACGCACGATCAGCATGAGCAGCAAGGTGAGTGGGATGCCGATGAGGGTTCCTGCGACGACGCTCGCGCCGCGGGCGGGGATGTGCGCGATGTCGTTGAAGACGAAGATCAGCGCGATGCCGAACGGGGCGCCGATGAGGATCGTTCCGATGATCGCTAGCGCGAGCGTGCGCAGGCGCATCGCGACACCCGCGAACCTCAGGACGGACCGACCGCCGTCGTCCTCCCATGCCGACGGTAGCGGAGGCGCAGCCTGCTTCACGCGAGCGACGGGCGAGTCCATGATTCCATCTCCTCAGAGATCTCGGCGAGGTCTCCTTGCGAGTGTATGGCGGGTTTCGAGGACGCCGAGGGCGGATCCGCTTCGTCCTCAACCGCAACAGCAGGTCGCCCATTGGCATCGGCGACCGGCTACCGCTCGCCGTCGCTGTCCCTCCCCGAAGCGGCAATAGCAGTCGATCTAGTCGCGTCGTATCAAGGCTGCGACGTCACGGATCACAGTCAGCCGGTCGCGACCGTACGTGGTCGCCATGGTCTCTTCCGAGCTGATCAAGGCCTTCCAGAGCGCCCAGGCTGCACCGCGAATCCAGGTGTCGTCCGACACGGCTAGCCGGTCGCGGAACGCGCCCCGCTCGTGGCCGGTGCAGCTGAGCCATGCAAACGCGAGGTCGCAAGCCGGATCGCCCACACAGGTCTGACCGAAGTCGATGAGGGCGACGAGTCGACCAGCGTCGTCGTACAGCACGTTCCCGGGAGACACGTCGCCATGAATCCATACGGGTGGATCACTCCAGACGGTGGTCACCGCCGTCCGCCAGAGCGCCCTGCACCCATCGGCAAGTTCCTGCGGCAGATCATTGAGAGCACGCTGCACACCTTCGCCAAGGACACTCACGTGGCACCCGCGGTACGCCGACGTGTACCCCGCCCAGGCCCCGTCCGCAGTGCTGCACGCCTGCAACTCAGCCAGAGCATCCGCAAGGCCCGTGATCGCGGAGACTCGATCGCCTGGCGCGACGGACGCCAGAGTCCGTCCCTCGATCCAGGGGCGCACAGACCAGGGGCGCCCGAACGCGGCCGACGGTGCGCCGGTCGCGACAACCCGTGGAACGGCGACGTGAAGTTGCGGTCCGAGTGTTGCGAGAGTCCGTTCCTCCCGAATCAGGCCGTCCACGTACCCATCGGCGCTGGGGAGACGGACAGCGAGAGTCTCGCCGAGACGGAACGTTCGGTTGTCCCATCCCTGTTTCTCGACCGGCTGAACGGGCAGATCAGACCACTGCGGGAACTGTTCCGCGATCAAAAAGCGCACAAGATCTGCATCGATTCCGTCTTCAGACGCCATACGCACCAAGGTACACAGCACCCGTCGCACTTCCGGAGCCGAAGAGATCATCACCTGCGCGTCGACGACGCTGCGCATACCAGCGTCGCGGAGGCTCCTGGATGAGGAGTTTGCCGCCAGCGCGGAGTAGATCGACCAGGCTCCTGAGACTTGCGGAGTGCGGTTGGTCTCGGTTTCGCGGACGCCATCCGGGCGCTCGCCGAGCTGTGATGACTAAGGTGGCTGGGTGCTGAACTCGCCTGAAGCGACCCCATCACGGCACGCTATGCGCAGGACCTTGGTCGTGTTGCTCGTGGCCGTGTGCTGTGCGGCATTGACTGTGACCGTCCTCGCGGGGCTGCGGCCATTCTTCTGGAGCGATCCCGACAGCTTCGACCCAACAATGTTGTATTTGGCGATGTCGGTCGTCGTAGGAAGCGCTCTCGCACTGCACGTCGCGGCAGGTCCTCTCGATGAGAGCGCCGACGCAGGCTGGCTCCTCGCTGTATCCATCATCACCGGCGCTCCGGCCCTGCTTGGCACCATCGCTAAGTTGTGGCTACCGTTCCTCTTCTCTTTGGGACAGGGGTGGATGGCCTTGTCCTTCGTCCCCATTCTTCCCGTGGTCGCGGGGCCCGCTTTGGGGGTCGGGATCAGTGCGGTGTATCTGTTGCGTGCAGAGGAGGCGACGCGGCGACGGCGCACGACCTCCGTTGCGGTGATCGTCGCCGCGACGGCCATCGCGCAGTTGCTCTTGCTCTTGGTGACGAGAAACAGTTCGAGCCTGTTCGGCGGTTGAGTGCCTTCCGCGGTAGCACCAGATCGAACCAGTGATGGACGCTTCTGCATCTCCCGCCGGTGAGGCTCCGGGCCTCTAGCCGCTCGGAGCGGGTGTTGATCGAAGGGCAGAATGAAACGGATGCGAAATCTCCCGAGTACCGAGGCGTCGATGAACGCCCGATAGTCGTGATCATCAAGCGTCGAGTCGAGCCCGTAACTGGCGCAAACGAGAGGCTCCTCTCCTCGAGGCCGTAGCTCGCGCGCATGTCGTCAGGGTAGTCCCGGCCGCGGACATCGCTCCCGTCAGCGCTTCGGCTTCTTCTTGTCCTTCTTGCGGCCCTTCTCGGGCATCCGGTCGAGGAGCTCCTCCGCATCGACGGCCTTGCGCCGTCCCGGCTCCTTGCCCTCGGGCCTGCCGCCGACGTACAGCCAGCCGAGCAGCTCCTCGTCCTTGCCGAGGCCGTGTGCCTTGGCGACCGGTTTCGAGCGGGTGTAGCCACCGGTGCGCCAGATGACGCCCCAGCCCGCCTCGTCGAGCAGCAGGCTCAGCGTGTGCGCGACGCCGGAGGCGACGGCCTCCTGCTCCCAGCGGGGCACCTTGTCGCTCTTGCGGTAGCTGGCGACGACGGCGATCAGCAGGGAGGCGCGCAACGGCTTCGCGGAGGGGGAGTCGTCGCCGTTCGCCTTCGCGATCGCGGCGCCGAGGCGCTCCCGGTCCTCGCCGCGCAGCTCGATGAGGCGCCAGGGGCGCAGCGACGAATGATCGGCCACGCGCCCGGCGGCGGCCACCAGCGGCAGGAGCTCGTCGCGCGTCGGTGAGTCCTCGGTGACCTTCGACCAGGACTGCCGCGCGCGGACCGCGTCGAGGGCGCTCACGACTCGTCGGGGGCGAACGTCAGCGCGAGAGAGTTCATGCAGTAGCGGTCACCGGTCGGGGTGCCGAAGCCGTCGGGGAAGACGTGCCCGAGGTGGGATCCGCACGCGGCGCAGCGCACCTCGGTGCGCACCATTCCCAGGCTCGTGTCCTCGATGAGCTCGACCGCCTCGGGGCGCACCGACTCGTAGAAGCTCGGCCATCCGCATCCGCTGTCGAACTTCGTCCCGCTCTGGAACAGCTCGGCGCCGCACGCGCCGCAGCGGTACAGGCCGTCCCTCTTCTCGTCGAGCAGCTCGCCGGTCCAGGGCCTCTCGGTCGCCGCCTCGCGCAGCACGGCGTACTCGGCGTCGCCGAGCTCGTCGTGCCACTCGGAGTCGGACTTGTTCACGCGATAGGACATGCCTCCATTCTCCCTCCTCCGCGGTGCCCGCGGGCGAGAATGGACGGATGGACACGGCACGCAGCGCGCACGACGACGTCCGCACCCGTTACGACCGGTTCGCGCGCGAGGAGGCGCCGGGGCGCAGCGACGTGTACGCGGAGTGGGCCGCGGGCGTCGTCTCCGATGCGGGGGTGCAGGACGTGCTCGTGCGGATCCCGGAGCAGCACCGCCAGCCCCCGCTCGTCTTCGCAGTGACCCGGATGCTGGGCGCGCCGGTCGGCGGCTTCCCCGCGTGGCGCGACCTCGTCGTCTCCCGGGCGGACGAGGTTGTCGCGGAGTGCTCCCGCCGCAGCATCCAGACCAATGAGCCGCTGCGACTGGCGCCCCTGCTTCCGGTGCTCTCCGAGATCGAGGGCCCGATCGCGCTGCTCGAGGTGGGCGCCTCCGCGGGTCTCTGCCTCTACCCTGATCGCTACTCCTATCGGCTCACAGACGCCGGAGGCGCGACCCGCACGGCCCTCGACCCGCGGGACGGCGCCTCCGCGGTGACGCTGAGCAGCCGGGTCGACGGTCCGCTGCCGGCGCTGCGGATGCCGGAGGTCGTGTGGCGCGCGGGGATCGACCTCGCCCCGCTCGACGCCCGGGAACCCGCGGATCGGGCCTGGCTGCGCGGGCTGGTCTGGCCGGGGGAGGAGGGCCGGGAGGAGAGGATCGCCGCCGCCCTCGACATCGCCGCCGCCGATCCTCCGCTCCTCGTGGCCGGGGACGCGGAGGACGAGCTGGAGCGCCTGGCCGCACAGGCGCCGGCCGGGGCGACCCTGGTGGTCACCACCCCCGGCGTGCTCGTCTACCTGCCGCGCGCGCGGCGGACGGCCTTCATCGAGCGGATCCGCCGGCTGCGCGCCCGCTGGATCACGATCGACGCTCCGGGGCTGCACGATGCCTGGTGTCCGGCGATCGACGCCGGGACGTGGCCCGGTTCCGCGGTCGCGCTGGACGGCGAGGTGCGCGCCGCATCCGACCCGTTGGGGCGCTGGTGGGAGTGGCGCACCGGCGGATCGGGGTCCGCCGCGTAGCCTGAGGCCATGCTCGGAGACCTCACGGATCGCGACCGCGCGATCCTCGCCCTGGAGGCGGCATGGCCGCGCCACGGGGGAGCGAAGGAGGAACGGATCCGGTCCGAGCTGGGGATGAGCCCCGCGCGGTACTACCAGCTTCTCGGGCGGCTCATCGACACGGAGCAGGCCCTCGAGCACGACCCTCTCCTCGTGCGCCGGCTGCGCCGCATCCGCGACACCCGCGCCGCGCGCCGCACCACGAGGATGCGCGGTTTCGTCGGATGATCCTCCCAGGAGTCGCTGAGCGTATGCCCTAGCATCGAGGGGTGTCCAAGCCCTCGCGTGATCGATTCGACGACGTCCCCCGCTCCACGGGCCGCGTCGGAGCGCACCGGGCCGAGGCCCCCGGGATGCGCGGCGGCATCGTCCTGCTGTGGTCCGCCGTCGCCGTCGTGGTGCTCGCCGGGATCGGGATCTTCGGGGCACTGGTCGCGATGGACCGCATCTCCTTCGGCACGGAGCCCGCGGCGACGCAGACGCCGCTCCCCGAGGAGGGGAAGGTCGACACCAGCTACACGGTGATGATCTTCAACGCCTCCGGCGACAAGGAGCGCCTGGCGCAGGTGCGCGAGAAGCTGATCTCGGCGGGATGGACGGACAAGACGATCCTCAGCACCGACGGCGCGAGCACGGACTTCCCGAAGACGACCGTGTTCTACGTGGCCGACGCCGACCAGTCGGCCGCGCTCGGTCTCGCCGACGCCCTCGGGGGCGCCGAGGTCGAGAAGAGCGACTTCTACGCGAAGTTCAACGACTCGGGTGCCAAGCAGCTGACGGTCGTGATCGGCGTCGACGGCGCCGCGTCGAAGTAGCGCAGGGCGGCTTGCACTCTCAGGGGGCGAGTGCCAGAATGGCGTTAGCACTCGCTGTCAGTGAGTGCTAAACCCCAACGCCTACGTCCAGGAGGGACGACACACTCATGGCAAAGATCATCGCTTTCGATGAGGAGGCCCGTCGCGGCCTCGAGCGCGGCCTGAACACCCTGGCCGACGCCGTCAAGGTGACCCTCGGCCCGCGCGGCCGCAACGTCGTGCTCGAGAAGAAGTGGGGCGCCCCCACGATCACGAACGACGGCGTGTCCATCGCCAAGGAGATCGAGCTCGACGACCCGTACGAGAAGATCGGCGCGGAGCTCGTCAAGGAGGTCGCCAAGAAGACCGACGACGTCGCGGGTGACGGCACCACCACCGCCACCGTGCTGGCGCAGGCGCTGGTCCGCGAGGGCCTCCGCAACGTCGCCGCCGGCGCCGACCCGATCAGCCTGAAGAAGGGCATCGAGAAGGCCGTCGCCGCCATCACCGACCAGCTGCTGGCGAACGCCAAGGAGATCGAGTCGAAGGAGGAGATCGCCGCCACCGCGTCCATCTCCGCCGCAGACCCGGCGATCGGCGAGCTCATCGCCGAGGCGATCGACAAGGTCGGCAAGGAGGGCGTCGTCACCGTCGAGGAGTCGCAGACCTTCGGCACCGAGCTCGAGCTCACCGAGGGCATGCGCTTCGACAAGGGCTACCTGAACCCCTACTTCGTCACGGACCCCGACCGTCAGGAGGCCGTCTTCGAAGACCCGTACATCCTGATCGCCAACCAGAAGATCGGCAACATCAAGGACCTGCTGCCGGTCGTCGACAAGGTGATCCAGGACGGCAAGGAGCTCGTCATCATCGCCGAGGACGTCGAGGGCGAGGCTCTCGCGACGCTCGTGCTGAACAAGATCCGCGGCATCTTCAAGTCGGTCGCCGTCAAGGCCCCCGGCTTCGGCGACCGTCGCAAGGCGCAGCTGCAGGACATCGCGATCCTCACCGGTGGTCAGGTCATCACCGAAGAGGTCGGCCTCAAGCTGGAGAACGCCACGCTCGACCTGCTCGGCCGTGCGCGCAAGGTCATCGTCACCAAGGACGAGACCACGATCGTCGAGGGCGCCGGCGAGGCAGACCAGATCGAGGGTCGCGTCACGCAGATCCGTCGCGAGATCGAGAACACCGACAGCGACTACGACCGCGAGAAGCTCCAGGAGCGCCTCGCCAAGCTCGCCGGCGGCGTCGCCGTCATCAAGGCGGGCGCGGCCACCGAGGTCGAGCTCAAGGAGCGCAAGCACCGCATCGAGGACGCCGTCCGCAACGCGAAGGCAGCCGTCGAGGAGGGCATCGTCCCCGGGGGTGGCGTCGCGCTGATCCAGGCGGCCAAGGCTCTCGACACCATCGAGCTGGTGGGTGACGAGGCGACCGGTGCGAACATCGTCAAGGTCGCGATCGAGGCTCCGCTGAAGCAGATCGCCCTCAACGCCGGCCTCGAGCCGGGCGTGGTCGCCGCGAAGGTCTCCGAGCTCCCCGCGGGCCAGGGCCTGAACGCCGCCACCGGCGAGTACGGCGACATGTTCGCGCAGGGCATCATCGACCCGGCCAAGGTCACCCGCTCGGCGCTGCAGAACGCCGCGTCGATCGCCGGCCTGTTCCTCACCACCGAGGCGGTCGTGGCCGACAAGCCCGAGAAGGCTCCGGCCATGCCGGCCGACCCGTCTGGCGGCATGGACTTCTGACCCACATCGGGCCAGGGGTGAGCGAGCCCGCGCGCAGCGTGAGCGAGTCGAGACCCCGTCCGTAGACAGAACGCCCCCGGTTCCACCGGGGGCGTTCTGCGTACCTGGATGTCTCAGCGGAACAGGCTCGCCGAATACTGATCGGCATCGGCGTATTGCGTCGCCGCGGCGCCCAGAGCGGCGCCGATCGACGCGAGCGCCTGCTCGACGTGCAGCTGCGCTCCGCGCCACTGCTCGCTGCAGCCCTGGAAGGCCAGCGATGCGCTGCCTGTCCAGGAGGACTGCAGCTGGGTGAGCTGGCTCATGAGCGCCGCCGATTCGGACTGCAGGCGCTCCATCGTGGCGCGGGCGGCGCCGTGAGCGGCGTGCACCGCATCGGTGTCGACGGTGAAGACGGACATGGATTCTCCTCTCGGTGAGCTTTGAGGCTAAGCGCACGGAGGGTGCCCCGGACTCGGGCGATCCCCGATGCGCGGAGAGAGAGGCCGACCGTGTCGCTGTGGAGGGCGAGCGGGTGCGCGTCTCGCCCCCGGGGGGGCGTTTCGTCTCGCTTCACGCGCTCAACGGCTCCGGGCGTGGTCGTTGAGGTGAGTTTCGCTCCCTCCACGTCCCCCTGTGTCAGGGGCCGCTCGCTCAGAGAGGCTCGGGGTGCTGAGCGGAGTCGCACAGCGGCGGAGACGAAACGAGGATCCGTTCCGGTTCAGAGCTCGATCGGCTCGATCGGCTGGGTCTCCTCGAGCAGGTGCTCGGGCGTCGCCCGCGCGGGGGCGAGCGGCAGGGAGACGACGAAGGTCGCGCCGCCGCCGGGGGTCTCCTCGACTCGGACCGAGCCGTGCAGCGAATCGACGATCGAGGCGACGATGGCGAGGCCGAGCCCGGATCCGCCGGTCTCCCTGGCCCGCGACGTGTCGGCGCGCCAGAAGCGCTCGAAGATCTGCTCGCGGATCTGCAGGGGCACGCCCTCGCCGTGGTCGACGATCGCGATGGTCCCCACGCCGCGCCGGCGGTCTGCGCCGACCGCGATCTCGATGGGGCTGTCCGGCGGTGAGAACCGGCGGGCGTTGCCGAGCAGGTTCGCCACGACCTGGCGTACCTTGTTCTCCTCGCCGAGCACGATCGGGGGCGTGCGCACGGGGGTGTCCGCCACCTCGTGGAAGTCGATCTCGGGCACCGGGGCGGTCTCCGAGCGGCCCCGTCTGCGAAGGCGCGCGAGGGTCGCACCCGCACGGGCCCGTGCCGTCGAGGCGTTGGCGGGGGGGCTGTTCTCCGACGGGGCCGCATCCAGGGTGTCCGCGGGTGTCGGCGTCGGAGTCCTCACGGTACCCGCGTTCGTGGTCGTGTCGATCACGGTGACCGTCGTGCCCGGGGCGGCGACCCGAACGTCGAGGGCGGCGTCGCGGGCGATCGGGCGCAGATCGAGCGGGGTGATCTCCAACTCGCGGGCGCGCTCCTCGTCGAGTCGGGCGAGGGCGAGCAGGTCCTCGACGAGGACGCCCATCCGGATCGCCTCCTTCTCGATGCGCTCCATCGCCCGGGCGGTGTCCTCCTCGCCGCGGATGGCGCCCATCCGGTACAGCTCGGCGTAGCCGCGCACGCTGACCAGCGGCGTCCGCAGCTCATGGCTGGCGTCGCCGATGAACCGGCGCATGTTCTGCACGGTCTGATCGCGCTGGGCGAGCGAGCGGTCGACGCGGTCGAGCATGGTGTTGATCGCCGCGTTGAGCCTTCCGACCTCGGTCGTCGGCTCGAGGTCGGTCAGGCGCTGGCTGAAGTCTCCCGCAGCGATGGACATCGCGGTGGACTCCACGTGCCCCAGGCGGCGGAACGTCAGCGTCACCAGACCGCGGATCAGCAGCGCCGCGATGAGGATGGTGATGAGGGCGACCGACGTGTAGACGCTGATGTAGGTCGCGACGATGCGGTCGGCCTCGTCGAGCGGGAGCGCCACGACCTGTACGTAGCCGATCGATCCCACGGTCGACTGCCGGAACGCTGCGGCCGCGTGGAAGCTCGACCCCTCGGAACCGGGGAGCGAGAACACCTGGTCGGCGGCGGCGTTCGCCTGCTGGGTGGAGTAGTGCTCGGGGAACTCCGGTGTCTCGGCGTCGCGCTGCCCGCCGGCCTCGGCGATGCGCTCCCCCTGCGTGTCGTAGAACGCGACGAAGTAGTCCGTGCGACGAGTGGCGCTCTCCTGCGGTGTGAAGACGAGCCGCCCGTTCTCGACCGTCGTCGTGAAGAACCGGTCTGCGAGGCTCGTCGTCACCAGGCTGGGGAGCTGGGCGTCGATGTTGCTGATCATCGCGTTGCGGAGGATCGGCACGGTGCCGATCCCCGCGACGACGAGGCCGAGCGCGAGCACGGCGACGGTGACCCCGGTGACCTTCGCGCGCAGGCTGATGCGCCGCCACCAGCGGGTGACGGCGTCAGACCTGTGCGACATGAGGGGTTCCGGGGTCAGGCGGACTTGCCGACCTTGAGCATGTAGCCGAAGCCGCGCTTCGTCTGGATCAGCGACTCCTCGGTGTGCGGATCGATCTTGCGGCGGAGGTAGGAGATGTAGCTCTCCACGATGCCGGCGTCGCCGTTGAAGTCGTACTCCCAGACCTGATCGAGGATCTGCGACTTCGACAGCACGCGGTTGGGGTTGAGCATCAGATACTTCAGCAGCTTGAACTCGGTGGGGCTCAGCTCGATCGGCGTCTTCCCGACGTACACGTCGTGGGTGTCCTGATCCATCGACAGCTCGCCGGCGCGGATGATCGACTCTTCGTCGGCCTGCATGGTGCGCCGCAGGATGGCCTGCGCTCGGGCGACGATCTCATCGAGCGCGAAAGGCTTGGTGACGTAGTCGTCGCCGCCGGCGTTGAGGCCCTCGATCTTGTCCTGCGTGTCGTCCTTCGCCGTGAGGAAGAGGATGGGGGCGGTGAAACCGGCCCCGCGCAGGCGCTTGGTGACGCTGAACCCGTTCATGTCCGGCAGCATCACGTCGAGGATGATGAGGTCCGGTTCCTCCTCGAGGACGGCGGAGATGGTCGCCGCGCCGTTGGCGACGGTCTTCACCTGGAATCCGGCGAAGCTCAGACCCGTGGAGAGCAGGTCGCGGATGTTCGGCTCGTCGTCGACGACCAGGATGCGCGCATCAGTCATGCCCCCATTATGGTGACCGTTCCGCTGAGTGTGCTGATTTCCGCACGGGATGCCCGTGTTCGGGGGGAACACCGGAGGCGCGGGGGTAGCCTGATCGGCATGGGCGAGGACGGGTTCGGCGGCGATTCCGCCTGCTGGCTCTCCCGCGTGTGTCCGGAGTGCGGCGCCCTGCTCGACGACCTCGCTGCGCCGTGCTGGCGGTGCGGCCTGGAGCCCGGTGAGGAGCCGGCGCCCGGTGGCCGGGAGCAGCCCTGAGACTCAGTCGCCGCAGCGGATGAGCCGTCCGCCGGAGATCGCGGCCCGCGGCACGATGTGGGCCGCGGGGGAGAAGCGCACCCCGTCCGCATCCCGGTAGGAGCGTCCGGCCGGAGCCGTCGCGTCGACGGTGAACACGGTTGCGTGCTCGATGCCGCCCTCGAACAGCCAGGGGCGCGGGGCGCGGAGCACGTCGCGCGGAGCGACGGTCACGGCGCGGACGACGTCCGTCAGCGGCATGCCGCAGTGCAGGAGCTTGGTCATCACGGTGGCGAGGTCGTGCACCGGCCCGCGGACGTTCCGCACGTGGACGTCGGTGCTGATGGTGTGCGGCCGGTATCCGCGGGCGATCGCCCGGGCGGCGACGGACAGCCCGAAGCTCGCGGCACCGTGCCCGACGTCGAGCAGCACCCCGCGTTCCAGCGCTCGGGAGAGCGCGGGGATCGGCTCCCCGTCGTTCCACGGCCCGCCCTCCTTGCCGTGGAAGCAGTGGGTCGCCACGTCGCCGGCGTCGAGGAGGTCGAGCACATCGCCGATCGCGGGCGGCGCCTCGCCGATGTGCACCATCACCGGGATGTCGCAGGCGCGCGCCGCCTCCTTCGCGAGCACGAGCGGGGTGAGGCCCATCCCGCCCACGATCAGTCCGCTGGAGCGCACCTTGACGCCCCGGATCTCCGGATGCGCACGCACGGCCGCGATCGTGCGGCCGACATCGATGAACGAGCGGTCCGACACCTCGCGCAGATGGACGAGGCCGTGCGATCCGATGTTCAGCCAGATCAGCACCTCGGTCCGCGCCGTCGGGAGCACGTAGTCGATGAGTCCGCGTACCGACGCCTCCCCGGCGGTGCCGGCGTCCGCGAGCAGGTGCACCCCTGTCCGCAGCCCGACGGCGTCGGGAGGCAGGCCGATCTCGGTGGAACCGTCGAACACGTGCGCGTGCAGATCGACCCATCCCGGTCCGATGTGCAGGGAGGGGGGTCCGCCCGGTCGTGCCGCGCCGAGCACGAGCCGCCCGGAGCCGGTACGGGTGAGCGTCGCCGGCGTCGGTGCCGGTCCTCCGTCGACCACCATCACGGGCAGGGCGTCCGCGTGCCGCAGATCCGAGACGACGGACGATGCATCGAGCATGAAAATTACTTTCGTAGATCATGGGTGTCTTGGATAATTGTGTCATGACGTGCATTGATCCGCGACGGGTGTCGCAGGCAGCCCGGGCGTTCGTCTGCGACGACTGCGCGGCCGAGTATCCTCTCCACCGGCCGATCACGCTCTGTCCGGACTGCGGCGGACTGCTGGAGGTGCGCTACGACCTCGGGCTCATCGCCCCGGGGCTGCCCGGACGCGCACGGGAGGGGCGGGGGATGTGGCGCTGGCGCGAGCTGCTGCCGCTGCCCCTCGACGTGGCGCCGGTCTCACTGGGGGAGGGGGACACGCCGCTCCTCGAGCTCTCGATGCCGGGTGGCGCCTCGCTGCTGGTCAAGAACGACGGGCTGATGCCGACGGGGAGCTTCAAGGACCGCGGGTTCGCGCTCGCGGTGTCCTTCGCCGCGGCGCTCGGCGTCGATTCGGGGTTCACCTACAGCTCTGGGAACGCGGCAGGATCCTTCGGTGCCTACTGCGCGCGGGCGGGCATCGCGGCGACCGTCTTCGTGGAGGACCTCGCCAGCGAGCTGAAGATCGCCGCGGCGGCCATGGCCGGCGCGGATGTGCGACTGCTGCGGTTCGACTCCAGCGCGGAGATCTTCGCCTCGCTGGATGCGCTCGCCCGTGAGGGCCGCTACTCCTTCGTCAACTTCCTCAACCCCGTGCGCCACGAGGCGATGAAGGTCTACGCCTATGAACTCTGCGAAGCCCTGGGCTGGCGCGCACCCGACGTCGTCATCCACCCCGTCGGGACCGGCGGCGGTCTCTGGGGATGCTGGAAGGGCTTCCTCGAGCTCCGCGCGCTGGGACTCATCGACCGGCTGCCGCGGATGGTCGGGGTCCAGCCCGCGGCCTGCGCGCCGATCGTCGAGGCGATGGCCGCCGGGCGTGCGGCCTGTATCACCGTCGGAGATCCGGCCGCGACCATCGCGCAGAGCATCGCGACGGACACGATGCCCTACGGCGGTCGCCGGGTGCTCCGCGCGCTGCGCGATTCGGGAGGGCGTGCCTACGCCGTTCCGGAGCAGGGGATCGAGGACGCCATGCGGGCGCTGGGGCGCGCGGGGATCTCCGCCGAGCCGAGTGGCGCCGTCGCCTATGCCGCCGCAGCGGCGGGCCTGCGCGAGGGATGGATCGCGCCGGATGAGACGGCGGTCGCGGTGGTCACCGGCACGGGGCTGAAGCAGCCCGCCGCGCTGATCAGCGCAGCGCCGGCGCCCGGCGGACGTCTCGAGGCCGCCGACGTCGGCGCGTGGCGCCGCGTGCTCGACGGTGCGGGACGAGACGCGGCGGAGTGCATGCGATGAGCAGCAGGAAGAGGTCGGTGCGGATCACGACGGCACCGCGGCCCGTCGGGCCGTACAGCCAGGGGATCGTCGGCGGGGGCCTGATCTTCACCGCCGGTTTCGGCCCGCAGGACCCGGTGACGGGGGAGGTCGCGGAGGGGGTCGAAGAGCAGACCAGGCAGGTGCTGCGGAACATCTCAGCCGTGCTCGCCGAAGCCGGAGCGGCCCTCGGCGACGTGGTGAAGGCGACGGTCCACCTGCAGCATCTGCACCGCGACTACGACGCGTTCAACCGTGCGTACCGGGAGTTCTTCGTCGAGCCCTACCCAGTGCGAACCACCGTCGGCTCCGAGTTGCAGCACATCCTGGTGGAGATCGACGTCGTCGCGCTGGCGCCGGCCCCCTCGTCCTGAGGAGACCGGCGCCAGCGCGAGGTGCGGCGCCGTCGTCGCCCCGTCCGACGGCACCGCATCCGCTCACTTGCTCATACCGGCGGTGAGGCCGGACACGATCTGCTTCGTGGCGATGAGGAACAGCACCACGAGTGGGATCGTCGCGAGGGTCAGGCCCGCGAACAGCGTGGCCCAGTCGGTCTGATACTCGCCGAAGAAGCGGGTGATGCCGACGGGGAGGGTGTACTTCGTCTGGTCGCGAATGAGGATCAGCGGGTAGAAGAAGTCGTTCCACACCGGGACGAACCGGAAGACGATCACCGTGGCGATCGCTGGGCGCACGAGCGGCAGATGCACGCGCCAGAAGGTGGTGAACGATCCCGCGCCGTCCAGTCGCGCCGCTTCGTCGAGCTCGATCGGCAGCTGACGGAAGAAGCTCGACAGCACGAACGTCGAGAACGGGATCCCGAGCGCCCCGTACACGAGGATCAGGCTGAGCAGGTTCGACGTCATCCCCGCCGAGTCGAGCAGGTAGAACAGCGGAAGGATCGCGAGGTACACCGGCAGCATGAGGCCGGAGAGGAAGACGCCCTCCAGCGCGGTGAACATCCGTGACCGCGTCCGTGCGAAAGCGTAGGCCGCGAGCAGGGACACCGCCGTGGACAGCAGCACCGATCCGACCGTGACCATGATCGAGTTGAGGAAGTAGGTCTCGAACGAGGCCGTGACCCACGCCTTCTGGTACGAGGCGAAGTTCGGCGGGAGCGGCAGGCCGAGCGGGTTCGCCGCCATGTCGGGCATCGTACGCAGCGAGTTCGACACCATCAGCAGCAGCGGAGCGATGGCGATGAACGCGTAGATCCAGAGGAAGACGCTGGCGGCGATACCTCCGCCGGTAGTCCGGGGCCGACGGCGGGTGGGAAGCTCGCGCCGCCGCTTCCCGGTGGTCACGGCGACCGTATCGAGTGTCGCGGTCATCAGAACAGCCTCCTTTCGGCACGGCGCAGCAGGGCGGTGAAGAGGATCGCGACGCCGAAGATGAACAGGAACAGCAGGGTCGCGATCGCCGAGCTGGTGCCGATCGAGTTGGACGAGCCCGACTCGAAAGCGGTGCGGTAGAACAGCAGGCTCAGCACGTCGGTCGCCCGTGCGGGATTGCCCTGGGAGCCGCCGAGCGCATAGGGGATCGGGAAGGCTTCCATCGCGCCGATGAAGGTGAGCACGCTCACGGTGCCGATCGCGGGGACGACCATCGGGAGGGTGATCGAGAAGAAGCGCTGGAACGGATTGGCGCCGTCGAGCGACGCCGCCTCCTCCACCTCCTCCGGGATGCCGCCGAGTGCCGCGCCGTACAGCAGCATCGGGAAACCGATCCACTGCCAGGCGGTGACCAGGACGACCACCCACATCGCGGTGCCGGGCGATCCCAGCCAGGGCACCGCGAGCTCTCCGAGGCCGACGGCCTTGAGGGTCGCATTGACCGGGCCGAACAGCGGGGACAGCATCAGCGACCAGAGGTAGCCGATGACGAGGGGCGAGACGAGGTACGGGAGCGTGAAGATCGTCTGGAAGAAGCGCTTCATCGGCCCGATCCTGTGCAGCAGTGTCGCCAGGCCCAGTCCGACCGTGTTCTGGAACACCATCGCGCCGAAGAACAGCAGGATGTTGTGCAGGAACGCGTTCGGGATGTCGTCCTTGTACGGCGACGTGCTGAACAGGCGCGCATAGTTCTCGAGCCCGACGAACCCGCCGCGGTTGACGCCCGTCCAGTCGAAGAGCGAGTAGCTCAGCGCGGTGAGCAGCGGATAGGCCAGGAAGATCGAGAACAGGATGAGTGCGGGGAGGACGAACACCAGCCCCGTGCGCCGGGAGAGTGTCACCCCGGACTGCGGGCGTCGGCGTCTGCCTGCGCGCGATGGTGCGGTGATGGTCATGGTCTTCGTCCTCCCCTTCTGTCAGTCCTCGGTCACTTTCCCGGCGTGAACCAGGTCGAGACGCCCTTCTGCAGGGCTGTTGCAGCGCCTGCCGCGGTCTGCTGACCGAGGAAGAGCTTCTGGATCTCGGTGCCGAGCACGGCGGTTCCGAACGGGTCGCCGTAGCGGAAGTCGACCAGCAGCAGGTACGGCGACGAGCCGTCCTTGTAGTGGGCCCAGGCCTCCTTCATCACCGGATCGTCGTACTTCACCCCCGGGACGGCGGAGAACTGGTGGATCTCGTCGGCGACGAGCTGGCCGAACTCCGGCGTGGCCATCCAGTTCAGGAGCGTCAGCGCGGCGTCCTTGTTCTTCGACTTCGCGTTGAGGCCGAAGTTGCCGTCGGCCCACGAAGGCACGAGGGGCTTGTCGGACACCGACCCCGGTGCGACGGGCATCGGGTAGGAGCCCATGTCGATGTCGGGGGCCAGGTTGCGGATCGGCATGATGTCGGCGGAGAGACCGGGGTACTGAGCGGCGCGTCCGCTGGCGAACAGCACCTGCGCATCGGTGGCGCCGACGCCGGAGACCTCGGCCGGGAAGTACTTCTGCAGGTCCTTCAGCAGCTGGATCGAGGCGACGTAGTCGGGGTCGTTGAAGTCGGTCTCGCCGGCGAGCAGCTTCTTCTCGAACTCGGACCCGCCGTAGCGTGCGCTGCCGAAGATGTCGTGCACGATCGGCAGGATCCAGTCCTCCTTGGATCCGACGGCGAAGGGCGTGATCTTGTCGCCGAGCAGCTTGTCCTGCAGGGCGATGAACTCGTCCCAGGTCGTCGGGACCTTCAGACCCTGCTCCTTGAAGATCTTCTTGTTGTAGAAGACCTGGATCATCTGGGTGGCGAGCGGGACGGAGTAGATCTTGCCGTCCTCCTTGCCCTTCGCGCTGGCGATGATGTTCTCGGGGAACTCGTCCAGACCCTTGACCTTGCCGTCCAGCGGATCGAGCTGACCGGCCTCGATGTTGGCCTGCACCTGACCGTACGAGCGGACCTGTGCGATGTCCGGCCCGTCGCTCGCCGCGAGACCGGTGCTCAGGAGCTGGTTGTACTCGGTGTTCTGGAACGCCTCGAACTGCACGGTGATGTTCGGGTTCTTCTTCTCGAACACGTCGAAGATCTTGTTGTACGCGGCGATGTCGTCGGTGCGCCACGACCAGACCTTCAGCGTGACCTTCTCGCCGCTCTTCTGGTCGGGATCCGACTTGGGTGCGGAGCTCGGCGCGCAGGCGCTGAGCATCAGTGCGGTGCCAGCCACCGCTGCGGCGGTGGCGAGGATACGTCGTCTCATGGCTTTCTTCTCCTGGTGTTGTGGGTGGTGATCGGGTTTTCGGGCTTCTCGGTTCAGGGCTCGAGCGCGTCGCGGACCGAGCCGCGGGCGGCGTCGAGCATGGTGCGGGCGTGAGCGGGATCGACCCCCGCGAGCGCGGCGACGATCGCGGTCCTGAGGTCTCCGCCGGTCGCGGCGAGCAGTGCATGCGCCTCTGCCGCTCCCAGGCCGGAGGCCTCGCGGAGGATGCGGACGGTGCGGTCGCGGAGCTTCGCGTTCGTGGCGACGACCGACACCATGAGGTTCGACCATGTGCGGCCGACGGCGACCATGAGTGCGGTCGAGAACCCGTTGAGCACCAGCTTCTCGGCGGTGCCGGCCTTGAGCCTCGTCGATCCGGTGAGCACCTCGGGGCCGGTGTCGACGACGATGTTCGTGTCGGCGAGGCGCGCCAGCGGTGCGCGGGGGTTGCTGGAGACGAGCGCCGTGTGCGCGCCGGCGCGACGGGCCGCCTCGAGTGCGCCGGCGACGTAGGGGGTCCTGCCGCTCGCGGTGAGGCCGATCGCCACGTCATCCGGTCCGAGCCCGGACGCGTCCGCTGCACCGGCCTCGACGGAGTCCTCCGCGTGCTCGAGCGCAGCGACCAGGGCGTCCGGGCCTCCCGCGATGTGCGCGACGACGCGTCCCGGTTCGAGGCCGAAGGTCGGGATCAGCTCGGCGGCGTCGAGCACGCCGAGCCGTCCGGGCGTGCCTGCGCCGAAGTAGTGGACGATCCCTCCGCGGCGGAACCTCTCCGCCGCCAGCTCGACGAGCTCGGCGACGAGGGGGAGCGCATCCCGGACGGCATCGACGGCCACGCGATCGTGCGCGTTGAGCAGGGCGAGCACTTCCGCGGGCGGAAGGGTGTCGAGACCCTCGGATGCCGTGAGGCGGGACTCGGTGGGGGACGCCGCAGTGGTGTCCTGCTGTTCGTGCTTCGCGGTCATGCCGGGGCTTCGTCCTTCGCGTCATCGGGTCGGTGAGATCAGTATGGACAAAAGTGTCGCTATTGCCAACTCAATCGATTATTTTTTTCATCACGGTTCGGACAAGGCGGTCCAGAAGGGGCTCGGATGATGCGGAGTGGTAGCATTCCTCAGCGGATGGGCATGTACGGCATGGCCTCCGGCACGACGACCGGCGCGACTGGGCGCGGCGGTTCCCCCCACGTGCAAGGAGAATCGATGACCGACGTGTTCGTCGTCCTCCGGCAGCGCCTCCCGTCGCTCTCGAAGGCGGAGCAGAAGATCGGCGAGCTCGTGCTGGAGCATCCCGCGGTGGTCGTCGAGTCGACGATCACGCGTCTCGCGGAGCGTGCGGAGACGTCGCCGGCGTCCGTCGCGCGGTTCTGCCGCGCCGTGGGATTCGCGGGCTACAAGGAGTTCCGCATGGCGATCACGGCTGCGATCGGCCGCGAGGAGGCCGCGCGGGAGCTCTTCCGCGTGGACGATGCGGAGATCACCGCGACGGACTCGGCGCTCGACGTCGTGACGAAGGTGGCGTACGAGGAGTCGCGGGCGATCGAGGAGACCGCGCGGGGTCTGGATCTGGATGCCCTCGATCTCGTCGTCGGTGCGATCCGGTCGGCGCCGCGTATCGACGTCTACGGTGCGGGGGCGAGTGGGCTCACGGCGCAGGACCTCCAGCTGAAGCTGCACCGACTGGGCATCTCCTGCTTCTGCTGGGCGGATGCGCACCTCGCGCTCACCTCGTTCGCGCTCGCCGAGCCCACAGGCGTCGCGATCGCCATCTCGCACTCGGGACAGACCCTCGAGAGCCATCAGATGCTCGCCCTGGCGCGCGAGCGGGGCGTCACCACCGTGGCGATCACCAACTTCCCCGACTCGCCGCTCGCGGACGTGGCGGACCACCTGCTCGTGACCAGCGCCCGGGAGTCGCGGTACCGGACCGGGGCGATGTCCTCACGGCTCGCGCAGATGGCGGTCGTCGACTTCGTCGTCGTGCGGCTCCTGCAGGGGCGGATGGACCATGTCGGCGGGCTGCTGCGGCGCACGTACGACGCCGTTCAGACGCACCGTCTCGACGGGCAGCGGCAGTAACAGTTCACAATGTCGGCGCCCTCTGGTACTTTTTTCCATCAAGCCGGGCGATCGTCACCCCCTCGATCCTGAATCGTGTCCGGTGCGCGGGCGACGACCCCCCAGCCCGCTCCGGAACGAAGAAGATCTGGAGAGCTCGTGAACATCCTCAGACGGATCGCCGCGGTAGCCGCGGCCTCCCTCGCCCTCGCCCTCGTGATCGACGCCCCGGCATCCGCCGCGGCCGATGTCACCCTCGTCGTGCACTACACCGACTCGACCGCCGCCCCCGAGGGCGAGGTCGACGCCCAGCTGCTGGACGGCACCGCCGCGTCGGGGAGCGCGATCGCCGAAGACTCCTACGGGCAGGTGTCGACCTTCACCTTCGCCGGCGCCCGCCCCGATGCGACGCTGGGCTTCGTCGTCGCCGGCGACGGCGCGAACCCCGGCGAGCGTCGATACGTCCGCGCGCAGAGCGGCAGGGCGGAGGTCTGGCTGGTCGACGGGGACCTGCGCGTCTACGGGAAGCCGATCCCGGTCGACCGCTCGGCCGTGACGGTGCGGGGCCAGAAGGCCTATCTCCCGCACACGGCGCTGATGGGGCTGCTCGGGGTCACGACGCCGGCGGCTCCGATCGCGAAGAACGGATACGTCTTCGACGGCCACGCCGTGGGAACGGTCGACGTCCTGTCGCTCTACTACGGGCGGGACTACCACGAGATCGCGGTCGATCACGACCGTGGCATCACCAACTCGACGACGAGCATGCTGAACAACTACCGCGACCTCGACATGGCGTTCTACGACGTCGACGGCTTCAAGACGGGCAGCGGCTCGTCGGCCGTGTACAGCCTGTCGTTCGGGGCGATCGAGAGGCTGCTCCAGGTGGGGACGCTGGTCCACCCCGACGGCTACTTCCTCCTCCCGCCACAGGCCGCCGCGCACGCCGAGGTCACCGAAGGGGACCCGGCCTCCGTGGGATTCGACCCGGAGAAGCTCGCCGAGGTGGACGCGTTCGCGCGCCGGCAGGTCGCCGACGGGTACTCCGCGATCGCCGTGTCGGTGGTCAAGGACGGCAAGCTCGTGAAGAACGACGCGTGGGGCTCGGCTCTGAAGTACTCCACGTCGACCGGTCAGGACGGTTCCCTCGTGCCGGCCGTGCTGCTCCCCGAGGGGCAGCGCGTCGCCGCCGCGCCGGACACGGTCTTCGACCTCGCGTCGAACACCAAGATGTACGCCACCAACTACGCCGTGCAGCGGCTGGTCAGTGAAGGCCGTCTGGATCTGGATCAGCGGATCTCGACCTTCCCGGGCTGGGAACGGTTCACCGATGCGAACTCGGACTACACCGGCAAGTGGACCAAGGGAGGCGCTGGAGGCATCCCGCTCGACGCCCCCACCGGGAAGTCCACGGTGACCGTGCGCGATCTGCTGCACCACGTCGGCGGGATGATCCCGGATCCGGAGTACCCCAACCTCGGGTCGGCGGGTGATCTCTGGTACCAGACGAAGGATGCCGATCACCGCGCGGGCATCATCGACGCGATCTCGAGGACCCCGCTGCGCTATGCGCCGCGGACGACGTTCGCATACAGCGACGTGGACTTCATGATCCTCGGGCTGCTCGTCGAGCAGATCACCGGTCAGCGGCTCGACGAGTACATGGAGGCGCAGTTCTACGGCCCGCTCGGCCTGCGCGACACGGGGTACCGCCCGCTCGACGCCGGCATCCCCGCGGAGCGCATCGCGGCCACGGAGCTGAACGGGAACACCCGCGACGGGAACGTGTCTTTCGGCACGCAGCCGGACGGCACCCCCGTCCCCCTGCGGGCATACACGCTCCGCGGCGAGGTGCACGACGAGAAGGCGTACTACTCGATGGCCGGTGTCGCAGGGCACGCGGGGCTCTTCTCCACGACGGGCGACATGGCGGTGCTCACGCAGCTCATGCTCAACGGCGGTGTCTACGACGGACGCGAGTACTTCGACAAGGACGTCGCGGCGCAGTTCGTCGCACCCTTCATCGGGCCGGGCAACACGGTCAACGGCTCGACGGTCGGCCTCGGTTGGCGCATCCACTCCTATCGCACTGCCGGGTACTACTACTTCAACTGGGGTGCGAGTCGCAGCAGCTATGGGCACCAGGGCTGGACGGGCACGCTGACGATCATCGATCCCGCACATCAGATGACGGTCACGATCCTCACCACGCGCATCCACTCGCCGATCGTCGACCCGCCGAACGGGTTCGCGAACGACGCGCTCGACGCCTCCGATCTCGCCCCCTTCGCCGGGCTGGTCTACAAGGCGCTCGAGCGCACCGGAGACGACTACGTCATCGAGCGGTCGGTCTCGGCGGTCGATCCGCTCGGCGTGGCACCCGGCACGTCCTCGGACGAGGTGCGGAAGGGTCTTCCCTCCGAGGTGGTCGTCACCGACCGCGACGGCGCGGAGCACCGGGTGGCGGTGAGCTGGGATCTCAGCGGCTACGACGGCTCCGAGGTCGGAGATCACCGTGTCACCGGATCGCTGCAGCGCCCGGCCTGGCTGATCCCGGCCGATGGCGTCGATCCGCTCGTCGCTGAGGCGGTCGTGACCGTGACGGGCTCGGCGCCCGCGGTGATCACGCAGCCGAAGGACGTCACCGTGAAGGTCGGAGGAGAGGCGAGGTTCACTGCGTCGGCCTCCGGAACGCCGGTGCCCGCCGCGCAGTGGCAGGTCTCCGTCGACGGCGGGGACTGGAAGGACGTCGCGGGGGCCGCCGACGCGTCGCTGACCCTCCGCGAGGTGGCGCTCGCGCAGTCCGGAGCCCGATACCGTGCGGTGTTCACCAACGCGGCCGGATCCGTCACGACCGCGGCGGCGACGCTGACGGTCGAGCCGGGGGACGGCGGGCAGGGGCCTGGAACCGGGCCGGGTGACGACGGCTCCCTGGCCGGCACGGGAGGCGAGGTGCCGGTCTGGCTGATCGGCATCGCGGCGGTGCTCCTGATCGGCGGCGCCCTCGTGCTCGTGATCCGGCGCCGGTCGCGCGGCAGCGACGACTGACCGGCAGAAGGCCCTCGCCCGTCATCAGGGCGAGGGCCTTCCCCTTGACATCGCACCCTGTACGTACGTACAGTCAGTGAAGCGAGTGATCAAGGAGGACGCATGCGAAGGATCGTCGACCTGTCCGTGGACCTGCGGAACGGGATCGCCTCGGATCCCCCCGGGCATCTGCCGGAGATCGAGTACTTCGATCATTCCCAGACACGGGAGGACGTGCTGCGCTTCTTCCCCGGCGCGACGGTCGACGACCTGCCGGACGGCGAAGGGTGGGCGATCGAGCGGGTCAGCCTCACCACGCACAACGGCACGCACCTCGACGCGCCGTATCACTTCGCCTCCACCATGGATGGCGGCGCCCGAGCGATCACCATCGACGAGGTGCCCCTGGACTGGTGCATCCAGCGCGGTGTCAAGCTCGACTTCCGGGGCTTGGAGTCGGGCTACGTCGTCACCCCGGACGACATCGACGCCGAGCTCGCACGCATCGGCGTGGAGCTGCGTCCTCTCGACATCGTGCTCGTCAACACCTCCGCCGGGGTGCGGTACGGGCAGGACGACTATGTCACGAGCGGATGTGGCGTGGGCAGGGCCGCGACCCTGCACCTGCTTGAGCAGGGTGTGCGGGTGACCGGCACCGACGCATGGAGCTGGGATGCCCCCTTCGTCTTCACGGCGGAGCGCTACGCCGCCGACCACGACGCCTCGATCATCTGGGAGGGACACCGCGCCGGCCGGGACATCGGCTACTGCCACATCGAGAAGCTCCACAACCTCGAGGAGCTGCCGGCAACGGGCTTCCTCGTCTCCTGCCTTCCTGTGAAGATCAACGGGGCCTCGGCCGGATGGACCCGCGCCGTCGCGATCTTCGAGGAGGACGAGGCATGAGGATCGCATCCGTGCGGCATGAGGGGGAGCGGCGCTTCGGCGTCGTCGCCGACGGCGGGCTCCGTCTCATCGCCCCGGGCGTCGACCTCTACGACGCGCTCGCCGCCGACACGATGGAGCGTCACCTGACCGACGACCTGGTGGTGCTCGCGGCGGACGCGCCCCGCGAGGTGCCCATGCCCGTCGCGACGATCCGCGACTTCATCACCTTCGAGCAGCACACCGCGGGATCGCTGCGCGCGGTGACCGGCGCGGACGTCGTGCCGGAGGCCTGGTACGAGGCGCCCGCCTTCTACTTCACCAACCCGCATGCAGCACTGGGCAGCGGACAGCCCGTGCCGATGCCTCCGGGATGCACGACCTTCGACTTCGAGCTGGAGGTCGCGGCGGTCATCGGCCGGGCCGGATACAACCTCACGGTCGACGAGGCCAGGGAGTGCATTGTCGGCTATACGATTCTCAACGACTGGTCGGCCCGCGACCTGCAGCGGCGGGAGATGCGCGTGGGGCTCGGCCCAGCGAAGGGCAAGGACACCGCGACGACGCTCGGCCCCGAACTCGTCACCGTCGACGAGCTCGCCGGACGGGAGGACGGCGATCGGCTCGCGCTCGGCATGTCGGTGCGCGTGGGCGACGACCTGATCGGCGAGGACGACCTGCGGCAGATGGCCTGGTCGTTCGCCGAGCTGATCTCCTATGCGAGCCGCGGCACCTGGGTGCGCCCCGGCGACGTGATCGGATCGGGGACCGCCGGGGGCGGATGCCTCGCCGAGCTCTGGGGCTGGAACGGCGAGGAGCGTCCGGCGCCCCTGCGCATCGGAGACACCGTCACCATGACCGTCGAAGGACTCGGCACGATCCGCAACACCGTCGTCGCCGGTCCCGAGATCCACGAGATCCCCCGGGCCCGCCGGGTGGAGTACGTCCCTCCGACGAACTGAACGGCTCCGAGAGAAGCATCGGCGCTGTGCAACGTCGCACATTTCGTTGAAAGGAGAGCACGCCCATGCGCGCTCGCTGGTTGATCCTCTTCGGATCCTTCCTCGCCTATCTCTTCGACGCCCTCGAGATCGCGACGCTGTCGTTCGCGATCCCGTCGATCATCGAGGACTTCGGCATCACTCCCTTCCAAGCCGGTCTCGTCGCGACGGCGACATTGATCGGCATGGGGGTGAGCGGATTCGTGATGGGGTACGTGGCCGACAACTTCGGCCGCAAGAAGGCCCTCATGCTCTGCATGGTGATCTTCATCGTGCTGACCGTCGGCGTGAGCATGGCCCCGAACCTCCCCGTGCTGCTCGGGCTGCGGTTCCTCTCGGGGATCGGGCTCGGCGGCGTCTGGGGGATCCTGTCCGCCTACATCGTGGAGAGCTGGCCGGAGCGCACCCGTGGCAAGGCCGCCGCCTTCGTGCTGGCCGCCTATCCCATCGGCGGAGCGGTGGCCGCGGTGGCATCCGGGCTGTTCCTGCCGGACTGGCGCCTGATGTTCCTGGTCGCCGGGCTCTCCGCCGTCCTCCCGCTGCTCATCGTGGCCTTCGCGTTCCCGGAGTCGGCCGCCTGGGCGGAGGAGAAGCGCCGATCGTCGAAGACGGTCTCGATCTCGGAGGTCTTCACGCCGCAGCTGCGCCGCACCACGATCCTCGCCAGCCTGGTGTCGGCGATGGCGTTCATCGCGTACTACGGGGCCAGCACCTGGCTGCCCAGCTACCTCGCCACCGACCGGGGGATGGACCCTCGGGCGGTCAGCACCTTCATGACCGTGCTCAACCTCGGGATGTTCGTCGGCTACCTGGTGTTCGGCTGGATCGCGGACCGGATCGGGCGGCGCGCGGCGCTGATGCTGTCGTTCTTCGGCGCAGGGGTGCTGATGCCGCTCTACGGCGTCGTGACCGACAACACACTGCTGCTCTGGCTCGGACCGATGTACGCCTTCTTCATGACCTTCGCGGGACTCTTCGGCTCGTACCTGGGTGAGCTGTACCCGACCCGGGTACGGACCACCGGTGCCGGACTGTGCTTCAACATCGGCCGCGGGGTGTCCGCATTCGCGCCGATGGCGCTGGGCGGCCTCGCATCGGCGACCTCGCTCTCGTTCGGGCTCGTCACGAGCGGGCTGGGGTTCCTGGTCAGCGGAGTCCTGATGATCGCGCTGCCCAAGCATGCGGCCGAGGATCCGGTCGTCGAGGCACAGCAGGAGGCGTTGTCGGAGGACGTCGCCTCCCGCTGACCGACCGGACATCGCGGCCCGCGGAGCATCCCGTCGAGGGGGACCGCGGGCCGTAGTCTGGGTGCATGCCGACTTCGAGCGCCGAGGCGTCGCCTCCTCCCACCCGGAAGGAGGCCATCCTCGCAGCGGCGGAGCGGGTCTTCGCCGAGGAGGGGTACGACCGCGCCACCCTGCGCACGATCGCGGCCGCCGCGGGCGTGAAGCTCTCTCTCCTCGTCTACCACTTCGAGTCGAAGGCCCAGCTGTACCGTGCGGTGTTCGAGCGGCACCAGCACATCAACGAGGAGCGCCGCGAGCAGTTGCGCGGCGTCGACCTCGCTGCGGGCGACGCCCTCGAGCAGATCGTCGACGCCTTCCTGCACACCGCCTACCTGGCCGAGCGGGACGCCGCGCTGGCGCAGTACTTCGGGCTCGTGCTCCGAGAGGCGAGCGATCCCTCCAGCGCGGAGCGGACGATCATCCGCGACCTGTTCGACCCCATGGCGCGGGAGTTCATCGCCGCACTGCGAGCGGTGCTCCCGGACAAGCCGGAGGGATTCCACCGGCAGGCCTACCTCTTCGCCGTGGGCGCGCTGACGCTCACCGCGAACGACGCCCGCGAGCGGGAGCTCGCCGGGGCGGAGGGCGCGGCGCCGAGTCGCGCCGCGGTGCTGCGGGGCTTCCTCGTCGCGGCGCTGCGCGGGGGCTGATGCGCTACGCGGCGGCGAGCTCCGCCGCATCGAGGATCGTGTAGCTGTAGCCCTGCTCGGCGAGGAAGCGCTGGCGGTTCTGCGCGTAGTCCTGGTCGACCGTGTCGCGCGCGATCAGCGTGTAGAAGCTCGCGGTGTGACCGGACTGCTTGGGGCGCAGCAGTCGTCCGAGACGCTGCGCCTCCTCCTGGCGGGAACCGAATGAGCCCGACACCTGGATCGCCACCGACGCCTCGGGGAGGTCGATCGAGAAGTTGGCCACCTTCGACACCACGAGCAGCGAGATCTCGCCCTCGCGGAACTGCCGATAGAGCTCCTCGCGTTCGTCGACGGGGGTCGCCCCGGTGATCTGCGGGGCGTTGAGCGCTTCCGACAGCGTGTCGAGCTGGTCGAGGTACTGACCGATCACGAGCACCCGCTCGCCGGGGTGCTTGGCGATCAGCTCGCGCACCGCGTGGATCTTCGCCGGAGCGGACGCCGCGAGACGGTACCGCTCGTCATCGGTCGCCGCGGCGTACTCGAGCCGGTCGCCCGGGGGCAGGTCGACGCGCACCTCGTAGCAGGCGGCGGGGGAGATGAAGCCCTGCGCCTCGATCTGCTTCCACGGGGCGTCGAAGCGCTTCGGGCCGATGAGGCTGAACACGTCGCCCTCCCGTCCGTCCTCGCGCACGAGCGTGGCGGTGAGGCCGATGCGGCGCCGGGCCTGCAGGTCGGCGGTGAGCTTGAACACCGGCGCGGGAAGCAGGTGCACCTCGTCGTAGACGATGAGCCCCCAGTCGAGCGCATCGAGGAGCGCGAGGTGGGCGTACTCGCCCTTCCGCTTGGCGGTGAGGATCTGATAGGTCGCGATCGTGACCGGCTTCACCTCCTTGGCCTGGCCGGAGTACTCGCCGATCTCCTCGGGGGTCAGGCTGGTGCGCTTGAGCAGCTCGTCGCGCCACTGTCGGGCGGAGACGGTGTTGGTCACGAGGATCAGTGTCGTGGTGCCGGTCGCGGCCATGGCGCCGGCGCCGACGATCGTCTTCCCCGCGCCGCAGGGGAGCACGACCACGCCGGAGCCGTCCTTGGCGAAGGCGTCGACAGCCTCGCGCTGGTAGGGGCGCATGGTCCAGCCGTCCTCGGCGAGGTCGATCTCGTGCGGGGTGCCCGGCGTGTAGCCGGCGAGGTCCTCCGCGGGCCATCCGATCTTCAGCAGCTCCTGCTTGATCTGTCCGCGGGCCCAGGCGTCGACGACGTACGTCTCGGGGGACGGGCGACCGATGAGCAGCGGCTGGATGCGCTTGTTGCCCGCGACCTGGGCGAGCACCGCGGCATCCGTCGACCTCAGCACGAGCGTCCCCTCGTCGTCGCGCTCGATCACGAGCCGCCCGTAGCGGTTCACGGTCTCACGCAGGTCGACGGCCACCGAGGGCGGGACGGGGAAGCGCGACCAGCGGTCGAGCGTGTCGAGCATGTCCTCGGCCGTGTGGCCGGCGGCGCGTGCGTTCCACAGCCCGAGCCGGGTGATCCGGTAGGTGTGGATGTGCTCGGGCGCGCGCTCGAGCTCGGCGAAGATCGCGAGCTCATGGCGGGCGGACTCGGCGTCCGCGTGCGCGACCTCGAGGAGCACGGTGCGGTCGCTCTGCACGATCAGGGGTCCGTCAGACATAGCTGCCCAGTCTACCGGGCGCTGCGGTCGAGGGGGGGGTGATCAGGCCGGCCGCACCGAGAGGATGCTGCGCACCGGGAGGGTGCGCTCGACGTCGGCCTCCCGATCACGACCTCGCAGGCGTCCGCCGCCGAGACCCGCCGCCTCGAGGGTGAGCTCGCGCGTCGAACCGTCCGGCATCCCCACCTCGACCACGATGGTCGCCTTCCCCCGTACGGCGGCGTCGAGCTCACGGTCCAGCCATGCGGCGTCGGCGTCGGGGCCCTGTCTGCTGCGCAGTCGTGCGATCAGCGGCGCATACGACGGGGCCGGCTCGACGGGCGGCGCCGCCGCGGGGGTCCGCGTGGCCGGGACCGGATCGCCATCCGCGTCGACCAGCGTCGCGGGATAGCGGGCGTCGACGAGCGCCCAGTACACGGTCTCGGCCCCCACGCGCGACACGAGCATCCCGTCCTCGGGGAGCAGGGCGAGAGGACGCAGCCCGCGGTCCACGCCGAGCGCCTCGATCAGATGGGGGTCGCGGCTGGTGATCGTCGTCCCGGTCGCGGTCTGCCAGACGCGCACGAGCCCGTGCCGCTGGGACGACTGGGAGATGAGGTACGCGAGCGGCTGCGGCATCCCGGTCAGAGAGAGCGCGGTGAGAAACTCGACGAGCCCCTGTTCGGTCTCTCCGTCGACGAGCGCCCGCGTGAGGGAATCCTCGGTGAAACGGTAGCTGGAGGAGCCCGACGACTCGTGCTCGGTCATCCCGCGCAGCCGGAGTTCGAGCGAGGGGACCAGCGGCCCCGGTGCGATCGCCGTGAGGTCGTTCTGCAGAAAGACCTTGTCGACCTCGGCGGGGACCAGTGCGGCGAGCGGCGCGGGATCGACCGCGGCGCCGGTGCGGACCGGGCCGGCCCAGACGGGCTCGGACCCGTCGTCTCCGGAGAGTCCGAGCAGTCCGAGGCGAGTGGCGAGGCGCTCGGCCTGCGCGGGCCAGCCTCCGTCCCACGGATAGGCGAGCGGCCAGGTCGACGGCGGCGTCCAGGAGCCGTCGGTGCGGACGCCCGCGGGCAGGTCGGCGCGGAAGGCCGAGGCGAGAGCGGACCATCGGTCGGCGAAGGAGGCGGGCAGCCAGAGCGCGGCCGCCTCGCCGAGCAGGAGACGGCGATCGCCCACATGGAGGAGCCCGGCGGAGACGGCGAGAGCGCGGAGGTCGTCGATCTCCTCCGTCGGGATCCCGGACTCGGCCAGCCTCTTGCGGTCGCCGGCGGAGAGCTGTCCCGTCGCGAGGAGGGAGGGAGCGCTCTCCCGCACGCTGAGCAGGAGGTCGGCGACGCGTCCGACGGTCGTGAACGCGCGCTCGGCGGCGCGGGCCGCCGCGGACTCGGAGGACGGTTCCGGGAGCGGCGTCCCATCCGGGGAGGGGACGCCGTCGCGGGCGATCAGGAGATCGGCGACGGGCACGGGGAGCGACCCTTCGCCGTCGAGGAGGCCCAGCGCGATGAGGTGCGCGCGCGGCGCTCCGGCGTCCCCTCCCGCCTCGACGCGCAGGAGCGCCGCGGCCTGGGGGAGGGTGAGCGCGGTGAGGGCCCGTTCGACCGAGGCGGGCTCGAGGAGGGCCTCGGCCGCGTCGAAGAAGTCCTGCCACCCCGGGTCGGGGCGCACGCCCCGGGCCTGGAACAGCGCGCCGAGCTCGTCATCGCCCGCCGCGGCCAGCCTCACGGCGAGCGGGCGTGCGTGGGTGCTCATCGGCGGCTTCCTCAGCCCCGCTTCGCGGCGCGCCCCTTGCGGATGAAGCTCATCACGAGGAGGGCGATGATCATCGCGAAGCCGATCGGGAGCCCGAACAGGGGCAGCGCCCCGGCCAGCGGCCAGAGCCCCGCGCTGAAGTCCTCCTTCTTCATCCCGGAGGCGGTCGCGGCGATCACCACGAAGAAGCAGATGATCGAGGCCGCGACGATCACGAGTGCGCCGATCGCCAGGAACCGGTCGATCCAGCGGACCGCGACGTCCGGGGTGTTTCGCTGCGTGCTCATCACCTCCCAGACTAGCCGCTCCACCCACCGCGGGCCGCGGGGGACCGGTAGGCTGGAGGGGTCGCGCGCCGCGCGACGTTTCCGTACATACATCAGCGAGGTTCTCCCATGCCCACCGGCAAGGTCAGGTTCTACGACGACGAGAAGGGGTTCGGCTTCATCTCCACCGATGACGGCCAGGACGTCTTCCTGCACGCCTCTGCCCTGCCCGCAGGGGCCGTGGTCAAACCCGGAAGCCGCGTCGAGTTCGGCGTCGCCGACGGCAAACGCGGTCTGCAGGCGCTCTCGGTGCGCGTGCTCGATGCGCCGCCGAGCCTCGCGAAGGCAAAGCGCAAGCCCGCCGACGACATGGCGATCATCGTGGAAGACCTCGTCAAGCTGCTCGACAGCATCGGCGGGGACCTGCGCCACGGCCGCTACCCATCCTCGGCGCAGGGTCGCAAGATCGCCGCGGTGCTGCGCAAGGTGGCAGATGACCTCGACGCCTGAGGAGCTCGCGGACGCCAGCCGGGAGCTGGCGCTCGCCGCCCTGCATGAGATCACCCCCGCGGCGACCGTCGGTCCCGTGGCGGGGCACGTCGTCGAGTCCGACGGAGCGGTGTCGCTGCGCTTCGAGAACCGCCTGTCGGGATACCCCGGGTGGTACTGGACCGTCACCGTCGCGCAGTTCGACGACGCCGAGCCGACCGTGCTCGAGGTCGAGCTGCTGCCGGGCGACGGCGCGCTGCTGGCACCGGACTGGGTGCCGTGGGCGGAGCGCCTCGCGGAGTACCGTGCCCACCAGGCCGAGCTCGCGGAACAGGCGGCCGCCGAGGAGTCGGCCGCACAGGAGGAGTCCGCGGAGGACGACGCGGCGCTCGTCGACGAGGACGACGATGAGCTCGACGAGGACGACGACGATCACGAGGCTGACCTGCTGCACGCGGGTGACCTCGACGGCGTCGACATCGATGAGCTCGACGGTGCGGAGGACGACTTCGACGAAGACGACTCCGACGAAGACGACTCCGAAGAAGACGAAGACCCCGAGGCGGACGGCCCCGGGGTCGACGAGGAGGAGTAGGCCCCGGAGGGCCCTCCTCCCTCAGCCTTCGGCGTTCGCCAGCACGTAGTCGATCGCGCGGGTGAGCTGCCGCACGTCGTCCGGATCGATCGAGACGAAGGTCGCGATGCGGAGCTGGTTGCGTCCGAGCTTGCGGTAGGGCTCGGTGTCGACGATCCCGTTCGTCCGCAGCGTCTTCGCGACCGCCGCCGCGTCGACGCTCTCGTCGAAGTCGATCGTGACGACCACGGGGGAGCGGTCGGCCGCATCGGCGACGAACGGCGTCGCCGATGCCGTCGCAGCCGCCCAGTCGTAGAGGATGCCGGAGGACTCGGCGGTGCGCGCTGCGGCCCAGGGGAGGCCGCCGTTGTCGAGCATCCAGTGCAGCTGGCTGTCGAGCAGGTGGAGGGTCGTCAGCGCCGGGGTGTTCAGCGTCTGGTTCAGGCGAGAGTTGTCGACGGCGTTCTTGAGGCTGAGGAACTCCGGGATGTAGCGTCCCGACGCCGCGATCCGCTCGATCCGCTCGACGGCCGCCGGCGAGACCGCCGCCAGCCAGAGGCCTCCGTCTGAGGCGAAGTTCTTCTGCGGCGCGAAGTAATAGACGTCGGTCTCGGCGATGTCCACGTCGATGCCGCCGGCCGCGCTGGTCGCATCGATCACGGTCAGCGCGCCCTCCGCGCGCACTCGTCGCACCGGGGCGGCGACGCCGGTCGAGGTCTCATTGTGCGGCCAGGCGTAGACGTCGACGCCCTCGACGATCTCGGCGTCCGCGCGCGTGCCGGGCTCGGCCTTGCGGACGTCCGGCGCCTGCAGCCACGGCGCGGCGGCGGCCGCGGCGAACTTGCCGCCGAACTCTCCGAAGACGAGGTTCTGCGCCCTGCTCTCGATGAGGCCGAAGGCGGCCGCGTCCCAGAATGCGGTGGAGCCGCCGTTGCCGAGCACGATCTCGTATCCCTCGGGGAGGGAGAACAGCGCGGCGAGCTGCTCGCGCACGCTGCCGACGAGGTTCTTCACCGGGGCCTGCCGATGCGACGTGCCGAGGAGACTCACCCCCGCCGAGGCCAGCGCCTCGATGTGCGCCGGGCGCACCTTGGACGGACCGCAGCCGAAGCGGCCGTCGACGGGCAGGAGCTCGCGGGGGATCTCGATCGCCATGGGTCGATTCTAGGGGCGCTCCGGGGGTGCCTCCTCCCGCATGACGCCCGGCGTCTCCGGGGGAATGTAGGCTTGCCTAAGAAACTTTCCGGAGGCACACATGACCGATCTGATCGACACGACGGAGATGTATCTGCGCACCATCCTCGAACTCGAGGAGGAGAACATCGTTCCCCTGCGCGCACGCATCTCCGAGCGTCTCGGACACTCCGGTCCGACGGTGTCGCAGACCGTCGGGCGGATGGAGCGCGACGGGCTGGTCGTGGTCTCCGAGGACCGCACGCTCGAGCTCACCGAGGGGGGACGTCGCAAGGCCGTCGACGTCATGCGCAAGCACCGCCTGGCGGAGCGCCTGCTGTCCGATGTGATCGGGCTCGACTGGGCGTACGTGCACGACGAGGCCTGCCGCTGGGAGCACGTCATGAGCGAGCAGGTCGAGCGCCGTCTCGTCGAGCTCCTCGGGCATCCGACGGAGTCGCCGTACGGCAACCCCATCCCCGGGCTCGACCAGCTCGGCGACATGCCCGCCCGCACCTTCGACGAGGGCGTCGTCGGCCTGGTGCAGAAGCTCGACGCGGCCGGCGGGCCGATCGAGGGCACCGTGCGCCGCCTGGCCGAGCCGGCCCAGGTCGACCCCGAGCTGCTGGAGCAGCTGCGCGACGCCGGGGTCATCCCCGGAGCGCGCGGGGACTACCGGTACAACGAGGGCTACGTCCTGATCCGCATGGAGGGGAAGGGCGAGGGAGAGGGGCTGGAACTCCCCGTGGAACTGGCCTCGCACATCTTCCTCGTCGGGGAGCCCGCCTGACCGATCTGGGGATTGCCAGGTTCCGAGGGTGACAGAATCGTTATCTTCCGGTAACCTCGGACAGGTCGCCGGCGAAGAAGCCCGCCGTCGATGAACGCGAAGATCGCCTCACGGCTCGTCGTCTTCGCGGGAACACGCACATCGTGCACCGCGTCACGCATGCCCGAACAACATCCGACGAGCCGGCGCTCACCCGAAGCGTAGAGGCGCTGGAGGAACTTCTTTTGGCCGCAGACATCGAAACGAACGCGACATCTGAACAGCGATCCCTCGCTCGACGCAACGGAGCCAAGACCGCGCCGGGCAAGGGTGCGAAGCCGATGCGCACCGTCGCGATCTTCGCCGCGGTGACCGCCCTGGTCGCCACCGTCGCGCTCCCGGCCTTCGCCGGCGCCAAGTCCGACGACAAGAGCCAGGCCACTACGCTGCAGCAGTTGGCCGTCGACGACGCCCAGTCCCTGGTCGTCGCGTCCGAGGCCACCGCGGCCCCCATGGAGCGCGGCGACTACGCTGCGACCACTCCCGATGAGATCGCGAAGAAGAAGGCCGAGGAGGCGGCGGCGAAGCGCGCCGCCGAGCAGGCCAGCGTCGCGTCCTCCGGTGGTGGCGGCGGCGCCGGCACCCAGCTCGTCGCACCCGGCTCCGGCGAGGTGCGCTACCCGCTCCCGGCCGGTTCGTACCGCCTGGAGCGCACCCTGTCCGCGACCCACCAGGGCGCCGACCTGTCCGGCCCCGCCGGCACCCCGATCTTCGCCGCCGCGAGCGGTGTGGTGCGCATCTCCACCGAGTCGCACTACTCCTACGGCGTGACGGTCATCATCGACAGCGTCGTGGGCGGTCAGCGCGTCTCCACGCTCTACGCGCACATGATCTACGGCAGCCGTCAGGTCCAGGCCGGACAGACCGTCACCGCTGGCCAGATGATCGGCCAGCGCGGCAGCACCGGTCGTTCGACCGGCCCCCACCTGCACTTCGAGGTTCGTGTGAACAACATCCTCGTCGAGCCGATGGGCTGGCTGCGCGCGAACGCCGGCTGATCCCGGCCGACACGCCATCGGCCGTTCACCGGCCGTTCCGGAGCGCGTGCAGGTGCATGCGCTAGCCTGATCCCGTCGTCGTACAGGCGGGAGAAGCCGATGGATCTGATACCGAGCATCCGAACCATGGATGCACTCGGTCGTCTGGTCCTTCGGCATCGTCCGCAAGGATGCCTCGGTCCTGCCGAGCGCGAAAGGCGCTGTCTCTGAGACGGCGCCTTTTTTCGTCCCTGTGGTCGCCTCGTGCCTGGGCGACGTCGTGTGAGTCGAGAGTGCCGGGAAGCCATCCCGGCGGATCGAGAGGATGACGATGCGCACACTGGTCCTGAACGCCGGATACGAACCGCTCGCGGTGGTCTCGTTCAAGAGAGCCCTGGTTCTCGTGATGAACGACAAAGCGACGGTGATCGAGCACGTGGAGGGCGACCCCGTCTGGGACGCCTCACGGGGCTCCTATGAACGTCCGGCGGTGATCATCCTCTCCCGGTACGTCCGGGTTCCCACCTCGCGCCGGGTGCCCGTCACGCGGCGCGGCGTGCTGAGACGGGACAATCATCGCTGCGGATACTGCGGGAAGGCCGCCTCGACGATCGACCACATCCAGCCGCGGTCGCGCGGCGGCCGAGACTCCTGGGAGAACCTGGTGGCCTGCTGCCTGCGCTGCAACAACATCAAGAGCGATCGCACGCCGCAGGAGATGGGGTGGGAACTGCGGATGACGCCGCGCCCGCCTCACGGCACCTCGTGGACTGTCCGCGGCGTCGAGCGCAGCGATCCGCGCTGGGAGCCGTACCTCGCCCTCGCCGCCTGACCCTCGCTCTGCGCCTCCACCGGAGGGTTTCGCAGGGCGGGGACCGCAGGGTGGTCAGTTTCGGCAACTTTCCGCACCGAAACCTGCCGAAACTGACCACCCTGCAGAAAAGGCCGCCCGGAGGGGCGGCCTTTTCCTGGTGCCCTCGACAGGATTCGAACCTGCGACCTGCCCTTTAGGAGAGGGCCGCTCTATCCGACTGAGCTACGAAGGCGCGCCCCACAAGTCTAGAGCGTGCGGCGGCGGGACGCGCGCCGTCCGGACACGCCGATGGCCGGATCCGCCACGGCGGACCCGGCCATCCTCTGTCGTTCAGTTCGCGGCGCGGTACGCGGCGACGATGTCCGCGGAGACGCGGCCGCGCTCCGAGACCTTGTGCCCGTTCGCGGCAGCCCACTCGCGGATCGCTGCCGTCTCGGGGTTGCGGGAAGGGCGCTTGCGCGCGGAGGAGGAGGCGCGCACGCCGCCGCCCGAGCCGGCGCGGCGACCCGCCTTGATGTAGGGGGCGAGAGCGGCGCGGAGCTCGTCCGCGTGCTCGGTCTTCAGGTCGATCTCGTAGGCGGTTCCGCCGACCGAGAAGTGAACGGTCTCGCCGTCACCCACCTCGAGAAGCGTTCCGTCGATGTCGTCAACCAGCTGGTGCACAATTCGTCGAGCCATGGGGACAAATCTAAGCGATCGAAATCGCGCCGACAAGCACATATCCCCGTGCGGCGGGAATTCACTCGTGGCCGGGGTCGATCAGCTTGAGCCCGACAATGCATCCCACGAGCCCGAGCAGCAGAAGAATGCGCGCCCAGGAGATATCCATATCCCCGGTGATCATCGCCCAGATCACCGTCAGGGATGCGCCGATGCCGACCCAGACCGCATATGCCGTCCCGGTGGCGATATCGCGCATGGCCCAGGCGAGCCCGAGCATGGAGAGAATACACCCGGCGAAGAAGATGACGCTGGGCCAGAGTTTCGTGAATCCCTCGGATTTGCCGAGGGCGGTCGCCCAGACGGCCTCGAGGACACCGGATGCGATGAGCACAGCCCAAGCCATGATCGGTCCTTTCGGACCAGTCTTGTCGCTTTCCGGGTACTGGCCTGCCTCGTCCGGGGCCGCAGAGAGCGACCGGGAATCAGCCTAGCCGCCCACCCTGTGCAGAACCAGGGCAGGGCGCCGGGTCAGGGGAGCAGTCCGATACGACGCGCGCGCGCCACCGCGGCGTGGCGGGTCGAGGCGTCGAGCTTCGACATCGCCGTGCCGAGGTACGCCTTGACGGTGCCCTCCCGCAGCCCGAGCTCGGTGGCGATCTCGGCGTTCGTGGCGCCCATCGCGGCACAGGCGAGCACGTCGAGCTCGCGGGGCGACAGACGGACGGCAGGGATGGACGCGGTGGTGGTCGGCACCGGTTCACCGGCGAGGGAGAGGAGACGGCGCTCGACGCCGACGATCCGCTCCCGGAGGCGTTCGTCCTCCACCGACGCGGCCACGCTGCGCAGCTCGGCGAAGCTCTCACGCAGCTCCTCGCGCTGCGTGGGCCCGAGGTCGGCGGTCGGCGGGATCTCCCTCATCCTGCGCTCGACCTCGTCGCGGATGCGCAGCTCATTCGCCACGGACTGGGCGACGGTCATCGCGGGAGCGGTGGTGACGCCGCCGATCTGCGACTCCTCCCATGCGCCGGCGTAGAGCACGCCGCGGGGGCGACCGCCGACGATCACGGGGATCGCGAGCAGGGTGCGGAGTCCCTCTCCGAGCACGAAGACGTCGTAGTCGTGGGTGATCTGCTGCGAGGTGCGGTAGTTGGCCGTCATCCGCGGACGCAGCTCGGTCATCGCGCGGCCGCCGAGACCGCGCTCCGGGCGCACGCGCAGGCCGTCGAGGCGATGCGTGCGGTTGCCCAGGATAGTGCTCACCGAGACGACGCCGTCTTCGATGAGCCCGCCGAAAGCCACCGGGAAGCGGGTGCGCTGCGACAGCTCGCGCACCGCCTGTGCCACGAGCTGTTCTTCGGTGTCGATCGGAATGGTCGTGCTCAAACGAATACCAACTTTCGGGGGTGACGGCCCCGTGCGCCCCCTTCGTAGCGTCGACCCTATCACCAGCCCGGGATGCCCGGGCGAGTCACCGACATGCGGCAAGGAGGCCTCATGACCGATCGGACTGACGTCGATTCCCCGGGTGGTATCGACTACATAGCGGTGCAGGAATCGGAACGATTCCAGACCTTGAAACGGATGCAGCGCTCGTTCGTGTTCCCGCTCGCGGCATTCTTCCTCATCTGGTACTTCGTGTACGTCCTGCTCGCGGCATTCGCGACGGACTTCATGAGCCAGCGCGTATGGGGGGATATCACCGTCGGCCTGCTCTTCGGACTGGGCCAGTTCCTCACCACATTCGTCATCACGATGGCCTATGTGTCATTCGCGAACCGCCGGCTCGATCCGCGGGCCACCGAGATCCGGGAAGAGCTGGAGAAAGCGCAGGCAGAAGCATGAACGTCCATCTCGCGACCGGGACGGTGAAGAACGAGCCCGTGCTGAACATCGCGATCTTCGCGGCGTTCGTCGCGGTGACGCTGTTCATCGTGATCCGGGCCAGCCGCAACAACAAGACCGCGGCGGACTATTACGCCGCCGGACGCTCGTTCAGCGGGCCGCAGAACGGCTTCGCGATCGCGGGGGACTATCTCTCTGCGGCGTCGTTCCTCGGCATCTGCGGTGCGATCGCCGTGAACGGCTACGACGGGTTCCTCTATTCGATCGGCTTCCTGGTGGCCTGGCTCGTCGCCCTGCTGCTCGTGGCCGAGCTGATGCGCAACACCGGGAAGTTCACGATGGCGGACGTTCTGTCGTTCCGCCTCGCGCAACGTCCGGTGCGGATGGCCGCCGCGATCACCACGCTCGCAGTGTGCTTCTTCTACCTGCTCGCGCAGATGGCGGGGGCGGGCGGGCTCGTCTCGCTGCTGCTGGGCATCGACAGCAAGGTCGGCCAGTCGATCGTGATCGCGGTCGTCGGCGTGCTGATGATCGTCTACGTGCTGATCGGCGGGATGAAGGGCACGACCTGGGTGCAGATCGTCAAGGCGGTGCTGCTCATCGCCGGCGCGATCGCGATGACCATCTGGGTGCTGGCGATGCACGGGTTCAGCCTGAACAGCCTGCTCGAGCACGCGGTCGCGTCTTCGCCGGCGGGGGACAAGATCCTCGGACCCGGCCTGCAGTACGGCAAGAATCCGCTCGACTTCCTCTCGCTCGGCATGGCGCTCGTGCTCGGCACCGCGGGGCTCCCGCACGTGCTGATGCGGTTCTACACCGTACCGACGGCGAAGGAGGCGCGGCGGTCGGTCGTCTGGGCGATCTGGCTGATCGGCATCTTCTACCTGCTCACGCTCGTGCTCGGCTACGGCGCCGGCGCGCTGGTCGGGCCGGAGACGATCGCGAAGGCCCCGGGCGGCGTGAACTCCGCGGCGCCTCTTCTCGCGCAGGCGTTGGGCGGACCCATCCTGATGGGCTTCATCTCGGCTGTCGCCTTCGCGACGATCCTGGCCGTGGTCGCAGGGCTCACCATCACCGCCGCGGCGTCGTTCGCGCACGACATCTATGCGAACGTCATCAAGCGCGACAAGGACGGGAAGAGCACCGCCGATCCGAACGGCGAGGTCAAGGTGGCCCGTCGCACGGTGATCGTGATCGGCGTCCTGGCGATCATCGGCGGCATCGGGGCGCAGGGGCAGAACATCGCCTTCCTCGTCGCGCTGGCCTTCGCGGTCGCCGCTTCGGCGAACCTGCCGACGATCCTCTACTCGTTGTTCTGGAAGCGTTTCACCACGCGCGGTGCGGTGTGGAGCATGTACGGCGGGCTGATCTCGGCGATCGGGCTCATCGTCATCTCTCCGGTGTTCTCGGGGTCGCCGACCTCGATGATCCCCGGGATCGACATCGCGATCTTCCCGCTGAACAATCCCGGGATCATCTCCATCCCCCTTGGCTTCTTCCTCGGCTGGCTCGGGACCGTGACATCCCGGACCGCGGAGTCGAAAGAGCTGGCGGCGGAGATGGAGGTGCGGTCGCTCACCGGCTTCGGAGCGGAGAAGGCCGTCGAGCACTGATCGCTCCCTGACCGCGCCCACGGCGCACGCGGACCCCGGCGGCCTACTCGCCGGGGTCCGCGAGGTTCAGCGCCCGGCGGCCTCGCGCTCGAGGTCGAGTAGGAAGGCCTTGCGCTCCGGATGCGCCCCGTACTGACCGACGCTGCCGTCGGAGCGGATCACCCGGTGCACGGGCACCACGATCGAGAACGGGGTGACGCGGCAGGCGGTGCCGACGGCGCGGGCGGCACCGGGATGCCCGGCGAGCACCGCGACCTCGCCGTAGCTGAGGGTCTGACCCCAGTCGATCTCGCAGATGGCCTGCAGAGCTGCGAGATGGAACCCCTCTACGAGACGCCAGTCGAGGGGGATCTCGGCGTCGAACCGGATCGGCGCCCCCTCGAAGTAGGCGTCCAGCAGCACGGCGAGCTCGTCGGCGGCGCCGGGATCGGGCTCCGGCATCGCATGGAGCATGCGCGACGCCTGGTCGAGCAGCCACGGGACGGTGGGGTCGGCCGCCTCGGACAGGTCGAAGGACACGAGCCCGTCGTCGGAGTAGATCGCCAGGGCGTCGCCGAACGGCGTCGGCGCGAAGTCGTAGCGGAAGGTCATGGCTTCCATCCTGGGGCCCGCGGTGGTCGGCGTCGCCGGTGATCGCCGGGATCCTCCGCTCCTGGGGAGAAGATCTGCGCGCCTCCACGGTGTGAATGAGGGGTGGGATCCCTGTAATACCGCGAAATCCGGCCCGGGATACCACCGCAGCGGCGCGGCGCGCCTAGTCTGTGACGTGTGTGGCGACGTGAGACGGGCCCTGTGCAGGGCGCAGATGCGGATGCCGCGGTGACCCTGGGAGAGCTGGGCGAGTCGGGCACCGGAGTGAACATCGCGCACGCCGCGGACGCCGAACGGACCCGGCTGCGCGCCGAGGCCGCGGACCTGGGCGGGGCATCGAGCCTCACGTCGTTCCGGGACGGCGCCGAGGCGGGGATCGACATCTCGAAAGCCCACCCCGGGAGCCTTCCGCAGTTCATCACCGGTCGTTCCACCCTCCTCTCCAACCTCTTCCGCGACGAGGTGGGCCTGCGCACGGCGCGTCTGGCCGCCGAGCGGATCACGGCGCGCAACACGGAGCTGCGCACCGTACGCGGCATCGACGCGGTGCGGCTCGCCGTCGGCGTCGCGCGTTGGAGGATCGGCGGGGCGGATTTCTCCGCGCCCGTGCTGCTGCGCCCGCTCGCGATCCGGAGGCGCCACGCCGACTTCGAGCTCAAGCTGCAGGGCGGCTTCACCGTCAACCCGGAGCTGGTCCGCATCGCCCGGGAGCACTTCGGTCTCAGTCTCGACCCGGCGGGCCTCGCCGCGCTCGCCTACGACGGGGGCATCTTCAAGCCGCAGCCGGTGATCGACCAGCTGCGCGCGCTCACCGGCTCGATCGACACCTTCGCCGTGCAGCCGCGCCTCGTCGTCTCGACCTTCGCGGAGGTCGGCGGTCCGATGGTCCGCGACATGGGATCCCTCGACCATCCGGTGCTCAATGCGCTCGCAGGGCACGTCGACGACCGGGAGCGGGTCACCGCTGATCATCCGGCTCCCGCCCGGTCCGGGCCGGACGACCGGGCCCCGGCCTCCGACACGCTCCTCCTCGACGCCGACGCCGAGCAGGAGGACGTGCTCGCGCGCATCGTCGGGGGGCAGTCGCTGGTCGTCGCGACGCTGCCGGGCACCGGCGGCACGCAGACCGTCATCAACGCCGTCGGCGAGCTGGTCCGCGCCGGCAAGAAGGTGCTCATCGTCTCGGCCCGCCGCTCCACGCTCGACGGCGTGCGCCACCGCCTCGCGGGGATCGGCCTCGACGGTCTCGCGATCTCCCCGTCCTCGGTCCGCCGCGACCTCATCCGAGCGATCGGACGCAACGAGAAGGCGGCGCAGCCGAAGGCGGCCGAGGTCGACGACGCCCTGGTGCGGCTGCGGACGGTGCTGCGCTCGTACCGCGGCGCGCTCGTGTCCCCGGTCGGCGCGACCGGGGCGTCGGTGCTGGACGCCACGCGGCACCTCACCCGACTCGCCTCCCTGCCCCAGCCGCCGTCGACCACGGCGCGCCTCGGGATGCCCGCCCTCGAGAGGCTCGCCGGCGACCGATCGGCGGCGGCGGAGACGCTGACCCAGGCCGCACGTCTGGGCGAGTTCCGCTTCGGACCCGACGACTCGCCGTGGTACGGCGTGACGTTCGAGACGACCGAGGCCGCGCGGGCGGCGCACGCGAAGGCGGGCAGGCTGCACAGCACGTCCGTGCCCGCGCTGCTCGAGCGCGGCTACGAGCTCATCGCGCAGACGCGCATGCGCCCCTTCGCCACCATCGACGAGCTGGGGGAGTACCTCCGTCTGCTGCAGGGGATCCGGGACACCCTCGACCGCTTCAGTCCGACGGTGTTCGAGCGCCCCCTCGGCGAGCTCATCCAGGCCCATGGCTCCCGTCGCGACGCGCCGGGGATGTCGGGGGCGAACCGCCGCCGGCTCAAGCAGCTCGCCAAGGAGTACGTGCGGCCGGGCGCCCACGTGAGCGACATGCACGAGTCGCTCATGCGCATCCAGACGCAGCGCACGCAGTGGCAGCGCGTGGTCGAGGCGGGCGTCGCCCCGGAGATCCCTCTCGGGCTCGCCGACGTCTACGTCGCCTGGCAGCGCGTGCACGCCGAGCTCGCCGAGCTGGACGCCGCGCTCGGGCGCAGGGAGCCGTTGTCGGCCCTCCCCGTGGCGCGGCTGGTGCGCACCCTTTCCGGGCTGGCGGCGAAGTCGGACGTGTTCGAGAACCTCGTCGAGCGCGCGACGCTGCGGGACGAGCTGGCGAGGATGGGCCTCGAGCCGCTGCTGACCGAACTGTCGGTGCGGCACGTGCCGGAGGAGCGCGTCGCCGATGAGCTCGAGTTCGCCTGGTGGCAGTCGCTCCTCGAGCGGGCGTTGCAGGACGACCGGGCCCTGCTCGGCGCCAACACGGCGGTGGTGGACCGGCTGGAGCGCGACTTCCGTCTCGTCGACGAGGCGCATGCGTCGATGTCCGGCCCGCTGCTCGCCTGGGACCTCGCGAACCAGTGGCGGATCGCGATCGTGGACGAGCCGCAGCAGGCCGCGAACCTGCGCCGGGCGCTCACCCGCGGCGAGGCGAGCCCGGCCGAGATCGTCACGGCCGCGCCCGCGCTGGTCGACGTGCTCGCACCCGTCTGGATCTCCTCCCCCTACGAGGTCCCCCAGATCCCCGACCACATCGTGTTCGACGCGGTGGTGCTGGCCGATGCCGCGGCGATCAACCTCGCAGAGGCGGCTCCGGCGATCCGGCGCTCGCGGCAGGTCGTCGTGCTCGGCGACCCGGTCACCCAGCGGCCGACCCCCTTCCAGGTGGCGACGGCGGACGACGCGGAATGGGAGCCGGAGGTGCCCTTCGACGGCGTCTCGGTGTTCGAGCGCCTTGCGGAGCTCTTCCCGGTGACCACGTTGACCCGCAGCTACCGCGCCGGCGGTGAGGACCTCGCCGAGCTGATCAACGACGCCTTCTACGGTGGTGAGATCGTGTCGCTGCCCTGGGCGGGGTCGTACCTCGGACGCGGCAGTCTGACGGTCGACTACGTGGAGGGCGGCGTCGGCGCCCCCGATCCGGTCAGCGGGGCCGTGGAGAGTCCGGAGGCGGAGGTCGCGCGCGTCGTGACCCTCGTCGTCGAGCATGCGGTGCATCGCCCCGACGAGTCGCTCATGGTCGTGACGGCCAGCCGGCGGCACGCCGAACGGGTGCGCGCCGCAGTGACCACGGCGTTCGCGGGGCGCTCCGACGTCGCCGGCTTCGTGGGGCGCGACACCGCGGAGCCGTTCGCGGTGCTCACGCTGGAGGAGTCCGTCGCGGAGAGCCGTGACCGCGTGATCTTCTCCCTGGGCTTCGGGCTGACCAAGCACGGGCGCGTGCTCAGCGACTTCGGCGACCTCACCGAGGACGACGGCGAGCGTCTGCTGACCGTCGGCATGACCCGGGCCCGCCGTTCGATGGTGATCGTGTCGTCCATCCGCCCTTCCGCGTTCGACGAGGGTCGGCTGGTGAACGGTGCTGCGACGCTGATGTCGATCCTCGGCGGTCTCGCCGCCCGCGGACGGGATGCGCGGCTGGAGGATCTCGCGGATCCGCTGACCCTCGCGCTCGCCCGTGAGCTGCGGCGCCTGGGCGCCTCCGTCGACGTGGACTACCGCGGACTGCTGCCGCTCGTGGCGCAGCACGCGGGCAAGGCGGTCGTGATCGAATCGGATCCGGAGTCGCGAGGGGAGTCGCTGCGGGAGAGCCTGCGGCTGCGCCCGCACGTGCTGAGGCGCCTCGGTTGGCACTATGTGCGCGTGCACGCCTTCGATCTGTACAGCGACCCCGTGACGGTGGCCACCCGCATCGCGGCCGTGCTCGGCATCTCCGCGGAGACGGTGCGAGCCGAGAACGACACCGAGCCGCTCGACTTCCATGACTGACGGCGACCGGCAGCGCATCGTGCGGCTGCCGGGGTCGCGCCGCGCGAAGCTGACGCCCGCTCCCGGGACGGTCGCGGAACCCGGTGCCGACGCCGAGGACGTCCCCGAGCCGGCCGCGCAGGGCGGGCCGAACGACGAGCGGATGCGCCGGGACGTGCCTCCGCACTACTGAGACCCTCGGGCTCGAGGACGCCATCCCTGTGCGATCCCGCCGAGACGCACGGAACGACACGCGCGGCGCGCACCGGGCGGACGGGATCGCACCGGGTCGATGAGCGGGGCGGTGCCGCTCCGGACACGGAGAAGGCCGCCCCGGTGCGGGACGGCCTTCTCCGAGAGCGGATGCGGATCAGCTCGCGTTGTTCTTGCGCAGCGCGTCGCGGATCTCGATGAGCAGCTCCTGCTCGCTGGGGAGCGTGGGCTCCTCGACCGCGGGGTTCTTGGCGGCCTGACGCGCCTTGTACTTGTTCATCGGCAGGACGAACGCGAAGTAGACGACCAGGGCGACGGCGAGGAAGCTGATCACCGCGGCGATGACCGGGCCGAAGCCGAACTTCGCGTCGCCGACGGTGACGATGAACGCCTTGTCGAGGTTCTCGGCTTTGAAGAGAAGACCGATCAGCGGGTTGATGAGCTGTTCGACGATGGTGTTCACGATCGCCGTGAACGCCGCGCCGATGACGACCGCGACGGCAAGGTCGATGACATTGCCCTGCGCGATGAACTCCTTGAATCCCTTGAACACGTGACCCTCCTGAAGTGTTGACCTCAGCTCGAGGCCGGAGTCTTCGCGGGCGCCGGGGTGGTGCTCGTCGACGATTCCGTCTTCGATGATGCCGAATCCTTCGCGGTTCCGGCGGGACCGCCACGCGAATCGGTGCGGTAGAAGCCCGATCCGTTGAAGGTCACGCCGATCGAGCCGTACTGCTTGCGCAGGGCGCCGCCGCACTCGGGGCAGGTCGTGAGGGCGTCGTCCGAGAAGCTCTGGACGGCGTCGAAGGCGTGGCCGCAGGACGTGCAGGCATAGGCGTAGGTGGGCATCGGATCCCCCGGGTCGGTCCTGCTACTGCGGCAGGACGATGGTCTGCGTGGGGGTGACGACGCCGGTCACCGGCTGGTCGTGCACCTCGCGCGGCAGTGAATCGAGTACCTCGGAATCATAGATCACCGCGTACACGGGTGGGCAGCGCAGCATCGAGCCGATGGTCTTGTCGAAGTAGCCCCGGCCCCAACCCATGCGCATGCCGGTGCGGTCCACGGCGGCTGCGGGGATGATCATCAGGTCGACGTCGTTCACCGCGATCGGCCCGAGCACCTCCCCGGTCGGCTCGGGAAGCCCGAAGAGCCCTTCCGCGACAGCGTCGGTGTCGTCCGCGACGGCCCAGTCGAGGAGTCCGTCGGAACGGGTGACCGGAAGGAGCACCCGGATGCCGCGCTGCACCGCGCCTCGGACGAAGTCCCAGGTGCCCGGCTCGGTGGTGGTGGACAGGAAGCACGAGATCGAGCGGGCGCCGTGCGCCGCGACGAGGGCGTCGAGCTGGCTGCGGATCCCCTCGGCGGCCGCCTCGCGCTGCGCGTCGGAGAGCAGCTGGCGCCGCTCGCGGAGGTCGGCGCGCAGCGCGCGCTTCTGCTGCTCCACATCGATCGGCATGCCACCGATGCTACAGCGGGCGGGCGCCGGAGCCGGGCGAGAAGGGGCGGAGGCGGTCTCCCGCTAAGCTTGCGGGATGGGCAACACCTCTATGAAGGCCGTCATCCCCGCCGCGGGTCTCGGCACGCGGTTCCTCCCGGCGACCAAGGCGATGCCGAAGGAGATGCTGCCGGTCGTCGACAAGCCGGCCATCCAGTACGTCGTCGAGGAGGCCGTCGGCGCCGGGATCGACGACATCCTCGTGATCATCGGGCGGAACAAGAACGCCATCTCCGACCACTTCGACTCGGTGCCCGAGCTCGAAGTCAAGCTGCAGCAGAAGGGCGACCACGGCCGCCTGGAGCGCGTCATGAAGTCGAGCGACCTCGCCGACATCCACTTCGTGCGGCAGGGCGAGCCCAAGGGGCTCGGACACGCCGTGCTGCGCGCCCGCACCCACGTCGGCGACTCGTCGTTCGCCGTGCTCCTCGGCGACGACCTCATCGACGAGCGCGACTCGCTGCTCGCCGAGATGATCGCCGCGCACGAGCGCACCGGATCCGCGGTCATCGCCCTCATGGAGGTCGACCCCGCCAGCATCCACCTCTACGGCGCCGCGGCGGTGGAGCGGGCCGACGACGACGGCGTGGTCCGGGTGACCGACCTCGTCGAGAAGCCCGCGCCGGAGGACGCCCCGTCGAACCTCGCGGTGATCGGCCGGTACGTGCTGCCGGCCTCGATCTTCGAGGTGCTCGAGCGCACGCAGCCCGGCAAGGGCGGCGAGATCCAGCTGACCGATGCGCTGCAGGAGCTGGCGACCTCGCCCGACGGCCCCGGCGTCGTCGGCGTCGTGTTCGGCGGTCGCCGCTACGACACGGGCGACCGCGTCGACTACATCAAGGCGATCGTGCAGCTCGCCTCCGACCGCGACGACCTCGGCCCCGAGCTGCGTCCGTGGCTGAAGGAGTTCGCGGAGCGCCTCTAGGCGCATCCGCGCGGTCGCCATGCCGTTCGATGCCCCGATCACGATGCAGCACGGTCCTGTCGGGCTACGTCTGGTTCGCGCGCGCGACGCCCGCGTGCTCCAGCATGAGCTGCTGAGCAACCGCGCCTGGCTGCAGCCGTGGGAGGCGACCATCCCCGGGGGCGTGGCGACGTTCGACATGCGCATCGGCATCCGCCGTCTGCTGCAGCAGTACCGTGACGGCGTCGGCTTCCCCTTCGTCATGGAGTACGAGGGCGAGGTCGCCGGCCAGCTCAACGTCTGGGGCGTCGCGCGCGGATCGCTGTGCTCGGCGACCATCGGATACTGGGTGAGCGAGAGGTTCGCGGGCAGGGGCATCACTCCGACGGCGGTCGCCCTGGCCACGGATGCGAGCTTCTCGCAGTTCGGGCTGCACCGGATGGAGATCTGCATCCGGCCGGAGAACCGCGCGAGCCTGCGGGTCGTGCAGAAGCTCGGCTTCCGCTATGAGGGGCTGCGGCGGCGGTTCATCCACATCGACGGCGACTGGCGCGACCACCATGCGTTCGCCCTCACGACCGAGGACGTGCCGCAGGGCGTGCTCACCCGCTGGCTGCAGGGCGGCGTCCCGCCGGAGTCGCCGGACCCGCTCCCGACACACCCGGGAGTCTGATCCGGGCGGCGACACGCGCCCCGGGTGTCGGTCGCCGAGGCGGCGGGTCGCATACCGTTGACTTCATGAACGGGCCGGTGCTGAGCGGGGGAGTGATCGTCCTCGTCGCCGCGCTGCTGTGGATGCTCTATCTGCTCCCCAGCTGGCGCGGCCGTCATCAGTACAACGCCGCCGAGCGGAACGCGGTGCGTCTCAACCAGGCGCTCCGTGTGCTCGCCGAGACGAGCGAGACCCCGCAGGAAGTCCGTCTCGAGCTCAACGCCCGCACCGCGCTCGCGCAGCAGAAACTCGCACGGCGGGTGCAGAGCGAGCGGGAGAACGCCGAGCTGGAGCGCCTGCGCCAGGAGCTTGCCGAGACCCGCAACGATCCGCTGCTCCGCCAGGCCAGGGCGCGCCGCCGCACGCGGCTCGCCGCCCTCGTGGTGCTCGTCGCCGGTGTCGTCGCCGCCGGGCTCGGAATCTGGCAGCTCGTGGCGACCGGGGGCTGGATCGTCCTCGGCGCCGGGATCGTGCTGGCCGTCCTCGGGGTCGCCGTGCTGACACGCATGGCGCGGGTGGCGGGCCGCGCCGGTCGGACGGTGCCCGTCGCCGAGCCCGAGACCGCCCGCGAGCGGGTGTCGCCGCCGTTGCACGATCAGGGCCGCGCATCGTGGACGCCCCGTCCGCTGCCACAGCCGATGGTGCAGGTCGCAGGATCGCGGGCGCAGGCCGCGCGCGCACAGCAAGACGCGCAGGAGGAGCGCCGGCGTCAGGAGCGCCTCGCGGAGCTGCGCCGCCGCGCCGAGGAGCTGGCTCCGGCCGCTCCCGTGGCGCTGCCGGTCGCCAAGGCCGTCCCCGCTGCGGATTCTCCCTTCGCGGGGATGGGGTATGTCGATGATGCCGAGATCGAGGCGCACGTGCGTCAGATGCTCGCGCGTCGTGCGGCCGGCTGAGCGCGTGATAGTGTTGATGAGTTCACGGGCCCATGGCGCAGTTGGTAGCGCGCTTCGTTCGCAATGAAGAGGTCGGGGGTTCGAATCCCCCTGGGTCCACAGGCATCGTGAACGACTGAGCCCCCGGATCTTCCCGGGGGCTCAGTCGTTTCTTCGGGCCATTTTCGTGCTCGCTCCTCCTAGGGTGGTCAGTTTCGGCAGGTTCTCGCGCGAAAACCTGCCGAAACTGACCACCCTGCGGCTAGAAGGGCCAGATCATCGGGACGACGAACACGGCGACGACGCCGAACATCAGGAGGCAGGGGAGCCCGAGACGCCAGTAGTCGCCGAACCGATAGTCGCCGGGCTCCTGCACCATGAGATTGCCGGGGGTGGCGACCGGGGTGAGGAAGGATGCGGCGCCGGCGACGGTGATCGCCATCATCATCGGCAGCGGCGAGATCTGCGCCGATTCGGCGACGGTGATCGCGATCGGCGCCACGATCAGCACCGTCGCGAGGTTGCTGATGAACTGCCCGAGCACGAGCACGACCACCACGATGCCGGCGAGCAGGAGCGTCGGCGATGCCTGCCCGAACCACCCGAGCAGCGCGTCGGAGACGACATCAGCCGCTCCGCTCGTCTGGATCGCCGTCGACAGCGGGATCATCCCCGCGACGATCACCAGCGTGGTGAGCGAGATCGAGCGTTGGGCCTGCTCCACGCCGATGACGCGGGTGCCGACGAGCAGCGTACCCGCGCCCAGGACGACGATCGACGGCGGGACCAGCCCGGTCGCGAGCAGGGCGCACATCGCGACGAGCACCGTCACGGCCACGGTCGAACGCCAGGTCCAGGCGATCGTCTGACGGCGCAGCCGCTCGGGCTCCGCGATGCTGATCACGCCTGTGTTCTCCGCGTGGCGTCCGAGGTCGTCCCACGCGCCCCGAACCAGGAGGATGTCGCCCGCCTGCAGCTCGGTGGAACCCACGGGCTCGCCGCCCCGCTGCACCGCGGCGATGAGGAGGCTCCCCGAGGCGGTGCGCATACCCGGGAAGACATGGGAGCCGAGGAACGACGATCGCGGCGGGATGACGACCTCTACGACGCCCTCTTCAGCGCCCAGCGGTGCGTCGGACGGTGCCAGGCCGTACTGCCGGGCGACGGTCTCGGCGTAGTCGCTCAGATCGACGGGAGCATTCTGCGGGGTGCGTCGGGGAAGCAGCCGGGGCCCCAGGAGCACGCAGAGGATCAGGACGCCGACGAGCAGCGGAACTCCCACGAGCGCGAACTCGAAGAACCCGAAGGCGCGACCGCCCGCCGAGACGGAGAGCTCCGAGACGAGGACGTTGATGGGCGTGCCGAGCATGGTGAGCAGCGATCCCGCATGCGCCGCGAAGGCCAGGGGAAGGAGCAGCTGCGACGGCGGCTGCCGCACCCGCGCGGCCAGGACGACCCCCACGGGCACGAGCGCGGCGACCGCCCCGTTGACGCTGATCAGTGCGGTGAGCACCGCGGAGAGCAGCATCAGCGCGATGACCACGGCCGAGCGGCGGTCGCCGACCCGTCGGGTCAGCTGCTCGCCGACCCACGCCGTCACCCCGGTCGCCTCCAGCGACTCGCTGACCACGAACAGCCCCGCGAGGTAGATCACGATGGGGTCGCCGAAGCCGGCGATCGCCTGCTCGAAGGTCACCGCCCCCGTCGCGTAGAGCGCGAGGGCCACCCCGAGGGCGATCAGCGGCGCGGGCAGACGGTTGGCGATGAACAGCACGACCGCCGCGACGAGCACGGTCACCGTGCTGAACAGAGGATCCACGACGCCGTCCGGTGCGGATCAGAGCTCGTCGAGCAGCGCGTCGATCGCGGGGAAGCGGCGCACCGAGGGGTTCTCGATGAGCACACCGCGCGCGGACACGAGCACCGGACGATCGAAGGCGCGGAATCCGGCGAGGGGATCCGCGTCGAGGAGGACCATGTCCGCCGAGAGCCCGGCGGCGATCGTGCCCGTGGTCTGCGGGATCCCGAGGATGCGCGCGTTGCCCTGCGTCGCCGCGTGCAGCACGTGCGCCGGGGTCATGCCCCCGTGCCGGGTGAGGAAGTCGAGCTCGCGCCAGGTGTTGTAGTGGGTGACATAGGTGAGCGCGGAGTCGGTGCCCATGCCGATCGTGATGTCGTTGGCGAGCGCGTCGGCGATGCCGTGGAGCATCTCGTCGAGGATCATCTCGGCGTTCGCCTTCACGATCTCGTCCACGCCGGTTACCGAGCGGTCCAGCTTCACCAGAGGGAGGCAGGCCTGCAGGGTGGGGACGAGCGCCGAACTGCCGTGCAGGGAACGCGGGTTGTCCTTGAAGAGGCCGATGATCTCGTCGGTCATCCCCGCGCCGTGCTCGATCGTGTCGACGCCGGCTCGCAGGCAGGCGGCGATGCCCTCGGCGCTCTGCGCGTGAGCCGCGACGACGACGCCGGCGTTGTGGGCCTCCTCGCAGATTGCCGTCATCTCCTCCTCGGTCATCTGAGGCCGGCCGGCCTCGCCGATCGTTCGTGCATCGGTGACACCGCCGGTCGCGGCGATCTTGATCGCCGACACGCCTTTCCGCAGGTTGATCCGTACATTGCGGCGTGCGGCCCATGGATCGTCGCTGAGGAGCGCGATCTGCGGCGCGCCGTGCCCGCCGCTCACCGCGAGCAGCGGCCCCGAGGGGAGGAGCCTCGGTCCGAGATAGCGACCGGCGTCGATCTTGTCCCTGGCGCGGACCACCTCGTAGCGGGCGTCGCCCAGGCTGCGGATCGTGGTCACGCCGCTGTGCAGCTGGGTGACCACGTTCTTCTTGGTGCGGGCGTCGAGCAGCGGTCTGCCGAGCGGCCCGTGCATGAACACGGCGACGGCCTTCTCGGCCCCCTCGCTGGTCAGGATCGAGGGCAGCGGCTTGCCGTCGGCGAAGAGGTGCGCGTGGGCGTTGATGAGGCCGGGCGTCAGGAAGCGGCCCGTCGCGTCGATCCTCCGGTACCCGGCGGGCACGGCGATGTCGGCGCGCGACCCGACCGCGGAGATGGTGCCGCCGTCGTCGACTACCACGGTCTGATCGGGGAGCGACGTCCCCTCACGATCGCCGGTGAGGATGGTGGCGCCGACGACGGCGAAGGGGCTGTTCATAGGTGGTTCTCCTTGTCGGGGTGGGAAGTCGTCGCGGACGGCTGTCCGCGACGACGGCGCCGACCTTCGTGCCGATGCACAGGGCAGCGAAGGTGAACAGCGCGGTCGCGAGCGAGCCGGGGTCGGTCGCGGACAGCGCGACGAGACCCACGCTCCCCGGGACGAGCAGCAGGAACGCGGGTTGGAAGGTGACGGCGGCCGGGATGCCGACGCCGAGACGCTCGATCAGACGGGCGGCGACGAAGAGCACGGCCGCCGTCGCCCCGGTCGCGACGAGTGCGCCGCAGACGGGGGTGAGGGCCGACAACAGCGCGAACGCGCCGCTCATCACCAGCACGCCGACAGCGGTGAGGGCGACGCCCGCTCCGAAGGCGAGTCCGACGCCGACCGCGAGGAGCGGGACGCCGATCCATGACGTCCACAGCGCCGGCAGCGCGTTCCAGCCCGTGGAGGGGGAAGTCAGCGCGGCGGTCTGGTCGATGAGCGCAGCCGATGCCGGATCCACGGACAGCCCGGTCATCACGCCCCCGGCAAGGATGCCGGCGCACATGAAGCCGAGGACGACGAGCCCGTATGTCAGCCGTGCGGAGCCGGTGACGATGTCGGCCGCGGTGAGCTCGAGCAGAGCGTTGGTGATCAGCGCGCCGGGCACGAGGATCGCGATCGGCGCGCAGACGGCGAACAGGGGCACCGGGCCGGCGGCGAGCACGGCGGCGGCCGAGCCGACGAAGAGCGTCGAGGCGAAGGCCGCGACGAAGGGGATGATCGCCGAGGCCTCGTCGCTGCGGCCCATGAGACGGGTGAGCAGTCCGACGAGGGCGCCTCCGACTGCCGCTGTCGCCACGGCCCACCAGGGGCACCGGAACAGGATCGCGAGCCCGACGGCGACGAGGGCGCTTCCTGCGGTCCAGCCGAGCAGCGGGTGCGCGGGGACGGTCTCTCGGATCGCGCGGATCGCCGCGGCGAGGTCGCCCGAGGACGACGGGCGCCGGTCGGTGCCCCGCAGCAGCAGCAGGGCGCGCGCGGACTGTCGGGTCGTCAGGGCCTCCGCGGAGGACGTCGCCCACGCCGGCGGGCCGTCCGCGCGACCGACGAGCACGTGCGAGGGAAGCACCGCCACGTCCGGGGCGTCCCCGGTCTCGGAGGCGCCGGCGGACACCAGAGCGGTGCGGACGTCCGTGACGGGGAGCCCCGCGTCGAGGAGCAGCGCGCCGAGGTCGGCGAGGTCGGAAGCGCTCTGCGCAGGGTCGTCGCGATGCGCGTTCCTGACCATCCGTTCGCCCTCCCCGTACTGCGACACAGCGAACGTAACAACGGTGCCGGAGGGGGGTCGTGCGGATGCGGGGCGCCGGTCCGAAGGATCACCCGGCGGATCACCCGGGCATCACTCGCACCTCACCCGGTCGGATCAGGCTCACCCGGTCGGATCAGAGCAGCAGGCGGGAGGCCTCGCCGAGAGCCTCATCGCGGCTGGAGACCTCGAGCTTGCGGTAGAGGGAGCGCAACTGGGTCTTGAGAGTGTTGACCGAGACGTGCATCGCGGCCGCCGCCTGGACCACGGTGTCGTGGTTGCGTAGGGCTTCGAGGGCGCGCTGCTCGCCGCTGGTCAGGACGGGGCGGGCGGAGGAGGCGCGTCGCGGGACGCCCTCGAGCGCTGCGGCGAACGGCGGGCGCTCGTCGACCGGCAGCCGTGCCGCCAGCCGGTCGACGATATCGGCGGGGACCGAGGCGAACACGCGCCGGTGCCCGCCCGAGACGGCCGCAGCGACGAGGCGCGAAGCCTTGTCGGTCCCGACGCGCCCGAGCTCGAGGGTCTCCCGCCAGGCATCGAGCACCATCAGCTCGGCGCGCTGTCCGGGGCCGAGTGCTGGGGAGGAGGCGATGGACCGGATGAGCGTGCGCGCGGCGTCGAGGTCCGATTCCTGCACGGCCAGGCGGGCGGCGGCGATGCGGGCGAGCACCCCCGGCTTCTCGACCCCCTCGAGCACGGTTCGTGCGGCCGCGAAGTCGTCCGCCAGGAGATGCGCCTCCGCCGCGAGTGCGACCATGGCATCGGCGGCGAGAGACCCCGGATGCACGACGTGCGACGCCGCGGCGAGGGAGACGACCTCCAGCGCCTCGAAGGGGCGCTGGAGAGCCAGTTCGACGCGGGCGCGGACGAGCATGACGAAGGGCCACACGACGTCGACGACATCGAGGTCGCCGAGCCCGCCTGCGAGCGCCTCCGCCTCGGGGGAGAGGCGTTCGAGGGCGACGAGCGCCGCGGCGACGCGTTCGGTGCTGAGGCCGGCGGTGACGTACGCGGGCGTGAGCGGCGTCTGCATCTGCGGATGGGCCAGCGCTCGCTCTGCCTCGGCGAGCGAACCGCGGAAGGCGTGCGCGAGCGCGGCGCGGCCGACGGACGAGCGCACCGCGTCGCCCGAGCCGATCGCCTCGCCGATCTGCCGGGCCGTCGCGAACTCGCGGAGAGCGACCGTGGTCGCGCCGACCGTGAGCAGCGTCGACCCGATCTGGTGGTGCATGAACCAGGTGGGACCCTCGACGCCGTCGAGGCCGGGGGACTGGTCTCTGAGCGCAGTCTCGATCCGCTTCGCGAAGACCAAGGCCGATGCGGTGTCGCCGCTGATCCGCGCAGCGATCATCTGCATCACCTGCACGATCTGCGGACTCAGGCTGCCGTCCTCCACGACGGATTGGAAGAGGGCGGAGTCGAAGGCTCTCGTGGACCTGGCGATCGCGGGCGTCGCCGGGTGCACGAGACGCAGCACCGGGTGGCGTTCCCGCACCTCGTCGGGGAGCGAGCCCACGGCGCGGGCGAGGCGTTCGTAGTCCTTGTCGAAGAGGGGCCAGACATGGCGGGTGGCGATCTGCGCGGCGAGCTCGTAGTCGCCCTCTTCGACGGCGCGCACGAGACGGCCGCCGGGGGAGTCGTCCCCCGGCGGCTCTGCGGGCGGGTGTTCGTCGGTGGTGGTCACGATCCTCACGCTAGCGCCACCACGCGGGGCAGTGTCGGCGCCCTCGTCCTGGGTCGGATCGGGCGGGGACGGGCGCGTCTCGTCGATCAGGATGCGCGTGCGCGGACGATGCTCCCATCCGATCCCCTGCTGTCGATCTTCCACGTGCCGTCCTGGACGACGAGCCCGAGCTCGGCGGTGTCACCGCCGCCGCTCGCGGTGAGGTGGGCCGTCGTGTCGGAGAGCGCCCGGAAGGTGGTGGCCTCGAGCCGGAGGTCGCGGGGGAGGGGAAGGGATCGCACGGCCTCCGGCTCGGGCAGGACGCCGGCCGAAAGGGCGACGGCGTCTCTGAATGCGCCGGCGTCTCCGCTGAGCGCCCCGCGGACGATCTCGTCGGCGCGGGTCTGGGTGAAGTCGTTCTGGGGCATGGGTCTTCTCTCCTCTGTTGCTCAGCTGCAGCGTCCGACGAGCACGCCCAGCACGCTGACGCCGCTGAGGCGCTGGCTCGCCGAGTCGTCGGTGGTGATGACGTTCGCGTTGCCGAGGATCGTGTCGACCGAGAGCGTGTAGGTGCGGGCGAGGAACGCACCGCCGATCCCGGTCACCTGCAAGGTGCTGGAGGATCCGGCGGGGATGTCGGAGCCCACGGTGACGATGGCCTGATTGCCGCCGACGAGTTGCACGTCGAAGAGCCCGGTCGCGCTGCCGAAGGTGAGACCGGCGAGCCCGGTGCCGCTGAGCAGGAAGGTCGAGCCCGCCAGTACCGGCTGCCCGACGGCGGTGATGTGGAACTGGGGGAAGCTCGCGCCGACGCCGAGGATGGTGATCCCGTAGCAGGAGGAGGTGACGATCACGTTGCCGTCCCCTGAGGCGGCCCTCGCGGGCGTCGCGGCTGCCACGGCCACGACCGGCATCGACCAGGCGGCTCCTCGCAAGACCGTCCGGCGCGGGACGCCGGCGCGGGGAGCGCCGTCCTCGCGGTTCTGCGGGGTCTGGTCCTTCGTCATGATCGTGATCCCTTCCGTCGACGGTCGGCATCCTCGATGCCCGGGCCGCCGGAGCAGCGGCGTGCATCCAGGCTGGGGCGGGATCCCGTCCTCGGGGAGCGTGTGTCGCAGAAGGCGGCCGAGCACGGCGCAGGATGCGCCCACTGCGGCGCGTTGTCGTCATGCGACGGCGCGATCCGGCTCAGGAGGCCGCGGTCGGGTCGTCGCGGTCGGACGCCAGGGCGCGCCGCAGCGCCGCGCCGCTGCGGAATCCGCTGAGACCGGCGAGGGCGCTGAGCCGTCGCCCGGCGTTGCGCGGATCGGCGCGGAAGGATTCGAGCAGATCGAGACGGGCGCGCCTCAGCTCCGCGACGGCGGTGGTCCCCTCGGCCTCGAACACCCGGTTGAGCTGTCGGCGGGAGAGAGCGAGCTCGCGGCAGAGGACGTCGACGTTGAACGAGGGGTCCTGCCTCCGGGCGAGGATCACCGCCCTGGCCGCGGTGAAGCGGTCATGCGGAGGGAGACCGCGGGGAGTGGGGGCGGAGGCCTCGTCCATCGCACCCACGATGAGATCCGTCCCGATCCGGGCGAGCGTCTCGCGAGCACGGTCGCTGACCGCGACGCCGCGAGGGTCGATGTCCACCAGGCTGAGGATCGCCGCGACGAGCAGTGAGTCCGGCGCAACCGCCGCGAGTCGCTCGCGCACCTGGACGCCTCGCCGTCGCAGCGCGGACGAGGCGACGCTGACGGCCTGGGCGTGCGCCGGCTCGTCGAGGACGACGGTGACCGTGTCGCGGCTGGACAGCAGCACGCCGTGTCGGCGATTCGCAAGGAGGTCGACGGGGTGCTCCGTCGCGGTGACGAAGGCCTCACCGCGACGGCTGAAGACGAACACCACCTGGGCGTCGTCCTCCGGCACGAGCTCATAGCGTGCGCGCGCTCCGCTGATGTCGTGCACGGAGAGGCCGTGCGCGCGGAACAGGTACCGGGACGAAAGCGCGTGCCCGACCTGCGTCTGATACGAGATGTGTGCTGTCACGATCGGCCGCTCCCCAACGGCGGATGGGCGGGAGAGGACCCCCGCCGCCCCCGACACCGCGAGCAGTATAGGCAGCGGATTCGCGGCGCGGCAGCCGGTCGAGGTCACCTCCAGCGTGCTCGACACGCCCGGGATCTGGGGCGGATTTGCCGAGGGGGCGGGTTCCGCGTAGTGTTTTACCTGTTCGCCCCAAAGGGTTGAGCGGAAGGCCTCCGGGTCTGGCTCCCCTCAAGCAGTGGACATCCACCCGAACCGCTCTCCGGAGCAGATCACTCCCCTGGGGATGATCGTTCGACGTGGAAGATCCGCTCGGATCGCCGATTTGACAGGCGCTCCGAGAGGGATAAGATAGAGAAGTTGCCCTGATGGAGCCGCTGAGAAGCGGAAAATCAGGTGCGTCCGATCCTTGAGAACTCAACAGCGTGCACTTGTCAAATGCCAATTTTA
>NZ_JBEBSA010000005.1:0-145585 GCF_040394595.1 Microbacterium sp.
TCCGCGATCGGAGCCCCACCCATCAGCAGACTCAACAACCTCCCTGGACATCACAACTAGCGAGCTGACGCGAGCCAGCCCCGTTGGCGAAGCGACTGCCTCCAAGGTAGTGGGGAGCGCGGCCGGCCATCGAGCGCGTTATCCGTGCGCAGTGCGAGACGACAACTTCAACTCAATGTGGCGCCTGCCGCATCTGACAGCACCTCGCAGGATCACAGCGCCCAGCTGGCAGCGGCAGCAGGTAGCAGTCGTAGCGTGGCGCGGTTGTTTTCAACCCCTTTGCCGAAGTTGAAGCTTGCTCCGGTGACTTGTCCTACCTCCTCGACGAGTGGATCTGATACGAACACCAGCATGCCGGTCCCGAAGATCGGGACAGTTGGCTGGAAAGCGATCTGATTCTCGCCGAGGAAGTCGAGGTCGGCGACGGCTCCAACATCCTTGGGGCGACCGTAGGTCACGAGTTGTGGAAGCACGCCGTCAACAGCAAAGTCGATCGTGTCCGCCGCGTCGGTAAACGCATTCGCGTAGGCCGCCGCTCGTCCCGTTAGCCGAGCGATGGCTTCCCTCATCTGCTCCTCACGGAACTGATGGCGTTTAAGTGCGAAATGCGGCTCGAAATCATCGACGTGCTCAGATGACACTGCCGCGCGAAGAGCCATACATTCGGTGCGAAGCTGCTGACGGTCAGGCTCGGTCAGTGCGGAGCGGGTGACGGCGAGCCGTTGCCACGCCTCTGACGCTCGAAGCGCGGAAGCCAGCTCCTGCAGTTCATGGCTCGCGTCTATTCGCTCAGCCCCAACTACGAGGGCGGGTGGGGGTGTGAGCTGAAAGCCGCGACCCATGTCTCCACGAGCCCAGACGGCTTTCCAACTGAACTCGTTCGTGGTGAATGGGGTGTTCGCGACGAGTTGAGGCACTCGGAGTAGGGGGTATCCGGGAAGCTGTGCGCGAAGCCACGCGAGTTGAAGACGGAACGCGGCCTCGATTTCGTATGCCGAGAAAAGCCACGCCTCGAAAGTGTCCGGCCTCTTTACATGCCCGAGCATCGGCTGACTTATCAAGTAGCTCAGCTCTGAGTTGAGGCGCAGTGCGTGCGCACGCATCGAACTCGCACGAAACTCGGCAAGCATCTTCGTCAACGGCTCCTTAGGGGGGACGCCATCTCGTGGCATCACTGAAACCACCCGATGCACGGTCTGCGAGCTTCGCCACTTGTTGGCGAGCTTGTCCACTGCAGTCCAGATTTCCTTCGTCATGCGAGCCATCCCGATGTGTCTGTGAGCTGTTCAACTGCCTTCTGAACGTCCGTTGCCGCAGCATGTGCAGGTCCACCGTCGAGAAAATGTGATGCGGATGTCTGGCCGAGCCTCTCGGCGGGCGGGGTCTGGAGTAGACAAGTTTCCACGGTTGTGACATAGGACATTGGCCAGTCTTCTGCTCCCCAGATCTCTTCTCTCTCGCCGATGAAGAAAGTGAGGCCAAGCGGACGTAGCCGATCTAGTAAGTGGGCGCGTTGGACATCGGGGAAGGTATCTAGGAGGACATCGAGATCACGTTGACGCTGTCGAACGAACTCCTTGACCCGGGTTTGAGCCTCCTCGGCGGAGCGCGGACGGGGGGAGATAGCAGGCGGTACTGCTCCGAGTCGAGCACGCAGTGTCAGCCGCCAGAGCCGCACGGCCCCGTATAGGGGTCCGCGTTCGTGTTCGACGACTGTCGCACCGATGGTGGTGCCGGAGGCGTCGGTCGCTCGTAGGACCCAGCGCCCGTCGAGGGTTTCCTTCACCTGGACGGTGCAACCGGTCGTCCCAAGAAGCGCGTCGAGAAGCTCTGTTACTCGATGTGCGTACCTGCCGATGCCGGGGAAGTGGTTATCTGCGCGCGCAACGCGCACGGATAAGAACGGCAGGTCCCGTGAGACGCGGTCAGAGACGTCGACGCCAAGTTCGCTGGCGAAGACCACCCACTCTGACTGAGTCGGGTGGAGAACGGAGGGCAACGGGGCGAGACCCGCAGCGACCGCGGTCCCCGCGAGGTAGTCCGCGAGAGAGTCGTGAATCGGCGCGACCACACCCATCCCCACTTCGGTAATCAGTCCGATGCGGAGGCCCGCTGCGCGCGCACTGGCACCGTCGGTTCTGGACGAGAGAGATTTTGCCGCCTCGTCGGTGCTGGCGATCCATTCGTATCGGTCCGAGTACCGACGCTGGGAGCTGAGCAGACGAGCGAAAACAACCCCCAGCAAGGGCAAGTAGGTTTGGGCGTCGACGGACGGTGCTCGCTCGGCCAGATGCAAAAGGAATCTCTCATACACGGCGCTTCGCGATAGCTCGGCGGATCCAGCTGCACCCGCTTTCAGGAAAATGGTGAGAAGCATCGGGTTTCGTGCGCCATCTCCGAGGACATGCTCCGCGCGAGCCTGGATCTGTGACAATCCGGATGCAGTCGGTCCAACAATCGACTCGATGAGTCGCTCCTGGTCGGAATGTGCGAGGGGTGTGACGCTGAACGCTTCTTGCGTGGGGGCGGGTTCCAGCACGCGGCGTAGTACCGCAGGATCACGCCCGACCAACACGACCGATGCGAAGCCCGGCCGACTGAGTAGGGGTTTCAGATCCTCCGCGAGATGTTCGAGTGTGGCATCGGGGATTTCGGAGACGCCGTCAATGACGACGACAGCGTCGGGATCAGCGAGAACCTTGCGGCCGGCGTAGGTGGGAATCGCTTTGTCCACACTGAAGCCGAGCGCATCCGCGACGAGAGCTCCAATGCGTCCGGGTATGTAGGTCTCGGCCCTGCAAACCACAACTGCACGTCCAGAGGCTGCGGCCGACGACTGAAGCATTTGTATCGCGCTGGACTTGCCGGTTCCGGTCGGCCCCGACACGGATGCTGCTTTCATATTGAGGAGGGTCTGCGCCTCGACAACAGGGTCGCTTCCAAGTGGGGTCAGAGTGAGCGGTACAAGCGCGGGCAGGGCGCTCGCAGCTGTCGCTAAGTAGGTGTCTTTCAGCGTGCCGGCCCACTGGTACTCAGCTCGTTCTCCGTGTTCACCGCCGATCAGCGTCCTGAGTTCGTCTGCCGTGAATAATCGCCTAGATGGGTCGGTGTGCGCCGCACGCTCCATGAGTACCCTGACCAGGCGGTCGACGCGCTGCACTGCTTCTTGTTCCTTGTCGCGTAGGAGCGGGTCGAGCCGTGCGGCTATACGTCGCTCGGCGGACTCAAGCAGAGCGCCTACGGAGGACGGATCGACGTGGATGCGCGCGAACATCAGACGCTCGGCGAGCGCTTCAGGTATGTCCAGTTCTGTCGCCAGTCGGCCTGTCCGGTCAGGCTCGGAGCTTGCGAGGATGTCGCTGAGTGTCTGCGCGCCGGGCCCTAGCTCTCCGTTGGTGACGAACGTGAACGTGGCATCTGGCTGGTTGAGATCGGCCCAGCGCCGAATGACATCGGCAATCGGCTTCGGTGTCCACGGCGCACCCGAGCGGCTCTTCATCTGATGCGCGCTGACGAGGCAACCATCCGCATCAAGCACTTCGATGTCCACTACATCGTCCATGCCTTCAACGCGGATCTGACGCTCGGGATACTGCTCGACGACTTCGATGGCGAGGTGGATGGCATGCGCTTGCTGGTATGCGATTCCGCGAATCGTATCGGTGCCTGCCATATGTCCTCCTGGTCACGACCGTAGTGGACACCTCTGACAATGACGGGGTAGCTGCTGGCGAAAACATCGCGAGCGCCAGGTCTCGGAGTTCAGCAAGTTGCGTCACTGTGGTCGAGCGAAGGGGGTGGCCGTGGCGCTGACGCTCGTTGAACTCGTGCGCGGGGCACTCGGGGCATGATTCCGCGAATCTAAGTAAGTGGACCAATTAGGTGACCAACAGCCTGCAAACCATGCAAAACGTGACGCGCAGAGCGCGCTCCTGAAACACAAAACCCCAGGTCAGGTGAGCTATGAGCCCTGCTCCTGCCACCTGGGGGTCAAGGGGTCGCAGGTTCAAATCCTGTCAGCCCGACCGAAAAGCCCTGGTGAGACTTCACTCCTCACCAGGGCTTCCTTCATTCGGCCCTGTCCGATCCCGCGCGGACGAGATCCTCAGCCGAGGCTGCGAACGAAGTCGCGGATGTCGCGTGCGAGAAGCTCGGGTTCCTCCAGGGCGGGGAAATGGCCTCCCTCGGCGAACTCCGTCCAATGGCCGATCATCTGCTGCGGATCCATGACGCGGCGCACGAGCGGGTGCGCGTCGAACACGACCCACCCTGCGGGCACCGGTGCGCCCATCGCGGGCGGCATTCCGGAGTGCGCCGCCTCGTAGTAGAACTGCGCGCTCGATTCACCGCTGTTGGTGAACCAGTAGAGGCTCACGTTCGCGAGCAGGTCGTCGCGGTCGACCGAGTCGCTCGGCGTGGGGCGGCGGTCGCCGCGGGTCTTGAACTTCTCCGCGATCCAGGCGAGCTGGCCGACGGGGGAGTCCGCGAGGGCGGCGCCGATGGTGTCGGGCTTGTGGTTCTGCATCTCGAGATATCCGCGTTCGGATGCGGCCGCCACGCTCAGCGGGGTCAGCTCGGACTGCTCTTCGGGCGCGAGCCCGTCGGGCATCGGGAAGATCACCCCGACCAGGCCGAGCAGGCGCTGCTCGCTCGCGAGGTGGGTGGCGATCACGCGTTCGGGATGCGCGGAGGCGAGCTGGGAGACGATGCCCGAGCCGAGGTCGCTGCCGTGAGCGACGAAGCGGTTGTAGCCGAGGCGGGTCATGATCTCGCCATACGCGTCTGCGGTGCGACCGACCTCCCAGCCCGTCGAGGACAGCGGGGTCGAGAACCCGAAGCCCGGCGGAGACGGGATGACGACGTGGAAGTCCTCGGTCAGCAATGGGATCAGGTGCCGGTACTCGATGAACGATCCGGGCCAGCCGTGGCACAGCAGCAGCGGTGTCGCATCCGGGTTCGACGACGCGACGTGCACGGCGTGGAATGTCTGCCCGCCGATCTCGGTCAGCAACTGCGGGAAGGCGTTGAGCGCGGCCTCCTGCGCCCGCCAGTCGAAGCCGTCGCGCCAGTGTTCGACGAGTTCGCGGAGATAGGACTGCGGGATGCCGCGGCTGAAGTCGGCGCGATCGTCGCGTCCCGGCGGGGTGGCCGCCCATCGTGTGTATGAGAGCCGGGCCTCGAGATCGTCGAGGGCGCTCTGCGGGATGTCGATGCGGAACGAGGTGATGGTGGTGTGTGCGTTCATACCTCAACCCTCTCGGGCAATGCGGAAGGTTTTGTTCCGCGATCGATGAAATACTTGCGAGCATGTTGGGGACGTCGGCGCGATTGCTCGAGCTGCTGACGCTGCTCCAGCAGCGCCGCGACTGGACGAGCGGGGCCCTCTCCGAACGCCTGGGCGTGAGCACCCGCACGGTGCGTGCCGACATCGGCAAACTGCGCTCCCTCGGATACCCGGTGGACGCCCGCCCGGGAGCCGCGGGCGGGTATCGGCTGAGCGCCGGGGCGACGATGCCTCCGCTGCTGTTCGACGACGACGAGGCCGTCGCCGTCGCGGTGAGTCTCAGCGCTGCCGCGGGCGGACGCCTCGGCGTCGAGGAGACCTCGATCGCGGTGCTCGCGAAGCTCGAGGAGGTGATGCCGTCCCACCTCCGGCATCGTGTCGAAGCGGTGCGCCGGGCCGCCGCCGTGGTGCCCGGCGCCGGCCCGGCGCTCGACCTCACCGTGGTCAGCCGCGTCGCCGCAGCGATCCACGGGCACGAGCGGCTGCGGTTCGGCTACGTCAAACCGAAGGGCGCGGAGGAATCGCGCCACGTGGAACCGCAGCGCCTGGTCGGGTGGGGCTCGCTCTGGTACCTCCTGGCGTGGGATCTCGACCGCGACGACTGGCGCGTGTTCCGCGTGGACCGGATGCGTCCCCGCCTGCCGACGGGCAAGCGGTTCCGCCCCCGTGCGATCCCCGAGCACGACGAGGTCGACTTCGTCGTCGATCGCGTGCTCCACGCGGGATGGGTGCACCGCGCCCGGATCCTCGTGCACGCCCCCGCAGAGATCGTCGCTGCCAAGCTCGTCGTCCCGGTCAGGATCGAAGCCGTCGATGCGGCCTCATGCTGCGTCGAGCTCGGATCCGCCGACCCCGACCACCTCGCCCTGTGGGTGACGCAGATCGGCGTCGACTTCGAGGTGATCGAGGGACGCAGCCTCGTCGCCGCGCTCGAGCGACTCGGCGCCCGGCTGCAGCGCGCGGTCGCGCCTCGGTGACCCTGGAGCGACGATCTGCAGATGGAGCCGACGGCCCGCACGGCACCGCTCACCAGCACCCGGGCGCTGGCTGCGCGGTCGGACTAGCTGTGATGTCCAGGGACGTTGTTGCGTGAATCGCGTGTGAGTTGCTGACGGGTGAGCTGACGGCCTGGTGATCCGTCGATCGCGAACTCGTTTGGCGTGAGCGTGCCGGCTTGCTGTCCGTGAGCATCCGTTCGCCGTCTACCAGGCGGCGGACGGATCGCGGGCCGTCGTCGTCGCGAACTATGACGACGAACCTGTCGAGCTCACGGTGACGATCCCGGGCGCGGGCGCGTTGGTCACCCGGTCCGCCGACCAGGAACGCTGGCTGCCGTTCGGCGGCACCCTTCCCCTCGGACCCAGAAGCGTCGCCGTTGTGGCTCCGCAGCGCTGATCGGTCCGGAAGGCGTCGTGCTGACCACAAGCCGGAGTCGACGCAGGGCGATGTCATCGACGTGCGGTCGCGAGGGGCGCGCGACGTCAGCGCTCGGGACTGTCCCCGACCGCCGACGCCGACATGGGCAGATACACGATGAAGACGGTGTGTCCAGGGCTGCTCGTCACGCGAATGCGGCCGTGGTGCGCTTCGACGATGGCGCGTACGATCGCGAGGCCGAGACCGCTGCCGCCGCTGGCGCGGGTCCGCGATGCATCGACGCGCGTGAACCGTTCGAAGATGTCGCCGATCGCTTCCGCGGAGATGCCGGGGCCGTTGTCGGCGACGGTCAGCTCCACCCCATCGTGAGCCGGGGTCACGAGGACTCGCACGGTCGTGCCAGGTGGAGTATGGGTTCGCGCATTCGCCAGCAGGTTCGCGACGATCTGGTGCAGTCGTTGCGGATCGGCGATGATGTCGATCTCCTCTTCGGGCAGATCCAGGTCCCAGATGTGGTCGGGACCGGCGATCCGTGCATCGGCGACCGCGTCTCCGACGAGGCGCGAGAAGCCCACGGTCACGGTGCGCAGCTCGGTGCCCTCGTCGAGTCTCGCGAGAAGCAGCAGATCCTCCACGAGGGTCGTCATCCTCGCTGTTTCCGCGCTGATCCGGTCGAGCGGACGTCTGGCGTCGGCGGGCAGGTCGATGATGCCTTGAGCGGCGAGGTCGGCGTATCCCTTGACGACGGCGAGCGGCGTGCGGAGCTCATGGCTGGCGTCGGCGACGAACTGCCGCAGGCGCTGCTCACTCGCCTCACGGGCGGTCAGAGCGGATTCGACGCTTCCGAGGAGGTCGTTCAGCGCCAGGCCCACGCGGCCGACCTCGGTCCGGGGAGAGGTGTCCTCGTCAGGGACGCGTTCGGGCACAGCAACCATCTGGTCCATCGGCCGACGCGACACCCTGGTGGCGATGGTGGCGATCCGATCCAGGGGCCGGATCGCGACCCTCACGATGAGCAGCCCGAATCCCGCGGCCAGTCCCAGCCCGAGCAGGCCGACGATGGTCGTGGTGAGGATCAGGCTCACCGTCGTCGCCTCGACGTCGTCCAGGGAGAGCCCGTTGATGACCGAGACCCGACCGCCGTCGACTTCGGTGCGTACGGCGCGGTAGCGGCCGAGGTCGCCGCCGAGATCGACGGTCTGCGGCTCCGCGGACGCCGTCAACCCGAGAAGAGCCCTCATCTGCGCATCGGTCAGCTGCCGTGCCTGCCCGTCGTCGCCCACATATCCGGATGTGAGCGGCTCGCCATCCACGACAAGGATGACCAACGCTCCGGAACCCTGCCCAGGCAGGAACTCCGTGGCGGGTGGTCGCTCGTTCTGCGATGGCCGGGGCATCGCAGCGGGGTCGGGAATCCGTTCGGAGATCCTCCGCGTGCGCGCGGCCGAGTCCAGCAACTGCTGGTCGAGCCGGCCCACGAGCTGGCCGTGCGACGCGGTGACCGTGATGACACCGCTGGTGACGGCGATCGCCGCGACGAGCAGTGTGACCCCGAACAGCAGCCTGCGACGCAGCGACCAGGGCTCGCGCCTGCTCATCCGTCACCATCCGGCTGAGGATCGGAGGAGGGCCTGAGCATGTACCCCACTCCGCGCACGGTGTGGATCATCGGGGGACCGAGCGAGTCGATCTTCTTGCGCAGGTACGAGATGTAGAGATCGACGACGCTCGGCTTCCCCGTGTAGTCGGCGTCCCAGACGCGCTCGAGGATGTCGAGCTTGTTGTGCACCCTGCGGGCGTTCTGCATGAGGAACCGCAGCAGCTCGAACTCGGTGGGAGACAGGTCGATGGGAGTTCCGTCTCGTGACACGTCGTAGGTCTCCTCGTCCAGAACCAGATCTCCGACCCTCACCTGCGGTCCGGTGTCCTCGTCGACCATGCGGGCGGTGCGCCGGATCAGCGACCGCAGTCGTGCAACGACTTCGCGCAGGTCGAACGGCTTGGTGACGTAGTCGTCACCCCCTGAATTCAGGCCATGAAGCCGATCGGCGAGGGCGTCCTTCGCCGTGAGGAACAGCACAGGCATGTCGTCGCCGTTCTCCCGCAACCGACGAAGCACGGCGTTGCCGTCGAAGTCGGGCAGCATCACGTCGAGGACGACCGCGTCCGGCCTCATCTCTCGGGCGGCGCGGATGGCCTCGGCGCCGCTCATCGCCGTGCGCACCACCCAGCCCTCGTGCCGAAGCGCGAGGGCCAGGACGTCGCAGAGCCCGGGCTCGTCGTCGACGACCAGCACCCGTACGGGGGAACCGTCGAGGTGCGAGAGCCGCCGTCTGCTGCGAGGAGTGCTGCCCATCGGCTCATTCTGCCCTTCGTTCCGGTTCATTCGCCCTCACCTCATCCGGAGGGCGGTCGGATGCCCTCCGGGAGATCTCCCGGCGAGAATCCGTTGGGGAAGCCCTGCCGGTTCTGCCCGTTGCCACCGAGACCGCTGAGGTTTCCGGATGAGTCGGAATCATCGACGAGCGAGCGGCTGAGGTCTGCGAGCACGACCACGTCTCCTGCCGAAAGCCCGTCGGTGATCTCGACGCGCTCCGTACCGATCGCGCCGGTCTTCACCTGAGCGCTCCTGGTCTGGCCGTCGCGCAGCACGGTGACCGTCTGCGAACTCCCCGAGCGGGAGAGAGCCGACAGCGGGACGGTCAGCACGTCCTTCGCCGTCTGCAGGGTGACGACGACCTGTGCGGTCGCACCGATGCGGATGTCGTCGTCAGTCTTGTCCAGCGCGATCGTCACCGTGTACGACGGGGTCGAGGTGTCGGACACGTTGAGGATGCCGATGGACGAGACCGTCGCGGTGTAGTCGTCGTCGAACGCCGGAAGCCGTACCGCGGCCGTCTGCCCGGCTTCGACACCGGCGATGCGGGACAACGGGACGGTGGTCTCGACGACATAGCCGTCGGCCGCCTGTACGGTGATCACGGCATCCGTCGAGCCGGCCGACACCGAATCACCGTCAGCCAGGCCGACGGACACCACGGTGCCGTCGATCGGACTGGTCAACGTCGCGAAGCCACGGTCGCGGTGGGCGACGGCCAGCGCTGCCTCGGCGGCGTCGATGGCAGCGCGGTCGGCGAGGATCGTCTCGGCGGTCACCGTCGTGGATCCGCCGGACTGCTGACCGGGATCGAGAGCGGCCGTCGTCCGCGTGGTCGACGCGGACGACGTCGTGTGCACCGCAGCCTCGAAGGTCGGCGCGGATGAGCGCCCGTACGAGGACGTCGAGGCATCCTGCTCACCTGCGTCGCCACTCTGCGGCGTCGGTGCGTTCGTCCCTGCTGAACTGCCCAACGCCTGCTGCAGCGAGGTGACGGCGGAGTCGAGCTCCGCTGCGAGGTCGCTGAGGCTGCTCTGCGCGGCAGAGGTCGTCTGCTGTGCGCCGTCTGCATCGGCGAGCGCCTGCTGGCACTGCGCGAGAAGCGCCTGCACCTCGTCGAGGTTGGTCCCCGAGGTGCCCTCGGCCTCCGCGCCGGTCTCGCCCTCGGCGGGCTCGTCCGGCACGACCTCGCCGGCCTCGATCGTCGCGTTCTTGAACGGCTCGCAGGCGGTCTGTGCCGAGGTCAGTGCCTGTGTCGAGGCATCCTGAGCCTGGGTCGCGACCTCGTACTGGGCGAGGAGCGCCTTCTGCGCCGCGGTCACCGCGGCGATCGCGGCGGTGACCGCCGGATCTGTCGAGGTGCCGTCACCGCTGCCGTCCGGCGGCGGCGTGGTCGGCCCTCCGCCGGACGGGGGCGCTGTGCTCTGACCGCCGGGGGTCGCCGCGCCCCGGCCCCCCTGGGGCGTTGCGGACGTATCCCGCGACGAGGAGACTCCGGAGCTCTGGGCTTCGAGATCCTCTTCGAGCTGCTGCTGAGCCCGTGCGAGCGTATCCGTCGCATCGGCGACAGCGGAGTCGAGGCCGGCAGGGTCGAGCGTGGCGAGCGTCTGACCCGCCGCGACCGAATCTCCGAGCGCGACCAGCACGTCGGCCACGGTCCCGTCGGTCTGGAATGCGACATCCCTGCTCGTCGCAGCCGAGATCTGCCCGGAGAGGGCGAGCGTCTCCGAGATGTCGGCGTTCTCCGCGACGGCGGTGCGATATCTGCCATCGCTGGTCCGGGTCGACGCGTAGATCGCGCCGCCCGCGAGCACGAGCACGACCGTCGCTGCCGTGGAACCCGCGATGATGCGGCGTCTGGGCGTACCCGCCACGGCGCGAATGGCGCGAGCGAGCGCCGACCTCCTGGGCGTCCGAACGTCCTTCGCCTCACTCACGGTCGCCTCCCCGATCGGCAGGAGGTGCGCCGAGGGCGCCACGGAACCCGCCCATCCCCGTGCACTCGCCGTCGTCGCCGGGCCGCGACAGCGTCAGCGTCGTGGCATCGTAGCCGCCGGCGTCGTCGGCCTCGCCTTGCGCGGTGACGCACAGACCGACCGCGATCTCGGCGGTCGTGGAGTCTGTTGTCGCGCTGACCGCGGTGTCGCCGTTCACGACGATCGTCGTGCTCTCGGTCTTCCCCTCGGCATCCTTCGCATCGACGGTCACCGAGCCGGATGCCACAGCCGTGACGGCGCCCGCCGTGAAGCCGCCGAAGCTCCCTCCGGGGCCACCCTCCGGCATGTCCGTGGGCGCACCGTCCGGGAGATCACCTCGATCGGGTCGATCGGTCGGCATGCCGCCTCCGGAGGCGCCCCCGGGGAACCCGCCTCCGCCGCCGGGGAAGCCTCCGGGGCACTCTCCGTCCACAGCTTCGGTGACGGTGATGGTCGTGGCGGCCTCGTCCGGGCCGCCGATCGCCACGACGCAGTCGCCGACCTTCAGCGCGGAGACGTCGACGGTCACGGTGCGGCGCACCGTGGTGTCGCCGGTGTAGCGCACAGTGGTCTGTGAGTCCCGCCCCTGCACCTGCAGCTGCCCCTCCTGAGCCGCAGCGATCAGGCCGAATGCGCCACGGGGTGTCGGCGCCTTCTGCGAGGTGTCCGCCTGAGGGGTCTTCTCCGTGGCGGCAGGTTCTGCGGACTGGGTGCTGGAGCAGCCGGCGAGCAGCAGCGCGGCGGCGACCGCACCGGCGAGCAGCGGTGCGGTACGACTGCGACCGGCTCGAGCAGAAGTGTCGGTGTTCATGGGTTGGCCTCCAAAGGGGTCATTCGCTGCGTAGAGCGTCGATGGGTGCGAGGCGTGCTGCTCGGGTGGCCGGGTAGACGCCGAAGACGAGGCCGATCGCGACGGCGATGCCGAGTGCGAGGAAGACGATCGGGACCGAGACGACCAGGGAGCTGCCGATCAGGCCGGGGAGGATCCAGGTCGCGACCAGACCGAAGACGACGCCGAGCAGGCCGCCGGCGAGTCCGAGGATCGCGGCCTCGCTGAGGAACTGCCGCCTGATCGCGACCGGTGGCGCGCCGAGCGCCTTCCGAAGCCCGATCTCACGGGTGCGCTCGGCGACCGACACCAGCATGATGTTCATGACCCCGATGCCGCCGACCAGCAGCGAGAGCGCGGCGACGCCGGTGAGCAGCACCGTGAGCGTCTGGTACACGGCGGTTGCGGTCGAGACCAGCGCGGTCTGACTCTCGACTGTGAAGTCCGCGTTGTCGGCATCCGTGATGGCATGCAGGTTCAGCAGGACGGACTGCACCTCCTGGTAGGCCCCGGCCAGCACGGCATCCGATGCCGCCTTCACATAGATGGTCGACACGCTGCGGGAGTTCGTGCCGCCCATCACGGTGTTCGCCGCCGTCGAGATCGGGATCACGGCGACGTCGTCGAGACTGCTCTCCGAACTGGAACCGGCCTCCGCAAGGACACCGATGATCTGGAAGGCCGTGCCGTCGATCGTGACGCTCTGGCCGACGACGCCGGTGCGGCCGAAGAGCTCCTGAGCGGTCTGCGAGCCGAGCACGACGACGCGTCGGTTGGCGTCGTCATCGTCCTGAGTGAAGAACTCACCGGATGTCAGCTCGCGAGAGCGTACCTCCTGCCACGAGACCGTCGTCGCGGTGACGGACGTGGTCCAATTGGTCGCGTTCGCCTCCAGGGCGAGCGACGAGGTCTTCTCGGGTGCCACCGCCCGCACGTCCGGTGCCGAGACGTCGGAACCCAGCGCCTCCGCATCGGCGAGGGTGAGCGTGTTGCTGGTCCCGAACCCTCCGCGGAACCCCGAGGAGTCGGTGCTGGAACCGGGGGAGACGATCAGCAGATCGCTGCCCAGGGCGTTGATCTGTTCGCTGACGTCTTTCTGGGTGCCCAGGCCGAGTCCGACGGTCACGATGACCGCCGAGATGCCGATCAGAATCCCGAGGATCGTCAGAAGAGAGCGCAGGGTGTGCGTGCGAATCGCGTGCCATGCCGTGGAGACGGTCTCCGACCAGTTCATGCCGTCACCGCCTCGTCCGCGTGAATCCGTCCATCGCGGACCGACACGATGCGACGAGCGCGGCTGGCCACATCGTGCTCGTGCGTGATCAGCACGATCGTGCGACCTGCCTCGTGCAACTCGTCGAACAGCGTCAGCACGTCCTCGGTCGACGCCGAGTCCAAGTTGCCCGTCGGCTCATCGGCGAGGATCATCGTGGGATCGCCTGCCAGAGCACGAGCGACCGCGACCCGCTGCTGCTGGCCGCCGGACAGCTCGCCGGGCCGGTTGTGCAGACGGTCAGAGAGACCCACTCTGCCCAGCGCGATCTCTGCGCGCTCGCGGCGTTCGGTCCTGTCGACCTTGCCGTAGATCATCGGCAGTTCCACGTTCCGCCAGGCCGACAGCGAGGGCAGGAGGTGGAACTGCTGGAACACGAATCCGATTCGACGGTTCCGGACCTCGGCGAGCTCGACCTCGCTGAGCTTCTCGACATCCTCACCGCCCAGCCGATAGCTGCCGGAGGTCAGCACATCGAGGCAGCCGAGGACGTGCATCAGAGTGGACTTTCCCGAGCCGGAGGGGCCCATGATCGCCACGTACTCGCCCTCGGTCACCGTCAGATCGACGCCGCGGAGGGCCTCGAACTCGATCTCACCGCTGCGATACGTCTTGCGACCCTCACGAAGATCTATGACCGGGGTATCCGAGCCCGCCTCAGCTGCCACCGTCGCGTGCTTCTCCTCGGCCCTCACGGAGTGCCACCCTGACCGCCCCGGCCCCCACCGGGGAAGCCGCCGGACGGGGGCTGGAACCCATCCGGGAGGCCGCCGCCGGGGAAACCTCCCTGGCCGCCACGGCCGCCACCGGGGAACTGGCCCGTGTTGCCCTCGCCGGGAGTGAATTCGGCGACGAGCACCTCATCGCCTTCCTTGATGCCGGAGATGATCTCCGTGAGACCGCCGGCCGTCTCGCCGACCTCGACGGTGGTCTTCTTGTGAGCGCCGTCTTTCGCGACGACTGTGACGGTGCTCTTCCCGTCGCTCGTGGTGACGGCCGCCGATGGAACGGTCAGCACGTCGGTGCGTCGTCGGTACACGATATCCGCGTCGACGTCCATGCCGTCGAAGAGCCCCTTGCCGTCGCCGGTGATGGCGATCTTCACGGGGTATTTCGCCGCACCCGACGAGGTGGACGGGACTCGGCCCACTTCGGTGACGGTGCCGAAGAGCTTCTGGCTGTCCGACGTGGTCAGCTCGACCTGAAGCCCCGTCTTCACGTTCGCGATGTCCGTCTCGCCGACGTTCACCTCGACCACCCACGAATCGGTGCTGACCAGAGTGAAGGCAGCCGCACTCGTAGAGGAGGATCCGGACGACGACGAGCTGGACGCCCCCGGCGCTCCTTGCGTGCCGCCGGATGCGGCTGCGGAGCCGGCGGGAGAGGAACCACCGGACGAGCCTGTGATCTTGTCGCCCGTGCTGACGTTGACGCGGACGATCAGGCCGGCCGCGGGAGCACGGAGCGTTGCCTCTCCGAGGTCTGATTCGGCTTCCGCTACGGCAGCGGCGGCCGCATCGACGGCGGCGGAGGCGGCCGCCGCGCGAGCCTCGGCCGCAGCGCTGCCGTCGTTGGTGTCGTTCGCGTTGGACAGGGTGTCCTTCGCCTCGGCGAGTGTGGCCTTGGCTGCCAGGAGAGCGGCGTTCAGGTCCAGGGTGTCGACGGTGGCCAACACGGCGCCTTTCTCGACGACGTCTCCCTCGGAGACGGCCACATCGGTCACGGTGCCGGAAACGGCGAAATTCACATCATCGTTGATCGCCGGGCTGACCGTGCCGCTGGAGGTGACGGTCTGCTGCAGCGTCTCCACGCTTGCGGCTTGGGTGCGGGTGATGGTCTCGGCCTCGTTCTTCGACGGCAGGAGGACGGCGGACAGCCACACCCCTGCGCCAGCTAGCACGATGACGGCTGCGCCGGTGATGATCCAGGCGCGCCGGGGCAACCGGGGCACCAGTTCTCGCACATCCATGTCGACGTCTCTCCTTCTCGTCCGTCCGGGGGGACGGAAGAAGCTAATGGCGGTGAGATTTGTGCGCTTGATGACATCCCTGGGAGAACTCAATGAGCGGTGTTACCGACAACGGCCCCGAGGGCATCGCTGCCACGGCGGCGAGCTGGGATGTGGAGTCCGGAGCCGATCCTGGCTAAAGCGGTCGCCAGAGGCGGCCCGAGCTCCGCCGACTTCCGATGCCTTCCTGCGATCGAGGTCGACGCAGGCGGCGCACACACTCGTGACACCCCTTGGTCTTGCATCTTGAATAGATAGTGTTCAATATAGAAGTGTGTCAATACAAGAGATCGAGATCGTCATCGGCGCCGCAGGCACCGGCCGCGCGGCGAACGGGGAACGGGCGGACGTCCTGATCGGTGCACACCCGAAACCCGTCTACACGGCGAAGATCGAGGAACTGCTCGCATGACCGGCACCCTGACTCGCACTGCTCCGAAACGGCTCTCCGCCCTCGACACGTGGCTGCCGCTCTGGATCGGCCTCGCCATGGTCGCAGGCCTCCTGCTCGGCCGCTTCGTGCCCGCACTCTCAGACGCGCTCTCCGCGATGGAGGTCGGCGGGATCTCGATCCCGATCGGACTGGGCCTGCTGGTGATGATGTACCCGGTGCTTGCGAACGTCCGCTACGACAGGGTCGCCGCCGTCACCGGTGACAAGAAGCTCCTCGTCTCCTCGCTCGTGCTGAACTGGCTCGTGGGGCCCGCGGTCATGTTCGCACTCGCGTGGATCTTCTTGCCCGATCTGCCGGAGTACCGGACCGGGCTGATCATTGTCGGGCTCGCCCGCTGCATCGCCATGGTCGTGATCTGGAACGACCTCGCCTGCGGCGACCGGGAGACGACCGCGGTGCTGGTCGCGATCAACTCCGTGTTCCAGGTCGTCGCGTTCTCCCTGCTGGGCTGGTTCTACCTCACCGTGCTGCCGGGCTGGCTCGGACTGGATGCGCAGGGACTGGAGACCTCGGTCTGGCAGATCGCGCTGAACGTGCTCGTGTTCCTCGGCGTCCCGCTCGTCGCGGGCTTCGCGTCCCGGTTCGTCGGCGAGAAGCGCAAGGGGCGCGACTGGTACGAGGAGAAGTTCCTCCCGAGGATCGGGCCGTGGGCGCTGTACGGGCTGCTGTTCACGATCGTGCTGCTGTTCGCGCTGCAGGGCGAGCAGGTCACCTCCCACCCGATGGACGTCGCCCGCATCGCGTTGCCGCTGCTGGTCTATTTCGCGCTGATGTGGTTCGCGGGCATCCTGCTCGGCAAGGCCCTCGGTCTCGGCTATGCCCGGTCGGCCACGCTCGCGTTCACCGCCGCGGGCAACAACTTCGAGCTCGCGATCGCGGTCGCGATCGGCACCTTCGGCGCCGCCTCCGGGCAAGCCCTCGCCGGCGTCGTCGGCCCCCTCATCGAGGTGCCCGTACTCGTGGGCCTCGTCTACGTCTCACTCTGGGCCGCCCGCGCCTGGTTCCACACCGACCCCTACGCCACCACCGTGACCGAATCGAGGACGTCATGACCGACACCACCGTCATCTCCGACGCCGACGCGTGTGCACCGTCCATGGCCCACGCCATCGGGACCGAGGCCGCGACCACCGTGGCCGGAGCGCTGAAGGCGCTCGCTGACCCGCTTCGGCTGCGGATGCTGTCCGCGATCGCGACCGATCCGCGCGGCGAATCGTGTGTCTGCGACCTCGCCGAACTCGCTGACGTGTCCCAGCCGACCGTCTCCCATCACCTGAAGGTGCTGAAAGAGACCGGAATGCTGTTGTCCGAGCGTCGCGGCACCTGGGTGTATTACCGCATCGCCCCGGGCAGGCAACGCGCCGTCGCGGCCCTCCTCGACGCGTTCGCCCCCGCCGCTGCCGCAGCGGACGAGCCTGAAGACACCGCAGCGCGGGCCGAGGCCCTGCAGCAGATGGACGCTCGGGTGACCCGTCTCGCGGAGGAGCTCGCGGACGAGCTGACCGGTCTGAACCGGGATCTCGTGATCGCGATCGTGCGCGAGTCCTACGCCGGCCTGGTCCGTTCGGCGAAGCTGACGGCGCACATGATCCCGCTCACCGAGCGGTTCGCACGGCAGCGCCTGGCCGATCTGACCCGTGATCGGTCGGCCGGGGTGCCGCAGGTGCTGTTCGTGTGCGTGCAGAACGCGGGCCGTTCCCAGCTGGCCGCCGCGATCGTCAACCAGCTCGCAGGCGGTCGCGTCATCGCGCGGTCAGCGGGCTCCACCCCTGCCTCAGACGTGCACCCGCACGTGCGTTCGCTGCTCACCGAGATCGAGGGCGAGCAGGAGGCCGAGACGGCATTCCCGAAGCCGCTCACCGATGACGCCGTGCGTGCGGCCGACGTGGTGATCACCATGGGCTGCGGGGACGTGTGCCCGATCATCCCCGGCGTCCGCTACGAGGACTGGGCCGTCGGCGACCCGGCCCTCGCTTCCCCGGAAGGGGTCGAAGCGATCCGCCACGACGTCGAAGACCGCGTCCGCGGCCTCCTCGCCACGCTCACTGACTGAAAGAAAGTCGAAACACCATGATCGACCAGAAGCCATCCGTCTTGTTCGTCTGCGTCCACAATGCCGGCCGTTCCCAGATGGCCGCTGGGTACCTCCGCCACCTCGCGGGCGACCGCGTCGAGGTTCGCTCGGCCGGGTCCCTGCCCGCTGATCGGATCAACCCGGTCGCGGTCGAGGCGATGCGCGAAGAGGGCATCGACATCACCGCTGAGGCCCCGAAGGTCCTCACGACCGAGGCGGTCCAGGACTCCGACGTCGTGATCACGATGGGCTGCGGGGACGCCTGCCCCTTCTTCCCGGGCAAGCGATACGAGGACTGGAAACTCGACGACCCCGCCGGGCAGGGCATTGACGCGGTGCGTCCGATCCGAGACGAGATCAAGGGTCGCGTCGAGGCACTGCTGGCGGAGTTGCTCGCCTGAGTCGAGCTTCGCGGTGCCGGTCGGCTATCTCACGACCGAAGCCGCCGAGCTGGATGAGCTGCGGGGTCGGCGCGCAGCACGACCCCGCGTCAGCAGACTCGTCGGGCGCGTCGGAGAGGCCGGAGCCTCCGCACACGCCCGTGTCTGGCAGGACGAGGTCTACGCGCTCGGCGGCTTCGTGATCCCCAGCGATCGCGGCGACGACGCTGCGTACCTGCTCGAACCCGGTCAGGGCGAGGAACGTCGGCGCGCGGCCGTAGGACTTCGCGCCCACGATGAAGAACCCCGGCTCCGGCTGCTCGAGGTCGGCCGCGCCGGTGGCCCGGATCGAGCCGCAGGAGTGCAGGTTCGGGTCAACCTCCATAGCGATCTTCGACGGGGCATGCAGGCGCATATCGAGATCGAGACGGATCTCGGAGAGGAAGGACAGATCGGGGCGGAAGCCGGTCGCGACGAAGACCCGCGCGGCCGGGTCCAGTCGTCGGCCGTCCTCGGCAACGAGCACCGCCTGGCCGCCCTCGATCACTACCTGCTCGGTGCGGAACCCGGTGACCAGATCGACGAGGCCATCTTCGACGGCCTTCTTGGCTCGCTGGCCCAGCGCCCCGCGCTCGGGCAGCTCGTCGGCGCTGCCGCCACCGAAAGTATTCCCGACCGTGCCGCGGCGCAGCACCCAGCTGATCTGCGTCCCGGGCTCGCGCTTCACTACCCGCGACAGGATTCCGATCGTCGTCGCGGCAGAGTGCCCATTGCCGACCACCACAACGTGCTGACCCGCCAGCGCGCTGGCATCCTCGATCGCGGGCATGCGGTGCTCCAGGAGACCCGCATCGACCGCTGCACGCTCGCCGAGAGCGGGGAGCCCGTCGGCGCCCGCGGGACTGGGTGTCAGCCAGGTGCCCGACGCGTCGATCACGGCGCTGGCTTCGATCCGCTCCTCGCTGCCGTCCGCGCGCTCGACATGCACGACGAACGGCTGCTCGGCACGACCCGCATCGACCGAGAGATCGCGACCCTTGCGGCCGACACCGACCACACGCGCCCCGTATCGAACGCGGTCGCCGAGGACGTCCGCGAGCGGTGCGAGGTACTGCTCGATCCACTGCGCCCCGGTCGGGTACCCCCGAGTCGGCGCCGCCCAGCCGGTCGGTTCCAGCAGACGCCGCGACGCCGCATCGATGAGCTCCGTCCACGGCGAGAACAGGCGCACGTGCCCCCATTCGGCCACCGCCGCGGCCGGACCGGCCCCGGCCTCCAGGACGAGCGGGTTCAGGCCGCGCCCGAGCAGGTGCGCGGCCGCCGCGAGTCCCTGCGGGCCTGTACCGATGACGATGACGGAATCCACCCCAGCCTCCATGCATTGATGTTCTTCGATATGAAGAGCCTGCCCGACGTATCGATATCCGTCAATATGTGAGGCAGAATGGGCGCATGACAGTTCTCCCCCTGGCGATCGACGTGCCACCCGCGCAGGCGTCGTGCTGCGCGCCTGCGACTGATGCGATGGTCGATGACGCGACGGCGCAGCGGCTTGCGAAGGTGTTCAAGGCGCTCGGAGACCCGAACCGGGTGAAGCTGTTCTCGCTGATCACCGCGAGCGCGAGCGGCGAGATGTGCGTGTGCGATCTCACCGAACCCGTCGGACTCTCGCAGCCGACCGTGTCGCACCACATGAAGCTCCTCGTCGAGGCCGGGCTCGTCACCCGCGAGCAGCGCGGAAAATGGGCGTACTACCAGCCCGCGACCGGCACCCTCGCCGAGGCGGCGCGGGTGTTCACCGCCTGATGCCACCGCGCCGGTGCCGTATGCCGATCCGGTATGCCAAGCTAGGGCGCGCAGCACAGACCGCGTGGGGGAGGCAGGGTCGGTGAGAGTGGCAGGTGGGGCGTGGGCAGACCTGGACCACCGCGAAAGCGGGGGCGACGAGGTCGCTCACACCACGGCCATCGCCGCACGGAGGCGGACACCAGATCGCAGCGTCGGTCAGCGACGCGCGGCAGGTGTGCCGTCCGTGCCCGGCTCGACGGCACCCGCTCCCGGCGTGCGGCATTCGAACGGCCGGAGGCATCCCATGACGAACACCACATCTCTGAGTTCCGCCACCGCGCGCCTGTCCACATCGCGCCGAACAACGTGGGCGCTCTTGCTCGCCGGAACGGCGGTGCTGGCTCTGTTGCCGGTGCTGGCGGCGTGTTCCGCGGTGCCGGCCCCGGACAAGCCGTCGACGCCCGTGCCTTCGGCATCGGAGAGCGCGGACTCGGGGACCGGAGGTCCCGAGGGCGCAGGATCGGATGTCAAGGGGGCCTGCACAGCGTTCAACGATCTCGCGACCAGGCTCCGCGAGGCGGACGAGTCTGAGAAGGGCGTGTTCGTGTCGATCTACGAGGATGCGCGGAAGGGCGCAGAAGAGGCTCCCGAGGACATTCGTGACGCGCTCACTGCCCTCGGGATCGTCGCGCTCGACCGCGACGGCGGTTCGGTGCCCCAGGAGGATCGTGATCTGATGGTCGAGCAGCTGACGCGGATCACGCCGATCTGCGACACCGTCGACGTCGAGGTCGTCCTCTAGATCGACGGGCGCGGCGACGCAGGGAGTCCCGCCATGCGGGCGAGTACCGACAGCCCGCGTTCCGAGGCGGAGTTCGTCGCCTGGCTGAGGAATCCGGCGGGGCGCGGACATCGGTCTTCCCGCGTCAGCCCGCCGGCGCACCCTCCGATCGAGCCTCCCTTCCGGCGCCGCGCTCTGCCATCCAGGCGCGGACGTGCAGGAATGCGCCGACGCCGCAGCCGACACCGAGGGCGATCATCACGAGCGACGTGACGATCCCGCCCGGCGAGAGGACCAGGGCGATGACACCGGATACGAGGAAGACCGCGCCGATCAGCGCCGCCGCGCAGGCTTCGATCAGCGGTGCTGTGCGGCCGCGGACGCACATCGCGAGGCCGTAGAGGATTCCCGCCGACGAGAGTGGAAGCAGCGTCGGCGGAGGGTCTGAGGGCGCGCAGAGGGCGACGACCAGGATGGTTGCGAACCCCAGGGCCACGGTGACACCGATGCCGAGGCGGCGGCGCGGCGGGGCGGGGGAGACGTCGCTCACGATGCGGGGGAGCGGCGGAGGCGGCCGTCTCTGCGCCCGGTCACCGGATCCGCTGAGGTCATGGGGCTATGGTCGCACACCTGCGGAGGGCCGGCCCGTCCCGAGGAAGCCGGGCTCAGGCGAACGCCGCGTCGACCGCCTTCTGCACGGCGCCGACGATCCGGGAGGGCACGCCGTCGCGGGCGCGGACGACCATGCGCACGGGAGGCGGCTCGGGGAGGCCCGCCACGGGGCGCAGTCCTTCGAGTCCGCGATCGACGACGGGGAGCAGGATCGCTCCGAGGCCGGAGCGGGCGGCGGACTGGCCTCCGGCGAGGTCGCCCACCTCGACGACGGTGCGGAACGGGCGCTCATGCACGGCCATGAGCTCGAGCACGGCCGGACGCATGACGCAGGGGGGATCGAACTGTACGAGCGGTACCGCCTCGTGTTCGGGCGTCGTCCAGTCGGGCGCGGCGAACCAGTCGAGCCTGAGACGCTTCTGCGCTGGGCTCGCCGCACCGATCTCGAGCACGACCGCGAGGTCGAGGCGCCCTGCGTCGAGTGCTTCGGCGACGCGCGCCGTGCGATCGAGGCGCAGACGGAGCTCGGTGTCCGGGGCGACCTCGCCCAGCGCCGCGACGATCTCCGGGAGCATCTGCTCCGCACCGTGCTCGGTCGATCCCAGCACCAGGGTGTCGACGTGCCCGGGAACGCTGACGGCGCGGAGGACCTCATCGTGGAGGTCGAGGATGCGGCGGGCCTCGGCGAGCAGGAGCTCTCCGCGGGGAGTGAAGGTCATCTGCCGCCCTCTGCGCTCGACCAGCGGCGCGCCGACCACCTGCTCCAGACGGCGCACGTGCTGGCTCACGGCGGATTGGCTGAGGTGCAGCGCAGCCGCGGCGCGATGGAAGCCCCCACAGGAGGCGATCATGAGAAAGGACCGCAGCGGCACGACGTCCAGGGTGCTCATGCGGCCAGCATAGTCCGATCGCGATAAGTGATCGATCATAATTGCTGATCGATATTGGACGCCGTGAGCGTCCGCGAGAAGCATGGAGAGCATGACGCTCCGCCTGAACCATGTGGTCCTCATCGTCCTCCTGTACGGGCTCGGATACCCCCTCGGCGCCGTGACGCTGGGCGAGCTCTCGGCGCCGTGGGTGCTCCTCGTCCGCTTCACGCTCGCCGGCCTCCTGCTCGTGATCGTGGCCGTGCTCGGTCGGAGGCAGTGGCCGCGCGGCCGGCAGTGGGGCCATGTGGTCGTCGTAGGCCTGCTCATGCAGGCCGCACAGTTCGGCTTCGCCTATGAGGGGATGCGTCTCGGCGTGCCGCCGACGCTCACGGCACTCGTGATCGCCATGAACCCGCTGACGACGGCGGCGTTGGCCGCTCTGTGGCTGGGGGAGCGACCGACGCGCCGCGGCGTGGTGGGCCTGCTGCTCGGCGTCGCGGCGATCGTGCTCGCCTTCGCGGGGCGGATCACGGTGGACGGCTTGGATGCCGCGCTGATCCTCCCGCTGCTCGCGCTGTGCGGGATGTCGGCAGGCGGCGTCTACCAGCAGCGGTTCCTGTCGGACGTCGATCCGCTCCCGGCGAGTGCGGCGGGTCAGCTCGTCTCCGCGGCGCCCATGGCGATCTGGGCGCTGGTCACACCCCCGGACCTCGGGGATCCGCGCCTCGCCGTGGTGAGTCTCGCGGCGATGACCGTCCTCAGCGCCGCGATCGGCACGACGGTGTACATGGCCGCGGTCCGCCGGAGCGGCGCCGCCCGGGTGTCCCTGCTGTTCGCCGTGATCCCCTCTGTCGCGGCCTTCTTCGACTGGGTGCTCCGCGGCGAGCTGCCCGGCCTGGGCGTCGTCCTCGGGCTGGTGGTCGGCGCGATCGCCTGCATCGTGGGCGGGGGACCCGCTCGTTCTGACCGGCGACGCCCCGCGACATCCGCCGGCACGGCGCCGCCGGTCGCCGAGTGACTCCTCCGCCGCGAACCGCGTGCGCGGCGCTCACCGGGGTGGCGGGACAGGGCGCGGCGGTCTCAGAGGAGGACGTCCGCCGCGGAGGTCAGCCTCCGCCAGCTCTCCGCGTGCACCGTCTGCGCACGGAGGACATCGGCCTCGGGCATCACCCCGAGGTCGAGTCCCGTGAGCGTCGCGATCTCGGCCACCGGCACCTGGAACGTGCGGAAGGCTCCGAGCGGCGGCGCGGCGAGCAGCCCGTCGCGGGTGTCCACCAGCTCCGACTGGTCGAGGAGGAACCCGGCGGTCACGAGGCCTCGTATGCCGCACCAGGCGGCGACCTTCCAGAACCGGAGCGGAATCCGGATGCCACGATAGGGCGGGTCGTCGTCGCCGAGCACCGGCGCGGTGAACACCGAGATGCGCTGCGAGGTCGACTCCGCGTAGGAGAGCACGTGATCCTCCAGGCCGAGCCAGAGCTCCTTCGATTGGTTGAATCCGGCGGCCTGCGGGGCGGCGTTCGGATAGAAGAACGTCGCCTCCATCGCCGCCCTGGCATCGGCGGGCTCGCCCCACCCCGGGTCGCGGCGGCGCACGAGATGGCCGCGGTCGAGGTCGTTGCGCGTGTACACCGCCGGTCCGGTCTGCAGCTCCTCCCCGATGCGCGGATCGAGCCGCCACTCACCGGCGCGCGGCAGATCGAGCAGGCGTGAGCCGTCGATGTTCACGCCGGTCGCCGCTGCGAGGCGCCGCTCCGGGTCGAGCAGCACCGTGAACCTCGGGTAGTCGAGCCGCCGGGCGCCGCCGGGCGCGACCGGGAAGGGGACGGGTGTCGTGAGGAATCCGGTGTCGTATCCGTCGGCCATGTGACCATCGTCCCTCGGACCGCCGACAGCGGGACCCTACGACTCGGACGGTTTGAGCGGCAGCTGCGGGCCGTGGTTCCAGGCGAGGATCGCCGGCTGCTCGCGAGAGAACCCGAGCACCGACACCGAGCCGGCGTCGAGGGTGATCTGCGCCCCGAAACGCGGCGCCGCGCGCAGGAACACGGCGGTGAGGATCCGCAGATAGTGGCCGTGAGCGATCAGCGCCACGTCGCCGTCGGCCATCGCGGGCAGCACCCTCGTGAGCACCCGCGAGGCCCGCGCGGCGACCTCCTCCACGGTCTCGCCGGGCGTCTCGCCGCGGATGACGCCGTGGTTGAACGCCGTCCAGTTGTAGCCGAGCTCGGCGCGGATGTCGGCGGTGGTGCGCCCCTCATACCCGCCGTAGTCCCATTCGACGAGCAGCGGATCGACCTCGGCGGCGAGACCTGCCAGCTCCGCCGTCCGGCGCGCCCGCTGCAGCGGAGAGCTCAGGATGAGTCCGAAGTCGTAGTCGCGCACGAGCTTCCCCGCGGCCCGCGCCAGCTCCTCTCCGCGCGGTGTCAACGGGATGTCGGTGCGGCCGGTGTGCCTGCCGCTTCGCGACCACTCGGTCTCGCCGTGCCGGAGCAGGACGAGCTTGCCCTGCGGATTGTCGGGGGCCGGGCGGTCGGGCAGCGGGTCTGGTGCGTCCACACCGCCACCGTAGCGCGGACGGAGGGCGCCGGGCCGCTTAGGCTTGCGATCATGACCGAGTACGGGCGAGGCGACCGGGACGACCGCCGGCAGGTCCGTCCCGTGCTGACGCCGCAGCAGGAGCGGGACCAGGCGCTCCTCGACGAGGTCGCGTCCCGACGCGCGAGGGGCGAGAAGGTCAAGGCGCTCCGCGGCGCCGAGGACGGCGAGTTGCGGATCTACACCAAGGCCGAGGCCGGTCCGGCCTGGAGCAACGGATCCTCCTCACGAGCGGTGTTCTCTCTCGGCGGGCAGTTCGTCCTCGTCGGCATCATCTCGGTGGTGATGGTCGCGCTGATCGTGCTCTCCCTTCGGCGCGGCCCCGGCGAACTGTCGACCTTCGCCGTCGGGTTCGTCATCGGCGGCGTCGTCTGGGTCGCGAGCGCGATCGTCCTCATCCGGACGATCATCGCCGTGCGCCTTCGGCGGCGGCGGGGACTCCCGGAGCCGGTGCCGGGCAGCGAGCACCTCGGCACCGTGGTCCCGCGGCCGCGGCGCCGGAACCCCTGAACGAGGGGCCCGGAAGACATGGAACAGCCGCACGTCCCCGGCCCGAAGAGGCGGATGAACCCCTGGCTGAAGACGGCGCTCTGGCTCCTCCTGGCGTCCTGGCTGGGCTGGATCGTGTGCTCGATCGTCGCCCTGAACGGATCCGGGGTGCGTCCGCAGGCCGGTAGCGGCGGAGGGACGATCGCGATCCATGTGCTGATCATCGCGATCACGGGGGAGACCGAGATCGACTGGGCGCTGACCGGGACGCGGATCTTCGGCGCGGCGATGGTCCTGATCCTGCTCGGCCTCGGCGTCTGGTACCTGTTCCTCCGCAAGCCTCGACCCGACGAGTCTCGGAGCACGCACTGAGCCGGTCTCGGCGGTCTCCCATCCGCAGTCCCGATACTGAGGGGATGGCGGATGGGGGAGGCATGGACGAGCTCGACGCCCGCGCACCCCAACGGGTCTTCCTCGGCGCCGCAGGTCTCTTCGGGGTGCTGGCCGCCGTCGTCGTCGCCCTCGCCGTCCTCGGCCGGATCCACGGCGGCCTGGAGCGGGTGCTGCTCTTCCGGTACGGCGGCGATCTGGTCAGCGGACTGCTCCTTCTGCTCCTCCTGGTGCTCTTCGCCGCGGTCTCCTGCCTGATCCGCGCCTCGGGGTGGTCGCTGCTCCTCGCCGTGCTGCTGCGCATCCTCTCCTTCGCCGCCGCAGCGGTCGTCGCGCTCTGGCTTCTCCTGATCGGGGCCGCCCCGGCGACGACGATCTTCCAGGGGGATTGCCCGACCGGATATGCCGTGCAGGAGCGCTCCTTCCTGTTCCTCGAGATCGGCCGGGTGTACGCCGTCGACGGGATCTGGGGAGTCCAGGCCGGCAGGGTGGGGAGCGACGACGGGTATCAGCCCTTCGCCGACGGCGCGTACCTCGTCAGCCGGGCCGACGGGAGCCTCGAGATCAGCTTCGGGATCCACTCCGCGGACGACCGCGACGGCAGCATCACGCTGCCCGAACGGCTCGCCGCGTGCGGGTGAGCCTCGGGACGCGGTCCGCTGCGGCCACACGCCACGGGAGGGAGGTCGGGACGTGTCCCGTTCCGCTGCCGTCGTCCCGAAGAACGGACGGAGTGGGGAGGTGGGCCCGCGGAACGGGACTCCGTCCGCGATACGGGTCGGCCCGTGCCGCGGGGGCGTTGCCGTTCCTTCCGAAGTCCTCCGCGATCACCGTCTACGGAAGCATGTCCGCGCCGTCGTGGGCGAGATCGCCCCGGCCGGGCGCGCCCGCCCGACCGGAGTCGCCGAACGCCTCGGCCCGCGCCGCGAGGATCAGCTCCCGGAGCTCGGCGGCGGGGACGTCGGCTCCGAAGGTCGGCATGCCGGGCTGGAGGAGCACGCCGGCGGCGAGGGGCCCGGCGAACACCGGATCGAAGCCCAGCGCGTCGACGAAGGCCATCACCGCGTCGACGTCGTCGCGGTCGTCCCCGGCGACCGCGATCGCCTTCCGCCCCGGAGCCCCCGCCGGGCGCGACTCCTCCTCGAGGTCGTGGTAGCCCATGTGGTTCAGGCCCTTCACCACCCGTGCGCCGGAGAGGAAGTCCTGCACGAGCCCGCTCGTCGACGCGTGGGGATCGCTCAGGTCGTCGCGGATGCCGTCGGTCTCCCACCAGTAGTTCATGGCATCGACCACGAGCCTGTCCTCGAGCTCCGCTGCGGGCAGTCGACGGTGCTTGCCGAGCGGCAGCGCGAGGATCACGATATCGGCCCCGGATGCGGCGTCCTCCGGGGTCACCGGCACCGCGCCCGGAGCGAGCACCTCGATCGTCAGGGCGATGCGCGCCGGATCGCCCGAGCCCGAGATGAGCACCCGGTACCCGGCGGCGAGCGCCAGGCGCGCGAGCACCGTCCCCACCTTGCCGGCGCCGAGGATCCCGATCGTGCCGCGGATCCCGCTCATCGCCGGAACGCCTCTCCCGTAGCCGCCGGACGGGCCGGGGCCTCGGCGAGGAGCTCCCGCACCATCGGGATGACACGGGTGGCGTAGAGCTCGACGGCGCGGAGCCGGGCGCTCGCGGCCATCGCCCCGCCCGCCGTGTAGATCAGGTCGAAGCGGCCGACGTCGAGCGTTCTGATCGCGTCGGCCATCCGTCGCGCCACCGTCTCGGGGGAGCCCACGTAGAGCGAGCCCCGGGCGACGTCGGCCTCGAACTCGGAGCGCTGGAGCGGCGGCCAGCCCCGCAGGGCGCCGATGCGGTCGCGCACCTCACGGTAGCCGGGGTAGAAGAGCTCCTTCGCCTCCTCGTCGGTGGCGGCGATGAACCCGGGGGAGTGCATGCCCACCGGGTGGGCCGTCGTGCCGAGCTGCTCGGCGGCGCGGCGGTAGAGGTCGACGTAGGGGACGAACCGCGCGGGGGCGCCGCCGATGATCGCGAGCATGAGCCGGAATCCGTAGTGCGCGGTGCGGAGCACCGACTGCGGGGTGCCTCCCACGCCCACCCAGGTGCGCAGGCGCCCGCCGTCGGTCTTCGGGAACACGTCCGCCTCGTGCAGCGGCGCCCTGGTCGTGCCCTCCCACGTGACCGGCTTCTCGTCGAGCAGTCGGTGGAACAGGTCGATCTTCTCGTCGAAGAGCAGCTCGTAGTCGGACAGGTCGTACCCGAACAGCGGGAAGGACTCGGTGAAGGAGCCTCGCCCCAGGATGACCTCTGCGCGTCCGTCGGAGAGCGCGTCGACCGTCGCGAACCGCTGGAACACGCGTACCGGGTCGTCCGAGGAGAGCACGGTGACCCCGGAGCCGAGCCGGATGCGGCTGGTCGCGGTGGCGATGCCGGCGAGCACGGTCTCGGGCGTGGAGATCGCGAACTCGGGGCGGTGGTGCTCGCCGATCGCGATCGCGTCGATCCCCAGCTGGTCGGCGAGCACCGCCTCGGCCAGCGTGGCGCGGATGGCCGCGCCGTAGGAGACGATCCCGCCGCGGTCGTCGCGGGGCAGATCGCCGAAGGTGTCGATGCCGAACTCGATGTCGGAGACGTTCATGAGATGGTCCTCTCGGTCGGAAGATGGATGCTCAGGCGTGGACGGCCTTGCCGCCCTTGACGATCTGCGCCGGGCGTCGGCCGGTGAGCCGCCATTCGCCCGGGTCCGCGTCGAGGAGCTCCCGCACGCGAGGGGCGACGCGCTCGCCGAACAGGCGGATGCTCTTCTCCCTGACCTCGCGGGGGAGATGCCGCAGGTCGTACTTCAGATCGAAGCGGGACAGATGGTTCGCGCGCGCCACGGCGGCGATCTTCGCGGCGACCGTCTCCGGCGAGCCGACGAACAGCGCGCCGGTGTCGGTCTCCTCCGCATAGCGCTCGGCGGTCGGCGGGTAGAAGCCGCGTTCCTCGCTGAGCTGCGTCACGACCGGCCGCCAGTGCTCCCAGTGCACGCTCCTGGCCTCCTCGTCGGTGTCGGCGATCAGCCCGAGCGAATGCTGGGCGATCGGCAGCTCGGCGTGTCCGAAGGACGAGAGCGCGCGGAGATAGAGCTCGGCGTGGCCGGCGAAGCGCTCGGGTCGTCCGCCGATGATCGCCATCATCAGCGGGAGGCCGTGCCGGGCGGCCCGGATCACCGAGTCGGGGCTGCCGCCGATCCCGATCCAGGCGGGGATGCCGCCGTCGGGCATGCGCGGGTGCAGGCGCACGTCGTCGAGCGGTGGCCGGTAGGCGCCCGACCACGTCACGCGGTCCTCTCGCATCAGGCGGAGGAAGAGGTCGAGCTTCTCCTCGAAGATCTGCTCGTACTCGGCGATGTCGTATCCGAACAGGGGGAAGGACTCGATCGCGGACGCCCGTCCGAGCACCATCTGGGTGCGCCCTCCGGAGATCCCGTCCACGGTCGCGAACTCCTGGTACAGGCGGACCGGGTCCTGGGTGGACAAGACCGTCACCGACGTGCCGAGTCCGATCGCCGACGTCGCCTGCGCTGCTGCGGCGAGCAGCACCGGCGTCGCGGAGTCGACCTGGTCCTCCTTGTAGTGCTCCCCGACGCTGAACACGTCGAGGCCGACGGATTCGGCGAGCTGCGCCTCCTCGATCAGCAGGCGCAGCGCCTCGGCGTCGGTCTGGATCCTGCCGCCGTCGGTGGCGATGTCGCCGAAGGAGTTCAGCCCGAACTCGAAGTGCGCGCTCCCCGTGGTCATCATCAGGCTCCTCCCGTCGCCCGGTCCTTCCGGATTGACGTGTCAATTCAGTGAACGCTACAGTTGACGCATCAATTCCCGGGAGGTGGAATGGGGCAGCAGAAGCCGCGGAGCTCGCCGACGCAGGATCAGTTGCGCGTCTGGCGCGACTACATCGAGACCGCTGAGGCGCTGCGGGATCGGCTCGCGACGCGGATGCAGGACGAGTCATCCCTGTCGACCGGCGATTACCGGGTGCTGCTCGCGCTCAACGAGGCGGAGGGACGGCGGATGCGGTCCTCGGAGCTGGCGGAGGCGATCGGCTGGGAGCGCAGCCGGCTGTCCCATCACCTCGGACGCATGGAGCGACGCGGGCTCATCGCCCGTGCGGCCTGCGCCGAGGTCGCCCACGGTGTCGACGTGCTGATCACGGATGCCGGGCGGGAGAGGTTCCGCACGGGGTCCGTGCCCCATCTCCACGCGGTGAAGGAACTGTTCGTCGATGCGCTCACCCCGGTCCAGCTCGATCACGTCGACGGGCTCTCGCGGGCTCTGCGCGCGCACCTCGGGCTGGACGGAGAGACGGTGCCGGGTTCCTCCCGCGGCCGATCCCTCAGGTGAGGGCGGCGAGGAACTGCGCGGAGGGCGCGAAGAAGGTCGTCCCCGTCCGCGCGGTCGAGAAGTCGAGCAGCCGGTCGTGGAGACCGGGAGGGTCGCCGATGAACATCCGCTCCAGCATCCGCTCCGTGACCCAGAGCCGTCGCGAATATCCGATGAAATAGGTGCCGAACTCGCCGGCGGCAGGACTGCCGAACGGCATGTTGTCCCGGAGGATGTCGTGCTCGCCGTCGCCATCGGTGATGGTGGCGAGCGTCTTGTGCGCCTTCTGGGCATCCGCGGGAGCGTCATCGAGCTCGACGTCGTCGGCCTTGCGGCGGCCGATGATCGCCTCCTGCTCGGCTGTGGAGGCGCTCTGCCAGGCATCCAGATCGTGCAGATACTTCTGGACGACGACGTAGCTGCCGCCGACGTGGGCCGGATCCTCCGCACCCACGAGAGTGCTCTCCGGCAGGTCCGGTCCGACCGGGTTCGCGGATCCGTCGACGAAACCGAGGAGATCGCGGGCGTCGAAGTAGCGGAAGCCCGCGACCTCGTCCTCGCAGCGCACGCCGTCGCCGAGCGCCTCGAGCAGCAGCCGCTCGAACTCGAAGCACAGGTCCTGCCGCTCGGCGCGGATGTGGAAGAGGAGGTCTCCGGGCGTCGAGATCGCCGTGTGCACCGTTCCGGCGATCTCGCGGAAGGGATGCAGTTCGGCGGGGAGGGAGCTGCGGGTGAGCGCGGGCCACACCGCGGCGCCGATGCCGACCGTGCAGGACAGGCCGGCGTCCAGGTCGCGGAAGCCCACCGACTTCACCAGGTCCCCGATGCCGCCGACCGTCTCGCGCACCCGGTCGATCGCGTCATCGGCGACCGTGACCACGAGGAACACCGCGGAGCGGGTGAGCGGGGCGTCGACCTGCTGCGGGGCGACGGGGACGCGCCGTTCGGGCATCGGAGACCTCCTCTGGGCGGACGGGAGACGGCCTCCATCGTAGCCCTGCGCGTCGTCAGCCGGCCTTCGCGCGCCGGTCGCGGGGAGCGGCGACCTCGACGACCCCGATGACGGTCGCGAGGGCGGCGACCGCGGCCGCGAAGACCAGGCCGGCCGGGCGGAGTCCGATCGTGCCGGCCAGCAGTCCGACGCCGATCGCAGGCACCGCGAGCATCACGTAGAGGCCAGCGAAGAAGGAGGAGGACACCTCTCCGCGATGCGCGGCCGGGACCTGTTCCACCGTCGTGGCGATCCCGGCGTTCAGGCAGAGGCCTCCGGCGATGCCGAGGATCGCGGCCGCGACGAGGAGGGGAGCGAGGGTCGCCGTCGCGAGTGCGAGGGCCAGGACGGCCGCCGCGACGACGAGTCCGCCGCATCCCGCGGGAAGTGCGACGCGCGGGGACGTCCGGCGGGCGACGACCTGGCCGACCGCCATGCCGGCGAACGCGAGGAACACGACGAACCCTGCGAGGGCATGGCTCTCGAGGCGGAGCTCGCGCGCGAGGAAGAGCGCCGAGACCGCGGTGAGCACGCCGGTCACCGCGAAGCCGGCTCCTGCGGCCAGCACGGCTCGGGCGAAGGGGCCGCGGACCGACGCCGGCACGTGCAGACGGTGGGGGCGGATGCGCACGCGACCGCGGGACTCGGGCGCGGGGGTCCAGAGCCACAGGCAGAGGAGGGCGATCGCGCAGAGAACGAGGTGGGCGGCGAAGGGCATCGCCAGCGGATGCGGCACGGCGGAGGCGAGGGCGCCCGCCAGCAGCGTGCCGAGGGCGAGCCCACCGGTGTTCGCTGTGACGGCGAGCGTCCCGGCGGCGCCCTTCCTCTCGGCGGGGAACAGGTCGATCACCGCCGCGGTCCCCGCGCCGCTCATGAAGCCTGCGCCGAGCCCGGAGATCACCCGGGCGACGATCAGGAGGGGCAGGGACGGCGGAAGGAGGAAGAGCGTCGCGCTGAGCAGTGCGAGCGCGACGGCGATCATCAGCACCGGGCGGCGGCCGAGGTCGTCGGACAACCGCCCGAAGAAGGAGAGCGCGCCGACCACCCCCAGTGCGTAGACCGCGAAGAGGACGGTCACGGTGAGGGGGGAGAAGGCGAGCTCGGCGGAGTAGATCGAGTACAGCGGGGTGGGGATCGTCGTGCCCATCATCGTGACGAGGAAGGCGAACGCGGTCGCCGCGATCGCGCGCCGCGGAGTGCGGGAAGGTGCGGATGTCATGAGGCTCCCATATATCGAGTCATTATGTATCGAAAGAGTAGCACGATACGAAGCACAGTGTCTCGTTAAATCGTCTGTCGTGTGGATCAGTCGCGATAGTCGCCGACGCCGCGTCGCCAGTAGCCCTTCACGTGCAGTTCTGCGAGGTCCTGGTCGTGGAGCATGCGGCGGAACAGGGCCGCGGAACCCGCCTCGGCGGCGAACCACACTCCGGCGGCCGCCCCGAAGCGCTCCCTCGATGCGGCGGAGACGAGCCGTGCTCCCGGGGTGTCCCCTGCTCGCCGGTCGAGCCAGGTGAGCTGCACGCCCCGCGGGAGGTCCATGTCCTGCCGATCGCGGGGATCCCCGGTCTCCACGAAGGCGCGGACCGGGCGATCGCCGTGCTCGCGGGCGAGGATCGCGGCGACAGCGGGCAAGGCGGTCTCGTCGCCGAAGAGGGTCAATGACGTGGCGATCCCCGAGGAGGGGTGGCCGCGCCGGGGGCCGCCGACCCGTGCGGGCTCGCCGATCCGGCAGCCCCTCGCCCAGCGGGGCATCGTGCCTCCGTCGTGGAGGAAGAAGTCGACCTCGATCTCGTCGCGGAGCGGGTCGTAGCCGCGCACGGTGAACGCGCGCCCGTGTTCGCCGTCATCGCCGGGGCGGCGGACGAAGAGCTTGACCCACGACCCTGCAGAGCCGTGCACCACGGCGGCGAGGTCGTCCCCGCCGAACGTCACCCTCAGCATCCGCTCGGTCAGCTGCTCGCGTCCGGTGACGACCACCTCGCGGGAGAGGGTGGGGCGGTGTGCGGCGCGTTGTGCGGTCCCTCGGATGACGTTCACGGTGTGTCCTTTTTTCGAGTCAAAGTGTCTTGTAATTCTATTCTCAGTCATTCCGGAACATCAAGCACCGAAAGTGGTAGCGTCGGAGCATGGGTGAGACGTCGAAGCCTCTCGGGCGCCCGCGCAGCGAGGATGCACGGCTGGCGGTGCTCCATGCCGCCGATGACATGCTCGTCGAACAGGGATATGCCGCGATGACAATGAAGGGCATCGCGGAGCGCGCCAAGGTCGGCAGACAGACGGTCTACCGCTGGTGGTCGTCGAAGGCCGAGATCCTGCTCGAGGCGAGTGCTGCCGACGCGGTCCGCGAGCTGACGCTGCCGCCGGGCGCCGATCCGGAGGCCGATATCTCCGCGTTCCTGTCGGCCCTGTCCACCTTTCTCACCCGCTCTGACGCGGGTCTCGCGTACCGCGCGCTCCTGGGGGAGGCGCAGCACGACGGAAAGGTCGCCGAGCTGGTGCGGGGGGGCGATGTGCTCGGCGAGGCCGCGCGGGTCGTGATCCGCCGGGCGGGTGCGGCGGGCGCGTTCGAGGGGGAGCGCGACGACGCTCTCGTCGCCGAGCTCGTCGGTCCGCTGGTCTTCCGCGTTCTCTCCGGCGGGTGGGACCCCACCGAGGGGGAGCTGTCAGCGATGGCGCGACGCTTCTTGCGACGCTGAGCCCGCACCGTCGAGCCTGCGCGGAGATATCCAAGTTCGCGCTATTTTTGAGCGATGACTGACTTGCGCCTCGACGCGGGGGATCGTTCCCTGCTCCGCCGGATGAACTCCCATGCGGTCCTCCTGTCCGTGCGCGAGCGTGCTCAGACCGCAACCGAGCTCGCCCAGGAGCTCGGGATCTCCCGCACGGCGATCGAGGACGTGCTCAAGGACCTGCTCGCGCTCGGATGGATATCCGGCGCCGACGACGCCGAGCGCCCCAGCCGCCCGGGCCGGCCTGCGAAGCGCTATGTCTTCGCGGCGGATGCCGGACACGTCGTCGGGATCGACATCGGTGTGCACTCTGTGACGGCGCGCATCGCCGACCTCGCCGGCGAACCGCTCGGCACGGCGCGATGCGCCGTCGATGCCGGTGCGACGGTGTCTGAGCGCTTCGATGCGGCAGCTGAGGCCTTCGTCGGCGCGTGCGCGGAGGCGGGTGTCGAGGCCGGCGGTGTGTGGCTGGCCGGTGTCGGCGTCCCCGGCGTGATCGACGCTCGCGGCGTGGTCCTCGCCTACGGCGGCGATGGAATGCCGGGATGGGCGGGGACCGACGTCCGCTCCTCGCTCGGGCGGCGCCTCGGCGTGCCGGCGGTGGTGCAGAGCGACAGCACGATGGCGGTCGTGGCGGAGCACTGGCGCGGTGCGGCGACGGAGGCGCAGGACGTCGTGTTCATCCTCTCCGGCAACAGGACGAGCGCCGGGCTCCTGCTCGGGGGCGAGCCGCATCGCGGGGTGCGAGGCGGCGCGGGTCTCGTCGGCGCGCTGCCCGAACTGGGCTGGGCGTCTGCTCCGGCCTTCGTCGAGGGGCTCTCCGCCCACGGAATCGAGCCGACGAGGGAGGCCATGTTCGCCGCGGCGGAACGGGGCGACCCGGTGGCGACCGAGGCTCTCGACGGGTTCGCCGGGGCGCTCGCCAGGGGCATCGCCGCGATGGCGCTCGCGGTCGACCCCGAGCTGATCGTGCTCGGCGGCGGGGTGTCCCGAGGCGGCGACACGATCCTGAACCCGGTGAGATCGCACCTCGATCGGATCCTGGGGGAGGGGCGTGCGCCTCTGGAGCTCTCGACCCTCGGATCGGATGCGACCTCGATCGGTGCGGTCCGCGCGGCGCTCGTGCAGGTGGACGCGAATCTCGCACGCCTCGGCCGCACGGCGCCGGGCTTCCCCCGTCCCGCGCGCGTCCTGGGCGCCGGCGAGTAGCAATCGGTGCCTTGACAGGGGGAATATCGCCTCGATACATTTAAACGGCAAGTTGGGAATTTAATCCCGCACCCCGAACCCGAGAACCGAAGAGGCTGCATCGATGAAGATCACACGCGTCATCCTGACCGCCGGCGCCGGAGCAATGGCCGGCGTCCTCGCCCTGTCCGGCTGTTCCGCCCAGGGCGGTGACGCCCCGGACGCCAAGATCACGCTGTCGTACGTGATCTGGGACTCCAACGCGCTGAACGTCTACAAGGAGACCGCGAAGGCGTTCCAGGACAAGCACCCCAACATCACCGTCAACATCCAGGCGCTGCCCTGGGACCAGTACTGGACCAAACTCCAGACGCAGGCCTCGAGCAAGACGCTGCCCGACCTGTTCTGGATCAACGAGCCGAACTTCAAGCTCTACGCGCAGGGCGGCGCGATCGAGCCGCTCACGGCGCTGGAGAAGAGCGGCGACTTCGACCGCAAGGACTACGCCGCGGCACAGCTCGCGAGCTACACCATCGACGACCAGGTCTACGCGGCGCCCTCCAGCTTCGCGACGATGGGCGTCTGGTACAACGCGAAACTGTTCCAGGAGGCCGGCGTCGAGGAACCGCGCGAGGGGTGGACCCTCGACGACTTCCAGAAGGACGCGGCGGCGATCTCGGACGCCCTCGGATCGAAGGGCGTGTTCGGGGCCGCCTCCGCACCCAACACCAATCAGGAGACCTACTACAACACCATCTATCAGTCGGGCGGCCACGTGATCTCCGAGGACGGCAAGAAGTCGGGCTACGACGATCCGGCCACGATCGCCGGCGTGAAGGTCTGGGTCGATCTCATCAAGGCGGGAGCCGCGCCGTCGGTGCAGCAGCTCAACGACACCCCGGCCGCGCAGTACTTCACATCCGGGCGCCTCGCGATGATGTGGTCGGGCCCCTGGAACGCCAACTCCCTCAAGGACAGCGCCATCGCCGCCGACGTCAAGCTCGCGCCGATGCCGAAGGGGCCCTCCGACCTCGTCACCACCATCCAGGGCGGGGCGGACGCGGTCTCGGCCTTCTCACCGCACAAGGAGGCCGCGCAGCAGTTCCAGGCCTTCCTCGCCTCGGAGGAGGGACAGACGCGCTACGCGAAGGCGGGGCTCGGTATCCCCGCATTCACCCACGCGTCCGGGGCGTTCCTCGACGCCTTCCCCGACTGGGACCTCAAGATCTTCGTCGATGAGGCTCAGCACGCCGCCCCGTACCCGGTGTCGTTGAACACCGCCGCGTGGAACAAGCTCGAAGCCGACTACCTGACGAAGGCCTACAGCGGTTCGGAGACGGTCGAGAAGGCCTGCGCCGAGCTCGCGGAGGCGATGAACGCCGCCCTGGCCCAGGAAGGCGAGTAGTGGCGACGACGCAGATGAGCGTCGCAGCGGTGCGAGCGCGAGAGGGCGCCCGCACCGCCCGCGGCCGGCGTCGTGGCGCGGGGGACGGGGTGTGGCCGTACCTCTTCCTGTTCCCGGTGCTCGGGCTGCTCGCCGTGTTCTTCCTCGCTCCGCTGCTGACCACCCTCGCGTACAGCTTCACGAAATGGGGCTTCTTCGGCGACATCACCTGGACGGGGGCGACCAACTACCTCCGGCTCTTCCAGGACCCGAACTTCGGCACCGCCCTGCTGAACACCCTGATCTACAGCATCGTGATGCTGGTCAGCGTGCCCATCGCGGTCGTGGTCGCGGCGCTGCTGAACCGTCCGGGACTGCGGTTCGCCGGGTTCTACCGGGTGCTCTACTTCCTGCCGGTCGTCACGATGCCGGTGGCGGTCGCGATCGTGTGGCGGATGCTCTACAACGGCGACTTCGGACTACTCAACGCCTTCCTTTCGCTGTTCGGCATCCGCGGCCCCTACTGGCTGTCCACGCCGGGGGTCTCACTCGTCGCCATCGCCGTGGTGGGGATCTGGAGTTCGCTCGGGTTCAACATCATCGTCCTCAGCGCCGGTCTGAAGAGCATCCCGGCCGAGCTCTACGAGGCGGCCGCCCTCGATGGAGCGAGCCCCGTGCGCCAGTTCCGCAGCATCACGGCGCCCCTCCTCACCCCGACCACGTTCTTCATCACCGTGCTCACGCTCATCGGCAGCTTCCAGGTGTTCGACCTCATCTTCGTGATGCTGGGCACGGGGCCGAACGCCGCACGATCGCAGACCCTCGTCTACTACTTCTACAGCGAGGGATTCCTGCAGAACGACAAGGGGTACGCCTCGGCGATCGGGGTCGTGATCATCGTCCTCATCGCACTGCTGACCGCACTGCAGTTCCGGATCCAGAAGAAGTGGGTGCACTATGTCTCGTGACCGCGCCGCTGCGACCCCCCTGCGACGTCAGCTCGGGACCCACATCGCCCTCGCGGCGGGCGGGATCGTGATGGTGCTCCCGTTCGTCTACCAGGTGCTCGCCACGTTCATGACGAACGACCAGATCACCTCGGTGCCGCCCACGCTGTGGCCGACGACGTGGAGCCTCGACAACTACGCCGGCGTGTTCGCGCAGATCCCGTTCCTCACCCAGATGATGAACACCGCGATCATCGCGGTCTCCACCACGGTGCTCACCCTGATCCTCTGCGCCCTCGGCGGGTACGCGTTCGCCCGGATGCGGTTCGCCGGGAAGAACCTGCTGTTCTCGATCGTGCTGTCGATGCTCATGGTGCCCGGCACGCTGCTGCTCATCCCGCAGTACCAGATCGTGCAGCAGCTCGGCTGGCTCAACACCTTCCCCGGGATCGTCGTCCCCGGGCTGGTGAACGCCTTCGGCATCTTCATGATGCGGCAGTTCTTCCTCGGCCTGCCGAAGGAGCTGGAGGAGGCCGCGCGGATCGACGGCGCCAACCCGTTCCAGATCTTCTGGAGGGTGATGCTGCCGCTCGCCAAGCCCGGTCTCAGCGCACTGGCGATCCTCACCATGCTCGCCTCGTGGTCGTCGCTGCTCTGGCCTCTCGTCGTCGTGAACACCCAGGACATGATGCCCCTCTCGGTCGGGCTCGCATCCTTCACGGGGGAGCACGGCGCCGAGTACCCGACCATGCTCGCCGCCGCCCTGATGGCGATGCTCCCGATCATGGTCCTCTTCCTGGTCATGCACCGCCGAGTGATGGAGGGCATCGCGTTCTCCGGGCTCAAGGGCTGACCGCGCCCTGATCGTTCCCCACCCGACAGACGGAGACCTCGATGAAGAGAAGAACGTTCCTCGGCGCGATGACGCTGCCGCTCATCGTCGGCCTGCTCGACGCGCCTGCGCGCGCCGGCGCCGACACCGCCCGCCCCGGCGCCGCGACGGGCGGAGGAGGCCCCACGCGGCCGTCGTTCGCCGTCGCCCCGCACCGCGGCGCGCCCACGCTGTTCGTCGACGGGCACCCTCGGTTCCCGATGTACCTCTTCGAGGAGGAGGTCTCGGCGCACGACGGACAGGTCTTCACCGGAGCTCAGGTCGAGTTCTATTCGTTCATCGAGAAGGGGGTCTACCTCGACCTCGGGTGGACGGGGCCGGGGCAGCAGGACTTCACGGTCATCGATCGGGTACTCCAGACGTTCGACAGCCGGGTCCCCTCGGGCTACGCGCTTCCGCGGATCCACCTCTGGGCGCCCTCCTGGTGGCTCGACTCCCACCCGTCGGACGTGCTCAGCTATGCGATCCCGGGTTCGGGACTCGATCGGGACGCCTCCTTCGCGTCGGCGGTCTGGCGCGCAGAGGCGGGTGATCGCCTCCGTGCGATGGTGCGACACATCCTGGACGGGCCGCAGGGGCATCGCGTGATGGGAATCACGCTCGCCGCGGGGCTCTTCGGCGAGTGGCTGTACTTCAACGCCGACCACCTTCCGGACACGACGCCGGCGATGCGGACGGCATGGATCTCCCACCTCCGGGCGAAGTACGGCAACAGCGTGTCCGCGCTGCGCGCGGCCTGGGGAGACCCGGCGGCGACCTTCGACGACGTGGTGATCCCCTCCGCGGCCGATCGTCGCGCCACGGTGAGCGGACTCTTCCGCGACCCCGTCGCGGGGCAGCGGGTGATCGACTACTACGAGGCGTTCCACGAGGTCGTCGCGACCGCGATCGACCACTTCGCCTCGATCATCAAAGACGAGAGCGGCGGCGCACTGCTGACCTCGGTGCTCTACGGCTACACGCCCGACCAGGGCTATCTCCCGCAGGAGCAGCACCATCGCGCGGCGGCGAAGCTGCACCGTCTGGCCTCGATCGACATGATCACCTCGCCGCATTCCTACTACCGGCGGGCCCCCGGCGACGACGGCGGCCTGCGCACCTACGCGGAGAGCGTCGCGGCGCACGGGAAGCTCTTCATCGACGAGTCGGACGACCGCACCCACTTCGCTCCGGCCGGGACCTCGTTCGTCTACGCCACGACGATGGCGGAGTCGATCGGGATCGTCCGCCGCGCCTTCGGGCAGGCGCTCACCCACGGCACAGGCATGTGGTACATGGACCAGTCCTCCGGGCTCTGGTACGACGACCCCGCGTTCGCAAAGGAGTTCACCGCGCTCAAGCGGTGGGGTGACTACTCGCTCAACGTGCCGCGGGGGCGCTCTTCGCAGGTCGCCGTGATCTCGGTGGAGGAGGCCGAATTCTCCCTCGCAGGCGAGACCGACACGACGGCGAAGCTCTACGAGGGGCCGACGCTGACCAGCAGACAGGGCTTCGGCGAGCTCGCGAAGGCCGGGGCGCCCTTCGACCGCTACCTCATCGAGGACCTCGTCGACGGGAAGGTGCCGGATCGGTACAAGGTGTACGTCTTCCCGGACGCGTTCCGTCTCACGACCGCGCAGCGGCAGGCCGTCGACGCCCTCAAGGGCGGGGGGCGGACACTCGTCTGGGGATGGGCTCCCGGATATGCCGGCGCCGACGGCCTCTCGGCATCGCGCGTCGCGCAGCTCACCGGCTTCACGCTCGACGAGCACACCGCGCCGCCGCAGTCCCCGCCGGATCCGGCTCACCCGGTGCACGTCCAGGACTTCGAGTCCGGCTCGTTCGGGCCATCGTACAGCGCGGGGGCGGGCGGATCGAGCGGCGTGCTCACCACGGTCCCGGGAGAGGTCGTGGCGGGCACCCGGTCCGCGAAGGGATCGGCGCCGTCGACGACGGACTGGTTCGAGTTCCTCTACACGGTGCCGTCGGCGCTTCCCCTCGAGGCACGGGCCCGCTATCGCGTGACGTTCCGGTGCCGTACGCTCACCGCCCCCGGCTCCGGGGCCTACTTCTACTTCGTGGCGCGGACGGCGACGGGCGGAGTGCCGCGGGACGTCGGCTCGCAGCAGTGGACGGACGGCGCGAGCGGCGTCTACGAGAAGTCGTTCGATCTGACGATCGGGGACTTTCCGGACTACCACCTGATCTGGGGCGTGCACGGCGGCGGAGCCATCGCGATCGACGACATCACCATCGTCAAGACCGCCAACGCCGGCCTCGCGCCGGTGTCGTACCGCCTGACCGCGGCGTCGTTCCCCGGCGACGCGAACGTCTACGGCGGAGAGATCGCACTGGAGCCGCTGTTCGTCCCGACGGACACGGACATGACGGTGCTCGCCCGGTCGACGGACTCCGCCCAGCTGCCCGTGATCGCCTCCCGGCAGCTCAGCGGATGGCGCTCGGTGCTGGCCTCGACGCCGCCGGTCCCCGCCGCCGTGCTCCGCAAGGTCTACCGGGACTCCGGCGTGTGGGTGTACCTCGACTCCGGGGACAACATCGAGGTCAATGACGCATGGATCAGCGTGCACGCCGCCGTCGCGGGCACGAAGACGATCGCGCTGCCCGCCCCCGGGCCGATCCACAACGCCTCCGCCGACATGCCCGTCGGCGCCGCCGTGAGCTCGGTGTCGCTGACGATGGCCAAGGGGGAGACCGTCCTCCTCGCCCGCTCTCTGCCGAACACGAACGGGGTGCGCTTCGACTTCGAGTCGCCGCAATGGGCGGGAAGCCATTTCACTCCCGGATTCGGCGGCGCCTACGGCACGCTGACGACCGATCCCGCGCAGGTGGTCGCCGGTACGCGATCCGCCTACGGCACAGCGCCGGCGAGCACCGACTGGTACGAGTTCCTCTACTCGGATCCCGCCGACATCGTGCTGGCCCCCGGCGCCTCCTACGAGGTGTCGTTCTCGTCGCGCACCTCCGCGTCGCCCGGAGCGGGCGGGTACCACTACTTCCTGGCGCGCAGCCAGGGAACCGGGGCGACGGCGGACGTCGGCGTGACCAGCTGGACGGGAGCGGTCGGCGCCGTCGAACGACGTACCGTGCAGTTCACCACCCAGAACCATGCCGACTACCGGCTGGTCTGGGGCCTCCGCCTCGGCGGTGGACTCGCCGTCGACGACGTCACCGTGACCCGCACGGCCTGAGAACGGGACAGGAAAGAGAAGGACTGAGATGACACTGAGACTCGGCGCCGTCGGCGCAGGATCCCGCAGCCGGCTCCTCGCCTATCTCCCCGAGGGGGAGGCGCGGGTGGCGGCCGTGGCCGACGTGACGGAGAACGGTCGGGAACGAGCGGCCGCGGCGTTCCCCTCCGCCGCGATCGTCGGCTCCCATCGCGACCTGGAGGGGCTCGCCCTCGATGGGGTGTTCGTGCTCACGCCGGACCACACCCACGCCGAGATCGCGATCGACCTGCTCCGCAGCGGGATCCCGGTGTACCTCGAGAAGCCCATGGCGACGACGACGGAGGACTGCGACGCGATCCTGCGCACCGCGTACGAAACCGGCACGAAGCTCTACGTCGGGCACAACATGCGGCACATGCCCTTCGTCGAGATCATGCACGACCTGATCGCGGAGGGGGCGATCGGCGAGGTGCGGACGATCTGGTGCCGGCACTTCGTCGGCCACGGCGGCGACTTCTACTTCAAGGACTGGCACGCCGAGAGGGCGAAGGGCACCGGCCTCCTCCTGCAGAAGGGGTCGCACGACATCGACGTGATCCATTACCTCGCGGGCGCATCGAGTCGGGAGATCACGGCGATGGGGGATCTCATGGTCTACGACCGCGTGACCGACCGCCGCGACAACTCCGACCGGCTGATGGGAACCCTCGCGTCGTACGAGAACTGGCCGCCGCTGGCGCAGACCGAGCTCAATCCGGTGATCGACGTCGAAGACGTCTCGATGATGCTGATGCGCCTCGGGAACGGGGTGCTCGCGAGCTATGAGCAGTGTCATTTCACGCCGGACTACTGGCGCAACTACACGGTGATCGGCACCGAAGGGCGCCTGGAGAACCTGGGCGATGACGGGGTCGGCGTGGTGCGACTGTGGAACCGGCGCTCGGAGTACCGAGCGGAGGGCGACCGCGACGTCACCATCCCCTCGGGCGAGGGGACGCACGGTGGTGCCGACGTCGCGATCCTGGCGGAGTTCCTGCGGTTCATCCGTGACGGGGGCGCGACCACCACATCGCCCGTCGCGGCGCGGGACAGCGTGGCGGCGGCGATCGCGGCCACCGGGTCGCTCCGCGACGGCTCCATGCCGCGGCGCGTCGCCCCGGTGGAGGATGAGCTCGCGACGTACTTCTCCCGAGGGCAGCGGCGTCTCTCGCCGGGGGAGGGCCGGCCGTGATCCCGCTCTTCGTCGAGACGGACATCCACGACGACGTCGACGACGTGGGCGCGCTCGCGGTCGCGCATGTGCTCGACCTCGCGGGCCGCATCCGGCTGCAGGGGATCAACGTGAACACGGCGAGCGTGTGGGGCCCTCGGCTGGTGCGGGCGATCAACCGCTACTACGGCAGCGACGTCCCCGTCGGCGCGCAGATCCCGGCGTCAGGGACCACAGGGCCCGAGGAGTTCGTCCGCGGCACGTCGCGGCTCTTCGGCACCGACGACGCTCAACCGGACGACGAAGCGATCGCGCTCTTCCGCCGGGTGCTCGCAGGCGCGCCGGAGGGCGGCATCACGGTGGTGTCTCTCGGCTTCTTCGGCAACCTCACCGGGCTGCTGGCCTCCGGGCCCGATGAGGTGTCGCCGCTGACCGGCGCAGAGCTCGCACGCCGTGCGGTGGCGCGCACGGTGGTGATGGGCGGCTGCTTCGGCGGAGGGCCTGCCGATGCCGCGGCACTGCCCGAGTACAACTTCGCCGAGGACCCCGAGCGGACCCGCGTCTTCCTGCGCGACTGGCCCGGCCCGATCGACTTCGTCGGATGGGAGACCGGGTACGACGTGGTCACGGGGCGAGGACTGCTGGCCGCGCACGGCCGCGAGAGCCCGGTTTCCACCGCCTACCAGCTGCACAGCGGTTTCGGGAACGGGCGGCCGAGCTGGGACCTCATCGCGGTGCTCCTCGCCGCGGACCCGGGGTGGGAGGCGTTCGAGTGGAGCGGGCCCGGCGAGGCGGGCATCGACGGACTCGCCGTCACCTCCTGGGTGCCGGGCGTGCACGGACGTCATCGGCACGCGATCCGGCGGGCGGCGCCGGAGGAGGTGGCCGCCGAACTCGACACGCTGCTGCTCCGTCGTGCCGGAGCATCGCTGCCGGTCTAGGTCAGTACGTCGGGGCCGGCGGATCCGCGTCGGGCAGCAGCCCCTCGAGGTGCTCGACGACGCGCGCCCTCGTCCGTCCCTCGGCGGGGGCCAGGGCGAGGGTATCCGCGAGCCACATGCCGTCGACCGCGAACCGCACGGTCGCCGCGATCCCCGGGGGCAGGCCGTCGTCGTCGAGGCGGCGCTGCCAGGCGCGGTACCGCTCGCGCAGCGCGTCGAGCGATCGCGGATGCACCACCGCCGCGGCGAGGAGCGCGACGACGGGCTGACCTGCGGGGGCGCCGGGCCTCGCCGCGGACCTCAGATACGCGCGGGTCGCCGCACCCGGCTGCGTGCCGGCCTCGGCGATGAGTGCATCGAACGCGGCCACGTAGCGTTCGACGAGTCCCTCGACGAGGAGGTCCTTGGACGCGAAGTGATAGAAGAGACCGCCCTTGCTGACGCCCGCCTCGCGGGCGACGGCGGCGATCGTCACGGCGTCGCCGCCATCCCGGACCAGGACGCGGCCGGCGGCGTCGAGGATGCGGTCGCGGGAACGGCGTGCGCGGTCGTCGGGCATCGGTGCTGCTTCCTTCCGTCACGAAGAACCTATCGGACGTCCGATCGTTGGAAACAAACCGGACGTCCGGTACAGTAGCTGCATGCGCTGGCTTTTCCTGATCGGTGCGATCGCCGCCGAGGTCTTCGCCACCAGCTCCCTCCGCGCCGCGGTCGAGGCCGAGGCCGCCTGGATCTGGTGGGTCTCCGCGATCGGCGGCTACCTCGCCGCGTTCGCCCTGCTGTTCGCCACGCTGTCGCAGGGCGCATCCCTCGCGGCGACCTACGCGACGTGGTCGGGCGTGGGGGTCGCCCTGACGGCGGTGGTGGCCTGGCTGGTGTTCGCCGAGCGGCTCACCCCGGGGGCCATCGCCGGGATCGCCTTCATCGTGGTCGGCGTCGTCCTGATCGAATGGTGCGGCCGGGCGCCGGACCTCGCTGTCTAGCGGGACCGGCACCTCGTCAGCCGTGGCCTCCACGCCGGACGCCGCGGGGGAGCACCACCGGTGCCCCGGTCTCCGGGTCGGGGATGACCTGCGCGTCGAGGTCGAAGACCTCGCGGACCAGCTCGGCGGTGACGATCTCGCGGGGCTCGCCCTGCGCGATGACCCGTCCGTCGCGCATCGCGATGATGTGCGTGGCGTAGCGCGCCGCCATCGCGAGCTCGTGGAGCACCGCGACCACCGTGCGCCCCTCCTCGCGCAGACGGGCCGCCAGCTCGAGGACGTCGACCTGGTGCGCGATGTCGAGGAAGGTCGTCGGCTCGTCGAGCAGGAGCACCTCCGTCTCCTGCGCCAGCGCGAGCGCGATCCACGCGCGCTGGCGCTGCCCGCCGGAGAGCTCGTCGACGTGACGTCCTGCGAGGTCCGAGACCCCGGCGGCGGCGAGAGCGTCGTCGACGGCCCGCTCGTCCTCCCGCGACCACTGCCGGAGCACGCTCTGATGCGCGTAGCGGCCCCGGGCGACGAGGTCGGCGACGGTGATGCCCTCCGGCGTGATCGGGGACTGCGGGAGCAGGGCGACGCGGCGGGCGAGGTCCCTGTTCGAGAGATCGCCGATGTCCTGCTCGCCGAGCAGCACGCGCCCCGCGCCCACGGGTAGCAGCCGCGCGAGCGCGCGGAGGAGCGTGGACTTGCCGCAGGCGTTTGGGCCGATGATCGCGGTGAACGATCCGGCCGGGATGCGGACGTCCAGGGCGTCGAGCACGGGGACCCTGCCGTAGCCGGCGGTGATGCGCTCCGCGAGGATGTCGGACGCGGGCGGGAGGTGTGCGGTCATGCGCGCTTCCCCTCTCGGATCAGGAGCCAGACGAGGTAGAGGCCGCCGATGACGACGGTCACCCCGCCGACGGGGAGACGGACGCCCGGAAGGAGGTACTGGGCGACGAGGTCGGCGCCGGCGAGGAGCACCGCGCCGACGAGTGCGGAGAGCAGCAGACCGGCTCTGGCGCCCTGGGCTGCGAGGCGTCGGGCGATCTGGGGGGCCGCGAGGGCGATGAAGGAGATCGGTCCCGTGACCGCGGTGACGAGGGCGGTGAATCCGACGCCGATGAGCACGAGCACGGCCTTGGCGCCCTCGGTCCTCAGCCCGAGGGACGATGAGGCCTCATCGCCCAGTTCGATCATCGACAGCATGCGGGACACGGCGGGGAGGGCCAGGCTCAGTGCGAGGGCCGCGATCGCGGCCGCGCCGAGCGGTGACCAGGTCATCCCGCCCAGGGATCCCGCGTCCCAGATGGCCGCCTTCAGAGCGGCGTCGAGATCCGCCTTCACGCTGAACCAGGATGTGAGCGCGCGGAGCATCGCGCCGAGCGCGATCCCGACCACGATCAGGCGGAAGCCGTGCATCCCCCTCTTGAACGCGAGCAGGTACACGAGGGCGGCGGAGACGAGCCCGCCGACGAGGGCGCCGGCGGCGAGGGCCAAGAAGCCGGATCCGCCGATCATGATCGCGGCGACGACGCCGGCGTATGAGCCTGCGCCGAGGCCGATGATGTCCGGGCTGCCCAGGGGGTTTCGCGTGAGGGTCTGGAACACCGTCCCGCCGATCGCGAGGCAGGCGCCGAACAGGGTCGCTGCGAGAGCGCGCGAAGCGCGCCACTCGAACACCAGTCTTTCCGCGGCGGTGGCGTCGGGGCTGAGGGCATGGAGCAGGGACGGCGGCTCGATGCCGCCCGCGCCGATCGTCAGTGCCAGCAGCAGCAGTGCGATCACGATCACGGCGAGCACCGCCCCGACGATCAGCGGACGGCGGCGGAGCCGGATACTCAAGGGCCCGCAGCGCAGCGCGACCGCGGCCGGCGCAGGGGTCACCACGTCGCCCTCCGGGAGGTGCGGACGAGGGCGATGAGCACGGGGCCGCCGACGAGCGCGGTCACGACGCCGAGCTGGAGCTCGGCCGGCCAGACGACCAGTCGCCCGATCACGTCCGAGACCAGCACGAGCACGGGGGCGAGGACGAGCGCATAGGCGAGGATCCAGCGCTGATCGGGACCGGTGAGGCGACGGACCGCGTGCGGGACCATGAGTCCCACGAACGCGATCGGCCCGGCCGCCGCCGTGGCCGCGCCGCAGAGGAGCAGGATCGCCGCGAAGCCGGCCAGCCTGGTGGCCCCCACCCGCACGCCCACGGCGCGGGCGACGTCATCGCCGAGGGCCAACGCGTTGAGGGCTCGTGAGGAGAGGAGCGCGAGCAGGGCGCCGGCGACGACGAACGGGAGGATCGTCGCGAGGGTCGCCTCCGGGCGGTCCGTGATCGACCCGACGCCCCAGAAGCGCATGCGGTCGAAGGTGCGGGGGTCGATGAGGGTCAGCAGCGTCGACGCCCCGAGGAAGACGGCGCTCAGCGCCATGCCGACGAGAGTCAACCGCACCGGTGTCGCACCCGAACGGCTCCGTGCCGAGATTGCGAACACGAGGAAGCCGGCGAGCGCCGCCCCCGCGAAGGCCCACCAGATGTAGTCGGAGATGCGGACCAGGCCGAACGCGGCGACGCCGACCGAGACGGCGAACGCCGCGCCTCCGTTCACTCCGAGCAGCCCGGGATCGGCGAGGGGGTTGCGCGTGAGGGCTTGCATGAGGGCGCCGGCGACACCGAGGGCGACGCCCACGGTGATCCCGAGAAGGGTGCGTGGCACACGCACGTCGGTCACCGTGATCTGCGAGACGGAGCCGTCGGGGGTGAAGAGCGCCGAGAGCACCGTGGCGGGGGAGAGGAGTGCGGAGCCGATCATGACGCTCGCGAGCGCAGCGAGCACGAGCAGGATGACGGAGAGCAGCAGCCCTCCGCCCCGCAGCAGGGTCGGAGCGCCCGCAGGCCGGGCCTCGAGGACCGGTTGCGGCGCCGTCACGATGTCCGCGTGGCGGAGCGGGCTCCGGCACGGAGCACGAGACAGGTCACTCCCCAGCCGAGCTCATGGTCCCCGTCTCCGTCCCAGCCGGCCTCGGCGGCCAGCTCCCGCAGCCGGTCGGCGCTCCGGCGCGCGGAGCCGGTGACGGCGAGGTGGAGGAGCCCCTCCTCGGCCGCATGCGGGCTCAGCGCATCGGCGTGGGTGGGCTCGATCAGGATCAGCTGCGAGACGCCCTCGACCCCCGCGAGGTAGGCCCGCACTTCGTCATCGGTCCGATGCGTCAGGGCTCGCGCGTGGATCTCGGCGTCTGCGGCATGGTCCACGAGCACGCATCGTGCGTCGTCTCCAGCCGAGCGCAGGGCGTCGGCGACCGTCTCCGCGCCCGGGCCGTGGACCGCGAGGCGGGCGCCCTGGGGCCAGGGGCTCGCCGCGCACAGTGCCGGCATCAGGTATGCGAGCCCTCCGGCCTGCTCGGCGAGCTCTTCCCGCAGCCCGTCGTCGTGCTGCGCCATCACTGCGAGCGACCCACCGTGCCGATGCGCCCAGGCCGTGCCCTTCCCGCGCAACGCGGAGGCCAGATCGTGCAGCGCCAGGAGCCGGTCCGCCTCGAAGCCGTCGAAACCCTCGCGCTCGTGCTCGTCGGCCATCAGCTCCATCCCCGCGTCGGCCAGCCGGATGAGCCCGCCGTCCTCGGCCAGGTATCCCCGTGAGAGGAGGAGGTCGAGGAGGGGGCCGAGCGCACCGGTGTCCGCCCCCACCGTCTCCGCGATCCCCGAGAGGGATGACCCCGGTCCCTCCGCGGCGTCGAAGACGCCGAGCTGCAGCGCGGTGCGCACCGCGAACCACGCCGCGGGTGATTCGACGGGGGTTTCTGCGGTGCTTCGCGCGGCGCCCGCCGCGGCCGTCGCATCCGTCTGCTCGACCTCCCGTGCATGCCAGTAGCCGGTGATGTCGAGTCGGGAACGGGGCACGCCGTGCGTGCGGGAGAGGAGACGGCGCACCGGCAGCAGCGCGCGCGACTCCGCACCCGCCCAGACGTAGGGGCGGCCGGCGAACGGGGCGTCGCCGAGGGCGATGACCGCGCGCTCCAGCGCCTCCGGGTCGCCGGGGCGGGCGACGACCCAGGTGATCAGATCGTCGGCGCGCAGCGCCAGCTCCTGGCGGGCCGACGGATCGCCGACCGCGACGATCGCGTGGGCGGGGCCGGCGATCGGCCTCTCCTCGAAGAAGCGGCCGATCGCCGGGAGCGCCGTCTCGTCGCCGATGAGGATCGCGCCGTCGGCGTCCTCCGGGACGAGCGTCGACGACTTCGGCCCGACCGCCCACAGCTCGGCGCCGGGCGTGGCTCGCCGCGCCCATGCCTCGGCGGGCCCCGGCTCGTCGTCGTCCGCGTGCAGCACGAAGTCGAGGTCGAGCTCGCCGTCCCCGACCCTTCGCGGCGTGTAGTCGCGCCCGGCCCTGGTCGGCGCCGGCGGCCAGTCGATGCCGTGGGCGAGCTGCACCGGGAGCACGGGCTCGACGGGACCCTCGGTCGCGAACAGGAGCTTGACGTGGTCGTCGAACATCGGGCTCGCGAAGGCCGGATGCCGGAGCCCGTCCCTCTCGAACGCCCGGAGCTGCGGCCCGCCGAGCGTCACCCGGCGCATGCGCGGAGTGACGTCGGTCGCGCGCAGGACCGTCAGACGGCGCAGCACGAGGGGATGCGGGGTGAACCGGCGGTGCGTCATGCGGGGGCTCTCACTTCGCGAACTGCTGCTGGACGAGGTCGAGGAGCTTCATCGACTCGTCGAAGTCCGCGCGCTGCGACCAGTACGGGAACTGGTACGCCTGATCCTTCTGGAACGCGGGGAGGGCGGCGTACACGGGGTTCTTGCGGAGCGTGGCCAGATCGACCGTCTCCGCGTTGAAGCCGAACACGAACAGGGAGTCCTGCGTCAACAGCTGGCCGGCCTGCTCGGTGGAGATCTCGAAGGAGTCGCCCCCGGCGGTGTAGGGCGTGAACTTGCCGCTGGCGAACAGCGGGGCGGGGCGGAATCCCAGGTCGGTGAACATCTTCGGCAGCCCGCGGTCCTCGATGAGCACGAAGGGGCGCTGGTCGGCGGTGAAGCTCAGGAAGACCGACTCGCCGGCCGGCGGCTCGATCGCGTCGCGCACCTTCTGCACCTTGGCGTCGTATGAGGCCAGAGCCTTCTCGTACACGTCGCGCTTGCCGAACACGGAGTCGGCGAGGAACTCGTACTGCTGCTGCCATTCGGTGAGCTTGCCGGAGACGACCACCGTCGGGGCGATCGCGGAGAGCTGATCGTAGGCCTTGGTCGCCATCATGAGCGGGTAGCCCAGTCCGCCGCCGACGATGAGATCGGGCTTGAGCGCCAGGATGCCCTCGAGGTCGAAGCCCTCGGGGCTCCAGGTGATGAACTCGGTGCCGGCCGCCTCGGCGTCCTCCGCCCAAAAGTCGGAGAACTTCGCGTCCGTGTTGGTGGCCTCCGACGTCATCGCGGTCACCGGCACGTCGAGGTCGTAGAGGTAGCCCGCGAGCGCGTAGTTCAGCAGGACGACCCTCTTCGGCTTCGTCGGGATGGTGACGTTGCCGAGATCCGTCTTGACCACCCGTGTGCTCGCCTCGGATGACGCTGCCGTCTTCTCGGGAGTGGAGGACGAGGGCGCGGCGCACCCGGAGAGGACGAGTCCTGTGGCGATCGCGATGGCGGCTAGCGCAGCGGACGGGGAGAAGCGGGATCGCATGTGCACCTCGAGACGGGCGATGCGAAAGCGCACCGCCGGATGGATGATAGGTAAGGCAAGGCTAAGCTTGACCCGCGGTCAGATTGATCCGGAGGCGACGCGAAAGCGTGACCAAGGCGACATGGCGAGAACGGGAGGAGCGCGAACGATGAACGAGTCGACCCTGAGGCTTCAGCACCTCGAACCCGAGAACGTCATCCGCTTCCTCGGACACCCAACCCATGTCCACGCGGTGCCGCATCTGGTCTACGTGGCAGCCGGCGCGGCGCATCTGACTGTCGACGGCATCCGGATGACCCTGCGAGCGCAGGAGTCGGTGTGGCTCGCGGCGGGAGTGCCGCACGCTGCCCGCTACGAGCAGGGCTCCCTGGTGCTCGGCCCCTTCCTCGACGGGGACGACGCGCCCCCGACCAGGATGCTCAAGCTCGGGGTCGTGCCCGAGATCACGGCGATCATGACCACGATCCTTGGCGTCGCCCCGCATTCCGCCGCGCAGGTCGCGCCGCTGCGCGAGGCGCTCGGGCGTGCGCTGCAGGGACTCGGCTCGTCCTACTTCGTGCTCGTCCCTCCCACGCACCCGGTGATCGCCCGCCTCGCCCGCGCCGCCGTCCGGTCGACGCGTACTCTCGCGGAGCTCGCCGACGACCATGGGGTGAGCGTGCGGCACGTGCAGCGGGTCTTCCAGGAGGAGACCGGGATCCCGTTCCAGCGCTGGCGCGCGCAGGCGAGGCTCAACATCGCCATCGCCCGGCTGCGGGGAGGGGAGCCGATGACCTCGGTCGCGCGGGCGACCGGCTACCGCACGCGCTCCGGTTTGGCGAAGGCTCTCGCCCGGGAGGTGGCCTCCGACGACCTCCCGGGCATCACCGGACACGAGCGGCCCGGGGCCGCGACGGCCGCCTGAGACGGGCCCGTCTCAGGCGACGATCCGCAGCGGCTCCTCCAGCAGGGCGCAGAGCGTCGCGAGGAACTGTGCCGCGAGCGCGCCGTCGATGATCCGGTGGTCGGCGGTGAGGGTGACGCGCAGCCGCGGGACGGCGACGACCTCCCCGTCGACGAGGGCGAGGTGCTCCGACACCGCCCCGACCGCGAGGATCGCCCCCTGCGGCGGGTTGATGATCGCAGTGAAGCTCTCGACCCCGAACATGCCGAGGTTGCTGATGGTGAACGTGCCGTCGGACATGTCCGCGGCGGTGAGGCGACGCCCGGCGGCCTTCGCGACGAGTTCCTTCGACACCGCGGAGATCGCGGTGACCGCGGCACGGTCCGCATCCGGTATCACGGGGACGACGAGGCCTGCGGGTGAGGCGACGGCGATGCCGACGTGCACCCGGGAGTGCCGGATCGTCGCACCCCGCCCCTCGCCGGAGTACGACGCATTGACCCCCGGATGGGCGCGCAGGGTCAGGGCGACGGCGCGGACGAGCAGGTCGTTCAGGCTGACGCGGATCCCCGTGCCCTCCTGGGCGTCGTTGATCCGTGCGCGCAGCGCCATCAGCTCGCCGACGGCGGCGGACGCCGTCGCGGTGAACGTCGGCGTCCCGGCCGCGCTCTCCGAGAGGCGCCGCGCGATCTGCTGACGGATCGTATCGAAGGGCTCGGTCTCCGATGCGGAGGCACCGTCCTGTGCCTCGTCGAGGGCGTCGAGGTCGGCGCGCACGATCCGCCCTCCCGGTCCGCTGCCGGTCAGCGCGGCCAGCTCGATGCCCCGTTCGCGCGCGAGTCGGCGCACGAGCGGCGTCGCCGGCCGGCGCGCGGTGTCCTCCGCGGCGCGCGCCGGGATCTGCAGCGAGGGCGTCTCCGCGGCCTCCGGCGTCGCCGCCCTCGCGGGCGCGGGGGCGGGATCCGCCGTGCCCGTGTCGGCGTCCTCCCGCGGCGCGGGCCCCGATCCGTCGTCGAGACGGGCGATCGGCGTCCCGATCGCGGCGTTCTCGCCCTCGGCGACGAGGATCTCGGCGAGGATGCCGGCGTCGTAGGCCTCCTGCTCCATCAGCGCCTTGTCGGTCTCGATCTCGACCAGCAGGTCGCCGGGGGCGACGGCATCGCCGGGCCTCTTGTGCCATGCGGCCACGGCGCCTTCGGTCATGGTGTCGGACAGGCGGGGCATGAGGATGTCGATCATGGTTCCTCTTCTCGGTTCGGAATCTCTCAGCGGCGCCGTGACACGGCGTCGAGGGTCTCGCGGATCGCGGTGATCGCATCGGCGGTGGAGGGGAGAGCCGCCGTCTCCAGCGGCTTGGCGTAGGGCATCGGCACCTCGGCCATCGCGACGCGGCGCACCGGGGCGTCGAGCCAGTCGAACGCGCCGTCGGAGATCGTCGCGGCGATCTCCGCGCCGATCCCGTAGGTGAGCCAGTCGTCCTCCAGCACGACCGCGCAGTTCGTCTTCCTGACCGACGCGATGATCGTGTCCCGGTCCAGAGGGCGCAGGCTGCGCAGGTCGATCACCTCGACGTCGACCCCCTCGCGGGCGAGGGCGTCGGCCGCCTCGAGCGCGACGGCGGCCATGCGCGAATACGCGACGACGGTGACGTCCTGTCCCGTCCGTGCGACGTTCGCCCGCCCGATCTCGATCGGCGCGAGGTCGTCCGGGACCTCTCCCGTGGTGTTGTAGAGCGCGAGGTTCTCCAGCACCAGCACGGGGTCGTCGTCCCGGATCGCCGCGAGCATCAGCCCCTTCGCGTCGGCCGGGTTCGAGGGGGCGACCACCTTCATCCCGGGGACGAAGGCGTAGTAGAGCTCGACGTTCTGGGAGTGCGTCGCGCCGAGCTGCTGCCCGCCGCCGCCCGGGGTGCGAATGACCATGGGCACCCGTGCCTGGCCGCCGAACATGCCGTAGATCTTTGCGGCGTGGTTGACGATCTGGTCCAGTGCGAGCAGCGAGAAGTTGATCGTCATGATCTCCACCACCGGGCGCAGGCCCAGCATCGCGGCGCCGACCGCGGCGCCCGTGAACCCCTCCTCGGCGATCGGCGTGTCCTTGACGCGTCGCGGTCCGAATTCGTCGAGCATGCCCGCGGTGATCTTGTAGGAGCCCTCGAAGAGCCCGATCTCCTCACCGATGAGGAACACGTCCTCATCCCGCAGCATCTCGGCGCGCAGGGCGTCGTGCAGGGCCTGCCGGTAGCTGATGACGCTCATGCCCGCACCCCTGCGGGCTCGGCGGCGGGCCTCGGCGCGGCCGGGAAGAGCGCCTCGCCCGGGAGTCTCCGGGAGTCGTTGGGCACCGGCGTCGCATAGGTGTGGTCGAAGAGGGTGGACGGGTCGGGATGGGGACTCGCCTCGGCGAAGGCGACCGCCCCGGCGACGGCCCCCAGCGCCTCGGCGTCGATCTCGGCGATGAGCTCATCGGTGAGCAGCCCCGTCTCGTGGAGCCGCACGGCGAACGCGGCCACCGGATCGGACGCTTTGAGACGCTCCGCCTCCTCCCGGCTGCGATAGCGGGCGGGGTCGACGACCGAGTGCCCCTTGAGGCGCCCGGACATCGTCTCGAGCAGATAGGGGCGTCCGGTCCGCGCGCTCTCGAGGGCTTCCAGCGCCGCATCACGGACGGCGGCGGGGTCGTTGCCGTCGACGCGGGCGGCGAGCATCCGGTACGCGGCGGCCCGGCGGTGCAGCTCCGGCTCCGCCGACGACTGCTCCACGGTGGTGCCCATCCCGAGGCCGTTGTTGACGACGACGTAGACGATCGGCAGGTTCCAGAGCGCGGCGAGGTTGAGCGACTCGTGGAAGGCGCCGATGTTCGTGGTCCCGTCGCCCATCAGGCAGACCACCGCCTCGGACCCGCCGCGGTACTGGATCGCGAGGGCGGCTCCGGTCGCCAGCGGCAGCTGGCCCCCGACGATCCCGTATCCGCCCATGAAGCGGGCGGCGATGTCGAACATGTGCATCGAGCCGCCCCATCCCTTCGAGACGCCGTCCGAGCGTCCGTAGAGCTCGGCCATGATGCGTTCGGGGGCGATCCCGCGGGCCAGGGCGTAGCCGTGCTCCCGGTAGTTCGTGAAGACGTAGTCGTCGGGGCGCAGGGCGGCCATGAGCCCGGCGACGGTCGCCTCCTCGCCGAGGTTGAGGTGGCAGTATCCGCCGATCCTGGCCTCGGTGTAGGCGCGCGCCGCCCGCTCCTCGAACCGCCGGATGAAGACCATCTGACGGTAGAAGTCGAGCAGCCCGTCCGTCGGGGGAATCGCCGGGGTCGCCGGTCCGGTCCTGCGCGCCGGACGCTTCCTGTCTGTCGAGGGCATGTGATGTTCCTTCTCGCCGAACCGCAATTAATGATACAAAAACCGTATCATTATAGAATGGGGTGGAACGAGGAGGACGCATGACGGATGCGGGGCAGGGCGCCCCCGGTGCGCGCAAGCGCGGCCGGCCGACCGAGAGTGAGCGCGCGCAGCGCCGCGACGACATCCTCGACGCGGCGGTGCGGCTGCTCATCGCCGACGGATACCCCCAGGTGACGCTCGACGACATCCGCGCCGAGGCGCATGTGACCAAGAGGACCATCTACGCGTACTTCGGCGACCGCGCCGAGATCTTCCTCGCCGCCGTCGAGCGGCTGCGCGACCGCACGCTCACGCGACCGGACGAGGGGGACGGGCTCGAGCAGCTGGCGTCGAAGATCGTCTTCGCACTGCACTCCGACGAGGCGATCGGACTGCACCGGCTGATGATCGCCGAGGCGCGCACGTTCCCGCAGCTCGCCGCCGCGTTCTACCGCGACGGTCCGGAGAGCTACGTCGCCGCGCTCGACCTCCGCCTCCCCGCAGCGGATCCTCCGCGGGCCGAAGCCCTCTTCGCGCTGCTCCTCGGCGAATCGCACCGCCGGCGCCTGCTGGGGCTCGCCGAAGCGCCGACGCGCACGGAGGCCGCCGCCCTGGCCCGGGTCGCGCTCGACCTGCTTGGCGCGTGAGCGGCCGCCTCTAGCGGTGCCGCGCCCGCGCCACGATGATCCCGCGCTGCGAGGAGGGGAAGGCCTCGAGCATCGCTCGGAGCTCCGCCGCCGGCACGTCGGCGCCGAACGCCTCCGCGCCGGGCTCCAGCATGATCCCGGACGACAGCGGCCCGGCGACCACCGGGTCGAAGCCGAGGGCGTCGACGATCTCCGTGACGGCGGCCAGATCGCGGGGGTCGTCGCCCGCGATCGCGATCGCCTTGCGCCCTTCCGCGCCCGGCGGGCGGGCCTCGTCCTCGAGCTCGTGATAGCCCATGTGGTTGAAGGCCTTGACCACGCGGGACCCGGAGAGGAGCCGCTGCACCGTCTCGCTCGTCGAGGTGTGCGGATCGTCGAGGTCGGGGCGGATCCCGTCGGCGCCCCACCAGTAGTTCATCGCGTCGAGCACGAGCCGCCCGCGCAGTCTCTCCGCGGGCAGGTCCGTGTGCCGCCCCAGGGGAAGGGCGAGCACCACCGCATCCGCCTCCGCGGCGTCCTCCGGGAGCACGGCGGTCGCCCCGATCGAGGCGACCGCACGGGCGATGGGCGCCGGGTCTCCCGAGCGGGCCACGAGCACCCGATAGCCGGCGGTGACCGCGAGGCGGGCGAGCACGGTCCCCAGGCGGCCGGCTCCGAGGATCCCGAGGGTCCGGATCGTCGGGGAGGGCTGCATCACGCCGCCATCGTATCCCTCCGATACCCCAGGGGGTATGCTGGGAGCCATGGCCACGACCGAGATCACCCTCGAGAACCTCGACACCACCATCCGCGAGAGCCCGATCGTGCTGCTGGACTTCTGGGCGGAGTGGTGCGGTCCGTGCCGCATGTTCGGGCCCGTCTTCGAGAAGGCCTCCGAGGAGCACGGCGACATCGTCTTCGGCAAGATCGACACCGAGGCGCAGCAACAGCTCGCCGCCGGCTTCGGGATCACGTCGATCCCCACGCTGATGGCCTTCCGTGACCAGATCCTCGTCTTCGCCCAGCCCGGCGCCCTCGGCGGCGCGCAGCTGGATCAGGTGATCGGCGCCGTCAAGGGGCTCGACATGGACGAGGTGCGGGCGAAGATCGCCGAGCAGGAGCGGGAGCAGCCGCAGGAGATCGTCTGATGACGGAGCGGGACGACGACGCCCGTCGGCGTCTCGTGAACCGGCTGAAGCGCGCGCGGGGTCAGCTCGACGCCGTCGTCGCCGCGGTCGAGGAGGACGCGTCGTGCCGCGACGTGCTGACCCAGCTCGCGGCGGTGACCCATGCGCTGAACCGGGCGGGGTTCGTGATCGTCGCGGAGGCGATGGAGGAGTGCATCGCCGCGCCCGACGCCGCAGAGACCCGTGACGGGCTCACCACCACGGAGCTCCAGAAACTCTTCCTCTCCTTCGCCTGAGCACAGAAAGCGTGTCCACCATGAGCCCCAGCGAGACCGTCGTCCTCCACGTCTCCGACGCTCCCGCCGACGTCGCGCGGGCCCTCGGGTCGGCGAGGACCCTGCGGGAGGCCGATCTGGCGCTGACCGTGCGGATCATCGTGAACGGTGCGGCGCTGGACGGCTTGGCATCGGGCGCGCACGGTGTGGAGATCCCTGGAGCGGAGTTCCCCGACGGCACGACCGTCGAGGCCTGTCGCATCGGGATGGGCAAGCGCGGGATTCCGGCCGACGCGCTCCGGCCGGGGGTCGGGATCGTCCCCGCGGCCGTCGTCGCGATCGTCGAGGCCCAGCAGAGCGGTGCCTCCTACGTGCGGATCTGATCCGTTCGTCCTCCCTCCCGGTTCCGGGAGCGGAGGACCGCCGCGGCCGTGAGGGACGTCCCGCGATCGGGATCGTCGAGAGCACGGACGAGCAGCGCTTCCGCCGCGGAGCCGGGGAGCTCGGTGAGGGCGGCGATCACTCTCCGCCGGGCATGCTCGTCCCCGGCCTCATACGCCTCGGCGAGCGCGTCCGCGATCGCCGATGAGGACCTGTGGTCGACGGCCAGCTCCGCCAGTACCTCGGCGGCCTCGACGTCGTCGGGACCGTCCGAGACGAGGGCGACAAGGGCGGGGATCGCCCCGTGGTCGCCGGTGCGTCCGCGAGCGAGGGTCGCCGGCGCCGCCACCCGGATGTCCGGGTGCCCGGCGGCGCGGGATAGCGCGTCCCGCGCGGTCGGGGTGCCGATCTTCCGGAGCGCCTCGACGGCGCGGAGCCGCCGGTCGGCGTCGGCGGAGGAGAGCGCCGACGCCAGGGCAGGCACGGCCTCGTCGCCGTTCTGGGCGAGCGCCCACTGGAGCGTGCCGGCGACGTTGACCTCCGGCTCGCTGAGCGCGGCCTCGACGAGCACCACGGCATCGCGGTCGTGGTCGGCGCCGAGGGCGGCGCGCTGGCGCTCGGCCGGGCTCGCGGCCTGCAGCCTTCGCATCAGACCGATCGTCCGCAGCACGTCCGGCCAGTCGGCGGGGCCGGTCGCCCGCACCTGCTCGAGTCTCGCGAGGAGCTGCTGCTCCTCCTGCAGTCGCCGGCGTGTCCGCTCCGTCAACCGCGCGACGAGGGCGCCGGCGTCGAACGCCTGTCCGTCCAGGGCCTCGCCGATCTCCCGGAGGCTGAGTCCGAGCGTCCGCAGCCCCTCCACGTGGAAGAGGCGGCGGAGGTCGGCATCGGCGTAGCGCCGGTATCCGCCTGCGGTGCGTCCGCTCGGCGAGACGAGCCCGATCCGGTCGTAGTGCCGCAGCATCCGGGTGCTGATCCCGGATGCCGCGGACACCTCGCCGATCAGCACCCGCCCTCCGGCGCGGAGGGCGCCCCGCGCAGTGCGACGGCCCTCCGTGCTTCGGCGAGCGCGGCGTCGAACCCCTCCTCGGGGTCGCTCATGAGGCGTGCGGTGGCCAGGGCGTGCGCGCGCACCTCGGGGTCGTCGTCGGCGGCGGCCGCGTCGACGGCCGGCAGAGCGACCGGGCCGAGATCGGCGAACGCCCGGCTCAGGCTCAGCCGCAGGTCCCGGTCGCCGCGTCCGAGCTGCGAGGCCAGCTGGGCGGCGAGCCAGGTCTCCCGGTCCGTGGGCACCAGGCCGGCGGCGGTGCGCCATGCGGCGCGCGCGGTCTCGTCGTCCGCGTCCCGCAGCAGCCCCGCGGTGATCGCCTCCCAGGCGCGGGGATCGCCGATCTTCGACAGGGTGTGCAGCGCCTGACTCCGCGCCTGGGGGGCACCGCCGTCGAGCTCGACGAGGAGCCGGTCGACGACCGTCACGTGATCGTGGCGCACCAGCGCCCAGGTGAGCATGTCCCGGACGAAGAAGTCCGGTTCGACAGCGCACCGTGCGATCAGGGCGTCGATCTGCTCGTCCGAGGGGCGGGTGCCCGCGGTGAGCGCCGCCTGCAGCCTCGTCGATGCGTCCGGCGCCCGCAGCGCACTGTCCAATCCTGTGATCATCCCGGTCATCTCGACCACCTCCGACACCCACATCACACCTTGTCACCATGTCAAGGTCAAGTCGAGCGCGGGATCATAGGATGGCCCGGATGCCGCAGATCAGCCACCTCGACCCCGTACTCGCCCCGGTCGCCCGCGCCTTCGAGCGGATGCTGGCCGACGGCCGCGAGCTCGGCGCCGAGCTCGCGGTGCTGAGGCGAGGGCGCCCGCTGCTCGTCATCTGCGGCGGGACGAAGGACGCCGCCGGCTCGCCCTGGGTCCCCGGAACGCTCGTCCAGGTGTTCTCGACCGGAAAGCCGATCGCGGCCGCGGCCGTCCTCGCCGCGGTCGCGGATGGCGCCATCGGGCTCGACACCCCCGTCGCCGAGGTATGGGCCGGATACCGCGACGACCCGGGACGGACCACGACGCTGCGCGATGTGCTCACCCATCGCGCCGGGAAGTTCGCCTTCTCCGCACGGGTCGCGGACCTGGCGACCGACGACGCACGCGCGCTGAGGGACGATCTCGCCGCTTCGGCGCCCGAGCATCCGGACGGCTTCGGATCCGTCGAGCACGCCTCGACGTACGGGCACCTGATCGATGGTGTGCTCGCCGCCGTCGGTGCGCTCTCCGTCGCAGACGCCGCGCCGCTCCTCGGCGACCTGGTCGGGGCGGTCTTCCGGTTCGGGGTGCCGGCGTCCGAGCTCGCCGCGGTCGCCGACCTCGAGGTGGTCGACGAGGGGTGGGTCGCCCCGTACCTGGCCTCTCCGACGGCGGTGCGGGCTCTCACCCGCCCCGCGGGTCTGCTCGATCCGGCGCTGCTGAACGGCGCCCGCTGGCGGAGGACGAGCTTCCCCGCGGTCGGCCTGCACACGGATGCGGTGTCGCTGGCCCGCTGGTACGACGACCTCGCGGCCTCGCTCGCGCCGGAGGGGAGGGGACGGCTGCGCACCCGCCTCGGGGAGCCGCTGCTCCGTGAGGCGGTGACCGGCGTCGGCGCCGCTCGTGACGGGTTCACGGGTGACGAGGCGGACTGGGCGCTCGGGATGCGCGTCGACGGAGGGGAGACCGGCATGGGTGGCCTGGGCGGCAGCGCGGCCTGGCACTCGCCCGGGCACGACTACAGCCTCGGTTTCGTGACCCGGGGCCTCGGCACGCATCAGCGGGTGGACGAGCTGGCCGACCTCGTGGAGGAGTGCCTGCCCTGAGAGGGCCTGTCTCCGGCGGGCTCAGGGCACCGTCCGGGCATCGGGGCCCGCGAACACGGGAAGGTCCGGAGCCAGAGCCTCGAGGCGCTCCCAGGACTCGAGGAACCGGGCCCGTACGCGGCTCGGCGGCCACGGGGACGGGCGCAGCTCGAGGGGCAGCAGCGGATCGGCGCGCAGCGCGTGGTCGAGGCCCTCGCTGAGACGAAGGGCCTGTGCGGTGACGGCGATCTCGTCGATGCCGGCCGGATCGGGGAGCGCGGCGATCGCGGCCTCGAGGGGACGGCAGGCCGCGAGGACCTCGTCCGCGGGCCAGAGCCGCTCCGCGATCGCCCGGTCGTCCGCGCAACCGGGCACGCGCAGCGCGTCCGTGGCAGCGGTGATGAGGCGCTCGGAGACCGTGGCCTCGGGGACGACGCGGGCCAGCTCCTCGTGCAGGTCGTGCGGTGTGACGTACAGCCCCGGCGCCAGGGCGGCCGCGCCCAGGGAGACCAGCAGGGCGCGCAGGCCGTCGCGCTCCGCCCGCTGCGACTCGGGGATCGAGAAGGCGTACAGCCGCCAGGAGCCGTCCCATCGGGCGAGGCCGCGGTCCTGCGCGAACGCGAAGTCCAGCAGACGCAGTGCCGCGCGCTCGTCCCGCGTGCCTTCCTCGGTGCGGACGAGGTGTCCGGCACGTCCCCGTCCGACCTGCCGGAGGAGGCCGGAGGCCTGCATCCGCCGGATCGTGAGACGCACCGTCTGCTCAGGCAGGCCGAGCGCCAGGCCGACGTCGTAGAGGGTGTCGAGCGGCGCGACGCCCTCAGCGCCGAAGCTCCCCTCGATCAGGGTGCGCGCCGAGACGGCGATCTCCTGCGTGCTCATGCCGTGGTCTCCTGCGCGGCCCCTTCGGAGCCCTCCCACGGGTATCCGTGCCGGAGGAACGCGGCGGCGATGGCCTTCCGACCGCCCTCCACGTCGTCGTCGAAGAGCACCCGCCCCTCCGGGGACTCGACGCGCACCTTCTGTCCGTGCCGATAGACCCCGGCGATCTGCCGCCGCTCGATCACCCGCTCGTCGTCGCCCTCGCGCACGACGATGCGCTCGTCGCCGATCGTCAGGATCGCGCTGTGGTAGGTGAGGAAGAAGGCGATCACCAGGCCGATCGCCCCCAGCACGACGGGACGCCCGACCACCATGATCGGCGCGTCGAAGGAGCCGAGGAACTTCAGCACGTCGAGGTAGGGGATCGGCCAGGTGCTGAGGTTCTGCAGCAGCCAGGGCAGGACGAGGCCCAGGCCGACGCCCGCGGCACCGCAGACGACCCAGACGAGAATCTTCGTGGCGACGTCCATCCTCAGCACCGTCTCGGTCTGCTCGCCGGTCATATGCGCTCCGTTCAGGAATCTCTAAATATCGTATGGACTACGATCGTATCATCAACGATAGAAATAACCGCGAGGAGACGCGATGACGAACGTGATGCCGTTGAGCGCGAGGGTCCCGGCCCCGGAGACGCTCCCGGAGCTGCCCGCCGACGTCGGGGGGACGTCGCTGACCTGGAGGCCCGCTACCAGGGCCGACCTCGACGGCATCCACGCTCTGGTCTCCGCGGCCGGGCTGGTGGACCACCCGCAGGACCTCATCGAGCGCGACGGGATCGAGGCGGGGTTCGATGCGGATCCGTTCGACCCCCGCACGGACACCGTGATCGGCTTCGCGGCGAACGGGGAGCCGATCGCCTACGCCGAGGCGCGCGCGGCGGACACGGCGGAGACGGAGGTGGAGGTGTCGCTCGACGGCGTCGTCCATCCCGGGTATCGCGGGCTGGGCATCGGCCGGGCGCTGCTCGCCTGGCAGGAGGCCCGGGGGCGACAGCTGCTCGCCTCCTCGGACTCCTCGTTGCCGGCGATGCTCTGCGTCGGCAGCCGCGAGGAGTGCACGGCGAACCTCGCCCTGTATGCCGCCGCCGGCTTCGCCCCGGTGCGCTGGTGGCTGACCCTCAAGAGGGATCTCTCCGCCCCGATCCCCGATCGGGCCCTTCCCGAGGGGCTCTCCGTCGTGCCGTTCACGGACCGGCTGTCCGAGGCGACGCGCATCGCCTTCAACGACGCGTTCCGCGACCACTGGGGATCGCAGCCCGTCTCCCGACGGGAGTGGGAGAAGAGCACGCGTCTCGGCGAGTTCTCCGCGGAGCTCTCGCGGCTCATCGTGACGGGCGCGGGAGACGGGAAGGATCCGCACCGGGTCGTCGCCTTCGCGTTGACGGAGATCAACGAGGGGGAGTGGGAGCCGAACGGCGGCCCGTTCGGCTATCTGGAGGGCATCGGGGTGATCCGCGAGCGTCGCGGTCAGGGGCTCTCGTCCGCGGTGATCGCGGAGGCGCTCCGCGGATACCGGGATCGGGGACTGGTCTCGGCGATCCTCGACGTCGACTCGGAGAACCCCAGCGGAGCGCTCGGCATGTACGAGCGGCTGGGCTTCCGCCCGACCGATCGCTCGGTCACCTACGCCAAGAGGTTCTGAACGGCCGGAGCGCGGGGCGCCGTCGTCTGGGGAGGCGACGGCGCCCCACGCCTATCCGAGCGTCCTGCGGACGGCGGGGATCCGCCAGGCCGCCGCGACGACGAGGACCATCGCCGCGCTCACCAGCACGGCGCCGCGGGCATCGGGCAGGTCGAGGAACAGCCCGCCGACGGCGGGTCCCGCCACGGCGCCGACATTCAGCGCCATGGTCGCGAACGCTCCGGCCATCGTGGGCGCCTCGGACTGCGCGGAGGCCACCACGCGCGCGATCAGCGTGCTGCCGAGTGCGAAGGAGAGGGCACCGAGGACCGGGGCCAGCACCCACACCGCGGCCGGGGCGCCGGCGCCGGCGGCGAGCAGCAGCCACCCGCCCAGCAATGCGGGCCCCGCCACGCCGATGAGACGCCGCCAGTGCCGGTCGGCGACCCGCCCCGCGAACGCGACGCCGAGGAACGCGCCGACGCCGAACACGGCGAGCAGCCCCGGCACGGCCTGCCGGGGGAGACCGGCGGGGCCGAGCGCGAGCGGCGCCAGGTAGGTGAAGGTGCAGAAGGTCGCCGCGTTCACCAGGGCGCCCAGCAGGAGCCAGCCGATCACCGGCCCGCGGCGCAGGGCGCCGAACTCCCGCCGCAGCCCGCTCGGGCCCGACAGGGCGGACGCCGCGGGGCGCGCCGGCACCATGAGCATGACGCCGAGGGCGGCCGGGACGCACAGCAGCGCGACGGCCCAGAGGGTCGCCCGCCAGCCGAGCAGCTCGCCGACGAGCGCTCCGCCCGGAACTCCGGCGATCAGGGCCAGCGTCGTTCCGCCCAGCACGACGGAGAGGCCTCGGGCCTGCCTCTCGGGCGGCACGATGCGCACGATGGTCGACATCGTCACGGCGAGGAAGCCCGCGTTGGCGATCGCGGCGGCGACGCGGGTGAGCAGCAGCACGGCGAACCCGTCCGCGAGGGCGCCGACGACGTGGGCGGCGATGAACAGCGCCAGGAACGCCGTCAACGACCAGCGCGGCGAGAACCGCCGGCTCAGCACCGCCATGGCGGGGGCGCCGAGGACCATCCCCGCCGCAAAGGCGGAGGTGAGCAGGCCGGTCCGTCCGAGCGGGACGCCCAGATCGGAGGAGATGCCGGGGAGAAGCCCGGCGAGCATGAACTCCGAGGTGCCCTGCGCGAAGACGGCGACGGCGAGGAGGAAGAGGACGATGGGCATGCGGATGCCTTCCGGAGACGTGGGTGGAGGGGAACGCGGACGTTCGGCACCACCGGCGGCCGGATGCGCGGAACCGTCGACTCAGGGCAGTTCGATCACTGCGCGGCTGGTCGCAAGGGCTCTTCTGAGGCGTCTCGGGCTACCGGAATGCCGGCAGCCCCCACCTGTCCGATTCGGGCAACACCACCCCGGGACACTATCAGACCGACGGATGCGGGGTGCCGCCCCGGGCGGAGATGCCTATGGTGGAGACATGGAGAGAACGATCGTGCTCGCGGCTTCCGCCCGCATCCCGCGCGGGAGCATGGTCGAGGTGATGCAGGCCGACGATGCCGACGGCGCAGTGATCGCCGTCACCGAGATCGGCACCGGCCGACGGCACGGTGATCCGGCTCCGGCATCGGGCTCGACCGTGGCGTGGCGGGCCCAGGTGCTCGACTGCCGGGCGTCCGGGAGCGGTGCGGGTCGATCGCAGACCACGCTGACGCTGGCGGCCGTCGATCCCGTCGTCGCTGCGGACGTCGCCCTGCGCGAGGCCGACGCGGCCGCGTCCGCGGCGAAGGCGGAGGCCGACCGCTGGGGAGGCGCGGACAAGAGGCCCGCCCCTCCGAAGGAGCGCTTCTGGTGAGCGGTCCGGACGGCTGGCGGATCGTCGAGGACGGCCCCGAGCGCCTCCGGCTGATCGAGAGGGCGGTCGAACGCGCCGTCTCGCGGCAGGCGGCCGCGGAGGGGCGGAGACTCGAGATCCCGGAGCTGGATCGCGGAGAGATCCGTGTGCACGAGGAACCGGCAGCGTCGCTGTGGCTGTTCCGCGATGGACCGCGGACCGTCCTGGGCGATGCCGAGGCGCCGGACGGCGGGTGGCTGTGGCAGGAGCTCAGCGCCCTCGCTCGGGAGGAGGGGTGGTCGGGAGAGCTGATGTTCGGCCAGCATCCCGGCGACGACCTGATGGCGGCGCTGGCGGCGGCGTCGCACCCGCAGCGCGTCGCCACCAAGATGCAGATCTCGGTGGCGTCCGTGACCGAGCCGGTGGGCGTGCGGCTGGAGCCGATGAACGACGAGGAGTACGCCGCCTATCGGGCTGCGTCCGACCTGGGATACGCGCAGGAGCGCTTCGCGAGCGGCGCCGCCGCCAGTCTCGACGAGGCGATCTCCCAGGCGGAGGAGGAGATGGCCCAGCTCCTCCCGGACGGGCCGGCGACGGCCGGTCATCGGCTGATGATCGTGCACGACGAGGACGGCCTCCGCCTCGGACTGCTGTGGGTCCACCTCGGCGACCAGCGCGGCTTCATCTACGACATCGAGATGGATGAGGGCGCGCGCGGCCGGGGAGCCGGGACGCAGAGCCTCCGTGCCGCCGCGGAGATGGTCCGGGAGGAGCGGCTGCCCGTCCTCGCACTGAACGTCTTCGGACACAACGACGGCGCTCGCCGCCTCTATGCGCGCGAGGGGTACCGCGAGACCGAGGTGCACTGGTCGGCGTCGTTCCCGCAGGCGTGAGCGGATCTGATGCGCACGCCGCCGGAGAGCCCCTCCGAGGATGACGTCCTGCAGATCGTCGGCACCCAGTGGGAGCCGAGGGCCGTCCGGGCCCGGTACCTGCCGGTCGGGTTCGGCGCGCATCATTGGCGGATCGACGACCCCGACGGCGCGGCGCTGTTCGCGACGCTCGACCTGCCCGCCGGATTCCGCACCGCGGAGTTGATCCTGTCGGCCTACCGCGGGGCCGTCGAACTCGCGGAGGAGGGCTTCACCGGCGTTGTCGCCCCGCTCCGCTCGCGCGGCGGGGAGTTCGTCGCGGCGGCGGCCGGAGGATGGCTGAGTGTCACCCCGTGGCTTGACGGGAGGTCGCCGGACGAGGCCGAGGCGTGCGCGCCTTCCCACGTCGAAAGGGTGGTGGCGCTGCTGCAGCAGCTGCACGCCTGTCCGCCGCCGCGGAGCGCGCCGGTGTGGTCTCCGCGCATCGCTCCGGGCCTCGCGCATCGGATGGGCGCTGAGCTCGCCGCGCCGTGGGGCGCGGGTCCGCTCGGCGAAGAGGCGCGACGGCTGCTCTCCGGCGTGGGGGACGAGCTCGCGACATGGGAGGCCCGCTATCACGGGCTGGCGGCGCAGGCCCGCCGTCAGCGCGACCGATGGGTGCCGACCCACGGCGAGCCGCATCACGCGAACCAGTTCCTCGACGCGAGCGGCCTGCGCCTGGTCGACTGGGAGACGCTCGCCGTCGCCCCGCCCGAGCGCGATCTCCGCGACCTCCCCGCGGAGGCCCGTACCGCCCTCTTCGTCGACGAGGAGATGATCGCGCTCTTCGACCTGGAGTGGCGGCTGATGGAGATCGAGGTGTATGCGCACTGGTTCCGTGCGCCGCACGCGGGCTCCGAGGACGACGTGATCGCCCTGGAAGGGCTGCGCGAGGAGATCGCGGAGGGGCGGGCGGACTCGGGCTGATCAGGGCTCGCTGTTGAAGCCGACCCATTCCTCCCACGTGAGGGCGGCCCCGCGCTGGACGGCGGCGCCGACGGCGATTTGTCGGAGGCCCGCGAGGTAGAGGTCGAGTTGCCGCAGGTGCAGCCCCGTCGCATCCGCGGGCGCGATCGCCAGATGGGGCCGCAGGTGCGCGATCGCCATCATGACGTCTCCGGCGGTGTAGTCCGAGGGCACGAGACCGCGCGCGCGGTCGACGGCGATGAGCGTCTCGAGCGCGCCGCGCAGCCGGTCCGCGGCCTCGTCGATGTCGGGGGTCGTCGGGAGGCGCCGGCCGAACGTCGTCGCCAGGGGGCTCGCCGCCTCCTCCAGATGCCTCGTGAGGAAGCGGGCGACCGTGGACTCCGGACGCTCGTCGACGACCTCGCGGGCGATCCGGATCACGTCCTCCAGGGCGAGCAGCCGCAGCGCGTGGACTAGCTCGTCCTTCGAGCCGTAGCGGCGGTACACCGAAGCGACGCCCACGCCCGCCCTCTTGGCGATCGCGGAGGTGGGAGCGTCGAAGCCCTGCTCGGCGAAGACGTCTCGGGCGGCCTCGAGCACCGCGCGGTCGTTCGCGCGGGCCTCCTTGGCGCGCCCCCGATCGGCGGCGGGCTGGCTGACGGACTCCACGTCCCCAGGGTAGCGCCGCGAAGGTGGGAGGCGTAGATTGATCGGAACGGAATCATCCGTTCCGATCAAGAAAGGCCTCCATGACCTCTCCCGTGCCCGTCGCGGTGCCGTCGATCCGCCGCCACCGCGGCTTCCTTCCCGCTCTGCTGTGCGCCGTGCTCTCGTACTCCCTGATGCAGACCCTGCTCGTGCCGGCGCTGCCCGCCCTCGTCGAGGGACTCGGCCTCGACGCGACGGGTGGCGGCTGGGTGCTCACCTCCTACCTGGTCAGCGGTGCGATCGCCGCCCCGATCCTCGGTGCCCTCGGCGACCGTTTCGGGCACCGGAGGCTGCTTCTCGTCTCGATGGTCGCCTTCGTCGCGGGCAGCGTGCTCTGCATCGTCGGAGGCGCCTATCCGCTGCTCCTGCTCGGCCGCGTGCTGCAGGGAGCCTCGACGGCGTCCTTCCCGCTCGCCCTCGCCATCGTGCGACGGCACCTCCCCGCCGAGGAACAGCCCTCCGCCGTCGGATGGCTCAGCGGCACCCTCGGCCTGGGGGCCGGGGCGGCCCTCGTGATCGGCGGGTTCATCGCCGAGACCCTCAGCTGGCCGTGGCTCTTCGTCGTCGGCGCCGTGCTCGGCGTCCTGAGCATCGTGCTCGTCGCGACCCGCGTGCCGCGCTCCGTCCGCGTCGAGGGGGCGGGCGGCCTCGACGGGGCGGGTGCGATGCTGCTGGCGATCGGCCTGCTCTCCCTCCTCGTCTCCGTCGCCCAGGGATCGGCCTGGGGATGGGCGAGCCCGGCGGTGCTGGGGCTCGCCGTGCTGGCGGTCGCCGCGTTCGTCGCCCTCTGGGCCGTGGAGAAGAGGGCTGCGCATCCGCTGGTCGACGTCCGTGTGCTCTCGAAGCCCGCGCTGGCGGCCGTCAACCTCCTCACCCTGCTGCTCGGCTTCATCCCCTATCTGTTCTACGTCGGGCTGCCCGTGCTCTTCCAGGCGGTGCCGCCGGAGGGGTTCGGGATGGACGTGGCGCAGACGGGCTTCGCGATGCTGCCCGGCGCGGTCCTGGTGTTCCTGGGCGGCCGGCTCGCCCCGATGCTGCTCGCGCACATGCCGGCGGCCGTGGTCGCGGTGCTGGCCCTGCTGGCGATGGCGATCGGCGGCGCCGGGGCGGCGCTGATCCCCGGATCGCTGGTCGCCGTCGTGATCTTCTTCTCCCTGGTCGGCCTCGGGAACGGGATCGGATTCGCCCTCGCCGCCGATCTGGTGTCACGGCTCGTGCCTCGCGACGAGATCGCGGCGGCGGTGGGCGTGAACGGCGTGCTGCGCACGGTCGGATCCGCCTTCGGCACTCCGCTCACGATGCTCGTCCTCGCCGGGGCGGCGTCGGAGTCGCGCTTCATGCTGCTGTTCGCTCTCGCCGCTGTCGTGTCGGTCGCCGGGGTCGTGCTCGGAGCGACTGTGCGCGTGCCACGGTAGCGGGCGGGGGTGAGGACGCCCCGCCCGCCACCGGGTCAGCCGGTCACGACGGTGACGCGGCCGGTGCGGAGCCTGCGCGCGGCGGTGAGCACCGCGCCGAGGCTCGCGCCGAGCACCGAGGCGTCCCGTCCGGCGACCCAGCGCGGGCCGTCCGGCGTCCGGTACTCGAGCAGCGTCAAGGCGTCCGAGTGGTTCCCGGTGCCGACGCTGGTCTGATGGAGGGAGAGTATCTCGATGGGAGCGTCCTCTCCGAGGGCGTGCGCGGACAGAGCCGATGCCAGCGCCTCGACCGGCCCGACGCCGCGGTGATCCGCGATGCGCGGTTCTCCGTCGATCCGCAGTTCGACGCGCGTGCCCGACTCGGACGCCGCGTAGCCGCGCAGTTCGACGCCTGCATCCGCCTCGATGAGATAGGCGTCGTGGAAGAGCTGCCAGACATCTGACGACGAGACCTCGTCGCCGGTCGCGTCGGTGTGCCGCTGCACCCGGCCCGCGAAGTCGATCTGCAGGCGACGGGGGAGCTCCACGCCGTACCCGCTCTCCAGCAGATGGGCGATCCCTCCCTTGCCCGACTGCGAGTTCACGCGGATCACGGCGTCGTAGCTGCGGCCGATGTCGGCGGGGTCGATGGGGAGGTACGGCACCTGCCACGCGATGTCGGCCTCGGCGCGCCCCTCCGCCGTCGCGCGAACGCGGTGCTCGGCGAAGCCCTTGCGGATCGCATCCTGATGCGTGCCGCTGAACGCGGTGTGCACGAGGTCGCCGACGTAGGGATGCCGAGGATGCACGTCGATCCGGTTGGCGTGCTCGACCGTGCGTCGGATCTCGTCGATGTCGGAGAAGTCGATCATCGGATCGATGCCCTGTGCATGGAGGTTCAGGGCGAGCGTGGCGATGTCCACGTTCCCGGTGCGCTCTCCGTTGCCGAAGATGCAGCCCTCCACGCGCTGAGCCCCGGCGAGCACGGCCAGCTCGGCGCAGGCGACGCCGGTGCCGCGGTCGTTGTGCGGATGCACCGAGAGGATCACCGCCCGGCGCCGGGCGAGATTCCGGTGCATGTACTCGATCTGGTCGGCGTAGACGTTCGGAGTGGCGATCTCGACGGTCGCGGGGAGGTTGACGATCACCGGCCGATCGGGGGAGGCGTCCCAGAGCGAGGTCATCGCATCGCAGATCTCCAGGGCGTACTCCGGCTCGGTCTGGTTGAACACCTCGGGCGAGAACTCGAACCGCACGTTCGGAAGGTCGCCGGCGGCGCGGAGCACGTCGCGGCCGCCCGCCAGGATCAGTTCGGTCAGCGCCGGACGATCGCGGCCGAGCACGAGATCGCGCCAGATCGGCGCGGTGGCCGTGTACATGTGGATGACGACGGGATTGCGGATGCCGCGGATCGACTCGACGGTGCGCGAGATCAGGTCGTCGCGGGCCGGAGTGAAGACCACGATCGTCACGTCGTCCGGTGCGATGTCGGTGTCCGCGATGAGGCGCACGAAGTCGTAGTCGGTCTGCGAGGCGGACGGGTACCCGACCTCGATCTCCTTGTAGCCCATCGCCACCATGAGCTCGAAGAAGCGCCGTTTGCGCGCCGGGTCCATCGGCTCTGCGAGCGCCTGGTTGCCGTCGCGGAGGTCGACGGGCACCCAGAGCGGTGCGGCCGTGAGCCGCTGCGAGGGCCATCGGCGCTCCTCGACGGGGACATCGACGCGGGAGTGGACGTCGCGATAGCGGTGCGACGGCATCTGTGACGCGCGCTGGCGGTTCCAGGGCGGCGCGTCGGCGGGAACGGGGCCCGCCGGGGTGGACAGGGTGGGGAATGCGGTCATGGTCGTTCTTCTCCTGATTCGGTTCTGCGACCGGCTCCCGCGCGCCGTCGCGCGCTGTCCCCACAGCGGGGAGCCGGTCGTGCTAGGCCCCGCCGTGGCGGATAAGGAGGAGAAGACCCTGGGGAAGCATGGCTAGACTGTAACACAACTCCTCAGACAAGCAGAGAGATCATCTATGGCACAGGTCATCCGCGAGACACTCGCAGACAGGGCGGCGCAGCTGCTGCTCGATCGCATCCGCTCCGGGGAATGGGCGCTCGGGGAGAAGCTCCCGGGAGAGACGACGCTCGCCCCGCAGCTCGGGGTCGGCAGGTCGACGGTGCGGGAGGCGATCCGTCAGCTCGCCGGCCGCGGCGTGCTGGTGACGCGGCAGGGAGCCGGCGTGTTCGTGGCCTCCCTCGACGTGCGGGACGACTGGGACGAGGTGCTGCGCCGCGCCGACATCCTCGCGGTGATCGAGACGCGCACGGCGATCGAGAGCGAAGCGGCCGCGCTGGCCGCCGCGCGGCGGACGCCGGCGGATGTCCGTGCGATCCGCAAGGCCCTCGCCGAGCGCGACCTCTCCCGCCCGGGTGGGGAGCAGCCCCGTTCGCTGATCGAGGGCCACGTCGACGCCGACCTCCGCTTCCACCGCGCCGTCGTGTCCGCCGCACACAACCCGGTGCTGCAGGAGCTGTTCGACGCCCTCACCCCGCGGCTCCGCCAGACCATGGTCGACATGCTGCGGATCCGGGGCGCCTACGGAGACGACGCCGATCACGACGCGCACGTCCGGCTCGCCGATGCGGTGGCGGGCAGGGATGCGGCGGCGGCGGCCGCGCTCAGCCGAGGGCATCTCGCCGGAGTCGCGGAGGGGCTGGCATGAGCGCGGTGAACGCGGTGGCCGATGCGGCCGTGCTCGATCTGCGGGGCGTGCACTTCCGGCGCAACGGCCGGCCGATCCTCCACGACGTGTCGTTCACCGTGCGGGCGGGGGAGCGGTGGGCGCTGCTCGGGCCGAACGGCGCAGGCAAGAGCACGATCCTCGGCTTCTGCGGGGCGCAGACCCATCCCTCCGGGGGCACCGTGGACGTTCTCGGCCACCGGATCGGCCGGGTCGACCTGCAGGCCCTCCGGCAGCGCATCGGTCACGTCAATCCCCGGCACCCCCTCGGGTCGCCGCTGACTGCGACGCAGGTGGTGCTCACCGGACTGACCGGCACGATCGAGACCCCGATGCGCTGGGCGCCCTCGGACGAGGAGATCGCCCGGGCGCACGCGGTTCTCGATGAGGTGGGGCTGGTCGGCCGCCGCGAGGCGAGCTGGTTCACGATGTCGCAGGGGGAGCGGGGGCGCACGCTGATCGCGCGGTCCCTCGTCGCCGCCCCCGACCTCCTGCTCCTGGACGAGCCGACGACCGGGCTGGACGTCGCCGCGCGCGAGCAGTTCCTCGAGACCGTCGACGCCCTGGCGCAGCGCGATCCCGGACTGACGAGCATCCTGGTGACCCATCACCTGGAGGAGCTGCCGGAGACGACGACGCATGCGCTGGTCATCTCCGACGGTGCGATCATCGCCTCCGGAGAGGTCGACAGGGTGCTCACCGGCGAGACCATCTCCGAGGCGTTCGCCCACCCGATCGAGGTGGCGAAAGACCGCGGACGCTGGTCGGCCCGGGCGCTCCGGAGGGAGGCCGTCGGGGGATAGCGGGGCGGCGGCCGCGGGACAAGCGGGCGGCGGCGGGCCGTGCGTCCGCTCGCCGGCGAGGCCCTGCGCCGGCTGCCGGTCGGCTCCGACTACCGTCCCGGGCCGGTCGCCGGTCGCCGGTCGTATGGTCAGCGGAAGTCCCGGGAGCGGTGGGCCAGGCCGGTGCGCAGATCCTCGAACGCATCGGCGAGCACGTTCGCCACGCCCTCCGCGGATCTCTCCAGGATGCCGCGGACGATGAGCGCGGGGGAGTCGCGGGCGACGCGCCGGTATCGTCCCCAGACGCCGGCCGAGCAGATCACGTTGACGAGCCCGTGCTCGTCCTCGAGATTCAGAAAGGTGATGCCGCTCGCCGTCGCCGGTCGCTGCCGGTGGGTGACCAGCCCGGCGACCTCGATGCGGCGCCCGGTCTCATGCGTGCGCAGCTGGTCGGCGCTCAGCACACCGCGTTCGCGCAGCGTGCCGCGGAAGTGCGCCATCGGATGGTCGTCGATCGAGACGCCGGTGGCCCAGAGATCGGCCGCGAGGCGTTCGTAGCTGGTCTGGTCCGAGAACAGCGGAGGCTGCACGGCGATCGCGGTTCCGGGCAGATAGCGGGCGCGATCCTCCGCCGCGGAGCCGGCCAGCCAGATGGCCTCGCGTCGGCTCACCCCCAGGCAGTCGAACGCTCCGGCGGTGGCCAGCGCCTCGAGCTGGGCGGTCGTGGCATCCGTCCGGCGCACGAGATCGGGGAGGTCGCGGAAGGGACCGTCCTGCTCCCGCGCGGCCACGATCCTCTTCGCCATGGCCTCGCCGATGCCGCGGACACCGGCGAGGCCGAGCCGCACCGCGAACCGGCCGTCCCTCCGATGCGCGGCGGACTCGTCCGGAGCGGAGCGATCGAAGACGCCCGAGGGCGGCTGTTGAGGGGACAGGCAGGTGTCCGCTCCGGTGGCCGCCTCGCCGTCGGCGATCCTCTCGAGGGTCTCGGTCGCCCCGGAACGGTGCAGGTCGGGGCGGAGGACCTCCACCCCGTGCCGGCGGGCGTCGGAGGTCAGCGTCGACGCCGAGTAGAAGCCCATCGGCTGCGAACGGAGGAGCCCGGCGAGGAACGCCGCCGGATAGTGCAGCTTGAGCCAGGAGCTGGCGTACACGAGCAGAGCGAACGACAGCGAGTGCGACTCCGCGAAGCCGAAGTTCGAGAACGCCTGGATCTGGGCGTAGATGCGGTCGGCGGTCTCCTCGTCCAGACCATGGCGCCGCATCCCGGCGTACAGCGACTCGCGGATGCGGTCGATCTTCTCCAGCCCGCGCTTCGACCCCATCGCCCTCCGCAGCAGGTCGGCTTCATCGGCGGTGCAGTCTCCGAGCACCGAGGCCATCTGGATCAGCTGCTCCTGGAACACGGGGATCCCGAGCGTCCGCTCCAGCACCGGCTTCAGGTCCGGATGCGCGTAGGGGATCTCCTGCTGCTCGTCCGCGGGCTCGCCCCGGGCGGCACGCTCCCGGTTGGCCTTCGCGATCCGGTCCTTCTCGACCTTGCGTCGCACGAAGGGGTGCACGGCTCCGCCTTGGATCGGCCCCGGCCTGATCAGCGCGATCTGCACGGCGAGCTCGTAGAAACCGCGGGGCTGCAGGCGCGGGAGCAGTCCCATCTGCGCGCGCGACTCCACCTGGAACACCCCGATCGAATCGGCGCGGCAGAGCATGTCGTATACCGCGGGCTCCTCCTTCGGGATGGTGTCGAGCTGCCAGGTCTCGCCGGTGGCCTCCGCGATGAGGTCGAAGCAGTGTCGAAGCGCGGCCAGCATCCCGAGCCCCAGCAGATCGAACTTGACCAGTCCCATCCAGGCCGCGTCGTCCTTGTCCCATTGGATGACCGTGCGATTCGCCATGCGCGCATGCTCGACGGGGACGACCTCGCCGACGGGCCGCGCAGTGAGCACCATGCCGCCGGAGTGGATGCCGAGGTGCCGTGGGGCCTTCAGCAGCTCCTCGGCGTAGACGAGCACGTCCTCGGGGATGTCGTTCCCCTCCGCCGCCTCGATCCCCGCGCTCCAGCCGTCGACCTGCTTCGACCAGGCGTCCTGCTGGCCGGGGGAGTGCCCGAGGGCTCGGGCCATGTCGCGCACGGCGTTCTTCGGACGGTACTGGATGACGTTCGCCACCTGGGCGGCACGCCCTCGGCCGTACTCCCGGAACACCCACTGGATGATCTCCTCCCGGCGGCTGGAGTCGAAGTCCACGTCGATGTCCGGCTCCTCGTTGCGGGTGGTGGCGAGGAACCTCTCGAAGGGCAGTCGGTAGAGGAGGGGGTCGACGGCGGTGATGCCCAGCAGGTAGCAGACCGCGCTCGCGGCGGCCGAGCCGCGCCCCTGGCAGAGGATGCCCCTGTCACGGGCCTCGGTGACGATGCCGTGCACGATGAGGAAGTAGCCGGGGAAGTCCTTCTCCTCGATGACGTTCAGCTCCCGCTCGATGCGGGATCGACCCTTGTCGTCGAGCCGGGGGTACTTCACGGGCACGGCGGCCCATACCAGGTTCCGCAGATGCGTCATCGGCGGAATCCCGCCGGGGATGTCCAGCTGCGGCAGGTCGGGTTTGGCCCTCCGCAGCGGGAAGGCGCAGTCCTCGGCGATCCGCAGGCTCTGCGCGACGGCCCCGGGGTAGCGCCGGAAGCGCCGGGTCATCTCCTCACCGCTGCGCAGATGCGCGGCCCCGTGCGCCGGCAGCCAACCGTCGAGATCGTCCATGCTGCCGGTCGCGCGCACCGCGGCGACGGCTTCGGCCAGCCCGGCCCGCGTGGGCGCGGCGTAGTGCACGTTGTTGGTCGCGACCGTCGGCAGACGCAGCTCGGCGGCGAGCTCGGCGAGCGCGTCATTGCGGCCCGTGTCGAGCGGATCGCCGTGATCGATGAGCTCGACGGCGACCTGATCCGCGCCGAACAGGTCGATCAGGCGTCGCAGCGGCGTGCGTGCGTCGCCGCGGGCGAGGCCCCGTCGCACGGCGCCCTTCCTGCAGCCGGTGAGGATCGTCCAATGCCCTCCCGCGCCCGCGACGAGCTCGTCGATGTCATAGAGCGGACGTCCCTTCTCCCCGCCGCGCAGCTGGGCCTGCGTGATCGCCCAGGACAGCCGGTGGTATCCCTCCAGCCCGCGTGCGAGGACCAGCAGGTGCTCACCGGCAGGATCGGGGGCGCCGCTCCGCGCCGGGGTCGGGGCGAGATCCGACCAGCCGAGCGAGAGCTCCGCGCCGAACACGGTCTGCACCCGGGTGAGCTCCGCGGCCTCTGCGAAGCGCGCCGCGCCGTAGAAGCCGTCGTGGTCGGTGATCGCCAGAGCGGTGAGCCCCAGACGCTCGGCCTCGGCGAGCAGGTCGTCCGGAGAGGACGCCCCGTCGAGGAAGGAGTACGACGAGTGGGCGTGCAGCTCGGCATAGGGCACGGCGTCGTCGGGACGGAGGATCTTCGGCGGCTGCGCCGGGGCGCGGTGCCGGCTCAGCGGTCCGGGGTCTTCGCGGCGGAACGGGGGCTCGGACACGGGAGAGGTCGGGCCGCTGAGCGTGCGCTCCAGCTCGCTCCACGGCATACCGGGGTTGTGCCAGCCCATCAGCGGTACCTCCCTTCGGCATGCCACTCGCCGTCGGCGAGGCAGACGAGCCAGGCCCGCTGACGATCGTCGACGAGCTGGAAGCGCTGTCCGGTGCGGGCGCGGCCGGCGTCCCAGCGGTGCTCCTGCACCGGCCACGGCCCTGCCCAGCCGACCACGGCGGCGTCCTCCACGAACGCGGGAGGGGCGGAGAGCTCTCCGCGTTCATCGACCAGGACGGCCCGGGCGTCGGCGGAGCGCACCCGGATCGGCCGCGGCGGGTCGAAAACCTCGGCGGGGTGCGGCCCGGGCAGGCTCCCGGGCCAGGGGCGGGAGGGGTCGCGCGGCACGACCGGGCGCTCCCCCCAGGGGGTGAGCACCTGCCGGTCGGCCAGCCAGCGTCCCCCCGACACCGCGGCGGTGACCACTCCGCGATGACCGACGATGGTCTGCACCCGGGAGAGGGCGTGATGCAGGCGCTCATCGCTCGCCTGGCCGAACAGGGCGGGCTGATGGTGCGCGGCATCATCGATCGCGACCGGTGCGATGCGCACTCCGACGACGCCCCGGAAGTCGTGCGCGGCATCGTGCTCCCCCTCATCCGTCGAGGAATCGGCGGCGAGGGCCTCGAGCTGCCAGCGCACGCGGTCGACGATGTCCGCGCCCTCGAAGCAGGTCGGGTGCAGCCAACTGCGCGAGGAGACGCGGCCGTCGTCGTCGGTGAGGTCGATGCGCACCTCGGTGCAGACGGCGGAGACGTCGGCGAGTGCGAGCATCACGGCATCGGCGGTCCGACGCACGGCGAAGGCGACCTGGTCGGCCTGCCCGAGCGGCGTCTCGAACATCACCTCGCGGACCAGTTCCGGATCGGGGGGCCGTGGGGAGGGTGGCCGGGAGTCGGCACCCCGGGCGAGTGCGTGCAGACGGGCGCCGTGCTCGCCGAACCGATCGCGGACGGCCTCCTCGCCGAGGGCGGCGAACTCCCCGAGGGTGCGCACCCCGAGGCGCGCGAGCAGGCTGGTGAGCTCGTCGTCGCCGAAGGAGCTCACCGGGACAGGGGAGAGGAAGGCGGCGGATCCCCCTGCCGGAACGATCCGCCAGCGCGTGGTCTCCTTCTCCTCCGCCCCCTCCATCGGCCCGGAATGCGCCTCGGAGAGGGGAAGGGCGCCTCCCACCCCCTCGGCAGCCAGCTCCGCGGTGAAGGCGCCGTCCGCCACGCCGATCACGGCCTCGGGGTAGCCGGCGCCCGCGAGGATCGCGAGCAGGGCCTCCGCGGCCTCGGCCTCCCCGCCGTGATAGCGCGACAGCCCCCGCGAACGCAGCGCGGCGGCTCCCGGGCGCAGCAGGAGCACTCCGGGGGCGTGCTCCTCGATGAGGCGCAGCACGGGGATGAATGCCCGCTCGTCCTGCGCGGGATCGTGCGGGAGGATGCGCAGCATCGGCGCGCGGCCTTGTGCGAGCCGCCGCCGTTGACCGATGCGCACCCCCAAATCGCGCGCCGATGCCGTGCAGGCGGTGACGACGTTCTGCCGCACGAGGGCGGCGGGCGGGTGCGGCGGCGGGGTGCCGAGCGCCGCCCGCAGCGGCCAGTCGGGGAACCGCAGCACATGCATCCTCGTGGTCCCGTTCATCCCGCCTCCGCCCATCGTGCGGGAAGTGCGATGAGCCCTTCCTGCTCCGGTGCCTCCGCATCGCGGAGCGCTGCCGCCGGGGCCTGATCGACGCCGCCGCCCCGGCCGGGGAGCTGCACGCGGACGCTCTGAGGTCGAGGGCGCGTACGGGTCTGCGCCGTCACGGTGACGAGGCGGTCGGAGAGCAGCCCCCAGCCGGTGCCGATCCCCTCCCACTGCGGATCGTGGATGCTGATCAGTCCCTCCCCCTGCGGCCAGGAGGAGGTGGCGAGCACGGTGCTGCCCCGATCACGCAGCCGGGCGGCGAGCCGGGCCGCCTCGGCGTCGCGCGGAGGCGCGGAGGGGTGCACGGCGATGAGGGGCACGATCTCGGCCAGCGCGGACACGACGGCCAGCCAGCGCGGGCCGGGGTCCGGTACGAGCACGAGGCGGCTCAGATCGATCCCCGTCGCGGCGGCGGCCTCGATCCCGAGGTCCGGCATCCCGATCGCCGCGCACCACGATCCGCGATGCGAGGCGGCGCTCATCAGGGCGAAGACCAGACTGAGCGAGGGGGAGATCGAGTACACGGCGCCGGCGAGCAGGCCGCCGCCGGGGAGGACGGGCTCCAGCGCGGGCGGGACGGGCAGCAGCCTCTCCTCGCTGCGCCGCCGCTGCATCCGGCCGATCTCGCGGCGCAGCCGCAGCACCTCTCCCGCCCGTTCATCGGCGAGGGAGAGGGGCGAGAGCGTTCCGATCCCCATACATCCATCCTCGAAGAGATATTCGAATAATTCAAGTGCGCTTCGGATGGTAGTTCGGACATCCGACATGGCGCACGTGACCGCCCGGGGATAGCCTGAGGACATGCAGATCGAGTTCTCCGCCCCCGTCGTGCGCTGGGACAAGCGGGTCGAGTCCTGGTTCTTCGTGACCATGCCGCAGGAGCTCTCCGAGGACATCCGAGAGCTCCCGGCGCCACCACGGGGGTTCGGCTCGCTCCGCGTCCGTGCGCGCATCGGCGCGACACGGTGGACCACGTCGATCTTCCCCGGCGCGGAGGGGTATCTGCTGCCCCTGAAGAGGCAGGTGCGGGAGTCGGCGTCGCTCGCCGAGGGGGACATCGCCGAGGTCGAGCTCGAGATCATCGACCTCTGAGTTGTCCACAGGCGGCCGCGGGCGGGCCCCGGGGTCTCATAGCCTTCCGGGATGATCTCCGGTCCCCATGATCTCGGCGTGGTCCTCGTGCACCTCGCCCTCGGCGCGGTCGCCCTCCTGCTCGTGGCGATCGATGTCCGCGAGCATCGCCTGCCGAATCGCATCGTGCTGCCGACGCTCGCCGCGCTGGTGCTGCTGGTCGGCGTCGAGTGGGGCGTCACGGGGGAGGCGACCCGCGCGATCCGGGCACTGCTGGGGATGGCGCTGCTCTGCGCCTTCTACCTGGCGATGCGCGCGGCGAGCCGGAACGGGGTGGGCGGGGGAGACGTGAAGCTGTCGGCTGTGCTCGGCCTGGTCCTGGGCTGGCACGGCTGGGGCGCCTTCGCGATCGGCGCAGCGTCCGCCTTCCTGCTGGGAGCGACACACGCGCTCGTACTGATGGCCGCGAAGCGCGCCGACCGGACGACGCGCATCGCGTTCGGTCCGTGGATGATCGCCGGGGCCGCGCTCGGCATCGCCGTCGGCTGACCGGGGTCGGGGGATGCGGCTATGGTGAGCACATGGCAATCGCGCGACTTCACGGAGGCCCGTTGGACGGGCAGGTCCTGCCCCTGGACGACACCGAGCAGGACTCCCTGATCGTGCCCTACGGCGCGACCCAGGTGATCTACCGGCGCGGCACGGCGCCGACCCACACCGGGCCGCACGACGGTCCGACCGAGGTGGGCTTCTGGTTCACCGAGTCCAGCGACGACATCGTCCCCAGCGACGACTGATGGCGGCGGGGGAACAGGGACCCGGACCGACGCGCGCCGTCGAGATCGAGCGCAAGTACGACGTGGATCCGGACACGCCGCTCCCCGTCTGGGAGGGGACGCCCGGGGTGGCCCGGGTGACCTCCGGCGAGCTCCGTCAGCTCGATGCGCGCTATCTCGACACCGCGGACATGCTGCTCGCCCGATCGGGTGTGGCGCTGCGCCGCCGCACCGGCGGCTCCGACGAGGGCTGGCACGTGAAGGGTCCGCGCACCGGGGAGGGGCGCGTCGAGCTGGGCTGGCCGCTCGGCGACGGCGACGCGGTCCCTGCGGCGGTGGCGGAGGTCATCTCCGCCTGGACCACGGAGGAGCTCTTCCCTCTCGCGCGCATCGAGAACGCCCGTGTGGCCTATCACCTGATCGGCGTGGGCGGCGTGGTCGCCGAGTTCGTCGACGACCACGTGCGGGCGACGGACCTGCGCACCGGCGTCCAGCGCGAGTGGCGGGAGTGGGAGCTGGAGCTCGGTCCCGCGGCGCCTTCGAGCCTCCAGGAACGTCTGGTCTTCTTCGCCGGGGCGGAGCACGCCATCTTCGCCGCCGGTGCGCGCGAGCCGTCCACCGGTTCGAAGCTCGCCCGCGCCCTCGGGTACTGAGAGACGGGAGGGGTCCGGTGCATGCGCACCGGGCCCCTCCCGTCTGAGCGTATCCCGTCAGAAGTTGATCATGTGTCCGGCGAGGCCGTGGAAGCCCTCCTGCAGCGCCTCCGACAGCGTCGGGTGCGTGTGCACGTTGCGGGCCAGCTCGAGCGCCGTGAGGTCCCACTTCTGGGCCAGCGTCAGTTCCGGCAGCAGCTCGGACACGTCCGGGCCGATCATGTGGGCGCCGATGAGCTCGAGGTGCTCGGCGTCGGCGATCAGCTTGACGAAGCCGACCGGCTCGCCGAGGCCGTGCGCCTTGCCGTTGGCCATGAACGGGAAGGTCGCGACCTTGATCTCGCGCCCCTCGTCCTTGGCCTGCTGCTCGGTGAGCCCGAAGGAGGCCACCTGCGGCGAGCAGAACGTCGCGCGCGGCATCATGCGGTAGTCGCCCAGCGTCATGGTCTCGGCGCCGCCGATGGTCTCGGCTGCGACGACACCCTGCGCCTCGGCCACATGGGCGAGCTGCAGCTTCGCGGTCACGTCGCCGATGGCGTAGACGCCCTCGACGTTCGTGCGCATGTGGTCGTCGATGTCGATGGCGCCGCGCTCGGTGAGCTTCACACCGGTGTTCTCCAGGCCGTAGCCGGAGACGTTGGGAGCGAAGCCGACCGACATGAGCACCTTGTCGGCCTCGATCGAGGCCTGGACGCCGTCCTTGCCGGTGTAGGTGACGGTCACCGACGAGCCGTTGTCGACGACGGTCTCGACCTTGGTGGAGGTGAGGATGTCGACGCCGTAGTTCTTGTACTGCTTGGTGATCTCCTTCGACACGTCGGCGTCCTCGTTGGGGAGGGCGCGGTCGAGGAACTCGATGATGGTGACCTTCACGCCGTAGTTCGTCAGCACGTAGGCGAACTCCATGCCGATGGCCCCGGCGCCGACGATGACGATCGACGAGGGGAGGTCGCGCGAGAGGATCTGCTCCTCGAAGGTGACGACGTTGTCGCTGAGCTGCACTCCGGGCAGCAGGCGCACCGTCGATCCGGTGGCGATGATGACGTTGTCGTAGGTCACCTCTTCGGTCGTCCCGTCCGACTTCGCGACGGAGATCGACTTCGGGCCGGTGAAGGTGCCGCGGCCGTCGTACTCGACGACCTTGTTCTTCTTCATCAGGAAGTGGATGCCCTTGACGCGGCCGTCCGCGACGTCGCGCGAGCGGTCCCAGGCCTTGCCGAAGTCGAGCGTGAAGTCGCCCGAGATGCCGAAGAAGTCGGCCTTGTGGTTCAGGGTGTGAGCCAGCTCGGCGTTCTTCAGGAGGGCCTTCGAGGGGATGCAGCCGACGTTGAGGCAGACACCGCCCCAGTACTTCTCCTCGATGATGGCGGTGGACAGTCCGAGCTGGGCGCTGCGGACGGCGGCGACGTATCCGCCAGGGCCCGCGCCGAGGATGACGACATCGTAATGTGGCATGGTTCCAGCCTATCGTTCGGTGGGGCCTGCGGAGTCGGGCGCAGCGCCTTCGCCGGCGCTCTTCCGGCGGCTCAGCGCCACCAGCCAGACGATGATCGCCGCGATCACGAGGGCGCCGGCTGCGATCAGCACCCACAGCCACGGCGACGGCGAGCCGCCGTCCGCCGGCTGCGACGTCGGCGCCGTGGTGACGGGCGGGGCGGTCGCGGCCCGGGTGGGCTCCGTGGTCGGCGCGGTCGTCGGATCGGGGGTGGGTTCGGTGCCGGTGGTCACCGTGAACGAGAGCTCTCCGGCGATCGGGTGCCCGTCTCCGGAGACCACCTTCCACGCCACGCGGTAGACGCCCGCGGGGCCGCCCTCGGTGAGCTTCTGCGTGACGACGGGCCCTTCGACGAGGGGCGCACCGTCGGTGACGACCTTGCCGGAGGGGTCGGTGACCTGCACCTGGGCGGTCCCCTCCGCGTCGAGCAGGTCCCCGCTGAACGTGAAGGTCATCTGCGCGGGGAGCGTCTCGACCGAGGAGTCGGCCGCCGGGTCGGTGCCGACGATCTCGTCGTGGGCCGATGCGGGCTGCGGCGCCATCAGGCAGAAGACGGCGGCCAGCACGGCGGCGAGGAGGATGAACAGAGGCATTCTTCGGGGGAGCGTTGACGTCTGCACACCTCCAGCCTACGCAACGCTTCCCGTGCGGCGGATCCGGGCCGGACCCTCGCTGGCGGCCGCTCGCATCGGTTAGGCTTGAAGGCCAAGGAGGGCCACCCGTGACAGACAGCGAGAGCCGATTCGGCGACGACGCGATCCACCGCAGCGGCGAGCAGCGCCACGACGTGACGCAGACCTTCGGGCATGAGTCCGATCTCTCGTTCGTGCCGTTCGGGCACGAACTGACCGAGGCTGAGCAGTCCGCGATCGCGGCCCTTCCGTCGGGCTCCGCCCTGCTGCTGGTCCGTTCCGGCGCCCTTGCCGGTGCGCGCTACCTCCTCGACACCGACGTCACCACCGTCGGGCGCCACCCCGAGGCGGACATCTTCTTCGACGATGTGACCGTCTCCCGCCGGCACGCCGAGATCACCCGATCCGGCGCGGCGTTCGAGATCATCGACCAGCGCTCGCTGAACGGCACCTACGTCAACGGCGAGAGGGTCGACCGCAGCGTGCTGCAGAACGGCTACGAGCTGCGCATCGGCAAGTTCCGCCTGAACTTCTTCGCCTCACCGGTCGACCTCGCGGCGGCGAACGACTGATGGCGGCCGCATCGGCCCGGGAGCGCTCCGCGCCCTCGGGCCTGCTGAGCATCGGCCAGGTCCTGGCCAGGCTGACACCGGACTTCCCCGAGGTCACAGCCAGCAAGCTCCGCTTCCTCGAAGGGCGCGGCATCGTCACCCCGTCGCGGACGGAGTCCGGCTACCGCAAGTTCTCGGCCGCCGACGTCGATCGCCTGCGCACCGCGCTCACGCTGCAGCGCGACCACTACCTGCCGCTCGACGTGATCCGGGAGCAGCTCGACGACGCCGCCGATCCGCGCACGGTCGTCGCGCCGCCGTCGATCGCTCCGCAGGCGCGCCGCTATCGTCGCGATGAGCTCCTCTCCGCCTCCGGTGCGGCTCCGCAGCTGCTCAACGACGCGATCAGCACCGGCCTGGTGGCCGCCGCCGAGACCTACACCGACCAGAGCGTCGCGCTGCTGCGCAGCCTCGTGGCCCTCGATCGCCACGGCATCGAGCCGCGGCACCTCCGTTCGCTCCGTCAGGGCGCCGAACGGGAGGTGGCGCTGATCGAGTCGGCGCTGGCGACACTGCTGCGCCGGACGGACGCGGCATCGCGCGGACGGGCCGGCGAACTGGCTCCGGAGCTGGCCGCGCGGATCGACGAGGTGCGCAGTCTGCTGGTGGCCTCCGCGCTCGCGAGACTCGTTTCGTAACGAACAGGTTGCGACACACCTTCGCGGTGGGTCGGATGTCATTGCCGGTGTCGGGGTGCTGCTCTACCGTTGAGGTAACGGCCCTCAGGGAGGATGGAATATGAATGCGGATGAGCTCGCAGGCGACCCGCGGTTCGTGACCGAACTCCTCTTCACCGACGGCCTCCCCGCCATGGACGACGAGGTCGGCTACCGCGGTGCGGTGGCTGCGCGCGCAGCGGGGATCACGTACCGTCAGCTGGACTACTGGGCACGCACCGAGCTGGTCGTCCCGACGGTCCGCGGCGCGAGCGGCTCCGGTTCGCAGCGTCTCTACGGCTTCCGCGACATCCTGGTGCTCAAACTCGTCAAGCGCCTGCTCGACACGGGCATCTCCCTGCAGCAGATCCGCGTCGCGGTGGAGCAGCTGCGGGCTGCGGGCATCCGCGATCTCGCCGGCACCACGCTGATGAGCGACGGCGCCTCGGTCTACCTCTGCACGTCGAACGACGAGGTGATCGACCTGGTCAGCCGCGGTCAGGGCGTGTTCGGGATCGCCGTCGGAAAGGTGCTGCGAGAGGTGGAGTCCACCCTCGTCGAGTTCGATCCGACCGCGCCCGACCCTGTCGACGAGCTCGCGGCGCGTCGCTCCCAGCGCACGGCCTGACGGCGGCGCCGGCGCGTTTCGACTGCGCGGTCCCGCTCGACGACCAGGATCCCTGCTCGACGAGTCGGACGAGGCGTGGGCCTGGCCGTCGAGCGGGTGCAGCGGTTCGAACGCGCTGCTTACGCCTGCGGGCCGGCTTCGGGGACGGGCACGCGACCGGTGCGGATGATGCGGTCGAGCAGCTGGTCGAAGTCGGCCGCCAGCTCCTGCGCGGAGTCGCCGGGCCAGATGTGCAGGGGCTTCGCCGCGCCCTGCGCCTGCTGCAGCGACGTGCGCTCGGGAAGCTGGGGCGAGAGGACCAGCGGGCCGAACATGTCTCGGAGCTCCTTGATGCGGAACTGGTGCTCGATGGACTGCGGGCGCACGCGGTTCACCACGATGCCGAGGGGCTGCAGGCGGGGGGAGAGTCCGCGGCGGATCTCCTCGATGGCGCGCAGCGCGCGGTCGGCCGCGGCGACGGAGAACAGTCCCGGCTCGGTGACGACCATCACGCGGTCGCTGGCAGCCCAGGCGGTGCGGGTCAGCGCGTTCAGCGACGGGGCGCAGTCGATCAGCACGAGGTCGTAGTCGGCCTCCACGGTCGCGAGGGCCTCCTCGAGCTTCCACACGTCGCGGACGCTCGGGTGCGGGCCGTCGAAGTTGATCGCCGACGGGCTGCCGATGAGCACGTCGATCGTGCCGGGATGCACCTTCGCCCACCCGCTGGTGGTGATCGCCTGACGGACGACCTTCTCCTTGGGATTGGCGAGGACGTCGGCGACGTTCAGGCGGCCGGCGATCTGGATGTCCATCCCGGTCGAGACGTCGGACTGGGGGTCGAGGTCGACGACGAGGGTCCGGATGCCGCGGGCGAAGGCCGCAGACGCGAGACCGAGGGTCACGGTCGTCTTGCCGACACCGCCTTTGAGGGAGCTGACGCTGAGTACGTGCACAGACACCACGTTACCGTGCCCTAGTCTGGGGGAACACTCAGCCCCGCTCGTGCGTGCGATTCGCGCGCACTGATCCAGAGGTGTGCATGTTCCAGAAGATCCTGGTCGCCAACCGAGGCGAGATCGCCATCCGCGCTTTCCGTGCCGCATTCGAGGTGGGGGCGCGCACTGTCGCCGTGTTCCCGCATGAGGATCGCGGCTCGGTGCACCGGCTCAAGGCCGACGAGGCCTACATGATCGGCGAGCGCGGCCATCCGGTGCGCGCCTACCTGGACGTCGACGAGATCATCCGGGTCGCCGTCGAGTCCGGCGCCGATGCGATCTACCCCGGCTACGGCTTCCTCTCCGAGAACCCCGAGCTGGCGGAGAAGGCCGCCGCCGCGGGCATCGCGTTCATCGGCCCTCCGGCCCGCGTGCTCGAGATGGCGGGCAACAAGGTCGAGGCCAAGCGCCACGCGATCGAGGCCGGCGTGCCGGTGCTCCGCTCCACCGAAGCCTCCGACGACGTGGACGCACTCGTCGCGCAGTCCGAGGAGATCGGGTTCCCGCTGTTCGCCAAGGCCGTCGCCGGCGGCGGCGGGCGAGGGATGCGGCGCGTCGAGACCAAGGGGGAGCTCGCCCCCGCCCTCGCCGAGGCGATGCGTGAGGCGCAGAGCGCCTTCGGCGACCCGCGGATGTTCCTGGAGCAGGCGGTCGTCCGTCCCCGTCACATCGAGGTGCAGATCCTCGCGGACGCGTCGGGGGAGACCGTGCACCTGTTCGAGCGCGACTGCTCGGTGCAGCGCCGCCACCAGAAGGTCGTGGAGATCGCCCCCGCGCCGAACCTCGACGAGGGCACACGTCAGGACCTGCACCGCTACGCGGTCGCCTTCGCGCGGTCGATCGGCTACGTGAACGCCGGCACCGTGGAGTTCCTCCTCGAGACCGCGGGGGAGCGCACCGGCGAGGTCGTGTTCATCGAGATGAACCCGCGCATCCAGGTCGAGCACACGGTGACCGAGGAGGTCACCGACGTCGACCTCGTGCAGTCGCAGATCCGCATCGCCGCAGGCGCCTCCCTCGCCGACCTCGGGCTCGAGCAGCAGGACATCCACCTGCGGGGAGCCGCGCTGCAGTGCCGGATCACCACGGAGGACCCCACGCAGGGCTTCCGCCCGGACACCGGCAAGATCACGACCTACCGCTCTCCCGGCGGCGCCGGCATCCGCCTCGACGGCGGAACCGTGCACCAGGGGGCGCAGATCAGCCCGCACTTCGACTCGATGCTGTCGAAGCTCACCTGTCGCGGCCGCGACTTCCGGGCGGCCGTCTCCCGCGCGCGTCGGGCGCTGGCCGAGTTCCGCATCCGTGGCGTCTCGACCAACATCCCGTTCCTCCAGGCGCTGCTCGAGGACCCCGCCTTCGTCGCCGGCGACATCAGCACCTCCTTCATCGACGAGCGCCCCGAGCTGCTGCGCGGGCGCGTCTCGAAGGACCGCGGCACGAAGATCCTCAACTGGCTCGTCGACGTCACGGTCAACCAGCCGCACGGCGCGAACCCGGGTCATGCCGACCCGCGCACCAAGCTCCCGGCGATCGACCTCTCCGCCGAGCCCGTCGCGGGATCCCGTCAGAGGCTCCTCGAGCTCGGCCCGGAGGGCTTCGCCCGCGCCCTGCGCGAGCAGAAGGCGCTGGCGATCACCGACACCACGTTCCGTGACGCGCACCAGTCGCTTCTCGCGACCCGCGTCCGGACGCGCGACCTCGCCGCGGCCGCGCCGTACCTCGCACGGCTCACGCCCGGCCTCCTCTCGGTCGAGGCCTGGGGCGGTGCGACCTACGACGTCGCGCTGCGGTTCCTCGGGGAAGACCCCTGGGAGCGTCTGGACAAGCTGCGCACGGCCCTGCCGAACATCGCCATCCAGATGCTGCTGCGCGGACGCAACACGGTGGGGTACACGCCGTACCCGACCGCGGTCACGGACGCCTTCGTGCAGGAGGCGGCCTCGTCGGGCGTGGACATCTTCCGCATCTTCGACGCGCTCAACGACGTCGAGCAGATGCGCCCGGCGATCGACGCGGTCCGCGCGACCGGTTCCTCGGTCGCCGAGGTGGCGCTGTGCTACACGGGCGACCTGCTGAACCCTGCGGAGGACCTGTACACGCTCGACTACTACCTGCGCCTCGCGGAGCAGATCGTGTCGGCGGGCGCGCACGTGCTCGCGATCAAGGACATGGCGGGTCTGCTGCGCCCCGCTGCGGCGGCGAAGCTCGTGACGGCGCTGCGGGAGCGCTTCGACGTCCCGGTGCATCTGCACACGCACGACACCGCCGGCGGCCAGCTGGCCACTCTGCTCGCCGCGTCGGCAGCAGGCGTCGACGCGGTGGACGCGGCCTCCGCGCCCCTCTCCGGGACCACCAGCCAGCCGTCGCTCTCCGCGCTGGTCGCGGCGCTCGCGCACACCGACCGGGACAGCGGGATCGATCTGGACGGCGTCTCCGATCTCGAGCCGTACTGGGAAGCGGTGCGCAACCAGTACGCACCGTTCGAGTCGGGCCTTCCCGGCCCCACCGGCCGCGTGTACCACCACGAGATCCCGGGCGGGCAGCTCTCGAACCTCCGCCAGCAGGCGAAGGCGCTCGGCCTCGCCGACGACTTCGAACTCATCGAGGACATGTATGCCGCCGCGAACGCGATCCTCGGGCGCGTGCCGAAGGTGACGCCCTCGTCGAAGGTGGTCGGCGACCTCGCGCTGCACCTCGCAGCGGTGAAGGCCGACCCGGCAGACTTCGAGGAGAACCCCGGCAAGTACGACGTGCCCGACTCCGTCGTCGGCTTCATGGCCGGCGAGCTGGGCGACCTCCCCGGGGGATGGCCGGAGCCGTTCCGCACCAAGGTGCTCGCCGGCCGCGCGGTGCGCCCGACGCTGAACGAGATCAGCGTCGAGGACGAGCAGGCCCTTGCCGGTGACAGCGCCACCCGCCGTGACCGCCTCAACCAGCTGCTCTTCCCCGCGCCGACCCGCGAGTACACGCAGACGCGTGAGCAGTACGGGGATCTGTCCGTGCTCGACACCGGCGACTACCTGTACGGGCTGGTCCCGGGGCAGGAGCACCTGGTGGAGATCGACCGCGGCGTGCAGCTCTACGTCGGCCTCGAAGCCATCGGCGACGCGGACGACCGGGGCATGCGCACGGTGATGACGACGCTCAACGGTCAGCTCCGGCCGGTCGCGGTGCGCGATCGATCGATCGCGGTCGACGCCCACGAGGTCGAGAAGGCCGACACCTCCAAGCCCGGTCAGGTGGCTGCGCCGTTCTCCGGCGTGGTGACGCTGAAGGCCGAGGTCGGTGATGCCGTCCGCGCCGGCGAACCGGTCGCATCCATCGAGGCGATGAAGATGGAGGCGGCCATCACCGCCCCCGTCGACGGCGTGATCGAACGGCTCGCGATCAGCGCGACGCAGCAGGTCGACGCCGGTGATCTTTTGGTCGTCATCAGCCCGGCCCACTAATCTTGTGCGGGCGAATACGCCCGCACAAGCTTGGAGTGGACCATGACGCCGAAGAACAATCCCGACCAGGGGGGCGACGATACCCTCGGCGTCCTCGACGACGCCGCATCGCTCGACGACGCCATCGGTCTGGTGGGGGCGACGGCCCAGGTGACCGTCGCCCTCCCGGCCGCGGATGAGGACGACCTCGGGGATGACGAGGTCGTGGGCGATGAGATCGCCCCGGAGCTGCTCCTCGACACCTCGGGGCTCGCGGATCACGAGACGGTCCAGCGTCTGAACCACGACAGCATCGTGATCGAGCTGCCGGCGGATCTCGCGGCGCCCATCGCGCAGACGCCGGAGTCCGAGCCGGAGACGGAGTCCGAGCCGGAGCCGGAGACGATCGTCGCCGAGGTCGTGGAGGAGGAGGCCGAGGCCGCATCCGCCGAGCCCTCCGACGTCGAGGACATCGTCACCGTCGAAGAGCTGCCGGCTGCGACCGCTGCGGAGACACGGCCGTCCAAGACGGAGCCCTCCGCATCCGCTGCAGGGGAGCCCGTGCCGAAGCCGGCCGGGGCGAAGAAGAAGCCGCGGAAGCCCGCCGGGAAGAAGATCGCTCCGGAGAGGGCGGCCGCCCCGGCGCCCGTCTCCGCGGCGGAGCCCATCGCGGAGACGTCGCCGCAGGTGAAGCGTCCGGTCGAGGAACCCGCAGCGGTGGAGGAGACGACCGCTCCGCAGGCGGCCGCCCCGGCGGAGGTGCCGGTGGCCGGCGCCGCCCGTCCCGCGAGCCCGGAGCGGGTGGAGCGCGTCCGCCTCGCCCCTTCCCGTCCCTCTCAGGGCGAGGCCGTCGGACGGGAGGAGCGTTCCTCCCGTCTGGAGCCCACGGTGCAGAAGCACGATCCTCCGCGCGAGGAGTCCCCGGCGCGGACGGATCGTGCCGCACGCACGACATCCGTCCCGCAGAAGGACGACACCACGAACCCGACGCCCGCGCCGCAGGAGGATCGCAGTGCGCGACCCGAGAGCGCCGGAACGCCGGAGCCCCGGAAGGCCGCATCGGCGTCGCAAGCCGAGAAGGAGACCGACGTGATGAATGAGGAGACCGCGGTCGCACCGCGCGAGCCCATCCGACCACAGCCCGCCGCCGAGGTGACGCTCACCTCGAAGAGGCTCGGCGAGACCTCGCGCGAGGCGTCGCGCGAGAGCGCCGACCTGCTCACCGCCGACCGCCTGCTCGATCCCAGCCGCATCGCGAAGCCCGAGCCCGAGGGCGCGTGGTCGCACTTCCTGTACACGATCTCCGGGCGGCGCATCAACATCGGCGACGGCAAGCAGGCCAAGGCTCGCAAGGAGCTGACCGGACGCATCTCGGCTCCGCTGGCCGGAACCGCGCGGTTCGTCCCGGTGCTGTCCCGCAAGGGCGGCGTCGGCAAGACCGCGGTGACGGCCCTTCTGGGCATGGCTCTCGCCGACGCGCGGGACGACCGTGTCATCGCGGTGGACGCCAACCCCGACCGCGGCACCCTCGCCGACCGGATCGTGGGGGCGCACGGCAAGTCGGTGCGTGATCTCGCCAAGGCGAAGGACGACATCCGCGGCTACCACGACATCTCCGCACTGGTCGCACGCGACCACACCAGGCTCGATGTGCTGGCATCCGACTCCGATCCCCGGGTCGCCGACGCGTTCGGCGAGGAGGGGTACCGCGACGTGGCCGCCGTCGCCGCGCACTACTACTCCCTGGTGCTCACCGACACCGGCACGGGCATCGTCCACGAGGTGATGGGGGCGACCCTCGATCTCGCCGACCAGCTGGTCATCGTCTCGGGGCTCAGCGTCGACGAGGCCCGGCTGGCGTCCGAGACGATCACGTGGCTGGAGACCAACGGGTTCGCCGAGAAGGCGCGCGACGCGATCGTCGTGCTCAACCAGTCGACGCCCGGCACGCCTCTCGTGCGCTTGAACGAGCTCGAGGCCCACTTCACGACCCGGGTGCGTCATGTCGTGCGGGTGCCCTACGACGCCCAGATCGCCGGCGGCGGCGCGATCGACTTCGCCAGCCTGGCCCCGGAAACCCGTCGGGCGGCGCGCGAGCTCGCCGCCCATCTGGTCGAGGGACTGCGCACGAAGGCGGTCCGATGACCGCCCGCGAGATCCGTCTGTACGGCGACCCGGTGCTGCGCACGGTCTGCGCGCCGATCGAGGAGATCGATGACGGCGTGCGTGCGCTCGTCGCCGATCTGATCGACTCGGTCGCGCTGCCCGGCCGGGCCGGTGTCGCCGCCCCGCAGATCGGTGTCGCGCTGCGCGCGTTCAGCTACAACATCGACGGCGACATCGGCTATGTGCTCAACCCCGTGCTCACCGAGGTGCGCGGCGAGCCGGTGCCGACGGGGGAGGGATGCCTCTCCGTCCCCGGGCTCTGGCACGATGCGCTCCGCCACCCGTGGGCCCGGGTCGAGGGCATCGACCTCGACGGGAAGCCCGTCGTCCTCGAGGGCGAGGGGCTGCTCGCGCAGGCGCTCCAGCACGAGACCGATCATCTCGACGGCAAGGTGTACCTCTCGCGGCTGGCTCCCGAGACGCGCAAGGTCGCTATGCGAGAGGTCCGGGAGAGCTCCTGGTTCTGACGCCGTCCGCTGAGACGGGGAGAAGGCCCGCACCGGAGTGCGGGCCTTCTCCCCGTTCGGACCGGAGTCAGCCGATCGAGACGTTGGTGGTCTGCACCGGCTCGTTGTAGATCTTCTCGATCTCGCCCGCGAAGTCCTTCAGGATCTCATTGCGCTTGATCGAGAGCTTCGGGGTGAGGTGTCCGCTCGCCTCGGTCCACTCCACCGGCAGGATCGTGAACTTGCGGATCGACTCGGCGCGGGAGACCGTCTTGTTGGCCCGATCGACGGCGCGCTGCACCTCGGCGCGCACCGCGTCGTTGTTCGCGGCGTCGGCGAGGGACATGTCGGCGGGCAGCGAATTGTTCGCCAGCCAGGAGGGGAGCATCTCCGGGTCGAGGGTGACCAGCGCCGAGATGAACGGCTTCTGATCGCCGACCACGACGACCTGTCCGACGATCGGGTTGGCGCGGATCGGGTCCTCGAGACCGGCCGGTGCGACGTTCTTGCCGCCGGCGGTCACGATGATCTCCTTCTTGCGACCGGTGATCGTGAGGAAGCCCTCCGCGTCGAAGGAGCCCAGGTCGCCCGTGCGGAACCAGCCGTCGTCGAATGCGGCCTCGGTCGCCTCGGGGTTGTTCCAGTACTCCTTGAAGACGTTGATGCCGCGCACCTCGATCTCGCCGTCGTCGGCGAGGCGGACGCCGACGCCCGGGAGCGCGGGGCCGACCGTGCCGATCTTCGACTTGTCGGCGAGGTTCACCGTCGCGGGGGCGGTGGTCTCGGTCAGGCCGTAGCCCTCGAGGATCACCACGCCGAGGCTGTGGAAGAAGTGACCGAGGCGTTCCCCGAGCGGCGCCGACCCCGAGATCGCGTAGACGACGTTGCCGCCCATCGCCTCGCGGAGCTTGCCGTAGACGAGCTTGTCGAACAGCCAGAACTTGGTCTTGAGGCCGAAGGGGATCTTCCCGCCCTTCTCCTGCAGCTTCGAGTACTCAATGGCGACCGCCGCCGCCGAGCGGAAGATCTTGCCCTTGCCGCCGGCCTCGGCCTTCTGCTCGGCCGAGTTGTAGACCTTCTCGAACACACGGGGGACCGCGAGCAGGAAGGTCGGCTTGAACGAGCCGAGCGCGGGCAGCAGCTGCTTCGTGTCGGGCTGGTGCCCGGTGCGGACCCCCGCATGGATGTCGAGGATGGAGATGAAGCGGGCGAAGACGTGCGCCGTCGTGATGAACAGCACGGTCGAGGCGCCCGGCGTCGTGACCACGGTGTCGAGCGACTTCGCCGCGTTGCGGGCCAGCTCGACGAAGTTGCTGTGCATGAGCACGCACCCCTTGGGACGCCCGGTCGAGCCCGAGGTGTAGATGAGGGTCGCGATGTCCTCACCGCGTGCGAGCGACCGGCGGCGCTCGATCTCGGCGTCGTCAACGCCGGCGCCCTGCGCGGTCAGCGCATCGATCGCGCCCAGATGCAGCTGCCACACCTCGCGGACCAGGGGCAGCTCGCTGCGCACCTCGTCGACGCGGGTGAAGTGGTCGGCGGACTCGACGATGAGTGCGATCGCGCCGGAATCCTCCATGATCCACTGGATCTGGGAGGGGGAGCTGGTCTCGTAGACCGGCACCATCACGGCGCCCGCATAGAACAGCGCGAAGTCGACGAGCGTCCACTCGTAGGTGGTGCGTGCGATGAACCCGACCTTCTCGCCGGGCTGGATGCCCGCGGCGACGAAGCCCTTCGCGAGGGCGATCACCGCCGTGCGGAAGTCCGTCGCGGAGATGTCCCGCCAGCCCGCCCCGTCTGGCACCGAGAACAGCGCGAGGTTCGGGGTGGCCTCCACCCGCTTCTCCAGCAGATCCGTGACGTTCGCCTCGGGGTCGGCGGGGACGATCGCGGGGACTTCGAACTGAACCACGGCAGCTCCTTCGGTACCTGTCGGACTGGTTGCACCGAGTCTACGTCATGGGATTCAGTCGCGTGGAAAGTGGGACTCGGTAGCGGTCTCATGCTCGCGTCGGAGGGCGCGGCGATGCATGCCCGCGCGGCGGGCGCACGGCGGCTAGACTTCTGGCGATGTTCTACTGGCTGATGAAGTACGTCGTGATCGGGCCGCTGATCAAGGCGATCTTCCGACCCTGGATCGTGGGGCTCGACAACGTCCCGGTGTCCGGCGCTGCCATCCTCGCGAGCAACCATCTCTCGTTCGCCGACTCGATCTTCCTGCCGCTCATGATCGACAGGAAGATGTCGTTCCTCGCGAAGAGCGACTACTTCACCGGCCGCGGGATCAAGGGCTGGGCGACGAAGACCTTCATGAAGGCCACCGGCCAGCTGCCGATCGACCGCTCCGGCGGGAAGGCCTCCGAGGCGTCCCTCAACACCGGCCTGCAGGTGCTCGGCGGCGGTGACCTGCTCGGGATCTACCCGGAGGGGACGCGCAGCCCCGATGGCAAGCTCTACCGCGGACGCACGGGCATCGCGCGGATGGCGCTCGAGGCGAAGGTGCCCGTCATCCCGGTGATCATGGTCGACACCGACACGGCGATGCCGATCGGCCAGCGCATCCCCCGGGTGATGAGGGTCGGCATCGTGATCGGCGAGCCCCTGGATTTCTCCCGCTACGCCGGGATGGAGAACGACCGCTACATCCTGCGGTCCGTCACCGACGAGATCATGGTCGCGTTGCAGCGCCTCGGGGCCCAGCAGTACGACGACGTGTACGCGTCGACGGTCAAGGACCGCATGCCGGTGCGCACCCGCTGACCGCGGCGCTGGGCCCGTCACGGAGGCCCGGGGCGCATGCGCCGCCGACTAAGCTGGGGGGATGCCACAGCCGCTCTCCGCACCGGAACACCAGGCCTCCGATCCCGTGACCACGGCGCCCGGCGCCTATGACCTGCGGAAGCTCGACGAGTGGCGCACGCTGCCGATCAAGCAGCAGCCGCAGTGGTCAGACTCCGAGCGGGTCGCCGAGGTCTCCGGTCAGATCTCCGGGCTGCCGCCGCTGGTGTTCGCCGGCGAGGTGGACAACCTTCGCGAGAGGCTGGCGCGCGCGGCCTCCGGCAACGCCTTCCTGCTGCAGGGAGGGGACTGTGCCGAGACCTTCGCCGGGGCGACCGCCGACCAGATCCGCAACCGCATCAAGACCGTGCTGCAGATGGCCGTCGTCCTCACCTACGGCGCCTCCATGCCCGTCGTGAAGATGGGGCGGATGGCCGGGCAGTTCGCCAAGCCGCGCTCGAGCGACACCGAGACCCGGGGCGACGTCACCCTGCCCGCCTACCGCGGCGACATCGTGAACGGCTACGACTTCACCGAGGGATCTCGCCGTGCCGATCCGGGACGCCTGCTGCAGGGGTACCACACCGCCTCGTCGACGCTGAACCTCATCCGGGCGTTCACCCAGGGCGGTTTCGCCGACCTCCGCGAGGTGCACTCGTGGAACCAGGGCTTCGCGAAGAACCCCGCCAACCAGCGCTACGAGCGTATGGCCGCGGAGATCGACCGTGCGATCAAGTTCATGGAGGCGGCCGGTGCCGACTTCGACGAGCTCAAGCGAGTGGAGTTCTTCACCGGCCACGAGGGGCTGCTGATGGACTACGAGCGCCCGATGACGAGGATCGACTCCCGCACCGGCACGCCGTACAACACCTCGGCGCACTTCCTGTGGATCGGTGAGCGCACGCGTGAGCTGGACGGGGCACACGTCGACTACTTCTCCAAGATCCGCAACCCCATCGGCGTCAAGCTCGGGCCGACCACCACGCCCGAGACCGCGCTCGCGCTGATCGACAAGCTCGATCCGGAGCGGGAGCCGGGACGCCTCACCTTCATCACGCGGATGGGGGCGGGGAAGATCCGCGACGCGCTTCCGCCGCTGCTCGAGGCCGTCAAGGAGTCGGGCGCGACGCCGCTGTGGGTCACCGACCCGATGCACGGGAACGGGATCACCTCCGCGACCGGCTACAAGACCCGCCGGTTCGACGACGTCATCGACGAGGTGCGCGGTTTCTTCGAGGCGCACCGCGCCATCGGCACGTTCCCCGGCGGCATCCACGTCGAGCTCACCGGCGACGACGTGACCGAATGCCTCGGCGGCTCCGAGCAGATCGACGAAGAGGGCCTCGCGACCCGCTACGAGAGCCTGTGCGATCCGCGGCTGAACCACATGCAGTCGCTGGAGCTCGCCTTCCTCGTGGCGGAGGAGCTTGAGAAGCGCTGAGTCCGGTCCCCGGATGACCTGCAGGGGAAGGGCGCGCCTCCACGGAGGCGCGCCCTTCCCCTGTCCGCGGTCAGGAGCGGCGTCGGGCGAGCAGCAGCCCGGCCCCGATGAGGAGGAGCACACCCGCGCCGATCCCCACGGGGAGCAGCCAGGCATTGTCACCGCCGGTCGTCGCCAGGTCGCCGCCGTCGGAGGGGCCGCCGTCCGACGGCCCGCCGTCGCCGTCGCCCGGACCGTTCCCCGCGGTCACGGTGATCGACACGCGGGCGGAAGCGTCGCCCGCCTCTCCGACGATCTCGTGCGCTCCCGCGGTCGTCGCAGAGGGGACGGTCGCGGTCAGTGAGACGATGCCGGAGGCATCCGCCTTCGCCGTCCCGAGCGCGACGGGCGTGCTGTGCAGCGTGAACTGGACCTCGGCGCCGGCCGGGAAGCCGGTGCCGGTGAGCGTGAGGTTCGCGCCCGCCCGGACGGTCGTCGAGGACGCCTTCAGAGTCGGCGTCGCGGGGGTCTCGGTTCCCGGGAACACCTGCGCGGCATCCCCGAGACGGAGAAAGACGGTCTCGCCGGTGGCGTCCTTCAACCCGTCGTTGTCGGTGACGGCGTAGAGCCGCCCATCGGCCGCCTTGGCGAAGCCCTCGAGCTTCTCCTGCGTCCATCCCGCGGTGGTGCGCAGCGCGGGGAGCACATCGATCGCGGTCTTCTTCTCGAGCACCTTCAGCGGCTCGCCGAACACCGCGCCGGTGTCGTCGGAGGGGATGTCGACGCGGGTGACCCGCTTGACCGCCGCCGCCGGGCCGTTCAGCTTGTCGCGCTCGACGATCGCGAACGTCCCGTCGCCGATCGCGGTGATCTCGGAGAGGCCCATCCAGTCGCCCGCGACCGAGGTGCCCTCCAGACGATATCCGTACCAGCGCCACTGCCCGGACGCCGGGTCCAGGCGGCCGATCCGGGTGACGTCCTCGCCGTCGACCGTGCCCTTCGCGAGATCGGCGGGGTCGTTCCAGAGCGGTCGCTGCAGCACGGTGTAGACCTGCAGGTCGGCGCCGGCGCCCGTGAGCGTGATGCCCTCGAAGCCCCACTTCCCGACATGGGCCGCCACCTCGGCCGGCAGCGGGTACCGCTTCAGTACCGCTCCGGAGGCATCGGCGTGGACGACGACGTTCCCTTCTCCGGTCGCGCCCTCGACGGCGAGCCAGAAGGTTCCGTCCGCCGCGGCGGCGATCCCCTCGACGTCGAGGTCGGCGGGGGCGCCGTCCTCTGTCACGGCGAAGGAGGAGGTGATTCGCGCCGGCTCGGCGGACACGTCGACCGAGTAGATCGTCGCAGGGGAGAGCGCGGAGTCGCTGGCCGCGTACAGCGTCGACGCATCGGCCGGGTCGCCCGAGAGGGCGCCGAGCGCCGACCATCCGATCGGGTGACCGCCGACGACGTCGGAGACGATGCTCGGCTGTCCGGTCGTCCCGGTGCCGAAGGAGAAGACGTTGACGGCGGCGCGGACCCCCTTGGGCGCGTCGTCGGTCTCGCTCGAGACGATCAGCAGGTTGCGCTCGGGGACCGGCAGGATGCCCTCAGGGCCGTTGGTGGTGAACAGCACCTGGCGGAAGGCGGGCTTCCTCGGGTCGGTCATGTCGTAGACGGCGACGAAGTTCGACCGCTCGCTCGCGACGAAGGCGTAGGGGGTGTCGCCGAACTTCGCGAAGGCGAGCCCCTCGGGCTCCGCGCCCTTCTTCGCGGCGCGGTCCTCGTTGTGCAGTCCATACTGCACCGCGAGGTTGGCGAAGGTGTTCCCGGCGTCCCACGCCACCTCGCCGGTCAGCGCGTCGAACACCGTCCAGCCCCGCGTGCCGCCCTTCCAGTCTCCCTCGTTGGCGGTGGCGACCAGGCCGTCGCCGACCCAAGCGATCGCATCGGGTTCGCGCGGCGTGGCGGGGATCGAGCCCGTGAGGTCGATCTTCCCGTCCTTCTTGACGTCGATCCCGTCGACCGCGACGGATCCGGTCCCGAAGACCGAGAGGATCTCACGCGTGGGCAGGTCGATCACCGCGACGCCGTTGTTCTCCTGGAGGGTCACGGCCAGGCGGTTCTTCGCGTCGATCGTGACGTACTCGGGCTCGGGATCCTGCGGGGTGTCGAGGCCTGCGGCGGCGACGATCGGCAGAGGGGCTCCGGCGTCGTCGAGGAGGGAGACCGGTATCGCCGTCCACGCCGCGGGGTCGGCGCCCAGGGCGATCACCTGGACGAAGCCGCCCGGGAGCTGAGGGAGGTCGCCCTTCTTCCCGCCCGCTGGGGGGAACTCCTCGTCGCGCTGGTTCTCGATCGCGATCGCCGCATAAGCGCCGTCGGGGGAGATGGCGATCGAGTCGGGCTGGCCCTGGAGATCGATCGAGCGCACCAGGGAGCGGTCGGAGGCGCGCAGCACGTCGAGGCGGCCCTTCGGCGCGGTGAACTCACCCCCGGTCTCGTCGACGACCACGAGCACGAAGTCGCCGTAGGCGGCGACCGATGTCGGCTGGTCGTCGGCGTGGCCGAGATCGGCGAGCGAGACGGTCCCCATCCCCTTCGGCGCCTTCGGGTCGGTGACGTCGAGGAAGCCGACGCGCTTTCCGAGGGCGTCGGTGTAGATCACGGTGCCGTCGTCGGTGATCGTGGAGATCTCCGACACCGTCGGCAGCGAGGGATCGACCCCCGCGGGGACGTTGAGGTACACCGGATAGGTCGCGGCACGCGAGAACGAGGGCGCCTGGGCGGCGGCCTGAGCAGAGGACGGCGCGGCGCCGGCGCCGGCCGCGCCCACGAGGAGACAGGCGGTCAGCGCGACGGGGATCGCCGTGCGCAGCGGGGAGGGTCGAGAGGGCATGGAGGCTCCAGATCGGCGGCGGGTGACACCGCCAGACTGCTGAGCGCCGGAGAAGCCCGCGTGCCGATCCGGTGAAGTCTCGCCGACCCGGCGGTGAACGGGAGGTGACCGCGCCGACCTCAGTCGGCGACGCGGACGCGCACTTCTGTGCCGCGGTCGACGGTCTTGCCGGCGCCGGGATCCGTTCCCGTCGCGGTGAAGAGGTTCCAGATGAACTCGGGCACGTTCGTGACGGGGTTCAGATGGTTGTCGCGGAGGATCTTCATCGCATCGGCGAGGCTCTTGCCCGAGATGTCGGGGATCTTCACCGGCTGCGGGCCCTTCGAGACCACCAGCTGGATTGCGTCGCCGGGTCGCCAGAGGCCCTTCTCGGCGCGGTCCGAATGCCGGATGACGTTGCCCTTCGCGATCGTGTCGCTCCACTCCTCGGGCCGGTCGCCGCTCACCTGCAGCCCGACGTCGGTGAGGGTCTTCACCGCTTCGTCGACGGGGCGGTCGACGACGTTCGGGAGCGCGCCGAGCGAGACCTGGATCGTCGCCGCGTCCTGCTCGAACACGGTGCATCCCTCGCCGCAGCCGAAGGCGTCCCCGCCCTTGCGCGGGGTGATCCGCACGTTCAGCACCTGGTCACGAGGCATGTCGGCGAAGTACTCCTCGGCCTTGTCCGTGACGTTGAGGTTCGCCTCGGCGAGGATCCGGCGCACGTCGTCCTGGGACTGTCCTGCCAGTGCGGGGAGCTTGTGCTCGGCGGGGCCGGTCGAGACGACCACCCGCACCTTCGCGCCCTTGTCGAGACGCTCTCCGGCGCCGGGCGAGGTCTCGATCGTCCTGCCCGCATCCACGTCGACCGAGTTCTTCGGCACCTGGACCGGCACGAAGCCGTCCTTCTTCAGCACCGCGGACGCCTCGTCCCAGGTCTTGCCCTGCAGTGCGGGCACGGCGATCTGCGAGCCGGGGCCGGAACCGAACCACCACCCGGCCCCGCCGGCCAGCACGGCCAGCAGGAGCACGAGCGAGAGGAGCAGCGCCCCGCGGGAGCGTCGGTGCGCCGTGCGACGGCGCAGCAGCGTCGCGTTGTCGACGTTCTGCGGCACCGGATCCGTCGGCCCGGTGATCGCACCGGTCCCGGGAAGGATCTTGGTCATCCCGCCGGTGTCCGCGGCGCTCTGCGGAGGCACGGGGACGGCGGCCGTGACCTGCGGCTTGACGTCGAGCTGGCGCTCGATCTCGCGCAGGCGGTCGAGCATCTCCTGCGCGTCGATCGGACGCTCGTCCGGCACCTTCTCGGTGGCCCACAGCACCAGCTCGTCGAGCTGCTCCGGCACCCCGGGATTGCGGACGCTCGGGCGCGGCACCTGCTCGGTCGCGTGCTGGAAGGCGATCTGCATCGGCTGCTCGCCCTTGTAGGGCTGCTCGCCGACCAGCATCTCGTAGAGCATGATGCCGAGCGCGTAGATGTCGCTGCGGGCGTCGGCGGTGCCGCGGGTGACGAGCTCGGGCGCCAGGTAGGCGATCGTGCCCAGCAGCTGGGCCCCGGTCGCGGTGTTCGCCGTCGTCGCCCTGGCGAGCCCGAAGTCGCCGATCTTGATCCGTCCGTCCTCGGCGAGCAGCACGTTCTCGGGCTTGACGTCGCGGTGCACGATGCCGGCGCGGTGCGCGGCGGCCAGACCGGACAGCACCGCGTCCATGATCGTGATGGTCTGCGGCACGCTCAGCCGCTTCTGCTCACGGAGCAGCTCGCGCAGGGTGATGCCGGGCAGGTACTCCATGACCAGGTAGGCGAGCTCGCCGTCCTGTCCCTGGTCGAAGACGTTGACCACGTGAGGGTCGGCCAGCCGCGCGGCCGCGCGCGCCTCCTGGATGAAACGGCTCTGGAACGCCGAGTCGTCGCTGAGGTGCGCGTGCATCACCTTGAGCGCGATGCGGCGCTCGAGGCGCAGGTCGGTGGCGACGTAGACGGTCGCCATCCCTCCGCGCGCGATCCGCGCGCGGACACGGTACCGACCGTCGACAAGCCGACCGATGAGCGGGTCGGCTTGTTGATTGGTCACGAAGAGAGTCTAGGGAGAAGTGCCTGCGAGCCCGCGGAACGGCTCGCCCTCCCGGCGAGGAAGGCGGGGGAGGAGGCGGTCATCGGATGGTCGCCAGCCAGCGGTGGGCCTGCTGCTCCCACTGTCCGTACCGATCGGGGAAGTCCGAGATCTGCACGGCCTGCGCCGCTCCGCTGAAGCTCATGCCCTGCCAGCCGGCGATGTCGAGGAGCCCGCGGGACTTCGCCCCGTTCGGGTCCTGGCGACCGCCGTAGAAGACCCGGATGCTGCGATCCGCATCGCGGATCTGCGCAGCGGTGCCCCAGCCCTGACTCGGGCGCTGCTGGAAGAGCCCGAGGGAATCACGATCGCCGTGGTCGAGATTGCGCAGTCCCGACTCGACCATCGCCGTGGCGAGCGCGATGGCGATGCCGCGCTCGGAGACGCCGAGCTGCTTCCCGATGCGGATGATCAGCCGGGCGTTCGCCGTCTGCGTCGCATCGAGCGTCGTGAAGCGCTGGCCCCCGCTCCGAGGCGGCCGGACGTCGAGGGTCTGGCCCGGGTAGATGATCGCGGAGGCCCCGAGCCCGTTGACCGCGAGGAGGGCGGACACCGTGGTGCCGTACTTCTTCGCGATGGCGAAGAGAGTGTCTCCGGGGCGCACGGTATGGGCTTCGGCGGTACTGGCCGGTGCTGACGAGGAAGCCGGCGCGGCCGCCGGTGCGGCGTTGAGACGCAGTTTCTGACCCGGATAGATGATCGACGACGCGTTCATCCCGTTCGCCGAGAGGATCGCCGCGACGGTGGTCCCGCTCCGCTTCGCGATCGCGTACACGGTGTCGCCCGGCGCGACCACGTACACGGCTCCGGTGGCCGCGGCAGGAGCGGCGTGCGCCTTCGCGGGGGGAACGAGACGCAGCGTCTGTCCGGGATGGATGACCGAGCGGGCGGTGAGCCCGTTCCAGGAGAGCACGTCGGCGGGGCGGAGGCCGTACTTCTTCGCGATGCCGTAGACGGTGTCCCCCTGACGTACCTGATGGGTCGTCGGCTTCGCGGCTGAGGGGGTGCGGAGAGCGGACGCGGCGCCTCCGGCGGGGCGGAGGTCTCCGCGGGCGGCGGGCACCTCCTCGGCCCCGGCGGGGGTGGCGGCGAGCGTCGCGGCGAGTGCGCCGACGACGACGGCCGACAGGCTCAGCGGCAGCCGGCGATCGCGGGCGGTGGCGGTGCTCATGTCAGTTCCCCCTTGTGGACAGCACTTGACACGCTGGCATGGTTGTATACGCATGTCAACAGGAGTGGCTGATGAGACTGGTGTTACTGCAGTGACGAAATGCGTCTGCACGGCGGGCGTGAGATAGTGGGCACGTGTCCGAGAACGCTTCCGCATCGACCGCCTGGCTGACCATCCCCGACCTCGTCGAGATCCTCGGCGAATCGCAGGGCCGGGTGCGACGTCTTCTGGACGAGCACTACCTCATCGGCTCCCGTCGCAACGGGCCGCTCGCCGTGCCCGGGGTGTTCGTCGTCGACGGGCATCCGCTCCCGTCTCTCCGCGGCACGATCATCGCCCTGCAGGACGCCGGGTTCTCCGATGACGAGGTCATCGACTGGCTGCTCGCCGAGGAGGACACCCTGGGGCGCAGCCCGATCGACGCGCTGCTCGCCGGGCACAAGAGCGAGGTCCGGCGCGTCGCGCGCACGCTCGCCTGAGCGTCCTCACCGGGTACGGCTGGTCGCCGCCCGGAGGAGGTCGCGCAGCTCTCCGACGGCCGCATGGTCCAGCGGGGCTCCGATGAGAGCCCGATCGGCCTCCGCCGCATAGCCGGAGATCATCTCCTCGACGCGTTCCAGAGCGCCGGAGGCGACGATGGTCGCCTGGAGCGAGGAGATCTGGGAGTCATCCAGCCCGGGATCCCCGAGGACCTCGTCGACGGTGCGCCGCGCCCCGGGTGCGAGTGCCGCCCTGGTCAGCGCGATCAGCACCGTCCTCTTGCCCTCCCGCAGGTCGTCGCCGGCCGGCTTGCCGGTGACGGACGCGTCGCCGAAGACGCCGAGGACGTCGTCGCGGAGCTGGAAGGCCATCCCCAGGGGGTGCCCGAACGCGCGCAGGGCGGCCAGGGCGACGGGGGAGGCGCCGGCGAAACAGGCTCCGAGCACGAGCGGCTGCTCCACGCTGTACCTCGCCGACTTCAGCGATGCCACCCGCAGGGCCCGCTCGACATGGGATGCGGAGTCGTGCACGCTCCAGGCGGACTCCTCGGCGACATCGAGAAGCTGCCCCACCGTGACGTCGCGCCGCATGCGGGCGTACTCCGCCCTCACCGCTGCGGCATGGGGGTGGTCGTGGAGGGACTGCTCGGCGAGATCGTCGCTCCACGCGACGAGGAGGTCGCCGAGGAGGATGGCCGCCGAGCGGCCGTAAGCCTCGGAGTCGCCGAGCCAGCCCGCATCGCGGTGCGCCTGCTCGAGGGCGCGGTGCGCGGCCGGGAGGCCGCGGCGGACGTCGGAGTTGTCGATCAGGTCGTCGTGCACGAGGGCGGCGGACTGGAAGACCTCCAGCGCGGCGCAGAGGTCCCACAGGGCGTCCGACTCCGTCGCGCGGGGGTCCTCGCGGCGGGCGATCGCCGCCCACCCGGTGCGGCAGAAACGCGCTCGAAGTCGCTTCCCGCCTCGAAGGGTGGCGGACGCGGCGTCGACGAACGCGGCGGCGTCGTCGCCGTCCGCGGCCCGCTCCTCCCTCATCCGGGTGACGAAGAGACGGAGGCGGGTGGCGACGGCGTCGGGGACCGCAGCTGATGCAGACACGATTCTCAGCCTAGATGCAGCGAATGAGAGGCGGGATGCTGGCCACTCGCGCTTCTGCGCGCGTAAGATGGGAAGACGAACCCGAGGGGGATGGACATGCCTCTTTCCGAACAGGAGCAGCGGCTTCTCGACGAGATGGAACGCCATCTCCTGCAGAACGATGCCGACGTCGTCACCGCGCCGTCGGGCGACCGCTCGCTCAGCTACCGCAATCTCGTCTACGGAGCGCTGCTGCTGCTCGCGGGAGTCGGCGGCCTGATCGCCGCCGTCGCTCTCGGGAGCTCTCTCGGCAACGTCCTCAGCATCATCATCGGCGTGGTCGCGTTCCTCGCGATGCTGGCCGGCGTCATGGTGGCCTTCACCCCGGTGCGACGCACCGAGGCCCCCCGCCCTTCGCACGCGAAGGAGTCCGCCGGCTCCGCTTCCTTCATGGATCGCATGAACGACCGCTGGGATCGGCGGCAGGGCGAGCGCTGACCGCCGCCCTCTGATCTCCGAAGCCCGGATGCCCTGAGCATCCGGGCTTCTTTCGTTCCTCCACTTTTCCTCCACTGACGCTCCACCGTCCTCCACTGCCGCGGAATCCGCATGATTCCGCGGCTTTTCTGCGTACATGTGCGGAAGAGGGGTCAAGAGAACCCCGAGACGCGGTCAGATATTCCTTGAATGTGGAGGGAAGTGGAGTAAAGTGGGGATCACCTCGAGTTGGCCGGACGCAGAGGGGGTGATGGCCGATGCTGCTGGGGACCCACACGCCGAAACTGGACGACAAGGGGAGGGTGATCCTCCCTGCGAAGTTCCGCGAGGACCTCGCCGGCGGCATCGTGGTCACCCGAGGTCAGGAACGGTGCCTGTACGTGTTCAGCACCAGCGAGTTCGAAGCGGTCCACGAGCGGATCCGCCAGGCCCCGCTGAGCAACAAGCAGGCGCGCGACTTCCTGCGGCTGTTCCTCTCCGGCGCCAGCGCCGAGATGCCGGACAGCCAGAACCGCATCACCGTCCCCGCCCATCTGCGGCAGTACGCCGGGCTCGAGAAGGAGCTCGTCGTGACCGGTGTCGGCGCCCACGCCGAGATCTGGGATGCCACGGCCTGGAACGACTACCTCGCGAGCAACGAGGAGAGCTACGCCGATCTGGAGCAGGAGGTGATTCCGGGCCTGTTCTGACCTCGGCTGTGATGCCCCGCCGCTCCGCCCCGACACACTTCCCCGGTGCCGGGTCGAGCGGAGGGGAATCAGAGCCGGAGGTCACCCCTCACGACGAGACCCAGAAGATCATGAACCTCCGCGACATCCACATCCCCGTGCTCCTCGAGCGTTGCATCGAGTTGCTCGCCCCCGCCCTGGAGAAGGACGGCGCCGTGCTCGTCGATGCCACCCTCGGCATGGGCGGGCACTCCGAGGCGTTCCTGGACCGCTTCCCCGGCATCCGGCTCATCGGCCTCGACCGCGACACCGACGCGCTGCGCATCGCGGGGGAGAGGCTCGCCCCGTTCGGCGATCGCGTGCGTCTCGTGCACACCGTGTACGACGAGATCGGCCTGCACGCGCAGGACGCATCCGCGATGCTCTTCGACCTCGGGGTCTCGTCCCTGCAGCTCGACGAGGCCGATCGCGGCTTCGCCTACTCCAAGGACGCGCCGCTCGACATGCGGATGGACCAGACCCGCGGGACCACCGCCGCCGACATCGTCGCGACCTACAGCGAAGGGCAGCTCCGGCGCATCTTCGAGCGGTACGGCGAGGAGAAGCTCGCAGGCCGCTATGCGCGGTTCATCGTCGAAGCGCGTGCGGAACGGCCGATCCTCCGTTCGGGTGAGCTCGTCGACCTCCTGGTCGCGGCCACGCCCGCGGCCGCGCAGCGCTCCGGTCACCCCGCCAAGCGCGTCTTCCAGGCGCTGCGCATCGAGGTCAACTCCGAGCTGAGCGCCCTCGCCGACGCGATTCCGGCGGCGATGGACGCGCTCGCGGTGGGAGGCCGCATCGCGGTGATGTCGTACCAGTCGCTCGAGGACCGCCTCGTGAAGCAGGCGTTCGCCGCGGGCGCGGCCTCGACCGCACCTGCAGGGCTCCCCGTCGAACTGCCCGAACACGCGCCGAGGTTCCGCATCCTCACCAAGGGTGCGGAGCAGGCGAGTGAGGAAGAGCGCGCGCGCAACCCGCGTGCGATCCCGGTGCGTCTCCGCGCCGCCGAGAAGATCAGGGAGACGGCATGAGCCTTTCCGCACTGAGCGCAGAGCCGCTCGCCGCCCCCGGCCGGCAGGATCCGGAGCGCCCCCGCGAGCGCCGGCTGCGTCCGGTCTCGGCGCCGTCGCCGCGTCGCCGGCCCAAGCTCGCCTATGCGCTGCTGGCCGTCGCCGGGGCCGTGATCATCGGCGGAGCGCAGATGGGCATCTCGCTCGCCGCGACGCAGGACTCCTTCGTCCTCGCCGACCTCACCTCGCAGCAGCGGGCGCTGGCCCTGGAGAAGAACGCCTTGCAGGAGGAGCTGACCGGTCTCAGCTCGCCGCAGGCGCTCGCGACCAAGGCCGCCGCGATGGGGCTCGTCGTTGCCGGCAGCGCCTCCTATCTCCGGCTCAGCGACGGCAAGGTGCTGGGGGCGGGCGAGGGGTCGGGCTGGACGTCCACCGTCGACCCGAACGGACCGGGCAAGGTCGGCAACTCCCTGCTGGTCGTCCCCAAGCCGCCCGCTGACGCCGACAAGCCGGTCAACGACAGCGAGCAGAAGTCCTCGCTCCCGCCGTCCCTGACCGACGGCCTGCCCACCCCCCAGACGCACTGAGCACATCGAGAACCGGACGGAGCATCCCATGACGAGCCGAGCAACCCGCGGACCACGTCGTCGCACCGTCGCAGCCTTCGGGCTCGTGCTCGTGGTCCTCGGCGCCTTCGTCGTGCGCCTCGTCGACATCCAGGTGGTGCACGCCGACGACCACATCGCGGCATCCCTCAAGACGGGGAACCTCGGCTCCACGGTCACGATCGCCGGCAACCGGGGTTCCATCGTCGACGAGAACGGCACGGTCCTCGCCTCGAGCAAGCTCGTCTACGACGCGCAGCTCGACCCGCTGGTCATCTTCCAGCTGGAGGATCCCGAGTCGGAGACGAAGCCGAAGATGCCGTGGGCGGAGGCCAGCGACCGGATCGCCGAGGTCATCGGCAAGACGGGCGACGAGGTGCGCAAGGTCGTGGACGACGCACGGGCCACGAACCCGAACTCGCAGTACGCGCCACTCGCCAAGGGCCTCACCACCGCGCAGTACCTGAAGCTCCGCGAACTCAAGCTGCCGTACCTCGCGATGCCCTCCCGCAGCGTGCGCGTGTACCCGAACGGGGCCGTCGCGGGCAATGTGGTGGGCTTCCTCAACGGCGACGGCAAGGCCCAGTACGGCATCGAGCGGATGGACGACTCGTGCCTGGCCCCCAAGAACGGCGAGCGCAGCTACCTCAGCGGCACCGGCGGCGTGATCATCCCGGGCAGCGAACGGGAGACGCCCGCGGTCGACGGCGGCGAGGTGAAGCTCACGATCGACAGCGACCTGAACTGGTACCTCCAGCAGATGATCGCCGAAGAAGCTCAGAAGCAGGGCGCGCAGGGCGCCAGCGCCCTCGTCGTCGAGGTCAAGACGGGCAAGATCCGCGCCGCGGCCGAGTGGCCGTCGCTCGACCCGAACAACGTCGGTGCGACCAAGTCGAACTACTGGACCTCGCAGATCTTCTCGCACACCTACGAGCCGGGATCGACGTTCAAGGCCATCACCGCGGCGACCCTGCTCGAAGAGGGCGCGGCGACGCCCGGGACCGTGGTCTCCGCGTCCAGCCGGGAGAAGTTCCCCAACGGCGCCGTGATCAACGACGCGTTCTCGCACCCCCAGAACAACTACACGCTCGCCGGGGCGCTGATCGACTCCTCCAATGTCGCGCTGTCGAAGTTCGGCACCAAGGTGTCGCCGCAGACCCGATACGACTACCTGAAGAAGTTCGGGGTCGGGCAGAAGACGGCGGTGGACTTCTACGCCGAGGAGCCGGGCGGCGTCGCCTCCCCGGAGAAGTGGGACAACCAGTCGCTGTACACCACCACCTTCGGGCAGCACTTCACCGTGACCGCCGCGCAGGTCGCATCCGCATACCAGACGCTCGCCAACGGCGGCGAACGGATCGATCTGTCGCTGGTCGAGTCCTGCAAGGACGCCGAGGGCAAGGAGCACGCCGTCAAGCCCTCCACCGAGCGCGTGGTGTCGGAGAACACCGCCGCGCAGGTGCGCCGGATGCTGGAGAACGTCGCCGTGCAGGGCGAGCTGGCCAACACGATCAAGGTCCCCGGGTACCGGATCGGCACCAAGACGGGCACCGCCCAGGTGGCGGACGGTCGCGGCGGCTACAAGCCCGGCGTCTACTTCACGAGCATCGTCGGGGTGGCGCCGATCGAGGACCCCCAGTACATCGTGATGATCACGATGGACCAGCCGACTAGGATTACTTCGTCCGCAGCAACCGCGCCCGCTCTGCAGAAGGCGCTCACCCAGGTGCTGAAGACCTACCGCGTAGCCCCGTCGACCGAACCGATGGACGCGCTCCTTCCCAAGTTCGGATGACACCGGCATTCGCCGCGCCTGGAGACACCCATGATCGCCCTGACGTTCGCCGAGATCGCCGCCGTCCTCGGAGGTGAGCTGCGCACCGTCGGAGCAGACGCCCCCGAGACGGTGGTCGACGGGAACGTCGACACCGACTCGAGGAACATGCAGCCGGGCTCGATCTTCTTCGCCAAGCCCGGCGAGGTGACCGACGGGCATCTCTTCGTCCCGGCCGCGGTCGAGGCGGGCGCGGTGCTCGCCGTCGTCGAGCACGTCGTCGACGTCGAGGTCACCCAGATCGTCGTCCCTGACGTCGTGCAGGCCCTCGCGGACCTCGCCCGTGAGGTGGTCGCCCGGGTCCGCGCGGGCGGCGACCTGCGCGTGGTCGGCATCACCGGCTCGAACGGCAAGACGACGACGAAGAACCTCCTCGCCCGCATCCTGCAGGACGAGGGGGAGACCATCGCGCCCCGGGCGTCCTACAACAACGAGGTGGGCGCCCCTCTCACGATGCTGCGGGTCACGCACGACACCCGCTTCCTGGTCAGCGAGTTCGGCGCCGCCGGCGCGGGCAGCATCGCCCGTCTCGCCGGTCTCGTCGAGCCGGACGTGGCCGTGGTGCTGATGGTCGGACTCGCCCATGCGGGAGGCTTCGGCGGGATCGAGCTGACGGCGAAGGCGAAGGCGGAGCTCGTGCAGGTCGCGCGCGCCGACGGCGTCGCCGTGCTGAATGCCGACGATCCGCGCGTGGCGGCCATGCGGTCGATCGCCGAGGAGCGCGGCATGCACGTGGTCGCGTTCGGGCAGACCGGGGGCGCGGACGTCCGCGCCCACGACATCGAGGTGTCCGCCACCGGCACGGCCTGCGTCGTGGAGACGGCGAGCGGCGCGCTTCCGCTGCGTCTGCAGGTGCTCGGCGCCCACCACGTGAGCAACGCCCTGGCGGCGATCGCTGCCGCCAGGGTGCTCGGGGTCCCCGTCTCCGACGCGGTGGCGCGGCTGGAGACGGTCGAGATCGCGGAGCGCTGGCGGATGCAGCCCCTCGGAGGCGACCGCGTGCGGATCATCAACGACGCGTACAACGCGAGCCCCGACTCGATGGCTGCGGCGCTGCGCACCCTCGCGCAGATCGCCGCGCCCGGGCAGCGCACCGTCGCCGTGCTGGGCGCGATGAGCGAGCTCGGCGAGAGCGCGGGGGAGGAGCACGATCGCATCGGGCTTCTCGCCGTGCGACTGAACATCCAGCGGATCGTCGTCGTGGGCGCGGATGCGCGGCGGCTCTTCCTCGCCGCGGTCGGCGAGGGGTCGTGGGACGGCGAAGCCGTCCACATGCCCGACGCCGACGCCGCTTTCGACTACTTGAAGGACGAACTCCGTGAGGGTGATCTGGTGCTGGTGAAGTCCTCGAACTCGGCCGGTCTTCGGCATCTGGGCGACCGTCTGGGAGAATCGTTCTCGTGAGGTCACTCATCATGGCGGCGGCCATCTCTCTCGCTTTCACGCTCTTCCTGACACCGGTCTTCCTGAAGCTCTTCCGGAAGCTGGGCTGGGGGCAGGTCATCCGCACCCCGGAAGCGGTCGAGAACCCGAGTCACGGTGCGAAGCGCGGGACGCCCACCATGGGAGGGCTCATCTTCATCGCCGGCACGATCGTCGGCTACCTCGCCGGCGTCTACGCCGGCGGCAGCACGCCCTCGCTCTCCGCCCTCCTCGTGCTCTGGGTGATGGTGGGCTTCGGCGCCGTCGGCTTCATCGACGACTACATGAAGGTGCGCAGCCAGCGCAGTCTCGGTCTCTCCGGCTGGCGCAAGGTCATCGGGCAGCTGCTCGTGATCGTGCCGTTCGGCGTGGTCGCCCTGCTCCCGGCGTTCCAGAACCGCTGGGGACAGACCCCGGCGAGCAGCTCGGTCTCGCTCTTCCGCGACATCCCGTGGCTCGACCTGATGGTGATCGGCGGCCCGATCCTCGGCTGGCTGCTCTACCTCGCCTGGATCTCCGTGATCGGCGTCGCCACCTCGAACAGCGTGAACCTCAGCGACGGCCTCGACGGTCTCGCAGCCGGTTCCGGCGTGCTCGTGGTGGGCTCCTACGCCCTCATCGCCTTCCGCCAGTTCCAGCAGTCCTGCGTCGGCGCCGCCGCCTCGCTCGAGGGCTGCTACGACGTGCGGGAGCCGCTCAACCTCGCGACCGTGGCCGCCGCCTTCGCCGCGGGGCTCATCGGCTTCCTCTGGTGGAACGCCCCCAAGGCGAAGGTGTTCATGGGCGACGTGGGCTCGATGGCCATCGGCGGCGTCATCACCGCGATGGCGATCCTCACCCGCACGGAGCTGCTGCTCCTGGTCATCGCCGGCGTCTACGTGCTCTCCAGCGGATCGGTGATCCTGCAGCGCGCGTACTTCAAGATCACCCGGGGCAAGCGCCTCTTCCTCATGAGCCCCTTCCACCACCATCTCGAGATGCGCGGATGGCAGGAGGTGACCATCGTGGTCCGCCTCTGGATCATCGCCGGTCTCCTCGCGGCGGTGGGCGTCGGGCTCTTCTACGTCGACTGGCTCACCCAGGTCAGCGGATGAGCGAGCGCCTCGACGCCCTGACCAGCTGGCACGCGGACTGGAAGGGTCTGCGCGTCGCCGTGCTCGGGCTGTCGGTCACCGGCTTCTCCGTCGCCGACACGCTCACCGAGCTGGGCGCCGAGGTGCTGGTGCTCAGCGAGGCCGCATCCGAGGACCACGAGCGCCTGGTCCCGGTCATCGGCGCCGGTCTCGTGCTGGGTCCTCTCGACGCGGTGCCGCCGGCTCTCGAGGCCTTCGCGCCGGAGGTCGTGATCGCATCGCCGGGCTTCCCGCCCTCGCATCCCGTCATCCGGTGGACGAGAGACTCCGGCATCGCCCTCTGGGGCGACGTCGAGCTCGCCTGGCGCGTGCGCGACAAGGTCGTCCGCGCCGACGGCACGCCCGCCGACTGGGTGCTCATCACCGGGACCAACGGCAAGACGACGACGACGCAGCTCACCGCGTCGCTGCTGGTCGCGGGCGGGCTCCGTGCCGCTCCCTGCGGGAACATCGGGGTACCGGTCCTGGACGCCGTGCGTGACCCGGAGGGCTTCGACGTGCTCGTCGTCGAGCTCTCCAGCCATCAGCTCTGGTACATCGGCAACGCCGACGCCGTCGGGCAGCTCTCGCCCCATGCCGCGGTGTGCCTGAACCTCGCCGACGACCACCTCGTGTGGCATGGCGGCGCCGAGGCCTACCGCGACGCCAAGGCCGTCGTGTACCGGAACACCCGGGTGGCCTGCGTCTACAACAAAGCCGACGAGGCCACGATGCGCATGGTCGAGGAGGCCGACGTCGTCGAGGGGGCGCGCGCGATCGGGTTCGACCTCGGCAGCCCCGGTCCGAGCGACCTCGGCGTGGTGGACGGGATCCTGGTCGACCGCGCGTTCCTCGACGAGAGGCGTCGTCAGGCGCTCGAGCTGACCACGGTCGACGAGCTCCGCGCCGCGGGTCTCGCCGCACCCCACATCGTGCAGAACATCCTCGCCGCCGCGGCGCTGGCCCGTTCGCTCGATGTGCCCCCCGACGCGATCCATCGCGCGCTGCGCGAGTTCCGCCTCGACGCACATCGCATCCAGGTGATCGCCGAGCACCGCGGCATCCGCTGGGTCGACGACTCCAAGGCGACCAACCCGCACGCCGCCGCGTCGTCGCTGCGCGCCTACCCCGGTGCGGTGTGGGTGGTCGGCGGCGACCTGAAGGGCGTCGACCTCTCCGATCTGGTCGCCGACGCCGGTGCCACCGCCGGAGCGGCGATCGTCATCGGCGTCGAACGGGAGCCGGTGCTCTCCGCATTCCGGCGACACGCGCCGCACGTGCCGGTCTTCGAGGTCATCCCCGCTGACACTGGAGATGTCATGACCCGTGTCGTCGAACTCGCGACGGGGATCGTCGGCGAAGAGGGCACGGTGCTGCTGGCCCCCGCGGCGGCATCCTTCGACCAGTTCTCCAGCTACGCGGATCGCGGCCATCGCTTCGCCGAGGCGGTGCAGCACTGGATCGAGCGGGGGAGCGCCGATGACGCAGACGGCTCGCCCGGGTCGGACTGACCGAGGACCCTCCGACGCCGCATCGCGCGGCGGCCTCGCGGCCCGCGTCTCGCTCGGCAGACTGTTCACCCCGGTCTCGACCGAGTTCCTGCTGATCTCCTCGGCGGCGTTGCTGCTCACGGTCTTCGGACTCGTCATGGTGCTCTCGGCGACCAGCGCGAACCCCACCGCGCCCTTCGAGGCGGCGATCAAGCAGGGTGTGTTCGCGCTGCTCGGCGTCCCGCTGATGTTCGTCATCAGCCGCATCCCGATCCGGCTGATGAAGAAGTTCGCGTGGCCGGTGCTGATCGGCAGCGTGCTGCTGCAGCTGCTGGTCTTCGTCCCCGGTCTCGGTGTCTCCTCCGACGGCAACCAGAACTGGATCAGGGTGGCGGGCTTCACGATGCAGCCCTCCGAGTTCATGAAACTCGCCCTCGCGATCTGGATCGCCTTCGTGCTGCTGCGCAAGGAGGCGCGGCTGGGCATCTGGCACCACGTCTTCATCCCCGTCGTGCCGGTCTCGATGCTCGCGATCGGCACGGTGCTCGCCGGTCACGACCTCGGCACGGCGATGATCATCGTGCTCGTCGTGCTCGGCTGCCTGTTCTTCGCCGGTGTCAAGCTGCGCCTTTTCATCATCCCGGTGCTGCTCGGCGGCGCCGCGGTCGGAGCGCTCGCGATCTTCAGCGGCGACCGGATGCGGCGCATCAACGCCGACTGCAGCGACATGTCCCAGTACGGCGGCAACTGCTACCAGGCGATCCATGGCATCTGGGGGATGGCCAAGGGCGGCTTCTTCGGCGTCGGTCTCGGCAACTCGCAGGAGAAGTACGGCTGGCTCCCGGCGGCGGCGAACGACTACATCTTCGCGATCGTCGGCGAGGAGCTGGGCCTCATCGGCTGTGTGCTCGTGCTCGGCCTCCTCACCGCCTTCGCGATCGGCGCCTTCCGCATCATCCGCCGGTCGCCCGACCAGTTCGTCCGCGTGGCCTCCGGCGGGATCGTGGTGTGGATCGTCGGTCAGGCGCTCATCAACGTCGGCGTCGTCATCGGCATCTTCCCGGTGCTCGGCGTCCCCCTTCCCTTCATGTCCCAGGGAGGCACCGCTCTGCTCTCGGTGCTGATGGCGAGCGGCGTGCTGCTCGCGTTCTCCCGCACGCTCCCCGCGGCGGCCCCGGCGGAGACGTCGTCGATGTCGTCCGGCCGGGGTGGCAAGGGTAAGGTCACGAGGTGACCACGTACCTTCTCGCCGGCGGGGGCACCGCCGGCCATGTGAATCCGCTGCTCGCCGTCGCCGATCTGCTCCGCGACCGTGAGGGGGCGAACGTGCTGGTGCTCGGCACGAAGGAGGGACTCGAGTCCCGGCTGGTACCCGAGCGCGGCTACGAGCTGCTGATCGTCGACAAGGTCCCGTTCCCTCGACGGCCGGGCGGGCAGGCGCTGGCCTTCCCCATGCGCTTCCGGCGTGCGATCGCGCAGGTGCGCGCGCACATCCGCGCCCACGGCGTCGACGTCGTGATCGGGTTCGGCGGCTACGCGTCCGCCCCCGCTTACGTCGCCGCCCGCCGCGAGGGAGTGCCGTTCATCGTGCACGAGGCGAACGCCCGCCCCGGGCTCGCCAACGTGCTCGGCGCACGCAGGGCTGCCGGGGTCGGCGTGGCCTTCGAGGGCACTCCGATCAAGCGCGGAGAGGTCGTCGGCATGCCCTTGCGGCGGGAGGTGGTCGAGCTCGATCGCGCCGCTGCGCGCGACGAGGCGGCCGAGCTGTTCGGCCTCGACCCCGCGAAGCCGGTGCTCCTGGTGTTCGGGGGATCCCTCGGTGCCATGCGCCTCAACGAGGCCTTCGCCGGCTCGTGGGCGGACGTCCTCGCCGCCGGATGGCAGCTGCTCCACGCGACGGGGGAGCGCAGCGATCTCGTCGACCCCGAGGTCCCCGGCTACCGGATGGTGCGCTACATCGACCGCATGGACCTCGCCTTCGCGCTCGCGGACATGATCGTGTCGCGCTCCGGTGCGGCCACGGTGAGCGAGGTCAGCGCGCTCGGCATCCCCGCCGTGTACGTGCCCTACGCGGTCGGCAACGGCGAGCAGCGCCTCAACGCCTCCTCGGCCGTCGAGGCCGGTGCGGCGATCATCGTCGATGACGCCGGCTTCTCGGGGGACGTGGTCCGGGAGCGGGTGATCCCGTTGCTCACGGACCCCGGTCGGATCGCGGCGATGGCGACCGCGGCGGAGAAGGTGGGGACGCGGAACGGTGCGGAGAACGTCGTCGCGATGATCGACCGGGCTCTCGGGTCCGCCGAATAGACTGGGCTGGACATGATCAGACCCGACCTCACCCTCCCCATCCCCGAGTCCATCCAGTCGGCGCACTTCATCGGCATCGGCGGTTCGGGCATGAGCGGGCTGGCCCGCATGTTCCTCGACGCGGGCATTCGCGTCTCCGGCTCCGACCGGGCGGACAGCGCGAACCTGCGCGCCCTCGCCGAGGCGGGGGCGACCGTGCACGTGGGGCACGACGCCGCGCACTTGGGCGACGCCGACACGGTCGTGCACACGGGCGCGATCTGGCCGGAGAACCCCGAGTTCGTCACCGCCAAGGAGCGGGGGCTGCACGTCATCCACCGCTCGCAGGCGCTGCACTGGCTGATCGGCTCCCGGCGCCTGGTGTCCGTCGCCGGCGCGCACGGCAAGACCAGCTCGACGGGGATGATCGTCACCGCCCTGCAGGCGCTGGGCGCCGATCCGAGCTTCGTCAACGGTGGGGTCATCGAACAGCTCGGCGCGTCGAGCGCGACGGGCGCCGACCCCCTCTTCGTCATCGAGGCCGACGAGTCCGACGGCACGTTCCTGCTGTACGACACCGCGATCGCCCTGATCACCAACGTCGACCCCGATCACCTCGACTTCTTCGGCGACGAGGATGCGTTCTACGACGCCTTCGTGCGGTTCGCAGACGCCGCGTCGGAGGCCGTGGTCATCTCGAGCGACGACCCCGGCGCCCTGCGGGTGCTCCGTGGCCTGAACCACGGCACGGTCGTGACCTTCGGCGAGGCCGCGGATGCGGACGTGCGGGTGACCGACATCGTCACCGCCGGCCCGGTGGCGGCGACGGTCGCCTATCGCGGTGCCGAGGAGCGGATGCAGCTGGCCGTCCCGGGCGCCCACAACGCGATCAACGCCGCCGGCGCCGTCGCCGTGCTGCTCACGCTGGGCCATGGCCTCGCAGAGGCGGTGCGGGCCGTCGAGGGCTTCGCCGGAACGGTGCGCCGACTCGAACTCCACGGCACCGAGCGCGGCGTCGCGGTGTACGACGACTACTCGCACCATCCGACGGAGGTCCGCGCGGCCCTGCAGGCGATGCGCGGGATCGCCGGCGAGGGGCGGGTCATCGCGATCCAGCAGCCGCACACCTACTCGCGCACGCAGCATATGTACCGGGAGTTCGCCGAGGTGCTCGAGTCCTTCGCGGACCACACGGTGATGCTCGACGTCTACGGCGCCCGTGAGGACCCGGTTCCCGGTGTGACAGGCGAGCTGGTCTCCGGCGCGTTCGCCGACCCGTCGCACGTGCACTTCGTCGCCGACTGGCAGCAGGCGGCCGACTACGCGGCGAGCATCGCCCGGGACGGCGACCACATCGTGACGCTGGGCTGCGGCAACGTGTACCAGATCATCCCGCAGGTGCTCGACTCCCTCCGGCGGACCGCGGAGCGCTGACGTGCGTCGCCCGGCCCCCCTTCCGGCCTCCCCCGAGCAGGAGAGCGCGCCGGCTCAGCCGCCGCTCCCGCTCCGGGGGCGACGGGAGACCTCGCCTCCGGCGGGTGACGCCGATGAGACCGCGCCGATCGATCCGATCGACCCGGTCGGCGGCGTGCCCGAAGCGGAGGACGGGCAGGGGGCCGAGGTCACCTCCGGCGATGTCTGGCGGGCGGCCCGAGCGAGACGCAAGGCCCTGCGGGCCGAGATCCGGAGGTTCACCCAGCGGTCGAGGCGTCGCCGGATCATCTGGCTGAGCTCGATCGGTGTCGCCGTCCTGGTCCTGCTGGGGAGCGTGCTCGTCGCATACAGCCCGCTGTTCGCCGTCGAGAAGATCACGGTGGCGGGCACGAAGGCGCTCGACGCCAAGGAGGTCGAGAAGGCGCTCGCCGGGCAGCTCGGCACGCCCCTCGCCCTCGTCGACCAGAGCGCCGTCAAGGCCGCACTGGTGAAGTTCCCCCTGATCGAGACGTACGCTCTCGAGGCGCGTCCGCCGCACGACCTCACCGTGCGCATCGTGGAGCGCACGCCGATCGGCGTCATCAAGTCGGACGCCGGCTACACCCTGGTCGACGCCGCGGGCGTCGCGCTCTCCACCACATCGGCGCAGCCTGCCGGGCAGCCGCTGCTCGACATCGGCGCGGCCCCCGGCTCCGCGGTCTTCGAGAACGCCGGGCTCGTAGTCCGTTCGCTGCCCGCCGACGTGCGGGCGCGTCTGACGGGAGTGCGAGCCAGCACCCCCGATGACGTCACGCTGACCCTGGACGGGAAGGTCGCGATCGTCTGGGGGAGCGCGGAGAAGTCCGCCGAGAAGGCCCTCGCGCTGACGCGGGTGATGAAGGCGAAGCCGGACGCTCGGTCCTACGACGTGTCCTCTCCGGCGGTCCCGCTGGCCGGCTGAGCCTCCGGAGGCGCCCTGGCGCCGTCGATCGCGGCGAAACGCCGTGTCGCTTGCGGGCGCGGCCCCCGCCGCCGCATACCTTCGATCGTGAGAACGCAATACCGGGAAATACTTTACACCTCTACTTGAGGTTTAAGGTTCACATTCTTTCAGGCTCGAAAAATCGGAGGCCGGACATGAGCCAGAACCAGAACTACCTCGCCGTCATCAAAGTGGTCGGCGTCGGCGGCGGCGGCGTCAACGCCGTCAACCGCATGATCGATCTCGGCCTTCGCGGCGTGGAGTTCATCGCGGTGAACACCGACGCGCAGGCGCTGTTGATGAGCGACGCCGACGTCAAGCTCGACGTCGGCCGTGAGCTCACCCGCGGGCTCGGCGCGGGCGCCGACCCCGAGGTCGGGCGGCGTGCCGCAGAGGACCACGCCGAGGAGATCGAGCAGGCGCTGACCGGCGCCGACATGGTCTTCGTCACCGCCGGAGAGGGCGGCGGCACCGGCACCGGCGGCGCGCCGGTGGTCGCGCGGATCGCGAAGTCCATCGGCGCCCTGACCATCGGCGTCGTCACGAAGCCCTTCTCCTTCGAGGGGCGCCGTCGGCAGAGTCAGGCCGAGGCGGGCGTCGCGAAGCTGAAGGAAGAGGTCGACACGCTGATCGTCGTCCCCAACGACCGTCTGCTGGAGATCAGCGACCGCGGCATCTCGATGATCGAGGCGTTCGCGACCGCCGACCAGGTGCTCCTCGCCGGTGTGCAGGGCATCACCGACCTCATCACCACCCCGGGGCTCATCAACCTCGACTTCGCCGACGTCAAGTCTGTGATGCAGGGCGCCGGCTCCGCGCTGATGGGCATCGGCTCGGCGCGCGGCGCCGATCGCGCCATCAAGGCGGCCGAGCTCGCGGTCGAATCCCCGCTGCTGGAGGCCTCGATCGAGGGCGCGCACGGCGTGCTGCTGTCGATCCAGGGTGGCTCCAACCTCGGGATCTTCGAGATCCACGACGCCGCCGACCTCGTCAAGGAGGCCGCGCACCCCGAGGCGAACATCATCTTCGGAACCGTCATCGACGACACGCTCGGCGACGAGGTGCGCGTCACGGTGATCGCGGCCGGTTTCGACGGCGGGGAGCCCTCTCCGCGCCTCGAGCCGATGGTCGTCGAGCGCCCGGCGAGCACACTGCCGGCTGTCGCGCCCATCGAGGAGCGCCACGAGGAGGCCGAGGAGGAGCGTCCCGAGACGAACATCGCCGTCCCGACGACGGGCTTCGAGCCGGCGTTCGACGACAACGACCTCGACGTCCCCGAGTTCCTGAAGTGAGGTGAGGTCGCGGGGTCGCCGGCCCGGCCCCGCGACACACCGATGGAACAGCACCGCAATCCCGAATCAGCGCCCCGACCGGGGTTAACCTCGAACCAGACCCAGACCGACCATCCGGAGGACACGATGGGAAACCCGCTCAAGAAGACCATGGTGTATCTCGGCCTCGCCGATGAGGAAGAGGTCTACGAGGAGGAAGCTCCTCAGCAGGCCGCTCCCGTGCGGACCCACCGTGAGCGCGAGGAGCCGGCCCCCGCGCCCGTGACCCCGCTGCGTCGGCCGTCAGCCGTCCGCCAGCCCGCGGCCGGCGCGGTCAACGAGATCCTCACCGTGCACCCGAAGCAGTACCGCGATGCGCAGCTGATCGCCGAGAACTTCCGCGAGGGGATCCCGGTGATCATCAACCTCTCGCAGATGAGCGACGCCGACGCGCGCCGTCTCGTCGACTTCGCGAGCGGCCTCTCGCTCGGCCTGTACGGACGCATCGAGCGGGTCACCAGCAAGGTCTTCCTGCTCTCTCCCGAGAACATCGCCGTCTCCGGTCACGGCGGCATCGCCCAGGCGGAGTCCGCCGGGTTCGATCACTCCTGATCTTGGAGGTCCTGCACGTCATCGGCGGCATCGTCAATACGGTGCTGCTGCTGTATCTGCTGATCCTCTTCGCGCGGCTGATCCTCGACTACATCCCGATGTTCAACCGTGAATGGCGTCCGAAGGGCGCCGGGCTGATCGCCGCCGAGATCGTGTACACGATCACCGACCCTCCGATCCGGATGTTCCGTCGCCTGATCCCGCCGTTGCGGATCGGACCCGTCGCGCTCGATTTCGGTTTCGCGCTCACCATGCTGTGCGTGCTGATCCTGATGTCGATCGGACGTGCGATCTTCCCTTGAACCGCAGCCGAGCACTGCGCCTCCCAGCGCGGGGGACTATGCTTGGCTCCCAGGCGCGCGCCCCGGGTACGCGCCACGTGAAATACCGTCGGGTGCCCCGCATCCGGCACAAAGCACTCATCGAAAGAGGAGCCACCCATGGCACTGACCCCGGATGACGTCGTCCACAAGGAGTTCCAGCACGTCCGCTTCAAGGACGGCTTCGACCCGGACGAGGTCGACGACTTCCTCGACGAGATCGTCGTGGAGTGGCGGAAGGCCCTCGAGGAGAACAACGAGCTGAAGGCCAAGCTCGCCGCCTACGAGTCCGGCGAAGCCGCGGCTCCGGCAGCTGCTCCCGCCCCTGTCGAGGCCGCTCCGGTCGTCGCAGCGCCGGCTCCTGAGGCAGCCACGGCGCCGACCACCGCCACCGCGGGCATCATCGAGCTGGCACAGCGCCTGCACGACGAGCACGTCGCGGAGGGCGAGGCCAAGCGCCAGCAGCTCATCTCGGACGCCGAGCAGGAGGTCACGCGCATCCGCACGGAGGCCGAGGCCAAGCAGCGCGAGGAGACCGCACGTCTCGAGCGCGAGCGCAACACCCTCGAGGGGCGCATCACCGAGCTCCGCGAGTTCGAGCGCGACTACCGCAGCAAGCTCCGCAGCCTGATCGAGGGTCAGCTGCGCGATCTCGACCAGAAGGCGTCGTCGACCGACTCGACTCCGGTCTCCGCGATCGGACTGTAGGCCGCCGTTGGCCCGTCCAGCACTTCGTCGATCGGCGGCTGGTGCGATCGTCGCGATTCTCGCGGCGCTCGTGCTGGCCGCCGATCAGTTCGTGAAGTACCTCACGATCCAGCACCTGCCGTACGGAGAGCCGGTCCCCGTGATGGGACGGTTCTTCCAGCTGCTCTATGTCCGCAATCCGGGCGCCGCGTTCTCGATCGGGTCGCAGTTCACCTGGATCTTCACGATCGCGCTCGCCCTCGTGGCCGGTGTGATCGTGTGGAAGGCCTTCGGCCTGCGCTCCCGTCTCTGGGCCGTGGTCCTCGGCTGCCTCCTCGGCGGCGTGCTCGGGAATCTGGGCGACCGGCTCTTCCGCGACCCGGGGTTCGGCGTCGGCCACGTGGTCGACATGATCTCGATGCCGTGGATGATGCCGGCGATCTTCAACGTCGCCGATGTGTTCATCGTGACCGGCATGATCTCGGTCGCCCTGCTGATCGTGTTCGGGCTCCGCTTCGACGGCAGCAGGGAGAAGGACGGCGAGGACTCCGCCGACGCCCCGACGCCGTCCGGCGAGGATCAGCCGGCGTCGGATGCGGCCGAGGCGCCGCGCACCGCGGAGGCCTGAGAGTGCAGTCCCGCACGCTCCCGGTGCCCGACGGACTCGACGGCGCACGCGTCGACGCCGCGCTGGCGAAGATGCTGGGCTTCTCACGGACCTTCGCGGCCGAGGTCGCGGAGGCCGGCGGCGTGATGCTCGACGGCGCCGTGCTCGGCAAGTCCGACCGGCTGCGCGCCGGCGGCTGGCTCGACGTGAGCTGGCGGCCGAAGCAGGAGCCGCAGATCGTTCCGATCGCGGTGCCCGAGCTCGGGATCGTGCACGACGATGACGACATCGTGGTGGTGGACAAGCCCACGGGCGTTGCCGCGCACCCCTCACTGGGGTGGGAGGGGCCGACCGTCGTCGGAGCCCTCGCGGCCGCGGGGTTCCGGATCGCGACCAGCGGGGCCCCCGAACGACAGGGCGTCGTGCACCGGCTCGACGTCGGCACCAGCGGGCTCATGGTGGTCGCCAAGACGGAGTCCGCGTACACCGCGCTGAAGCGGGCGTTCAAGGAGCGCACGGTCGAGAAGGTCTATCACGCGGTGGTCCAGGGGCACCCGGATCCGCTCGCCGGGACGATCGATGCGCCCATCGGCCGACATCCCCACCACCAGTGGAAGTTCGCCGTCGTCCCCGACGGCAAGCCCAGCATCACCCACTACGAGACGCTCGAGGCGTTCCCCGGGGCGTCTCTGCTCGAGGTCCACCTCGAGACCGGCAGGACGCACCAGATCCGGGTGCACATGGCCGCTCATCGCCATCCGTGCGTGGGTGATCCCCTGTACGGCGCGGATCCGACGATGTCCGCGCGGCTCGGGCTGACGCGACAGTGGCTGCACGCGCACCGACTCGGCCTCACGCATCCCGCGACGGGCGAGTGGGTCGAGTTCGAGTCCCCGTACCCCGAGGACTTCCGGCACGCGCTCGAGGTGCTGCGCGGGGAGTGAAACGTCGGCGGCCGGTGCCAGACTCCCGGTATGGACATCGACGTACGCCCCGCCACCGAGTTCGACGACGTCGCAACGCTCGTCGGGCCGAGGAACCCCGGATCGAACGTCTGCTTCTGCCTCAGCTACCGGATCGGGAGCAAGGAGAACGGCGCCCTCCGCGGCGAGGAGCGGGCCGAGCGGGTGCGTGAGCTGTGTCATGAGGATCCGCCTCTCGGCGTGATCGCCTACCTCGACGGGGAACCGGTCGGCTGGGCGGCACTGCACCCCCGGCGCGACACGAGCTTCGCCCGCAACCGGCTGATCCCGCACGTCGACGACCTCGACGTGTGGTCCCTGTGGTGCTTCCGGGTTCGTCCGGGGCATCGCACGCAGGGGCTGATGCACGCCCTGCTCGACGGTGCGGTCTCCTACGCGCGTGAGCGAGGAGCGCCGGTGGTCGAGGGGTATCCCGTGGACAACGCCGGCGCGAAGGTGAACCAGACGATGATGTACGTCGGCACGCGCGGGATGTTCGAGCGCGCCGGCTTCGTGATGGCCGCCGAGACGCGATCGGTGCTGGACGGATTCCCGCGCGTGCTCATGCGCCTCGACCTGCGCTGAGTCAGATCAGGCGTTCGGACGTCCGCCGCGGAAGTGCGCCGGGTCGTCCTCGGCGAGCGCGAGCGCGATCTTCCGGACGTGCTCCCGGTCGACCTCGCCCATCGCACCGAGGTCGTAGAAGCCGACCTCGGTGAGCTCGCCGTCCGCGGGATGCGGCTCGCCGGAGATCCAGGTGCACCGGAAGACGATGTCGAGGTAGTCGACCTGATCCCCGTTGCCGTAGACCACGCGCGGCAGACGGTGCACGAGCGCGACGCGATCGACGGAGACGACGACGCCCGCCTCCTCGAGGCACTCCCGCGCAGCGGCGTCCGCGGGCTCCTCACCGGGCTCGAGGATACCGGCGACGGCCTGCCAGGCGCCGTTGTCCGCGCGCTTCCCCAGCAGCACCTTCTCGTCGCGGAAGACCACGGCGGTGACGCCGACGAGGGGCAGCGGGTCGTGTCCGATGCGCTCGCGCAGCGCGAGCACGAAATCAGGGGTCGCCATCGCCCCAGCGTATCCGGAGCCAGTCCGCCGCGTCCGAGGCCGCGGGTAGGCTCGAAGCATGGCCTCCGACTCCTTCGTCCACCTGCACGTGCACAGCGAGTACTCCATGCTCGACGGCGCGGCGCGGGTGGGGCCGCTGGTGCAGGAGGCCGTGAAACAGGGCATGCCGGCGGTCGCGGTGACCGACCACGGGAACACCTTCGCGGCGTTCGAGTTCTACAAGACGGCGAAGGATGCCGGCATCAAGCCGATCATCGGCATCGAAGCGTACGTCACGCCGGGCACGCACCGCAGCGACAAGACCCGAGTGCGCTGGGGGTCGCCGGAGCAGCAGAGCGACGACGTCTCCGGATCCGGCGCCTACACGCACATGACGCTGCTCAGCGAGACGACGGAGGGCATGCACAACCTCTTCCGGCTCTCGTCGCGCTCCAGCATGGAGGGCTACTACTTCAAGCCCCGTATGGACCGGGAGCTGCTGCAGAACTACTCCAAGGGCCTCATCGCGACGACCGGCTGCCCCTCCGGCGAGATCCAGACCCGTCTCCGCCTCGGCCAGTACGACGCGGCGCGGGCGGCGGCCGCGGAGTTCCAGGACATCTTCGGCAAGGAGAACTACTTCGCCGAGATCATGGACCACGGCCTCTCGATCGAGCGTCGCATCATGGACGACCTGCTGCGGATCGCCAAGGATCTCGGCATCCCGCTGGTCGGCACGAACGACCTGCACTACACGCACCAGCACGATGCGAAGAGCCACGCGGCTCTGCTGTGCGTGCAGTCCGGTTCGACGCTCGACGACCCCAACAGGTTCAAATTCGACGGCGACGGCTACTACGTCAAGTCGGCGGCCGAGATGCGGCAGCTCTTCCGAGACCACCGGGAAGCGTGCGACAACACCCTGTTGATCGCCGAGCGCTGCGACGTCGAGTTCAACACCTCGGCGAACTACATGCCGCGCTTCCCGGTGCCGCAGGGCGAGACCGAGGAGAGCTGGTTCATCAAGGAGGTCGAGAACGGCCTGCACTACCGGTACCCCGGCGGGATCCCCGACGCGGTGCGCAAGCAGGCGGACTACGAGGTCGAGGTCATCTCCTCGATGGGCTTCCCCGGCTACTTCCTCGTCGTCGCCGACTTCATCAACTGGGCGAAGGACAACGGCGTGCGGGTCGGCCCCGGCCGTGGCTCGGGCGCCGGATCGATGGCCGCGTACGCGATGAGGATCACCGATCTGGACCCGCTCGAACACGGTCTCATCTTCGAGCGCTTCCTCAACCCCGATCGCGTCTCCATGCCCGACTTCGACGTCGACTTCGACGACCGCCGCCGCGGCGAGGTGATCCAGTACGTCACCGAGAAGTACGGCGACGAGCGGGTGGCCCAGATCGTCACCTACGGCACCATCAAGGCGAAGCAGGCGCTGAAGGACGCGGGTCGCGTGCTCGGCTTTCCCTTCAGCATGGGGGAGAAGCTCACCAAGGCGATGCCTCCGGCCGTGATGGGCAAGGACATGCCGCTGGACGGGATGTTCGACAAGAACCATCCCCGGTACAAGGAGGCGAGCGAGTTCCGTGCGGTCATCGAGACCGACTCCGAGGCGAAGACGGTGTTCGACACCGCACTCGGCCTGGAGAACCTGAAGCGTCAGTGGGGTGTGCACGCCGCCGGCGTCATCATGTCCTCGCACCCGCTGATCGACATCATCCCGATCATGAAGCGCGAGCAGGACGGTCAGATCGTCACGCAGTTCGACTACCCGTCGTGCGAGTCGCTCGGCCTGATCAAGATGGACTTCCTGGGGCTGCGCAACCTCACGATCATCTCCGACGCCCTGGCGAACATCAAGATGAACCGCGACGAGGATCTCGTGCTCGAGGACCTCGCCCTCGACGACCAGGACTCCTACGACCTGCTCGCCCGCGGCGACTCGCTCGGTGTGTTCCAGCTCGACGGCGGGCCGATGCGGTCGCTGATGCGCCTGATGAAGCCCGACAACTTCGGTGACATCTCGGCCCTCATCGCGCTGTACCGGCCGGGGCCGATGGGAGCGAACTCGCACACGAACTACGCGCTGCGCAAGAACGGGCTGCAGCCGATCACCCCCATCCACCCGGAGTTCGCGGAGTCGCTCGCCGACATCCTCGAGGAGTCGTACGGTCTGATCATCTACCAGGAGCAGGTGATGGCGATCGCCCAGCGGGTGGCGGGGTTCTCGCTCGGCCAGGCCGACATCCTGCGCCGTGCGATGGGAAAGAAGAAGAAGTCCGAGCTGGACAAGCAGTACGAGGGCTTCCAGGCGGGCATGCACGCCAACGGGTACTCGGATGCGGCCGTACAGGCGCTCTGGGAGATCCTGCTGCCGTTCTCCGACTACGCCTTCAACAAAGCCCACTCCGCGGCATACGGCGTGATCTCCTATTGGACGGCCTATCTGAAGGCGCACTATCCCGCCGAGTACATGGCCGCGCTGCTGACCAGCGTCGGCGACTCGAAGGACAAGATGGCGCTCTACCTCAACGAGTGCCGCCGTATGGGCATCAAAGTGCTGCCGCCGGACGTCGGCGCATCCATCAACTTCTTCGCCGCCGTCGGGGACGACATCCGCTTCGGGCTCGGCGCCGTGCGCAACGTGGGCACGAACGTGGTCGACGGCATCGTCGAAGCGCGTCAGAAGGACGGGTTCTCCTCGTTCCACGACTTCCTCGGCAAGGTGCCGCTGCACGTCGCGAACAAGCGCACGGTCGAGTCCCTGATCAAGGCCGGCGCCTTCGACTCGCTGGGAGACACCCGCCGCTCGCTCATGGAGATCCATGAGGACGCGGTGGAGGCCGCGGTCGGGGTGAAGAGGAACGAGGCGACCGGCGCGATCGGCTTCGACTTCGACAGCCTCTACGAGGCCGACGAGGTGCAGCCGCCGCAGGTGCCGGAGCGGCCGGAGTGGACGAAGAAGGACAAGCTCGCGTTCGAGCGCGAGATGCTGGGCCTGTACGTCTCCGACCATCCGCTGGCGGGCCTGGAGGTGCCGCTCGCCAAGCACGCGTCGATCTCGATCCACGACCTGAACAACTCCGAGAGCCTGCAGGACGGCGACCAGGTCACGGTGGCCGGGCTGGTCACGAGCGTCCAGCACCGCGTGGCGAAGGCCAGCGGAAACCCGTACGGCATGATCACGATCGAGGACTTCAACGGCGAGGTCACCGTCATGTTCATGGGCAAGACCTACACGGAGTTCCAGCACGTCCTGCAGCAGGATGCGATCCTCGCCGTGCGGGGACGCGTCTCCCGCCGCGATGACGGGCTCAACCTGCACGCGCAGTCGGCCTTCGCTCCGGATGTGGGGTCCTTCGACGCCGCCGGGCCGCTGTCCCTGCTCGTCGCGGAGCAGCGGGCGACCGAACGCGTGATGACCGAGCTGGCCGAGGTGCTCCGGCGGCATTCGGGGGACACCGAGGTCGTGCTGCGCGTGCATCGCGGGGGCTCGGCCAAGGTGTTCGAGGTACCGATGCCCGTGACCGTCTCGGCTGATCTCTTCGGAGATCTGAAGTCGCTGCTCGGCCCCTCCTGCCTGGGCTGAGCATCTGCGCGACACGTGCGGAGCCCGCCCGGCGTGCACGGGTAGGATCGGGACTCGCATGTCAGCCGTCCACCGACGAAGGGAAGAACGATGAGCTCATCGCCCGACGATGACGGCGTCCTGTACGAGGACCAGGTCGCCCCCGAGCCCGGAGTGCTGGGAATGACCCTGCGTGAGCTGCTGATCGTGGCCGTCTGGCTGGTCGCGTTCGTCGTGTCGTTCTTCGACGCAGGCGGCGGCGGATCCGTATGGGAGTCCGGCATCCAGTGGCTGCTGCCGGTCGGAGTCCCGACCATCGCGGTGTTCCTCATCGTGCTGCGGCGGTTCTCGCCCGACGGCATCCGTCGCGTCGGGTCGCTGGGGGTGGACCAGTTCGCCTCCGTCGCGTTCTCGGTGGCGGCGGTGCTGTGGATCTCGTGGCTCTGGCAGCAGGTGCAGCTGCTCCTCCTCGCTCCGGGAAGCGCACTCGGCTGGGTGACGCTCGCGGAGAGCGTGCTGTTCCTCGCCCTCGTCGCACTGACCGTCGCCGCCCCGTTCATCCCGGGATTGCGGGAGGACTTCCACGGCCGGCTCGAGACGCTCGCGCACCGCAACGCGAACCCCGTGCGGCCGATCCTCCACGGCGCCCCGTCGTTCCGGCGCACGGCCGCCGAGGAGACGCCCCTCACGAGCGCTGAGCCGGAGGAGGGGGAGGGTCCGGCGCCCTTCCTCACCGCAGACAGCATCATCGACGTCTCTCCCGAGGCGGTCTCCGACGTCGTCGCCTCATCGGAGCCGGTGACGGACGGGTCGCTCCCCGAACCCGAACCGTTCGCCGGGCCCGGGTTCGACCCGGTCCCTGAGCCAGAGCCGGTCCCCGAACCCGATCCGACCCCGTGGGCGGACGAGGAGCCGGGGTCGTCACCGGAGCCTGCGCCGCACGGCGACGGCTTCCCCGACGAGCTCCTCACGCTGATCATCGAGGACGACGACGGCACCACCCACGAGGCGCGTCCCGAGCCTGAACCCGGACCCGCCGTGCAGCCGTTCTGGATCCTCGCCCCGACCATCCGGATCGTCCACGACGAGCGGGGGGCGGAGCTCTTCCGCATCGGCCCCGAGGCATGGGCGCTCGTGATCGAGGACCGCGGCGGCGCCTACGTCGTGCGACATGACGACGGACGCATCGGCTACCTGCACGACATCTCCGACATCACGAAGGGCTGAATCCCAGTGCGCACCATCGACCTCCGAGGGCGGGAGCTCTCGCCCGCCGACATGCTCGCCGTCGTGCCCCGCGCGGTGCAGGCCCGTGCCGAGGCGCTCGACACCGCGGCGCGGATCGTGGACGACGTCCGCTCCCGCGGGGAGGAGGCGCTGCGCGAGCAGGCGGAGCGCTTCGACCGGGTGACAGGTCACGACGTCCGGGTGCCCGCCGCACATCTCGCCGAGGCCGCCGCGACGGTCGACCCGACGGTCCGCGCGGCGCTCGAAGCGGCCATCGGGCGCGTGCGCAAGGCCTCCGCGGCCCAGGTCCCCGCACCGCAGACGACGGAGATCGGACCCGGGGCGCGGATCGTGCAGCGCTGGCAGCCGGTCGGTCGCGTCGGCGTCTACATCCCCGGAGGGAAGGCTCCCCTCGCGTCGAGCGTCGTGATGAACGTGGTCCCGGCACAGGTCGCCGGGGTCACCAGCATCGCGCTCGCCTCGCCCCCGCAGGCCGACCACGACGGCCGCATCCACCCCACGATCCTCGCGGCCGCCGCGCTGCTGGGCGTCGACGAGGTCTACGCGATCGGCGGCGCCGGGGCGATCGGCGCGTTCGCGCACGGCGTCGCCGGGCTGGGGCTGGACCCGGTGGACGTCGTGTCCGGTCCTGGGAACAACTACGTGGCCGCGGCGAAGCGCGCGGTGGCGGGCGTCGTCGGCACCGACTCGGAGGCCGGCGCGACCGAGATCCTCATCGTGGCCGACGGCGACGCGCAGCCGGCGCTCATCGCCGCGGATCTCATCAGCCAGGCCGAGCACGATGAGCAGGCGTCCGCTGTGCTCGTCACCGACTCCGTCGACCTCGCCGAGCGGGTCGCCGCCGAGGTGGCGGGCCTCGCCGGTCGCACCAGGCACAGCGAGCGGGTGCGGGCAGCGCTGGACGGTCCGCAGTCGGCGATCGTGCTCGTCGACGACAGGGCGATGGCCGTGGCGTTCAGCAACGCCTACGCTCCGGAGCACCTCGAACTGCACCTCGCGGATGCGGAGCAGGCCTCCGCCGCGTTCACCAGCGCCGGCGCGGTCTTCGTCGGTGATCAGACGCCGGTGAGCCTCGGCGACTACATGGCCGGAAGCAACCATGTGCTGCCGACCGGCGGTCAGGCCCGGTACGCGTCGGGCCTGGGCGCCTACACGTTCCTGCGCCCACAGCAGGTGATCACCTACGACCACGCGGCGCTCTCCGCAGCCCGCGAAGGCGTCGTCGCCCTGGCCGAGGCGGAGGTGCTGCCGGCTCACGGAGAGGCGGTCGAGGCTCGCTTCGTCGAGGCGGGCTGACGCGGGCGGGTACGCTGGGACATCATGCACTGCCCCTTCTGCCGGCATCCGGACTCCCGCGTCATCGATTCGCGCACGAGTGACGACGGTCTCTCGATCCGCCGCAGACGTCAGTGCCCGGAGTGCGGAGGGCGCTTCACCACGACCGAGACCGCCAGCCTGACGGTGATCAAGCGGTCGGGTGTGATGGAGCCGTTCAGCCGCGACAAGGTCATGTCCGGGGTGCGGAAGGCGTGCCAGGGGCGTCCGGTCACGGAGGCGGACCTCGCGATCCTCGCACAGCGTGTTGAAGAGGCGGTGCGGCAGACGGGCGTCTCGCAGCTCGACACGAACGAGATCGGCCTGGCCATCCTCGGTCCGCTGCGCGAACTCGACGAGGTGGCCTATCTGCGGTTCGCGAGCGTGTACCGCGCCTTCGACTCGCTCGAGGACTTCGAGTCGGCGATCGGGGAGCTGCGCGACGACCGCGCGCGGGCGAACGCCTCCGAACGATAACCTGGCAGGGATGTATCCCCTCCTCTTCCGCCTCGTCCTGTCGCGTCTCGATCCGGAGTTCGCGCACCACGCGGCGATGCTCGTCATCCGCGGGGCCGGCCTGCCGCCCTTCTCCTGGGCCGCCCGCGGGCTGACCGCTCCGGATCCCGCCCAGCGGGTGCAGGCGCTCGGGCTCTCGTTCCCCTCGCCGTTCGGAGTCGCGGCGGGTTTCGACAAGAACGCGGTCGGCGTGCGCGGTCTCGCCGCGCTGGGATTCGGGCACGTCGAGATCGGCACGGTCACCGCGATCCCGCAGGAGGGCAACCCCAAGCCGCGGCTCTTCCGCCTGGTCGCCGATCGCGCCGTGGTGAACCGCATGGGCTTCAACAACGCGGGGGCCTCCGCAGCAGCGGCGCGGCTGAGGCGGCTGCGCCGCCGGAGGCCGGAGACCGTGATCGGCGTGAACATCGGCAAGAGCCGGGTCGTCGAGGTCGAGGACGCCGTCGCCGACTACGTCGCCTCGGCGACCGAGCTCGCCCCGCTCGCCGACTACCTCGCCGTGAACGTCTCCTCGCCGAACACCCCGGGACTCCGCGGACTGCAGGCGGTGGAGACCCTCGCGCCGCTGCTGCGGGCGGTGAAGGGGGCCGCGGGCACCACGCCGCTGCTGGTGAAGATCGCCCCGGACCTCCCCGACGAGGAGATCACCGCGATCGCACGGCTCGCCGTCGACGAGGGCCTGGCGGGCATCATCGCGCACAACACGACGATCTCTCGCGAGGGGCTTCGGACCGACCCGGCGATCGTCGAGGCGGCCGGCGCGGGCGGGCTCTCGGGGGCGCCCTTGAAGCAGCGCTCCCTCGACGTGCTCGGGCTCGTGAGGTCCGTGGTGCCGGCAGACTTCTGCGTGATCGCCGTCGGGGGAGTGGAGACCGCCGAAGACGTGCAGAAGCGTCTCGACGCCGGAGCGACCCTCGTGCAGGGCTACACGGCCTTCCTCTACCGCGGTCCGCTGTGGGCGCGACAGATCAACCGCGGGTTGCGCGACCGGCTCCAGGCCTGATCCCGGCAGGACCGGCCGACCGCGCGGAGCCCTCCCCGATCAGGCGGGGTACTCGCCGCGCTTGACCTGGGGCTTGGGGAGCCGCATGAAGCGCATCTGCAGCGCGCGCATCGCGGCGTACCAGCCGAGACCGCGCTCGCGTCGCTCGGCGCCGAACTTCGCCGCCGCCTTGCGCTTGACGCGCCAGCCGAGCAGCACCATGTCGAGGATGGCGATGAGCATGAAGATCCACAGGGCGACCATCGAGCCGAACTGCAGCGTCGGGATCGGCACCAGGGCGGCGACGATCACCAGGATCATCATGAGCATGACCCATTCGCTGATGTGCCAGCCGGCGTCGACGTAGTCGCGCACCCATCGCCGCTGCGGTCCCTTGTCGCGGGCGGGGAGGTACTTGTCGTCGCCGCGCTCCATCCCGATCCGCGCGCGTTCGCGTCGCGCCTGCAGATCGGCCTTCGCCGCCGCGCGCGCCTCCTTGGTGTCCGCGACGAGCGGGCGGCGTCGTGCGGCCTCCTGCTCGGCGCGCGTCGGAGTACGGCGTCCCTTGCCGACGGCAGGCGTCTCGGGAGCGTCGTCGTTGGTCGAAGGCGTGGGAGTGGGCACAGCAGTCCTCGGATCGAGTTCGGGGGTTCTTTCCTTAAGATTACTCGCATGACCTCTCCTGGCACTCCCGATCGTTCCGCACTCGACGCGCAGCTGCTCGAGGCGGTATCCGACGGCATCCCCTCGGCGCTCTCCGATCTCGGCTCCCTCGTGCGGATCCCGGGCGTCGCCTGGCCGGCGTTCGAGCAGTCCCACCTGGAGCGGAGCGCCGAGGCTGTGGCGGACCTCGCCCGCGGCACCGGCGTCTTCGACGACGTGAGGGTGCTGCGTGCGGCGATCGACGACTCCGAGGAGCTCGGACAGCCCGCCGTGCTCGCCACCCGTGCCGCCCGGGGAGGGAAGCCCACCATCCTGCTGTACGCGCACCATGACGTGCAGCCCCAGGGCGACGAGGCCCTGTGGGAGACGCCGCCCTTCGAGCCGACGGTGCGCGACGGACGCCTGTACGGCCGCGGCGCCGCCGACGACAAGGCCGGCATCATGTCGCACATCGCGGCCATCCGCGCCGTCGCCGAGACCCTCGGGGACGACCTCGACCTCGGCATCGCGATGTTCATCGAGGGGGAGGAGGAGTACGGGTCGCGCTCCTTCGCCCGCTTCCTCTCCGACAACGCCGACGCCCTCCGCGCCGACGCCATCGTCGTCGCCGACTCCGGCAACTGGGACCAGGTCACGCCCGGCCTGACCGTCTCCCTGCGCGGGAACGCCCGCTTCACCCTGAAGGTGCGCACACTCGACCACGCCTCCCACTCCGGGATGTTCGGGGGAGCGGTGCCCGACGCGATGATGGCCGCGGTCACCCTTCTCGCCACGCTGTGGGACGCCGATGGAGCGGTCGCCGTCGAGGGGCTCGCGGTGCGGGACGCGGAGACGCCGGAGTACTTCGAGGAGACGCTGCGCGATGAAGCCGGGCTGCTCCCCGGCACGAGCCCGGTCGGGCGGGACAGCATCCTGAGCCGTATCTGGAACAAGCCCTCCGTCACGATCACCGGGATCGACGCGACGAGCGTCGCGGCCGCCTCGAACACGCTCCTGCCCGAGGTGAGCGTGGTCATCAGCGCCCGTGTGGCGCCGGGGCAGCGCGCCCAGGAGGCGTACGACGCGCTCGAGGCCCACCTGCGTGCGCGGGCACCCTTCGGCGCGGAGCTGACCTTCTCCGACGTCGACCTCGGCGACGGATTCCTCGTCGACACCGCCGGCTGGGCGGTCGGGCTGACCAGGGAGGCGATGGCCGACGGTTACGGCGCCTCTCCGGTGGACCTCGGCGTCGGAGGCTCCATTCCCTTCATCGCCGACCTGGTGCGGGAGTTCCCCGGCGCGCAGATCCTGGTGACCGGTGTGGAGGATCCGCACTCGCGGGCGCACAGCCCGAACGAGTCGCTGCACCTCGAGACGTTCCGTAACGCCGTGCGCACCGAGGCGCTCCTGCTCGCGAGGATGAACGCGAAGACCACCGCGTGATCCGGGCCGCCGTCCAGCGGGCGGCGGTAGAATCGTGCCAGCAGCGGACTGCGCGTCACGCGGTCGGCCACAGAGTTCGAGGAGCGACATGAGCGACACCACCATCACCGAGACCGGCACCCGCGCCCACGGCGTCGCCCTGACCGACGCCGCCGCGCTGAAGGTGAAGAGCCTGCTCGAGCAGGAGGGCCGCGACGATCTGCGCCTCCGCGTCGCCGTGCAGCCCGGCGGATGCTCCGGCCTGATCTACCAGCTCTACTTCGACGAGCGGTACCTGGACGGCGACGAGACGGTGGACTTCGACGGCGTCGAGGTCATCGTCGACAACATGAGCGTGCCCTATCTCGACGGCGCCTCGATCGACTTCAAGGACACCATCTCGGAGCAGGGCTTCACGATCGACAACCCGAACGCCTCGGGGTCGTGCGCCTGCGGCGACAGCTTCCACTGAGCGGCGGCCAACCTGCGTGGTTGGCATGAATCGGGTGTGAGGTTGCCCTAGACTTGAGGTTGCCCCTGTCCGCGATCTGAAAGGTGCATCGTGCCTTCGAAACGCCGCCTTCGTTGGGCCGCACTCCCTCTGGGAGTCGCGGTAGCCGTGGCCTTGGCTGGCTGCTCGCAAACCGAGCTCCATGGCTTCCTCCCGGGCTTCGTCGAGGGCGGTCCCGCCGCCACGAACCAGACCGAGCGCGTCTCGGGCCTCTGGGTCACTTCGTGGGTCGTGCTGCTGGCCGTCGGTGTGATCACCTGGGCCCTGATGGGCTGGGCGGCGGTCATGTATCGCCGTCGCAAGGGCCAGACCGGCCTGCCGGTGCAGCTGCGCTACAACATGCCCATCGAGATCCTCTACACGGTGATCCCGCTGATCTTCATCCTCGGCATGTTCTTCTTCACCGCGCGCGACCAGGCGGAGATCGAGCGTCCGTGGGACAAGCCCGACGTCGAGGTCACCGCGATCGCCAAGCAGTGGGCGTGGGACTTCCAGTACGACGGCACGCAGGAGGACAACTCCGACGCCGTCTGGAGCATGGGCGTCCAGGCCAACCCCGACGCGAACGGCGACATCGACCGCACCAAGCTGCCGACGCTGGTGCTCCCGGTCGACAAGAAGGTCACGATCGACCTGCAGTCGCGTGATGTCGCGCACTCCTTCTGGATCATCGACTTCCTCTACAAGAAGGACATGTACATCGGGAAGGACAACAGCTGGTCGTTCATCCCGACGCGCATCGGAGACTACGACGGCAAGTGCGCCGAGCTCTGCGGCGAGTACCACTCGATGATGCTCTTCAACGTGAAGGTCGTGTCGCAGGCCGACTACGAGACCTACCTCGCCTCGCTCCGCGAGAAGGGGAACACCGGCGACATCACCGACGCCTACGACCGTCTGGGCAACTTCCCGGGCACCGGCCCGAGCTCGAGCTCCGAGAAGAAAGGGGAGTAAGTCATGACGACGACCGCTGAACCTCAGACCGAGACGCACGGCGCCCGCCCCACCACGATCCCGCCGCGTCAGGCGGCCCTCCTCACCTCCACCCGCGTGGAGCAGAAGGGCAATATCGTCGTCAAGTGGATCACCTCCACCGACCACAAGACGATCGGCTACATGTACCTGATCGCCTCGGTGCTCTTCTTCCTCCTCGGCGGCGTGATGGCCCTCATCATCCGTGCCGAGCTGTTCGCGCCGGGCATGCAGATCATCCCGACGAAGGAGCAGTACAACCAGCTGTTCACGATGCACGGCACGATCATGCTGCTGATGTTCGCGACCCCGTTGTTCGCGGGCTTCGCGAACGCGATCCTGCCGCTGCAGATCGGCGCGCCGGACGTCGCCTTCCCGCGTCTGAACGCCTTCGCCTTCTGGCTGTTCCTCTTCGGGTCGACGATCGCCGTCGCCGGCTTCCTCACCCCGCAGGGTGCCGCGTCGTTCGGCTGGTTCGCCTATCAGCCGCTCGCCAACGCGTCGTTCTCTCCGGGCGCCGGGGGAAACCTCTGGATGCTGGGTCTGGGCCTCTCCGGTTTCGGAACGATCCTCGGTGCGGTGAACTTCATCACGACGATCATCACGATGCGCGCACCGGGCATGACCATGTGGCGCATGCCGATCTTCTCGTGGAACACCCTCATCACCAGCCTGCTGATCCTGATGGCGTTCCCGGTGCTGGCCGCCGCCATGTTCGCGGCCGCGGCCGACCGCGTGCTCGGCTCGCACGTCTACGACCCCGCCAACGGCGGCGTGCTCCTGTGGCAGCACCTGTTCTGGTTCTTCGGCCACCCCGAGGTGTACATCATCGCGCTGCCGTTCTTCGGCATCGTCTCCGAGATCTTCCCGGTCTTCAGCCGCAAGCCGATCTTCGGATACAAGACCCTCGTGTACGCGACGATCTCGATCGCCGCCCTCTCGGTCGCGGTCTGGGCGCACCACATGTACGTCACGGGTGGCGTGCTGCTGCCGTTCTTCGCCCTGATGACGATGCTCATCGCGGTGCCGACGGGTGTGAAGATCTTCAACTGGATCGGAACGATGTGGCGAGGGTCGCTGACCTTCGAGACGCCCATGGTGTTCTCCCTCGGCTTCCTCGTCTCCTTCGTCTTCGGCGGACTGACCGGTGTGATCCTGGCATCACCGCCGCTGGACTTCCAGCTCAGTGACTCGTACTTCGTCGTCGCGCACTTCCACTACGTCGTCTTCGGCACCGTGGTGTTCGCGATGTTCGCCGGCTTCTACTTCTGGTGGCCGAAGTGGACCGGACGCATGCTCAACGAGCGGCTCGGCTACATCCACTTCTGGATGCTGTTCATCGGTTTCCACATGACGTTCCTCGTGCAGCACTGGCTGGGCGTCGACGGCATGCCGCGTCGTTACGCCGACTACTCGGCCTACGACAACTGGGAGTGGCAGAACCAGGTCTCCACGATCGGTGCGATCATCCTCGGCGCCTCGATGCTGCCGTTCTTCCTGAACGTGTGGATCACGTCGCGCAAGGCACCGAAGGTCACGGTCAACGACCCGTGGGGCTACGGCGCGTCGCTCGAGTGGGCGACCAGCTGCCCGCCGCCGCGTCACAACTTCACGTCGATCCCGCGGATCCGCAGTGAGCGTCCCGCGTTCGACCTGAACCATCCGGAGGCCGCTGAGCACCCGGTCGCCGCGCCGACCGCCGTCGCAGAAGGAGAGGCGAAGTAAGCCATGCGCTCCAACGTCATCCTCTGGTGGATCATCACCGTCTTCTTCGCGCTGATGGCCGTGGTCTACACGGTCTGGAACATCCTCGAGCACCCGGACCGTACCCTGGTCATGCGTGTGGAGTGGGTGGGCACCGTCGCGCTGCTCTTCGTCGCGGCGATGGGCGCGATGATCGCGCTCTACCTGCACAAGACCTACCGCGCCCAGCGTGGTGAGCTTCCCGAGGACATCCTGACCGCGGACATCGATGACGGTGACCCCGAGCTGGGCGAGTTCAGCCCGTGGTCGTGGTGGCCGATCGTGCTGGCCGGTTCCGCGTCGATCTTCCTCATCGGGCTCGCCGTCGGGCACTTCCTGCTCCCGATCGGCCTCGCGATCTTCGTCGTCGCGATCGTCGGCTGGGTGTACGAGTACTACCGCGGCAACTTCGCCCGCTGACACGCACACAGAGAGAGGCGCCCCCGGATCCGTCCGGGGGCGCCTCTGCGTATGTGGCCGTCAGGGGCGCGTACGCACCCGTGGCACTCCGGTGAGGGGATCGATGGGACGGCGGTGCACGCCGTCCGCATCCTCGATCGGGTAGCCCTCGCGTACCCAGTACTCGAACCCGCCGATCATCTCGCGCACCTCGTAGCCGAGCCGTGCGAACTCGAGCGCGCCCTTCGCCCCCGCGTTGCACCCGGGACTCCAGCAGTAGACCACGACGCGAGAGCCGACGGGAATCTCCCGCGGCGCGCGCTCCGCGATCTCGCTGTAGTGCATGTGCACCGCTCCGGTGACCCGACCCTGCGCCCAGGCCTCGTCCGAGCGCACGTCGACGATCACAAGGCCCTCTCCGGACCTCTGCGCCGCATAGGCATCGCTGGGGTCCGTCTCGAAGGTCAGCTTGGCAGCGAAGTAGTCGGCGCGGTCCATGGGGTCAGCCTACGCCGAGCCGGTCTCGTCGCCGGAGCCCATGACGCGGGGGAGACGTCCGACGATCTCCCCCTGCACCCTCGAGACGAAGTCCTCCACGGGGATCTCGCGGTCGCCGAGCGCGACCGTCCCCGCCGCGGCTTCTCTCGCCCCGATCACCGCGGTGTGCGCAGCCGGCAGCGCATGCGACCGGCTGATGCGGGATGCCAGGCTGCCGCGGTCCAGCACGCGTACACGGACGCCTGCGCTCTCGAGCCGGACGCGAAGCAGTCCGACCGCTTCGGCGTGGTGTCGCGGGTCGACGGGGACGAGCCCGACCTGCACGGGGGCGAGCCAGGTCGGGAACCGGCCCTGGTACTGCTCGATGAGCAGCGCGACGAGACGCTCCATCGAGCTGAGGAGACCGCGGTGGATCATCACGGGCCGGTGCCGCCGGCCGTCGGCGCCCACGTAGGCGAGTCGGAACCGTTCGGGCAGCACACGATCCACCTGGACGGTCGACAGGGTCTCCTCCCGCCCGGCGGCGTCGCGCACCTGGACATCGATCTTCGGTCCGTAGAAGGCCCCCTCGCCGAGGACGTGCTCATAGGGGAGGCCGAGGCGGTCGAGAGCGGCGCGGAGGTCGTCCTCTGAGGCGTCCCAGTCCTCCTCGGAGCCTGCGCTGCTCTCGCCGCGCCCGGAGAGCCGGAAGTGATCGACCGGGATGCCGAGCACGCGATAGGCCTCGAGGATCGCATCGAGGGCCTGCACCACCTCCGCGACGACCTGCTCCTCGGTGCAGAAGACGTGTGCGTCGTCGAGGCTGATCTGACGCACGCGGCTGAGGCCTCCGAGTACCCCGGAGAGCTCGCTGCGGAACATCGACGCCGATTCGACGAGTCGCAGCGGAAGATCTCGCCAGCTGCGAGCGTCCGCCGCGTACACCTGCACGTGGCTCGGGCAGTTCGCGGGTCGCAGCACCAGTTCATCCTCGCCGACCGTCATCGCCGGGAACATGTCCTCCGCGAACTTGTCCCAGTGCCCGCTCTGTTCGAAGAGCGCGCGCTTCGCGAGGACGGGGGTGTGGATCCGCACGCAGCCGGTGCGCTCGGCGATCTCCGACGCCAGCCGCTCGAGCTCTCCGCGGATGACCGCGCCATCGGGCAGCCAGATCGGCAGTCCGGCGCCGATCACCGGGACGGTGTCGAACAGGCGCAGGCGTCGGCCCAGCGAGCGGTGGTCTTCGTTCTCCATGGTCTCTTCTCCTTCGTGGGGAGCCGAGGAGACACCGAAGACGACGAGAGCCCGGGTGTTCCCCGGGCTCTGATGTGTGCGTGGTCCGCTACAGGCAGCGCCGGAGGAGATCCGGCGTCGTCGTCACCTGAAGCATGCGCATGCCCTGACGATAGCAGCTCTCGACAGTGGAAGCGCTCAGAGGAGAGCGGTCATCTGCACGCGCGCACCGTGACGCATCAGACCGAGGGACTCCTCGACGTCGACCAGGCTCTTCAGGAACGGCGTGACGGGCTCCGAAACGGCGAAGCCGCACGTGGCGTAGAAGGGGGCGTTCCAGGGCACGTCGGCATACGTGCGGAGGGTCAGCTCGCCGTGGCCGTGTGCGGAGGCCGCGGCCTTCGCGGCCTCGACCAGCATGCGTCCGTAGCCGCGGCGTGCACAGCGGGGGAGCACGGCCACCTGCTCCAAGTGCGCGATGCCCGCGATCTCGAGCACGTGCGCGAAGCCGACGACGACGCCGTCTTCCTCGCCGACGAGCAGGAACCCCGGCTGCGCCGCGCGTTCCGCGGCGGCTTCCGGGGGAGGCCAGTCCGATGCCTCGAACCTCTCCGCGAAGAGGCGGTCCGCCTCTCGTTCGACCTCCTCGGCGGCGTCGAAGTCGGCGCGGACGGCGGGGCGGATGACGAAGGGCATGGGGATCAGCCTAGCCACGCGGCCTCGGCCGACGGAAACGCCGAAGGCCCCGTCCGTGCGGACGGGGCCTTCGGGAAGAGGACGGCGGATCACTCGCCGTCGTCGGTCTTCTTCTTCCGCGGCTTCTTGACCGGATCGGTGGCGATGACAGAGCTGGGCGTGTTCGGAGTCTCACCGATCGGGGCATCCGCCTCGGGGACGATCTGATCCTCGGCGACGCCTGCGCGCTCGTGCGCACCGGCGATCTCCGCGGCCTCGGTCTCGGCCATCTCCGTCAGCGTGTGATGCTGATGGGCATCCGCCGCCTCGATGTCGGCCTGAGTGAGGGGCTGCAGGCGGTCCTCGAAGAACCAGCGCGAGAACGCCGAGCGGAGGTTCTGGTGCCAGGCGATGCGGCCCTTTGCGTTCGGACGCACGACCAGCGGCTCATAGGTGTCGTAGTCGATGAGCTTCCATCGGTCGTAGACGTCCATCGGCTGGTGGACCTCGATGAACTCGCCGCCGGGGAGGCGGACGATACGACCCGACTCGTAGCCGTGCAGGACGATCTCGCGGTCCTTCTTCTGGAGCGCGATGCAGATGCGCTTGGTGATGAAGTACCCGAGCACCGGACCGACGAACAGGAGTGCCTGGAGCGTGTGGATCACACCCTCCATGGTGAGCATGAAGTGCGTCGCGATGAGGTCGGACGAGGCCGCCGCCCAGAGCACGGCGTAGAAGATCATGCCGGCGACGCCGATCGCGGTGCGGGTGGCCGCGTTGCGAGGACGCTGGGCGATGTGGTGCTCGCGCTTGTCGCCGGTGATCCACGCCTCGATGAAGGGGTAGATCGCGACGGTCACGATGAACAGGCCCAGGACGGCGACAGGGATCAGGATGCCGAACGACCAGGTGCGGTCGAGGAACACCACGTCCAGGTTCGACGGGGCGAGGCGCAGGGCGCCGTCAGCGAAGCCGATGTACCAGTCGGGCTGCGTACCCGCCGAGACGGGGGAGGGGTCGTACGGGCCGTAGTTCCAGATCGGGTTGATCTGGAAGAGCGACGCGATCAGCACGATGGTGCCGAAGACGATGAACAGGAAGCCGCCCATCTTCGACATGTAGACCGGCATCATCGGATAGCCCACCACGTTGTTGTTCGTGCGGGCGGGCCCGGCGAACTGGGTGTGCTTGTTGATGACCATCAGCATGAGGTGCAGCACCACGAAGGCGATCACCAGCAGCGGCAGCAGCAGGATGTGGAGCGTGTAGAGCCGGCCGACGATGTCGGAGCCCGGGAACTCGCCGCCGAAGAGGAGGAACGAGATCCAGGTGCCGACGAGCGGGATGCCCTTGACCATGCCGTCGATGATGCGGAGGCCGTTGCCCGAGAGCAGGTCGTCGGGGAGCGAGTAGCCGGTGAAGCCCTCCGCCATCGCCAGGACGAACAGCACGAAGCCGATCACCCAGTTCAGCTCGCGGGGCTTGCGGAACGCGCCCGTGAAGAACACGCGGAGCATGTGCACGCCGATGCCCGCCACGAAGACCAGGGCGGCCCAGTGGTGGATCTGGCGCACCAGGAGCCCACCGCGGAGATCGAAGGAGATCTCGAGCGTGGACTTCAGCGCCGCGGACATCTCCACGCCGCGCATCATCGGATAGGCGCCGTCGTAGTGCGTCGGCTCCATCGATGCCTGGAAGAAGAACGTCAGGAACGTGCCCGAGAGGAACACGACGACGAAGCTCCACAGCGCGATCTCGCCGAGCATGAACGACCAGTGATCGGGGAAGATCTTCCGGCCGAGCTCCTTGACGAAGCCCGACAGGCTCGTGCGCTCGTCGATGTAGTTCGCGGTCGCGCCGATGAAGCGCCCGCCGAGGGGCTTCTGCTTGGTGTCCTCTTTAAGAGTTGCGGTGCTCAATGACGCTCCCAGAAGCTCGGGCCGACGGGCTCTTTGAAGTCGCTCTGCGCGATGAGGTAGCCCTCATCGTCGACGGCGATGGGCAGCTGCGGCAGCGGGCGCGCGGCCGGGCCGAAGATGACCTTGGCGTGCTCGGTGACGTCGAACTGCGACTGGTGGCAGGGGCAGAGCAGATGGTGCGTCTGCTGCTCGTACAGGGCGACCGGGCAGCCGACGTGGGTGCAGACCTTGGAGTACGCGACGATGCCGTTGTACGACCAGGTCTTGCGGTCCTCCTGCTCCTTGAGCTGCTCGGGACGCAGACGGAGGAGGAGCACGATGGCCTTGGCCTTCTCCTCGAGGAGTCCGCCGGCGTGGCCGAGCTCCTTGAGCCCCTCGGGGATGACGTGCACGGCCGAGCCGAGCACGACGTCCGCGGCGCGGATCGGTGTGCCGTCCGGGTCACGGACCAGGCGGGTGCCTTCCTTCCACATGGTGTGGCTCATGAGGGCGACCGGGTCTGCGGCGATCGGGTTCTCGGCCGACGCGTGCGGCGCGAGGCCGCGGAACAGCGTGACTCCCGGGACGATCGAGGCGACGACCGCGGCGATCAGCGAGTTGCGGATCATCGTGCGACGCCCGAAACCGGACTCCTCGTTCGCGTCGGCGAACGCCTGGACGGCGGCCTCGCGGGTCGAGTCGCGGCCCCGCGTGGGGTGGCGGTCCTCGATGTGCTCCTTGTCGCTCATCAGCGTCTTGGACCAGTGGATGGCGCCGATGCCGATGGCCAGGAGCGCGAGGGCGATGCCGAGGCCGATGAACAGGTTGTTGTTCCTGATGTCGATCAGCGCGCCGCTCTCGATCGGGAACAGCATGTAGGCGGCGACCGCCCAGGCGCTGCCGGCGAGCGACAGGTAGAAGAGGGTGTAGACCGTCCGTGCGGCGGTCTTCTCGGCCTTCGGATCCTTGTCGGTCATCCGCTCGCGATGCGGCGGCAGACCGGGGTTCTGCGCGGGATCGCTGACCGCGACGCTCAGCCCGGGGGCGGGCTGATAGGCCCTGTCAAGAGCCTGCGAGTCGTCGTGTGCCATGGTGCTCCTCGTACGTTCCTCTTCGATGTAGATGCGTCAGTTGGACTTCGCCGTGATCCACACGGTGAGGGCGACCAGCGCGCCGATTCCGAAGATCCAGATGAACAGGCCCTCGGACACAGGGCCCAGCGACCCGAGCGTGAAGCCGCCGATCTGCACGGCGTCCTGCTGGTAGAGCAGTGCCGAGATGATGTCGCGCTTGTCGGTGTCGTCGAGGTACATGTCGCCGAAGACGGGCATGTTCTGAGGACCGGTGACCATGGCGGCGTACATGTGCAGCGCGCTGGTGCTGGTCAGGGCCGGAGCGTACTTGCCCTCCGTGAGGGCGCCACCGGCAGCGGCGACGTTGTGGCACATCGCGCAGTTGACGCGGAACAGCTCCGCGCCGCGAGCCACGTCGCCCTTGCCGTCGAGGACCTCGTCCTTCGGATACGTCGGGCCGGGGGAGACCGACTGCACGTAGGCAGCCATCGCCTTGATCTGCTCCTCGGTGAACTGCGGCTTCTTCTGCGGAGCCTGGGGGCCCTGCATCTGCAGCGGCATGCGGCCGGTCGCGAGCTGGAACTCGACGGCGAGCTCGCCGACGCCCACGAGGCTCGGACCCTGGCCCGTGCCCTCGAGGTTCATGCCGTGACAGGTGGCGCAGTTCGCGTTGAACAGCTTCTCGCCGTCCGCAGCCGTGAGCTGCGTCGTGGCAGCCGTCTGCTGGTCGTTGGACGCGAAGGCGGCGGACGCGCCGGCGTACACGCCTCCGGTGATCAACAGTCCGGCGCCGATCAGCGCGGCTGCGGCGAACGGACTGCGGCGCCCGCGCGAGCGGTGCTTCTTCTCTCGTGCCATGTCGGGTATCGCTCCGCTCTTATTTCAGGAAGTAGATGACGCCGAAGAGGACCAGCCACACGACGTCGACGAAGTGCCAGTAGTACGACACGACGATCGAGGTGGTCGCTTCCTTGTGCGTGAAGTTCTTGACCGCGTACGCGCGTCCGATGACGAGCAGGAACGCGATGAGGCCTCCGGTGACGTGCAGGGCGTGGAAGCCGGTCGTCAGATAGAACGCGGAGGCGTAGGAGTCGGCCTGGATCGGCATGCCCTCGGCGACCAGCTGGGCGTACTCCCAGACCTGACCGGAGACGAAGATCGCTCCCAGCGCGTAGGTGAGCCAGAACCACTCGACCATGCCCCAGCCGAACAGGCGGCGGCGGCCCGCCGCGTTGAGCTGGCCCTTCGGGAGGCGGTAGGGCTGCAGGTCCTCGGCGGCGAAGACACCCATCTGGCACGTGAACGACGACGCGACGAGGACGGCGGTGTTGATCGCCGCGAAGGTCACGTTGAGCATCGGCGTGCGGTCGCCCCACAGTTCGGGGGAGGTGCTGCGGAGGGTGAAGTAGATCGCGAAGAGTCCCGCGAAGAACATCACCTCGCTGCCGAGCCACACGATGGTGCCGACAGCTACCGGGTTTGGCCGCTTGATCGTTCGGGCAGCCGGGGCATACGTCGCTGAGGTGGTCACGGTTCCATTATGGCCGATTCGCGACGACGATTCTTGCACCGCCGGGGGTCGTTTCCCTGATCCGGGACTTAGGGGAACCTAAGAATGCACTGCGAATATGCAGGGAGATCCCAGTCAGACCCGTGACGTCATGAAGGCCTTCCGGCGGTGCGTCGCTCGGAATCCCGCCGATAGGATCGCAGTCATGGCTGACACCCTGACCTGGTCCGATCTGCTCACCACGCTGCTCAAGCGTCAGGACCTCAGCGTCTGGGAGTCGACCTGGGCGATGCGGCAGGTGATGCAGGGCAGGGTCGGCGAGGCGCAGCTGGCCGGCTTCCTCGTCGCGCTGCGGGCGAAGGGGGAGACGATCGACGAGGTCGTCGGCTTCCGCGACGCGATCCTGGAGGCGGCCGTGCCGCTCCCGGTGTCCTCGGACGTGCTCGACATCGTCGGCACCGGCGGCGATCGCGTGGGCACCGTGAACGTGTCCACCACGGCGGCGATCATCATCGGCGCGACCGGGGTCCCCGTCGTCAAGCACGGCAACAAGGCCGCGAGCTCCTCCTCCGGCTCGTCCGACGTGCTCGCCGCGCTCGGACTCGATCTCTCGCTCGCCCCCGAGGCGGTCGCCTCCGTGCTCGAGCGCACCGGGATCACCTTCGCCTGGGCCGGCGCCTTCCATCCCGGTTTCAAGAACGCGGGCGCCGTCCGCGCCGAACTGGGCGTGCCCACCGTCTTCAACATGCTCGGTCCGCTCTGCAACCCCGCCCGCGCCGAGGCGAACGCGGTGGGCGTCGCGCAGCTCGACCGCGTGCCGCTCATCACCGGCGTGTTCCGCACCAGGGGCGCGACCGCCCTGGTGTTCCGCGGGGACGACGGCCTCGACGAGCTGACCACCACCGGGCACAGCCGGATCTGGGAGGTCGCCCGCGGCGACATCCACGAGCACGACCTCGATCCGCGTGATCTCGGCATCCCCCTCGCCGACCTCGCCGACCTGATCGGCGGATCGCCCCAGCACAACGCCGGCGTGCTGCGCCGCACGCTCGAGGGGGAGCGGGGCGCGGTGCGCGACATCGTGCTCCTCAACGCCGCGGCGGGCATCGCCGCGTTCGAGCTGTCCCGTGACGCGAGCCTGACCCAGGTGCCGATCGTGGAGAGGCTCCGCGACGCCCTCGCACGCGCCTCCGCGGCGATCGACGACGGCAGGGCGGCGGCGAAGCTCGACGAGTGGGTCTCCGCCACCAGAGATCTCGCGTCGGCCTGAGGCCATCGTGGACGCCGTCGACGCGCTCCTGGAGATCGCCGCACTCCTGGAGCGCGAGCGCGCGTCCCGCTACCGGGCGAAGGCGTTCCGTCAGGCCGCCGCGGTGCTGCAGGATCTCCCGGAGGATGTGCGGAGGGATGCCACGCGCCTGCGTTCGGTGAAGGGCATCGGCGAGTCGACCTTCGCGGTGATCCGTCAGGCCGACGAAGGAGGGGTCCCCGACTACCTCGTGGAGCTGCGCGGCGCCGTCGAGCCCGAACTGCGCTCCGCCCTGCGCGCCGCGCTGCGCGGTGATCTGCACTGCCACTCCGAGTGGTCCGACGGCGCGACGCCCCTCGAGACGATGGCGGAGGCCGCGCGAGCGCTCGGCCACGAGTACCTGGCGATCACCGATCACTCGCCGCGGCTGCGCGTCGCCCGCGGCCTCACCGCCGAGCGGCTCCGCCGACAGATCCCGCTGGTGCGCGAGCTGTCCGGCGGCGGGCTGTCGGTGCTCGCCGGGATCGAGGTCGACATCCTCGACGACGGAGGCCTGGACCAGGAATCCGCGCTCCTGGAGGAGCTCGACGTCGTCGTCGCCTCGGTCCACTCCGGGCTGAGGATGGATTCCGCCGCCATGACGCGTCGGATGGTCGCCGCGGTCTCGAACCCGCACGTGAACGTGCTCGGTCACTGCACCGGCAGGCTGGTGCAGGGGGAGAGGGGCACGCGGCCGCCCTCGGTCTTCGACGCCCGGGCGGTGTTCGCCGCCTGCGCGGAGAACGGCGTCGCCGTCGAGATCAACTCCCGTCCGGAGCGGCAGGATCCGCCCGATGACCTGATCGGGGTCGCGCTCTCCGAGGGGTGCCTGTTCTCGATCGACTCCGACGCGCATGCCCCGGGGCAGCTGTCGCTGCTCGATCACGGCGCCGCGCGGGCGGAGAAGGCGGGGGTGCCCGCCGCGAGGATCGTGACCACCTGGGGGCTCGATCGTCTGCGCGCCTGGGCGGAGTAGCTCAGGCGGTCTCGGCGAGGGCGGTGACCGCCCGCGTCATCGACGTGCCGAGGTTCCACTGCTCGGCGAGCTCGTTGGCCGCGGCGGTCCGTGCGGCGTCGAGGGGACGCAGGCGGGAGTCCGGCGCCGGGAGGGTGAGCTCCGTCGCCACCTTCACGACCGTCGGCGCGACGTCGAGGTAGTCGGAGGCTTCGGCGAACTTCTTGGCCACCGCGGCGCTCATGCCCTCGCCGGACGCGGCGGCGGTGCGGATGCCCGCGAGGTCGCCGTGCGCCTGCAGCAGGGACGCCGCCGTCTTCTCACCGACGCCCTTGACGCCGGGCAGCCCGTCCGACGCGTCGCCGCGCATCGTCGCGAAGTCCGCGTACTGAGCGGGGAGCACCCCGTACTTGCCGACCACCGTCTCGTCGGTGACGATCTCGAGGTTGCTCATGCCGCGCGCGGTGTAGATCACCCGCACCCCGCTCGCGTCGTCGACGAGCTGGAAGAGGTCGCGGTCGCCCGTCACCACGTCGACGGGGTCCGCGGACCGGGTCGCGAGGGTGCCGATCACGTCGTCGGCCTCGTGCTCCGCCGCGCCGATCACCGGGATGCCGAGCGCAGCGAGCTCCGCGCGGATGAGGGGGATCTGCTCCTCCAGGGGGTCCGGCACCTCCTCCACGTCCGGCCCGCCGGCCACCGCCTCCACCACGCGGTGCGTCTTGTAGCTCGGGATCAGGTCGACCCGCCACTGCGGACGCCAGTCGTCGTCCCAGCAGGCGACCAGATGGGTCGGACGGTAGGTCGAGACGAGCTTGGCGATCATGTCCAGGAGCCCCCGCGCAGCGTTCACCGACCGCCCGTCCGGGGCCTTCACCGTGTCGGGCACTCCGTAGAACGCCCGGAAGTAGAGGCTGGCCGTGTCGAGGAGCATGAGGCGGTCCGTCATGGGATCAGCCTCCCATATCGCACCGTGCGCGGCACCCGCAGGATCTGGTAGCCTGAAGTGTCACTCGTGGCGCGCCTCCGCGTGCCTTCGTGGCATCGCAATCACCAACCATCCGCCCTGAGACGGCAACAACGGCCGCCGTCGGCCGTGTCCCGGGGCCCGACCATCCATTACAAGGACAACCCACTACATGACTAGCGCAACGACCGCCCCGGCCACCAAGCAGGTCGCGATCAACGACATCGGATCTGCCGAGGACTTCCTGGCCGCGGTCGAGAAGACTCTGAAGTTCTTCAACGACGGCGACATCATCGAGGGCACGATCGTCAAGATCGACCGCGATGAGGTTCTGCTCGACGTCGGCTACAAGACCGAGGGCGTCATCCCCTCGCGCGAGCTCTCCATCAAGCACGACGTCGACCCCAACGAGGTCGTCAAGGTCGGCGACGAGGTCGAGGCCCTTGTCCTCCAGAAGGAGGACAAGGAAGGCCGTCTGATCCTCTCCAAGAAGCGTGCGCAGTACGAGCGCGCCTGGGGAGACGTCGAGAAGATCAAGGAGAACGACGGCGTCGTCACCGGCACCGTCATCGAGGTCGTCAAGGGCGGCCTCATCGTCGACATCGGCCTGCGTGGCTTCCTGCCCGCGTCGCTCATCGAGCTGCGCCGCGTCCGCGACCTCACTCCTTACCTCGGCCAGGAGCTCGAGGCGAAGATCCTCGAGCTCGACAAGAACCGCAACAACGTCGTGCTCTCGCGCCGCGCGCTGCTCGAGCAGACGCAGTCCGAGTCGCGCACGACGTTCCTCAACAACCTGCACAAGGGGCAGGTCCGCAAGGGCGTCGTGTCGTCGATCGTGAACTTCGGTGCATTCGTCGACCTCGGCGGCGTGGACGGCCTCGTGCACGTCTCCGAGCTGTCGTGGAAGCACATCGAGCACGCCAGCGAGGTCGTCGAGGTGGGCCAGGAGGTCACCGTCGAGATCCTCGAGGTCGACCTCGACCGCGAGCGCGTCTCCCTGTCGCTGAAGGCGACGCAGGAGGACCCGTGGCAGGTCTTCGCCCGCACCCACGCGATCGGTCAGGTCACGCCGGGTAAGGTCACCAAGCTCGTTCCGTTCGGTGCGTTCGTGCGCGTCGCAGACGGCATCGAGGGCCTCGTGCACATCTCGGAGCTGTCCGGCAAGCACGTCGAGCTGGCCGAGCAGGTCGTGTCGGTGGGCGAAGAGGTCTTCGTCAAGGTCATCGACATCGACCTCGACCGCCGTCGCATCTCGCTGTCGCTGAAGCAGGCCAACGACTCGGTCGACCCCTACGGCACCGAGTTCGACCCGGCCCTGTACGGCATGCTCGCCGAGTACGACGAGAA
>NZ_JBEBSA010000006.1:0-134788 GCF_040394595.1 Microbacterium sp.
TTACCCTACACAACTTTTCGAGAGTTGCACCTTCGGCCGCTCGGACACGTCACCGCGGACAAGCTTACGACACGGTGGGCGACCACGCGAATCGGACGGTCACCCACCACCGGATCGTCTATTTTGAACACGTTCAGTTTTGGTTATGCTGGCGACATGACCTGCATCCTCACCACCACCTGCCGCATCCGTCGCGCGCAGCCGTCCCTCGCACCGGCGAGCGGAGGGACAGCGCCCACCCGCATCCTCGATGCCCGCTCCCCCGGCATCCGCGGGCTCGCGGCATCGCTCACGGCGCCCGGCGACCTCCAGCTGCTGCGCGAGGCCCACGCGCTCATCCGCCGTCGCATCCACCCGGTGTACTCGATGCGGGAGAGCCGGCCCGCCTCACGCACCCTGGCCCTGGGACGCGGATCCTGCAGCCAGCGACTCGCCGTGCTCGAGGCGGTCGCCCGGGCACGGGGCATCGCCACCCGCACCCGCGGGCTGCTCGTATCCGGGGAGTTCTGGCGCCCGAGGTTCGGCTTCCTCTCTCCGCTGCTCCCGCAGCGCATCCTCCTCGCCTGGCCGCAGTTCCTCGTCGACGGCTCCTGGACCGACGCCTCCGACCTGTTCGAGCGGATGCCGGGCTCCCCCCGCCTTCGCGAACGAGGGCGCCGACACCCTCTTCGACGCGATCGGACGCGGCGCGGCGCGCTGGTCCGGGGGCGCGGACTGCACCTGCGAGGCGCTCCCCGACCATCGGGAGCTCGGACTGTTCGACTCCCGCGACGACCTGTTCCACCGCTACGGGCAGAACCTCCCCTGCCCGGTGCGCGTCGCCGTGGAGCCGCTCTTCGGACGGTGGGCCGCCGGCGCCCGCACGCCCGTGTCCGGCTGACGATCGGCACGCCCGACGCTACTGTGAGTCCATGTCGCACGTCCCCCGGAAGGCCCGCCGTCGCCGCCGCCGTCTCGACTCGGCGTGGTCGTGGGTCCTCAACTGGGGGATGCAGATCGTCCTCGCAGCGATCGGCATCGCATTCATCGTCGGCGACGGGAGCAGCCTGCTCTCGCTCACACTCTGGTGCGGACTCGGCTCGCTCTACGCCCTGGTCACGATCGTCTACCTGTCGATGCGGGCGCGCGGCGCCGAGAGTCGCATCCGCGATGACGAGAACCCGCGCTGGTTCGACCGCATCCGGGGCGCGGCCACGGTCATCCTCACCGTCATCCCCACCGCCATCGGCGTCACCGCGGCGCTGCAGGTGATCCTCGTCGGTGCGGCGAAGAACCACGATCTCGCGGAGCTCCTCGGCCCCGACATCGAGCTCGGCTGGGCGGTCAAGCCGATCGGCGTCTGGGCGATGCTGCTCGCCTGGGGCTTCCTGCATTGGGGCTTCGCCCAGCTCTACATGCATCAGCGCGACCGGATGGACCCCGTCGCAACACTCGACTTCCCCGACACCCCGAAGCCCGGCCTCGTCGACTTCGTGTACTTCTCCTTCACGGTCGGGACGACCTTCGCCGCCTCCGACGTGAACGTGAGGAGCACACGCACCCGCTGGACCGTGACGGTCCACTCCGTGCTCGGCTTCCTCATGAACGCCCTCATCATCGCGCTGTCCTTCAACACGATCATGAACGCCGCGAACGGCTGATCAGCGCGGCGACGACACCTCGGCGTGTGCGCGGAGGATGCCCTCGGTCGTCCCGGCGGGCGCGCGGCCGATCCCGCACTCCGTCGCCACCCCGAAGTCCGACACGAAAGCGGACGCGGCGGCGATCCGCCGCCGGGCGCCCTCCGCACCGTCCTCGCGGTGCACGAGCCCGAGGTAGAGCTCGGCGACCGGGGCGAGATCGGCGAGCGCCGCGAAGTAGGCCTCGTCGTCGCGCTCGATCGGCGCCGGAAGGTGCAGCCAGGTGAGCGGACGGGAGGATGCGGCGATCACCGCGTTCGCGTAGCGCACCAGATTCCCCGCATCCGCCGGCTCGACGAAGTGCTTCTCCCCGGCGTCGCCGTAGCAGAGGTGCACGCCCGCCTCCACGCCCGCGGGCACGGCGTCGACGAGGGCCGCCAGACGCGCGACGAGACCGTCGAACGGATCGCCCGGCCACCAGGCGTCCATCACCTTGCCGTAGCCCGCCGCACGCTCGATGATCCCCATCTCGCTGGCGACGTCCCACTGGATCGAGAGGTCCTCGTGCGGGATGCCGGAGAGGATCTCGTCGAGCTCACGCAGCACCGCCGCCTCGTACACCGGCTCGATCGCCGCCCGGTCGTCGCCGGAGAAGAACGAGGAGACCACGGCGAGCGGCGTCGGGAGCGACACCTGGAAGCGGGTGCCCTCGGCGATCACGCCCTCCTCGCGCAGACGGCGGAAGACCTCCCACGACTCTCGGGCCGCCGCCGCGTATCCCAGCGGCGGGAGTTCGATCTCCGCGGCATCCGCCCCCGGGGCGATCCGCAGGGGCCGGGCGTCGATGCCCGCCGGGAACGGGATCGGCTGCGCGCCGACGCGCTCGATCCCCCGGGCCGCCCCCAGCACGTCCGGCTGGAACATGATCCAGTGGAACCGCTTGCCGACCTCGCCGTCGGGGATGCGGGCCAGCCGATCCCCGAGCAGCTCCGCGGCGACCCGCATCGTCTTCTCGGCGTCGTCGTAGTTCACGCTGCCGACCAGCAGCGCGCCGTGGGGCTGAGTCATGGACTCAGGCTATCGGCGTCAGCGCCCCACGAGCGCCGCGAGGTTGCGGAGCGACGACTCCATGCCCTTCCGATGGTCCTCGGCCGGGATCCCCGCCGGCACGTCCTCCGCACGGAACACCACCTCGGAACGGGCGCCGCGGGCCCTCACGATCCAGCTCATCCGCATCACGCCCGAGAACCGCGGATCGTCGGAGTCGAACTCCACCTCCTGCACGAGACGCACGCCGGGGACGACCTCGACGAACCTGCCCTCCACGATGTCCGTCCCATCGCCGGTCTTGCCCGTCTCCGGCCCGTCGTAGGAGAGCACCATCCGGTAGGTGCCGCCGACCCGGGGTTCGTACCGGTCGACACGACCGGACATCCCTTCGGGCGGCAGCCACCGGGCCACGGATTCGGGGTCGGTCAGCGCACGGTAGACGCGCACCGACGAGGCGTCGACGATCAGGGTCGCTTCATCTGTTCGAGTCATGCCCTCCACGCTACGGAGGTCCCGCCGAGTACGCACCCCGTCGTCCGGGCACCCCAGCAACCTCCCCGGGTCGGCGCTCTAGGATCGGGGCATGGACTGGCGCGAGGACAGGATCGGCGCGGCGACACGGGGCGAGAACCCGACGGTGCTCGCCTCCACGACGGCGGGCTTCGCGGTGATCGGCGACGTGCAGTTCCTCCCGGGGTACAGCCTGCTGCTGAGCAGGAACCCGGATGCCACGGCACTGGCCGAGCTCCCCCGCGCCGAACGCGTGCAGTACCTCGCCGACGTCGACCTGCTGGCCACCGCCGTGGAGCGCGCCTGCCGTGCGGCCGATCCGGGCTTCCGGCGGATGAACATCGAGATCCTCGGGAACACCGACGCCTTCGTCCATGCGCACATCTGGCCGCGCTACGACTGGGAGCCCGTGGAGCTGATCCGCAAGCCCGTGTGGCTGTATGCCCCCTCCCACTGGAGCGACCCCCGGCATGCCCTCGCTCCCCGCCACGACGCCCTGCGGGCCGCGATCACCGCGGAGCTCGAAGACCTGCTCGGCGGCTGAGGCCTCGCGCCGGGGCCCGTTCTGCCGGGGGGTACCCGTTCCGCGGACCATGTCACGAATCCCGGACACCCCACCCCGAACCACCCGCGAAACGGGACACCATCCGCAAAACGGGACAGCCCCACCCCAACCCCGGACGGGATCCCCACAGCGAACCCCGCCCGAACCCCGGACCACGTCACGAACCCCGGACACCCCACCCCGAACCACCCGCGAAACGGGACACCATCCGCAAAACGGGACAGCCCCGCCTACCGGACGCGTCCGCCGTCGATCCGCACCTCGCGGTCGACGGTCCCCTCGGGCGGGGCGACGTGCGAGATCAGCACCACGGTCTGCTCCCCCGAAGCCGCGAGCAGGTCGCGCAGCAGTGCGTCCGAGGCATCCGGATCGACACCGGCGGTCGGCTCGTCGAGCACCAGCACCGGGAACCCCCGCAGCAGCGCACGGGCGAGGGCTATCCGCTGCGCCTGACCGCCCGACACGAGAGCACCCCGCTCGCCCACCCGGGCGTCGAGCCCTCCGCGGGCCTCGGCCCAGTCCGCGAGTCCGACCCGGCCGAGCACCTGACGCAGCTCGTCGTCGGTGGCGGAGTCCCGCGCGAACAGCAGGTTCTGCCGGAGGTCCTCGTCGAAGAGCTGCGGGCTCTGCTCACAGAGGCCGACGATCCGCCGCACCTGCGGGCCGGAGATCCGCGCGGCGTCCGCATCGCCGATCCGGTACTCGCCCTCGAAGCGCAGGAACCCGGCGAGCACGGCGGCGAGCGTCGACTTGCCCGCACCGCTGGCGCCCGTCACGAGCACGCGCTCCCCGGCGTCGACCTCGAGATCCACCCCGTCGAGCACCGGCGACACCGATCCCGGCCACGACGCCCGGATCCCGCGGAGCGTCACCGACCGTCCGCGCGCGTCGGCCCCGTCATCGTCCGCACCGTCGACATCCGCACCGTCGAGCCGCACCTCGGCGGGGATGTCCTCGGGCACGATGCGGGCGATCCGTTCGGCGCTCGCGCGCACGGATCGCCACGAGGACGCCGCCTGCGGCACGACCGCGAACACCTCGAACACCGCCATCGGCAGCAGCACCGCGACGGCGAACCACGGCGCGTCGGCAGCCCCTCCGGAAGCGTCGGGCACGGCGACGGAGAGCGCCCAGATCGACGCGACCCCCGCGGCGACGGACACGATCGCGGTCGACGCCGCCTGCGCCAGCGCGGCCCTGGTGACCGCACGGCGCAGAGCGGAGTCCGCGTCACGGATCCTCTCGCGCGCCCGCTCCTCCGCGCCGTAGGCGAGCAGGATGTCGAGGCCGGTGAGATAGTCGACGAGCGCGCCGGAGAGCTCGGCACGCCGGACGGACAGCGTGCGCTCGGCGCGGTCACCCAGCATCCACCCCACCAGCACCGCGACGATCACGGCCCCCAGCAGACAGACGGCGAGCGCGAGCGCCGCGGCCGGCGACACCAGCGCCATCACTCCGATCGAGGCGACGGCGATCACACCGCCCGTCAGCAGAGGCTGGACGACGCGCAGCGGAAGGTTCTGGAGGTTCTCGACGTCGTCGACCAGGGTCGAGAGCGCGGCGCCACGGTCGGTGCGCCCCAGCCCGGCGGGCGACAGCGGTGTGAGCCGGCGCACCACGCCCGCCCGCAGGTCCGCAAGCTGACGCAGAGCCGCATCATGCCCGGCGAGACGCTCGAGATACCGGAAGGCGGCCCGCGAGACGGCGAAGAAGCGCACGCCGACCACGGCGACCGACAGCGGGACGAGCGAGTCGACGATCGATGCGCTGACGATGAGCCAGCCGCTGACGAGCAGCAGCCCGATCGCCGCGGCGGCCGAGAGCACGCCCGACAGCAGCCCGGGCAGGAACCGCCGGAGAGGCGGCATCGCCTGCCGCAGCACGTCGCGGACCGCCGCGTCCGATCGGGTCGGAGCGCTCATGCGCTCACCCCCAGCCCGACGATCTGATCGGCGATCTCCCTCGCCGTCCGGCGATGCGACACCAGCAGCACCACGACCCCGTCGTCCGCCGCGGCACGCACCGCGGACCACAGCTCGGCCTCGGTGGCGGCATCGAGCGCGCTCGACGGCTCGTCCAGCGCGAGCACCCGAGCGCCCTCCCCCAGCCGGTACAGCGCCCGCGCGACGGCCACCCGCTGCGCCTGCCCGCCGGAGAGCCCCTCCCCCTGCACTCCGAGGGGCGTCTCGGGCGCCAGGGATGCCGCCCCGGCCGCCCGCAGCGCCGTGCGCACGCGCGCCTCATCCGGAACGGACGCCCCCAGGGCCACGTTCTCGGCGATCGTGCCCTGCAGAAGACCGGGATGCTGCCCCGACCAGGCGAGCCAGTCCGCGGCGGCCAGCGTCCGCACGTCGTGTCCGGCGTAGGTGGCCGCTCCCCCGAAGGACACCGCACCCCGCAGCGCCGCCAGCAGGCTCGACTTGCCGGCCCCGCTCGGCCCTTCGACGAGGGTCACCGACCCGGGGGTCGCCTCGAACGACACCGGAGGGAGGTCCCGCACGCGCAGTCCGTCGACCACGAGGACACCGGCGGACGCCCCGATCCCCGGACCCTGTCCCGAATCCCGGACAGAACCCCCCGAACCATCCGCCGAACGGGACACCGACCGCGAAACAGACACCCCGACCCCGGACGCCCCCGACCCAGAAGACGCCTCGGATCCCCTGTCCCCGTCCGGCTCCCCCAGCACGTCGAACACGTCGTCGGTCGCGGCGACCCCCTCCGACGCGGCGTGGAACTGCACGCCCACCTGCCGCAGCGGCAGGAAGGCCTCGGGAGCGAGGAGCAGCACGAACAGCCCGACGCCGAGCGGCATGTCGCCCGCGAGCAGCCGGAAGCCCACCGCCACCGCGATGATCGCCACCGCGAGCGAGGAGAGCAGCTCGAGCGCGAAGCCCGACAGGAACGAGAAGCGCAGCACCCGCATCGTCTCCGCGCGGTACTGCTCCGCGGTGTCGCGCATCCGCTCGGCGGCCCGCCTCTCGCGACCGAAGATCCGCAGCGTCGTCAACCCCTGCACCGTGTCGGCGAAGCGCGCGGCGAGCTGCTGCAGCACCGCCAGCTGCTTCCGCTGCACCGTGCGCGTGGCGATGCCGATGAGGATCAGGAACAGCGGGACGAGGGGGAGCGTCAGGGCCGCGGTCAGCCCGCTCGGCCAGTCGGCCCACCACATCACCGCGACGATCACCGGCGTCGCGATCGCGGTGAGCAGCAGCTGCGGGATGTACCGCGCGAAGTACGGATCGAGCGCGTCGAGTCCGTGACCGGCCGTGATCGCGAGGGCCGCCCTGTTGCGCTGCGACAGCCACTCCGGGCCGCGTCGTCCGATCGCCGAGATCAGCGCCTGCCGCAGCTCGGCGCCGGTGCGCGCCGCAGCACGTTGCCCCCAGGCCTCGGAGGCCCACAGCAGCACGCCGCGCGCGAGCACCACCAGGACCAGCCATCCGATGCCCGAGGCCGCCGGCCGCCCGTCGACGACCGCGGTGACCGCGTCCGCGAGCAGCCACGAGAACGCGACCGTGACGATGGTCTGGAGCACGGCGATCCCCGCCGAGCCCGCCAGGTAGCGGCGGGCCGACGGGGCGTGCCGCAGCAGCCGGGGGTCGATCGGCCTCATGATCGACCCGGCCCGTCCGGCCTGCACCGGACGCTGAGGGCGCGGATCCATCACGCGTGCGCCGGCGCCGCCTCGATCGACTTCCTGGTGACCCTCTTGCGGAACACCCAGTAGGTCCACGTCTGATAGGCGATCACGAGCGGCAGCGCGATCAGCGCCGTCCAGCTCATGATCTGCAGCGTGTACGGCGTGCTCGACGCATTGGCGATCGTCAGGCTGTTGGCCGCGTCGATGGTCGAGGGCATCACGTTCGGGAACAGCGCCGAGAAGAGCATCGCCACGGCGGACATGATCGTGACCGCCGCGCAGAAGAAGGCCCAGCCGTCCTTGCGGAGCATCGAGAAGATCACCGAGTTCACCAGGAACACGGCCGCCACCGCACCGCAGGCGATGGCCGCCCACAGCAGCGAGGGACGCCCCGCGGCGATGACGATGGTCCACACCACCGTCCCCGCGGCGACCAGCACCGTCGGGATCGCCAGCCGACGGGACAGCCGGCGGGCGTCCGCCTGCACCTGCCCGTCGGTCTTCATCGCCACGAAGTAGGTGCCGTGCAGGAAGAACAGCAGCAGCGTCGTGACGCCGACGAGCAGCCCGTAGGGGTTCAGCAGCGTCAGCAGGTTGCCGCGGAAGACGTGGTCGGCGTCGAGCGGGACGCCCTGCACGATGTTGCCGAACGCGACCCCCCAGAGCAGCGCGGGGACCGCCGAGCCGATCACGATCATCGCGTCGAAGCGGCCGCGCCAGGCGGCCTCGGGACGCTGGTGCCGGTACTCGAACGACACCCCGCGCAGGATCAGCGTGAGCAGGATCAGCAGCAGCGGCAGGTAGAAACCGCTGAACAGCGAGGCGTACCACTCGGGGAACGACGCGAACAGGCATGCGCCGGCGACGATCACCCAGGTCTCGTTGAGATCCCACACGGGGCCGATCGTGTTGATGACCTGGCGCCGCGAGACGTCGTCCTTGCCGAGGAACGGCAGGGACATCCCGACGCCGAAGTCGAAGCCGTCGAGCACGAAGTAGCCGACGAAGAGGAACGCGACGACCCAGAACCAGAGGACGGAGAGATCCATGTCCATTCCTTTCTCAGTAGACCACCGACGGCACGGACGCCGTCTCTTCTGGCTGTTCGGACGTGTCCGGCCCCTTCTTGGCGGCTCTGACGATGAGGCCGATCTCGACCACGGCGAGCGCGGCGTAGATCGCGGTGAACGCGATCAGCGAGATCAGCACGTCGACGCCGGTCACCCCGGGCGAGACGCCGTCCTTCGTCGTCATCAGACTGAAGACGATCCACGGCTGTCTGCCCATCTCGGTGAACACCCATCCGACGATGTTGGCGCCGAGGGCGAGCGGGTACGACCAGATCGCGATCTTCCACATCCACTTCGCCGGCGGGTTCTTCGCGCGCTTGCGGGTGATCCAGAGGCCGACGACCGCGATGAAGGCGTGGAGCATGCCCAGGCCGATCATCCAGCGGAACGCCCAGTAGGTGATCCACAGCACTGGGTTGAACTCGGTGAGGCCGGTGTCGGCGAACTTCTGCGCGTATTCGGCGTTCAGGTCGTTGATGCCGTGCACGCAGCCGTCGAGCGTGTGGTTCGACAGGAGCGACAGCAGGTACGGCACACGGATCGAGAACAGGTCGGTCTTGCCGTCCGGTGTGCCGAGCGTGAACAGGCTGAACGCCGCGTCCTTCCCGCAGACCGTGTTGTAGGTCGCCTCCGCCGCCGCCATCTTCATCGGCTGGGTGGCGTACATCGCCAGACCCAGCTGGTCACCGGAGATCACCACCCCGGCGGTCGCGACGAGCACGCCCCAGAGGCCGAACTTCAGCGAGATGCGCATCGAGTCCATGTGCTGACCGCGGGAGAGGTGCCAGGCCGAGACCGAGACGACCACGCCGGCCGCGAACATCAGGGCGCCGAAGATCGTGTGCGGGAACGCGGCGAGCGCGACGGGGTTGGTCAGCAGCGCGCCGATGTCGACGAGCTCGGCGCGGTTGGTCACCGGGTTGTACTCGTAGCCGACCGGGTTCTGCATGAACGCGTTGGCGGCGATGATGAAGTACGCCGAGAGGATGCTGCCGATCGCGACGAACCAGATGCACATCAGGTGCACCTTGCGGGGCAGCTTGTCCCAGCCGAAGATCCACAGTCCGATGAACGTGGCCTCGAAGAAGAACGCCAGGAGCCCCTCGAAGGCGAGCGGTGCGCCGAACACGTCGCCGACGAAGCGCGAGTAGTCGGACCAGTTCATGCCGAACTGGAACTCCTGCACGATGCCGGTGACCACGCCCATGGCGAAGTTGATGAGGAAGATCTTCCCGAAGAACCGGGTCAGGTGCAGGTACTCGACCCGCCCCGTGCGCACCCAGATCGTCTGGAAGATCGCCGCCACCGTCGCCATGCCGATCGTCAGCGGCACGAACAGGTAGTGGTAGACGGTCGTCAGACCGAACTGCCATCGGGAGAGGACGAGCGGGTCAAGCCATTCCATCTGTTCTCCTGTTTCTCACGTGCATCCGGGTACTCCGGACGCACGCCGGGCGATCGGCCCCTCGGCCGATCATGGTGACCGGCGCCCTGCCGGTCGTGGTCGCGGGATCGGGGCTACGCCGCCGGGACGATCCGAAGCTGTACGGTGCATTCCTCCGGCCTCTCCGCCGCGCGGACGCAGTCCGCCGCGATCGGGCCTCCCGCCTCCGCGAGCACGCCCTGCATCAGCCCGAGGTGCACGCGGCACAGTAGGGGGCGATGCTCCGGCAGCGCCGCGGCGTGCGGGCAGGGAGTGAGCTCGACGGTGAGGTCGCGCTCGTCGATGATCGGCTCGAAGCCGCTCTCCTCGAGGTGCTCGATGAGGGCGTCGAGCTGATTGATGGCGCGCTGGCCGAGATCGGATGCCTCGGTCTGCAGCATCCGCCGCATGAGGTCACCGCGGCGTGCGGCCGCCGCGGCCTTCTCCCGTGCGACGGGGCTGGAGGCGTCCGGTGCGCCGGTGGCCGCGCTGTAGAGGGTGCGCGGGCGTCCGCGCGAGGTGCGGCGCTCGGACGTCTGGATGACGTAGCCGCCCTCGATGAGCCGCTGCAGGTGCTCGCGCACCGTGTTGGCGTGCAGTCCTGTGGCCTCGCTCAGCTCCCCGATCGTCCGTTCGGATCGGGTCTGCACCAGGTGCAGGATCCGCACCCGGGAGTAGCTCGAGATCGGCCCGCAGACGGGCCCGCCGTTGGCCATGCCTCCATTATCCCCGGGCGTGTCGACGGAGGCGAACCGGCGGGCCGTGAATAATACGCGGTCTCACTCCGGGAGGTTCGCCCCGACCTCGCGGACGATCTCCACCACCTCGATGACCCCGGCCGCGAGCACTTCGGTGATCGGCTCCTCACCCCCGGGGTTCGGCAGGTTCCGCCAGTAGCGCGCGGCGAGCCGGAGGTTCTCGTCCCGGTCGGCCGTGCCGGCGAAGCAGTTCCGCGCATCTCCGGCGAACACCGCGCCGTCGATCTCCATCCGGACGATCTGATGGGTCGGCCTCCCCCAGCCGGTGAACAGGCCGCACCAGGCCTCCGCGTCCTCCCGGGTGCGCGAGACGTAGAGGCTCGCCATCCGCGACGGGAGGGCGGGGAAGTCGCGCACGCGCACCTCTTCCATCGCGAGCTCGCGGAGCGCCACGGCCAGGTGGTGGTCGAGCTCGACGCCCTCGTAGGCGTCCGGATCGGCCTGGATGCGCGCGGCCTCCTCGGCCCGCTCGTGCACGCGCCGCCACACGCCGCTGCGGTTCCCCTCGTCGAAGACGATGCGCTGGCCGACCCTCATCGGGCGCTCGGTGACGACGTGGAAGACGGTCGTGCGGGTCATAAGGCCCGACTCTAGCGGCCTCGCGAGGCCCGGTGTCGGTTGCCGCGGATACCCTGGCCCTATGGCAACCCGCAAGACCGCTCCGCCCGCGTTCGTCTGCACCGAGTGCGGATGGACCGCCGCCAAGTGGGTGGGCCGGTGCGGGGAGTGCCAGCAGTGGGGCACCGTGGTCGAGCAGGCGACGCAGACCGGCATCGTCCGCCGCGTCGACGCCGTCGCCCCGGTCGCCGAGCGCGCGGCGCGGCCGATCACGCAGATCACCACGACGGATGCGCCGCGGCGCTCCAGCGGCGTGGGCGAGTTCGACCGGGTGCTGGGCGGCGGGATCGTCCCCGGTGCCGCGATCCTGCTCTCCGGCGAGCCCGGCGTGGGCAAGTCGACCCTTCTTCTCGAGGTCGCCGCCCGCGCGGCGCGCAGCGGCAGGAGGGTGCTCTACGCGAGCGCGGAGGAATCCCCCGCACAGGTGCGCCTGCGGGCCGAGCGCACCGGCGCGCTGCACGACGAGCTGTATCTCGCGAGCGAGACCGACCTCGCCACGATCCTGGGGCACATCGACGAGGTGCAGCCGGGGCTCGTGATCGTCGACTCGGTGCAGACGGTGTCGTCATCGCTGTCGGAGGGCGTCGCAGGGCATCCGAGTCAGGTGCGCGAGGTCGCCTCCACCCTCATCCGGGTGGCGAAGGAGCGCGACCTGCCGATCGTGATCGTCGGCCACGTCACCAAGGACGGCCAGGTGGCGGGCCCTCGCGTGCTGGAGCACCTGGTCGACGTGGTATGCCACTTCGAGGGCGACAGGCAGACCTCCCTGCGGTTCATCCGCGCCCTGAAGAACCGCTTCGGTCCGACGGACGAGGTCGGATGCTTCGAGATGACCGGCGAGGGCATCTCCGAGGTGCCGGATCCGAGCGGGCTCTTCCTCTCGCAGGGCACCGCCGAGCCGGGCACCTGCGTCGCGATCTCCCTCGAGGGCCGCCGCGCCCTGCCCGTCGAGGTGCAGGCCCTGACGATCGCGGCGAACGGCCCCAACCCGCGACGGGTGGTGCACGGCCTCGACGGCTCGCGGGTGGCCATGGTGCTCGCGATCCTCGAACGGCGGGCCGGCATCCCCACCGGCGGCGTCGACGTGTACGTGTCGACCGTCGGGGGCGTCCGCTTCACCGAGCCGGCCGCCGACCTCGCGATCGCCATCGCGGTGGCGGGCTCGATCCAGCAGTTCTCCGTGCCGCGCACCGTCGCCGCGGTCGGCGAGCTGTCGCTCGCGGGCGAGGTGCGCCCGGTCACACAGGCCGCGCAGCGGAGGTCCGAGGCGTCCCGGCTGGGCTACGAGCAGGTCATCGACGACCGGTCACGCTCTCTGCGCGCCGCGCTCACCGACGTGCGCTCGCGGGCCTCGTCGCGGCGCCGCGAGGACGAGATCCCCGCGTTCTGAGGCCACTCGCCGTCAGGCTTCGAGAGCCTTGAGGAGCTCCTCAGGCGGGGCCTGCATCGGGTGCGGGCCGGCGATGTCGAGGAACACCGTCGTGATCTCGTCGCGGTGCGCACCGAGAAACGCCTTCAGCCAGGCGGCAGAGTAGATCCCCACACCGGGGGGCAGGTTCTCCGGCTTGTTCTTGGCGTCGCTGAACAGCAGCAGCGCCACATCGCCGGTGGCTCGATCGCGGTAGGTCCAGACCTCCCCGCCGTCGAGCGGGTTGTCGCGGGCGCCGGGCTTGATGAGCGGGACGACCGTGGTGCCGTGCCGCAGCGCGAGGGCGACCGCCGCCATGTCCTGCTTCTCCAGGGCCTGGGCCAGCGCCTCCGAGCGGAAGTCCTCCGGGGCCGGCTTCTTGCGGTCTTTCTTCGCCATCACTTCAGCTTAGGCCGTGGATGAAGTGGGGCCCTCTCGAGTCGTCCATTGGGGACTGGGGTACTCGAGAGGGCCCTCAGGCTCTCCGGCGATGTTCTGTCGAAGCGCTGGGGACGCTGGAGTCGACACCACTGGGGATGGCTTACATCGCGTGCGGGAGAACCGTCAACAATGGTATCCCAAACGGAGGTCACAATCCCAGTCGGCGGCGTGTCCCGCCTCCGTCACTTCAGGATGAACTGGGCGGGGGATGCGCTGTCGATCCCCCCGATGGACACGCTCAGGTGATAGGAGGCTCCTCCACCGGGTGCGCGCGGCCGGCTCGTGCTGCCGCAGGTCTCGACGGACGACCGGGTGCGGTCCCACTCGACCGGCGCCGAGCTGCTGACCTCCTGCCCTGCCTTGAGCGTGACGATCATGTCGCTCGGGTCCTTCTGGCAGTCAGTCGAGCGCCACCACACGTCACTGCCGCTCGTCACCGTGAAGACCTGCTTGGTCGACCCCACGTTGATCGTGCAGTCGACGCCCCCGGTGTTCTTCAGCGAGATCGACAGCTTCGGCTTGACGTCGGCGGCATAGGTCTCGGCATCCGTCTTGGCGGTGACCTGCACCTGCGACGTGGTGCAGGCGGCGAGAGCCGGGGAGGTGTCCCCCGGCGTCGGAGTCGAAGCGGGGGTCGACGCGGTCGGAGCAGGCGTGCCGCCGGAGGGCGTCGGAGCGGTGGGCGCCGGCGACGAGCTCCGCGGCGCGGGCGTGTCCCCGCCCTTCCACGGCTGGGCGATCGCGAGCCACACGCCGGCGACGATGAGGACGATGACCAGGATCAGGCCGCCGAACACGACGAGTCGCCGGCGGCGGTAGACGGCGGCGGAGGGTCGAGTGGCCATGGTTCCAGGCTAGATGAGGTGCTTCAGCATCCGGGTGTTGCCGAGCGTGTTCGGCTTCACGTGGGCGAGGTCGAGGAACTCCTCGACGCCGGCGTCACCGCTGCGCAGCAGCTGGGAGTAGACGTCCGCCTCGACGACCTGCTCGCCGATCGGCGCGAAGCCGCGGCGGGTGAAGAACTCGGTCTCGAAGGTGAGGCAGAAGAGCCGCGAGAGGCCGAGATCGCGAGCGCGCTGCTCCAGGTTCTCGACGATGCGGCGGCCGACGCCGTGGTGCAGCCAGTCCTCCCGGACGAGTAGTGTGCGCACCTCGCCGAGGTCCTCCCACATGACGTGCAGCGCACCGCAGCCGATCAGCTCGCCATCGGCCTCGGCGACGGCGAACTCCTGCACCGCGCCGTAGAGCACGGCCAGGTCCTTGCCCAGCAGGATGCGTCGGTCGACCAGCGGTTCGAGCAGCCGATGGATGCCGAGGATGTCGGCGGCGCGCGCCGGCCGGACGAGAATGTCGCTCACCGTTCCAGCGTAGGACTCTCCGCCTGCGACATCCGTGAGCGCACGCGAAGAGGGGCGGATGCCGCAGCATCCGCCCCTCTCGTGGAGTCCGTCAGTCCGTGCCGGTGGCGGCGAGGTCGGGCGTCGCGGAGATGCCTCCGACGTTGACGCCGACCGAGACCTTCTCGCCGCGGGGCGCCGCGTCGAACGTGAGCTTTCCGTCCACCGCATCCACCTTCACGTGGTCGCCGGGGTTCAGCTCGCCGTGGAGGATCTTCTCGGAGAGCTGGTCCTCCACCTCGCGCTGCATGGCGCGACGCAGCGGCCGGGCCCCCAGAGCCGGGTCGAACCCGATCTCGATGAGCTTGTCCTTGGCGGCGTCGGTCAGCTCGACGGTCATGTCGCGATCGAGCAGACGATCGGCGAGCTGCTTGGTGAACAGTCCGACGATCTGACGCAGCTCGTCCTTGTTCAGCTGCGGGAAGACGATGATGTCGTCCACGCGGTTGAGGAACTCGGGCTTGAAGTGCCGCTTGAGCTCTTCGTCGACCTTGCCCTTCATCCGCTCGTAGGTCGTCTGCTGGTTGCCCTCGATCTGGAAGCCGACCGGACCGCCGGCGATCGCCGACGAGCCGAGGTTGGTCGTCATGATGATCACGGTGTTCTTGAAGTCGACCACGCGCCCCTGACCGTCGGTCAGACGACCCTCCTCGAGGATCTGCAGGAGCGAGTTGAAGATGTCCGGGTGGGCCTTCTCGATCTCGTCGAAGAGCACGACCGAGAACGGCTTGCGGCGCACCTTCTCGGTGAGCTGGCCGCCCTCTTCGAAGCCGACGAACCCGGGAGGGGCTCCGAACAGCCGGGAGACGGTGTGCTTCTCGCCGAACTCCGACATGTCGAGGGAGATCAGCGCAGCCTCGTCGTCGAAGAGGAACTCGGCGAGCGCCTTCGCCAGCTCGGTCTTTCCCACGCCCGTCGGGCCGGCGAAGATGAACGAGCCCGAGGGGCGCTTCGGGTCCTTGAGACCCGCGCGCTGCCGGCGGATCGTGCGGGAGAGGGCGGCGATCGCCTCCTCCTGCCCGATGACGCGCTGGTGCAGGGCCTTCTCCATGAAGACGAGCCGCGAGGACTCCTCCTCGGTGAGCTTGAAGACCGGGATGCCGGTGGCCTGTGCGAGCACTTCGGCGATCAGGCCCTCGTCGACGACGGCCTTCGTGGCCACGTCGCCCGAGCGCCACTGCTTCTCCAGGCGCAGCCGCTCGCCGAGCAGTTCCTTCTCCTGGTCGCGCAGCGCGGCGGCCTTCTCGAAGTCCTGCTCCTCACTGGCCGCTTCCTTGTCCTCCCGGACCTTCGCGATCCGCTCATCGAACTCGCGCAGCTCGGGCGGGCTCGAGAGGATCGACAGCCGCAGGCGGGCACCGGCCTCGTCGATCAGGTCGATCGCCTTGTCGGGCAGGAAGCGGTCGGAGACGTAGCGGTCGGCGAGGTTCGCCGCGGCGACGAGCGCGCCGTCGGTGATCTGCACCTTGTGGTGCGCCTCGTAGCGGTCGCGCAGCCCCTTGAGGATGTTGATCGCGTGCGGCAGCGACGGCTCGTTGACCATCACCGACTGGAAGCGGCGCTCGAGCGCGGCGTCCTTCTCGAAGTGCTTGCGGTACTCGTCGAGCGTGGTCGCGCCGATGGTCTGCAGCTCGCCGCGGGCGAGCAGCGGCTTGAGGATGCTGGCCGCATCGATCGCACCCTCGGCGGCCCCCGCACCCACCAGGGTGTGGATCTCGTCGATGAAGACGATGATGTCGCCGCGGGTGCGGATCTCCTTGGTGACCTTCTTCAGGCGCTCCTCGAAGTCGCCGCGGTAGCGGCTGCCCGCGATCAGCGACGAGAGGTCGAGGATGTAGAGCTGCTTGTCCTTCAGCGTCTCCGGCACCTCGCCCTTGACGATCGCCTGGGCGAGGCCCTCGACGACGGCGGTCTTGCCGACGCCGGGCTCGCCGATGAGGACGGGGTTGTTCTTGGAGCGGCGGGAGAGGATCTGCATGACCCGCTCGATCTCCTTCTCGCGCCCGATCACCGGGTCGAGCTTGTTGTCGCGCGCTGCCTGGGTGAGGTTGCGCCCGAACTGGTCGAGCACCTGCGAACCCTGCGAGGACTGCTGGCTCTCGTGCTGCGTGGCGCCGACGGCGGCCGGCTCGCGACCCGGAGCGCCGGATAGCAGCTGGATGACCTGCTGCCGCACCTTGTTGAGGTCCGCGCCGAGCTTGACGAGCACCTGAGCGGCGACGCCCTCACCCTCGCGGATCAGGCCGAGCAGGATGTGCTCGGTGCCGATGTAGTTGTGGCCAAGCTGCAGCGCCTCGCGCAGGCTCAGCTCGAGCACCTTCTTCGCCCGCGGGGTGAAGGGGATGTGCCCGGTGGGCTGCTGCTGTCCCTGGCCGATGATGTCCTGCACCTGCTCGCGGACCGACTCGAGGGAGATGCCGAGGCTCTCGAGAGCCTTGGCGGCGACGCCCTCGCCCTCGTGGATGAGACCGAGCAGGATGTGCTCGGTGCCGATGTAGTTGTGGTTGAGCATCTTCGCCTCTTCCTGGGCGAGGACGACCACTCGACGGGCTCGGTCCGTGAATCTCTCGAACATGCTGTGACTCCTTGGCTGTACGCCTCGTACGCGGCTCCCACCGCGTCCGTGTACTCCGAGCGTAACGAGCGCCCGGGCCTGGGATGCCCGTGTTCGCCGTCGGCATAGCGACCGACCGTCATCCCGGACCGGATCGGCTGTTGCGCCTCATATCGAAAATCGTTATGTTAACGAAAATCGATATGGCGAGGGTCGGGGGTCCCATGGAAGGCACACACCGCAGCACACAGGAGCTCGCGTGATGGGCACGGTCTTCGGCGGTGCCGCACTCGTCACCCTCGTGCTCGTCGTCGGCGTGGCGGGAGCCTTCCTCTGGGCGCTCAGCCGCTCGGCGCTTGACAACGTCCCGCGAGCCCTCGGCATCGCACAACGTGTCGCCTGGGTCGTCGCCGCGGCGACGGCGGCGGCGGCACTGTTCGGACTCGTCTCAGATCTCATCTCCCCCGCGGTAACCATGACCGTTCCGCTCCGGCTGCCGCTGCCGCTCCACATCCCGCAGCTCACCACAGAAGGCAGCCCCGCGCGGATCGAGTCATCCGGACTGGTCCTCGCCGAGCTCTCACTGGGCCACATCGCGCTCCCCACACGAGCACTGTGGGCGTTCGGGCAAGCCCTGATCACCCTCATGCCAACCTCTCTCTCCGTGCTGGTCGCGGTCGCCTGTTCACGACTTCGCGACGGGCGCCCGTTCTCGACCGTGCTCACCCGCCTCGCGAAGCTCGCTGCGGCGTTCGTTCTCCTCGCCGGCTTTCTGGGCCAGGCCCTTCGCGGAGTCGCCGGCTCGATGGCGTCGTATCAGGCGCTCTCGTATAGCTCCGCCGCCTGGACCGGGTACCCGGAGGACTTCGATCTCGCCGATGTCTTGCCCGAGCCCACGGTCTTCGTCCCCCTCGACTTCTGGCCACTCGGCGCCGCGATCGGATTGCTCATCCTCACCGCACTCCTCGCCAGAGGAACACACCTGCAGAACGACACGGAGGGGCTCGTGTGATGGGCTTCACCACCGAGGACCTCGCGGCGGGACTGTCGATCCTCGCACTGGCGGTCCTCGTCATCGGAATGCTCACCGCCTTCACGGTCGTCGGCTCGCGCCGCCGGGGCAGCACGACCCTCGCCCTCGATGTGACCGACCGGCTGGCGTTCGCCTGGGTGTGCCTCTGCGCGATCGGCGTGATCTTCGCGGCGTTCGCCTCTTTCGCCGCCGAAGTGACCCTCGAAGACCCGGTGCGCCAGATGGTGCTCGACCGGGAGCCGCAGCTGGAGGCCTCCTGCGAGTTCGCCGGCGCCGACAGCCTCCCCGGACTCGGCTGCGGCGGGACGATCATCGGCGCGGCGCCCGGCGTGCGGGTGCTCCTGTTCGCCGGAGCGCTGCTCACGATCGCCGCATCGGCCGCGGTCGGGTGGGCGATCCACGTCGCCGCACGGAGTGCCCGCGAGGGCGCACCGTTCCGTCCGATCGTCGCGCGCACCTTCACGATCACCGGAATCGTCGTGATGACGGCCGTAGTGCTCGGCGACATCGCCCGCCGCATCGGGATGACCCTCGCCGCGCGGTCGCTGCCGTGGAAGGAGGAGGATCAGATCCCGTTCCCGCTCGAGATCGCGCTCTGGCCGTTCGCGGTCGGGATCGGCTTCTTCGCCCTCGCCGCGATCTTCCGGCACGGCGCACGACTGCAACGGGAGACCGAGGGCCTCGTGTGACCCCGGCACCGCAGGACGAGGAGGAGACCGGCATCCACTGCCGGCTCGACGAGCTGCTCGCGGAGCGGGGCATGACCCTCACCGAGCTCAGCGCGCGCGTCGGCGTCAGCGTGGTCAACCTCTCGGTGCTCAAGAACGACCGCGCCCGCGCGATCCGCTACTCCACGCTGCGAGCCGTCTGCGACGCCCTCGACTGCGAGGTCGGCGATCTGCTCGCCCTCACCCCGGAGAGCTGAGAGTTCATCTTCGGTACTAGTACACGGGCGTCAAGACTCTGGCACAGGTCACCGACCTTCGCGACGCTGGATGGATGCCCCGAGTCCCGTCGCCCGCTGCCCGCCACGTCGGCGAGCACATCGCGACGGCCCGCAAGGAGCGCGGGCTCACCCAGGACGACCTGGCGTCGCTCACAGGCATCGACTCGTCGAACATCCGCGGCTACGAGAGCGGCCGCGCGATGGTGAGCGTGCAGACCCTGGTCCGCATCGCCGACGCCCTCCGCCTCGAACCGGGCGCGCTGCTGCGCGGCATCGAGCTCGGAATGTTCACGGCCCCCGAGCGCGACGGCCGGCGCAGGGCGGGCTGATCCCCCCGGATGGGGAGAACTCCCCATCCTGATACCTGACCGTGGTCGCGTAATGTGTTTCCTATGAACATCGACCGGAAACTGCGCTCCACCTCCGCGCGTCTGCTGCTGGCGATCCCCGCCGCCGCCATCGCCCTCTCGCTCGCCGCCTGTGGCGGTGCCGCCCGTCCGTCCGCCGACCAGGTCGCCAAGGGCGTCGAGAAGATGGTCAAGGATCAGGGCGGCGGCGAGCTGCCCGCCGGCGTCTCCACCTGCCTCGCCGAGGCTCTTCTCAAGTCGGACCTCTCGAACGACTCCCTGGCCACGTTCGCCAAGGGCAACTCGGACGACAAGATCCCCACGACCGAGCTCAAGATCGCCACCGACACGATCAACGGCTCGCTCGAGAAGTGCGCCGCACAGTCCAAGTAAGCACCTGCTCTCGCCGCACTCCCGTGCGCAAGACAATGAGAAGAAGCCGGGCATCTCGGAGGCCCGGCTTCTTCATTGCTCCGCGACGAGGCGGCGCTGGACTTTACTTCCAGTACTTCGTGTAGAAGTACACTTTCCCATCGCTCTCCATGTGGCAGGGAGCGAGGAGCACGTGACCGCTCTGCTCCGCCCTCATGGTGTCGCCAAAACAAGCAAGCATGCCGGTATAAGGCCCCCATGCCTTATTGACCCAGGCTGCGTTCGCCGCAACCGGTGCGGCGACAAGGCCAACGGTCAATGCAACCGTCGCAGCGATCTTGCCCGTCTTCGAGATTCGAATCGACATGTTCATACCCCCCTTGGTGAACAACTGTTGTTCACAGCTTAAACATAGAAACTCTCGGGGGGGCAAGGGGCGGCGCCGCCCCGGGGCATCCGTCATCCTTCGTCATCTACGGACGGGGAATGCGGGAACGCTCCTAGCGTTGACTCCCATGGCGCGCATTCGGCGCGCATCCCCCTTTGGAGTCCCATGAGCACTACACCTGCGCCCTCGAACGGTGCACGCAAGCCCAAGGCGCCCGACACCCGCGGCCCCGTGCGCAAGCTGCTGACGTCGTTCGGCTTCCAGATCGTCGCCGCCCTCGTCCTCGGCATCGGCGTCGGCCTCCTCGGCCGAAACCTGGGGGCGAGCGCCGACAACCCGACGGTGCTGTCCGACACGCTCGACAAGATCGGCGGCTCGTACGTCACGCTGCTGCGCGCCGCCGTCGTGCCGCTCATCTTCACCGCGATCGTCGCGAGCATCTCCAATCTCCGCCGCGTGCAGAACGCCGCGCGCCTGGCGGGTCAGACCATCCTCTGGTTCGCGATCACCGCCTTCATCGCCGTGTCGATCGGCATCGTGCTCGGCCTCGTCATCCAGCCCGGGTCGCGCGCGGGCGCCGGCCTCGAGCCCGGCGAGCCCTACGCGGTGGGCACCTGGTGGAACTTCCTGCTCGGCCTCATCCCGCAGAACTTCCTCGGACTGGGCGTCACCAGTTCGTTCGACGAGGCGTCCAAGTCGGTCGTCTCCGGCGTGAACTTCAACATCCTGCAGGTCATCGTCGTCGCCGCCGTGGTGGGCATCGCCGCGCTCAAGGCCGGCCGCAAGGCGGAGCCGTTCCTCGCCTTCACCGAGTCGCTGCTCAAGGTGATCCAGCGCGTGCTGTGGTGGATCATCCGCATCGCACCGCTCGGCACCTTCGGGCTCATCGGATCTGCCGTCGTCAAGTACGGCTGGGAGAAGCTCGCCTCGCTGGCGTGGTTCGCCGGCGCGATCTACATCGGCCTCGCACTGGTGCTGTTCGTGGTCTACCCGATCCTCGTGAAGACCCACGGCCTGTCGATCAAGCAGTACTTCTCGGGCGTGTGGCCGGCGGTGCAGCTCGGATTCGTGAGCCGTTCGTCGATCGGCACGCTGCCGCTCACCGAGCGCGTCACCGAGCGCAACCTCGGCGTGCCCCGCGGTTACGCCTCGTTCGCGGTGCCGCTGGGCGCGACGACCAAGATGGACGGCTGCGCCGCGATCTATCCGGCGATCGCCGCGATCTTCGTCGCGCAGTTCTTCGACATCCAGCTGAACTTCGTGCAGTATCTGCTGATCGTCGTCGTGTCGGTGGTCGGCTCTGCGGCGACCGCCGGCACCACCGGGGCGATCGTGATGCTCACGCTCACCCTGTCGACCCTGGGGCTCCCGCTCGAGGGTGTCGGCCTGCTGCTCGCGATCGACCCGATCCTCGACATGGGCCGCACCGCGGTGAACGTCGCCGGCCAGGCGCTCGTCCCGACGATCGTCGCGAAGCGCGAGGGGATCCTCGACGAGGAGCTCTACAACGCACCCCGCGAGGGCCTGCCGTTCGCCGAGGACCTCGACGACGGCCCGGCACCGGAAGCAGAGGCGGCGACCGCGGCGCGCTGACGCCGCCGATCCGCGAAGAGGCGCCCCGGATCCGTCCGGGGCGCCTCTTCGCGTTCTCAGATCCGGTGACTCACGCGGAGCTCGCGCGCATGTCACTGCGGGTGTCGAGCATGAGCTCCTCGGCATCCATCGCGGTGATCAGCTCGCGCATGACCTCCTCGCTGAGGTTCCCGGCATCCCTCTCGTCGAGGAGCACCTGGCGCCGCACCTTGAGCCATCCGCGCGAGAGGAACAGGAGCTCCTCATAGGTGGGCCGCACGACCTGCGGCTGCGCCTGCTCCGCGTTCGACTCGACTTTCACCAACCGCTCGGCGAACTTGTCGAACGCCGCGAGGCGCTCCTCGCCGTGCTTCTCGATCCACTTGGTCCGCATGCCGCGCAGATAGGCCTTGCCCGCCTCCCGGCTGCGTTTCATCACCGCTGCGACCTCGCGCGCATCTTCGCCGGCCTCCGACTCGTCGGCCACGTTCAGCTTGCGGATGAGCAGCGGCAGGGTCAGGCCCTGTAGCAGCAGAGTGCCCACGGTCACGAAGAACGCGACGACGACGATGACGTGGGAGGCCGCATCGTCGAGACCGGCGAGGTCGGCGGCGGCCAGGGCGGTCGCCAGGGTGACGACGCCGCGCATCCCCGCCCAGGAGACGACGGCGTTGTCACGCCACGACAACGAGGGCTCCATCATCTGCTCGCGCACCTGCTCAGCGGTCTTCGGTCGCCGCATGCGCGCGCCGTTCGCGAGCGCCTGCTCATATCGCCGTTCGGCTTCCGCGAACCGTCCCTGAGCGATGGCAGCACTCCACCGCTTCATCCGGAACCGCTGCCACATCTGTCCCCAGGCGCTGGCCGGGTAGACGAAGAGCGGGCGCACCACGAGCACCACGACCAGCACGACCACCGAGAGCCCGAGCGCACCGCCGACGTGCAGGGCGCCGAGGTCGGCCATCACGCGCGGCAGCTGGAGGCCGATGTACGCGAAGACGAACGACTCGAGCAGGAAGTCCGCCGACAGCCAGAGCGGCTTCTCCTGCTGCCGCATCGTGTAGCTCGTACGGGGCGAGTTGTAGCCGACGAACAGGCCCATCGCGACCACGGCGAGCACGCCGGAGCCGAGCAGATGCTCCGCGATCGCGTAGGCGCCGAAGGGCGCGAGCAGTCCGAACGTGCCCGACACCACGGGGTCGGAGATCCGCATGCGGAGCTGGTGCAGAACAGCGCCGAAGATCAGGCCGACGAGCACGCCGACGACCACGGCCACGACGAACTGCCAGATGCCGTCCCACACCGTCATGGTCGTCGCGCCCGCGATGATCACCGCGAAGACGCGGTAGAGGGTCAGCGAGGTCGCGTCGTTGATCAGGCTCTCGCCGGACAGCACGGACATGACCCGCCGCGGCAGGCCGAGCTTGCGGCCGATCGCCGCCGCGGAGACCGCGTCGGGCGGCGCGACGATCGCCCCGAGCAGCAACGCACCGGGAAGGGTGAGCTGCGGCATCAGCAGCCATGCCACCAGCCCCACGGCCGCGGTGGTGACGATCACGAGCCCCACTCCCAGACGGCGGATCTGCGGCATGCTGCGCTTGAAGCTCACGAACGACACGTCCAGCGCCGCCGAGTACAGCAGCGGCGGCAGCACGATGTTCAGCAGCAGATGGCCGTCGATCGTCGGATTCGGGACGAAGGGCAGGAACGCCACGGCGAGCGCGACGCCGGTGACCAGCAGCGGGGCGGGCCAGCCACGCCAGCGGGCGACCGCCGCGACCAGCACGGCGCCGACGAGCACGAAGAAGATCTCGGCATCCATGCGGAAAGGCTAGCGCGGGCGCCCGACGTCGGCGGACGCGGCCGCGCGGATCGGCCGCGATCGAGGAATGCCCGGCAGCCCCACAGCGTTGCACACACACGATGACTTCCCTGCAGCTCTCCGTCCTCGATCTCGTCCCCGTCCGCGACGGCCAGACCAGCGCCCAGGGCATCGGCGCCTCCCTCGCGCTCGCGCAGCGCGCCGACGAGCTCGGCTACCTCCGCTACTGGTTCGCCGAGCACCACAACATGCCGGCGGTGGCCTCCACCACTCCCCCGGTGCTGATCGCGGCCGCCGCCTCGCGCACCCACCGGATCCGGGTCGGGTCGGGAGGCGTGATGCTGCCAAACCACGCGGCGCTCATCGTCGCCGAGCAGTTCGCCGCGCTCGAGGCGATCGCGCCGGGACGGATCGACCTGGGCATCGGACGCGCCCCCGGCAGCGACCCCGTGATCACGCAGCTGCTCCGTCAGTCGGGCACCTCCGGCGACGTGGAGAGGTTCCCGTCGCACGTGCAGGACATCCAGCTGATGCTGCAGGCGGAGGGCGCGACCGTGCGGTTCACCTCCGGCGGCGAGTACAGCGTGCGGTCGACACCGGCGGCGTCCGGCAGCCCGGACGTCTGGCTGCTCGGGTCGAGCGACTACTCCGCGCAGCTCGCGGCCTCACTCGGTCTGCCCTACGTCTTCGCGAACCACTTCGCCGGACACGGGCTCGAGCGCGCGCTCGACCTGTACCGCACCGGATATCAGCCCAGCGAAGCCCACCCCGAGCCGCGCACCTTCCTCACGGCCAACGTCGTCGCGGCGCCGACGGCGGAGGAGGCGCAGGAACGGGCGCTGCCGCAGCTGCGGATGATGGTGAGGATCCGCGGCGGACGCCCCCTCGTGCCGCTGGAGACCGTCGAGCGGGCGCGCCAGGGCATGGCCGACGGGGACGACGACGCCGACGAGCGGACCATCGACGCGGCACGCGCCGGATGGTTCATCGGGGACGGCGCGTCGGTCGCCGCGGAACTGGAAGCCTTCGCGGCACGTCACGGCGTCGAGGAGATCATGATCTCCCCCGTCGCCGGCTCCTACGCCGCCGACCCCCTGGACGCCACCCCCGGACGCCTCCAGACGCTGGAGCTCCTCGCCCCCGGCCCCCAGTCCTGACTCCCCGCTCCGCCCGGTCTTGCCCGGTGGGTGCGCAGAAACGCATCTAGGAAGGCCTTCCGCGGTGCGTTTCTGATCTCTCACGACGGATCGCCCCGGCGGGACTCGAGTTCCACATTGGCGAGATGTGGCGGGGTTTCCACATTGGGCGGGGATCGCGGCGGGCGGCGCACCCGACGCCGTCAGCATGGGGGCATGCGACACAGGATTGCCCTTCCCCCGCCGCTCGGCCCGCAGTTCTCGGTGAGCGAGGCCGCCGCGCTCGGGGTCGGTCGCGGACGCCACAGTGCCCGAGACCTCGCCCGCCCGTTCCACGGGGTCCGCGCCGTCGAGCCTCCGGCGACCTTCGGCGCCGCGGTGGCCTGCTACCTCCCACGGCTGAGACCGGGCCAGCGGTTCGGGGGCCGCACCGCCGCACGCCTCTGGGGCCTTCCCCTCCCGACCGTCTGGCGGACGGGGGAGCCGATCGACGTCGTCGTGCCCACGGGCACGTGCCCGCCGCGCACCCGAGGCGTGCGCGGGACACGCCTCGCTGAAGACCGTGCGGTCACCTGGTCCCTCGCGGGCGCGAAACTCATCGATCCGATCGCCGCCTTCTTCACGTGCGCGAAGGAGGTGACCCTCCTCGACGCCGTCGTGATCATCGACGCGCTCATCTCCGATGCCGGGAACTATCCGGCTCGCGGTGCACGGCGCCCGGTGAGGGCGGAGGACGTCGGGCAGCGCCTCGACGAATGGGGCCGCTTCCCGGGATGCGGGACGGTCCGCCGCGCTCTCGCCCTCGCACGCCCGCACGTCGAGTCGCCCAAGGAGACCGAGACGCGGATGCTCCTCCTGGCCCACGGGCTTCCCGAACCCGAGGTCCAGCACGAGGTGCGGTCGCGGGACGGCCTGATCGCCCGCGTCGACCTCGCCTATCCGAGTCTTCGGATCGCGATCGAGTACGAGGGGGACGGCCACCGCACGGGGAAGGAGCAGTGGCGTGCCGACATCCGCCGGCAACGCGATCTCGAGGATCTCGGGTGGACGGTGATCCGGATCACCGAGCTCGACCTGCGCGATGGCGGCGCCAGCGTCGTCGCCCGGTTACGAGGGGTGTTCCCCACTCAGCGGGAGGCCGCATGACTCTCGTCACCCGGCCGCTCCCAGGCGCGATGAGACGTCCCTCCACGTCCGCGATGCGACGTTCTCACACCGTGCGACATGCGTCAGGCTTCGGGCTCCCCGTCGATCAGGCCGCGCAGCCAGTCGCGCGCCTCGACGAAGACCTCGTCCGCGTACCGCTCGGGGTACTGGACGATCTTGCGATCGGCCCGCGGGTACGACCCGAGGAACACCACGTGCGGGCTGAACCGGCGGATGCCGAGCAGCGCGTCCGCCATCCGCTCGTCGTGCACGTGTCCGTCGGCGTCGAGCACGAACCGGTACCGGCCGAGCTCGTCGCCGATCGGCCGGGACTCCAGCAGCGAGAGGTTGATGCCTCGTGTCGAGAACTGCTCCAGCAGGTCGAGCAGGCCGCCGGGGCGGTCATCGGGGAGCTCGACGATGAGCGAGGTCTTGTCCGCCCCGGTCGGCGCCGCCGGCGCGGTGGTGCGGGTCACGAGCACGAAGCGGGTCACCGCGTTGGCGTTGTCGCCGATCTCCTCGGCGAGCACGGCGACATCGTGATGCGCGATGATCCCGGGCGCCGCGATCGCCGCCTGCGCGGGCAGGGTTCCGTCCAGCATCCCGATCGCCGAGGCCACGTTGCTGGCGGCGGGCAGGTGCGAGTGCTTCGGCAGGTTCTCGCCCAGCCATCCATGACACTGCGCGTAGGCCACCGGATGCGCGGCGATCACGTCGACGTCGTCGAGCGTCGTCCCCGGCGCCGCGACCAGCACGAAGTTGACCTTCACCAGGTACTCGCCGACGATGCGAAGCCCGGGCTGCGTGGCAAGGGCGTCGAGCGTGGTCGACACGCCGCCCTCGACGGAGTTCTCGATCGCGATCATGGCCGCATCGCTGCGTCCCGAGAGCACATCGCCCAGCGCCTCGCCCACGTTGTGCACCGGGCGCCACTCGTGTCCGCGCGCCTCCGGCACCTGGTCGAGCGCCGCCTCGGTGAACGTTCCGGCGGGTCCCAGATAGCTGTACGTGCGGCGTTCGGTCACCTCGCAAGCCTAGTGATATCTCGCACGCGCGGTCGCGGCCGGTGCAAGATGGGATTCATGACGAGCCGTGCCGGCCTCCCTGCGGAGGAAAGTGACCTCATCGACGTCGACGAACTGATCGCCGCCTACTACGACCGGCATCCGGATCCCTCCGATCCCGCCCAGCGCGTGGTGTTCGGAACCAGCGGGCATCGCGGGTCGGCGCTGTCGTCGAGCTTCAACGAGGACCACATCCTCGCCACGACCCAGGCGATCGTCGACTACCGGCGCGGACAGGGCATCACCGGCCCGCTCTTCCTGGGGCGCGACACCCACGCGCTGTCACTCCCCGCCGAGCGCACCGCCGTCGAGGTGCTCGTCGCCAACGGCGTGGACGTCCGGACCGACTCGCGCGATTCCTGGGTACCGACCCCGGCCCTCAGCCACGCGATCCTCACCTACAACCGCGGACGTGCGGCGAACGACCCGGGCCGCGCCGACGGCATCGTCGTCACCCCCTCCCACAACCCGCCTCGGGACGGAGGGTTCAAGTACAACCCGCCGAACGGCGGGCCCGCGGACACCGACGCCACCGGATGGATCGCCGCGCGCGCGAACGAGCTCATCGCCGGCGGGCTGGAGGGCGTGAGGCGCCAGCGTCATGCGGACATCGACGACTCGAAGATCGGCGAGTACGACTTCCGCGACGCGTACGTGCGCGACCTCCCGTCGATCATCGACATCGAGGCGGTCAAGCGCGCCGGCGTCCGGATCGGGGCCGACCCGCTCGGAGGGGCGTCCGTCGAGTACTGGTCGCTGATCGCCGACATGCACGGGATCGAGCTGACGGTCGTCAACCCCGAGGTCGACCCGACCTGGCGTTTCATGACGCTCGACTGGGACGAGAAGATCCGGATGGATCCGTCGTCGCCGTCGGCGATGGCCTCCCTCGTCGCGAAGAAGGGCGACTACGACGTCCTCACCGGGAACGACGCCGACGCCGACCGGCACGGGATCGTCACCCCCGACGGGGGCCTCATGAACCCGAACCACTACCTGGCGGTCGCGATCGACTACCTGTTCTCGCACCGCGCGCAGTGGCCACGGGACGCGGCGATCGGCAAGACGCTGGTGTCGTCGATGATCATCGACCGGGTCGCGGAATCGCTCGGGCGCCGCCTGCTGGAGGTTCCCGTAGGGTTCAAGTGGTTCGTGCCCGGGCTGCTCGACGGCACCGTCGCGTTCGGCGGCGAGGAGTCGGCGGGGGCATCGTTCCTGCGGATGGACGGCTCGCCCTGGACGACTGACAAAGACGGGATCCTGCTCTGCCTGCTCGCCGCGGAGATCATCGCGGTCACCGGGAAGTCCCCTTCCGAGCGCTACGCCGAGCTCGAAGAGGCGTTCGGCGCATCCGCCTATCAGCGCGTCGACGCCCCGGCGACGCCGGCGCAGAAGACCGCACTGGGCCGGCTGGCCCCCGAGGCCGTGACCGCGAGCGCGCTGGCCGGCGAGGAGATCACCGCCAAGCTCTCGCACGCACCCGGCAACGGAGCGGCGATCGGCGGCCTGAAGGTGCAGACCGAGCACGCCTGGTTCGCCGCGCGGCCCTCGGGCACGGAGGACGTCTACAAGCTCTACGCCGAGAGCCTGCTCGGTGCCGACCACCTGGCGAAGGTGCAGGAGGAGGCCCGCGCGGTGGTGTCCGCGGCGCTCGGCTCAGAAGGCTGAGCGCCGGCGAGCTCTCCGGAGTCGGACACCCTCCCGGCTCCCCGGCACCGGACGCGCGACCTCCGGGCTCGGACCCCGTGCCGGCTCACCGCCCCGTACGCCTCGCCTCCACGGCGAGCCTCGCGCCCGCGTCACGCAACCAGCGCGCCGGATCGGCGAGCGACGCCTCCGCGCTCCCCGCGAGCTCCGTCAGCGACATCGCGATCCGGAACAGCGAGGGATCCGCGTCCGGTGCGATCCGGCCCGCCACGAGCATCGGCGACGCCCCGGCGTCCTCGGCCAGACCCGCCACGAACGACGGCACCTTTCCGTCACCGGACTGCCCGTCGTAGGAGCCTTCCCCGGTCACGACCACGTCCGCGCCGGAGATCGCCTCCGCCAGCCCGACGAGACGGGCGACCTCCTGCGCCCCGGGCAGCAGCCTCGCTCCCCACACGATCAGCGCCCCGCCGACGCCACCGGCCGCGCCCGCGCCAGGCGTCTCCGGATCCAGCCCCAGCAGGGTGGCGAGCCGTCCGAGCGCGGCATCGGCCTGCGCCCGGTCACCGGCGTCATGCATCCCCTTCTGGGGGCCGAACACCTCCGCAGCTCCCCGCGGACCGGTGAGCGGATTGGTCACATCCGTGAGCACCGACGTCTCCGGAGCCGGCAGCAGACCGGAGAGGTCGAGGCGCTCGACATCGCGCAGCCCCCGAGCCCCCGGCACCGTCTCCGTGCCCGACGCGGTGAGGAACCGGGCGCCCAGGGCGCGCAGCATCCCGGTGCCGCCGTCCGTCGACGCGCTCGATCCGATGCCCAGCACCAGCCGCGACACCCCGTGACCGAGGGCCGCCGCGATCGCCTGGCCGAATCCCGTGCTGTCCGCATCCCAGGGGCGCAGCCCATCGAGCAGCTCGATCCCCGACGTCGAGGCGAGGTCGATCACCGCCGTGCCGCCCTGCTGCTCCGCCGAAGGGGGCAGCAGCAGCCACGACGTGTCGACCGGACTCCCGGCCGGGCCGTCGACGACCACGGGCATCCGCACCGCCCCCGGATGCGCGGCCGCGAACGCCGCGACCGTCCCCTCGCCGCCGTCCGCCATCGGACGCGGGACGATGTCCGCGTCCGGATCCTCCGACGACCATCCCTCGGCGAGCGCCTCGGCCGCCCGCGCCGCCGAGATCGTCCCCTTGAAGCTGTCCGGCGCCAGGACCACCCTCACCCGGAGACCCCGGCGGGTCCGGGTGTGCTCTCGCGGACGATCACCTCGAGCGGAAGGTCCTCCTGCCGCCACTCGGCGTCGACGGTCGCACGGAACGCCTGATAGCCGAGGTCGCTCAGCGGCACCCCGACGGTGGTCAGCGGCGGCGTGACGTCGCGACTGACCGGGACGTCGTCGAAGCCGCACACGGCGATGTCCGCGCCGACCGTCCGGCCCGCATCGCGGATCGACGTCATCGCCCCGACCGCGACCACGTCGCTGAGCCCGAACACGAGCGTGCCCGGCTCCACGCCGTCGGCGAGCGCGGCCGCCATCGACTCCGCCCCCGACTCTCGCTGGAAGCCGCCGCGGTACACGCGCTCGACGGACCCGCCGCCGCCCTCGAACCCGGCGGAGAAGCCGGCGAGACGCTCATCCGACGTGCGCACGCCCTCCGCCGCGCCCAGCACGATCGCCCGGCGGTACCCTTTCGTCGCCATCGCGCGGCCGAGCCGCTCGGCGCCGCCGCGGTTGTCGAGGGCGATGCTCCGCTCGCCGCCCGGGCCGAGGGTCACGGTCCTGCCGCCCAGCGCGGCGAAGGCGGACAGCTCGGCGGATGCCGCGTCGTCGAGGCCTCCTCCGGTGCGCGAGGCCGCGAGGATGATCCCCTGCGGACGCTGCCCGCGGAGCGCCCGCAGGATGCGCGCCTCCCGGTCGGGATCGCGCTCGGTCACCGCGATCGTGACGATGAGGCCGCGCTCGTCGGCGCCCCGGGCCACGCCCGATGCGATGAGCCCGAAGTACGGGTCGGAGATGTCCGCGACGAGCAGCGCGATCACCGGGGACGTGCCGCGGGCGATCGACTGTGCCGACAGGTTGGGCGTGTACCCGAGGGCTTCCGCGGCCCGCTCGACCCGTTCCCTGAACGAGTCCGCGACCTTGCGCTCCGAGCCGTTGAGCACGCGCGAGGCCGTCGCGAGGGACACCCCGGCCTCCCGGGCGACATCGTGCAGCGTGGGCGCGGCGATGCGGGCGGGTCGGTTCACGTCGGAGGCGGTCATGTCCGCGAGCCTAGTCGCCGCAGTCCGCGGCATCTGCGATCCAGCGGCGCAGGGTCTCCGCCTCCGCAGCGAGCAGAGCGGGATCGTCGTCCGGCACGAACTCGATCAGCGCGTCCCGCGGCTCCTGCGCACGGCGGAACAGCGGACCCCACAGGTCGTCGCGCTCATGCAGCCGCCGCCGTTCGACGGTCGGCCACCACGAGAAGACGTGCACGGCCGCGACCCTCTCGGCGATCTCCGCGTACTCCGCCAGCGCCGCCGCAGCCGGCACCCCGACGCTCGGCTGCCAGTAGGTGCCGAGCCCGGGGACGTCGTCCTGCAGCCGGCGCACCGCACCGGGCCCGTCGGCGAGGGTCCCGCCGTGGTACTCCAGCGCGACGAGGACGCCGCATGCCGCCGCCTGCTCCACCGCGTCTGCGAGGGCGCCGGTGATCCGCGCACGGTCCCCCGCATCGGCATCCACGGATCCGATCCGTCCCGCCCACACCCGGATCCGATCGGCTCCGAGCGCGGTCGCCGCGTCGAGCACCGGACCGAATTCCCCCTCGCCGCGCCAGTAGGACCCGTAGGAGGAAACCGCGAGACCGGCATCCGCGGTCATCCGCCCGATCTCAGCGGCCCGCACGACATCGCCCGGCGGCACGTGCACGTCGCCGCCCCACTCGATCGCCTCAAGTCCCGCGGACGCCGCGGTCAGGACGACCTGCGCCGCGCTCAGCCGACGGTAGGTGATCGAGCAGAGCCCTGGTCGCATGCTCATCCGTTCATCCTCCCGCATGCCTCCGCCGGCATGTCACCCCAGGTGCGGGGACACCGCGGCGCCGAAGGACGCCGCCGTGCGCGCCACCACCTCGGCCGGATCGGCGGCCCAGATATCGGCGTTGAAGATCTCGACCTCGATGTCCCCTTCGTAGCCGGCGTCGAGAACGGCTCGCGTGAGGGGCCCGAAGTCGATCACTCCGTCGCCCGGGTAGTGCCGCGACAGCAGCACGTCGGCGGGCAGCGGGGTCTTCCAGTCGCACACCTGATAGGTCGCGATGCGCCCCTCTTTCCCGGCACGGGCGATCTGCGACAACACGTCGGGATCCCACCAGATGTGGAACGTGTCGACCGCGGCGCCGACCACCGCGGCGTCGAAGTCGGCGGCGAGGTCGAGGGCCTGGCCGAGCGTCGAGACGACGGCGCGGTCGGAGGCGTACATCGGATGCAGGGGCTCGATCGCCAGCGTCACGCCGGCGTCCCGGGCGTGCGGCGCGAGCTCGGCGAGCGCGTCGTGCACCCCCGAACGGGCGCCCACGAGATCACGGGACCCCTCCGGCAGGCCGCCGACGACGAGCACGAGCACGGCGGCCGAGCCCTCCGCCCCCGCCGCCGCGAGGGCCGCCGTCTCGTCGATCGCCCGCCGGTTGTCGTCGATGGACGCCCGGCGCGCCGGACCCTCCGGCACCGTGAAGAAGCCGCCGCGGCAGTGCGAGGAGAACCGGAGGCCCGAGTCGGCCAGCATCCGGATGGCGGTGTCGAGGCCGACCTCGTTCACCGGCTCGCGCCAGAGCCCGATCGACGAGACCCCGGCATCCGCGGTGACCCGCAGCGCCGTCCCGAGGTCGGCGTACTTGATGGTGGCCTGGTTGACGGACAGGCGCGGATCGGCGGTCATCGGCGTGCTCCTCGGAACGGATGGCGGGCTGTCGCCCGCGGGGCGGATACGGCCGCCGGCCGTGCCGGGCGGATCATGCGTCCAGCCCGTTCAGCCGGAGCATCCCGTGCCAGCGCTCCCGCGCGAGCTCCGGATGCTCGAGGGCGAGCGAGGCGTTCGCCAGCTCGACGATGCGCGAGAGGTGCGGAAGGCTCCGCGCGGAGTGCAGACCGCCGACCATCTGGAACGCGGGCTGATGCCCGTTGAGCCAGGCCAGGAAGGCGACGCCCGTCTTGTAGTAGAACGTCGGCGCGGCGAACACCTGACGACTGAGCTCCTCGGTGGGGCCGAGGATGCGGAGGTACGCGGCGGCGTCTCCCGCGTCCAGCGCCTGGATCGCCGCTGACGCCACCGGCGTGATCGCCGCGAAGGCACCCAGCAGTGCGTCGGAATGCGCATCGCCCTGCCCGATGTCGTCGCCGCCGATGAGCGACACGTAGTTGAAGTCGTCACCGGTGAACATCCGCACGCCCTCCGGCAGGCGCGCACGCACCGAGATCTCGCTCTCGGCGTCGAGCAGGCTCATCTTCACGCCCGCGATCCTGCCGGGGTTCTCGGCGATGATGTCGAGCAGCACCTCGGCTGCCGCGGGCCAGTCCTCCGCGCCGAAGTAGCCGGAGAGCTCGGGATCGAAGGCGGTGCCCAGCCAGTGCAGCACGACGGGGGCGGTCGCGCTCTCGAGCACTGCACGATACACACGGCGATAGTCCTCCGGCCCTTCGGCCGCCCTCGCGAGGTGGCGCGAGGCCATCAGGACCGGCCCCGCCCCCTGCTCCTCCGCGAACTGCAGCTGACTCCGGTAGGCGTCGATCACCTCGCTCAGGGTGATGTGCGCCTCCTCGACGTGGTCGGTGTTCACTCCGACCACGACCGATCCGCCCTCCTCCCGCGCGACCTGGGCGCTGCGGGCGATGAGCTCGCGGGTCGCCGCCGCGTCCAGGCCCATGTTGCGCTGCGCGGTGTCCATCGCGTCCGCGACGCCGAGACCCCAGGAGTAGACGTTCCGACGGAACGCGAGCGTGGCGTCCCAGTCGATGTCGGCCGGGCGGCCCGGCGTGTTGTCGGCGTGCACCCGCGGCACGACGTGCGCGGCCGCGTAGGCGACGCGGCTGCGCAGCGGCGAGGTCGGGCGGGAGACCGCGCCGGTCTCGTTCAGTGCGGTCTCGCCGAGGACGCCCGCCGCGGAGAGGAGTCGGAGGGTCGTCACGATCAGCCCAGCGTCAGCTCGTCGAGCAGCACCTTGCGGCCCTCGGCGCTCGACGTCAGCCCGGCTTCGGCGAGCTGCACGCCGCGGGCGCCCGCGAGCAGGTCGAAGGCGTAGTCGGTCCCGAGCACATAGGACTCCAGGTACTCCTCCCACTGCTGGCGGAACCCGTTGAGGAAGACGTCGTTCACCGGCACCTCCGCCCAGTCGGCGTCGTAGTCGTGGGCATCTGCGAGGTCGGGGTTCCACACCGGCTTGGGGGTGGCGTTGCGATGCTGGATCTTCGCGCCGAACAGGCCGACCACGGCCGAGCCGTGGGTGCCGTCGACCTGGAACTCGACCAGCTCGTCGCGGTTGACCCGCACGGTCCAGCTGGAGTTGATCTCGGCGAGGATCCCGCCCTCGAGCTCGAAGATGCCGTACGCCGCGTCCTCGGCGGTGGCGGTGTAGGGCCGGCCGTCCTCGTCCCAGCGCTCGGGGATGTGGGTCGCGGCCTGGGCGTAGACGCTCCTGACCTCGCCGAAGAGGTTCTCCAGCACGTAGTTCCAGTGCGGGAACATGTCGGAGATGATGCCGCCGCCGTCCTCGGCGCGATAGTTCCAGCTGGGCCGCTGCGCCGGCTGCCAGTCGCCCTCGAACACCCAGTAGCCGAACTCGCCGCGCACCGAGAGGATCCGGCCGAAGAAGCCCGAGTCGACCAGGCGCCGGAGCTTCTGCAGTCCGGGGAGGTAGAGCTTGTCGTGCACGACGCCGGTCTTCACGCCCGCCGCCCGCGCCAGCCGGGCGAGCTCGAGCGCCTCGTCGAGGGACTCGGCGGTGGGCTTCTCGGTGTAGATCGCCTTGCCCGCGGCGATCGCCTTGCGGAGCGCCGCGGCGCGGGCCTTGGTCACCAGGAAGTCGGCGTAGATCTCCGCGCGGGGGTCCGCGAGCGCGGCGTCGAGATCGGTGGTGTAGTCGTCGATGCCGTGCTTCGCGGCGAGCTCCGCGAGCTTCGCCTCGCTGCGGCCCACCAGGATCGGGCGGACCGTCACCCGTGTGCCGTCGGACAGCTCGATGCCGCCCTGTTCGCGGATCGCGAGGATCGAGCGCACCAGGTGCTGCCGGTAGCCCATGCGCCCGGAGACGCCGTTCATGATGATGCCGATCTCCCGCACGGGGTCTCCTTCACAGTCGGTAAACGCTTTCCGACACCATACCCCACGTCGCGCACCCCGTCTATTCGTCGCAAAGTGCCGGAATGCGCCTCGCATTCCGGCACTTTGCGACGAATAGACGGAACCCACCGGGGACGCGCGACACGGGGCAGGGCTCAGGGCTCGGAGAGCGGGAGCAGCACCTTCAGGCAGAAGCCTTCGGACGTGCGCTCGGCGTACACGTCGCCGCCGTGCGCGCGGGCCAGCCCCCGGGCGATCGCCAGGCCGAGCCCCGCACCGGATGCCACGGCCCCGGGAGCCTCCGCCGTGCGGGAGGCATCGGCCCGCCAGCCCGCATCGAACATCCGGTCGAGGTCCTCGACCGCCACGCCGCCGCCCCGGTCGAGCACGGCGAGCACGAGGCGCCGCTCATCCGGGGACTCGGCGAACAGGAGGATGTCCGACCCCCGGGGCGCATGACGGATCGCGTTCGTGAGCAGGTTCACGATCACCCGGCCGAGCTGATGCGGATCCGCCCAGAGCACGTGCCCCGCGATGCCGCGCTGCACGATGCGCACCCCGCGCTCCGCGGCCGGCGCACGCACGTCCGCGACCGCATCCGAGACGATGTCGAGCAGATCGACCTGCTCCGTCCGCAGCCGCAGCGCCCCGGACGTGATCCGCGACAGCTCGAAGAGGTCGTCCACCATCCGCCCCAGCGTCTCGACCTGCGACCGCACCTGCGAGGGGAACGCCGCCGCATCCTCGTGCAGCCCCGCCTCCATCGACTCGGCGAGCGCGCGGATGCTCGTCAAAGGCGTGCGGAGATCGTGTGAGATCCATGCGAGGAACCGACGGCGATCCGAGTCGGCCTTCTCCAGCTCGGCGCGCGCCTCGCTCAGCCGTGCCGACACGTCCGCCAGCTGGGCCGAGAGCTCATCGATCTCCCGCCACCCGCTGCTCCCCGGCTCGACGACGTCACCCTCTCCGACCCGCTGCACGGCGTCGGAGAGGCCGGCGAGGGACGACCGCGCCGCCCGTCCGGCCACCCACGCCGCGGCCAGCGCGAACACGAGGGCGACGCACACGACCCAGACGAGCACGGTCAGGTCATGCGGCGAGATGTACATCTGCAGCGCGATCGCGAGCACCGACAGCGCCAGCGCCAGCACCGCGGCGCTGCCCACGACGCCGAAGCGGAACGCCAGCCCCGCGCGACGGGCGCGCATCAGCACGAGTGCCGCGACGAGCGCCACGGCGCCCGCGCAGAGCAGACAGGTGACGACGATCGCGACGACGTCCACGACCCCCAGCGGCATCATGCGGCCTCACCTCCGGTCGAGAAGCGGTACCCGACACCCCACTCGGTGAGCAGATAGAGCGGATGCCGCGGATCGTCCTCGATCTTCTCGCGCAGCCTCCGCACGTGCACGGTCACGGTCGACGCCTCACCGAAGGACCAGCCCCACACCTCGCGGAGGATCTCGTCGCGCGACAGCGTCCGCCCGGCGTTCTCCACCAGGTACGCGAGAAGCTCGTATTCGCGCGCCGCCAGCACGACCTCCCGGTCGCGCACGCGCACCTGGCGACGCGCGGGGTCGACGGTGAAGTCCCCGCGCACGACGACCCGCGTCGGCGCATCCGCCGCGCGCGAGCGCCGGATGAGCGCGCCGACCCGCAGCAGCAGCTCGCGCAACGCGAAGGGCTTGACGAGGTAGTCGTCGGCGCCGGTCTCGAGGCCCTCGATCCGCTGCTCCACCTCGCCGAGGGCGGTGAGCATGATGATCGGGGCGGACGAGAACCCCCGCACCTCGCGGCACAGCTCGTCGCCGCTGATGCCCGGGAGCATCCGGTCCACGATGAGCACGTCCGGCACCTCGTCGCGCACGGCGCGCAACGCCGCCAGGCCGTTGTCGAACGCCGCCACCCGGTATCCGTTGGCGCGCAGATAACCGTCCACGGCACCGCGGACGGTGGGGTCGTCCTCCACGAGGACGGCACGGGGCGACTCCGGCATGCTCCGAGGCTAATCCGCGCGGATGCCCGAGGGCATCGGGTTGTTACGTCTCCGAAAGAACTCCCCCGGCGGGCCGCCGCCCCTGCCTACCGTCGTCAGCGTCCCTGTTCCCGCATCCGGCGAGAGAGTCCCGCCGGGAAGGAGAAAGATCATGCGCAAGACCGCCGTCATCCCCGCCGCCCTGCTCTTCGTCGGGCTGTCCCTCGCCGGGTGCAGCGCCGGAGGCACCTCCGACGAGCCCATGAAGCCGTCCTCGTCGAGCGACTCGATGTCCACGGACAAGCCGATGGACATGGCCATGAAGAAGGGCGACTTCATGGGCCTGAACGGCAAGAAGGTCGCCGGAACGGTGACCGTCTCCGACACCGAGCTGACGCTCGAGGGCTTCTCCTCGGACGAGGGGCCCGACCTGCACGTCTACCTCGCGAACGGCACCGACGAGGCCGCCGTCTCCGCGGGCATGCAGATCGACGCCGTCGCCTTCGACAAGGCCTCCCAGACGTTCTCCCTGAAGGATGTCGACCTCTCGAAGTACACCGATGTCGTGATCCACTGCGACAAGGCCAAGGCGGTGTTCGGCGCCGCCGCGCTCTCATGAGCGGGAGCCGGATCGCGCCCGCACGCGGACGGATCGCCCTCGCCGCATCGCTGCTCGGCGGTGCGGCGAGGGTCGCCGCCGGGGTGCTGTGGCTGCTCGAGGGCGTCCTCAAATACCGCGCGGGCTTCGGCGCATCCGACATCCTCCTCGTGGCGGAAGGCTCCGCCGGGAACACGCGCGTCCCCTGGTTCTTCGCGCCGCTCGGCGACCTGATGCGCACCGCGCCGGGCCTGTTCGGCATCGCGATCCCCGCGCTCGAAGTGCTGCTCGGCGTGCTGCTCATCCTCGGCGGGGGCCGGGTGTGGACCGTGATCGTCGCGCTCTGCTCGATCGGCACGCTGATGCTGTACTGGTCATCGGATCAGCTCATCGCGCAGTATCCGATCCTCGTTGTGCTCTCGGCGCTCGTGCTCGCGATCCCGCAGGCGGGCCGCATCGGCCTCCCGCTGCTAACGCGCACGCGACGCCCCGGCCCGCAACCGTGACCCCCGGGCAATGCCCACACCCCCGAGGCTGCCCACACCGTCTATTCGTCGCAATGTCTCGTTATTCGGGTCGGATAACGAGACATTGCGACGAATAGACGCACCCGGAGGGCCGGGGCCGGAGGGCCGGGGCCGGGAATCAGGCGCTCGAGCGGCGGACGAGGGTCGCTGGGGCGAGCACCGCCGGAGGCATCGTGCCGGGATCGACGGTCCCGTCGGCGCCCCCGGGCACGGCGGCCTCGATCCGGGACACCAGTGCCCGCACGGCCAGCTCGCCGAGCGCGTCGAAGTCCTGCCGGAGCGTGGTCAGCGGCGGGCGGTAGTCGGCCGCGTCCGCGATGTCGTCGAACCCGATCACGGCGACGTCCTCCGGCACTCTCCTCCCCGCCTCCGCGAGGGCGCGCAACAGACCGAGCGCCATCTGGTCGTTCGCCGCGAACACGGCGGTGACCTCATCCCGGACGGCGAGGGACCGGCCGGCGTCATACCCCGCGCGCGCCGTCCAGTCGCCGCGGAGCGCCTCCGGGGCGCGTCGCCTTCCGAGGGCCACGCGCCATCCCCGCTCCCGCTCGTCCGCGGCGAAGGATCCCGCGGGCCCCGCCAGGTGGTGCACGGTCCGATGCCCCGCGGCGAGGAGGTGGGCGGTGGCGATGCGCGCCCCCTCGGCGTGATCCGTGCCGATCACCGTGAACCGGTCGTCGGGGGCCGAGTCGACGACCACGAGCTGCAGGCCGGCCGGCGGTGCCTCTCGGGCGAGCGCGGTCGCCTCGTTCAGCACGATCGCCCCGTCGACACCCTGCTCGTGCAGCCGGGCGAACGCGTCGGCGATGTCTCCGCCGCCGCCCAGCGTGACCACCGTGAGGGCGTACCCACGGGCCGACGCGGCGTCGGCGATGGCCTGGAGCATCCGCGAGTTGCCCACCGTGGCGAGCGTCTGCGCCACGACCCCGAGAGTGTGCGACCGCCCGGTGCGCAGCGCCCGCGCCGCTCGGTTCGGCCGGTAACCCAGCTCGCCCATCGCCCGCTCCACACGAGCCCTGGTGTCCGGGTCGACATGGGGGCTGCCGTTCGCGACCCGCGACACCGTCTGCCCCGACACCCCGGCGTGGGCGGCCACCATCGCCATCGAGACGCGCTTCTGCGACATCCGCTTCCTCCCACTCGTGCCTGTTGACGTTACCATCCCCGTAGAGTTACCGTGTTGACGTGAACATCTCCTCCGTTCCCGCCTCGCGCACCCTCGGCGCCGGCGTAGTCGCCCGCGACACCCGCCTGGCCGACGGCCGCGAGCTGGTCTACTACGACGACCCGGGATCCGCGCTCGGCGCCGAGCGCCGTGTCGACGCCCGAGTGCTCGACCCCCGCCCCGAGACCGCGACGATGCGACAGGACGTGCTCGCCGGCGACTGGATCACCTACGCCACCAAGCGCCAGAACCGCGTGATGCTGCCCGGCGCCGACGCCGATCCGCTCGCCCCCCAGACCGGGGACAATCCATCCGAGGTGCCGTCGCTCTACGACGTCGCGGTGTTCGAGAACCGCTCCCCCTCCTTCGGCCCCGCCCTCGCGGCGGTGACCGGCGAGACACCGGCCGCCGCCGACCCTCCGCGCGGCCTCGACGACCTCGGGCATCCGGGGATCGGACGCACCCGCACGAGCATCGGCCGCTGCGAGGTCGTCTGCTTCAGCCCGGAGGCGTCCGGATCCTTCGGCACCCAGTCGGTCGTCCGCGCCCGCACGGTCATCGAGGCCTGGGCCGATCGCACCGCGGCGCTCTCCGCCCTGCCCGGCATCGAGCAGGTGTTCCCGTTCGAGAACCGCGGCGAGGCGATCGGCGTCACGCTCCCGCATCCGCACGGCCAGATCTACGCCTACCCGTACGTCACGCCCCGCACCGCGCAGATGCTCGACGCGATCGGGCGCACCTCGCCCGACCTCTTCGCCCGCATCCTCGACGCCGAGCGGTCTTCGTCGCGGGTCGTGCTGCAGGGCGAGCACTGGACCGCGTTCGTGCCCTTCGCCGCACGCTGGCCGCTCGAGGTGCATCTGATGCCGCATCGCCACGCCGCCGACTTCACGGGCCTGACGGCCGAGGAACGGGATGAGCTCGCACCGCTGTATCTGCGACTGCTGCGCGGTGTCGATGCGCTCTACGACACCCCGACGCCGTACATCGCCGCCTGGCATCAGGCTCCGGTGCGCCTCGGCCGCGACAGCATGCGGATGCACCTGCAGCTCACGAGCCCGCGCCGCGCCGTGGACAAGATGAAGTTCCTCGCCGGATCCGAGGCGGCGATGTCCGCCTGGACGGCCGAGATCCTGCCGGAGGATGCCGCCGCCCGGCTCCGCGACGCCGTCGCCTCCGTCTCCGCCTGACCGCACGCCCCGAGGAATCCCGATGACCGCTCAGAACACCGCCGTCGACCTGCTCCGCACCCTCACCGGCGCCGACCCCGAGGGCGTGTGGTCCGCGCCGGGACGGGTCAACCTCATCGGCGAGCACACCGACTACAACGAGGGATTCGTGCTGCCCTTCGCGATCCCGCACCGCACCTATGCCGCGGTGAGCCGCCGCCGGGACGGGCGGATCCGCGTCGCCTCCACTTTCGCCGAGACGCCGGTCGAAGCGGGGATCGGCGAGCTGGCCGCACTGTTCCCGTCGCACGACGGACTTCGCGTGCCGGAGTGGTCGGCCTATCCGCTCGGCGTCGCCTGGGCGCTGAGCGCGGCGGCGAACGACGCTTCCGCGCTCCCCGGTCTGGACATCGCCATCGCCTCCGATGTGCCGATCGGGGCCGGCCTCTCCTCCTCCGCCGCGATCGAGGGGGCGACCGGCGCCGCGCTCAACGCGCTCTGGGGCCTCGGACTCGACGCCGTCGCACTCGCGCAGGCGGGCCGGAAGGCGGAGAACGAGGCCGTGGGTGCGCCCACCGGGATCATGGACCAGATGTCGTCGATGCTCGGGAGGGCGGATGCGGCGACCTTCCTCGACTGCCGTACGCTGCGGGCCGAGTCGATTCCGACCGGGTTCGCCCCCGCCGGACTCGAGGTCCTCGTGATCGACACGCGCGTCGAGCACGCGCACGCCACGGGCGGCTACCGTGACCGCCGTGCGGCCTGCGAACGGGGCGCGGCGATCATGGGCGTCCCTGCGCTGCGCGACCTGCATCCCTCCGACCTGCCCCGCGCCGCGGAGCTGATGGACGACGCGACCTTCCGCCGCGTGCGGCACGTCGTCACGGAGGACCAGCGCGTGCTCGACACGGTCGTCGCGCTGCGCGAGCACGGCCCGCGCGCGATCGGGGACCTCCTGATCGCCTCCCACGCCTCGATGCGCGACGACTTCGAGATCTCGGTGCCGGAGCTCGACGCCGCCGTCGACACCGCGCTGGCCGCCGGAGCGGTCGGGGCGCGCATGACCGGCGGCGGATTCGGGGGCGCCGCGATCGCCCTCGTCGACCGGGAACGGGTCGGCGCCGTGTCCGAGGCCGTGGGGCGCGCCTTCGCCGATGCCGGTTTCGCCGCGCCGCACACCTTCACGGTCACCCCCGCGGCGGGGCCCCGCCGCGACGCGTAGTCATGGGCGGGTGGGGCGCAGCCTCCACGCCCCTGCGCGCCTTCACGCCCCTGCGCGCCGTCACGCCCGGGTGGGGCGGGACCTCGTCCGAGTCCGCGCGCGAGGTCTTCGCCTCTGATCCTGCTCCACGGTGGTCACGCCCGTGGGCCTCGCGCAACGTACCGGCGCGAGTCAGCAACCGGCCGGCATCCCGAATGCGTCGTCCGGTTCGGATCCGCCCCTCGACGCCCGCATTCACGCCTTCACACGGTCGCCCTCCGGAGATGCGACGACGCGCACGGCCGGGGCGCGACCACATCCGGATGCGTAACATGGCCGCATGCTGATCCGCGAGGCCGTCCCCGACGACGCGCACGGCGTCGCGGTCGTGCACGTGCGCTCGTGGCAGGAGGCGTATCGCGGACTGATGCCGCAGGCCGTGCTGGACGACCTCTCCGTGTCCGAGCGGGAGAAGGGGTGGGCGCGTCTCCTCGCCGAACGCGACGAGCGCTCCCGCACACTCGTCGCCGAGCGCGATCGTCGAATCGTCGGCTGGGCGTCGTTCGGCGCGGCGCGGGAGGACGACCTCTCCGAGGCAGGCGAGCTGTGGGGCATCTACGCGCACCCGGATTCCTGGTCGACGGGAGCCGGTCGCGCCCTGCTTGCCGAGGTCGAGCAGAGCCTGAAGGACGACGGATACCGCAGCGCCTATCTCTGGGTGCTCGACGGCAACGATCGGGCGGCGGCGTTCTACGAACGGCACGGCTGGGTCGAGGACGGCGCCACGAAGGTCGAGGAACGCCCGCACCTGCGCCTCTTCGAACGCCGCCGGGTGAAGCCGCTCGCCTGATCCGGCCGTCAGGGATCACCCTCCTCGGGTCCGGCGCGGTGCGCCCCGCCCGAACAGCAGACCCCGTCACGAACACCGGACACATCCCACCGAACCACCCGCGAAACGGGACACCATCCGCGAACCGGGACACCCGCCTACCGCCCCCTCCACCCGAACAGCAGACCCCGTCACGAACACCGGACACATCCCACCGAACCGCCCGCGAAACGGGACACCATCCGCGAAACGGGACAGGCTCTCCCGGCCCGCCCATCGGAAGCCCCGGCATACTGAGGAGATGCAACCGATCGTCACGACCGCTTCCGGTCCGGTGCGCGGTATCCGCCGTGACGACGGATCGGTCGCGTTCCTCGGCATCCCGTTCGCGGCGCCTCCCGTCGGCGAGCGACGCTTCGGGGCCCCGCAGCCTCCCGCGCCGTGGACCGAGGTGCGGGATGCGACGGCCTACGGCGCGACCCCGCAGCGCCGGGAGGAGCCGGATGCGATCATCCCCGAGCCGAGTGTTCCCGGGGAGTCCACCCTCAACGTGAACGTGTTCGCCCCGGCCGATGCCGATGGCCTGCCCGTGCTGGTCTGGATCCACGGAGGAGGGTACTCCTCGGGCTCGCCCGCGAGCCCCTGGTACGACGGCGCCTCCTTCGGACGCGACGGCATCGTGACCGTCACGGTGTCGTACCGCCTCGGCTTCGACGGCTTCGGCGTCATCGACGGCGCACCGGACAACCGCGGCGTGCGCGACTGGATCGCGGGGCTGGAGTGGGTGCAGCAGAACATCGCCGCATTCGGGGGCGACCCCTCGCGCGTCACGATCTCGGGCCAGTCCGCCGGCGGGGGCGCGGTGCTCACCCTGCTCGGGATGCCCTCCGCACAGCACCTTTTCCACGCGGCGTTCTCGGTCTCCGGAGCCCTCGGCGACCTCTCCCGCGACATCGCCCGCCGCCGCAGCATCCGCCTCGCCGAGCTCGTCGGCACGGAGCCCACACGGGAGGGCTTCCTCGCCAGGACCGAGGCACAGCTCACCAAGCGGCAGTACGAGGCGTCGCTGCTGGGCAAGACCGGCCTCGCCGCGACACTCGCGACCCTCGCCGACGGGCTCCCCTGGGGGCCGATCGTCGACGGCGAGCTCATCACACGTCCGACGGTCGAGTCGATCGCTGCCGGGGTCGGCGCCGACAAGCCGCTTCTCCTCGGCGCCACCGACGACGAGTTCACGATGGTCCTGGACCGCGCGCCACGGGTGCTCCGCTTCATCCCTTCCTGCCTCGCGCTGCGCGCCCTCGAGAAGGACCGGCGCACGCGACGGACCTGGCGGGCCGCGAATCCCCGGCTCGGCCCCACCCCCGCGGTGCTCGGACGCTTCGTCACCGACCGCGTGTTCCGCTCGCTGGTCGTGCGCGTCGCCGAGGCCAGAGCGGATGCCCCGACCTGGGCATACCGGTTCTCCTGGGTGTCACCGACGAAGGGCTGGTCATACCACTGCCTCGACGTCCCCTTCTGGTGGGATCGACTCGAGGAGGATCACGTGGCCGCGCACGCCGGCCCGCATCCGCCGCAGTCGCTCGCCGACGAGATGCACGGCGCCGCGGCCGCCTTCGTCCGCACCGGCGCGCCCGGCTGGCCCGACTGGCGCAGCGATCCGGGTACGGCCCGGGTGTTCGGCGCGACGAGCGGACTCGGCGTATCGGCCGCCGCCTACGACGGAGCCCTGCCCCTCGCCTGACCACCTCCGCGCCGTTCGCGACACGGACGGATCACGGCATCGCCGTCCGTTCGGTTGCCCCCGCCGCCCCTGTCACGAACACCGCCCGGCCCCAGAGTCCGCGAAACGGTACACCACCCGCGGAACGAGACACATCCCGACACGGATGCGCCCGTGTCCCGGCGCCCGCCGCGCCCGAACCGCGGCCGCCGCGCCCGAACCGCGGCCCCTGTCACGAACACCGCACACACCCGCCTCGAACCGTCCGCAGAACGGGACACCGTCCGCGAAACGAGACGCGACGCCAGACCCGGACGCACCGCGCCCCGGCGCCCACCCGCCCGAACCGCGGCCCCTGTCACGAACACCGCACACCTCCGCCCACACCGTCCGAGAAACGGGACACCGTCCGCGAAACGAGACGCCACGCCAGACCCGGACGCACCGCGCCCCGGCGCCCACCCGCCCGAACAGCGGACCCCGTCACGAATACCACACACATCCGCCCACACCGTCCGCAGAACGGGACACCGTCCGCGAAACGGGACGCCACGCCGCCCCGTGACATACACCGCGTCCCGAGGCCTCGCCGCCTCGAACCACAGAGCCGGTCACGAACACCGCGGCCACGGGGTCCGCAGAACGGGATGCCGTCCGTGAATCGAGGACGCTACCCCTGGATGCCCCCGCGCCCGTGGATGCCCCGCGCCCGCCGCCCGAACAGCGGACCCTGTCACGAGTACCGCACGCATCCGCCTACACCGTCCGAGAAACGGGACACCGTCCGCAGAACGAGACACGTCCCCGACACACAGATGCGCCCTCGCCCCGGCATCCCGCCGCCCGAACCGCGGACTCGGTCACGAACACCACACACATCCGCCTACACCGTCCGAGAAACGGGACACCGTCCGCAGAACGAGACACGTCCCCGACACACAGATGCGCCCTCGCCCCGGCGCCCACCCGCCCGAACCGCGGACCCCGTCACGAATACCGCACACATCCGCCCACACCGTCCGCAAAACGGGACACCGTCCGCAAAACGGGACACCACCCGCAGAACGGGACACCGACCGCGAAACGGAACGCCCCCACACCCACCCGGAAACAGGCGGAACGCCCAGCACTCCGCGGAAGGCACGAAGGCCCCGCGGAATGCCGGGCGCTCCGCCCGGGCCCGGTTCAGCGCACGGGGTCGAGCACCGGGATCTCGTAGCGGTGCGGGGTGCCGAAGCGGTGCGCGGTGACCGACACGGCCTGCTCGCGCAGGAAGGTCAGCAACTCCACGCGTCCCGCGGCGACCACCGGGTTCGCGTACAGGGCGAGACCCGGCGCACCGTGGACGGCCTCCGCGGTCGCCGACGCAGAGGCGCCGACCAGACGCACCCGGCCGCCCGCCGCCGCGAGGCGCACGGCGTGGGATGCCCAGGCGGCGGCGTCCTCCACCACGACCGTGACGTCGTGCGAGCCGAGCCAGGTCACCACCGGCGCGGACAGCGCCTCCGCGGCGGTCACGGTCACCCGCGAGCCGGTGCGGCGACCGGCGGCGACCACGCGCAGCAGCTCGGCGACCCGATCACCCTCGAACCGTACGGCCACCGGTACCGCCTGATAGCGCAGCGCGTTCTGCTCGGTCTCCAGGCCGGTCGCGTCGCGGACGACGCCGAACTCCGCGGCCCAGGCGTCGATGTCGGTGGCGAGCGCGCCGCGCAGCCACTCCGCGTCGTCGCCCTCGACCAGCGCGACCGCCGAGGACGCGAGGGCGTCGAGCGCCGTGGACGACTGCACCGCGGCGTCCGTCCACTCGGAGAGCCCGACGAGGTAGTTCGGGCCGCCGGCCTTGGAACCCGCCCCCACGGCCGCCTTCTTCCAGCCGCCGAACGGCTGGCGCTGCACGATGGCGCCGGTGGTGCCGCGGTTGACATACACGTTGCCCGCCTCGATCCGCGCGAGCCACTGCTGGATCTCGTCCTCGTCCAGCGAGTGGATGCCGCTGGTGAGGCCGTAGTCGATGTCGTTGACGATGTCGATCGCCTCGGCGAGGGATCCGGCCGTCATCACGCCGAGCACCGGCCCGAAGTACTCCACCCGGTGGAACTCGCTGCCGCGCTTCACGCCGTCGCGGATGCCCGGACGCCAGAGCTGACCGGCGTCGTCGAGCCTCTCCGGCTCCAGCATCCACGACTCGTCGGGGTGCAGGGTGGTGAGCGCGGAGAGGAGCTTGCCCTCGGCCGGGCCGATCAGGGGGCCGATGCGGTTCGACCCGTCGGAGGGGGCCCCGACGTCGTAGGAGCGGACCGCGTCGACGAGCTGGCGGCGGAAGCGCTCCGAGGTCGCGGCCGAGCCGACGAGGACGACGAGCGACGCGGCGGAGCACTTCTGACCCGCGTGCCCGAACGCCGAGTAGGCGACGTCCTTCGCGGCGAGGTCGAGGTCGGCCGACGGGGTGACGATGATCGCGTTCTTGCCGCTCGTCTCGGCGAGCAGCGGCAGGTCCTCGCGGAACCCGCGGAACAGCTCGGCGGTCTCGAAGCCGCCGGTGAGGATCACGCGGCCGACCGCGGGGTCGCTCACGAGGCGGGCGCCCAGCTCCCGCCCGTCGAGCTGCACGTACTGCAGCACCTCGCGCGGCACGCCGGCCTCCCAGAGCGCCTCGACCATCACCGCGCCGGAGCGCCGGGCCTGACGGGCGGGCTTGATGATCACCGGGGAGCCGGTCGCGAGGGCCGACAGGGTCGATCCGGCCGGGATCGCGACGGGGAAGTTCCACGGCGGGGTCACCACGGTGAGGCCGACGGCGTGCATCTCGGCGCCGTCGACGTCGGCGAGATCCTTGGCGCTCTCCGCGTAGTAGTGCGCGAAGTCGATCGCCTCGGACACCTCCGGGTCGCCCTGCTCGATGACCTTGCCCGCCTCGGACCCCATCACCTCGAGCAGGTCGGCGCGGCGCGCCTCGAGGATGTCGCCGGCGCGATGCAGGATCTCCGCGCGACCGGCCGCGCCCCGCGCACGCCAGGCCTCGCCGGCGGCGACCGCCGACGCGATCCGCGCGGACACCTCGTCCTCCGTCGAGAGCGTGTTCGCCGTGACGGTCTCGTTCCCCAGCACGGAGCCGGCCATCCGGGAGCGGATGCCGTCGGCCCATTCGCGGTTGGCGCGCAGGGAGGGATCGGTGTCGGGGGTGTTCTCGAAGCCGGAGGCCGCCGCCGGGGCCGGGGCCTGCCTGCGATCCTGCACGCGGTTCGGGCCGGGCACCTCGGCGGGGACGTCGGCGATCGAGGCGAGGAAGCGGTCCTTCTCCCGCTCGAACAGCGCAGGGTCGGCGTCGAGGTCGAACACCGCCGACATGAAGTTCTCGTGCGAGGCACCCTCTTCGAGGCGGCGGATGAGGTAGGCGATCGCGACGTCGAACTCGTCGGGATGCACCACCGGGGTGTAGAGCAGCAGCGAGCCCACGGTGCGCTTGACGACGGTCGCCTGCGCGGACGCCATGCCCAGCAGCATCTCGAACTCGATCCCCTCGGTGACGCCCCGCTTCGAGGCGAGCAGCCAGGCGAGGGCGATGTCGAAGAGGTTGTGCCCGGCGACGCCGATGCGCACGTTGCCGACGTGCTCCGGGCGCAGCGCGTACTCGAGCACCGCCTTGTACGAGGCGTCCGAGGCCTGCTTGGTCGGCCAGGTGGCCAGGGGCCAGCCATGCGACTCGGCGTCGACCGTCTCCATCGGGAGGTTGGCGCCCTTCACGACGCGCACCTTGACGGGCGCACCCCCGGCTGCGACGCGGGCGGCCGCCCACTCCTGCAGGCGGATCATCGCCCCGAGGGCGTCGGGCAGATACGCCTGCAGCACGATGCCCGCCTCGAGATCGCGGAACTCGGGGCGGTCGAGGATGCCGGTGAAGACCGCGATCGTGAGGTCGAGGTCCTTGTACTCCTCCATGTCGAGGTTGATGAACTTCCGCCCGGCGGCGGCGATGTCGTAGAGCGGCCGCAGCGCCTCGGCAGCGTGCGCCACCGCGTCGTCAAACGCCCACGGGCTGTGCGGGGCGACGGTGGAGGACACCTTGATCGAGACGTAGTCCACGTCGGCGCGCTGCAGCAGGCGCCGGGTGCCCTCCAGCCGGCGGGCCGCCTCGTCGCGCCCGAGGATCGCCTCACCGAGCAGGTTGACGTTGAGCTTCACGTCCTGCGACTCGCGGATGTGCCGGATCGCGGCGCCGAGCTTCTCGTCGCGCGCGTCGACGATGAGGTGCCGCACCATCCCGCGCAGCACACGACGGCTGATCGGCACGACGATGCCCGGGAACGCGGGGGCGAAGGCGCCGCCGAGCGCGATCGCGGCCCGCAGCGGCGCGGGGAGGAACTTCGGGGTGAGGGGCACGAGCTCCTTGAGCCGGCGGGCCGCGACCCGGGTGTCCTCGGGGCGCACGACACCGTCGACGAAGCCGACCGTGAAGTCGAGCCCGTTCGGATCGCGCAGCACGCCGGCGAGGCGCTGCGCCGCGGTGTCCACCGGGATCTCACGGCTCTCGGCGAGCCACGTCCGCACGAGCGCGACGGCGTCGTCGGCGAGGGCGGAGAGGTCGGTGAGGGATGCGTCGGCGCGGGGGGCGGGGGCACTCATCCTTTCAGTGTGGGCCGCATCATCCACTATGAAAAGCGATCATTCATGACGGATAATGTTCGATGTCTTCGATGAGAACGGGGGATGCGATGTTCGAGCTGCGACGCCTGCGGATGCTGCACGAGCTGGCCCTCCGCGGCACGATCGCCGAGGTCGCCGCCTCGCTCTCCTACAGCCCGTCGACCGTGTCCCAGCAGCTCGGCATCCTGGAGCGCGAGGCCGGCGTCGCCCTGCTCGAGCCGGACGGACGCCGGGTGCGACTGACCCCGGCCGGCCGGGTGCTCGCCGCCCATGCGGCCCGCGCCCTCGAGCTCGACGAGGGGGCGCGGGCCGCGCTCGCGGGCGGCCCGTCGCTCGAGCCGGTGCGCCTGGCCGCGATGCCGACCGCGGCGGAGACGATCGTGCCCGCCGCCCTCACGCTGCTCGCCGCCCGGGAGCCCCGCCTGCGGGTGGAACTCGCCGCGCTGCCGCCCGAGGAGAGCCTCTTCGAGCTGGCGGCCCGCCGCTTCGACCTGGTGATCGCCGAGCAGTACCCCGGGCACACCCGCGAGCGGCGCGAGGGCGTGACGCACGAGCTGCTCGGCGAGGACCCGATCCGCATCGTGCTGCCGCCGTCGGAGCCCCCGGCCCCGCTCCGCGCGCTGCACGACCGTGTCTGGGTGATGGAGCCGGCAGGCACGGCGGCCCGGCAGTGGGCGATGCAGCAGTGCCGGGCGGCCGGCTTCGAGCCCGATGTGCGCTTCGAGGCCGCCGACCTCACCGCCCATGTGCGGCTGGTGGAGTCGGGGCACGCCGTGGGCATGCTGCCCGACCTCATCTGGGGCGATGCGCCGCCCTCGACGACGGTCGCCGATCTGCCGGGACATCCGGTGCGCGAGGTGTTCACCGCCGTGCGCGACGCCGCCCGATCCGGCGAGGGCATCCGCCTGGTGCGCGACGCCCTCGCCGAGGCGTTCCTCTCCCGCTGAGCCCGCACGGACGGAGCCCCGGCCCGTCCGTGCGGCGGCCCCTCAGGCGTTCGCGGCGGCGATCAGCTGCTCCACCTGCGCACGGTCGACGCTCATCCCGGGGAAGCCCGCCAGGCGCCCGATCGGGAACGAGGACATCATCTTCGCGATCGCCTCGTCGCCCATGATCCCGGCATCCATCGCGCCGTCCATCATCCCCCTCGCGGCAGCAAGCTGCTGGGCGACGAGCGGACCGGCGATCGGATGCGCGAGCACGTCCGCGATCGACGACTCCATGGTCAGGGGCAGCGACACCTCGTCTCCGGTGATCGCGACCTCGGCGACCGCGCGGATGTCGCGGCTCGATGCGCCCGCCTCGACACGGTACACGCCGCCCTCGACGACGAACCCGTCCACGCGGACGTCCCAGTAGGCGAGGTCAGCGCGCCGCACGGTCAGCGACACCGCGACCGTCCCGCCCGCGGGCACCTCGACCGAGGAGAACGCCTTCAGCTCCCGCGGCGCACGCTCCACGGCCGAGGCCGCCGGCGCGACGTACACCTGCACGACCTCGCGTCCGTCCCGCGATCCGGTGTTCGTGACCGGCACCGTCACCACGAGGTCCCCGTCCGCCTGCACCTCGGCCGTCGCGTCCCCATAGGAGAACGCGGTGTACGACAGCCCGTGGCCGAACGGGTAGGCCACCGGCATCCGGCGCGCGTCGTACCAGCGGTACCCGACGAGCACGCCCTCGCCGTACCGGACGTGCCCGAAGGAGCCGGGGAAGCTGCCGAAGGCCGGGGTGTCCTCCAGGCGCACCGGGATCGTCTCCGCCAGGCGCGCGGAGGGGTTCACCGCCCCGGTCAGCACGTCCGCCGTCGCAGAGCCGCCCGCCTGCCCGAGCAGCCAGGCCTCGACGATCGCCGGCACACGGTCGGCGAAGGGCAGTGCGACGACGGAGCCGTTCGAGAGCACGACGACGGTGCGGGGGTTGGCGGCGACGACCTCGTCGAGCAGGGCGAGCTGCACGGGCGGCAGATCGATGTGCTCGCGGTCGAAGCCCTCCGACTCCTCGGCGTCTGTCAGGCCGAGGAACACCACGACGACGTCCTGCGCCGCCGCGAGGCGCACGGCCTCGTCCCTCAGCCGCGCGGCGTCCGCCTCCGGGGTCGCGGGGTCGAAGGAGAAGCCCGGCGCGAACGCGACGCGCTGCGACCCCGCCGCCGCGGTGAGGGCGCCGAGCGCATCGTCGAGCCGGGTCGGGTTGATGTGCGAGGAGCCGCCGCCCTGGTAGCGGGGCGTGCGGGCGAACTCGCCGATCACCGCGATCGACGCCCCCTCGGCGAGAGGGAGCAGCGGGACGCCGTCGACCGGCTCGTTGCGCAGCAGCACGATCGAACGCCCCGCCACCTCACGGGCGAGCGCATGGTGGGCGTCGACGTCGAGCGGGCCCTCGGCTGCCGGGCGCCGCCGCGACTTCGCGACGAGGTCCGCGATCCGCCCGGCCGCGGTGTCGAGCACCGCGGGGGCGAGCAGCCCCGCGGAGACGGCGGCGACGATCTGCGCATCGGTCTCCCCGCCGCTGGCGGGCATCTCCAGGTCGAGGCCGGCGGCGAGCGCCGCGACGCGGTCGTTCACCGCGCCCCAGTCTGAGACGACCAGCCCCTCGAAGCCCCACTCGTCGCGGAGCACCCGGGTGAGCAGCCACGGGTCCTCCGACGCGTACACCCCGTTGATCCGGTTGTAGGAGCACATCACCGTCCACGGCTGCGCCTCCTTGACGACGCGCTCGAAGCCGCGGAGGTAGATCTCGCGCAACGGCCGAGGATCGACGTCGGAGCTCGCGCGCATCCGGTCGGTCTCCTGGTTGTTCGCGGCGAAGTGCTTGAGCGAGGAGCCGACGCCCTGCGACTGGATGCCGCGGACGAGTCCGGCCCCGATCGCGCCGGAGAGGATCGGGTCCTCCGACACGTACTCGAAGTTGCGGCCGCACAGCGGCGAGCGCTTGATGTTGATGCCCGGGCCGAGGATGACGGCGACGTCCTCGATCGCCGATTCGACACCGAGCGCGACGCCCACCCGCTCCGCCAGCTCCGGATCGAAGGTCGAGCCGAGCGCGGTCGCCGGCGGGAAGCACGTCGCGGGGACGCTGTCGTTGAGACCGAGGTGGTCGCCGGCTCCCGCCTGTTTGCGGAGGCCGTGCGGGCCGTCGGTGAGCATGATGCTCGGCACGTCACCGACGGCCTTGGTCGTCCAGAAGTCGGCGCCGCTCGTGAGCGCGGCCTTCTGCTCGACGCTGAGGGAGGAGACGGAGTCGGGGATGTCGGTCATGCGACGGCCTTTCTTGTCGGTGTCTGAGGCGGGTGAGGACGGATGCCGCGGAGGCCGGGCGCTCATCGCAGGGCCTTCACGGAGGCGTAGGCGTCGGGGAGGTCCTCCGACGGGGTGTCCCAGACCCGAGCGATCTCCCGGTCGTCCCAGCGCGGCCAGCCGGGCTCGCCGCGCTCGGCGAACGACACCGCGGCCGCATGCACCTCGTCGGCGAGCCCCTGCGGCGCCGCGGATCCGGCCAGCGGCTCGATCGCGGGGCCGTCGAGGCAGTCGAAGAGGAACGGCACGTCCAGGCAGTGCTCCGCGAAGCCGAAGCGTCCCGAGGGCCAGGAGAACCGGTAGGCCCAGGTGGGGGCGTCGCCGCGGTCGGCGAGGATCCGCAGCACCGCCACCCGGAACATCCGATCGGTCAGCAGCCTCCCCGCGAGCCGGGTCTTCCCGAGGGCGGCGACGTCGGCGTTCGCCGCGAGGTACTCTCGGCGTGCGGACCGGGGCAGCCCGAGCTTGCCCAGCAGGATCCCGCGCGGCACCCACCGCAGCGCCTTCCCGGCATCGGCGAGGGCCATCGAGAACTCGTCGTCGGTCGCGCCGAGCACCAGCGGAGTGCCGGCGCCCACACCCGCGCGGAGCGATTCCGGTGTGGGGCGACGGATCAGGTCGCCGTCGACGGCGGGGCCGAGCGGCAGGCCCTCGTCGATGATCGTGCTCATCGACGAGGGATCGAGGGCGGTGGCCTTCTTCTGCAGCTCGAGCACCCGCTCCTCGCTCAGCGAGGAGAACCCCGCCCGCGTCGGGGCGATGCCTCCCGCGGCGGCGAGCTCTCGCCCGAACGCCTCGGCTCGCTCCGCGGAGACGTCGGCGAGCGCACCGGAGACCGCGTAGACGCCGTGGAAGAGATGCTGGGCGGCCTCCATCCCGAGCAGGGTGAGCACGGCGCCGCCGCCCGCCGACTGCCCGGCGATCGTCACGCGGGAGGGGTCGCCCCCGAAGGCCGCGATGTTCTCCTGCACCCATTCGAGCGCGAGCAGCCAGTCACGTACACCGCGGTTGGACGGGGCGTCCTCGATCCACCCGAAGCCGTCGAAGCCGAGCCGGTACGAGAGGGAGACGGTGACGACGCCGTCGCGGTTGAAGTTGCGACCGTCGTACCAGGGGCTCGCCGGGGAGCCCGCGAAGTAGCCGCCGCCGTGGATCCACACCAGCACCGGGAGTCCCGCCCCCGGCCCGGCGCTCCCCGGGGACGGCGTGAACACGTTGACGTTGAGCGTCGACTCACCCGGGACCGACGGCTCCGGGATCAGGGTGACACCCGGATCGCCGCGCTGCGCGGTGGGGGCGAAGGCCAGCGCATCGCGCACGCCCCGCCAGGGGGCCTTCGGCACGGGAGCGGCGAAGCGCAGCTCCCCCACCGGAGGCTCGGCGAACGGGATGCCGAGGAACGCCGCCGAGCGCGGAGCGCCGCGTCCGCCGGTGGTCGGGCGCCAGGCGCCGCGCACCCGGCCGGCGGCCGTCTGCACCTCGACGTAGTCGGTCTGCGTGTCCATCGCGTGCTCCTCGGCGAGCGGGTCCGGCGAAAACCGAACACTGTTCGTTATTCATCGACATGCTCGCAGATCGCCGCCGCCCGCGCAAGGCATTCACGAACATCGTTCGGTTTCTCACCGCGCGCGGCTACGCTGAGGGGATGGCCGGACGAGCTGTGTACGCGAAGGGCATCGCCAAGCGCGAGGAGATCCTCGGCGCCGCCCTCGCCGTCGTGGCCGCCCAGGGCTATCGCGGCGCGTCGGTGCGCGACATCGCCGACGCCGCCGGGCTGAGCCCCGCCGGGCTCCTGCACTACTTCGGCAGCAAGGAGGAGCTGTTCGTGGCGATCCTCCAGGCCCGCGACGAGCACGACCTCCGCACCTACGCCGACCAGGATGCGACGGCCGCGTTCCTCGCCGTGATCAGGCACAACGCCTCGGTGCCCGGCCTCGTGCAGCTCTACGCCCAGCTCGCCGCGGCCGCCGGCGACCCCGCGCATCCGGCGCACGCGTACTTCCGCGAGCGCACCGCGCTCCTCGAGGAGCCCTTCCGCGAGCTGTTCGCCGCCGCGCAGGAGCGCGGGGAGATCCGCGACGACGTCGACCCCGGATGGATCGTGCGAACGCTCCGCGTGCTCGCCGACGGCCTGCAGAGCGCGTGGCTCGTCGATCCCGGCATCGACATGCCCGCGCACATCGAGCAGTTCCTCGCCCTGCTGCGCCCGCTCCCCGCCACAGCGCGCTGAGCGCCCGCCGTCACCCCTCGCGAAGGCTCGCGTGCGGAATCCGTGCGCGCATCACGCGGATCGCCTCGGGGTTCACGTCCACGAGCACGGCGTCGCGGCCGAGCGCCGACGCCACCGCGCCCGTCGTCCCGGAGCCCGCGAACAGGTCGAGCACCCGATCACCCGGCCGGCTCGACGCCCGCACGATGCGGCGCAGCACCCCCTCGGGTTTCTGCGTCGGGTATCCGGTCTTCTCCCGCCCCGTGGTCGGCACGATCGTGTGCCACCAGACGTCGGTGGGGAGCTTCCCCCGGGCCGCCTTCTCCGGGGTGACCAGCCCCGGGGCCATGTAGGGCTCGCGGTCGACGTCATCGGCGTTGAACACGTGCTTCCCGGGGGTCTTCGCGTAGACGAGGATCGTGTCGTGCTTGGTGGGCCAGCGTCGTCGCGATTTCGCCCCGTAGTCGTACGCCCAGATGATCTCGTTGAGGAACGCGTCGCGCCCGAAGACCGCGTCCAGCATGACCTTCGCGTAATGGGCCTCACGGTAGTCGAGGTGCAGATAGAGCGTGCCGTCATCGGCGAGCAGCCGCCAGGCCTCGGCGAGGCGCGGCATGAGGAAGTCGCCGTAGTCGTCGAACCGGTCGTCGTAGGCGTGGAGGAAGCTGCGCACCCTCTCATAGCGGTGGCCGTGGAATCCGTGGCTGATCTCCACCGCGCCCCGCCCGGCGTCGGGCTCGGCGTCCTCGGCATCCGCGTCGGTCCGGCGCACGCTGACGTGCTGGCGCTCCTGGGTACGGCCGGTGTTGAACGGCGGATCGAGGTAGACGAGGGTGAACGAGCCGGACTCCAGCGTCGCCGCGACCGCCAGGTTGTCGCCGTGCACGATCTCCACCGCGCCGGGTCCGGCGGGCGCGAGGGTCTCCGGACCCGCCGAGAGGTCGGTCACGGCACCCGGTGCAGCCAGGCGTCGGTGGCGAACTTCGACACGACGAGCGCCTCCGCATCCGCGTACTCGTCGGCGCTGATCGATCCGTCCTCGGCGCCGGTCAGCGAGCGGAAGGTGTCCTTGAAGCGCTCGATGATCTCGGCCCGGGAGAGGCCCGTCTGGCTGCGGAGCGGGTCGACGCGCTTCGCGGCCGACACCGTGCCCTTGTCGCTGAGCTTCTCGCGCCCGATGCGCAGCACCTCGGTCATCACCTGGCCGTCGATGTCGTACGACAGGGTGGCGTGGTGCAGCACTCCGCCGTTGGCGAGGCGCTTCTGGGCGGCGCCGCCGATCTTGCCGGTGGGCGAAGCGATGTCGTTGAGCGGCTGATAGGTGGCGTCGATGCCGAGCGACCGCAGCGCCTGCAGCACCCAGTCGTCGAGGAACGCGTAGGAGTCGGCGAAGGTCATGCCCTGCACGAGGGATGCCGGCACGTAGAGCGAGTAGGTGATGATCTGCCCCGAGCCCATGAGCATGGCGCCCCCGCCGGAGATGCGGCGGACGACGTCGAATCCGTGCTTCGCCGCCCCCTCGGGGTCGACCTCGTTGCGGTACGACTGGAAGGAGCCGATCACCACGGCCGACTCGTCCCACTCCCAGATGCGCAGGGTCGGACGGCGGCGCCCCTCCCCGACGCGGCCGGTGAGCACCTCGTCGAGGGCGAGGTTCATGCGCGGCGACACCGCCTCGTCGTGGACGATCTCCCAGTCGAAGTCGCGCCAGCCGGGGGCGGTCACCAGAGCCCGGCGCACCGCGGTGCCGACGGCCTCGGGGGAGAAGCCCAGCAGCTGCGCCCCCTCGGGGAGGGCCGCGCGCACCGCGGCCGCGATCGTGGAGGCGTCGGCCTCGACGGGCAGCCCGTCGACTGCGCGGTTGATGTCGTCGAGCGCGGTGTCCGGCTCGAGGAAGAAGTCGCCCGCGAGCCGGAACCCGCGGATGCGCCCGTCCACCGCCTCGAGGTCGACGACGACGAGCTTGCCACCGGGAACCTTGTACTCACCGTGCATGGCTCCAGCCTAGAGCGAAGACCCGGGGCTCCGGCCCGCTCGTCGAGCGAGGACGCGCCGCACCCGAGACGAAACGCCCGCCGCCCCGAGCGCCCTCAGCGACCGGACGGGAAGTGCTTCTCGAGCCAGGCGAGCACGTCGCCGCGCACCTGTTCCTGCTGGAGCTCGTTGAAGATCTCGTGCCGGGCATCCGGATAGACGAGCGTGGTCACGTCGGTGAGACCCGAGCGCTTCCGGTAGGCGTCCGCGAGCTTGTGCACGCTCTTCGGCCCGCCGACCGGATCGTCCCGGCCCACGAGGAGGAGCAGCGGCACGTCGCGGGCGAGCCGCTTGCGCGGGCGCCCGTACATCCGGGCGGCCTCGACGGGTCCGAAGAGGGTGAGCAGCGCGGTCTCGGTCGTCAGGGGATCCTCGTGGAAGGACCTCCACACCTCGGGGTCGCGCGAGAGCCATTCCAGTCCTGTCGCGTCCGGGGTCTTCCAGCGCGCGTTGAGCGGCAGGGCGTTCATGTCGGCGGGTGTGCGGTACGCGGAGCCGCTGAGGATCACCGCGTCATAGGCCTCGGGATGCTCGTTGAGCAGCATCTGCGAGAGGAACGAGCCCCAGGAGTGCCCGAGCAGCACGAGCGGGAGGTCGGGGTTCTCCGACCTGATGATGCCGGTGAGCTGCCAGAGCGCCGCGACGGCGGCGCGCATCCCGCCCTTGCCCAGGCGTCCGAGCCGCTCCGGTCCGCCGTGCTGGCGGATGCCGGTGCGACCGTGTCCGCGGTGGTCGTCGGCGTAGACGTGGAACCCCGCGCCGGTGAGGGCGTCGATGAGCGCGCCGTACCGTCCGGCGTGCTCGCCGACGCCGTGCAGCAGCTGCACGACTCCGCGGGCCTCCCCCTCCGCCCGGTACGAGTCGTAGACGATCGCGATGCCGTCCGCGTCGGTGAACTCCGCCGTCGTCGCCTCAGCCATGCCCCCGAGTCTACGGCTGCGGACGCCGCCGGTGCGGAGCGCGGAAGAGCATCCCCGGGCGCCCTCCCGGATGCGTTTCCGCGCACCGACAGGCGTCCCCGCCGCGTGTCACGGGCGCAGCGCCGCCACCGTGGCGATCGCGGCGGCGCGATCGGTGACCTCGTAGCCGCCGACCCCGTCGGAGGCCGAGCCCATCCGCACCCCGCCGGACGCGCTCACGGCGCGCTTGGCCGAGAAGTGCAGGGCGTCGACGCCGGTCGCGGCGATCTCCGCGGCGTTCGAGGCGTCCACCCCACTGCCCGCCATCACCTGGATGCGGCCGTCCGCCTCGCGGACCAGCTCCCGCAGGGTGGCCAGGCCGTCGATCGCGGCGGATGCGCCGCCCGACGTCAGCACGCGCCGCAGACCCAGCTCGCGGGCGACGCGCAGCGCCGCGAGGGGATCCGGGGTCACGTCGATCACGCGATGCAGCGTCACGGATGCGCCGCCGGCGGCGTCGACGAGGCGGACGAGGGCGTCGCGGTCGAGGGCGCCGGAGTCGTCCTGGCAGCCGATGACGACGCCGGTGGCTCCGTGGTCGAGCATGTGACGGATGTCGCGCGCCGTCACGGCGAGCTCGTCGTCGTCGTAGCGGAAGCCCCCGGCACGGGGCCGCACCAGCACGTGGACCTCCACCTCTCCGCCGGCGGCCTCGACGGCCAGCTCGACGGTCGCGGGCGACGGGGTCAGTCCCCCGAGGGCGAGCGCCTGGGTCAGCTCGACGCGTGCGGCGCCGATCTCCCGGGCGATGCGCACTCCTGCGGGGTCCTGGACGGCGAGTTCGAGAGCGATCGACATCCCTCCATTCTCCCCCGGCTCGCCCTCGCCCGCGGACCGGACAGGATCCGACGCTTCTCCCCGGCGAGAAACTTCGTTAGACTAACTAAGTAATGCCTGAACTCGATGCCGAACCCGAATCCGGCGCCGCGCTCCGGGCCGCCGCCACCGATCTGCGGCTGGCGGTCTTCCGGCTCGCACGACGCCTCCGCTGCGCCCGCGCGGTCGACGCGATGAGCGACGCGCAGCTCGCCGTGCTCGCCGCCCTCCGCACCCACGGCCGCCACACGGTCACCGCTCTCGCCGAACGGGAGAGGGTGACGCCGCCCTCGATGAGCGCGATGGTCAACGGCCTCGAGGAGCAGGGGTACGTGCAGCGCACACCCGACGAGGACGACCGGCGCCGGGTGCAGGTCGAGATCACCGAGAAGGGCGCGGAGGTCGTCGCCGGGACCATCCGGGAGCGCGACGAGCTGCTGGCCGGCATGCTCGCCGAGCTGGACCTCTCCCCCGACGAGGTCGCCCTGCTGGGCGAGGCGAGCGCGCTGATGCGAAGGCTGGTCGAGCGATGAGCGCGATGTTCCGCTCCTTCGCCTCCTTCAACTACCGCGTGTGGTTCCTCGGCGCGCTGGTCTCGAACATCGGCGGCTGGATGCAGGCGACCGCCCAGGACTGGGTCGTGCTCACCGAGCTGACCGACAACGACGCCACCGCGATGGGCGTGACGATGGCCCTGCAGTTCGGGCCGCCGCTCGTGCTCGTCAGCCTCACGGGCTGGGTCGCCGATCGATTCGACCGGCGCAAGGTGCTGCTCACCACGCAGGCCAGCCTGATGGCGCTCGCGATCGGCGTCGCCGTGCTGCTGCTCACCGGCGTGATGACCCTGCCGCTGATGCTCCTCTTCGCGCTCGGGTTCGGCATCGCCAACGCGTTCGACGCCCCCGCCCGTCAGGCCTTCGTGTCCGACATGGTCAGCCTGGAGGACGCCTCGAACGCGGTGGCGCTGAACTCCGCGTCGTTCAACATGGCGCGGCTGATCGGGCCCGCGATCGGCGGCGTGCTCATCGTCGCCCTCGGCTCGGGCTGGGTGTTCGTCGCCAACGCCGCGACCTTCCTCGCGATGCTCGTCGCCCTGCTGCTCATCCGCCGCCGCGAGCTGATCCCGCGCACCAAGGGCGGCCGCGGCGGCGGCCTGGCCGACGGCTTCCGCTACGTGTGGGCACGCAGCGATCTGCGCACCGTCTTCGCGATGGTGTTCCTCATCGGCGCGTTCGGCATGAACTTCCCGATCTTCGCGTCCACGATGGCGCTCGAGTTCGGCCGCAAGGCCGACGGCTACGGACTGCTCAGCTCGGTGCTGGCGATCGGCTCCCTCGCCGGAGCCCTGCTCGCCGCACGGCGCGATCGCGCCCGGGTGCGGGTGCTCGTCCTCGCGGCGGGAGGGTTCGGCGTGGCATCGCTCGTGTCCTCGACGATGCCCACGTACTGGACCTACGCGATCGTGCTGATCTTCGTGGGCTTCTCGACCGTGACGATGCTCACGACGGCGAACGGATACGTGCAGACGACCACCGATCCGCGGCTGCGCGGGCGCGTGCTCGCCCTCTACATGGCCGTCGTCATGGGGTCCACCCCGATCGGCGCGCCGATCGCCGGCTGGATCGTCGACGCCTTCTCCGCGCGCACCTCGATCGCCGTGGGCGGCATCGCCGGTCTGCTCGCCTGCGGGATCGGCGTCGGTTGGATGCTGTGGTCCGGCCGACTGCACCGGCAGGAGGACGCCCGGTTCCTGCTGACCCTCGACGAGACCCGCCCGCTGTCGGTCATCCGCGCCATGGAGCCGGAGACCTTCGACGAGCGCACCACCACGACCACCCCGATCCGCGTCGTCCGGCCGAAGCCCGAAGAGGGCTGACCCGGTGGCCGACGTCCGCCGCCGCTCACTGCTCGGCACCCTGGGGGCACTGTCGGCCTTCGGCCCGCTCTCGATGGACGTCTATCTGCCCTCGCTTCCTGAGCTGAGCGACGACCTCGCCGCACCGGAGGCGCTCGCGCAGTTCACCATGAGCGCCTGCATGATCGGGCTGGCGTTCGGACAACTGCTCTGGGGGTCGATCAGCGACCGCTTCGGGCGGAGGACGCCGCTGCTCTGGGCCGTCGCCGGATTCGCGGTCACCTCGGTGCTCTGCGCCTTCGCGCCCTCGATCCAGCTGCTGATCCTGTTCCGCTTCCTCGAGGGCCTGTGCGGTGCGGCGGGCATGGTGATCGCGCGCGCGATCGTGCACGACGTCTTCGAGGGCCCCGCGGCGACCGGCGGCTATGCGGCGCTCGCGGCGATCGCGGGCGCGGCGCCGGTGCTCGCTCCGCTGCTCGGTGGACTGCTGGTGACCTTCACCGACTGGCGCGGTGTCTTCATCGCCCTGGCGGTGGTCGGCGCGATCCTGCTCGCCGTCGCGGCGCTCTTCGTGCCGGAGACCCATCCGCCGGCGGAGCGGACGACCGGCGGGTTCGGCAACGACCTCCGCGCCATCGGGGCGACGCTCGGCAACGGCCGCTTCATGCTCGCCGCCGTCGTGCTCGCGCTCGCCTCGGTGGGCATGTTCTCGTACCTCCAGATGTCGCCCTTCGTGCTGCAGTCCGGATACCGGGTCGGGCCGCAGGGCTTCGCGCTGATCTTCGCGCTCAATTCGATCGGCATCGTCACCGCGGCCCAGATCAGCCGTCGGCTGGCGAGGAGGATGCCCGGCAACCGGGTGGTGCTCTGGTCGCTGTCGCTCGCGACCGCCGCCGCCGTCGCGGTGCTGCTCACCGCGACGCTCGGCTCGCCCCTGCCGTGGCTGCTCGTGCCCCTCTTCTTCGCGGTCGCATCGCACGGCGTGAACAACCCCACCCTCACGGCCCTCGCGCTCGGCCGCATCACGCACGGGGCGGGCTCGGCGTCGGCGGTGCTCGGCACGCTCACGCTGTTCCTCGGCGCGCTGATCCCCCCGCTCGTCTCGGGCGGCGGGGTGTCCGCGACGCTCATGGGCACGACCATGGCGTGCGCGTTCGCCTGCGCGCTGGCGCTGACGATCGGCGCCGGGGCGGTGCGCCGCCGCCGCGAGCGCGGCTGATTCTTACGACTTCGTGAGGATCCGGCACCGCCGCACCCGGACGCTCCTAACCTGAACCCGTGGACCATTCCGCCGAGGCGCCGCGACGCGGCCCGCTCGCCGCCGTCGCGGGCGCCGCCGCCGCACTCCTCGGCGCGGGCGCGGGCGAGCTGGGCGCCGCGCTGCTCGCCCCGGCGTCGAGCCCGTTCGCGGTGGTCGGCGGCGCACTCATCGATGCGGCCCCGGCATGGGCGAAGGACACCGCGATCGCGTGGTTCGGCACCTCGGACAAGATCGCGCTGCTCACCGGCATCGGCATCGTGACGCTGCTGCTCTCCGCTCTCCTCGGCCTGGCCGAGCTGCGCCTGCGGCACGTCGGCGCCACCGGCTTCGCCGCCGCGGGCCTGGTCGTGGCGCTCATCGCGCCCACCCGGGCGGATGCCGCCGCGCTCGCCTGGCTGCCCGCGCTGCTGGCCGGCGTCGTCGCCGCGGTGACCGCATCCCGGCTCGTGAGGATGCTGCGTGCGGAGATGACGGGCGACGGAGAAGGAGCCGCTCGCGCCGGGATCGACCGGCGGCGCTTCCTCGCCTGGGCCGCGGGCAGCGCGGCGGCGGGCGTGCTCGCGACCGTCGTGGGCGCCGTCGGTCGTGCGGGCTCCACCGCGGTGAACACCGTGCGGGAGGCGCTGCGACTGCCGCGGCCCGCGACCCCTGCTCCGCCGATCCCCGCCGGGGCGACGCTGGATGTGCCGGGACTGACCTCGCTGATCACCCCGAACGACGAGTTCTACCGGATCGACACGGCGCTCGTCGTGCCGACCGTCGACCCCTCGGAGTGGCGGCTGCGTATCCACGGCATGGTCGAGCAGGAGGTGACGCTCACCTGGGACGAGCTGCTCGCCCTCCCCCTCGTGGAGTCGGCCGCGACGCTGTCCTGCGTCTCGAACGAGGTCGGCGGAGATCTGGTGGGCAACGCCGTGTGGCTCGGCCACCCGATCCGCGAGCTGCTGGCCCGCGCCCGGCCCTCCGCCGACGCCGACATGGTGCTGTCCCGGTCGGTCGACGGCTTCACCGCCGGTACCCCGCTCGAGGCGCTCACCGACGGGCGCGACGCCCTGCTCGCAGTCGGCATGAACGGGCAGCCCCTCCCCCTCGCGCACGGCTTCCCGGTGCGGATGGTCGTGCCCGGCCTCTACGGCTACGTCTCGGCCACCAAGTGGGTGACCGAGTTGGAGGTCACGCGATTCGACCGGGCACGCGCCTACTGGACCGACCGCGGGTGGGCGGAGCGCGGGCCGATCAAACTGCAGTCGCGGATCGACGTCCCCAGGGAGGGCCGGGCGGTCGGCACGGGCGACACGGTGATCGCCGGCGTGGCCTGGCAGCCGGGCACCGGGGTCTCGGCGGTCGAGGTACAGATCGACGACGGACCGTGGCAGCGGGCCGACCTCGCCTCGGCGATCTCGCGGGACACCTGGGTGCAGTGGCGGCTGCCCTGGCGCGCGGAGAAGGGCGACCACGACATCCGCTGCCGCGCGATCGGCGCGGACGGGAAGACGCAGATCGAGCAGGCCGCTCCTCCGGCGCCGGACGGTGCGACGGGGTGGCATCGCATCCGGGTCTCGGTCGGAGGCTGAATCCGACCATCGGACAATTCACAGTTTCAAGTTTCTTCACGAATTTGTGAAATCGGCGTATGCTCAGCGGCATGAACACGATCATCCGCACCCGCGGCCTCGTCAAGCGCTACGGCCGCTTCACCGCGCTCGACGGCCTCGACCTCGAGGTCGACGAGGGGCAGGTGCACGGCTTCCTCGGCCCGAACGGCGCAGGCAAGTCCACCACCATCCGCATCCTCCTCGGACTCGCCCGCGCGTCCGGCGGGGAGGCGTCGGTCTTCGGCGAGGAGCCCTGGCACGCGGCGTCCCGCCTGCACCGGCGCATCGCCTATGTGCCGGGCGACGTGAGCGTCTGGCCCAACCTCTCCGGCGGCGAGGCCGTCGACCTTCTGGCCCGTCTGCGCGGCGCCGACACCAGGGACCCCGGCTACCGCGCCGAACGGAAGCGGCTCATGGAGGCCTTCCAGTTCGATCCGCAGAAGAAGGGCCGCTCGTACTCCAAGGGCAATCGGCAGAAGGTGGCGCTGATCGCCGCCTTCGCGACGCCCGCCGAGCTCTACATCCTCGATGAGCCGACCAGCGGTCTCGACCCTCTGATGGAGGTCATGTTCCGTCGCGAGGTCGCACGCGTGCGCGAGGCCGGGGCGACCGTCCTGCTGTCCAGCCACATCATGTCCGAGGTCGAGCAGCTGTGCGACCGGGTGTCGATCATCCGGGCCGGCACGATCGTCGAATCGGGCACGCTGTCCGAGCTGCGCCACCTCACCCGCACCGAGATCTCGTTCGAGGCCTCCGACGCCCGTGCGTTCGACGGGATCGCCGACGCGCACGACGGCACGGTGCAGGACGGCAGGGCCCGCTTCACCGTCGACAGCGACCGGGTCGCCGCGGTCCTGCCCGAGCTCGCGCGGCGGAACGTCTCCGGGCTGCGCATCGAGCCGCCCTCCCTGGAGGAGCTGTTCCTGCGGCACTACGGCGACGACCTCGCCGAGATGGAGAGCGGCGAGCCCGAGGCCGAGACGCGGCGCGCACGGAGGGCCGTCCGATGATCGCCCTCCTGCGCCAGCGGCTGCGGCGCGACCGCGTGCAGCTGCTGCTGTGGATCCTGGGCACCGCGGCCCTCGCCGCCTCCGCGGTCGCCGGCGTCTCCCAGTCGTACGGCGGCCCCCAGGATCGCGCGGCACTGCTGGCCACGGTCATGGCGAACCCCGTGATCCTGATGTTCCGCGGGCTGCCCTCCGGCGACGGCGAGGCGCAGGTCGCCCTGTTCCTCATCCTGCCCTTCCTGGCGATGCTGGCCGCGTTCATGAGCACCTTCCTCGCCGTGCGGCACACGCGCGCGGAGGAGGAGCAGGGGCGCGCCGAGCTCGTCTCCGCCACCCCCGCCGCACGGGTCGCCCCGCTCGCCGCGACGATCGTGCACGGCGCCGCGGCGAACATCGTGCTCGGCCTGATCGTGGCGCTGGTCTACATCGGATCGGGGTATGCGGCGGCGGGATCGATGATCTCCGGCCTGGCGGTCGCCGCGACCGGTCTCTGCTTCCTCGGGCTCGCCCTGCTGGCCGCCCAGCTCATGCGCACCTCCCGAGGCGCGAACGCCCTGACGGTGTGGGTGCTCATCGGCACCTATGTCATCGCCGGGTTCGGCAACGCCCTCGGCACCCCCAGCTCCGACCTCACCCGGATGCGCAGCAGCTGGCTGACCTGGCTCTCGCCGTTCGGCTGGGCGGAGAACACCCGACCCTTCGACGAGGATGCCGCCTGGCCCGCACTGCTCTGCCTCGCGGCGGGCGTGGTGTCCACCGCCGTCGCCTTCGCCATCCAGTCGGTGCGCGATCTCGGTGCCGGAGTGGTCCCCGAGCGGCACGGCCGCACCTGGGCCCCGGCGACGCTGTCCTCGCCGGTCGGACTGGTGTGGCGCCTCACCCGCGGCTCGGTGCTCGGCTGGGCGATCGGCGGACTGCTGACCGGTCTTCTCGCCACGAGCCTCGCCTCGGTCATCAACGAGGTGGGCACCAAGGTTCCCTCGGTGCAGAAGATCTTCGACGCCCTGTCCAAGAACGGCAGCCTCGACCAGGGCATGGTCGTAATCTTCTACATCATCGTCGGCGTGCTCGCCGCCTGCGCGGCCGTGCAGACCGTCTGCCGCGCCCGGCAGGAAGAGGCGCACGGCACGGCGGAGCCGGTGCTCGCCTCGGCCGTCGACCGGGTGCGCTGGCTGGGCGGATACCTGGCGATCGGTGTGCTCGCGGTCGTGCTGATCGTCGCCGCCGCGATCGCGGGCTCGGCCGTCGGCGCGGCGCGGAGCGACTGGTCCCTCGTGAAGGACGCCGCCGTCGCCGGCGCAGGACAGGCCGTCGCCGCATGCGTGTTCCTCGTCCTCACCGCGCTGATCTTCGTGCTGATCCCGCGGGCGACGATCGCCGCCGGATGGACGATCGTGCTCCTCGCGCTGCTGATCAGCCTGTTCGGTCCGCTGTTCTCGCTCCCGGACTGGCTCACCAGCCTGTCCCCGTTCGCGCAGACGCCGACCGTGGTGAAGAGCGGCATCGACCTCAAGGGGCTCTGGTGGCTGCTGCTCGCCGCCGCGGTCGGGCTGGGCGCCGCGCTCGGCCTGATGCGCCGCCGCGAGCTGCATCCCGCCAGCTGAGCGGGGCCGGCCACACCGGTGACGGATGGGAGGATGAGAGGATGACGACTGACGACGCCCGTGGGACGCCGCCCGCCGTCGACGCCGAGCACCGGGGCATCGACGCCGCGGAGGACGCGGCGGCCATGATCGCCTCCGTCGGGTTCCCGCGGATGCCGGGACGCGTGCTCATGGCGCTGATCGCGGCGCCGGCGGAGGGGTACACCGCGAGCGATCTCGCCGAGCGCCTGGGCGTGAGCGCCGCGGCGGTCTCGGGAGCCGTGCGCTACCTGCAGACGATCCAGGTGATCCGGCGGGTGTCCCGCCCCGAGGAGCGCCGCAGTCGCTACGTCATCATCGCCGACACCTGGTACGGCCTCATGGCGAACAACGGGCCGATCTACGAACGCCTCGCCGCCCACATCGAGGCCATCGGCGCGGCGCACGCGGACGACCACGCCGCCCGTGACCGCGCGACGGAGATGGCCGAGTTCTTCCGCTTCATGGCGGCGCGGATGCCCGAGCTCGTCGAGGAGTGGGAGCGGATGCGCGGACGGCGCCCGGCCTCCTGACCTCCCGGACCCCGTTGCGCCGGGGCCGCACCCGGATAGCGTGGAGGGTATGAGCGGACAGAGCGAGGCCCGACGACCGGACGACGCCGCGAAGACAGCGCAGCCCCAGGTGCTGCGCTGGGTCTTCTGGCCCGCGGCGGTGATCGTGATCGCCTTCGCCGCCTTCGCGCTGCTCGCGCCGGGGATCGCGGAGGCGATGTTCCGGTCGGTCCAGACCACGATCGTCAACGCGTTCAGCTGGTACTACGTGCTCATCGCGGCGTTCTTCGTGGCGTTCTGCCTCTTCCTCGGCTTCAGCCGGTTCGGGGACATCCGGCTGGGCCGCGACGACGACGAGCCGGAGTTCTCCCTGCCCAGCTGGTTCGCCCTGCTCTTCGCCGCGGGCATGGGCATCGGCCTGGTGTTCTACGGGGTGAGCGAGCCCCTCTCGCACTTCGTGTCGCCGCGCCCGGGCGTGAGCGGCACCCCCGAGCAGCTCGCGCAGCAGGCGCTCGGGCAGACGTACCTGCACTGGGGCGTGCACGCCTGGTCGATCTACGTGGTGATCGGCCTCGCCCTCGCCTACGCGATCCACCGGAGGCGGCGGCCGATCTCGATCCGCTGGACTCTCGAGCCCCTGCTCGGCAAGCGCGTGGCCGGGGGCTGGGGGCACGCGATCGACGTCGTCGCACTCGTCGGCACCCTGTTCGGCGTCGCGACGTCGCTCGGTCTCGGCGTGCTGCAGATGAGTGCGGGGCTCAACGCCGCCGGCATCGCCGACCCCGACGAGGGCACCCAGGTGGTGCTCATCCTCATCATCTCGGTGTTCGTGCTGATGTCGGTGCTCTCCGGGGTGTCCAAGGGCATGAAATGGCTCTCGAACATCAACCTCGCCCTCGCCGCGGTGCTGGTGATCTACCTGCTGGTGATGGGACCCACGAGCTTCCTGCTGCGCGAGTTCGTGCAGTCGCTGGGCTTCTACATCCAGAACTTCGTGGGGATGTCCTTCAACGTGAGCGCCTTCCAGGGAGAGGCAGGAGAAGCCTGGCAGGCCTCCTGGACCTCCTTCTATTGGGGCTGGTGGATCTCGTGGGCGCCGTTCGTCGGCATCTTCATCGCCCGAGTCTCGAAGGGCCGCACGGTGCGGGAGTTCGTCATCGGGGTGATCCTCGTACCGACCCTGCTCGGGGTGCTCTGGTTCTCGGTGCTCGGCGGCTCGGCCCTGGCGATCGAGCTCGCGAACCCGGGCACGCTGGTCGCCGCAGACGGCTCGGTCGACCTGCAGGGCGCGCTGTTCGAGCTGCTGCAGCACGTTCCGGGGTCGGCGATCATCAGCGTCGGCGCACTCCTGCTCATCGCGATCTTCTTCATCACCTCCGCGGACTCGGGCGCGCTGGTGATGGGGATGATCGCGACCGGCGGGCAGCCGGAGCCGAAGCGCTGGGTGCGCACCTTCTTCGTCGCGGTCACCGCCGCGCTCGCGATCGCCCTGCTCCTCTCGGGCGGGCTGACGGCGCTGCAGACCGCGGCCATCACGATCGCCCTTCCGTTCAGCATCGTGCTGCTGCTGATCTGCTGGTCGACGGTCGTCGCCTTCACCCGTGAGAGACGCGCCTATGCGCGGGCGGAACGCGCGCAGCTCATCGACCGCATCGGCGAGTACTACGGGCTGGAGGTGGAGGCCCACGACGAACGCGGGGTGATCGGCGCACAGCCCCGGTGGCTGCGCAATCTGCAGCGCCGGTTCGGGCTCCCGGTCGCGCCGACCGCGCCGATCCGCATCCCTCCCGAGATCCTCGCAGCCGAGCTGCACAGCGATCCGGCGCCGGCGACCCTCGACGTGGACGAGCTCGTCTCGGACGACGAGCTCCGCGGGCTGGACGACCCGGATGCCACGCCGCAGGACGCCGGCCCGTTCCTGAAGGACTGACGGTCGTCGGGCGAGCGCTGCGCTCCCTCGACGACCGCCCGCCTCAGCCCTCCAGCACGAGGCGGAGCTGATCGACCGCCCAGTCGAGCTCGGTGGCGCGGATGACCAGCGGCGGCGCGATGCGGATGGTCTGCCCGTGGGTGTCCTTCACGAGCACGCCGCGCTCCATGAGCTTCTCGGCGACCTCGCGACCCGTCCCCTTCGCGGGGTCGATGTCGACGCCCGCCCAGAGCCCCGCGATGCGCACCTCCGTGACGCCCGCGCCGACCAGCGGGGCGAGCGCCTCACCGAGGTGGGCGCCGAGGGCACGGGCGCGCTCCTGGAACTCGCCCGTCTCCAGCATCTCCACCACGCGCAGGCCGACCGCCGCGGCCAGGGGGTTTCCACCGAAGGTGGAGCCGTGCTCGCCGGGACGGATGACGCCCAGCACGTCGCGGTCGCCCACCACCGCGGAGACCGCGAGGATGCCGCCGCCGAGCGCCTTGCCGAGCAGGTAGAGGTCGGGCACGACGCCCTCGCGGTCGCAGGCGAAGGTCTCGCCGACGCGCCCGAGCCCCGACTGGATCTCGTCGGCGATGAACAGCACGCCGCGCTCGTCGCAGATCTCGCGGATGCGACGGAGGTATCCCTCCGGAGGGATGATCACCCCGGCCTCGCCCTGGATCGGCTCGACGAGCACCGCGACCGTGTCGTCGGTGATCGCGGCCGCGATCGCCTCGGCATCGCCGAACGGCACGGGGTCGAATCCGGGCGTGAACGGGCCGAAGCCCGCCCGCGCGCTGTCGTCGTCGCTGAAGCCGACGATCGTGGTCGTGCGGCCGTGGAAGTTCCCGTGTGCGACGACGATGCGCGCCCGCCCCTCCTCGACGCCCTTCACGCGGTAGCCCCAGGCCCGTGCGACCTTGATGCCGGTCTCCACCGCCTCAGCGCCGGTGTTCATCGGCAGCACCAGCTCCTTGCCGCAGAGACGGGCGAGCGCCTCGGCGAACGGCTCCAGCCGGTCGTTCATGAAGGCGCGGCTGGTGAGGGTCACCCGGCCCAGCTGCTCGGTGAGCGCGGCGACGACCGCCGGATGCCGGTGGCCGAAGTTCACGGCCGAGTAGGCGGCGAGCAGGTCGAGGTAGCGCCGGCCGTCGGCGTCCGTCACCCATGCGCCCTCCGCGCGGGCGACGACGACGGGCAGCGGGTGGTAGTTCTCCGCGACGTGCGGCTCGAGTGCGGCGCCCATCATGCGCCGCGCAGTTCCAGCGTGCAGCACTTGATGCCGCCGCCGCCGAGCAGCAGCTCGGACAGGTCGATCATGATGGGGTTGTAGCCGCGCTCGCGCAGCTGCTTCTCGAAGCCCGTCGCCCGCGGCGAGATGATGACGTTGTAGCCGTCGCTGGCCGAGTTCAGCCCGAAGACCGCACCGTCGGCGTCGGCCACGCGGATCGCGTCGGGGAAGCGCTCGGCGAGGATCCGCTGGGACTCCTCGTCGAAGGCGTGCGGGAGGTAGGCGATGTTCGCTCGCTCGGGACCGCCGTTCCCGACGCCGACCACGGGGTCGAGGATCGTCAGCGCGGTGTCGAGGTGGTAGAACCGGGGGTCGACGAGGTTCAGCGAGACGACCTCGCGGCCGAAGACCTCGCCCACCTCGCGGTGGCTGTCGCCGGTCGACCGGAACCCGGTGCCCGCGAGGATCACGTCTCCGGCGAGCAGGAAGTCGCCCTCGCCCTCGTTGACCTCCTCCGGCTCGACCGTGTCGAAGCCGTTCGCGCGGAACCAGTCGGCGAAGGCGGGGGCCTCGCCCTGACGCTCGATGAAGCGGAACTTCGGCACGTAGGCGCGTCCGCCGATCACGAAGCCGCCGTTGGCGGTGTACACCATGTCGGGGTATCCGGCCAGCGGCTCGATCAGCTCGACCTCGTGCCCCAGCTCGATGTAGAGGTCGTGGAGCGTCTGCCACTGCGCGACGGCCTTCGCGGTGTCCGTCGGGTTCGCCGGCTCCATCCAGGGGTTGATCGTGTAGCTCACGGTGAAGTGCTCGGGGCGGCACATCAGATAGCGGCGGTGGTGCGCGGTGCGGGCCGGCGTGGCGATCGTCGAGGTCTCAGGCGTCGACATGGGTGCTCCTCTGAATCAGGATGCGGCGGACGCTGTCCAGGGGCCCGGCGGTCCTTCGACCCTTTCACTGTGCGCGGGGAAGATGCGACTCGGGCACGCCGGATCCATTTTGACACCTCGCACCCCCGCGACGCCAGGAACGCGCTCAGCCGCGGGCGATCCGGCGAGACCGGGTCAGATCACGCCCTCGAAGACCGGGTCCGGGTTGCCGAAGCGGTGCGCCGTGATCGAGATCGCCTGCTCGTGCACGAACGGCAGCAGCTCGACGCGTCCCGCCGAGGTGACCTCGCCGTCGTACACCGCGAGGTCCGGGTCCCCGCCGACGGCGGAGGCGAGCGCGGCGTGCAGGGCGGCGACGGCGTCGCGCGGACCGACGAGACGCACCCGGGGCGGCGCAGGCGCGTCGCCGGTGTCGTCGTCGCGGGAGGTGAATCGTTCGATCCACTCCGCATCGTTCTCCACCGCGACGGGGATCTCCAGATCGCCGAGCACCCGGCGCACCCCGCCCGGCAGCCCCTCGGCGACCGAGACGAACACGTCCGCGTTCGAGCGGATCGCGGCGAGCACCACGCGCAGCAGGTCGTGCAGCGCGGCGCCGTCCGTCGCTCGCACGCTCAGCGGCACCGGACGGTACCGGAAGAGATTGCGCTCCACGCCGAGCTGCGACACGTCGCGCACCTGGCCGAACTCGCGGTCCCAGGCCACCGCGTCGGAGAGCGCCGACTGCCGCAGCCACTCGAACGACTCGAAGTCGAGAGCCGGCTGCGCCGCCTCGATCAGGGCCGAGATCCTGCTGTCCAGGCCTCGAAGGTGCAACGTGCTCGAGGTCTTCCCCCGTGGACGCGACCGCCAGGACCCGAGACCGATCAGATAGTTCGGACCGCCGGCCTTCGCCCCCGGGCCCACCGCGGAGCGCTTCCACCCGCCGAACGGCTGGCGCTGCACGATGGCCCCGGTGATCCCGCGGTTCACGTAGAGGTTGCCCGCCTGCACCCGGTCGAGCCACAGGGCGAGGTCGTCCGGGTCCTGCGTGTGCAACCCGGCCGTGAGCCCGTAGGCCACCGCGTTCTGCAGCGCGATCGCCGCGGCCAGGGTCGGCGCGTGCATCACGCCGAGCACGGGGCCGAAGAACTCCTCGAGGTGGGTCCGGGATCCGGGCTGCACGCCGACGCGGATACCCGGACTCCACAGCCGGCCCGAGTCGTCGAGCGGCACGGGCTCGACCAGCCAGCGCTCGTCGCCCTCCAGGGTGCCCAGAGCCCAGGCGAGCTTCCCCTGCGGCGGCTCGATCACCGGCCCGATCTCCGCCCGGGGGTCGGCGGGCCAGGCGACGTGCAGCGACCGCGTCGCATCCACCAGCTGACGCGCGAACCTCTTGGAGTGCCCGACCGGGCCGACGAGGATCGCGAGCGATGCCGCGGAGCACTTCTGCCCGGCGTGTCCGAAGGCGCTCTTGACCACGTCCGCGACCGCGAGGTCCATGTCCGCGGTCGGGGTGACGATGATCGCGTTCTTGCCGCTCGTCTCGGCGAGCAGGGGCAGGTCGGGGCGCCACGACCGGAACAGCGCCGCCGTGTCCCAGGAGCCGGTGAGGATCACGCGGTCGACGTCGGGATGCGTGACGAGGCGCCGGCCCAGCTCACCCTCCTCGATGTCGGCGAGGGTGAGCACATCACGCGGAACGCCGGCCTCCCAGAGCGCCTCGGCGATCACCGCGGCGCAGCGCCGGGCCTGCGGCGCGGGCTTGAACACCACGCCGGATCCGGCGGCGAGCGCCGCCAGCACCCCTCCGGACGGGATCGCGAGCGGGAAGTTCCACGGCGGAGTCACCACGGTCACCGCCGCGGGCTCGAACACCGCGCCGGCCACGGCGTCCAGCTCCCGGGCGTTCGCGGCGTAGTAGCGGGCGAAGTCCACCGCCTCGCTGACCTCGACGTCCGCCTCCGCGAACACCTTCCCCGTCTCGATCGCGGCGACCTCGATGAGGTCCGCGCGGTGCGCCTCGAGCGCGGCGGCGGCCCGCAGCAGGATGTCCGCACGATCGGAGGCCGGCCGCGCGCCCCAGCGGGCGCCGCCCTCCTTCGTCTTCCGCACGGCGTCGTCCAGGACCTCGGGGTCGGTGATCCGCGCAGCGCGCAGGGTGCCCATCCCGCGCGTCGACACCCCGGCCGCCGCGATGCGCGCGAACACGCCGCGCGCCCACTCGCGGTTCGCGGGGAGCGAGGGGTCGCTGTCCGGGGCGTTCGCGAAACCGGGCGCTCCACCCGTCGGCGCCGCCGCGCCGCCCGCGGGCCGGTGCCCGTTCTCCTGCCGCGCGTACACCGCGGTCTCGGTGATGCCGTCGTCCGGTCCGGGGGCGTCCCCGTCGCCGCCGTCGGAGCCGCGGGCGATGCCGAGCACGACGTGGGTGAGGTCGGCCTCCGCGGCCGGCGCCGCGTGCGTGGCACGCACCGACTCGTGCGGCGGCGACAACCGGTTCTGCCGGCGGCGGGGTCCGGTCCGCAGCGAGTGGTCGGCCGATCGGGTCACGGAGTCCACGAAGCGCAGGCGCTCCCTCTCGAACAGCCGCTCCTCCGTGCCGAGTTCGAGCGCCGCGGAGAGGAAGTTCTCCGTCGAGGCGTTCTCCTCGAGACGCCGCACCAGATAGCTGATCGCCACATCGAACTCGGCGGGCGACACGACCGGAACGTAGAGCAGCACGCCTCCGACCTCGCGCGAGACGGCCTTGACCTGGCCCTGCGCCATGCCGAGCAGCATCTCGAACTCGATGTCCGCGCGCACCCCTCGTTCCCCGGCCAGCAGCCAGGCATAGGCGATGTCGAACAGATTGTGGCCGGCGATGCCGATGCGCACCGCCGACGTGCTCCGCGCGTGCAGCGCCTCGTCGAGGCAGCGCAGGTAGTTCGCGTCGGTGTCGAGCTTGGAGTCGTAGGGCGCCGGCGTCCATCCGTGGATCGCCGCGTCGACGTGCTCCATCGCCAGGTTCGCTCCCTTCACGAGCCGCACCTTGATGCGCGCGCCGCCGTGCTCCACCCTGTTCCGCGCCCACGCGGTGAGCTCCCGCAGCGCCGGGAGGGCGTCGGGCAGATAGGCCTGCAGCACGATGCCCGCCTCGAGCCCCTTCAGACGGGGGTCCTCGAGGATGCGCGTGAACACGGCGATCGTGAGGTCGAGATCGCGATACTCCTCCATGTCGAGGTTGATGAAGGTGCCGTCGTCCGCCGCGGTGACGTACAGCGGGAGCAGCCGCTCGACCGTGTCGTCCACCACCTCGTCGAAGGCCCACATCGAGATGCGGCTCGTCACGGCGGACACCTTGACCGAGACGTAGTCGACGTCGGACCGGCGGATCAGGTCGTGGATGCCGTCGAGACGCCGCTTCGCCTCACCCTCGCCGAGCACCGCCTCCCCCAGCAGGTTGAGGTTGAGCCGCGACCCCGACTCCCGCAGCTTCTCGATCGCCGGGCCGAGCTTCTCCGGGCGGGCGTCGACGATGAGGTGGCCGACCATCTCGCGCAGCACGCGCCGGGCGATCGGCACGGTGGGCACCGGGAGCACCGGGGCGATCGCACCGCCCGCGCGCACCGCGCCGCGCAGGTACCAGGGCAGGAAGTCCGGGGCGAGGGGCGCCACCCGGCGGAGCGTCGAGGCCGCCGCGCCGAGGCTCTCCGGCCGCATCACCCCGTCGACGAAGCCCAGCGTGAAGGGGAGGCCGTTGCGGTCCTGCAGCACGCCGGCCAGCCGGGCGGCGGCGGGATCGACCTCTTCCGCGGCCTCCTCGGCGACCCAGCGGCGGGCGAGCTCGACGGCCGCGTCGGCGATGCGCGTCCTCTCGGGGGAAGACAGCTCAGACATGCGTCCAGCCTAGGCGCGCAGGGGCGCACCTGCCGGGAGGTCTGCACGAATGGCGAGCGAGCCCGGGCGCGTCAGTCCCAGAGGCTCGGCGCCGGCGCCTTCGTCGGGGGCAGGGCGGATGCCCCGGCCCAGTCGTGGATCCAGTCGTCCACACCCGGGAGGCTGTCCGGGCGCCCGAGAGCCCCGAACAGCTCGTCGTGCGGCACGGTGCCGCCGCTCCGGCGCAGCATCCGAGCGCGCACGATGACACGGGCGTACACCTCGCCATCGACCACGGCGCGGTGCTCCATGAACAGCGCCTTGTCATCGTGCCCGGTGAAGCGCGACTCGATGTCGAACCGCTGCCACAGCTCGAGCGACTTGCGGAAGGTGACGGTCTCGCTCGAGACCACGGCGTACCAGCCGCGGTCCTTCATGGCGTCGAACAGCCCGGTGCGGATCAGCAGGTCCCAGCGCCCGAGGTCGAACAGCGACAGATAGCGCCCGTTGTTCATGTGCCGCAGGATGTCGAGGTCGGTGGGGAGCGTGGTGAGTCTCACGCGGCCGACGGCCGTGGGCTCGAGGTTCTCGCCGCGACGCACGCGACGACGGGCCTGCCAGATCACGAGGAGAGTGCGCCAGATCACGTTCACGAGGAATGACAGTAGCTATCGGCAACCTTCGCGCCAATTCGATTGTCGGGTGCGCACAGGTGTCGACACCGTGACCTGCTCGATTTCACCTCCGCGGTCACCCCGCGTAGAGTCGCGGCATGAGCGCCGAAGCCCACCCCGAGATCATCGTCCGTCCGGTTCGCGATGCGGATGCGGAAGCACTCGGCCGTGTGCACGCACAGTGCTGGCACGAGACCTACGACCACCTCATCAGCAAGGCGGCCCTCGAGAAGATCTCTCCGAAGCGCCTCGCCGAGCTCTGGGTCAACTGGGCCCGTCAGGGCGACGACTTCCGGATGAGCGCCGCGCTCGTCGACGGGGAGATCGTCGGCTTCGTGGGCTCCGGCCCCGCCCGCGACAAGGACGCCCCCGCGGTGCGCGAGCTGTACTTCATCTACCTGCTCGACCAGTGGCACGGCACCGGCCTCGGCCAGCGCATGTTCGACGCCGCGGTCGACGGCGGCGAGCCCCTGTACCTGTGGGTCGCGGAGGACAACCCCCGCGCGCACCGCTTCTACGTGCGCAACGGCTTCGCGCTCGACGGCGAGAGCCACACCGAGCCCTTCCTGGGCGAGACCCTCACCGAGGTGCGCTTCGTCCGCTGACGCCGACGACAGACGGATGCCCGGGAGCAGCTGCTCCCGGGCATCCGTCGTCTCGGCGGTGTGCGCGAGCCTCAGAGGGCGCGGATGATGTCCTCCACCCGCTCCTTCGCGTCGCCGAACAGCATCTGCGCGTTGTCGCGGAAGAACAGCGGGTTCTGTACGCCCGCGTAGCCGGCCGCCATCGAGCGCTTGAACACGATGACGTTCTCGGCCTCCCACACCCGCAGCACCGGCATCCCGGCGATCGGGCTGCCCGGATCCTCCGCCGCCGCGGGGTTGACCGTGTCGTTCGCCCCGATCACGAGCACCACCGACGTCGACGCGAGGTCGTCGTTGATCTCCTCCATGCTGAGCACGATGTCGTAGGGCACCTTCGCCTCCGCGAGCAGCACGTTCATGTGCCCGGGCAGTCGGCCGGCGACCGGATGGATGCCGAAGCGCACGTCCACCCCGCGGTCGCGCAGCTTCGCGACGAGGTCGGCCACCGGATACTGCGCCTGCGCGACCGCCATGCCGTAGCCCGGGGTGATGACCACGCTCCGCGCGTCGGCGAGCATCGACGCCGCACCCTCCGCGGTGATCTCGCGGTGCTCGCCCTGCTCCTCGTCGGAGGACGACGAGGCGACGATCCCGAATCCGCCGGCGATCACCGAGAGGAACGACCGGTTCATCGCCTTGCACATGATGTACGACAGATAGGCGCCCGAGGATCCCACGAGAGCGCCGGTGACGATCAGCAGGTCGTTGTTCAGCAGGAAGCCGGCTGCGGCGGCCGCCCATCCGGAGTAGCTGTTGAGCATCGACACGACCACCGGCATGTCCCCGCCGCCGATCGACGCGACGAGATGCCAGCCCAGCGCGAACGCGAGCAGGGTCACCGCGATGAGCAGCCAGAGCTGCTGGTCGATCACGAACCACACCGTGAGGGCGAGGAAGGCGACGAGAGCGAGCACGTTGAGCACGTTCTTGCCCGGCAGCACGAGCGGCCGCGAGGAGATCTTCGCGGACAGCTTCAGGTACGCGACGATCGACCCGGTGAACGTGACCCCGCCGATGAAGACGCCGATGAAGACCTCGGCGTTGTGGATGCCGACGAGCTGCGGGGGAACGGCGAGGTGCGCGAGGTGGCCGTTCCAGCCGACCAGCACGGCCGCGAGGCCCACGAAGCTGTGCAGCAGGGCGATGAGCTCGGGCATCCCCGTCATCTGCACCACCCGGGCCCGCCAGAGTCCGATCGCACCGCCGACGATCACGGCGGCGGCGAGCAGGGAGAGCCCGAGGACCGACCCTGCGCCGCCCCAGGCGCCCGCGATCGTCAGCGCGAGCGTGGCGGCGAGGGCGATCGCCATGCCGGCGATCCCGAAGACCACGCCCGCACGGGCGGTCTCGTGCTTGCTGAGGCCGGCCAGGCTCAGGATGAACAGCAGCGCCGCGACGATGTAGGCGGCTCCGGCGATGGCGTCGACCGTCACTTCTGGCCGCCCTTCGTGAACATGGCGAGCATTCGGCGGGTGACGGCGAATCCGCCGAAGATGTTGATGCTGGCGACGAGCACCGCGACGGCGGCGAGCACCTGCACGACGGGGTTGGCGTCGGTGATCTGCAGCATCGCGCCCACGACGATCACCCCGCTGATCGCGTTGGTCACCGACATCAGCGGCGTGTGCAGTGCATGGTGCACCTTGCCGATCACGTAGAAGCCGATCACGACGGACAGCATGAGCACCGTGAAGTGCTGCGGCAGCGGCGCGGGAGCGAAGACGTTCACCGCGAACAGCGCGGCGATGCCCACCACGATCAGCAGCGCCTTGCGCCCGGCGGACATCCGGGCCGGCGGCGGGGTCGCGGGGGCCGCGGCGGCGGGCGTGACCGGCCTCGGCGCGGCGGCGACCTGCACGGGCGGCGGCGGCCAGGTGACCTCGCCGTCGCGGACGACCGTGACCGAGCGCTGCACGACGTCATCGAAGTCGATCGACGTCCGGCCGTCCTTGGCCGGGGTGAGCAGGGCGACGAGGTTCGCGACGTTCGTGCCGTACAGCTGCGAGGCCTGGGCGGCCAGGCGCGATGCGAGGTCGGTGTATCCGAGGATGACGACGCCGTTGGCGGTGACGATCCGCTCCCCCGCGACCGAGCCCTCGACGTTGCCGCCCTGGGCCGCCGCCATGTCGACGATGACGCTCCCCGGCTTCATCAGCGCGACGTCGGAGGCCGTGATGAGGCGGGGCGCCGCGCGCCCGGGGATGAGCGCCGTGGTGATGATGATGTCGACGTCGGCGGCCTGCTCCGTGTAGATCTCCGCGGCCCGGCGGTCGTAGTCCGCACTGGTGGCCTTGGCGTAGCCGTCGGTCGACGACGCCACCTCGACGTCGACGGGCAGGTAGGAGCCGCCGATCGAGGAGACCTGATCGGCGACCTCGGGCCGCGGGTCGGTCGCGCGCACGATCGCGCCGAGGCTCGACGCGGCGCCGATGGCGGCGAGGCCGGCGACGCCCGCACCGGCGACGAGCACCTTCGCGGGCGGGACCTTGCCCGCTGCGGTGACCTGCCCGGTGAAGAAGCGACCGAACTCGTGCGCCGCCTCGACCACCGCGCGGTAGCCGGCGATGTTCGCCATCGAGCTGAGCACGTCCATCGACTGGGCGCGCGAGATCCGGGGCACCGCGTCGAGCGCCAGGGCGGTGATCCCGCGCTGCGCGAGCTGTTCGACGAGGTCGGGGCGGAGCGCCGGAGACAGCAGCGCGATGAGCGTCGCACCGTCCGCGAGCGCTGCGATCTCCTCGTCGGTCGGCGCGTCGATCTTGAGCACGAGCGCGCTCGCCCAGGCATCATCCCTCGGCACGATCCCGGCGCCGGCCGCGCGGTAGTCCTCGTCGGGATAGGACGAGCGGGTTCCCGCCCCCTCCTCCACGACGACCTCGTAGCCGAGCCCTCGCAGGGTCTTCACTGTGGCGGGTGTTGCGGCGACCCGCGCCTCGTCCGGGCCCTCCCGGACGACTCCGATCTGCGTCATTGCGATCCCTCCGACGACGCCGTCAGCATGATGGCGCCGCACTCGGGTGGCGGCGCCATCGCTCACACTACTGACGGGCTCGGCAGGATCGATCTCGCGATCCCCGATTGTGACGAGAAAGAATCCCTGTTCTTTCCGCGTTCATAACCCCGCACGGGGACGGATCAGCGGCCGGAGACCTGTCCGAACAGCTTCGCGATCGGCGCGAGCACCAGCGGGCGGGCGGCGATCCATCCGGCGATGATCACCACGACCGAGGCCACGAAGACCCAGAAGCCCGTCCATCCCGCCGCATCCTGCGAGGCGTACATGTGGTTCAGGTTGCGGAGGAAGCCGGTGAGCACGACCAGCGCCACGTGCACGATGATGAACGCCACGAAGTAGAGCATCACGGGGAAGTGCAGCGCACGGGCCCACTCGACGGGGTAGGCCTTCGACAGCTTCTCGGCCTTCTTGGGCCACAGGCCCGACATCCGGAATCCGGTGACCGCGGCCAGCGGCGCGGCGAGGAACACGGTGGTGAAGTAGGCGAGCTGCTGCAGGCTGTTGTAGTTGTTCCAGCCGTTCTCCGACGGCCAGTCGAGCGAGACGTACTGCAGCAGCGACGAGAGGGCGTTGGGGAAGACCTCCCAGCTGGTGGGCACGATGCGGGCCCAGTGACCGGTCGCGAACAGCAGCACGACGAAGACCGCGCCATTGACCAGCCAGAGGATGTCGAGCGCCTGGTGGAACCACAGTGTGAGGCTGATCTTGCCCTTGGAGTTGCCGCGGGGCGTCCAGAACACGGTCGGCCGCTTCTCGGTGCGCACGCGCAGCCCCGAGCGGATGATGAGGATCATCAGGAACATGTTGAAGAAGTGCTGCCACCCGATCCAGGGCGCGATGCCGGGCTCCGCGGGCGTGTGGTACTCCCCCGGGTAGGCCTGCAGGAAGTCCCTCATGAACGGCAGACTGAGGAACGCGCGCACCAGGAAGACTCCGGCGACGGCGAGGAGCCCGAGACCCGCGGCACCGAAGAGTCCCGCGATCGCCTGCGTCCACGTCGGACGGAAGCGCGACGGCTCGGGGGCGGCCGCCGCCGCATGACGCGGTGCCACGCCCTTCCAGACGGTGCGGGTGAACGGCAGCGGCGTGGAGACGTCGGCCTTCGGAGATGCGGGGACGATCCGATCGCCCGGCGCCGCCGTGGCCGGCACGTGCTCCGCGGCGACCTGCTCGACGACCGCTGCGGCTCCCTCGGGGGGCCATCCCTCGCCGCCCTTCGTGCGCGGCAGTCCGCGGCGCAGCGAGATCTGCGCGCCCGAGGCGGCGGCGGGGGCCGCAACGGATGGCGAAGGGATGTCGGTCGCGGCCCCGGCGGACGGGGCAGCGGATGCGGCCGGAGCGGCCTCCGCTGCGGAGGACCGAGCGGAGACCGCCGGTGCGGATGCCGTCGCGGCGGGCCAGGCCTCGCCGCCCTTGGTGCGCGGCAGGCCGCGGCGCAGCGCGACGCCCGCCGCGGGGGCCGCAGCGACGGGGGCCGCGGCGGAAGGAACAGGAGCCGCGGCAGGGGCAGGGACGGACTCCGCGGGCTCGGGGACCTCCTCCGTCACGACGTCGTTCTCGACGGCGACGGCGACCCCGCCCGACGGCCACGGCTCGCCGCCGCGCGTACGCGGCAGGCCCCGGCGCAGCATCCGCTCGGCCATGACTACTTCTTCCGCGCTTCGAGCGCCTCGATCAGCTGCGGCACGACCGTGAAGAGGTCGCCGACGATGCCGAAGTCGGCCACGTCGAAGATCGGGGCCTCGCCGTCCTTGTTGATCGCGACGATCGTCTTCGCGGTCTGCATGCCTGCGCGGTGCTGGATCGCGCCGGAGATGCCGAGGGCGATGTACAGCTGCGGAGACACCGAGACGCCGGTCTGCCCGACCTGGTGGGCGTAGGGGATGTAGCCGGCGTCGACCGCGGCGCGCGAGGCGCCGATCGCCGCGCCGAGCACGTCGGCGAGCTGCTCGACGAGCGCGAACTGCTCCTTCGAGCCGAGTCCTCGACCGCCGGAGACCACCCGGGCCGCCCCGCGCAGCTCCGGTCGCGACGAGGTCTGCTCGACCGCGTCCACCGGGCCCGCCGTCGCGGCGGCCGCGCCGGACGGAGCGACGGTCAGCGTCTCGGCCGCGAGCGGAGCGGCCTCGGCACGAGTGTCGACCGCGCCCTGGCGCACCGTCACCACCGGGGCGCCGAAGGTCGGAGCCGAATCGGTGAGGAAGGAGCCGCCGAACACGGAGTGGTGGGCCACGATGCCCTCGTCGTCACGGGAGACGCCGACCGCGTCGGCCGAGACCGCGAGCCTCTCGCGCGCCGCGAAGCGCGCGGCGGCGTCGCGCCCGGAGATCGAGTGGGAGACGAGCACGGCGTCCGGCCGCACCTGGGCGTAGGCCGCCTGCAGCGCGTCGACGACCGGCACGGTCAGCGCCGCGGCGTCGCCCTCAGCGGTCAGCACGGCCTGCGCGCCCACGGCCGCGGCCGCCTCCGCCGCTTCCGGGGACCCGCCGACGATCAGCGCGACGGGAGCGCCGATCGTGGAGGCGGCGCCGATGAGCGCCGCCGTGCTGTTCGCGACGGCACCCGAGGGGTCGACGTCGACGAGCACGAGGATCGGGTTCGCGGGGTAGCCCATGGTCACACCAGCCTGTTCTGCACGAGGAACTCCACCAGCTGCGCGGCGGCGTCGCCCTCGTCGACGATCTTCACGCCCGCGGCGCGCGGAGGCTTCTCCGACACCGTGGTCATGATCGTGCGGGGCGCAGCGGCCGGGTCTGCCGAGACACCGAGGTCGGCGAGGGAGAGCACCTCGAGGGGCTTCTTCTTCGCGGCCATGATGCCCTTGAAGTTGGGGAACCGGGCGTCGGGGAGCGCCTCGGTGATCGAGATGACGGCGGGGAGCGGCGCGGTGACCTGCTGCGTGCCGGCATCGGCGGCGCGGGTGCCGGTGATGCCGGTCTCCGCGATCTCGACGGCGCTGAGCGCGGTGGCCTGCGCGAATCCGAGGTGCTCGGCGAGCATCGCGGGGATCATCCCGCCCGACCCGTCCGTGGAGAGGTTCCCGGTGATCACCAGATCGGGCTCGCCGCGGCGGATCGCGGCGGCGAGCGTCTCGGCGGTGAGCCCGAGGTCGGCGCCCAGCAGCTGCTCGTCGACCACGTGCACCGCGGAGGCGGCGCCGATCGCGAGCGCCCTCCGCACCGAGGCCGTGGCCGACTCCGGCGACATCGAGAGGGCGACCACCTCGGTCCCCGGGTTCTTGTCGGCGTAGGAGAGGGCGACCTCGAGGGCGCGCTCGGTGATCTCGTCGAGCACGACCTCCCCGCCGCGCTCCGCCAGGCCTGTCTCCAGATCGAGCTTGCGGTCACCGTAGGTGTCGGGGACTTCCTTCACCAGGACGTAGATCTTCATCGAGCCTCCTCACGCCGTCACGAGTCTATCCGGCGCGCAGAGCCGCCACCGACGCGGTCGGATTTCAGTTACGAATCGTTAACAAGAGCGGGTGGCTACCCTGGAACCATGGCGAACCGCCCCCTTCCGATCGATCCGCTCGCCGAGGCGAGGCGGCAGTGGATCGCGCACGGATGGACCGACGCCGCGGACGGCATGGCCGTGGTGACCTCGGTCATGCGCGCGCAGCAGCTGCTGCTGGCCCGCGTGGACGCCGCCCTCAAGCCGTTCCGGCTGACCTTCGCCCGCTACGAGGTGCTGCGCCTCCTCGCCTTCAGCCGTGCGGGTTCCCTGCCGCTCTCGAGCGTGGTCGCGCGGCTCCAGGTGCATCCGACCAGCCTGTCGAGCACCGCCGACCGCCTGGTGCGGGACGGGCTCGTGCTGCGCGAACCGCATCCCCACGACGGCCGTGCCGCACTGCTGACGCTCACCCCGGCCGGGCGCGAGCTCGCCGACACCGCGACGCGCGCGCTGAACGAGCAGGTGTTCGCCCGGCCGGGGATCTCGTCCCACGACGCCTCCGACCTGGTGTCGATCGTCGCCCGGCTGCGCAAGAACGCCGGCGACTTCGCGGATCCCCGCCCCACGCCCGATCCGCTCTGATGGCGGCAGGTCCGGCGGGAGGCCCGGTGGATGTGCGAAAAGGCATCCCGGGAGCCCTCCGGGGATGCGAATTCGATCTCCGCAGCGGCCGGCACCGGCCTAGGCTGTCGCCATGGCATTGACGCTCCGCACCGCGCTCCAGCCCTTCGGCCCCGCCGGCGCGATCGTGCTCACCGACGAGCAGGTCGCCTCCCTCACCGCGGCGAAGGCGTTCCCCGTCGTCGTGACGATCAACGGACGCCGCGCCCGCCTGCGGCTCTCCCGCATGGGAGGGAAGAACATGATCGGCTTCAGCAAGGCCACGCGGGCCGAGCTGCAGGTGGAGCTGGGCGACGAGTTCGAGGCCGAGATCGCGCTCGACGGCGCCGAGCGCACCGTCGAGGTCCCGGCCGCGCTGGCCGAGGCGCTCGAGGCGGATGCCGCGGCGAAGGCCGCCTACGAGGCGCTGTCCTTCACGCGCCGCAAGGAGATCGCGCGCTCGATCGCGGACGCGAAACAGGATGCCACCCGCGAGCGGCGCCTGCAGAAGGCGCTCGCCGACCTCCGCGCCTGACCCCGCAGGAGGCGCTGCCGCCCCCTCTCCCCCACGGGCAGGGGAACACCGACGCGTGGGACCGCCAGGCTCCGATACTCAGTCGCCGTCGTACACGTAGTGGTCGAAACGCGGAGGGACCTGCGTCCGCTGCCAGGCCAGCTCCTCGTCCCGGCGCACCCGATCGCCGGGGAAGGCCTTCGCGGTGTAGCGCGGCACCTGGCGCGCATGCCCCGCCATGTGCGCCACCGCCGCGGCCTGACCGCACACCCGCGCGGCGGCCACCGCGGCGGGATCCATCGCCTCGCGCGCCGCGGCGTGGCAGGCGAACGCGCGCTCGCGCACCTCGCCGATCCCGAGCTCCCCGCGGAGGAAGGCCCGGGCGGCCTCCAGCGCCTCCCGCGGACGCTCGTCGTCCGGGCGCTCCGTGCGGAACAACGGCAGCATCCTCTCGGCGCACGCGATCGTCCACTCGACCAGCTCGCGCCGGTCGTCGAGCGGCAGGGTCAGGTCGGCGTCGTCGGGAAGCGCCTCGGTGCCGGTGCTCATCGGTGCACGAAGTTGGGCGCGCGCTTCTCGCGGAAGGCGGCCATGCCCTCCTTCTGGTCCACGGTGTCGAACAGCGCGGCGAAGGCCTGCTTCTCGTAGGCGAGCCCGTCGGCGAGCGAGGTCTCCATCGCCGCGTCCAGCGCCGCCTTCGCGGCGTAGACCGAGGGCAGCGACTTCGACGCGATCGTCTCGGCGAGCGCCGTCGCCTCGTCGAGCAGGGCGGCTGCGGGGACCACGCGCGAGGCGAGGCCGATGCGCTCGGCCTCCTCCGCGCCGATCACGCGGCCGGTGAGCACAAGCTCGGCGGCCTTGTAGTAGCCGACCGCGCGGATGAGGCGCTGCGAGCCGCCCATTCCGGGGATGACCCCGAGGTTGATCTCGGGCTGGCCGAACTTGGCGGTGTCCGCGGCGAGGATGATGTCGCACATCATGGCCAGCTCGCATCCGCCGCCCAGGGCGTAGCCGGAGACGGCGGCGATGACGGGGGTGCGCACGGCCGCGAAGCGCGTCCACGCGCCGAAGTGGTCGGTCGCGACCATCTCCGCGGCCGACATCCCTTCCATCTCCTTGATGTCGGCGCCGGCGGCGAAGGCCTTCTCGGAGCCGGTGACCACGATCGCCCCGACGCCCTCGTCCTCGTCGAACGCGACGGCGGCGGCGGTGACCTCCTCGGCGACCCGGCCGTTCAGGGCGTTCAGGGCCTGGGGCCTGTCGAGGGTGATCCAGCCCACCCGTCCTCGCTGCTCGACGATGATCGTCTCGTACTCGGTCATGGCATCTCCCTCCGCCGCGTCATCGCGGCACTCCATTATCCCAGGACCGCGACCCCGGCCGCCCCGATCCATTCGTCGCAGAGTCCCGTTTTCCGCCCCGGATTCCGGTACTTCGCGACGAATAGACGGTTCGGACGCGGTCGGAACGCACCACGGACATACCCCGGACGCAGCGGGGCCGGAACGGATCAGACGTCGCCGGCGCGGATGTCCGTGATGATGCCGGAGAAGTCGCGCCCCGCGCCATCGCCCGCGGCGAACGCCGCATAGATCTGCTGCGCGAGCATGCCCATCCGGGCATCCGTCGAGGTCTGCTCGATCGCCTTCAGCGCGAGCCCGAGGTCCTTCGCCATCAGCGCGCCGGCGAAACCGGGCTGGTAGTCGCGGTTCGCGGGGCTGGTCGGCACCGGGCCCGGCACCGGGCAGTTCGTGCTCAGCGCCCAGCACTGCCCCGAGGCGTTGGACGCCACGTCATAGAGCGCCTGATGCTCGAGACCGAGCCGCTCACCGAGCACGAACGCCTCGGCGACGGCGATCTGCGACACCGCGAGGATCATGTTGTTGCACACCTTCGCGGCCTGGCCCAGCCCCGGACCGCCGCAGTGCACGATGCGCTTGCCCATCACCTCGAGCAGCGGCAGCGCTGCGGCGAAGTCCTCCTCCGAACCGCCGACCATGAAGGCGAGGGTGGCGTTCTCCGCGCCGACGACACCGCCCGACACCGGGGCGTCGATGCTGCGGTGCCCCGCCGCGATCGCGAGCTCGTGCGCCTCGCGCGCCTCGTCGACCGCGATCGTCGAGGAGTCGATGAACAGCGATGCCGCCGGCGCCGCCGCGAGCAGGCCGTCGCGATAGGCATCGATCACGTGCCTCCCGCTCGGGAACATCGTCAGCACCACGTCGGCGCCCGCCACCGCGTCCACCGCCGACGCGGCGAGGGGGATGCCCGCGTCCGCGGCGGCGGCGACCGCCGCCGGCATCGGATCGAATCCGGTCACCTCATGGCCCGCGGCGACGAGGTTCTTCGCCATGGGCAGGCCCATGTGGCCCAGTCCGAGGAATGCGATCTTCGTCATCATGCCTCCTTGAGCACTTCGCGCCCGACGATCAGGCGCATGATCTCGTTCGTGCCCTCGAGGATCTGGTGCACGCGCAGATCGCGCACCACCTTCTCGATCCCGTAATCCTGAAGGTACCCGTATCCGCCGTGCAGCTGAAGGGCGCGGTTGGCGACCTCGAAGCCGGCGTCGGTGGCGAACCTCTTGGCCATCGCGCAGCGCATCGCCATGTCGGGCGCCTTCTCGTCGACGGCCTCCGCGCCGTCGCGCACCATGAGGCGGGCGGCGTGCAGTTCGGTGCGCATGTCGGCGAGAGCGAACTGGATCGTGGGGTTGTCCGCCAGCGGCTCGCCGAACGTGAACCGCTCGTGCACGTACCGCACCGCCCGCTCCATGGCCCACTGCGCACCGCCGATCGAGCAGGCGGCGATGTTCAGGCGCCCGCCGTTGAGGGCCGACATCGCGATCGAGAAGCCGCGCCCCTCCCCCTGCAGGATGTTCGCGGCGGGGACGCGCACCTCGTCGAAGATCACCTGACGGGTGGGCTGGGCGTGCCAGCCCATCTTCTTCTCATCGGCGCCGAAGGAGATCCCGTCGAGGGAGGCGGGCACGACGAAGGCGCTGATGCCGCGCGATCCGGGCTCCCCGGTGCGCGCCATCACCACGTAGACGCCCGCCTCGCCGGCGCCGGAGATGAACTGCTTCACCCCCGTGAGCACGTAGTCTTCGCCGTCCCGGATCGCGCTGGTCGCGATCGCCGCCGCGTCGGACCCCGCGCCCGGCTCGGTGAGGCAGTAGCCGCCGAAGATCTCCATCCCGGTCAGCCGCGGCAGCCACTCCGCGCGCTGCGCCTCGGTGCCGTAGGTGTCGATCATCCAGGCGACCATGTTGTGGATCGAGATGTAGGCGGCGACCGTCGGGTCGCCCTTGGCCAGCTCCTCGAAGATCGCGACGGTGTCGACCCGGGCGAACTCCGATCCGCCGAACTCCTCGCGCACGTAGATGCCCCCGAGCCCCAGCTCGCCGGCCTTCCGCAGGCTCTCCCGGGGGAAAAGGTGCTTCTCGTCGCGCTCGGCGGCGAACGGCGCGAGCTCGGTCTCGGCGAACTCTCGGACGGCGCCGAGGATCGCCTCGCGCTCTTCGGCGGTGGTGGTCACCATGGTCATCGGTCTCTCCTTGTGGGATCTGCGTCGTCCGACGGTCAGTGCATCGTGGGCATCACGAAGCTCGCGCCCTCGCGGATGCCGGAGGGCCAGCGGCTCGTGACCGTCTTGGTCTTGGTGTAGAAGCGGAACCCGTCGGTGCCGTGCTGGTTGAGGTCGCCGAAGCCGGAGGCCTTCCAGCCGCCGAAGGTGAAGTAGGCGATCGGCACCGGGATCGGGATGTTGACGCCCACCATGCCGACGTTCACGCGCGCGGCGAAGTCGCGTGCGGCGTCGCCGTCGCGCGTGAAGATGCCCACGCCGTTGCCGTAGGGGTTGTCGGACGCCAGCGCCAGCGCCTCCTCGTAGTCGGCGGCGCGCACGACCGAGAGCACCGGCCCGAAGATCTCCTCGCGGTAGATGGACATGTCGGTGGTGACGTGGTCGAAGAGGGTCGGGCCGAGGTAGAAGCCCTTCTCGTGGCCGGAGACGACCAGCCCGCGGCCGTCGGCGACGAGGGTCGCCCCTGCGTCGACGCCCTGCTGGATGAAGTCCTCGACGCGGGCCTTCGCCGCGGCGGTGACGAGCGGTCCGTAGTCGACCCCGGCGTCCAGCCCCGGCCCCACGGTGAGATCCTTCACCCGCTCGGTGAGCTTGGCGACCAGCGCATCGGCCGTCTCCTCGCCCACCGGCACCGCGACGGAGATCGCCATGCAGCGCTCCCCCGCCGATCCGTAGCCCGCGCCGATCAGCGCGTCGGCGGCCTGGTCGAGGTCCGCGTCGGGCATGACGATGAGATGGTTCTTCGCGCCGCCGAAGCACTGCGCGCGCTTCCCGTGCGCCGCGGCGGTGCGGTAGATGTACTCCGCGATCGGCGTGGAGCCGACGAAGCCGACCGCCTGGATGCGGGGGTCGGTGAGGATGGTGTCGACGGCCTCCTTGTCGCCGTGGACGACGTTGAAGACGCCCGCGGGGAGACCCGCCTCGATGAACAGCTCGGCGAGGCGCACCGGCACGGAGGGGTCGCGCTCGCTCGGCTTGAGCACGAAGGCGTTGCCGCTGGCGATCGCCGGGCCGCACTTCCAGAGCGGGATCATGGCGGGGAAGTTGAACGGCGTGATGCCGGCCACGACGCCGAGCGGCTGGCGCATCGAGTAGACGTCGATGCCGGTGCCCGCGGAGGTGGAATATTCGCCCTTGAGCAGGTGCGGCGCGGCGATGCAGAACTCGATGACCTCGAGCCCGCGGATGATGTCGCCCTTGGCGTCCTCGAAGGTCTTGCCGTGCTCGCGGGAGAGCAGGCGCGCGAGGTCGTCCATGTCGCGGTTCACGAGGTCGACGAAGCGCATCAGCACGCGCGCCCTCTTCTGCGGGTTCGTCGCCGCCCAGGCCGGCTGAGCCGCTTCGGCGTTCGCGATGACCTCGCGCACCTCGTCAGCGGTGGCGAGCGGCACGCGGGCCTGCACGGCTCCGGTGCTCGGGTCGAACACGTCAGCGAAACGCCCTTCGGTCGGCTCCTGAAGCGATCCGCCTACGAAATGGGGGATGATACGGGTCATTGTGCAACGCTCCTCTGCGACCTCTTTGGCACAAAGAAGAGGATACTCCGGATCCCGACAAAGTACTAGGGGTTCCTAGTAAATGTGATGTTCGACCCTCGTTCACCTCCGCGTCACCATCGCCACGTACAACAGGAGGACGCGAACGAAGGCTCGACCGGAAATGGTGCTCTCCTTCGCGTCGCGGTGAGCTGGGCTCCCGCCGCGGTCATGAACCGCGAAGACCCCCGCCGAATCGGGTCGGCGGGGGTCTCTTCCCATCTGGTCGCTAGAGGCGCTCGAGGACGAGGGCGTTGGCCATCCCGCCGCCCTCGCACATCGTCTGCAGCCCGAGGCTCCCGCCCGTCGCCTCGAGGTGGTCGAGCAGCGTGCCGAGCAGCCGGGTGCCGGACGAGCCGAGCGCATGGCCGAGCGCGATGGCTCCGCCACGGGGGTTGAGACGGGCAGGGTCGGCGTCCAGCTCGGCCGCCCACGCGAGCGGCACCGAGGCGAACGCCTCGTTGACCTCATAGGCGTCGAGGTCGGAGAGGGAGAGACCGGCGCGCGCGAGCACGCGCCTGGTGGCCGGGATCGGCCCGGTGAGCATCATGAGCGGATCGTCGCCGACCACGTCGAAGGCGCGGAAACGCGCGCGCGGACGGAGGCCGAGCTCCGCGGCGCGGGTCGCGCTCATGAGGAGGGCTGCGGAGGCCCCGTCGGTGAGCGGGGAGGAGTTGCCCGGGGTGATCCGCCAGTCGAGGCCGGGGAAGCGTGCGGCGAGCGCGTCGGTGCGGAACGACGCGGGCAGCCCGGCCAGTCTCTCGGCGGTCGTGCCCTCGCGCACCGTCTCATCGGTCAGCGCCTCCGGCGCCTCGGCCACCGGGATCACCGAACGCGAGAAGAACCCCTCCCGCCAGGACGCCGCGGCACGGGCGTGCGACTCGGACGCGAAGGCGTCGAGCTCCTCGCGCCCGAGTCCCCACTTCCCGGCGATGAGCTCCGCGCTCACCCCCTGGTTGACCAGCCCCTCGGGGTAGCGGGCGCGCAGACGCGGCGACATCGGCGTGCCGCCCGCGGCCGACGAGCCCAGCGGCACCCGGCTCATCGACTCGACCCCGCCGACGATGACGGCGTCGTAGGCACCGGCGGCGATGCCCTGCGCGGCGAAATGCACCGCCTGCTGGCTCGACCCGCACTGCCGGTCGATCGTGGTCGCGGGCACCGTCTCCGCGAAACCGGCAGCGAGCACGGCCTGGCGGGCGATGTTCGACGACTGGTCGCCGACCTGGCTGACGCAGCCGAGCAGCACGTCGTCGATCTGCTCCGATTCCAGGCCGCTGCGCTCCAGGATCGCGGTGAGCACCCCCGCGGCGAGGTCCACGGGATGCACCTCCGACAGGGCTCCCCCGGGCTTGCCCCGCCCGACGGGGGTACGGACGACATCGATCACGACGGCTTCGGCGCTCATGCTCCCATTGTGCCTCCGCCCGGGCGGACTCGGGTCGCGTCCGCCTCGCCTACACTCGTATGCGGCCGACCGCCGACCCGCCCCGCTCAGACCCGAGCACCGCACTCCCCCGAGGACCCACCATGTCCGAGCCCATCACCGTGTCCATCCGTCGCGACGTCGACCCCGAGCGCATCCCCGAGGCCACCGCCTGGGTGCAGACCGGGGTGAACATGGCGCAGCGCTACCCCGGCTTCCTGGGGTCGGGATGGGTGCGGGACGGTGAGGAGTCGCACATCTGGCACATGCTCTACCGGTTCGCGAGCGAGGACGCCCTCGTCGCCTGGGAGACCTCCGCCGAGCGGGAGTGGTGGCTGTCGATGGGGGAGAAGTTCGTGCGCAGCGAGCGCACGAGGCGCCGCACCGGCATCGAGGGATGGTTCGACGAGCCCACCACCGGGACGATCGCGATCCCCACGCCGGACGGGACCGGGACCACGACCGTCGCCGTCGTGCTCACGCCGCCGCGCTGGAAGCAGGCGATCTCGATCTGGCTCGGCTTCTTCCCCGTGAACCTGGCGTTCAACTATGCGGTCAGCCCGGTGCCCGGCTGGGACGGCCTGCCGATCTGGCTGCGCAGCATCCTCTCGACGATCGTGCTCACGCCGATAATGACCTACTGGGTGCTGCCCTGGGTCACCCGGATGCTGCGCCCCTGGCTGAACCGCTGACGCGCGCCCGCGCCCCTGCGGGGACCACCCACAGACGGGTCGAATATTCTAGGTCGGTGGCACTCTCCTCTTACAAGCGGCGTCTCCGCACGTTCGCCCGCCGGGTCAAACGCGCGACCGAGGCGGAGCGCATCGCCTTCTGGCGCTCCCGGCCGGTCCGCGCGGACCAGGTGCTCTACGAGTCGTTCGCCGGGAACGGCGTGCTCTGCAACCCCGAGGCGATCTTCCGCACCCTGCTGGACGACCCCCGCTATGCCCACCTGGAGCACGTGTGGGTGATCGCCGACGACGCGGCCGCCGCGCGCTTCGACGAGGAGTTCGGCCGCCACCCCCGCGTCTCCGCGGTGCGCCGCGGATCCTCCGCCTACCGGCAGGCGCTCGCGGTCAGCGGCTACCTGGTGAACAACGCCACCTTCCCCTCCTGGTTCGGCAAGCGCGAGGGCCAGGTCTACCTCAACACGTGGCACGGCACCCCGCTGAAGCTCATGGGCTTCGACATGCCCAACGGCGCGCCCCAGTCGGCGAACACGCTGCGGAACTTCCTGATGTCCGACTACGTCCTGGCCGCGAACCCGTTCATGGCCGAGACGATGTACGAGGGCGCGTACCGGCTGGACAACGTCTTCACCGGGCTCATCGTCGAGGAGGGGTATCCCCGGATCGACCGGCAGCGCCTCGACGGACGCACCGAGGCCGAGACCCGCGCCGAGCTCGAACGATCCGGCGTCGCGCTCGACGGCAAGCCGATCGTGCTGTTCGCGCCCACCTGGCGCGGCTCGTCCTTCGACAACCCCGAGGACAACATCGACGAGCTCGCCGAGCAGCTGGCGCAGCTGCAGGCGGGCGTCGGCGACGGCTACGCGGTCGTGCTGAAGACGCACCAGGTGGTGCACGCCCGCGCCGCCGGACGGCCCACGCTGGCCCGTGCGCTCGCGCCGAACACGATCCCCACCAACGTCCTGCTCGGCGCCTCGGCCGGTCTCGTCACGGACTACTCCTCGATCTTCTTCGACTATCTGGCGACCGGGCGACCGATCGCCTTCTTCACGCCCGACGCCGACCTGTACGCCGAGGGCCGGGGCACCTACATGCCGCTCGACAGCCTTCCCGGGCCGGTGGCGGACGACGCGGCGGAGACCGGCCGGGCCCTCGCGGCGCTGCTCGCCGAAGGCGCGGCCCCGCATCCGCAGTACGCCTCCTGGGCCGAGCGCTTCACCCCCTACGAAGACGGCGGAGCATCCGCGCGCATCGTCGACATCGTCTTCGGCGGTGCCCGCGACGGCTACCGGGTGCGTCCGGCGGCGAAGGACGGACGCAAGCGCCTGCTGATCTATCTGGGCGGGATGAAGCCGAACGGCATCACCACCTCGGCGGTCAACCTCCTGAACGCGATCGACCACACGCGGTACGACGTCACCGCGCTGCTGCCCAAGCGCCGGCTGTCGACCGATCCGGCGACGCAGGCACTCATCCCCGCGCAGGTGCGCCAGGTGTTCCGCATCGGCGGGATGAACGGCTCGAAGGCGGTCCACCTCATGCGGCGCTTCGACGACTGGCGCAGCGCGCCTCGCCGCCCGGGCGAGCAGCGCTGGCACGAGAGCCTCTGGAACGACGAGTGGGCGCGCATCTTCGGCGGCTCCGAGTACGACTGGGTCGCGGACTTCAGCGGCTATGGCCCGATCTGGACGTCGCTGCTGCTGCACTCCCCCGCGGCGACCCGCGCGATCTGGATGCACAACGAGATGGCCTCAGACCGCGAGCGCCTCATCAACGGCAAGCCGCGGATGAAGCGCGACCTCGGCGCGGTGTTCTCGCTGTACCCCGAGTACGACCAGCTCGTCTCGGTCTCGCACCAGCTCACCGAGCTGAACCGCGAGGAGCTCTCGGACTACGCCCCCGCGGAGCGCTTCCGCACGGTGCGCAACTTCCCGAACGTCGAGAACGTCACGCGCGGGATGCGCCGGCCGCTCGGTGAGTTCTACGACGACGATGCGCTGCATCCGGAGTGGTTCACGGCCCTGCAGGAGGATGAGGGCGATCTGCGCTGGTTCATCAGCGTCGGCCGCCTCTCCCCGGAGAAGAACCACGCGCGCCTCATCCGCGCATTCCTCGCGGTGCACGCCGAGCATCCGGAGACCCGTCTGCTGATCGTGGGCGGCGGCCCCTTGCACGGAGAGCTGCAGCGACAGATCGTCGAGGCGGGCGCCGAGCACGTGGCCTTCCTCACCGGTCGCCAGCGCAACCCTTACGCGCTCATGGCCGCTGCGGACTGCTTCGTGCTGTCGAGTCTCTACGAGGGACAGCCGATGGTGCTCATCGAGGCCGCCGTGTGCGGGCTGCCCGTCGTCTCGACGTCGTTCGGCTCGGTCGTCGGCGCGCTCCCCGAGGGGGCGATCCGGGTGGTCGATCAGGACGACGACGCCCTCGCGGCGGGCCTGACGGCCTTCCTCGACGGTGACGTGCCGCCGGCCCACCTCGACGTCGACGCCTATCGCGCCGAGGTGATGGCCGAGTTCGAGGCGCTGCTCGAGGGCTGATCCCGCGACTCAGACGGCGACGTGTCGCTCCGGCACGCCGTCGTAGGCCGACAGCGGTCGGATGAGGGAGTTCGCGCCGAGCTGCTCCATCACGTGCGCGGTCCAGCCGGTCACACGCGAGGCGATGAACAACGGCGTGAAAGTGACGGTATCGAAACCGATCAGGTTATAGGCCGGGCCCGACGGGTAGTCGAGGTTCGGGTAGATCCCCTTACGCGCGACGAACCCATCCTCCAGGGCGGAGTACAGCTCCGCGACCTCGGGGCGGTCGTAGTGGGCGACGAGGGTGTCGAGGGCCGCCTTCATCGTGGGCACCCGCGAGTCCCCCCGCTTATACACGCGATGCCCGAAACCCATGATCTTCCGCTTGTTCGCCAGAGCGTCATCCAGCCACCCCTCCACACGGTCGGCCGACCCGATCTCGTCGAAGATATGCAGCACGGCCTCGTTAGCACCACCATGCAACGGACCCTTCAACGCACCGATCGCCCCCACCACCGCCGAATAGAGATCACTCAGCGTCGAAGTGATCACCCGCGCCGTGAACGTCGACGCATTGAACGAATGCTCCGCATACAGGATCATCGACCGATTGAACGCATCCACCACCACCGGATCCGCCAACTCCCCGAACGTCATCCACAAGAAATTCGCCGCATAACCGAGATCATCCCGCGGAGCCACCAACTCCTGCCCCCGCCGCCGCCGCTGCCCATACGCCACGATCGCAGGAAGAACGGCGAACAACCGGATACTGCGCGCGAGGTTCTCCTCCGGCGACCCCGCCGCATCGAGCACCGAACCCGAACCGGACAGATCGGAGGCACCGATCACACTCACCGCCGTGCGCACCTCATCCATCGGATGCGCGTCCAGGGGCAACAGATCGATCACCGCGCGCACCTCCGAAGCCAGGACCCGATGCGCACGCTCCATCGCACGCAACCCCGCAAGCTGCGCCGCGTCAGGCAACTCACCATGCCAGAGCAGATACGCCACCGCCTCGAACGACTGCGTCGCCGCGAGCTCCTGCACCGGATACCCCCGATACAACAGACTGTTCGTCTCCGGACTCACCTTCGAGATCGCCGTGCTATCGACGACCACCCCCGCAAGACCCTTCCTGATGCCAGAATCGGTCATATCGTGCTCCTTCGCATCGAGGTCCGGCGCAGGTGGCGCGCAGGGCTCCCACGCAGGATGCTCGCACATCGCGCGCCCGACGCGAAATCCGCCCGCCGCGCTCGGTCAGCCGCCCGCCCGACCCTCGTCATCCGCCGTCTGGCGGCGGACGAGGGCGCGGCGCAGCTGCTTCGCCGAGGAGAACCCCGAGACCCCGACGACCTCAGCCGAGAGCGCCGGCGCCGCGAGCGTCTCGAGGTCGAAGCGCGCCAGCACGGAGTCGACACGGCGCCGCTCGATCTCCTGACGCGGACTCGTCCCGAACTCGGCGAACACCTCGTAGAGGTGGGAACGGGACGTGCTCAGCTGCCGCCCCAGCACCCCCACCGAGAATCCCGGATCGGCGAAGCTCTCCTCGATGAGGAACTGCGCGCGCTCGAACAGCCGCTGCCGGGTGCTGCCCAGTCGCAGGGAGTCGGCGATCACCGCGACGACGACCTGCGACAGGGCGCGGTACACGAACGTCTGGGCGCGAGCATCCGACCCCGGGGGCGCGTCGATCAACGACGAGGTCATGCCGCCCATCAGCTGGTGCATGCCCTTCTCCACGTCGAAGGGCGTCGGACGGCGCATCCGCGCGCGTACGAGGCCGGAGGGCGGCGACGTCAGCTGCCACTCCCAGTGCGCCCACCCCGCATCGGCGTCGATCGCGAGGGCCCGGTCGCCGCTGACGACGAGCATCGTCTTCGGGCGGAGGGCGAAGGCCTCGTCGCCGAGGTCGCACTCCGCGTGCCCGGCCACGCCGATGAGCACGCGGCACGTCGATGCGCCGATGTCCGCGCTCCGCGCACGGAGCCCGCCGGCGCGCACCCGCGCGACCAGCCACCCCGCCCCTGCGGCGACGTCGACCGCGGAGCGGGGGACGGCTGTCGCCGCCGTCCATCCCGCTCTCCCGATTCCCTCGCCCTCGGCTTCCGCCGTGCTCATGCGACCCCCTGCCCCGCGAACCTCCCCTCGGCTCCCGGAAGCCCAGTATCCCCAGCCGCCACGGCCGGCGCGGCGGCGACCGGGGATCACCGGACGTTTGATCCGCGGCGCCGGACGGCCGGGACTGCGTAGGCTTCCGGCATGGCCGCCTACTTCGAACGACTCGACGAGAACACCTACCGCGCCACCGATGCTACTCAGGGCGCGTGGAACATCGAGGAGCAGCACATCGCTCCGGTGCTCGGCCTGCTGACGCACACGCTCGAGCGTGATCATGCGCCCCGGCATGAGCATCCGCTGCCGCTGGCCCGGGTGTCCTTCGACATCCTCGGCGTGATCCCGATCGGCGAGGTCGAGGTCGAGGCGCGGGTCATCCGCCCCGGCCGAACGATCGAGCTGGTCGAGGCCACCGTGAGCCACGGCGGCCGCGCCGCCGCCACCGCGCGCGGCTGGTTCATGAAGACCCACGACACCGCCGGGATCGCGGGGAGCGACTTCGCCCCGATGCCGCCGCGCACGGGTATGCCCGCCTGGGCCGCCGACGCCTGGCCGGGCGAGTTCGTCCGCACGCCGGAGATCCTCCGGGCGGAGGAGGCCCCCGGCCGTGCGCGGTCGTGGCTCCGCCCCCGTGTCCCGCTGGTCGAAGGCGAGAGCGCGAGTCCGACCGCACGCCTGATGGGACTGGTCGACATCGCGAACGGGCTCACGCCGAGGGTGTCCCCGAGCGAGGTGGCGTTCCCCAACCTCGACCTCACTGCGCACCTCCTGCGGGCCCCCGAGGGCGAGTGGCTGGGCTTCGACACCACGATGAGCGTGGGGCCGACCGGGCTCGGCATCACCCACACCGTGCTGCACGACGACAACGGCCCGCTCGGCACCTCGGTGCAGTCACTCACCGTGCGCCCTCTCGCCTAGGCTCGGCCCGACTCCGCTCCGCGCACGCGTCCGGCGATCCCGCCTCCGCGGCTACGGCTCATGGACGACTCCGGCGTGCTCGTTCCCGGCCTCGTAGCGGAGCAGCCGGAGCGCGTTGGCGATGATCAGGACGGTCGAGCCCTCGTGGATGAAGATGACGGGCCCCATCTCGGCCAGCCCGAGGACGCTCAGCGGAACGAGCACCGCGACCACCGCGAAGGAGATCACGAGGTTCTGACGGACCACTCGGTTGACGGCGCGGCTCAGACGGATCAGATACGGGATCCGGCCGATGTCATCAGACATCACCGCGACGTCGGCGGTCTCCAGGGCGACGGCGGAACCCGCGGCCCCCATCGCGATCCCCACCGAGGCCCTGGTCATCGCCGGGGCGTCGTTCACCCCGTCGCCGAGCATCGCGGTCGTCCGCCCGCCCGTCCCGAGGCGCTCGATCTCCACGACCTTGCCCTCGGGCAGCAGGCCTCCGATCGCACGGTCGACGCCGATGCTCCCCGCGACGGCGTCCGCGACCCGTTGGTTGTCGCCCGAGAGCATCACCAGATCGCCGATGCCTTGAGCGCGGAGCATCGTCAGCACCTCGCGAGCCTCCGCCCGCGGCGCGTCGAGCAGGCCCAGCACCGCCTGCGGGCGCGCGTCGATCGCGACCACGAGCACGGTCATGCCGCGTGCGTAGAGATCGGCGACCGCGGCGTCGAGCTCCTCAGAGGCGGCGATGCCCTCGTCCGCCAGGAAACGCGCACTCCCGACCAGCACCGTGCGTCCGTCGACCATCCCCCGGACGCCGCGGCCCGTCACCGAGCGCACGTCGCTCGCCGCAGGGACGGCGCCGATCCTGCCCTCCAGCCCGCGCACGACGGCGCCGGCGAGAGGATGATCGCTCGCGGTCTCGACGGCAAACGCGGCCTCTTCCACCATCGCTCGGGACGCCCCGGCGAGCAGGACGGTCTCGGCGAGGACCGGCTTGCCTTGCGTGAGCGTCCCGGTCTTGTCGAACGCGATCGCCTGCACCCGCCCGATGAGCTCGAGGGGCGCGCCGCCCTTCACCAGAAGACCGGCCCGGGCGGCGCGGGACACTCCGGCGAGGATGGCCGCCGGAGTGGCGATCGCGAGCGCACAGGGGCTTCCCGCCACCAGCACGACCATCGCCCGGCTGAAGGCATCGGGGAACGCCTCGCCGAGGAACAGCCCGGCCAGGAAGGTCACCGTCACGATCGCGACGATGACGAGCACGTATCGCCGCTGGAATCGGTCGAGCAGCAGTTGTGTGGACGATCGACGCCCTTCCGACGACTGCACGAGGCGGACGACCCGCGCGAGCGTCGAGTCTCCCGTGTTCGCCGTCGCGACGATCTCCAGGAGGCCGGGACCGTTGATGGTCCCTGCGAACACGTGCGAGGCGGGAGGGACGGACCTCCCCGGGCGCGCCTCCTCGCCCTCGGCGATCGGCTGCTTCTCCACGGGGATGCTCTCGCCCGTGATCGGGGACTGATCGACGGCGGACCGCCCCGCCACCACCGTCCCGTCCACCGGGAACCTCGCATCCGGCCGCACGACCACCAGGTCGCCGACGACCACCTCCTCCGCCGGCACCACCCGCTCGCGGCCGTCGCGCCGCACGGTGGCCAGCGTCGGTGCGAGGTCGGCGAGCGACTCGATCGATCTCTTCGCCCTCCTCATCGCGTGCTCCTCGAGCGCGTGCCCGATGCTGAACAGCGCCAGCAGCACGGCCCCCTCCGCCCATCGCCCGATCGCCGCGGCGCCGAGTGCGGCGATCAGCATGAGGAAGTCGACCTCGAACCGCCCCCTCCTGACAGACCCGACGGCGCTCCTCACCGCGAAGAACCCTCCGAAGAAGTAGGTGCACGCGAACAACGCCGTCGCGAGCACCGCGTCGACGCGGACCAGCTCCGCGAACAAGCCCAGCAGGTAGCAGGCGCATGCGCTGATCGCGAAGATCAGCTCCACGTTCACATGCCCTCGATGCGTGTGCGCTCCATCACTCATCCGTCCCCCTCTTCTCGTGCCTTCTGGATCGGAGCCGGCTCCGACGAAACGGTCAGCGATGCCCGCGGCCGTCTCCGTGATGGCCTCCGCGACCGCCACCCAGCATGTTCCGCCAGTCGAAGCTCCCCCGTGCGCTGCTCTCCGCCGGCATGCCGCGCGCGGCGCTCGCCTCCGCACGGGCGATCATCGTGTCGAGCACGCCGGGATCGAGCCAGGAACCGCGGCACATCGGACAGTAGGAGATGTCCACCCCCAGCCGATCGATCCTCACGAGCGTGGTCGCGTCCATCGGGCATTGCATCATTCCGTTCCTCTCGCTCCGTGTCCGGTTCTTTCACGATAATCGACACATCATGATATTTGAATATCATGATGTTAATTGATCGTGAGTATTGTTCTCATGGAGGCATCCATGAAGACGACCAGCGCCGATGCGGCCGGGGAGACCGCGGCCGACATCGACACCCCGCTCGGCAGCGGCGAGGCCGAGGTGCTCGCGCAGCTCCTGCAGGCGATCAGCGCTCCCGCTCGTCTGCGCATCGTGGACCTCCTGGAGCGGGGCAGCCGCACCGTTGCCGCCATCAGCGACGAGCTCCGGATGTCGCAGCCCACCGTGTCGAACCACCTGCGCCTGCTCCGGCACATGGCGGTCGTCGCCGGCCATCGCGAGGGACGGAACGTGCGCTACTCCCTCATCGACGACCACATCGCCACGGTCATCCGCCAGCTGCGCGTCCACGCCTCGCACCGCTGACGCCCTCACCCCGGGCGGCGACCGCGATGCCACCCGCCGGCCCGCCGAGACGCGGGCGTTGTCATCGACCCCGATCCGGGGTACCCTGAGTGAATTCAGTGAATGATCACTAACTCAAATGGAGATGCGATGACGCAGCTCGCGAGCGCCGCAGCGACCGTCGACGACGGCTATCAGCAGACCTTCCGCGCCCAGGCTGACCTCGCCGACGATCTGCGCGAGCGCCTGGCGACCGCGGCCCTCGGCGGGCCCGAGAGGTCCCGCGAGCGGCACGTGGCCCGGGGGAAGCTGCTCCCCCGGGACCGGGTGAACCGACTGCTCGACGAGGGCAGCCCCTTCCTCGAGGTGGCCCCGCTGGCGGCGTCCGGGCTCTACGACGACCAGGCTCCGGCCGCCGGGGTGATCGCCGGCATCGGCCTGGTGCACGGCCGGCACGTGATGGTGGTCTGCAACGACGCCACCGTCAAGGGCGGCACGTACTTCCCGATGACGGTCAAGAAACATCTCCGCGCGCAGGAGATCGCCCTCGAGAACCGCCTCCCCTGCATCTACCTGGTCGACTCCGGCGGGGCGTTCCTGCCCATGCAGGACGAGGTCTTCCCCGACCGCGAGCACTTCGGCCGCATCTTCCACAACCAGGCGCGGATGTCCGCCGAGGGCATCCCGCAGATCGCCGCCGTGCTCGGATCCTGCACGGCCGGCGGCGCCTACGTGCCCGCGATGAGCGACGAGACCGTGATCGTGCGCAACCAGGGCACCATCTTCCTCGGCGGGCCGCCGCTGGTGAAGGCCGCGATCGGCGAGGTCGTCACCGCGGAGGAGCTCGGCGGCGGAGAGCTGCACGCCCGCCGATCGGGCGTCGCCGACCATCTCGCCGAGGACGACGAGCACGCCCTCGAGCTCGTGCGCGACATCGTCGCCACCCTCCCCGCTCCCGCCGAGGCCGCGTGGGAGGTGCACGACACGATGGAGCCCGCAGTCGACGCCGCCGAGCTCTACGGCGTGGTGCCCGTCGACGTGAACCAGCCCTACGACGCGCGCGAGGTGATCGCCCGCCTGGTCGACGGGAGCGAGCTGCACGAGTTCAAGAAGGAGTACGGCGACACCCTCGTCACCGGGTTCGCCCGCATCCACGGGCATCCGGTCGGCATCCTCGCCAACAACGGCGTGCTGTTCAGCGAGTCCGCGCAGAAGGGCGCGCACTTCATCGAGCTGTGCGATCAGCGCGGCATCCCGCTGCTCTTCCTGCAGAACATCTCCGGCTTCATGGTCGGCCGCGACGCCGAGGCCGGCGGCATCGCCCGCGACGGCGCGAAGATGGTCACCGCCGTCGCCACGACGCGGGTGCCGAAGCTCACCGTCGTGATCGGCGGATCGTTCGGCGCCGGCAACTACGCGATGTGCGGCCGCGCCTACTCCCCCCGGTTCCTGTGGACCTGGCCCGGCAGCCGCATCTCGGTGATGGGCGGGCCGCAGGCCGCGTCGGTGCTCTCCACGGTGAAGCGCGACCAGCTCGAGGCCGCCGGCGAGAGCTGGAGCGCCGAGGAGGAGGCCGCCTTCCAGGCGCCGATCCGCGCCCGCTACGACGAGCAGGGCAGCCCCTACTACGCCACCGCCCGCCTCTGGGACGACGGCGTGATCGACCCCCTGCAGACCCGCGACGTGCTCGGGCTCGCACTCGACGTCGTCGCCCGCACGCCCCTGCCCGAGCCGCGCTTCGGCGTCTTCCGGATGTGATCATGACCGACTCCACCGACACCCCCGTCCCCGCGACGACCGCGCTGCCCTTCACCACGGTGCTCGTGGCGAACCGGGGCGAGATCGCGCGCCGTGTGATCCGCACGCTGCGCCGGCTCGGCATCCGCTCGGTCGCCGTCTACAGCGACGCCGACGTCACGGCACCGCACGTCCGCGAGGCGGACGAGGCCGTGCGGATCGGGCCCGCCGCGGCCGCCGAGTCGTACCTCTCGATCGACGCCGTGATCGAGGCCGCGAAGTCGACCGGTGCGCAGGCGATCCACCCCGGATACGGCTTCCTCTCCGAGAACGCCGCCTTCGGGCACGCCTGCGCCGAGGCCGGGATCGTGTTCATCGGCCCGGACGAGCGCGCCCTCGACGTGATGGGCGACAAGATCCGCGCCAAGGATCATGTGACCGCGCACGGCGTTCCGACGGTCCCGGGCTTCAGCGCGGCGGGCATGTCGGACGCCGAGATCGCGGCCGCCGCGGAGAAGACCGGCTTCCCGCTGCTCATCAAGCCGTCCGCGGGCGGCGGCGGCAAGGGCATGCAGGTCGTCCGCTCGCGGGACGAGCTCGACGAGGCGCTGGCCACGGCGCGGCGAGTCGCCCGGACCGCGTTCGGCGACGACACCCTGCTGCTGGAACGGCTCATCGAGCGTCCGCGCCACATCGAGGTGCAGGTGCTCGGCGACGCGCACGGCGGAACCATCCACCTCGGCGAGCGCGAGTGCACCCTGCAGCGGCGGCACCAGAAGGTGATCGAGGAGGCCCCGTCCCCGGTGGTCGACGAGGCGACCCGCGCGCGGCTCGGGGCGGCGGCGTGCGCGGCGGCGGCGAGCGTCGGCTACCGCGGCGCCGGCACGGTCGAGTTCCTCGTCGCGGGCGACCGGCCCGACGAGTTCTTCTTCATCGAGATGAACACCCGCCTGCAGGTCGAGCACCCCGTCACCGAGATGGTCACGGGGATCGACCTCGTCGAGCAGCAGCTGCGGATCGCCGCCGGCGAACCCCTCGGGATGGCACAGGACGATCTGCGGCTCGACGGGCACGCGGTCGAGGCGCGCGTCTACGCCGAGTCCCCCGCGCGGGGCTTCCTCCCCGCGATCGGGGACGTGCTGGCGTGGCGGCCGTCCGCCGGGGCCCGCTCCGACGCCGCGGTGGAGAGCGGCAGCGTCGTGACCGCGGACTACGACCCGATGATCGCGAAGGTCATCGCCCACGGGGAGTCCCGCGCCGAGGCGCTGGACCGGCTCGACGCCGCCCTCGCCGACACGGTGCTGCTGGGGGTGGAGAGCAACATCGGCTTCCTGCGCGGGCTGATCGCCGAGCCCGCGGTGCAGTCGGGCGATCTCGACACCGGCCTGATCGATCGGCTGCCGCCCTTCCGGGATCCCGCTCCTTCCCCCGTCGCACTGCGCGCGGCGGCGTCTATTCGTCGCAAAGTGCCGGTATCCGGGCCGGATAACGGCACTTTGCGACGAATAGACGCAGGGGATGCGAGCGCACGGGAGCGCGGGCATGCCTCGGCGCTCTGGCGCGCGGAGTCGGGCTGGCGGCTCGGCGGGGAGCCGCAGCCCCGCACCGCCTGGTTCACGACCGGTGACGGGGATCTCGTGAGCGTGGACGTCGCCGACGACGAGCCCCTCGCGTCGGCCGGCGCCCGGGCGGAGAGCTCGCTCCCGCTCGGCCGCGCCCTGCCCGGAGGCGTCGCCCTCGCCGAGGCCCCGGACGGGACGATCTGGGTGCACGCCGACGGCACGGCATCCGCACTCCGGCCGCTCACCCGCCGCGAAGCCGCCGCGAAGCGCCTCGCCGACCGGGAGCGCGAAGCGGGGGCCGCCTCCCCCGAGCTCCGCTCACCCATGCCCGGAGCCGTCGTCGCGGTGCACGCCGCGAACGGCGACACGGTGACCGCCGGGCAGCGCATCGTGACCATCGAGGCCATGAAGATGGAGCACCCCGTGGTGGCCGCGCACGACGGCACCATCCGCATCGAGGTCGCCGCCGGCGACCAGGTGCGCCGCGACCAGCTGCTCGCCGTCGTGACGGCAGCCGAGACCCCGTGATCCATTCGAGGAGAACAGCATGACCCTGGAACTGTCCGAAGAGGAGCGCGAACTGCGCTCGATGGTGCGCGAGTTCGCCGACGAGGTCGTCGCGCCCCAGGCATACGAGGCCGACCGCACCCACACCCTGAACATGGACGTCGTCGCGCAGATGGGCGACCTCGGCCTGTTCGGGCTGCCCTTCCCCGAAGAGGTCGGCGGACAGGGCGGCGACTACTTCGCCCTGGGCATCGCCCTGGAGGAGCTGGGACGCGTCGACCAGTCGATCGCGATCACCCTCGAGGCCGGCGTGAGCCTGGGCGCGATGCCGGTCTTCCTGTTCGGCGACGACCGGCAGAAGGCCGAGCTGCTCCCCGATCTGCTCGCCGGGAGGGCGCTGGCCGGTTTCGGGCTCACCGAACCGGATGCCGGGTCCGACGCGGGGGCGACCCGCACCACGGCGCGTCTCGAGGACGGCGAGTGGGTGGTCAACGGCGCCAAGCAGTTCATCACCAACTCGGGGACCCCGATCACCCGGTTCGTCACGGTCACCGCGGTGACCGGCGAGAAGGACGGCCGCAAGGAGATCTCCACGATCATCGTCCCGCACGGCACCCCCGGCTTCACCGTCGAGCCCGCGTACGACAAGGTCGGCTGGCATGCCTCCGACACCCACCCGCTGACCTTCGTCGATGCGCGGGTGCCCGAGGAGAACCTGCTCGGCGAGCGGGGCCGTGGTTTCGCCGGCTTCCTGCACATCCTCGACGAGGGGCGCATCGCGATCGCGGCCCTCTCGACGGGCGCGGCGCAGGGCTGCGTGGACGCATCGATCGACTACGCGCAGAAGCGCACCGTGTTCGGGGCGCCGCTCGCCACCCGGCAGAACGCCCAGTTCACGATCGCCCGGATGCAGGCGCGGGTGCACAACGCCCGGCTCGCCTGGCAGCACGCGGCCCGGCTGCGCGGCGCGGGCGAGCCCTTCAAGGTCGAGGCCGCGATCGCGAAGATGACCGCGAGCGATGCGGCGATGGACAACGCCCGCGACGCGACGCAGATCTTCGGCGGCAACGGCTTCATGAACGAGTACCCCGTGGCGCGCCACTACCGCGATTCGAAGATCCTCGAGATCGGCGAAGGCACCACCGAGGTGCAGCTCCTCGTGATCGCCCGCAGCCTGGGACTGGTGTGACGATGCCCGGAGAGGAGCCCGTCGTCACCCAGCGCGGCCTCTACTACGACGAGCTGCAGGAGGGGGTGCGCTACGTGCACACCCCGGGCCGCACGGTCTCGGATGCGGACAACACGCTGTTCAGCGCCCTCACGATGAACCAGCAGGCCCTGCACGTGGACGCCGCCTTCGCCGCCGCGACCGAGTTCGGGCGGCCGCTGATCAACTCGATGTGGACGCTCTCGACCATGGTCGGCCTCTCGGTCGGGCACCTCACGCAGGGCACGCTGATCGCACAGCTCGGACTCGGGGAGATCGAGTTCCCGCATCCGCTCTTCGCCGGCGACACCCTGTCCGTCGAGACCGTCGTCGTCTCGAAGCGCGCCTCGAAGTCGCGACCGGGTCAGGGCATCGTGGTGATGTCGCACACCGGGCGCAACCAGGAGGGCGTGATCGTCGCACGGGCCACGCGCACGGCGCTGATGCGGATGAGCCCGGGGAGCGCGTCGTGACCGCGTTCGGGCTCGGCCCGGCGCTGCTGTTCTGCCCGGCCGACCGTCCCGAGCGGTATGCGAAGGCCGCCGAGCGCTCCGACGCCGTGATCATCGACCTCGAGGACGCCGTCGCGCCCGACGCCAAGGAGGCCGCCCGCGCGGCGCTCGGCGACGCGGCGAACACCGCGGCACTCGACCCGGACCGCGTGATCGTCCGGGTGAACCCGATCGGCACCGCCGACCACGCCCGCGATCTGGACGCCGTCGCGGGCACCCCGTTCCGCACCCTGATGGTCGCGAAGTCGGAGAGCACCCCGGCGATCGCCGCCCTGCCCTCCGGCTACGAGATCATCGCACTCTGCGAGACGGCCCGGGGCGTGGCGGAGGCGGAGCAGCTCGCGCGTCTCGATCGCGTCGTCGCGCTGATGTGGGGCGCCGAAGACCTCGTGGCGAGCCTCGGCGGCTCCTCGAGCAGGTTCCCCGACGGCCGCTACCGCGATGTCGCCCGCGCGGCGCGCAGCCGGGTGCTGCTCGCCTGCGGCGCGTACGGAGCCGCGGCGATCGACGCCGTGCACCTCGACATCGCCGACGTCGACGGGCTGCGGGCCGAGGCGTCCGACGCCGTGGCCTCCGGATTCGCGGCGACCGCCTGCATCCATCCCTCGCAGGTCGAGGTCGTGCGCGCCGCCTACCGCCCCTCGGACGAGGAGGTCGCCTGGGCGTCGCGCGTGATCGACGCGGCCCGCGGAGAGCGCGGCGTCTTCGCCCTCGACGGGCGGATGGTCGACGAGCCCGTGCTGCGGCACGCCCGCGCGGTGCTCGCCCGCGCCCGCTGAGAAGGAGACGAGGACCGGCGGGGCCCGGGTGCGCGAAGCACCCGGGCCCCGCCGTCTCGGGTCAGGCCTGCTCCTCCGCGCGGTCGGCGGTCGAGAGCTCGTCCGCGCCGGCCACGTAGCCGGCGACGTGTCGCTCCGGCACGCCGTCGTAGGCCGACAGCGGTCGGATGAGGGAGTTCGCGCCGAGCTGCTCCATCACGTGCGCGGTCCAGCCGGTCACACGCGAGGCGATGAACAACGGCGTGAAAGTGACGGTATCGAAACCGATCAGGTTATAGGCCGGGCCCGACGGGTAGTCGAGGTTCGGGTAGATCCCCTTACGCGCGACGAACCCATCCTCCAGGGCGGAGTACAGCTCCGCGACCTCGGGGCGGTCGTAGTGGGCGACGAGGGTGTCGAGGGCCGCCTTCATCGTGGGCACCCGCGAGTCCCCCCGCTTATACACGCGATGCCCGAAACCCATGATCTTCCGCTTGTTCGCCAGAGCGTCATCCAGCCACCCCTCCACACGGTCGGCCGACCCGATCTCGTCGAAGATATGCAGCACGGCCTCGTTAGCACCACCATGCAACGGACCCTTCAACGCACCGATCGCCCCCACCACCGCCGAATAGAGATCACTCAGCGTCGAAGTGATCACCCGCGCCGTGAACGTCGACGCATTGAACGAATGCTCCGCATACAGGATCATCGACCGATTGAACGCATCCACCACCACCGGATCCGCCAACTCCCCGAACGTCATCCACAAGAAATTCGCCGCATAACCGAGATCATCCCGCGGAGCCACCAACTCCTGCCCCCGCCGCCGCCGCTGCCCATACGCCACGATCGCAGGAAGAACGGCGAACAACCGGATACTGCGCGCGAGGTTCTCCTCCGGCGACCCCGCCGCATCGAGCACCGAACCCGAACCGGACAGATCGGAGGCACCGATCACACTCACCGCCGTGCGCACCTCATCCATCGGATGCGCGTCCAGGGGCAACAGATCGATCACCGCGCGCACCTCCGAAGCCAGGACCCGATGCGCACGCTCCATCGCACGCAACCCCGCAAGCTGCGCCGCGTCAGGCAACTCACCATGCCAGAGCAGATACGCCACCGCCTCGAACGACTGCGTCGCCGCGAGCTCCTGCACCGGATACCCCCGATACAACAGACTGTTCGTCTCCGGACTCACCTTCGAGATCGCCGTGCTATCGACGACCACCCCCGCAAGACCCTTCCTGATGCCAGAATCGGTCATATCGTGCTCCTTCGCATGTGACGGGCTCCGGGCCGCGGCGGGATCAGCGCCCGACGGTGAAGTTGAAGACGCCCTGATCGAAATGGTTGTACTGCTCGTAGTCGAGCAGGTCGTACAGGTCGGCGCGGTGCTGCATCTCCCCGAGGCGGGAGGTGAGGCCGCCCTCGTCGAGGAGGGTGTCGAGCGCCCGGTCGGCGGCGCCCATCGCCATGCGCAGCAACGAGACCGGCCAGATGACCATGTTCACCCCGACGTCGCGCAGCTGATCGGTCGTGAACAGGTCGCTCTTGCCGAACTCCGTCATGTTCGCGAGGATCGGCACGTCGAGCGCCGCGCGCATCGCCGCGAACTCCTCCAGCGTGCGCATGGCCTCCGGGAAGATCGCGTCGGCCCCGGCATCCACCAGCGCCTTGGCGCGGTCGACCGCCGCGTCCAGCCCCTCGACCGCGCGGATGTCGGTGCGCGCCATGATGAGGAAGTTCGGGTCGCGGCGTGCGTCGACCGCCGCGCGGATCCGCTTGGCGGCGGTGTCCTCGTCGACGACGCTCTTCCCATCGAGATGGCCGCAGCGCTTCGGGTTGATCTGGTCCTCGATATGGGTGCCGGCAAGGCCCGCGTCCTCGAGCGTCTGGATCGTGCGGGCGACGTTCATCGGCTCGCCGAATCCGGTGTCCGCGTCGATGATCGCCGGGAGGTCGGTCATCCGGGCGATCTGCCCGCCGCGGCCGGCGACCTCGGAGAGCGTCGTCAGGCCGATGTCGGGCAGGCCGAGGTCGGCCGAGAGCACGGCGCCGGAGATGTAGACGCCGTCGAAGCCCTTGCGCTCGATGAGCCGTGCGGAGAGCGGGTTGAAGGCGCCGGGGAAGCGCAGCAGCTCGCCCGAGGCCAGCCGCTCGCGGAACAGACGGCGCTTCTCGTGCGCGGGAGTGGTGGAGTACAGCATCAGATCCTCCTCGGGTCTGGCCCCGGTCGTCGAGCGGGCGGCGAAGGAGCTCGCTCGACGACCGGGATGTGTCAGAAGAGTCCGGCCGGGGCCGGGGCGGCCTCGAGCAGACCCGGCTTCGCGATGATGGAGAGCTCGGCCACCTCGGCGGCGGTCAGCTCGGGCAGGCGCTGCACCAGGTCGAGGAACCGCTCGACCTCGGCGGGCTCGAGCACCGGCTCGGCCAGCATCCGGAACTTCGCGACGTAGTTCTCGCGAGCGAACGGACGCGCGCCGAGCGGGTGGGCATCCGCGACGGCGATCTCGTCGACGACCTTCGAGCCGTCGGTGAGCGTGATCTCCACGCGGCCGCCGAACGCCTTCTCGGCGATGTCGTTCGAGTGGTAGCGGCGTGTCCACTCCGGGTCCTCGAGGGTGGTGACCTTGTGCCACAGCGCCACGGTGTCGGGGCGGGCGGCGCGCTCGGGGGCGTAGGAGTCGACGTGGTGCCACGCGCCGTCCTGCAGGGCGACCGCGAAGATGTAGGGGATCGAGTGGTCGAGCGTCTCACGGCTGGCGGCCGGGTCGTACTTCTGCGGGTCGTTCGCCCCCGAGCCGATCACGTAGTGCGTGTGGTGCGAGGTGTGCAGCACGATGCCCGCGATGTTCGCCGGATCGGCGAGCTCGGGACGCTCGTTGTGCAGCTTGCGGGCGAGGTCGATCCAGGCCTGCGCCTGATACTCGGCCGAGTGCTCCTTCGTGTAGGAGTCGAGGATCGCCCGCTTGGCCTCGCCGGGCGCGGGCAGCGGCACGTCGTAGGAGGCGTCCTTGCCGTCGAGCATCCAGGCGATCACGCCGTCCTCGCCCTCGTAGATCGGCGAAGGGGAGGTCTGCCCGCGCATGGCGCGGTCGACGGCCTCGACCGCCATCTTCCCGGCGAAGGCGGGTGCGTGGGCCTTCCAGGTGGAGATCTCGCCCTTGCGGCTCTGGCGCGTGGCGGTGGTGGTGTGCAGCGCCTGGCCGATCGCCTGATAGATGGTCTCGACGGGAAGACCGAGCAGGGTGCCGATGCCGGCCGCCGCGGACGGGCCGAGGTGGGCGACGTGGTCGATCTTGTGCTTGTGCAGGGAGATCGCCTTCACCAGGTCGACCTGGATCTCGTACCCGGTCGCGATGCCGCGCACGAGCGCGCGGCCGTCCTTGCCCGCGTGCTGGGCGACCGCGAGGATCGGCGGGATGTTGTCCCCAGGGTGGGAGTACTCGGCGGCGAGGAAGGTGTCGTGGTAGTCCAGTTCGCGCACGGCGACGCCGTTGGCCCAGGCGGCCCACTCGGGGCTGGTGCGGTGGTCGAGTTCGGCGCCGAAGACCGTCGCCCCTGCGCCGCCGGTCGACACCGGGTGGCTGAAGGCCTGGGCGCGGGCGGCGTTGATCGGCCCACGGGTGAGCGAGGCGGCCGCGACCGAGGCGTTGTCGATGATCCGGTTGATGATCATGTCGACCACCTCGGGCTCGACCTCGACCTGGTCGGCGGCGACCTGGGCGATCTTCCAGGCCAGCTGCTCCTCGCGGGGCAGGTCCTCTTCGGAGCGGTACACGCGGACGTGATGGGTGACGGTCATGGCGTTTCCTTCGATCTCGGCGGCTCAGGGGGCGGCGACGCGGACCGCGCCGTCGCCGAGCGAGGCGAGGATGCTGGTCAGCGCATTGTGCAGATGGACGTGGGTGGCGTGCGCCGCGAGGTCGCCGTCGCGGGCGGCGAGGGCCTCGGCGATCGTGAGGTGCTCGGCGGCGGAGGCGGTCAGGCGCTCGGGCTTGTCCCGTGCCATCCGCCGCACGCGCACGAGGTGGGTGCGGACGGTGCGCAGAGCGGAGGACAGGTAGTCGTTGGCGACCGCCGCGTCGAGGGCGGCGTCGAGACGAGCGATGAGGGCGTAGTAGGCGTCGCGCCCCGCGTCGCCGGACAGGTCCACTGCGGCGAACTCGGCGGCCAGCGCGGCGAACAGCGCGGCGTCGCCGCGGACGGCCGCCAGCCGGGCTGTTGTCTCCTCCAGCGCGCGGCGGATCTCGAACAGCGCGCGGATGTCGTCCACGTCGAGGTCGGCGACCACCGTGACCCGGGGCGACTGCTGCACGACCAGCCCGTCGGCGACGAGGCGGCGCAGCGCCTCGCGCAACGGGGTGCGGCTCACGCCGAGACGGTCGGCCTGCTCCACCTCGCCGAGCACGGCCCCGGCGGCGAGCGCACCGGACTGGATCTCCTCCAGCAGCGCCGTGTAGGCGCGATCACTCGCACGCATGCCTTTAGTGTATACATAAAAGCCTCACTGCGCCCCATCGTGGGGAGATCATGCTCTTTTCGTATACACCGACGCTCACACCGCGGAGTCCGAGAGCGGCTCGGGCAGGGGCTCGACGAACTCCGGCGCCGCGGGCTCGCCCAGCTTCACGACGATCACCCCGATCAGCACGAGCACGCCGCCGAGCGCCTGCAGGAGGTCCGGGAGCTGCCCGAGCAGCATCCACCCGAACAGCATCGCCGCCACCACCTCGGCGAGCGCCACGAACGACGCGAGCCTCGAGCCCAGCATCCGAGTCGACGCGATCCCGAGCACATAGGCGAGCGCCGTGGCGAGCACGCCGATCGCGAGCACCGGCACGAACCACGGCACCGCGCCGAACCGATACGCCACGTCGCCGAACGCCCACCGCATCGGCAGCACGCCCACGGCGCCTGCGACGGTGAGGCCGATCGCGCCGAGCAGCAGGCCCAGACCGGCGAGCGCGATCGGCGGCAGCCCCGTGTCGCCGCGCCCGGACAGCAGGAAATAGGTGGCGGCGCCGACCATCGCGGCGAGCGCCCAGAGGATCCCCGCGACGTTCGCGTGCGCCCCGGTGACGATGTCGAGCATCAGGACGAGACCCGCGAAGGCCACGACCGCACCGAGGATGCTGCGTGCGCTCGGGCGCTCCCCGCGCCGCATCCAGAGCCACAGCACCACGGCGACCGGCGCGGTGTATTCGATGAGCAGGGCGATGCCCACGTCCATCACGGCGACCGCCTGGAAGTAGCAGAGCTGCGTCGCGGTGACCGCGAGGAGCCCGTAGGCGACGATCATGCCGGCGTGCCGGCGCACCGCCGCCCAGCGCCCGCGCAGGGCGATCAGGGTCGGGATCAGCAGCACGATCGCGGCGACCCAGACGCGGGCGGTGACCGCGGCCCCCGGAGTCCAGCCGGCGTCGATCAGGCCGCGCGCCCAGGCCCCCGACATCCCGAACGAGAATGCCGCGCCGATCGCCACGAGCAGCCCGGCGCCGATGCCGGGGCGCCGGGGGATGTCACTGGCCATACTGCTCATGATCGATGACAGTATCCTCGCGTCGTGTAAGGTGTCAACATGCTTTTCACCGATGACACGGAAGAAGCCCTGCGCGCCGCCGTGCTCCTCGCCAACAGCGCCGAGGATCCGGACACGCTGGTCTCGGCATCCGACGTCGAGGCCTTCCTCGCCGCACACCCCTACACCGGGCGGATCGATCGCGACGCGGCGGAGCGGGAGGCTCTCCGCGCGATGCGCCCCCGCCTGCGCGCGATGCTGCTCGCCCCCCGCGACGAGATGGCCGAGCGGGTGAACGATGCCCTCGCCGCCGTGACGCTGGCCCCGCGGCTCGCACGCCACGGCGATGTCGACTGGCACCTGCACGCCGTCGCCGACGACCGGCCCCTTGCGGAGCGGATCCTGGTGGAGACCGCGATGGCCCTCATCGATGTGATCCGCGCCGATGAGGGAAGCCGCATCACCGTGTGCGCCGACGCTGACTGCGGGGCGATCGCCCTCGACCTCTCCCGCAACCGCTCGAAGCGCTACTGCTCCACGACCTGCGCCAACCGCAACGCGGTCGCCGCGTACCGCGCCCGCCGCGCCGTCGTCGACACCCCGGACGATCCGCACTCGTCCTGACACTCCGCATCCCGAAATCCACCAAAACGGGTGCAGAACGTCCCCGCGGATGCAGAACGTCCCCGCAGACCACCCCTCCCACCCACTGGACTCCGACCTGTAACAACAGGTACGCTAACTTGTTATTACAGGTGCCGTTCGGAGGCGCCCGATCCAGGAGACCAGCGATGCCCTCGTTCCACACCCCGCCGCTCGCGCCCATGGCGATCGCCTTCGACGCCGAGAACCTGACCCTCTCCCCCGAGGGCCCCACGCTCACGCGCCGGATGTCCGACCTCGAGGGCCTGTTCCGCGACCGCGACGCCTGGGCCGCATCCGCCGCCGGCGACGATCCTGTCGTCTACACGGTCACCAGCTCCCCCGTGCCCGAGGTCGACCGCGAGCTGCCGCAGTCGATCACCACGATCCTCCCCGGCACCACGGGCGGCGAGCTCTGGATGACCAAGGGGCACCAGCATCCGAACCACCAGGGTGAGATCTACCTGGCGCTGAAGGGCACCGGCGGCCTGCTCATGTTCGACGGCGAGCGCACCGAATGGCTCGACATGCTGCCGGGCACCATCGGCTACATCCCGCCGGGCTGGGCGCACCGCTCGGTCAACACCGGGGACGACCCGTACGCCTTCCTCGCGGTCTACCCCGGCGGCGCCGGCCACGACTACGGCTGGGTGCTCGAGCACGGCATGGGCTCGCGCGCGTTCCGCACGGAGTCCGGCTTCGAGCTGCGTCCGTACGCGGAATAGGCTCCGGCTGTGATCATCGCGCACGATCTGGGCACCACCGGCGACAAGGCCTCGCTGCACCACGACGACGGTCGCCTCGTGGCATCCGTCACGGTCCCGTACCCGGCGCACTTCGCCGCGGGCGGCATCGCGGAGCAGAACCCCGCCGACTGGTGGGACGCCGTCGTCTCGGCCACCCGCACGCTGCTCGACCGCACGGCGACCGACGCCGCCGCAGTCGCCGGGCTGGTGGTGAGCGGCCAGATGATGGGCGCGGTACTGCTCGACGCCGACGGCGAGCCGGCCCGTCCCGCGATCATCTGGGCGGACACCCGGTCGGGCGCGCAGCAGCGCGAGCTCGAGGCGGTGCTCGGCGCCGAGCACGCCTATGAAGTGCTCGGCCACCGCCTCAACCCCACCTATTCCCTCGAGAAGATCATGTGGGTGCGCGACAATGAGCCGGACACCTGGGCACGCGTGCGCCGGGTGTGCGTGGCGAAGGATTTCATCGTGCTGCGCCTCACCGGGCGTCTCGCGACCGATCGCTCCGACGCCTCCGGCACGAACGCCTACGACCAGCGCACCGGGACCTGGTCGGAGGAGGTTCTCGCGGCGGCGCGGCTCGACCCGGCGCTTTTCCCCGAGATCCTCGACTCCACCGCGATCGCCGGGTCGCTGACGGATGCCGCGGCGCAGGCCCTCGGGCTGCACACCGGCGTACGCGTGGTGATGGGCGGCGGCGACGGCCCGCTCGCCGCCGTCGGCTCCGGGATCGTCGCGCCGGAGGACGGCGCCTACGTGTGCCTCGGCACCTCCTCGTGGATCTCCTTCGCCGCGGATGCGCCGCTGCTCGATCCCGCGATGCGCACCATGACCTTCGACAACGTCGTGCCCGGATCCTTCGTGCCCACCGCGACGATGCAGGCCGGCGGGGCCTCTGTGCAGTGGATCGCGGAGGCGCTCTCCCCCGACCCCGCCCGCCCCGAGACCTCGCGGCTCACCGCGGAGGCGGCGGGCGACCTCGACACCGAGGACCTCTACTTCCTGCCCTACCTCCTCGGCGAGCGGTCGCCGCTGTGGGATCCGCACGCCCGCGGCGCGTTCGTCGGCATCGGACGCCACCACACCCGCGCGCACCTCGTCCGCGCCGTACTGGAGGGCGTCGCGTTCAACCTGCTCACCTGCATCGAGGCCTTCCGCGAATCGGGGGCCGTGATCGACCGGATCGACGCCGTCGGCGGCGGCGCGCAGAGCGACGCCTGGCTCGGCATCCTCGCCGACGTCTGGGGCGTCCCGGTGCGGCGACGGACCATCGTCGAGGAGGCGAACAGCCTGGGGGCCGCGGTCACCGCCGCCGTGGGACTCGGCCTCGCCGACTTCTCCGCGGCCCGCGCGCTCAGCGAGGTCACCGCCGAGTTCACGCCCGATCCGGCCCGTCGCGCCGTGTACGCCGCACGTCACGCACGGTTCTCCGCGGCGTACTCCGCGCTCGCGCCCTGGTTCGCGGACGGGGGCCGCTGATGGGCGTCATCCTCGTCACGAGCCGCTCCTTCTCCGACGGCGACCTCGACCTGATGGCCCGCGCCCACACCGCGGGGCATCGCATCCTGCGGGGCCCGGCGCACCACGACCTCGGCGAGCTCCGACCGCTGCTGCACGGCTCCGACGCCTGGATCGCCGGCACCGGGCCCGTCACCGACGCGCACCTCGCCGCAGCCCCCAGGCTCAAGGTCGTCGCACGCTACGGCGTCGGCACCGAGGCCGTCGACGTGGCGGCGGCGCAGCTGCGCGGCATCCTCGTCACGAACACCCCCGGCGCCAACGCCGACGCGGTGGCGGACCACGCGGTGGGGCTCATGCTCGCCGCCCTGCGCTCGATCCCCGACGGCGATCGCCGGGTGCGCGACGGCGACTGGGCCGTGCGCCGCGGACGTGAGCTGGGTGCGGCGACCGTCGGCATCGTGGGCTTCGGCCGCATCGGGCAGGGGGTGGCGAAGCGGCTGGGGGGCTTCGGGCCCCGCGTCTTCGCCTCCGATCCGTTCCTCGCCGATGACGCCGTCCGCGCCGCCGGGGCGGAGCCGATGCCCCTCGACGAGCTGTTCCGTACGGCGGACCTGATCACCCTGCACGCTCCGGGCGGACAGCGGCTGGTCGACGAGGATCGCCTGCGGGGCATCCGGCCCGGCACCGTGCTGGTGAACACCGCCCGGCCCGACCTCGTCGACGAGTCCGCGCTGTCGCACGCCCTGCGGCACCGCGTGCTCTCCGCCTACGCCGCGGACACGCTCGACGGGGACACCGCAGGAGGCGGCAGCCCGCTGCTCGAGGACGACCTGGCGGACCGGGTGATCGTGACGCCGCACCTCGGCGCGCAGACCACGCAGGCCGTCGACAACATGGGGCGCATGTCGCTCGACGACGTCATCGCCGTGCTGTCCGGCGGTGCTCCCGCGCATCCCGTGACCCGCTGACCCGACCGGAGGACGCCATGACCGAGACACCCGCCGCCGACGACCACATGGGCTTCGTGGGGGTGACCACGGGGTCGTCGTCGATCATGACGGTGTTCCCGCTGTGGGCCGACATCCTCGGCCTGCCGACCCGCACCCTGGTCGGCCACGATCTGCCGATGGACGCCGCACCCGCGCAGTACCGCGCGATGGTCGAGCAGATCCGTGACGATCCGCATCACCGCGGCGCACTGGTCACCACGCACAAGATGAACGTCTTCGCCGCGGCGTCCGACCTGTTCGACGAGCTCGACCCGTTCGCCGTCTCCTGTTCGGAGATCTCCAGCATCTCGAAACGCGGAGGCCGGCTGATCGGCCGCGCGAAGGATCCGATCACGGTCGACCTCGCGCTGAACGACTTCCTGCCCGCGGGGCACTTCGCCGCCACCGGATCGGAGGTCGTGATCCTCGGCGCCGGCGGCTCCGGCACCGCACTGAGCTGGGCCCTGTCCGAGCGGGAGGACACGCCGCGAAGGATCGTCGTCACGGCGCTCGGCCAGGCGGAGCTCGACCACCTGCGCGAGGTGCACCGTCAGCACGGCACCCCCGAAGGGCTGATCGAGTACGTGCTCACCGCCACCCCGGAGGACGCCGACGCGGTCGTGGCCGCGGCTGCCCCGGGCTCGCTCGTGGCCAATGCCACCGGGCTCGGCAAGGACCGCCCTGGCTCGCCGCTCACCGACGCGGTGCGCTTCCCCGCCGGCGGGTACGCCTGGGAGTTCAACTACCGCGGGTCGCTGGAGTTCCTGCACCAGGCGGAGGCCCGCGCGGCGGCGGACGCGCTGCAGGTCGTCGACGGCTGGCGCTACTTCATCCACGGCTGGTCGCAGGTGATCGCCGACGTCTTCGAGCTCGACCTCACCCCCGAGGTCGTCGAGCGGCTGGCCGCCGCCGCGGAGTCGGTGCGCTGATGGACGCCCCGGCGGGCATCGTCCGCACGGTGCTCGGCGACGTCGATCCGACCTCGCTGGGCCGGGTGGACTACCACGAGCACCTGTTCCAGGTGTCGCCGCTGCTGCCCGGCGACGAGCTGGACGACGAGGACGCCTCGCGTGCGGAGACCGCGCTGCTCGCCGCGAGCGGGTTCGAGGCGATGGTGGACGCCACGCCGTCGGGCCTCGGTCGCGACGCGGCGGCGGTCGCGCGGATCAGCGCGGCGACGGGCGTGCACATCGTGGCGACCGCGGGCCGCCATCGCGAGGCCCACTACGCCTCAGATCATCCGACGCGCGCCGCCGGCGTCGCCGAGCTCGCGGCGCAGTTCGCCGCGGAGGTCGTCGCGGGGATGCCCCGGGACGACGCCTTCCCGGCGGGCGATCGCGCCCTGGCCCCCGACGGCTCCCCCGTGCGCGCCGGGCTCCTCAAGGGCGGAGCGGACTATTGGCGGATCAGCCCGTTCGAACGCACCACGCTGCTCGCCCTCGCCGAGGCCCATCGTGCGACGGGAGCCCCCATCATGGTGCACCTCGAGTTCTGCACCGCCGCCCACGAGGTGCTCGACCTGCTCGCGGAGGAGGGCGTGGCATCCGATCGCGTGGTGCTCGCGCACGCCGACCGCGATCCCGACCCCGGCCTGCACGTCTCACTGGCCGCACGCGGGGCGCACCTCGGGTACGACGGCTTCGCCCGTCCGCGCACCCGCTCCGACGCCGAGCTGCTGGCGCTCACCGCCGAGGTGGTGGAGCGCGGCGCCGGCGACCGGATCGTGCTCGGCGGCGACGTCGCCCGGCGCACCAGGTACATCGCCTACGGCGGGATGCCGGGGCTCGCCTACCTCGGCGACCGCTACGTGCCGCGGCTGCGCTCGCTGCTCGGCGACGCCGCGGTGGACCGGATGCTCATCGGCACGCCCGCGCGCCTGCTCGCGCTGACGCCGTCGGCCTGACGGCGCCCCGCCCCTCCGGGCGCAGACGAAGGGCCCCCGCCGCGAGGCGAGGGCCCTTCGTCGATCCGGGATCAGGTCACTTGTAGAGGACCGCGGCGATCTTCGGGTCGTCGATGTTGGTCTTGTCGTACCAGTACGAGCCGGTGTCGTAGAACTTGTCCAGCTTCTCGCCCTTCGCGGCGGCGACGGCCGACTGCACGGTGCGCTTGCCGATGCCGATCGGGTCCTGGGTGATCGCGCCGGCCATGGTGCCGTCCTTGATCGCGTTGATCTGCGCCTCACCGGAGTCGAAGCCGATGATGGTGATCTTGCCCTTCTCGACGTTCAGCTCCTTGACCGCGTTCACGACGCCGATCGCCGAGCCCTCGTTGGTGCCGTAGATGCCCTTGAGGTTCGGGTGCGCCGCGATCATCGCCTTCGCGATGTCGGCCGACTTCAGGTGGTCGCCGTCACCGTACTGGATGTCGACGATCTTGATGTCCGGGTAGTCCGCCTTGATCTTGTCGACGAAGCCGTCACGACGCTCGACGCCCGTCGAGTTGATCTGCGAGTGGCCGACGATCGCGACCTCGCCCTTCTTGCCGATCAGCTCCGCCATGTGCTCGGCGGCGAGCGCCCCGGCGACCTTGCTGTCGGTCGCCGCGAGGCTCAGGCCGGTGTCGCCGTTGCAGGGGGCGTCGAAGAAGACCACCGGGATCTTCTGCTCCTTCGCCTGCTGCAGCGGGGCGACGCACGCCTCCGGGTCGAGCGCCGCGTAGCCGATCGCGGCGGGCTTGTTGTTGATCGCGGTCTGCAGCATCTGCAGCTGGGCGTCCACCTCGGTCTCGGCGGCCGGGCCCTCGAACGTCACGTTGACGCCCAGCGTCTTCGCCTCGTCCTCGGCGCCCTTCTTCACGGCCTGCCAGAACTGGTGCTGGAAGCCCTTCGACACCAGGGCGATGTTCATCGTCCCCTTGTCGCCGCCGTCTCCGCCGTTGCCGCCGTCTCCGCCGGGGGTGTTGCTCGAGCATCCCGCGATGGCCAGGGCCGCCGCGGCGACGACGGCCGCGAATGCGGTCTTCTTGCCGAATTTCATGGAAACTCCGTTGTTTGTGATTGCCGGCCCGAGGGCCCGCGGTGGATGGACATTCCGGTGGGATGTGCCCGTGCGGATGGCTCCGCGTGGTCGGCCGGGGCCGTTCGGGCGACGACGTCGGGCACGTCTGCCGCCGCCCGAGGATCTCAGGTGCGCTGGCGGTTGCGCAGCGAGTCGAAGAACACGGCGATCAGCACCACGATGCCGACGACGATGTTCTGCCACTCCGACTGGATGGACATGATCCGCAGGCCGTTGACCAGCACGCTCATGATGAGCGCGCCGATGACCGTGCCGAGGATCGTGCCGCGGCCGCCGAGCAGCGAGGTGCCGCCGATGATGACCGCCGCGATCGCCTGCAGCTCGTAGCCGGTGCCGATCTGCGGCTGCGCGGATCCGAGGCGGGAGGCGATGATCACGCCCGCGATGCCGGTGAAGGCGCCCGCGAACATGTAGATGTAGATCGTCCAGCGCTTGGTGTTCACGCCGGAGAGGCGGGTGGCCTCCTCGTTCGAGCCGATCGCGAAGGTGTAGCGGCCGAGGAGCGTCTTCGACAGCACCAGGTACGCGGCGATCGCGAGGATCGCGGTGATGAGCACGGCGTTGGGCAGGCCCGGGATGAGGGTGCCGAGCGCGATCTTCTGGAAGCCGTTGTCGGCGGCGAAGTAGATCGGCGCGACGCCCGAGATCACCAGGGCGAGACCGCCGGCGATCATCATCATCGCCAGGGTGGCGATGAACGGGGGCAGCCGCAGCATCGTCACGTTCAGGCCGTTGACGAGGCCCATCAGCACACCGGTGGCGATGCCGCCGATCACGCCGAGCCACACCGGCAGGCCGAGTTTGGTGACGAACACGCCGGTCATCACGGCGCAGAGCGCCATGCCGGTGCCGATCGACAGGTCGATGCCGCCGGTCACGATCACGAAGGTCGTGCCGAGGGCGAGGATGCCGATCACCGCGGTCGCCAGCAGCACCGTGGAGATGTTGCTCCACTGGATGAACGCCGGGTTCGCGATCGAGAAGAACACGACGAGGACGATCAGGGTGCCGAACGCCAGCGACTGCTGCAGCTGGCGCTTGACGAACCCGCCGACGTCGCGCTTCTCGGTGTTCTCGGCGACCGCCTGCTGGATGACCGTCGTGGTCGATCCGGACTGTTCTGGGGTGCTCATTCCTCTTCCTCCCCGTGGGCTGCGAGGTGCATGATCTTCTCCTGCGTTGCTTCCTCGTTGGGGAGGGTCCCGGTGATCCGCCCGTTCGCGAACACGGCGATCCGGTTCGCGACGCGCAGGATCTCGGGAAGCTCCGACGAGATGACGATGATGGACTTGCCCGAGTCGGCGAGCTGCTGCATCAGGCGGTAGATCTCCTCCTTCGCGCCGACGTCGATCCCTCGCGTCGGCTCGTCGAAGATAAGGATGTCGCAGTCGCGCATCAGCCAGCGGGCGATGACGACCTTCTGCTGGTTGCCGCCCGAGAGCAGCTTGACGACCTGCCCGACCGACGGCGTCTTGACCCGGAGCTGCTGGACGTACTCCTTGGTCTGGCTGCGGGCCTTGCGATCGCCCATCCAGCCGATCGCGTTGGCGTAGGAGCCGAGCGAGGCGAGGACGGTGTTGAAGGTGACGTCCTGCTCGAGCATGAGGCCGAGCAGCTTGCGGTCCTCGGAGAGGTAGCCGACACCGTGCTTCACCGCGTCCTCGGGCTGACGGATCCGCACCGGCCTGCCGGCGATCGCGATGGCGCCGCCGTCGGACGGGTCGGCGCCGATCACCGCACGCGCGGTCTCGGTGCGCCCCGCGCCCATCAGGCCCGCGAAGCCGAGGATCTCGCCGCGCCGCAGCTGGAAGGACACGTCCTTCAGCAGCGACTTCGTGGACAGGCCCTGCACATCGAGGACGACGGGCTCCCCGTCGAAGGCGCGGGCCGTCGGGCGGGTGCCCTCGTCGATCTGACGGCCGACCATCATCTCGATGATCTTCGGGATGCTGATCTCGTTCTTGTCGAGTGATCCGATGTATGTGCCGTCGCGGAGCACGGTCACGCGGTCGGCCAGCCGGCGCAGCTCGTCCATGCGGTGCGAGATGTAGACGATGCCGGTGCCCTTGGCGCGCAGCTGGTCGATGAGGGTGAACAGCACCTCGACCTCGCTGTCGGTGAGCGCCGAGGTCGGCTCGTCCATGATGAGAACCTTGGCGTTGAAGGACAGCGCCTTGGCGATCTCGACCATCTGCTGCTTGGCGACCGTGAGCTCGCCGACCTTCTGGCGGGGGTCGAGGTCGATCTCGAGCCGCTGCAGCAGCTCGGCGGTCTGCCGGTTGAGCTTGCGCTCGGACAGCAGGCCTCCGGAGAGGGGCTCGCGGCCGATGTAGATGTTCTGCGCGACCGTGAGGTCGGGCATGAGGTTCATCTCCTGGTGGATGATCGTGATGCCCAGCTGCTGCGCCTGCAGCGGGCCGGTGAGCTCGACCTCCCGACCTTCGAAGAGGATGCGTCCCTCGTCCTTGGTGTAGATCCCGGACAGGATCTTCATCAGCGTGGACTTGCCGGCGCCGTTCTCGCCGACGAGGACGAGCACCTCGCCCGCGCGTACCTCGAGGTGCACGTCCTTGAGTGCCTGCACTCCGGGGAAGCCCTTGCTGATGCCCTCCACCCTGAGGATGGGATCGCTCATTCCCTCACCTGCTCCCTTGAAGGCCGTCCGGATCCCGCGAGGCGGAATCGCTTTCAAACATCGGATCAATTCTGCACATGCATCCCTCGGGACGCAAGTTGTATCTAAATGTATCTAAACGCTCTCCGCAATCCGAGTACCTGTAATAACATCTTGGTCACGGACGCGCACGAGGGTCGTGCGCAGGAGAGGTCAACGATGCTCATCGGCGCACACGCACTCGTGTTCAGCGGCACCTTCGACGAGGCCGGCCTGCGCCGCTCGATCGAGGGGACGAAGAGGGCCGGCTTCGACCTCATCGAGATCCCGCTCATGGACGTCGACGGCTTCGACTCCTCGCTCGCCGCACGGATGCTGCGCGACAACGACCTCGCGGTGACGTCCTCCCTCGGGCTGACCGCGGACACCGACCTCACCAGCGAGGACCCCGCCGTGGTCGCCGCCGGGGAGGGGCTGCTCGAGCGCTGCCTCGACCACGTCGCGACGATGGGCGGCGACGTGCTCTGCGGCGTGATCTACTCCGCGATGCGCAAGTACGACGCGCCCGTGACCGCGGCGGGGGTCGCGAACAGTCGGGCGGCGATCGCCCGACTCGCCGCGAAGGCGGCCGACCGCGGCATCCGCCTCTCGCTCGAGGTCGTGAACCGCTACGAGTCCCACGTCTTCAACACCGGCCGCGGCGCCCTGGCCTTCGTCGACGGCGTCGGCCGCGACGACGTCTCGGTGCACCTCGACACGTATCACATGAACATCGAGGAGTCGGACATGTTCCAGCCGGTGCACGACGTCGCCGCGGCCGGGCGGCTCGGCTACGTGCACATCGGCGAGAGCCACCGCGGCTACCTCGGCACCGGGTCGGTGGACTTCAGCTCGTTCTTCCGCGCGCTGCACGACGCGCGCTACGACGGCCCCGTGGTGTTCGAGTCGTTCTCCTCGGCGGTGGTCAGCGCGGAGCTCAGCAACACCCTCGGCATCTGGCGCAACCTCTGGCAGGACTCCGACGACCTCGCCGCGCACGCCAACCGGTTCATCCGGGACGGCCTGCACGCGGTCGGCACCATCGACCTCCACTAGGTCGCGGCCGCTCAGGCGGAGAGGCCGCTCAGGCGGCGGCCGCTCAGGCGGCGGCCGCTCAGGCGGAGGGGTGCCCGACGACGCCCTTGCGCAGCAGCGCGTTGCCGTACTTGCGGGTCTCCCCGGTGCGGACCATGAGGTAGGCCCCCTTGGCGACGTCGTAGTAGGCGAAGCGCTCGACGAACCGCGTGGTCTCCACCGCCGTGCCGGCGGCCGCCATGAGCTCACGCTGCACGTCGAGCACGGTCGCATCCGCCGACTCCATCAGGTCGATGCCCGGGGCGTCGTCGAGGGGCAGCACGGTGCGGATCGCCGCGACGACCTCGGGCGTGGTCGTGCCCGGCAGGTCGAGCACGCGGGCGCCCAGGGCCCAGGCGGGGAAGTGCGCGTCGGCGACGACCACCGAGTCGGAGTGCCCCATCCGGTCGAGGTGCAGCAGCAGCTCCCCGGTCAGCAGCGGGTTGATTCCTTCGAGCACGGGGTCTCCTTCGGTTCACGGTTCGGCTGTGCGGCCCCTCCGCCCACAGCCCGCAGCCCGTCTATTCGTCGCAAAGTACCGGATTCCGGGCCGGATAGCGGTACTTTGCGACGAATAGACGGGATCAGGGATCGCGGGATCAGGGGATCAGGGAGGCGTCAGCGAGGTCCGTCCACAGCGCGTCGGGGATCTCCAGGGCCGCGAGCTCGGCGTTCTGCCGGAGCTGCGCCGGACGGCTGCCGCCGACCACCACCGACCGCACCACGTCGGCCTGCAGCGGGAACTGGATCGCGGCGGCCGGAAGCGGCACGTCGTGCGCGCCGCAGACCTCCGCGATCCGCACCAGACGGTCCCACAGCTCATCGGGCAGCTGACCGTACTCGTAGCGACCGTCGCGGCGCGGCTCGCTCTGCGCGAGCAGGCCGGAGTTGAACACCGAGGCGGCGACGACGCCCGTCCCGCGCTCCTCGCAGGCGGGCAGGACGTCGGCGGCTGCGGGCTGCTCGAGCAGCGTGTACCGCCCGGCGACCATGATCAGATCCAGGTCGGCCTCGCGCACCGACCGGGCGAGCGCGTCCGACACCATCGAACCGACGCCGATGCTCCCGACCTGCCCCTCGGCACGCAGGGTCTCCAGCGCGGGGAAGGCCTCGGCGAGCGCGAGGTCCAGGTCGTTGCGCTCCGGATCGTGCAGGTAGAGCAGGTCGATGCGCTCGATCCCCAGGCGCTCGCGCGATTCCGCGAGGCTGGCGCGGATGCCCTCCTCGCTGAAGTCCCACACCCGCAGGAGGTCGTCGGGCACGTGGAAGTCGTTCGCGGTGTCGAGCCCGCCGTCGTGGTCGGGGTTCGGGCGCAGGAGGCGTCCGGCCTTGGTCGACAGGAAGAACTCGTCGCGGGGCTTGGTCTGCAGGAAGGCTCCGAGCCGACGCTCCGACAGGCCGAGGCCGTAGTGCGGAGCGGTGTCGTAGTACCGGATGCCGGATTCCCAGGCGGCGTCGAGCACGGCCCAGGCCTCATCGTCGCTGAGCGGACGGAAGAGGTTTCCGACGTTCGCGGCGCCGTAGCCGAGTGCGGGGAGCTCAGGCGACGACATGCTCGCCCGTCCACGTGTAGGCGGCGATGCTCGCGGCCTTCATCTCCATGCCGTTTCCCGGCGCGGTGGGGGTCATGTACGAGCCGCCCTGGATGTCGGTCGGCACGACGAAGTGCTCATGAAGGTGGTCGACGTACTCGATCATCCGCCCCTCGCGGGAGCCGCTGACGGCGACGAAATCGAACATCGACAGGTGCTGGACGGCTTCGCACAGACCGACGCCTCCGGCGTGCGGGCAGACCGGCACGCCGAACTTCGCGGCGAGCAGCAGGTTGGCGATGTTCTCGTTGACGCCGGCGACGCGCACCGCGTCGATCTGCATCACCTTGATCGCATCGGCCTGCAGCAGCTGCTTGAAGATCATCCGGTTCTGCGCGTGCTCCCCCGTGGCGACCCGGATCGGCGCGACGCCGCGGGCGATCTCGGCATGGCCGAGCACGTCGTCCGGGCTGGTGGGCTCCTCGATCCAGGCGGGGCGGAACTCGGCGAGCGCGTTCACCCACTCGATCGCCTCCGACACCTCCCAGCGCTGGTTCGCGTCGATCGCGATCGGGAAGTCGGGTCCGCACACCTCGCGCGCCTTGCGGAAGCGGCGGATGTCGTCCTGCAGGTCGGCGCCGACCTTGAGCTTGATCTGGGTGAAGCCGTCGGCCATGGCCTCGCGGGCGAGGCGCTCGAGCTTCTCGTCGGAGTACCCGAGCCAGCCGGGGCTGGTCGTGTAGCCCGGGTAGCCGGATGCCAGCAGCTGCTGCTCGCGCTCGGCGCGCCCGGCCTCCGCGGCGCGCAGGATGCCCAGCGCGTCCTCCCGGGTGAGGGCGTTCGTGAGGTAGCGGAAGTCGACGAGGTCGACGAGCTGCTCCGGGGTCATGTGCGCGAGCAGCTGCCACAGGGGCAGCCCCGCGCGCTTGGCCTTGATGTCCCACAGGGCGTTGACCACAGCGCCGATGGCCATGTGCATGACGCCCTTCTCCGGGCCGAGCCAGCGCAGCTGAGAGTCGCCGATCAGCTCGCGGAAGGTGCCGCCCATGTCGTCCAGCAGCGGCTCGATCTCGCGTCCGACGAGGTGCCCGGCGAGCGCGTCGATGGCCGCCACCTGCACGTCGTTGCCCCGCCCGATCGTGAAGACGAAGGCGTGTCCGGCGATGTCGTCGGCGGCGTCGGTGCGCACCACCACGTAGGCCGCGGAGTAATCGGGATCGGGGTTCATCGCGTCTGAGCCGTCCAGGCTCAGCGATGTGGGGAATCGGATGTCGCTGGTCTCCAGCGCGACGATGCGGCTCACGGCGCTCCTTCTGCTCGCACCCGCAGCAGGAAAGCTGCCGGTAAACCACTTGGAGTGTAAACATCCGATGTCTATACTGTCAACGGCGGGTGCCGCCGGTGCATCCCCGACGACGAGGAACAGGAGAACCATGAAGTTCGCGCGACTTGGAGACCCGGGGAACGAGGTGCCCGTCGTCCTCGACGGCGATCGCGCCTTCGACCTGCGCTCGGTGACATCGGATGTCGATGGAGAATTCCTCGCCAACGACCCGGTCGGGCGCACGCAGGCCGCGTGGGACGCCGGCGCCCTGCCCGAGATCGAGGACGCCTCGTCGCTGCGCATCGGATCGCCGATCGCGCGTCCGAGCGCCGTCGTGTGCATCGGCCAGAACTACGCCGCCCACGCCCGCGAGTCGGGTGCGGAGCCGCCGACCGTACCGATCATGTTCCTGAAGACCCCGAACACCGTCGTCGGTCCGAACGACGCCGTGACCATCCCCCGGGGCAGCGAGAAGACCGACTGGGAGGTCGAGCTCGGCGTCGTGATCGGCGCCCGCGCGGCCTACCTCGACTCCCCCGCCGACGCGGCGGCGCACATCGCCGGCTTCGTGGTCGCGAACGACGTGTCCGAGCGCGCGTTCCAGATGGAGGTCTCCGGCGGCCAGTGGTCCAAGGGCAAGATCGCCTTCGGATTCAACCCCACCGGCCCGTGGCTGGTCACCCCCGACGAGGTGGACGTCCAGAACCTGCGGCTGCGCAGCTGGGTGGGCGGTGAGCCCCGGCAGGACTCGAACACGAACGACATGATCTTCGACGTCGCGACGATCGTGCACCACCTCTCGCAGTACGTCACCCTGGAGCCCGGCGACCTCATCCTCACCGGCACCCCGCAGGGCGTGGCGTTCGGAGGGAAGTTCCCGTACCTGAAGGCGGGCGACGTCGTCGAGGTCGAGATCGAGGGGCTGGGACACCAGCGCCAGGAGTTCACAGCATGGGAGGCAGCGCGATGAGCGGTCAGGTCGAGGGGCTGGTGGCGATCGTCACCGGCGGAGCATCCGGCATCGGAGCGGCGATCGCCGCGAAGCTGCACGACGAGGGGGCGCAGATCGCCGTGCTCGATCGCGATCCGTCCGGGGCCGATCCGCGGTTCGCCGCGTTCACGGCCGACGTCTCCGACCGCGCGAGCGTCGAGGCCGCCGTCGCGGCGGCGGCGGAGCGCTTCGGGCGCATCGACATCGTCATCAACAACGCGGGGATCGGCGCCACCGGCGACATCGCGGCGAACGACGACGACGAGTGGGCCCGCGTGATGTCGATCAACGTCACCGGCATCGCCCGGGTGACCTCTGCGGCGCTGCCGTGGCTGCGGAAGTCGCCGTCGGCGGCGGTCTGCAACACGGCGTCGATCGCCTCGACCACGGGGCTGCCGCAGCGTGCCCTGTACTCCGCGTCGAAGGGCGCGGTGTCCGCGCTGACGCGGGCGATGGCGGCGGACCACCTGCGCGAGGGGATCCGTGTGAACGCCGTCAACCCCGGCACCGCGGACACCCCCTGGGTGGGCCGCCTGCTCGATCAGGCCTCCGACCCCGCCGCCGAGCGCGCCGCACTGCAGGCCCGTCAGCCGCACGGCCGGCTCGTCTCGCCGGACGAGGTCGCCGGCGCCGTGCTGTACCTGGTGAGCCCGGCTTCCGGGTCGACCACCGGCACCTTCATCGAGGTCGACGGCGGGATGGCGCAGCTGCGCCTGCGCGCCGAATAGTCCCCGTCGGCCGGGGTTGCCCCGGGGTCCCGGGACGGATGCCGGGACCCCGCACACCTGCCGGGAGACGCGCCGCGAACCGGCCTGCAGGTGCGCCGAGGTGCCGGCGGATGAACGAAGGCGGGCCGGGTCAGCGGATGCGGTAGAAGCGGGCGGCATTCTCCCAGAGGATGCCGTCGACGTCGTAGCCGCGCGCGGCCGCCCAGGTCGCGACCGTGTGCGCCCAGTCGGCGCGCGCACCGGGGAGATAGGCGTCGGCGGAGAAGTCGGTGGCGGACACCGGCCAGTCGCTCCCCCACATCAGCCGGTCCGGTCCGAACGCGGATGCCGCGGCATCCAGGAACGGGATCACCTGCTCCTCGGTCCACCGTCCGCCCGCCTCCGCGGGCAGACCCGACAGCTTGCAGAAGACCTGTGGATGCCGGGCCAGCATCCCGATGTCGTGCACCCAGTCCTCGGCGGGGGCGAGCGGCGCCTCCGCGGTGCCGATCGCCGGCTTGCCCAGGTGGTCGAGCACGATCGGCAGCTCGGGCACGGCGTCGCCCAGCCGGGTGACCGCGGGGATCTGCCCGGCCGCCACACAGGCGTCGAAGGTCAGTCCGCGGGCGGCGACCTCACGCGCGCCGGCGAGGAACGGAGCGCTCACCGCGAGATCGTCACGCTCTCCCTGCAGCAGGTGCCGCACGCCGATGACGCGTGCGTGAGTCGAGAGGGCGTCGAGATGGGCCGCCGTCTCGTCACCGCGGTCGAGCCGCGCGCCGGCGACGATCGCCACCACCCCCGCCGCGTCGGCGATCGACTCCACCCAGCGCACCTCGTCGAGGTACTGCTCGACCGCGCAGTCCGCCTGCACGAAGATCGAGACCTCTTCCTCGGCATCGGCGAGGGACTGCAGGTCGATCTCCTCCTCGGCGAAACGGGCGTCGAGCGCTCCGCCGAGCCAGGAGTAGTCGAGCAGTTCGGGGTCCCAGAGGTGCAGGTGGGAGTCGAGGAGGCGCATGCGCCCATCCTGCCGCATCCGTGGGTGCGGACGGGTCCAGACATCCGATCAATGTGCGATGATGTCGCCATGGCTGTCACGGATGAGGCGATCGAGAAGATCAAGGCGATGATCGTCTCGGGCGAACTGGGTCCTGGAGACCGGCTCCCGCCCGAGAAGGAGCTCGCCGAGCGCCTCGGCCTGTCGCGCAACTCGATGCGCGAGGCCGTCAAGGCACTCGAGGTCATCCGCGTGCTGGACGTCCGCCGCGGAGACGGCACCTACGTCACCAGCCTGGAACCGCACCTGCTGCTCGAGGCCATCACCTTCGTGGTGGACATGCACGACGACGACTCCCTGCTGGAGCTGTTCGCGGTACGGCGGATGCTGGAGTCGCAGGCCACCGGACTCGCCGCCGGCAACGCGACGGACGACGAGGCGGCCGCGCTGCAGGAGGAGATCGCATCGGTCGACTCCGCGACGGTGAGCATCGACGACCTGGTCGACCACGACATCCGCTTCCACCGCGAGATCGTGCGGCTCACCCGCAACGGCTACCTCGCAAGCCTCATCGAGAGCCTGAGCAGCCAGACCATCCGCGCACGCGTGTGGCGCGGGCTCACCGAGCAGGGCGCCGTCGAGCGCACCCTGTCGGAGCATCGCGCGATCGCCGATGCCATCGCGCAGCACGACTCCGCGCTGGCCACCTCCCTCGCCACGGCGCACATCGCCGGCGTGGAGCGCTGGCTGCGCCAGGCCGCCACGGCCTGAGCCCGCCGACCGGCCCGCACACCCGACGGGACGTCGACACGGCCGCAGCAGGCCACTCCGCACGCCCCGGGAGGGCCCTCGGCTCAGCCCCCGAGACGGACCATGGCGGCATCGAAGTCGGCCGCGGAGGAGTCGCTCACCGGATGGTGGAGCACCTCGTCGATCACATCGGGCGCCGCGGTGAAATAGGGCACGCCGGCCTCGCGCAGGGCCACGATGTCGTCCGCCGAGCGCAGGCTCGCGGCGAGCACGTTCGTGCCGCTGCCCTCGCACACCCCCTGCATCCGGGCGATGAGCGCGTCGCCATCCATTCCGGCGTCCCTCATGCGTCCGAGGTACGGGGCCACGTAGTGCGCGCCGATGCTCGCGCAGGCGAGCGCCTGGGCGACGGAGTACACCGCGGTGACGAGCACGGTCGCGCCGTCGCGCACGAGGGCGGATGCCGCGGCGAAGCCCTCCGCCGTGGCGGGGACCTTCACCGCCACGCGGTCACCGAGCGCGAGGATGCCCGCCGCGCTGCGGAGGAAGGCGTCGCGGTCGCCGCCCCAGGCCTGGAAGAACACCTCCCGGGCACCCTCGCCGACCCAGCGCTCGTACAGCGCGGGGATCTCGGCGGCGGTTCGGCCGCCCCGCTCGAGGATGGTGGGGTTCGTGGTCACGCCGTGCACCGCTCCGGCGGTCAGGAGCCGGCCGACCCGATCGAGATCGGCGCTGTCGACGTAGAGGCGGGGCGCGGTCATGGGTCTCCTCGGGTCGGGACTTCCGCGCACGCAGGCGCGAACCTGTCGTTACAGGTTGTGATGCCGCTAATGTAATGACAGCATCCCGGCGCTGTCAAAGAGCCGATGTCGAAGACGATGAGGAGTCACATGACCACGGAACCGGCCGACCGCTCAGGGGTCGTCATCGTCGGCAGCGTGACCGCGGACGTCACGACCTTCTCGCAGCGCCTCCCCGCACGGGGCGAGACGATCCTCGGCGACCAGTTCACCCTGCTGCTCGGCGGGAAGGGCGCCAACCAGGCGGTCGCCGCCGGCCTCGCCGGCGCCAGGACGAGCTTCGTCGGATGCGTCGGCGACGACCTGTTCCACGACCTCGTCGTCGAGGGCCTCAGCGCCGCCGGCGTCGACCTCGCGCACCTGCGCACGGTCCCCGGACCGACCGGCATCGCCCACATCCGGGTCGACGCCTCCGCCCAGAACGACATCGTCATGGTGCCCCTCGCGAACGCGCAGCTCAGCCCCGAGCAGATCGACGCCGCGCTCGAAGCCCTCGCGCCGACCACCTCGGTGCTGCTCACCCAGCTCGAGACCCCGGCCTCGCTCACCCGCCACATCACCGCCCGCGCCCGCGCGCTCGGCATGACCGTGGTGCTCGATCCGGCACCCGCCGCACCTCTGGACCCCGACGTCTGGAGCAGCATCGACATCGTCACCCCCAACGAGACCGAGGCATCGCTGCTCAGCGGGATCGAGGTGACCGATCTCGACTCGGCCGTCCGCGCCGGCGAGTGGTTCCTCGCGCAGGGCGTCGGGGCCGCCGTGATCACCCTGGCCGAGCGCGGATCGTGCGTCGTCACGGCCGAGGGCGCGACCTTCATCGACCCGATCCCCATGGAACCGGTCGACACGACCGCGGCCGGTGACGCCTACGCCGGCTACCTCGGCGCCGCGCTGGCCGACGGCTGGTCGCTCGCCGATGCGACCCGGCTCGCGAGCGCCGCGGGCGCGATCACCGTGACCCGGCAGGGCGCATCGCCGAGCCTGCCCCGCCGCTCCGAGGTGGATGCCCTGCTGGCATCCGCACGCTGAGAAGGAGTCCCCATGCGCAAGACGTCCACCACGATCAACCCCGCGCTGTCTCGGGTCATCAGCGAGACCGGGCACACCGACCTCATCGTCGTCACCGACGCCGGCCTGCCGATCCCGCCCGGATCGGAGCGCATCGACCTCGCCTACCGCCCCGGCGCCCCGGCGTTCCTCGACGTGCTCGACACCGTGCTCGCCGAGATGGTCGTCGAGGGCGCGACGGTGTCGGCGGAGGTCGCGGAGGCCAGCCCCGAGGTGCTCGCCGCGCTGCGCGAGAGGCTGCCCGGCATCGAGATCGAGCTGGTCCCCCACGTCGAGTTCAAGAAGCGCACGCACGCGGCGCGCGCGTTCGTGCGCTCCGGCGAGTTCACCCCCTACGCCAACGTGATCCTGCAGGCCGGGGTGGCGTACTGAACATGAGCGGCTTCTCCGACGCGATCGACCGCCGCTCCGCGGCCCCGATGTACGACCAGCTGCGCCAGCTGATCGTCGAGGGGATCGAGCGGGACGGACTGCAGCCCGGCGACGCCCTGCCCGGCGAGCACCGGCTGTGCGAGCAGTACGGCATCTCCCGCACCGTGGTGCGGCAGGCTCTCGCCCAGCTCGAGCACGAGGGGCTCGTCGAGCGCGTCAAGGGCAAGGGCACGTTCGTCGCCCGCCCGCGCACCGCAGAGTCGCTGGTGCACACGCTCATCGGCCTGTACGACGAGGTGGAGCGCCGCGGGGGCCACGTCCGCAGCGACGTGCTGCGGCACGAGCGCGAACAGGCCGACGAGGTCGTCGCCGAGGCGCTCGAGATCCCGGTGGGCTCGCCCGTGATCGCCCTCGAGCGGTTGCGCTACGTCGACGGCGATGCCTGGTCGCTGTCGACCACGTGGATGCCGGATGCCGTCGGCGCGGTGACGCTCGACGCCGATCTGCGGGAGGGGTCGCTGTACCGGCTGCTCGCCGATCACGGCATCCGCGCGACGCACGGCGTCCGCTCCGCGGAGGCGACCGTGGCGACCCACGAGCAGGCGCAGCGCCTCGGCGTCAGCGCGGGCTCCGCGCTCCTCCGGCTGCGCAGCGTGAGCCGGGACGACTCCGGCCGGCCGATCGAGTTCTTCGTCGCGTACCACCGCGGCGACCGCTCGCGCTTCGAGTTCCAGCTGCGCGAGGAGCACTCCCGCGCCTCGCTGCTGCACATCGACGGCGCCGGCGGCGCATCGCCCGCGGGCACCGTGCTGCTCTGACCCGGAGCGCGTCCGCCGCGCGCGGCTTTGGCCGATGCCCCTCGCGGTGGGTACCCTCCTCTGTGAGGGGGACGGGCCGCATCGCGCCGCGCACCCCGAGCGACGACGACCGAGAGCCTTCACCATGACCGACACCCCCGCACCGCCGCCCGGAGACGAGAGCCCGGCGGACGCGCAGGTCGTCCCCCCTCCGCCGCCGGAGGCCTTCGCCGGCGCGCCGCTCAACGAGCACGTGCTCGCACCGCGCTCCGGCCCCGCGGCTCCCCCGCCGCCCGGACCGCAGACGCCTCCCCCGCCGCCCGGACCGCAGACGCCTCCCCCGGTCGCATCGACCGCGCCGGGCGCCGTCCCGCCCGCCCCCGGCTCCGCGGCTCCGGGACCGGCGACGCCGGGTATCGTCCCGGTCATGCCCCTGCAGACCGGGGCGTCCTCCCCGCCGCCGAACGGCGCCGGGCCCGCATCCGATCTGCCGCCCTACGCGCGCTTCGAGCCGGCGCAGACCCTGCCCGGCGGCTATCCGGTCTCGGCCTACTCGACCGCCGCGCCCCCCGCGCCCCGCTCCTCGGCGAATGCCGTGCGCGGGTGCGCGATCATCATCGCGGTCTTCGTCGTCATCGTCGCCATCGTGATCGGGATCTTCGCACTGGTGATCCCCCGCGCGCTCTCCGCGGCGGACCGTCCCGCACCGGTCACCACCTCCGGACCCGACGCCGGCACCTGGCCGGGCACGGGCGGCGAGGCCTCCCCGGCCTTCCTCGACGACATCCGGGCCAAGATCGACGAGTACAAGCAGGGCCGCCGCGACGGCACCCTCTGGGAGAGACTGCCGAACACCGAGTTCAACCAGACCGCGGTGACCGCGTTCCTGTACTTCCTCACCGACATGAAACTCGCCGTGAGCTTCGGGGTCGACGACGCCAAGATCGAGGAGTACACCTCGGAGATGGCCGACCTCGAGCGGAAGCTGCTCGCGCAGGAGCCGCTCAGCTCGGACATCGACATCACCTTCAGCGACACCCGCTCCTTCCACTACGACGGCGCCACCGGCGAGGGCGGCTACACCGACGGCTGACCCCGCGCCGCGTCGGATCCGACCAGTACGCTCGAGTGCATGAGCGAATGGGTCAGTTCCGCGATCCGCGTGCTCGAAGCCGACGGCAACCGCTCGGCCGACACGCACCTGCACCTCTTCCCGCTGCCGGCGGAGTGGGGCATCGACCTGTACCTCAAGGACGAGTCGGTGCACCCCACCGGCTCCCTCAAGCACCGTCTCGCGCGATCGCTGATCCTCTACGGCCTCGTCAACGGCCTCATCGACGAGGGCACGACGCTGCTCGAGTCGTCGAGCGGATCGACGGCCGTGTCCGAGGCGTACTTCGCCCGGATGCTGGGCCTCGAGTTCATCACGGTCGTGCCCCGCTCCACGAGCCGGGAGAAGATCGACCTCATCGAGTTCTACGGCGGACGGTGCCATCTCGTCGACCGCGCCGAGGACATCTCCCCGGAGGCCCGCCGGCTGGCCTCCGGATGCAACGGGCACTATCTCGACCAGTTCACCTACGCCGAGCGCGCGACCGACTGGCGGGGCAACAACAACATCGCCGAGAGCGTGTTCAGCCAGTTGGAGCAGGAACGGCACCCCGTCCCGCGCTGGATCGTGGTCGGTGCGGGCACCGGGGGCACGAGCGCGACCTTCGGCCGCTACGTGCGCTATCGCCGCCACGAGACGAGGGTCGCGGTCGTCGATCCCGAGGGCTCGGCGTTCTTCGACGGCTGGGCGGGGGTGGCGGATGCCGAGGGACGCCCCTCCCGGATCGAGGGGATCGGGCGCCCGCGTGTGGAGCCGTCCTTCGTGCCGAGCGTGATCGACGAGATGATCCGGGTGCCGGACGCCGCCTCGATCGCCGCGATCCGGCTGCTCAAGGAGCGCACGCTGCACTGGGCCGGAGGATCGACGGGCACCAACCTCTACGGCGCGTTCGAGCTGATCTCGCGGATGCGCGCCGCCGGGGAGACCGGCAGCGTGGTCACGCTGATCTGCGACGGCGGCGCCCGCTACGCCGAGACCTACTACGACGACGAGTGGGTCGCGGCGCAGGGCTGGGACCTCGCCCCGCACCGCGACCGCATGGAACGTTTCCTCGACGGCGCGGACTGGTGACCCGGAACCGGGTGATCTCGGCCGCCCGCGCCGCTACGCTTCAGGCATGACCACGCTCATCCTCACCGTCTCGGGCGCGGACCGTCCCGGGCTCGTCTCGGCCGTCGCCGACGTCGTCGACGCGCACGGCGGCAACTGGGAGAACAGCCGGCTGGCCGAGCTCGCCGGCACGTTCGCCGGCGTCGTTGAGGTCTCCGTCCCCGCGACGCGCGCCGAAGAGCTGCGCGCGGCCCTCGGCGCCCTCGACGGTCTGCTCGCCGTGACCGTGCAGACCGGCGCCGAGGACGCCGCGACCGAGAGCGGATCGCAGCGGATCTCGCTCGGCGTGCTCGGCAACGACCGCCCGGGCATCGTGCGGGAGGTGTCAGGGGTGCTCGCCGCCCACGCCCTGAGCATCGAGGACATGACGACGGTCACGCGCGACGCGGCGATGGCCGGCGGCCGCCTGTTCGAGTCGACGGTGACGGCCACCGTGCCGGCCTCGGCCGACATCGATGCGCTCCGCACGGCACTGGAGCGCATCGCGAGCGAGATCCAGGTCGACATCTCGCTCGGCTGACTTCTCCACAGCCGTCCGGGCCGCACCCGCGGCTGCACTAGCCTCGTTCCTGAGCCCCTTTTCTCTGTCAAAGCCGACCTCAGGAACGACGCACATGGATCCCGAACGCCACGCGCGCGCCCTCGCCGCACTCCGCACAGAGCTGCCCGAGGACGCCGTCATCACCAACGCCGACTCTCTCGATGCCTATCGATGGGATCGCGCCAACGACCCCGACGCCGGCACCCCGCTCGCCGTCGTCCGCGCCACCTCGACCGAGGACGTCCAGGCGACGGTGCGGATCGCCGCTCGCGAGGGCATCGCGATCGTGCCCCGCGGGGCCGGCTCCGGCCTCTCCGGCGGCAGCTCGGCGGTGGCCGGGGCGATCGTCGTCTCCCTCGATCGGATGCGCGACATCCGCATCGACTCCGACCTGCAGATGGCCGTCGTGCAGCCCGGCGCGTTCAACGCGGAGGTGAAGGCCGCCGCCTCCGAGCACGGACTCTGGTATCCGCCGGATCCGTCCTCGCAGGACTTCTGCTCGATCGGCGGCAACGTCGCCACGAACGCCGGCGGCCTGTGCTGCGTGAAGTACGGCGTCACCACCGACTACGTGCTCGGGATGACGGTGGTCCTCGCCGACGGTCGCGCGATCCGGCTCGGAGGTCCCCGTCTGAAGGACGTCGCAGGCCTCTCGCTGACCAAGCTCTTCGTCGGCAGCGAGGGCACCCTGGGCATCATCACCGAGGTCGTGCTGCGGCTCGTCCCGGCGCAGCGCACGCCCACCACGCTGGTCGCGATGTTCCCCACGCTGGCCGGCGCGATGAAGGCCGTCATCGACATCAAGCAGGTCATGCGCCCGTCGATGCTGGAGTTCATGGACCAGGTTGCGATCAACGCGGTCGAGGACGTCACCCGCATGGAGCTGGACCGCGACGCGGCGGCGATGCTGCTGGTGCAGTCCGACGAGCCGGAGGAGGTCGCCGCGGCGCAGATCGCGCAGATCGAGGACCTCTGCGGCCTCTCCGGCGCGACCGAGTGCTACGCCACCAGCGATCCCGACGAGAGCGAGGCGCTGATCGCCGCACGCCGCATGGCGATCCCCGCGGTCGAGAAGCGCGGCGCCCTGCTGTTGGAGGACGTCGGCGTGCCACTCCCCCGTCTCGGCGAGCTCGTCGAGGGCATCCGCGGGATCGCTGAGCGCCACGGCATCGAGATCTCCGTCGTCGCGCACGCCGGCGACGGCAACACCCACCCTCTGCTGGTCTTCGACCGGGAGGACGCGGCGCAGCGCGAGCGCGCCGACCGCGCCTTCGGCGAGGTCATGGACCTTGCGATCGGCATGGGCGGCACGATCACCGGCGAGCACGGCGTCGGACGCCTCAAGCAACCCTGGCTGGCCGGCTACCTCGGCGAGGATGTGCTCGAGCTCAACCTGCGCATCAAGCAGGCGCTCGACCCGCAGAACCTCTTCAACCCCGGGGCGATCTTCGGCGAAGCGACGGCCCAGACCGTTCCCGCCTCGGTCTGACCCGTCCGCACCGGAAGCGCGGCCGCCCTCCGGGACGGCCGCGCTTCCACGTTTCCGAGCAGATGTCTTCAGACCAGGCGCGTCTTCGGAGACACTTCGTAGGTGTCGGCGGGGTCGGTGTGCACGGCGTCGCCGAGCGCGGCGTCGATCGCCGTCATGGTGCCCGCATCGAGCGTCACGCCGGATGCCTTCACCGTGTCGGCGAGCTGCTCGGGCCGTGAGGCGCCCACGAGCGCCGCGGCGACGTTGGGGTTCTGCAGCACCCACGCGATCGCGAGCTGCGGCATCGAGAGCCCGGCCTCGGCGGCGATCGGCTTCAGGCGCTGCACCGCCTCGAGGATGTCGTCGCGCAAGAACCTCTTGATGAAATGCGCTCCGGAGTGCTCGTCCGTCGCCCGGGAACCCTCCGGCACCGGCTGCCCCGGCAGGTACTTGCCGCTCAGCACGCCCTGGGCCATCGGCGACCAGACGATCTGCGAGATGCCCAGCTCCTCGGAGGCCGGCACGACCTTGCCCTCGATCACCCGGTGCAGCATCGAGTACTGCGGCTGGTTCGAGATCAGCTGCACGCCGAGCTCCTTCGCCAGGGCGTGCCCCTCGCGCAGCTGCTCGGCCGTCCACTCCGAGACGC
>NZ_JBEBSA010000007.1:0-119144 GCF_040394595.1 Microbacterium sp.
CCTTGATCTCGGCGCGCTCGTAGAACTTCGTGCCGCCCATGATCTTGTACGGCACCGCGGCGCGGATGAAGATCTCCTCCAGCGCCCGGGACTGCGAGTTGGTGCGGTAGAACACCGCCATCTCCGAATAGGGCATGCCGGCGCGGCGGAGCGCCTCGACCTCGTCCGCGACGAACTGCGCCTCGTCGTGCTGCGAGTATCCGGTGAACCCGACGATCTTCTCCCCGTCGCCCCGGTCGCTCCAGAGCTTCTTGTCCTTGCGGTCGAAGTTGTTGCCGATCACGGCGTTCGCCGCGGAGAGGATGTTCTGCGTCGACCGGTAGTTCTGCTCGAGGAGCACGACCCTGGCGCCCGGGAAGTCGCGCTCGAACTCGCTGATGTTGCGGATGTCCGCGCCGCGGAAGGCGTAGATCGACTGGTCGGAGTCGCCGACGACGGTGAGGGAAGCCGCCTCCCCCTCGGTCTCGGGCTCCGGCTCGAAGATCATCATGCCGTTCGAGGCATACGGGTCGGCGGCCTCTCCCTGCACGGGACGGGTCAGCTCGTGGATCAGCGCGTACTGCGCGTGGTTGGTGTCCTGGTACTCGTCGACCAGGATGTGCCGGAAACGCCGGCGGTAGGTGTCCGCCACCTTCGGGAAGGCGCGGAACAGGAACACCGTCTGGCCGATGAGATCGTCGAAGTCGAAGGCGTTCGCCTTCTGCAGCTGCCGCTGGTAGTCGGCGAAGATCTCGACGAAGAGACGCTCGGCCGGATCGTTCATGTTCGCCTGGCGCGCATAGGACTCGGAATCCTGCAGCTCGTTCTTCAGCTTGGAGATGCGGGACTGCACCGACGACGGGGTGAGCCCGTACGCGTCCGCCTCGTGGTCCTTGACGAGTCTCTTGATGAGCGCCCGCGAATCGCCCGAGTCGTAGATCGTGAAGCTCTTCGTGAACCCGAACTGCTCGGCCTCGCGGCGGAGGATCCGCACACAGGCGGAGTGGAAGGTGGAGATCCACATGCCCCGAGCGGCATCGCCGATGAGCCCCTCGACCCGCTCGCGCATCTCGCCGGCGGCCTTGTTGGTGAACGTGATCGCGAGGATCTGACTCGGCCAGGCCTCGCGGTTGCGCAGCAGGAGGGCGATGCGCCGGGTCAGCACGCTGGTCTTCCCCGACCCCGCACCCGCGACGATGAGCAGCGCAGGGCCGCGATGGGTCACGGCTTCGAGCTGCTGCGGGTTGAGGCCGGTCAGCAGGTCGTCCGTGGGCTGCGGTCCGGAGGAGGAGGGCACGATGAGAGGGGCGTCGGTCATGGCCCTACGAGTCTAGGCGGCCGTCCCGACATCGGCCCCTGCGAAGACGCCCCGCCGGCGCCGGGACGACGGGATGAGCCAGAGCGACAGCCCCACGACCACGAGCGCCGTCCCGGCGCCGGCGAGGTAGCCGGCGGTCGCGGCGGGGATGTCGAGGTAGACCGTGATCCCCAGGATGCGGGAGAGGCCCCACGGCAGCACGCCGAGCTGGTCGTTCCAGGCCGTGACGGCCCGCTCCAGGCCGACGAGGGCGATCAGCGCGGCCGGGAGCGCGAGGGCCGCTCCCGCCGATGCGAGCACGGCCCCGGCCGCCCTCCGCGCGCCGATCCGCACGGCGAGCGCCCAGCCGCTCGCGACGAAGGCCCAGAGGAACAGCGCGACCGCCGCCGTGATGTACGCGGTGCGGCGCACCGGATCGGTCCAGAAGGCGAACCAGTACCCGCCGGGACCGCTGAACGAGAGCGCCGCGAGGGTCAGCACGCACCGCAGCGCCACCACGCCGCCGAGGACCGCGAGCAGCGCCCAGGGACGACGCCGTCGCCGGATCAGCAGCAGCACCCCCACGAAGACCGCCCAGGACCCCAGGGTGACAGCGAGATGGACCCATGAGAGGAACGACGTCTGCACCACCCTGGTCGTGAGGAGGAGCACGCTCGGCACGAGGACCACCAGCATCCTGCCGGCACGCCCCAGCCCCAGGACGGCCTCATCGGCGCGCCACGGCCGCGTCGCCGCCGTCCAGAGCGCACCGACCGCGGTGCGGGTGCCGGAGTCCGCCCTCCTCCGCCGCCGGAGCAGACCGGCGAGCAGCCCGGCGCCGAGGAGCGCCAGCAGCACGCGGGCCGCCCAGGCCATCGCGAGATCGCGGTCCCCGCGCTGCACGCCGAGCTCCGCGGCGGTGAGGTTGTAGGCCGGGTGCGCGACGTCGCCCGCGTACTTCTGCAGGTGCGCCGCCGCGCTCCTCTCGAAGGCGTCTCGCGCCGCACGCCATGCTCCGTACTCCTCCCCTGAGAGCGAGTCGTGCCAGGCGGCCTGATGCAGCACCATCGACCGGTAGTCGGCGAGCAGCCCGAGGCTGTCGCGCTCGTAGTCCAGCGCGCCGAGGAATGCCTCGCGCAGCGCGGGGTCCCGCCAGGTCGACGGATCCGTCCCCGCGACGAGTCCCTGCATGCGCCCCACCGCGTCCTCCGCGGCCGCACCACCGCCGATCGCCTCGTCGAGACGATCCTTCGAGATCGCGTAGACGACGTCGAGCACGGCGGAGTCGCCGGTGAGGATGTCCCACTCGAAGATCCACATCATCGGCGGCGGTTCGAGCCCGATCGCCGAGACACGGCGCTCCGCGAAGGGCTGGATGTAGAGCCCCTGCTCGATGGCGGTGCGGGAGAGGGCCATGGCCTCGGCGATCGCGCGCACGGTCGCCGGATCGTCGGAGAACCAGTCCCGCGCCCAGCCCGCGGTGATCGCGGCCGGGTCGGCGGCGGGGTCGCGGGCGAGCCGCACAGCCAGCCGCGAGTCGAGATCGGCGAGCTGCCAGAAGCCGGTCCGGCCGTACAGGATCATCGGTCCTGCGCGCCATGGGCCGCCGTCCTGTGCCCAGGCCCAGATCCCCTCGATGTGAGGGTTCCCCGCCAGGAGCCGCTGCAGCGCCCAGGAGTACTCGGCTCCGAGGTCGTTCGGGAACGCCCCGCTGCTCTCGAACTCCCGTCGGCTCTGGAACTCGACGATGCGCCGCTGATCGCCCTGCAGGAGGGTGTCGTTCAGCGGCAGCCAGCTGTAGAAATCACCGAGGGTGTACTTCGTCGACACGATGAGCGCCGGCGAGTCGACTCCGCCGAGCACCGCCTCATAGGACGCCGGGTTCGTGTGCATGTCGCCCACCGCGCCGACCCCCACGCTCCAGGTGCGGAAGACCACCTCGCGACCGGTGCGCTCGGCCTGTGCCGTGAAGGCCTGCAGCATGGTGCGCACGGCCTTCGGCGTGGTCACGGCGAGCGCGGAGTAGTAGTCCCACCCCTCGACGTCGTAGACCCTGCCCGCCTCGCCGATCCGGATGAGCACGCCGCTGAGCGCGGGCTCGGCCCGGTAGAGCTCGTCGAGTCCCGCGGCGTAGACCTTCCACAGCTCCGGGTCCTCGGTGTCGAGTCCGCCGAACCTCTGCGTGAGGTAGGCCTCCAGGGGCGTCGTCAGGGTGAGCATGTCGGTGCGCAGGAACACCTTCACGCCCAGTCGGCGCGCGCGCTCCCAGAACGGCGCGAACGCCGCGCGCAGAGCACGGGCCCGGGAGATGTGGTCGTCTCCCGGGGCGTACACCCCGTCGACGTCCGCGAACGCCGTGAACTCTACGAACCCGGGGAACGCGATCGCGTTGTAGCCCTCGGCGAGCATGCGGCGGAGGTAGGCGTCGTACTCGTCGTAGGCCGTCGCGAGCGCCTGCTCGTCGATGTACGGCGCCTCGGGCAGCAGCACGTCGGCGAAGGCCTTGGACGCATGCGAGTAGTCGGTGCCGGGGAGCCACTGCGCGGGGTCGGCGACCACTCCGACCGCCCCGAGGTCTGTCATCCGCAGCGGCAGGCGGGAGACGACGCTGCGCCCGAGGCCGGCGAAGACGTCCCTCCCCTCGCGCACGGCCGCCGCGATGTCGTAGAGCCCCCGTGCGGCCCCTGCCTCGCCCGCCGCTTCGATCCGCGGCGCCGCGCGGTCGCCGGCCAGCGTGTACGAGTCGTCCGCGGCATCCGCCCCGGTGCCGACGACGACGCGGAGCTCAGCCTCGCCGGCGGTGTGCCGCTCGTCGAGCACGGCGTCGAGCTCGTCGAGCGCGACGCGGATGCGCTCGCCGCCGGGAGCCGTCACCACGATGCGGGGCGGTGTGACCGCCGGGCCGATGTCCGCCACCGCCCGCGGCGTCCCGCCCATCCGCTCGGCGGGCTCCGAGCGGATGCCGAGCGCGTCGCCCACCCCGACGGCGACGGCGGCGCCCGCCCCGAGCAGCACGACGACGACGGCCGCGGCGATCAGCCCGCGGAGACGTGCGCGCCCGCGGGTGCGCTCCGACGCCGTGCCCATGGCGGAACTCTAGCGGCGTTCCGCGGAGCGGTCCGGGAGTTGTCCACAGGCGAAGGGGCGCCGGATCACCCGCGGAAGAAGGCCGCCCCGAGATCGGGATGGTCCACGAAGACGCCGTCGACGCCGGCGTCCGCGATCACGGCCCACTCCCCTTCGTAGTCGCCGAACGACGCCCTGCCCCCGGAGCCGCGGAACGGCGGCGAGAGGAACGCGTTCTCCGGACGGCACGTCCAGGTGAACACGGTGAGGCCCCGCTCGTGCGCGTCCCCGGCGATCCGGCTGCCCCGCGCGAGGAGCAGGGACTTGTCCACGCTGATCCCGTCGACCGCGCCCACGAGCCGGTCCAGTCCGGCGGGCCCGACCGTCTCCCGGTAGGTCGGCGCCGCGCGGCCGAGAGCGGCGACGAGGTCGAACGGACCGCCCTCGGCCTCGATGAGGTAGACGAAGGAGGCGGCGATCCCGCGCTCGCGCAGCCGCCCGAGCACGGTGCTCTCGAAGGACTCCACGATCAGGGGATGCTCTCCCTGCGCCCAGCCGCCCGCGCGGAGGTCCTCTTCGATGAGCGGGGCGAGGTCGATCCCGACGCTCTGGAAGTAGGTCGCGTGCTTCACCTCCAGCACGATGCCGATCCGGCGTCCGAGACGCCGTGCCCCGTCCCTGACGAGGTCGAGCAGGTCGGAGAGGCGGAGGATCGGCTCGGCGCCGTCGAAGGCCGCGTTCTCCGGCCGCAGGCGCGGCAGGCGCTCTCGGCAGCGGAGGGTGCTCAGCTCCGCCCAGGTGAAGTCCTCGGTGAACCACCCCGTGAGGGACACGCCGTCGACGCGCTTCGTGGTGCGGCGGTCCGCGAACTCGGGGTGATCGGCGACGTCGGTCGTGCCGGAGATCTCGTTCTCGTGCCGGATCACGAGCACACCGTCGCGGGTCGCGACCACATCGGGCTCGACGGCGTCGACCCCCATCTCGAGGGCGAGCTCATAGGCGGCGCGGCTGTGCTCCGGACGGTATCCGGATGCGCCGCGATGCCCGATGACGAGCGGGATTCTCCTGGGCACGCTCACAGCGTAAAGCACCCTCCTCCGAGCTTCCGCCCGCTAGGCTGTACGGAAGTGTAGACCGATCCTTCGGGAGTGAGGCCACCATGAGCAACTTCGCATTCAACAACCCCGCGTTCCAGCAGCAGGATCCGCGGAACGTCGCCACGTACCCCGGTGGCCCTCAGGCGGGTCAGGCCGGCCAGGCGGGCCAGGCCGCACAGTTCGGCTCGGCCGCGCACGCCGGAATGGACGCCGCCATCGGCGCCCAGCTCGAGGGCATGTACACCGCGCCCTCGGCGGGCGCGCTCGAGACCGACCGGATGACCGTCGAGGACACCGTCTGGAAGACGGCCGGCCTCTTCGGCATCATGCTGGTCTTCGCGGCGATCGGCTGGTTCTTCACGCTCGGCGGCGTGGCCGCCGACCCGTACCGCGGTGCGAGCCTTCTCCCCTGGATCGTGGGGGCGCTCGGCGGCTTCGTCCTCGCGATGGTGATCACCTTCACCTCGCGCAAGAAGGTGCGCCCGGCGCTGATCTTCGCCTACGCGGCCTTCGAGGGCCTGTTCGTGGGCGGCATCTCGGCGTTCTTCGAGACCCTGTGGCCCGGCGTCGTCATGCAGGCGACGCTCGCGACCGTCGCCGTCGTGGGCGTCACCCTCGCGCTCTTCGCGAGCGGCAAGATCCGCGCCACGGCGAAGATGACCAAGATCGTGATGATCGCGATGCTCGGCTACCTGGTCTTCTCGCTGCTGAACCTCGTCCTGATGTGGACCCACGTCCTCCCCCAGGGCCAGGCATTCGGCCTCTACAGCATGAAGATCGCGGGCATTCCGCTCGGCCTCATCATCGGCGTGCTGGTGGTCTTCATGGCCGCGTACTCGCTGGTGATGGACTTCGACCAGATCCAGCAGGGCGTGCGCAACGGCGCCCCGCGCAAGTACGGCTGGGTCGGCGGCTTCGGCATCATGGTCACCGTCGTGTGGCTCTACGTCGAGATCCTGCGCATCATCGCGATCGCCCGAAGCAACTAGCGCTTCCCGAAAGGGGCCGTCCTCTCCGGAGGGCGGCCCCTTTCGCATGCCTGGGCTCCGGGACGCGCCCCGCCCGGTGCCTAGACTCGGTGCATGCTCGCCTCAGATATCCGCGCCGCGCTGCAGGACGCCGCCGATCCCGCCCTCGCGCCCGGACAGCAGGCCTACATGAAGTCGGAGATGCCGTTCCTCGGCGTCCGCGTACCGGAGGCGCGGAGGCTCACACGAGCGCTCGCGCGCGGCGAGAAGGATGCCGATGTGCTGCGCACGGCGGCGTTGGAGCTCTGGCGCGGGGCCGTGCACCGCGAGGAGCGCTATGCGGCACAGGAGCTCATGTCGCTCCGCCCCCTGCGGGGACTGCTCGACGATCTGCCCCTGCATGAGGAGATGGTGCGCACCGGCACCTGGTGGGACCACGTCGACGAGGTCGCCCACCGGCTCGCCGATCTCCTCGACGCCCATCCGACGGAGATGGGCGTCGAGTTGCGCGTCTGGGCGGACGACGAGGACATGTGGATGCGGCGGGTGTCGATCATCGCCCAGCTGGGCCGGAAGGACGCCACCGACCGCACCCTGCTGACGGACGCGATCGAGCCGAACATCGCCGACCGCGAGTTCTTCATCCGCAAGGCGATCGGCTGGGCGCTGCGCGACTTCGCCCGCGCGGATCCGGACTGGGTGCGGGAGTTCGTCGCCGCACATCCCACCCTGTCTCCGCTGTCGCGCAAGGAGGCGCTCAAGCACCTCGGCTGAGCACACGCGCCCCGCACAGGCTCGTCAGCCCAGTGCTCCGAGCGCCGTGCGGATGGCCTCCGCCGAGGCGGAGAACCGCTCCTGCTCCTCCGACGACATCGGCGTCTCCGCCAGGGGCGCGGCACCGCGCGCGGAGACGACGGAGGGCAGTGAGAGCGCCACGCCGTCGACACCGCGCACCCCGTCGAGCACCGTCGAGACGGGCATCACGGCGTGCTCGTCCCGCAGCACCGCCTCGGCGATGCGCGCGGCGCTCAGCCCGATCGCGAGGTTGGTCGCGCCCTTGCCCCGGATCACCGTGTACGCGGCGTCACGCACCTCCACGGCGATCCGATCGAGCTCCTCACGCGTGAACGGCTCCCCTCCGCGCCAGTCGAGGATCGGGACGGGGCCGATCCGCGCATTCGACCACAGCGGGAACTCGGTGTCCCCGTGCTCGCCCACGATGTCGGCGTGCACGCTCGCGACGTTCACCCCGGCGCGCTGAGCGAGCCGCCAGCGCAGCCGCGAGGTGTCGAGCACGGTGCCCGAACCGAACACCCGGGACGCGGGCAGGCCGGTCATCTCCCGTGCCAGGACGGTCATGACATCGGCCGGGTTGGTGACGATCACGAACACCGCGTCCGGTGCCCGCTCCGCGAGCATGGGCATGAGCTCTTCCAGTATCCGGGCGTTCGTGCCGGCGAGCTCCATGCGCGTCTGGCCCGGCTGCTGCTTCGCCCCCGCGGTCACCACGATCACGTCGCTGCCCTCGACGACGGCGGGGTCGGATCCCCCGGAGACCTGCGATCGGGTGAACTGCGCGCCGTGCGCGAGGTCGAGGACCTCCGCCTCGACCTTCGCCGTCGCGATGTCGTACAGGGCGATCTCGGCGGCGCTGGCGCGGGACAGCGCCGCATACGCGACGCTCACCCCCACGCTCCCCGCGCCGACGACGGTCAGTCTCGTGCGTCCGTTGGCCATGCCCTCATCCTGCCGGAACCGCGGTGTGCGCGGCACCCGGGAGCGCCTCGGAAAAGCCCGGGTCCGTCCAGGCACTCCGATCAGCGCCGAAGGGGCGGGGAGCCCCCTTCGTTCACTCCCACTCGATGGTTGCCGGCGGCTTCGACGTGACGTCGAGCACGACCCGGTTGACCTCGCTCACCTCGTTGGTGATGCGGTTCGAGATGCGGGCCAGCACGTCGTAGGGCAGCCGGGTCCAGTCGGCGGTCATCGCGTCCTCCGACGACACCGGACGGAGCACGATCGGATGCCCGTAGGTGCGGCCGTCGCCCTGCACGCCCACCGAGCGCACGTCGGCGAGCAACACGACGGGGCACTGCCAGATGGTGCCGTCGAGCCCCGCCCTGGTCAGCTCCTCACGCGCGATCGCGTCGGCCTCGCGGAGCACGTCGAGTCGCTCTCGGCTGACCTCGCCGATGATGCGAATGCCGAGCCCCGGCCCGGGGAAGGGCTGGCGTCCGACGATCGCCTCGGGGATGCCGAGCTCGCGGCCGATCGCGCGCACCTCGTCCTTGAAGAGGGCGCGCAGCGGCTCGATGAGCTCGAAGTCGAGGTCGTCGGGCAGACCGCCCACGTTGTGGTGCGACTTGATGTTCGCGGTCCCCGCGCCCCCGCCCGACTCGACGACGTCGGGGTACAGCGTGCCCTGCACCAGGAAGCGGACCTTCTCTCCGGACGCCTTCGCCTCTTCGACGAGGTCGCGCTGCACCTTCTCGAAGGCGCGGATGAACTCGCGGCCGATGATCTTGCGCTTGGTCTCGGGGTCGGTGACGCCCTCGAGGTGGCCGAGGAACGTGTCCGCCGCGTCGACCGTGATGAGCCGCACGCCGGTGGAGGCCACGTAGTCGCGCTCGACCTGCTCGCGCTCGCCCTTGCGGAGCAGACCGTGGTCGACGAAGACCGCGGTGAGCTGGTCGCCGATCGCCTTGTGCACGAGCGCGGTGGAGACGGCGGAGTCGACCCCGCCGGAGAGCGCCGAGATGACGCGGGCGTCGCCCACCTGCTCGCGGATCCGCTCGATCTGCTCGGCGATCACGCTGTCGCTGTTCCAGTCGGCGGCGAGACCGGCGCCCTTGTGCAGGAAGTTCTCGATGACGGCCTGTCCGTGGTCGGAGTGCTTCACCTCGGGATGCCACTGCACCCCGTAGAAGCGCCGCGCCTCGTTCGCGAACGCCGCGACCTTGGTCGCAGGCGTGGTCGCGAGCACGTCGAAGCCTTCGGGGGCGCGCGACACCTGGTCGCCGTGGCTCATCCACACGTTCTGCTCGGTCGGCTCCCCGCCGAGCAGGGCGCTGTCGTTCACCGGGATCATCGCGTCGGTCGCACCGTACTCGCGCAGTCCGGTGTTCGCGACCTCGCCGCCGAGCACCTGGGCCATGTACTGGAAGCCGTAGCAGATCCCCAGCGTGGGGACGTCGAGATCGAACACGGCCGGATCGAGCTTCGGGGCGCCCTCCTCGTACACCGAGGACGGACCACCGGAGAGGATGATCGCCACCGGGTTGCGGGCCGCGATCTCCGCGGCGGTCGCGGTGTGCGGCACGATCTCGCTGTAGACGCCGGCCTCGCGCACGCGACGGGCGATGAGCTGCGCGTACTGTGCGCCGAAGTCGACGACGAGCGCCGGGCGCTGAGCGGTGTCGGGGGTCTGGTCGGTCACCGGATGCCTTCCGTGGTGTTCTCAGGGGCGGGGGCGGAGGCCTCGGACGCTTCACGCGAGGCGAGATAGGCCTTCACGTCGCGGGCGACGCGGACCTCCATGAAGAAGGAGAGGAGCGGGACGACGCCGCCGAGCGCGAGCAGGATGAAGCGCAGGAACGGCCAGCGCATCAGGCTCCACATGCGGAAGCAGGCGAAGAGGTACACGACGTAGAACCAGCCGTGCGCGATGAGGATGCCCAGCGACAGGTTCAGGCCGTCGCCGGTCGACTCGAGCCCGTTGGCCGTCTCGACCACCGGGGCGAGCCAGAGCGGGCCACCACGTCCTCCCGCGAAGAGCTCGAGGTGGATCGGCGTGTACTTCAGCACCATCTCGGCGACCAGCAGGAGCAGCATGACCCCGGTGATGATCGACGCGATCTGGTAGAACTTCAGCGCACCGCGGATCGCCGGAAAGCTGGCGACTTTCGGTTCGGGCATGGGGACAAGTCTACCCGGCGCGCGGGTGCCGCCCGGCGGGGGGACGACGATGCCCGCCGCCGCCTCGGAGGGCGACGACGGGCATCGATCGGCTGAGTGCTTACTCGGCGCGACGGCGGCGTGCGGCCACCAGGCCGAGGCCCAGCGTCAGCAGCAGCGCGGCGAGCACGATGTACGGCACGGAGTCGGCGCCGGTGGTCGCGAGACCGCCTCCGCCGTCGCCGCCACCCGGTGCGGTGACCGTCAGCTTCGCGGTGGCCTCGGCCCCGTCGGACTGGATCGCCGCGATCGTGTGCGCACCGGCCGCCGTGCCCTTCGGCACGGTGACCGTCACGCGGAACGCGCCGTCGGCGTCCGCGGTGGCGAAGCCGAGCTTCACCGGGGTGGATCGCAGCTCGAGCGCGAGCTCCTCGCCGGGGGCGAAGCCCTTGCCCGAAACGACGACCTTGCCGCCCGCCTCGACCTTCTGCTTGTCCAGCGAGATCTCGCCCTTGGCCGCCGGCGCGTCCGCGAACGCGACCGGGACGTCCGCCGAGGTGCCGGTGTCGGCCACCCGGATCGCGAGCGTCTGGAGGCCGTACACGCCCTCGGGGACCGTGAAGGCGAGCGTCGCGCGGCCGCCCTCGTCGGAGGCGTCCACGACCGTCAGGTCGATCGCCGAGGAGACGAGCTCCTTGCCGCCGATCGAGAGCGACACCGAGGTCGGCGCCTTCTCGCCCGCGCTGAAGGCGAGGGAGCTGACGTGGACCGTCATCTCATCGCCCGGTGCGTAGCCGTCCTTGCCGGTGGCGGGCTCGATCGAGACGCCGACCGCGCGCTGGGCGAGGTCGGGCGACGCCTTCTTGTTCGCCGAGAACCAGTCCACCATCGACTGCAGGTCGACCTTGCCGGTGTCCTTCTTGTTCGCCCCCTTGCCGAGGGTGAAGAAGTTGTCACCTCCCGCAGCGAGGAACGAGTTCGCCGCGACGACGTAGGTCGCCTTCGGGTCGACCGGCTTGCCGTTCAGCGTCATCGTGGTGATGCGCTCGCCGGCGGCCGCCTTCGGGTCGTACGTGTACGAGAGCTCCTTCGAGACGCCGAGCTTGAGGAACGGACGGCTGGCGCCCGCCGGCTGCCACTGCTCCTCCAGCACCTGCTTCAGCTGGGCACCGGTCAGCTCGAGCGTCATCATCGTGTTGGCGAACGGCTGCACCGTCGCCGCCTCGCGATACGTGACGTTCCCGTCGGGGTCGCCCGCGCCGCTCGACGCATAGGTGAGGTTGGTGCGGATGCCGCCCGGGTTCATCAGGGCGATGTCGGCACCCGTGGACCACTTCTGCACGTCGGCGACGAAGTTCCCGATCGTCGACTCGCCTCCGCGGTTCTCGGTCTTGCCGTCGCTCTGTCGAGCCCGGTTGAAGTCGGCCGTGATCTCCCCGACCTTCTTCGCGCCGATGACGTCGGCCTCCTTCTTCGCGTCGTCGACGATCGTCTGCACCTCGGGCACGGCCGGGTACAGCGGCTTCCCGCCGGCGGTCAGCGGCTTGATCTCATTCGAGATCGAGAGCAGCTTCTTCGTCTTCGGGTCGACCTTCAGGTTCATCAGACCGAAGTTCTCGCCGTACTGGCCCGCCGAGACGACCGGACGGCCGTCGATGACGTGGTTGTACGCGAGGTGGGTGTGCGCGGAGACGATCGCCGAGACGTTGGAGTCGACGCCGTTCACGATCTTCCCGAGCGGCGAGTCCGGCGTGATGCTCGAGATGTCGGTGGTCGCCGCCCCCTCGTGCACCAGGAGGATCACCACGTCGGCCTCACCGTTGGACGGGTCGCCGTCACGGAGCGCGTCCGCCGCGGCGTTGACCGACTTGGCGATGTCGCGCACCTCGAGGTCCTTGATGCCGTCGGGCGAGACGAGGGAGTCGAGCTCCTCGGTCACCGCGCCGACGAAGCCGACGCGCACGCCGTCGACCTCCTTGACCCAGCTCGGCGCGAGCGCCGTCTTGTCGGTCGACTTCAGGAAGACGTTCGAGCTGATGTACTCCCAGTCCGCCCGCTGCTGGACGCGATCACGGAGATCCGCCCATCCCTGGTCGAACTCGTGGTTGCCCGCGGCGCTGACCTCGAGGCCGGCGGCGTTGAGCGCGTCGATCGTCGGGTTGTCGTCGAGGATGAACGAGGTGAACGTCGAGGCGCCGATCAGATCGCCCGCTGCCGCGAAGATCGTGTTCGGGTTCTCGGCGCGCACCTGCTTGACCGCGCCGGCCAGCACCGCGGCACCGGCGGCGACACCGTCGGCCTCGATGCGACCGTGGAAGTCGTTGATCGTGACGATGTCGATGTCGACCGGCGGCTCGGTGCTCGAGACGCCGACGACGATCGGGTCGTGGTCGCTGGAACGGTACGGGGTGCCCGACTCGGTGGCCCCGAACGCGTAGCCGCGGTCGCTCCACTCCGGCGAGTTGATCGTCCACACACCGGCGCCGGTGATCGACGTGGTCAGCGACGGGGACGCGATCACATGGTCGAGCGAGCCGAGCTCGCCGTCGAACGAGTAGGTGTACTGTCCATCGGTCTTGTCCGCGACCAGGTCGGACCAGCCGGCCGAGGTGAAGACGTTCACCGGGTCTTCCTCGCTGTAGGCGTTGAAATCGCCCACGAGGAAGACGTCGTCGCTGCCCGAGCTCTTCTGCACCTTGCCTGCGAGGTCGAGCACGGAGTTGGCCTGCTTCACGCGGTCGGCGTTGAAAAAGCCCTGACCGTCGGCCGGCTCCTTGGTGCCGTCCTTCGGGTCGGACTTCGACTTGAAGTGGTTCGCGATCACGCTGACGGTGCGCCCGTCGACCTCGAAGGTCTGCGCGATCGGCTCACGGGCGTTGCCCCAGATCGACTCGTCGCTGACGGTCTGCGCCTCGCCGACCGTCTTCACCGCGTTCTTCTTGTAGATGATCGCGCTGGTGATGTAGTCGGTGGTGGCGGCGTCCTGCAGCGCGGCCGGGGTGGGGACGTAGCCCCAGACGTCGGATCCTGCGGCGGCGTTCAGCCCGGACACGAGGTCCTTGAGGGCCGAGTCCACCGGGTGGCCGAGCTTCACGGAGTTCTCGATCTCCATCAGGGTGACGACATCGGCGTCCAGGCCGTTGATCGCGGAGACGATCTTCGACTTCTGGATCGCGAACTGCGCGGCGTCCTTGGCTCCGCGGGCGTTCGAGTTGTCGTCCTTCAGCGTCGTGAAGTAGTTGTACACGTTGAACGACGCGACCCGGAAGTCGCCTCCCACCGCCGGCGGTGCCGTCGGGCGGGTGTTCACCGGCGTGAAGGTCGCCTTGTACGAGGCGTCGCTCGCGTCGTTGATCGGCACGACGGGCTGCAGACGCCAGTCGTCGAAGCCGTACTGCAGCACGTAGCCGTGCTTCGAGAAGTTCACCGTGTCGCCGTTGCGGACCACGGTGTCCTTCGTGAAGTACGGCTGGTCGCCGACGTGCTGCGCGTTGGTGACCTGGTAGGACCAGCCGTCGTCGAGGAGGATGCGGTTCGCGCGGTTCGCCGCGGCGATCGCATCGGCGTCGGCGCCGGGGCGCTTCTGCTCGGTGCTCTTCACGTTCAGCTCGCCCGGGTTCAGCCAGAGCGTGCCGAAGTTGTAGAGCTGGTGGCTGGAGGCGACAGCGTAGGTCCCCGTCGGGGCGACGAGCATGTTCTCGTAGGCCTCGCGCTGGGCGCCGACCACCGTGTCGGGCAGCGGGGTGACCTCCGGCAGGCCCACGTTCGCGGTGACCACCGTGACGGCGCTCTCCGCGGCCGGGTTGATCTGCGTCTGGCCGAAGTACTCGCTGACCGTTCCGGTGACGGAGACGAGGTCGCCGATCTTCGCGGCGGAGGCCGTCAGCTTGTTGAGGTACACGAAGATGCCGTCGGACGCGCCCGGAGTGGCGTCGTTCGCGCCGCCGGAGCCCTGGGTCTGGATCGTGATGCCCGCGTAGCCGCCCGTGCGGTAGTCGCCGGTGATGACGCCCTCGACCGTGACGGTCTTCCCGTTCATGGGCGAGACGTCGGTGGTGCCCTGCACCTCGGCGATGGTGGCCGGCGTACCGGGATCCGTGCCGGGGTCGGTGCCCGGGTCGGTCTCGTTGGAGGTGTTCTGCGGGGTGATCGTGGCGGAGAGGGTGAAGTCCGCCTTGTTGTCGTCGGTGTCCGCGCCCTTGGTGCGGTTGAGCGACTTCACGTCGGAGTTGCCGGCGGGGGCGGTCGCCGCGGAGCCCTCGAACGTGTTCGAGGTGCCGTAGCCGAGCAGGTCGACGACGGCGGCGTCGCCCGTGACCGATCCGGTCGGGAGGGTGACCGCGGAGGTGCCCTTCACCAGCGCGAGCGTGCCCGCGGACCCGCTCGGGTTCAGGTTGCCGGTGGCGTCGGGGGTCGGGAGCGCGGCGCCGCTCGCGCCGTTGCTGCCGCCCTGCACAAGGAAGTAGCCGCCGGCGGGGATCGAGCCGCTGAGGGGGACGACTCCCTGCGACCCCGCCGTGCCGGTCGCCGAGCGGTACTGGATCGACATCCCGCTCAGGTCGACGGCGGCCTTCGTGGGGTTGTAGAGCTCGACGAACTTGTTCTTGTAGGCGGCGCCCGAGCTGCCGCCGGACAGGTACGCCTCGTTGATCACCACCCCTGTTCCGTCTGTCGACGCGAAGGCCGGCACGGCGCCCAGGGCGCCGAAGGCCAGTGCGCACGCGGTGGTCGCGGCGAGGGCGCCGATGCGCCCTCTCTTCCTGAAGGACGACGCGGTTCCCGCGTCGTCTCGGTCGGGCTTCATCAGCTGTGTCTCCTCGGTGTCGGAACGCGGCTCCCGGGCCGCGACCGCGCGCCGTCATGACAGGGTGCGCGCGGGTATGCATGTGACCCTAGGCCCGTTCACAGCCTTTTCTCAAGGTTGTTCTCCGATCCGTCACCGGATGGTCATCGAGAGGCGGAGATCGGCGTCAGGACGCGGCGGAACCGGAATCCTGGAATTCCTCGACCTCGCGCTCCCACGCGTCGCGGGCGAGGCGGTACCAGAGGTAGAACGCGAAGCCGGCGAAGACGGCCCACTCCGCGGCGTAGAAGATGTTGAGCCAGTTCACCGGCGAGCGCTCCGCCGGTGCGTGCGACGAGATGTCGACGAGCCCGGCCGGCGCCTTCGCCGAGGCGAGGTAGGGGCGGTAGACGTCGAGCTGCTCGGTGTCGTGCCAGAGCCCCAGCAGGGCGGCCGGCGACATCCGGTTGAGCTCGTCCGGATCGGCGCCCGGCACGACGACCCCCTCGTCGGAGATCACCCGGCCCGTGATGTCCGCCTCGACGGCGCCCTTCTCCGCGAGGGCGCGTGCGGCGTCGTCCGCCTGCTCGCGCGTGGCGGCCCAGCCGACCGCCACGGCGATCGAGGTGCGCTCCGCGACCCGCAACTGCCCGGTGACCCAGTAGCCCTGCTCGCCGTCGTTGAAGCGCGAGGTGACGACGATGAAGTCCTCGGGCACCCACGTGCCCCGCGTCTCGACGCGCTGGCCCACGAGCGGCTCCGGCAGGTACTCCCCCGGCTCCACCACCTCCGCCAACGGCTTGACCTGCTCGGTCAGGCCGGGCGGCGGCGGGGCGGTGTCGATCGCGCGCGAGAGCTGCCACTGTCCGAGCCAGGCGAACACGCCGGCGACCACCAGGCAGAGCCCGAGCACGCCGAGCCAGCGGCCGCGCAGCATCACCTCGCGCAGCGTCGGCGGGAACTCCTGGACGTCCGTCATCCCAGCTCGTACGGGGCGAGGACGACCTCGACCCGCTGGAACTCCTTCAGGTCGGAGTAGCCGGTGGTCGCCATCGACTTGCGCAGCGCGCCGATGAGGTTGGCGGTGCCGTCGGCGACCGGGGCGGGGCCGTAGAGGATCTGCTCGAGGGTCGCGACGCCGTCGACCGGCACGCGGCGCCCGCGCGGGAGCTTGGGGTGGTGCGCCTCGGCGCCCCAGTGGTAGCCCTGGCCCGGGGCGTCCGTCGCCCGCGCCAGCGCGACGCCGAGCATCACCGCGTCCGCTCCCATCGCGAGTGCCTTGACGATGTCGCCCGAGGTCCCCACGCCGCCGTCGGCGATGACGTGCACGTAGCGGCCGCCCGACTCGTCGAGGTAGTCGCGGCGGGCGGCGGCGACGTCGGAGACGGCGGTCGCCATCGGCGCGTGGATGCCGAGCGTGGCGCGCGTGGTCGACGCCGCTCCGCCGCCGAAGCCCACCAGCACGCCGGCGGCGCCCGTGCGCATGAGGTGCAGCGCGGCGGTGTAGGTCGCCGCGCCGCCCACGATGACCGGCACGTCGAGGTCGTAGATGAACTTCTTCAGGTTCAGCGGCTCCACGTCGCTGGAGACGTGCTCGGCGGACACCGTGGTGCCGCGGATGACAAACAGGTCCACGCCCGCGGCGACGACCGTCTCGTACAGCTCCTGCGTGCGCTGCGGGGTGAGGGAGCCGGCGACCGTCACGCCGCCCTCCCGGATCTCCGCGAGGCGCTGCTTGATGAGCTCGGGCTTGATCGGCTCAGAGTAGAGCTCCTGCATCCGCACGGTGGCGCGGTCGTCGGGGAGTCCGGCGATCTCGGCGAGCAGCGGCTCGGGGTTCTCGTAGCGCGTCCACAGGCCCTCGAGGTCGAGCACGCCGAGGCCGCCGAGCCTGCCCAGCATGATCGCCGTCTGCGGGCTCACCACCGAGTCCATCGGAGCGCCCATGACGGGGATGTCGAACGGGAACGCGTCGATCGTCCACGCCGTGGAGACGTCCTCGGGATTGCGTGTGCGCCGCGAGGGCACCACCGCGATGTCGTCGAACGTGTACGCGCGACGGGCGCGCTTGCCTCGGCCGATCTCGAAGTCTGTGCTCACCCGACCAGCCTACCCGGCATGTCCGCCGCCACCCGCGTCCCCTCAGCGCGCACGGGCGACCCTCTTCTCGTCCCACACCGGGGCGTCCGCCTCGTAGACCTCGCCGTCCCCGCCGAACACCAGGAACCGGTCGAACGACCGCGCGAACCAACGATCATGGGTGACCCCCACGACGGTGCCCTCGAAGCGCGCGATGGCGTCCTCGAGCGCCTCCGCCGACTCGAGGTCGAGGTTGTCGGTGGGCTCGTCGAGCAGCAGCAGGGTGGCGCCGGAGAGCTCGAGGAGCAGCACCTGGAATCGCGCCTGCTGGCCGCCGGAGAGCTGATCGAACTCCTGCTGCGCCTGGCGGACGAGACCGTACCGGTCGAGCGCCGAGCTCGCGGCGTCGCGCGGCATGCCCGCACGTCGCTCGTCCCCGCGGTGCAGGATCTCCAGCAGGGTGCGGCCGGAGAACTCCGGATGCGCGTGGGTCTGCGCGAACAGGCCGGGGACCACACGGGCGCCCAGCGTCGCCGATCCCGTGTGCGCGACCTCGTCGAGCCGTTCGGCGGCGCTCGTGAGATGCCCGAGCGTCGGGTCGGGGTCGGTGCCCCCGCGCGCGAGGAGACGCAGGAAGTGCGACTTGCCCGACCCGTTCGAGCCGAGCACCGCGACCCGGTCGCCGAACCAGATCTCGGCGTCGAAGGGCTTCATCAGCCCGGTCAGCTCGAGCCGGGTGCACACCACGGCGCGCTTGCCCGTGCGGGCGCCGCGCAGCCGCATGTCGAACTCCTGCGCCGGCGGGCGCTCCTCCGGCGGGCCGGCCTCCTCGAACTTGCGGAGCCGGGTCTGCGCCGCCTGGTAGCGCGAGGCGAACCCGTCGTTCGCCGACGCCTTCACCTTCAGCGTCGCCACCAGCGTCTTGAGCTTCTCGTGCTGCTCGTCCCATCGCCGCCGCAGCTCGTCGAGCCGGTCCATCCGGTCGATCCGCGCCTGATGGTAGGTCGCGAAGCCCCCGCCGTGCACCCACGCCGACGCGCCCGCGCCGCCGGGTTCCAACGTGATGATCCGGTCGGCCGCACGCGCGAGCAGCTCGCGGTCGTGCGACACCAGCAGCACGGTCTTCGGGGTCTCGCGCAGGCGCTCCTCGAGCCATCGCTTGCCCGGCACGTCGAGGTAGTTGTCCGGCTCGTCGAGCAGCAGCACGTCGTCCGGGCCGCGCAGCAGCGCCTCCAGCGCGAGGCGCTTCTGCTCGCCGCCGGACAGCGTCGCGAGGTCGCGGTAGCGCGCACGCTCGTAGGGGATGCCGAGGGCCGCGACGGTGCACTGGTCCCAGACCGTCTCGTGCTCGTAGCCGCCCGCGTCCGCGTACTCCGCGAGCGCCGTCGCGTACCTCATCTGGGTGCGCTCGGTGTCGTCCTCGATGAGGGCGTTCTCGGTCGCCTCCAGCGTCTCGGCGGTCGTGCGGATGCGCGAGGGCGCGACGCGCACCAGGAGGTCGTGCACGGTCTCGCCCTCCCGCCCGTGACCGATGAACTGGTCCATGACGCCGAGCGATCCGTCGATGGTGACCACTCCGGCGTCCGGCGCGAGATCCCCGCGGATGATCCGCAGGAGCGTGGACTTCCCGGCGCCGTTGGGACCGACGAGAGCGCTCGTCGATCCGGCGCCGACGCGGAACGTCGTCTCATCGAGGAGAGGGCGTCCGTCGGGCAGGGTGAGTGAGACGCCGGCGGCGTCGATGTATCCCACGATGGTCCTTCCGCCCGCCGCGCATCCGGCGCGAAGGCGAGCCTTCCAGCTTATCGGATCACCGGGGCTCCGACATCCGCGCCAGCAGCTCGGAGAGCAGGGCCTCGGCCACCGGAGCGGGAAGCGCCTCGATCAGCGCCATGAGTGTCGCCATCGGCTGATCCTGCCGCACGCTGCCCGCCCCGGCGAGGCGCAGCAGCCGCCACGCCGTGGCGGGCGACGGCACGCGGCCGCCCGGTCCGTATCCGAGGGCGCGCATCGCCCCCGCGAGCAGGGCCGGGTCCGCCGGCGGACGCCCCCGCACCTTCTCGGCGGCGAGCGCGAGGGCTGCGCGGAACTCGGGCAGCCCGCGCTCCAGCACCGGAGTGAGGGTCAGGTGCGCGCTGCGCGGAAGCTTCGTGCCGTCCGATTGGACGAAGCCGGGCTGGTGCTGGATGCGCCACCCGTGCCGCATGAGCTCGTCGGCGAGACGATGCGGATCGACCTGCGCCCGCGGCGGGGCGTCCGGGTCGGCGACGAGGGCGATGGCGGGTCCGACGGGGTCCCCCATCACCGCGAGCCCCACGATCCCGTCGACCTCCGCGCGGATGCCGGTGGCCGTGCGCGCGATCGACGCCGTGAGGTCGGCGAAGCCCTCCCTCCCGAGATGCTGCACGATCGCCCATGCGGCGGCGAGCGGCGAGGCGGACTTCGATCCCAGCAGCGTCGGGTTCACCACCGGATAGCCCGGCCAGCGGGTGGTGGCGAAGAACTGGGCGCGATGTTGACGGCGCCCGCGGTGCAGCAGCACCGAGACGCCTTTGGGCGCGTATCCGAACTTGTGCAGGTCCGCGGAGACGCTCGTGACGCCCGGCACCCGGAAGTCCCAGTCGGGCAGCCGGGGCCACCAGGGCAGGACGAGCCCGCCGAAGCAGGCGTCGACATGGCAGCGGATGCCCCAGGAGCGGGCGGCGGCGGCCACCGGGCCGATCGGATCGAGAGCGCCGCTGGGGTACGCGGGCGCGGAGACCACGACCAGGGCGACGTCGTCCGCCAGCCTCTCGATGACGTCCTGCGGGTCGACGGTGCCGTCCGCGTCGCAGGGCACCGGGTCCCAGTCGAGGTCGAGCATCCGCGCCGCCTTCTGGAACGCCGCGTGCGCGGTGGCCGGCGCGACGAGCCGCGGTCGCCCCTCCGTTCGGCCGCCCCGCTCGGCGCGCCACAGATCGCGCGCGGTCTTCACCGCGAGGAGGCAGCTCTCCGTGCCGCCGCTCGTCACGGACCCGACGACGTCGCGTCCCCCGTGCAGCGCGCGGCGGACGAACCCCAGGACGTCTCGCTCCATCGTCGCGACCGAGGGGAACACGGTGGGGTCGAGCCCGTTGAGCGGACGGGCGAGCTGAGCCGCCGCGTCGGCGAGCTCGTCGAGCTCGGGCATCCCCGAGTCGTACACGTAGGCGAGCACATGGCCGCCGTGCGTCGGCGCGTCGCCCGCGCGCAGCCGGCGGAGCCTCTCGAGGATGTCGCTCATGCCGACGTCCCGGCGATGTCGCGCTCCCGCAGCCGGTAGTGCGCGAGGGAGAAGAGGCTCAGCGCCATGAGCACCGCGGGGATGATGCTGAACGAGATCGCGATGCCCGCGACCGCGGCATCGGGCTGCTGCACGGTCGCGGCTCCCGCCGTCGACTCGAGGTATCCGGTCGCGGCGAGCACGACCGCCAGCACCGTCGACCCCAACGCCATCCCGGTGGTCTCGCCGGCGGTCCACACCCCGCTGAACACCCCGGAGCGGTTCTCCCCGCCGCCCGCGCTGCGGTCGTGGGCGATGACGTCGGGCAGCATCGCCATCGGCAGGGTCTGCATCCCCGCATAGGCGGCGCCGGCGAGGGCGACCGGTGCGACGATCCACCATCCGGGCGCCCAGGCCGCGGCCGAGAGCACGAGGGCGGCGACGAGGAACACCAGGCTCGCCAGACGGAACGCCCGCTCCTTGCCGATGCGGTCGGCGACGAGCTTCCACGCGGGCGCCATCAGGAGCGCCGGGGCGATCAGCGATGCGAACAGCGGGGTGACCGCCTTCTCGTCGTGCAGGATCCAGCGCGCCACGTACTGCGCGGCGGCGAGCATCAGGCCGGTGGCGAGCCCCTGCAGCATGAAGGTCACCAGCAGCGCGCGGAACGGCTGGCTCTGCCGCAGCACGCTGAGCCCCGCGCGGTAGTGGGCGCCGATCGAGGCGCCCGGCTCCACGGGCAGCGCAGGACGACGCGGTGCCACCGTCGCGGCCACCAGCATGCCGATCGCGAGCACCGCTCCCGCCGCGATCGCCATCACCAGGTAGCCGCGCAGCGGATCGTCGGGGAACAGCGCGCGCAGCTCCGGACCGCCCGCGCCGAAGAGCAGGATCGCGACCGTGAGCAGCACGACGCGCCAGCTCAGCAGCCGCGTGCGCTCGCGATAGTCGTCGGTCAGCTCGGCGGGCAGCGCGATGTACGGCACCTGGAACAGGCTGAAGCAGGTGGCGGCGAGCATGAACGCCACGAGGACCCAGAGCGCGGAGGGCACGGCGCCCAGCCCTCCTGGCACCGCGAACGTGAGGACGAAGGCGAGCGGGAGGCCGATCCCGCCGATCACCATGAAGCGCCGACGGGTTCCGGTGTGGGCGTAGGAGCGATCGCTGAGCCCGCCGATCACCGGGTCGATCAGCACGTCCCAGACCTTCGCCGCGGTCACGATGACGCCTGCCCAGAGGGCGGCGACGCCGAGGGAGTCGGTCAGGTAGTAGACCAGCACGAGCCCCGGCAGGGTGGCGAAGCCGCCGGTGCCGAGCGAGCCGATGGCGTAGCGCGCGACCTGTCCGCGCGTGAGGACGGAATTCGCCGATGAACCCATCCGCTCACTCTAGTGAGAGCGCGCGGATGCCGGGGCCCTCCGGCGTCGGATCAGGCGAGCGCGCCGGAGGTCGGGACCGGATTGGCGAAGAGGTCGAGCACCGGGCAGTGCTCCTCGACGACCGCGCGCAGCTTCTCGTACTCCTCGGCGGTGTGCGGGCCCGTGACGTCGACGCGCACCCGCACGTCGTGGAAGCCGGCGCGACCCGATTCGTCGATGCCGAAGAGCTTGCGCACGTCGAGGTCGCCCTCGGCGGTGATGCTGATGTCGTCGATCGTGAGCCCGAGGGCCTGGGCGTAGAGGCGGAACACCACGACCTGACAGGAGACGAGCGCGCCGAGCGCGTACTCGACCGGGCTCGCCGCGGCGTCGTCGCCGGCCAGCGCAGCGGGCTCGTCGACGAGGAAGCGGTGCTTGCCCGCGCGGATCTCGGTGCCGACCGAGCCCACGCCGTGTCCGGTCACGCGGTAGGTGAGCCGGGCGTTCCCGGCATCCGCGGCGATCCGCTCGTTCCATGCGGCGCCGGCGGCGGAGAGGCGCTCCGCGCGCTGCGCGGGGGTGATGTCGGAGATGGCGGGGGTGTCCTGGAGAAGAGTCATGACCGCGACGTTAGCGACCGGCGGTCGGAGGCCCGGCGGTCGCCGTCACATGCCGACACCGGCCGTCATACGGCGTCACTCAGGCCGCGTACCGCCCGGACGCGACGGCGCGGGCGCGGGCCTTCGCCGCCTCCTCCTCGCGGTTCTTCGGCGGCCGCGTCGCCACGAGATCGCCCAGCAGATGCTGGGTGATGTGCGCGATCTCGGCGACGGCCCGGTCGAAGGCCTCCTGGTTCGCCTTCGAGGGCTTGGTCGTGCCCGCGATCTTGCGCACGTACTGCAGCGCGGCCGCGTGCACCTCTTCCGAGGTCGCAGCGGGCTCGAAATTGTGAAGGGTGTGGATGCTCCGGCACATGCCGCCCACGCTACGCCCGCCCTCCGACCCGCGCCAGGGCCTCAGCCCGCCCTGCCGCCCAGGGCGCGGCGGGCGACGAGCACGATCACGAGCATCGGCACGGCCAGCCCGGCCTGCACGAGGGCGCACACCATCAGCCCCTCCCCTCCGCCCGCGTCGGCCGCCGCGTAGACGAGGCTGAACACCGCGACCCCGAGCGCCAGGGCGACCTGCTGCACGGTGGAGAAGAGCCCGCTCGCCAGCCCGGCGACCGCCGGAGGGACCGCGTTCATCACGGTGCCCACCAGAGGCGCGTACATCAGCGCCTGAGCGCCGCCGAGCACGCACAGCAGCGCCTGCAGCACCAGCGGCTGCGGCGCCGGCCAGCCCGCTGCGGCCCACAGCGCGATCCCGGCGAGCGTCAGGCCCTGGACCGCGGTCCCGGCGACCATGAGCCCCCGGGCGGGGAGTCGCGCGTGCAGGCGGGGCGCGATCACGCTGACCGCGACGAACGCGGCCGCGAAGACCACCAGGGTGCCCGCGGTCTGCATCGCGGTCAGCCCCATCCCGTTCTCCGCGGCGAACACGAAGTAGTAGACGAAGGCGCCGTACCCGGTGAAGAAGATCGCGTTGAGCACGAGTCCGATCACGAGCGCGGGCTCCCGCATCGCGACGGCGGGGAGGAGGGCCCGGTCGCCGGGCATCCTGCGCTCCCAGAGCACCAGCACGCCGCCAGTGACCACGGCGCCGGCGGCGAGGCCGACCGTGAGGAGCGCGCTCCCGTGCACGGCGAGGGCGGCGAGCAGACAGCCCACCGTGAGCGCCAGCAGCACCGCGCCGACCACGTCGATCCCGCCGCCCGCCGCGCGCGTCTCGGGCACTGCGGAGGCGGCCGCGGCGGCGACCCCCGCGATGAGGGCGACGACGACGAAGGCGGCCCGCCAGCCGAGCGCTCCCCACGGCAGCGCCACCACGGCGCCCGTGATGAGCTGGCCGAGCATCGTCCCCGCCCCGATCACCGCGACGTAGAGGCCGATCCACGCGGCCCGGCGCCGCCCTTCCGCGGTGTTCTGGATCGTCGCGAGCACCTGGGGCAGCATGAGGCCGATCGCCACGCCCTGGGCGAAGCGCGAGGAGAGCACGGTGAGGCTCTCCGGGGAGACCGCGACCAGCACGGAGGTCGCCGCGAGGGCGAGGGCGCCCATCCGGAACAGGCGCCGCCTGCCGTAGCGGTCGCCGAGCCGTCCGCCGAGGACCAGCGAGGAGGCGAAGCCGAGCAGGAAGACCGTCACCAGCAGGCTTCCGGCGCCGATGCCCATCCCGAGGTCCGCGGTCATCACCGGCAGCGCGATCGTGGAGACCCCGAAGACGAAGTTGCCGAGCAGCCCGCCCAGCAGCAGGGTGAGGAGACCGGCCGCGCGCAGCGTCGCCGGGGCGGCCGCGAGAGCGGCGGGCGGCACCCGGACGGGCGCGGTGAAGGAGGTCATGACACCATCCAACCCTCGCCTTACCCTGTTATCCAGATCCGGTTTATCCTGTTATCCATGGTGATCGACAGCACGAGCCTCGAACAGCGGGACGCTCTCGCGCGCCGGGAGCTCGGCTCGTTCCTGCGCAGCCGTCGCGAGCGGCTGCGCCCCTCCGACGTCGGTCTTCCCGCCACCGGCCGCCGCCGCACGCCGGGGCTGCGCCGCGAAGAGGTCGCCGTCCTCGCCGGGATCGGGGTCACCTGGTACGCCTGGCTCGAGCAGGGTCGCGCCGTAGGCGCCTCCCATCAGGTGCTCGCAGCGATCGCGGACGCGCTCCGGCTCGACCCCGACGAGCGGGAGCACCTGTGGCGGCTGAGCGAGATCCCCACGTCGGATGCCCCGGACGACCAGACCGAGCAGGTGGTCACCGAGGCCCACCTGCGACTGCTCGCGGCGCTCGGCCCGATCCCCGCCTGCATCCAGACCGCGAAGTTCGACATCCTCGCCTGCAACGCGCCCTACCGGTTCCTCTGCGGAGACCTCGACGCCGCCCCGCTCGAAGATCGCAACTGCATGGTGAAGCTGTTCCTCGACCCCGCCTGGAAGCACTTCCACGAGGACCACGAGGCGGTGCGGACCCGGATGGTCGCCCGGTTCCGCAGCGCGATGCCCGAGCATCTCGACGATCCGGCGTGGATCGGGCTCGCCGATCGGCTCCGGGCCTCGTCCGCGGCGTTCGCGCGCATGTGGGAGCGGCACGACCTGTCGTCGACGGGGCACACGGAGCAGACCGTCCGGCTGCGCGACGACGGCCCCGTCCGGGTGATGCTGACCCGCCTGCGGCTGGAGACCGCGCCCACGGTGCGGCTGACCGCCTTCCAGCCGGTCGGCGAGGACGACGCCCGGCGGCTCGCGACGCACGCCGCGCGGCACGCCGACGCGCCGGCGGTCACGGCCCGCTGATCGGCGCCGCGGTCGTCAGCGCTTGTAGTTCGGGGCCTCCACGACGATCTGCACGTCGTGCGGGTGCGACTCCTTGAGGCCCGCGGCCGTGATGCGCACGAAACGCCCGCGCTCCTTGAGCTCCTCGACCGTGCGCGCGCCGACGTAGAACATCGACTGGCGCAGTCCGCCGATGAGCTGGTACGCGACGGCCGACACGGGTCCGCGGTAGGGCACCTGCCCCTCGATCCCCTCGGGGATGAGCTTGTCGTCGCTGGGCACGTCGGCCTGGAAGTAGCGGTCCTTCGAATAGGAGGTCTGCTTGCCGCGCGTCTGCATCGCGCCGAGGGAGCCCATGCCGCGGTACAGCTTGAACTGCTTCCCGCCCTGGAAGACGATCTCGCCCGGCGACTCATCGGTGCCGGCGAGCAGCGAGCCCAGCATCACGGCGTCGGCGCCGGCGACGAGCGCCTTGGCGATATCGCCAGAGTACTGCAGCCCGCCGTCGGCGATCACCGGCACGCCCGCGGGCTTCGCGGCGAGCGAGGCCTCGTACACGGCGGTGACCTGGGGGACGCCCACGCCCGCGACCACGCGGGTGGTGCAGATCGACCCGGGACCGACCCCGACCTTGACCGCGTCCACGCCGGCGTCGACGAGCGCCTGCGCGCCCTCGCGGGTCGCGACGTTGCCCCCGATGACGTCGATGTGCGCGAACGTCGGATCGGCCTTCAGCCGCCGGACCAGGTCGATCACGCCCTGCGACTGACCGTTCGCGGTGTCCACGACGAGCACGTCCACGCCGGCGTCGCGCAGCGCCTCCGCCCGCTCCCAGGCGTCGCCGAAGAAGCCGATCGCCGCGCCCACCCGCAGCCGGCCCTGCTCGTCCTTGGTGGCGAGCGGGTACTTCTCGCTCTTGTCGAAGTCCTTGATCGTGATGAGGCCGGCGAGCTTCCCGTCGCCGTCGATGAGCGGCAGCTTCTCCACGCGGTGCTTCGCGAACAGCGCGATGACCTCGCCCGCGGCGACGCCCACCGGCGCGGTGACCAGGCCCTCACGGGTCATGACGTCCTTCACCAGCGTGGTCTGACGCTCGAAGCCCGAGACGAAGCGCATGTCGCGGTTGGTGACGATGCCCACCAGGCGTCCGTCCTCGTCGACCACCGGAAGACCCGAGATGCGGTACTTCGCGCAGAGGCCGTCGACCTCCTCGATCGTCGCCTCGGGGGTGGTCGTGATCGGATCGGTGATCATGCCCGACTCGCTGCGCTTCACGCGATCGACGTCGGCCGCCTGATCCGCGATCGAGAGATTGCGGTGCAGGATGCCGATGCCGCCCTCGCGCGCCATCGCGATCGCCATGCGCGCCTCCGTGACGGTGTCCATGGCGCTCGACAGCAGCGGGGTCGCGACCGAGATCCGGCGCGTGACCCGCGACGAGGTGTCCGCCTCGCTGGGGATCACATCGGTATGCCCGGGCAGCAGCAGAACATCGTCGTAGGTGAGTCCGACGAATCCGAACGGGTCGTGCTGCTCCATGGGGGCTCCTCTGCGCCGATGGCGCGGTAGATGGGCGAGTGCGCTGCGGACGACGGCGGCCTGCGTGTTACCGATTCTAAACGCCGGAACACGCCCGGTATTCCCCGGAACGACTCCGCCGGCGTGCGAGGGGCAGGCCCTCGGGGTACGCTCAGTGCGACGTCCGTCACCCGAGAACGCATTGGCGCGTGCTCGGCAGCACTCGATGTGGAGGCCACGTGGGACGCAGAACTATGGCGCTTCGGAGACCGCGACCCGGTCTCCTGGCGCTGATCGCGACGATCGCCGCACTCCTGTTCGTCATGGCGCCCCTGAGCGCCTCCGCCGACACGACCGACGACGGGCAGGAGATCACCGACTTCTACTTCGCCGGCGTCATCACCAACAAGGACAAGCCCGTCGAGGGCGTCGTGATGAAGATCGACGGCGGCGGGTTCGACGCCGAGACCAAGACCGATGCCGAGGGCAAGTGGCGGCTGTACGTCCCGAAGAAGGAGACCTACACGCTCACCGTCGACGAGGACACCCTCCCGAAAGGGGTGATCGTCGATGCGTCGCAGCTGCCTCCCGCCATCCAGCCGATCTCCGGGACGACCGCGTCGTTCGAGGTGAAGTTCGGCCTCACCGGCACGAAGATCGTCAACCTGTTCCTCGGCGAGGGACAGCGGCAGACGACCTCCTTCATCGATCAGCTGCTGTCGCGCACGGTCGGCGGCATCAACTTCGGCCTCCTGCTCGGCCTCGCGTCGATGGGCGCCGCGCTCATCTACGGCACCACGCGACTCTCCAACTTCGCGCACGGCGAGATGGTCTCCTGGGGCGGCGTCGTCGCGGTGATCTTCACCTCCCTCTGGCAACTGCCGCTCTGGCTCGGCCTCATCGCAGCGGTCGTCGGCGGCGCGCTGCTCGGGTGGGCGCTCGACGCGGGACTGTGGCGTCCGCTGCGCAAGCGCGGCCTCGGCATCGTGCAGCTCATGATCGTCAGCATCGGTCTCTCCCTCGCCCTGCGCTACGCGCTGCAGTTCATCATCGGCGGCGGCACGATCCAGCTGCCCGGCGCGAGCCCCGACCCCCTGCACTTCGGGCCGATCTCGCTCTCGTACATCGACCTCATCGGCATGGGCGTCAGCCTGGCCGCGATCCTCGGCGTCGCCTACTTCCTCACCCGCACCCGGGTCGGCAAGGCGACCAGGGCGATCTCCGACAACCCCCAGCTCGCCGCGGCCTCCGGCATCGACGTCGACCGCGTGATCCGGATCGTCTGGATCCTGGCCGGCGTCCTGGCCGCGATCTCCGGCATCCTCTGGGCCTACTTCCGCCCCGGTGTGCGCTGGGACATGGGCATGCAGATGCTGCTGCTGATGTTCTGCGCGATCACCCTCGGCGGCCTGGGCTCAGCGCTCGGCGCCCTGATCGGCTCGCTGATCGTCGGCATCGCCGTCGAGGTCTCGACGCTGTGGATCCCGACCGACCTCAAGTACGCGAGCGCGCTGATCGCCCTGATCGTGATCCTGCTCGTCAGACCGCAGGGCCTGTTCGGACGCAAGGAAAGGCTGGGCTGACGCATGGACTTCGGAGCCATCTTCGGCAACACCCTGGCATACCTGTTCCATCCGGTGACCATCGCCTACGCACTGGCCGCCACCGGCCTCGCGGTGCACTTCGGCTACGCGGGACTGCTCAACTTCGGCATGGCCGGCTTCATGGCCATCGGCGGCTACGGCTACGCGATCTCCGTGCTCAGCTTCGGACTCCCCTGGTGGGTGGGCATGCTGATCGGGCTGCTCGGCGGCGTGGTGTTCGCCCTCGTCCTCGGCATCCCGACGCTGCGCCTGAGAGCCGACTACCTCGCGATCGCGACGATCGCCGCCGCGGAGATCGTGCGGCTGCTGTTCCAGACGGAGCTGTTCAAGCAGTGGACCAACTCGGCGGGCGGTCTCAGCGGATACAGCGGCGGATTCCGGGCGATCAACCCGATCCCGCCGGGCACCTACGGGTTCGGCCCGTTCACCTACAACGAGGTCGACCTCTGGAACCGCCTGTTCGGGCTCATCATGCTGGCGATCGCGATCCTCGTGGTCTGGGCCCTCATGCGCAGCCCCTGGGGCCGCGTGCTCAAGGGCATCCGCGAGGACGAGGACGCGGTGCGCTCCCTCGGCAAGAACGTCTTCGCCTACAAGATGCAGGCGCTCGTGATCGGCGGGGTGATCGGCGCGATGGGCGGCATCGTCTTCGTCCTCCCCTCGGCGGTCGTCCCCGGGAGCTACTCGACGTCGCTCACGTTCTTCCTCTGGACGATCCTGCTGCTCGGCGGCGCGGCCACCGTGTTCGGCCCGACGCTCGGCGCGGTGCTGTTCTGGGTGGTGTTCTCGTTCCTGGGCAACCTGCTCCCGCAGATGGCCTCCGCAGGGCTGCTGCCCTTCTCGAGCACTCAGGCCGAGTTCATCCGCTGGATCCTCGCGGGCGTCGTGCTGATGCTCATCGTGATCTTCCGCCCGCAGGGCATCCTCGGCGACAAGAGGGAGATGACCTTTGTCAAGTGACAACGAGACCACCGGCGTCCCCGACGAGGGGGACGCCACAGTGGCGACGACGACCGGGAGCATCCGGCGCCCGAAGACCACCGGGCTCGCCCAGGGCGATCCGGCACCGGGAGTCCCCAAGGTCGACCCGATCCTCGTGATCGACGGCGTGACGCGACGCTTCGGCGGGCTCGCCGCCGTCGACGTGGACCACCTCGAGATCCCCCGCGGGGCGATCACCGCCCTCATCGGGCCGAACGGCGCCGGCAAGACGACGCTGTTCAACCTGCTCTGCGGCTTCGACAAGCCGAACGCGGGACGGTGGGTCTACGACGGCAAGAACCTCGCGGGCGTCCCCTCGTTCAAGGTGGCGCGGATGGGGCAGGTGCGCACCTTCCAGCTCACCAAGTCGCTGTCGCTGCTCACCGTGCTCGAGAACATGAAGCTCGGCTCACCGAACCAGCGCGGGGAGCGCTTCTGGCCGAGCCTGTTCCCGTTCCTGTGGCGCAAGGAGGACGCAGAGATCGAGGAGAAGGCGCGCGCGCTGCTCACCCGGTTCAAGCTCGACGCGAAGGAGAAGGACTTCGCCGCCGCGCTCTCCGGCGGGCAGCGGAAGCTGCTCGAGATGGCCAGGGCGCTGATGAGCGACCCGAACCTCGTGATGCTCGACGAGCCGATGGCGGGCGTGAACCCTGCGCTGACCCAGTCGCTGCTCGACCACATCCTCGACCTCAAGGACCGCGGGATGACCGTGCTCTTCGTCGAGCACGACATGCACATGGTGCGCCACATCGCCGACTGGGTCGTCGTGATGGCCGAGGGGCGCGTGGTGGCAGAAGGCCCGCCCGACACCGTGATGGAGGATCCCGCGGTGGTGGACGCCTACCTCGGTGCGCACCAGGACGTCGACCTCGGTGCGGTCACCGGCCGCATCCCGGTGATCACGGACGCCTCGGCGGCGCGGCTGCGCGAGGAGATCGAGGCGGAGGCCGATGCAGAGCTCGCCGCCGAGCACGCGGACGAGAAGGACACCGGAGGGGCCTCATGAGCGACCAGAGCGCGACGCAGAGCGGAGACCGCGGCGATGTCGTCGTCGAGCTGAGCGGCGTCCACGCCGGCTACCTGCCCGGTGTGAACATCCTCAATGGCGCGAACCTCGTGGCCCGCCGGGGCGAGCTGATCGGCATCATCGGCCCGAACGGCGCGGGCAAGTCCACTCTGCTGAAGTCGATCTTCGGAATGGTGCAGGTCCGCGAGGGCGACATCACCGTCGAGGGCGAGAGCATCGTCGGGCTGAAGGCCGACAAGCTCGTCGCGCGCGGCGTCGCCTTCGTGCCGCAGACCAACAACGTGTTCCCCTCCCTCACGATCGCCGAAAACCTGCAGATGGGGCTCTACCAGAAGCCGAAGGCCTATGCCGAGCGTCTGGAGTTCGTCACCGGGATCTTCGCCGAGCTGGGCAAGCGGCTGGGTCAGCGCGCGGGCTCCCTGTCCGGCGGCGAGCGCCAGATGGTGGCGATGTCGCGGGCGCTGATGATGGACCCCTCCGTGCTGCTGCTCGACGAGCCGTCGGCGGGCCTCTCCCCCGTGCGGCAGGACGACGCCTTCATCCGCGTCTCGGACATCAACAAGGCCGGGGTGACCACGATCATGGTCGAGCAGAACGCCCGTCGCTGCCTGCAGATCTGCGATCGCGGCTACGTGCTCGACCAGGGGCGCGACGCTTACGAGGGCACCGGCCGCGATCTGCTGAACGACCCCAAGGTGATCGGGCTGTACCTGGGAACGCTCGGCCAGGACGACGCGGCCTGAGCGCGCACGACGCCTCCCCTGAGGGATGAGCAAGGGCCCCGGACCGACTGGTCCGGGGCCCTTCTCCGCGGGTCTTACTTGATCCGCTTGTTGTTGTTGTCCGCGCCGTACTCGTAGACGCCGATCGCGGCGCCCTTCGGGTCGTTGTTCTCGTCGAACGTGATGTCGCCCGACAGACCGTTGTAGTCGGCGTTCTCACCGGCGTTGATGATCTTGGCGCACTCCTCGAACGTGGTGCACACCTTGCCCTTGTCCTTGCCGCCCGAGACGGAGCGCATCTCCGCGGCGATGTCCTTGCCCTTGACCGATGCGGCCTTGAGCGAGGCGAGGGCGAGCAGGATCACGGCGTCGTAGGCCTCGGCCGAGTAGGTCACGTCGTTGATCTTGTCGTGGCCTGCCGCGGTCCACACCGCGTTGAGCTGCTCCAGGAAGTCGTCCGGCAGCACGGCGCCGGCACGGGTGCCCTTCGAGCCCTCGAGCTTCACGGGCAGGTTGTCCTTGGCGTAGTTCGACAGGTTGCCGTCCACCATGTACAGCTTGCCGGTGTCGATGCCGGCCGCGCCGAGCAGCGGGGCGATCGTCTTGAACTGCTCGTACGAGACGATGGCGACCGCATCGGGCTTGGCCGCGGCGATCTGCGACACCTGGGCGTTGTACTGGCCGTCGCCCTGGTTGTAGGAGGCCTCCGCGACGACCTTGCCGCCGGCCTCCTCGAACGTGGTCTTGATCGCCTTCGCGAGACCCGAGCCGTAGGGATCGTTCTGGTAGATGATGCCGAGGGTCTTGTAGCCGTCCTCGGAGATCTGGTTCGCCAGGACCTCGCCCTGCAGATTGTCGCTGGGGGCGGTGCGGAAGTACATCGGGTTGATGCCGGTGAAGTCCGCCGAGGTGTTCGACGGGGACACCGTCACGATGCCCGCGCCGACGTTGCCGTCGAGGATGAGCTTGGTGACGCTGGACGACGCCGCGCCGACCATCGCCGTGATGCCCGCGCTCTGCAGCTTGGTGATCGAGGTCTCGTACGCCTTGTTGTCGAGGTCGCCCTCATCGGCGCTGGTGAGCTGGATGGTGACGCCGGCCTTGGCCTTGTTGACCTGGTCGACGGCCAGCTGCACGCCGGCCTCCATCGGGGCGCCGAGGAACGCGAGCGCTCCGGTCGCCGGCAGCAGCGATCCGAGCTTCAGCGTCAGGTCGAGGTTCGCCGGGCGCTCCTTCTTCGTGTCCTCGGGCTTCGACTGGGGCGCGCTGCTGCAGCCCGCGATCACGAGCGCAGTGGCGCTCACCAGCGCGATGCCTGCGAAGACCCGCGAGGTGCGCGAGTTCTTCCATCCGTTCATGTTGCTCCCTTGCGTAGATGAACGTGTGTCCCACTGTGGGGTGCCTCCCACCCTATGGCCTCGGGGCAGCCGGGTCATGGGGTTTCCATCTCGGTGCGCTAACGATCCTTCACACCAGTTCAGCGGGCTCTTCCCGCCGCCCGCGACGGGCCTGCAGCACGACGTCGGCCACGAACACCGCCACCGCGACCCACACGATCGCGAACCCCGCCCATCGCGCCGGCGGCATCTCCTCGTGCAGCAGGAGCCAGCCGACGAGGAACTGCAGGATCGGCGTGACGAACTGGATCATCCCGACCACGCTGAGGTCCACTCGCCGGGTCCCCGCGGCGAACAGCAGCAGCGGCACGGCGGTGACCACCCCGGCGACCGCGAGCAGCCCGGTGTGCAGCGGTGTCCCGGTGCCGAAGGTGATCCCGGGCGGGGTGAGGCCGACGACGACGAGCGTGACCACGGCGATCGGGATGAGCCAGAACGACTCCAGGGTGAGACCGCTGACCGCGTCGACCGCCGGCCCGATCTGCTTCTTGACCAGGCCGTAGAGCCCGAAGGAGAAAGTGAGCGACAGGGCGATCCAGGGGACGGAGCCGTACACGACGATGATGACGGCCACGGCGACCGCGGCGATGCCGACCGCGACCCACTGCAGCCGCCGGAGCCGCTCGTGGAGCACGAAGACGCCGAGCAGCACCATGAAGATCGGGTTGATGAAGTAGCCGAGGCTCGTCTCGATGACCTTGCCGGAGAGCGTGCCGAGCAGGAAGGCCTGCCAGTTCACGTAGATCAGCAGGCCCGCGAGCGCGGTCAGCCACAGCAGCCGCGGCTGGCGGATGATGACGCCGAAGGCCTTCCAGCCCCGCGTGACCGCGAGCAGCAGCACGCAGAAGACGAGGGACAGCAGCACCCGCCAGGCGACCACCTCCCAGGGGCCCGTCGGCGGGTTGAGCGCGACGAAGTACAGCGGCAGGAACCCCCAGATCAGATAGGCGCCGATCGTGTAGAGGGTGCCTGCCGACTTGGTGCTCACCGCACCACAGTACTGCGGGTCCCGGACACCGGGGCATGCGGCCGTGGAGACGCAGAGGGACCCGGATGCCGAAGCATCCGGGCCCCTCTGGACGTCAGCGCGTCAGCGGACGACGACCGCCAGGACGTCGCGGGCCGAGAGCACGAGGAACTCGTCCGCACCGAACTTCACCTCGGTGCCGCCGTACTTGCTGTAGAGCACGCGGTCGCCGACGGCGACGTCGAGCGGGACGCGGTTGCCGTTGTCGTCGATGCGGCCGGGGCCGACGGCCACGACCTCGCCCTCCTGGGGCTTCTCCTTGGCGGTGTCGGGGATGACCAGGCCACTCGCGGTGGTCTGCTCGGCCTCGACCTGCTTGATGACGATGCGGTCCTCGAGCGGCTTGATGGAAACCGACACGGTCTACCTCTTTCTTGACTGAGACATCAGAAGACTCGTTCGCACTCTCATGCCGAGAGTGCTAACGCCAGTGTATGCGCAGAGCTGGCACTCATGCAATGCGAGTGCCAATCCCGAGGGCTCGTAGTGTTGTCCTGTGGAGATGTCCGAGCTCACCGCCCTGCTCACCCGCGAGGGGCTGACGCTGCTCGACGCCCTCGGGCCCGTCGAGTCGTCCGCGGACGTCGCCCGGGCCGTGTCCCGGCTGCGCGCCGCCGGCCACTCCCCCGACCTCGTGTCGGCCGTCGTCGGCCAGGCGCACCTCCGTGTGAAGGCGGTGCCGAAGTTCGGCGAGTTCGCCGCGAGGATGCTGTTCACCCGCGCGGGACTCGAACAGGCGACGCGGCTCCGGGTCGCCGGTCTGCACGCCGCCCGGATGCGGCGCGCGGGGATCACCCGGGTGGACGACCTCGGCTGCGGGATCGGCGGCGACTCGCTCGCGTTCGCCGCCGCGGGCCTCACGGTGCGCGCGGTCGACGCCGACGAGGTGACCGCAGCCATCGCCGCCTACAACCTCGCGCCGTTCGGCGAGGAGGCGACCGTCGTGCACGGCGCTGCTGAGGAGCACGCGCCCGCCGGGGGCCGCGCCGCGACCTCCGCGGTCTGGCTCGACCCCGCCCGGCGCACCGCCGGGCACTCCGAGACGCAGCGCGTCGCCGCAGCCGACTACTCCCCCGCCCTGGACTGGTGCTTCTCGCTCGCGACGCAGGGGCCGACCGGCATCAAGCTCGGCCCGGGGCTGGACCGCGACCTGATCCCCCGGGACGTCGAGGCGCAGTGGGTGAGCGCCGACGGCAGCGTCGTCGAGCTCGTGCTGTGGAGCGGCGCCCTCATGCGGGACGGGGTCCGGCGTGCGGCCCTGGTGGTCCGCGGCGACGAGACCCACGAGCTCACCGCGGCAGCGGACGCCGAGGATGAGCCGGCCCGTGGGCTCGGCGCCTTCGTCCACGAACCAGACGGCGCCGTCATCCGGGCGCGGCTGATCGGGGAGGCGGCCCGGATGCTGGACGCGGGCATGATCGATCCGCAGATCGCCTATCTCACCGGCGACAGCGCGGTGACGAGCCCCTTCGTGCAGTCCTTCCGCGTGCGCGAGACCGTGCCCGCGCACGTGAAGACGGTCAACGCGATGCTGAAGGCCCACGACATCGGCCGCCTGGAGATCAAGAAGCGCGGGATGGACGTCGACCCCGCGGCCTTCCGCCGCAAGCTGAGCCTGCGCGGCGACGCGGAGGGCACCCTCCTCCTCACCCGCACACCCGCGGGCCGCGTGGCGATCCTCGCCGACCGCGTGCGCTGACCCTCAGTCCTGAGCGCCCTTGCTGATCATCAGCAGCCAACCGCGCTGCGTCATCTCGACGCTGTACGTGCTGCCGGCGACGGTGAGCGATCCGCCGGTGTCGACGTCGCAGGCCTCCGCATAGGAGAACGGCTCCGCGGAGTCGGGGAAGGGCGTGGCGGCCGGATCGTCGAAGCGACCCGCCTTGAGCGGCGCGCCCTGCGCGTCGAGGGCCATGACGAGGCAGTTCCGGTTGCCGTGATCCCCCATCCAGATCGGGGCGTCCTCCACGTAGCCGACGACGTTGAGGCTCTCGCCCTTGTACCCCGCGTCGACGAGCTTCTCGGCGTAGGCCAGCTCGTCGCCGGAGAAGTTCGAGCGCCAGTCGAACTCCATCGCCGCAGAGTCGATGCGCTGCATGAGGAGGACCGTCTTCCCCGCCGCGTCCGTCGCCAGCACGGCCATGATCTGCACGGGGTTCTGATCGCCGTCGGACTCCGGCGTGTTGATCTGCGCGTTCAGCGAGCCGAAGTACCCGTTCTTCACGCTCTCGGCGGGCTGGCAGTCCTGCGAGTTGTTCCCGCCTTCCCCCGTGGTGAGGATGATGCACCGCATCTCGCCGTTGTTCTTGGTGCCCTGCCACGCGGCGACCTCGTACTTCTCGCCCGCGAACTGCACCGATCCGGCGTCGTAGTCCCCGGACGCCTCAAGGTTCTTCCACACCTCGTGCTGCGCGGCGGTCATCGGCGTCCCGCCGTCCCTCCCGAACGCCGCCCAGCCGATGCCGAGCCCCACGAGGAGCGCCGCGACCGCGGTGACGGCGCCGAGGAGCAGCGCGCGGCGACGACCAGGCGGTCGCCGAGGATCCCCGGGCTCCTCCGTCGCGCCCTCCGAAGCGGGCGGGTGCTCGGGGGACGCCGTCTCTGCGAACGTCTCACCGCCGTCCGGGTCCTCCTCCGACGCCGCGACGGGCTGCTCGGGGAACAGGCCGGCGACGGGCGGGAGCGGGGGCGGGACGGACCGTTCCTCCGCACCGTCCGGAGCGTCCGGCGGGCGCACCGTCTCCTCCGCCGGCGCCCTCCGCGACCGTGTCTGCAGCGCGCGGAGCGTCTCCGCCTCGGCCTCGCTCAGCGCGTCGCCCCGCCCGTATGCGCGGCGCTGCAGCTCCCTGAGCAGCGTGAAGTCTTCCCCGTCCAGCATCCGTCACCCCATGTTCTGGAACTGCATCGCCGCCCACAGCAGCCAGGCGAGGCTGAACACCGTCGCCGCGATCCCCAGCACCAGCGCCCAGCCGGCGATCATCCTGCTCTCCACCGGCCGGCGCAGGGACATGATCGCGGCCACCACCGCGATGATCGCGACCGGGATCCCCCAGCCGACGAACATCGAGGTCGCGAGCGCGACGATCGCGGCGACGAGCGCCCAGGGCGCGAGCCGGGTCTTGTCCTCCGGCTCGGGCATGACCGAGGGCTCCCACCCGCCGCCCGCCCCGGCCGTGTCCGCGTCGGGACCCGTCGCGATCGGAGCGACGTCGACCGGCGCCGTCGGCAGCCGTAGGTACGACCTGTTGGCCCCGGGCATCGCCGCGTCGCCCTCGGGACGCTCGACCTCCGGGGTGGGGCCTTCGATCTGCGGGTCGCTCATGCCGGACTCACCTGGATCTCCGTCACGGGGAGCGTCGAATCGGCGCCGAACGCGAGCGTCGACGGCCCGCGCCCCGACGAGATCAGCTCCGCGGCGAGCGCGGCGATCATCGCGCCGTTGTCGGTGCACAGACTCAGCGGCGGGATCCGGACCGTCACGCCCGCCGCCTCCGCCCGCTCGAGCGTCGCCTCGCGCAGCCGCCGGTTGGCGATGACCCCGCCGCCGAGCAGCAGCCGGGGGACGCCGAGGTCCTTGCAGGCGGCGAGCGCCTTGGTGACGAGCACGTCGACGACGGCCTCGCGGAAGCTCGCGGCGACGTCGGCCACGGGGATCTCCTCGCCCGCCGCCTCGGCACGCTCGATCCAGCGGGCCACGGCCGTCTTCAGCCCGGAGAACGAGAAGTCGTAGCGATGCCTCGCCATGTCGGAGGCGCGGGACAGCCCCCGTGGGAAGCGGATCGCGTCGGGGTCGCCGTCGGCGGCCGCCCGGTCGATCTGCGGGCCCCCGGGATAGGGGAGCCCCAGCAGGCGTGCGACCTTGTCGAACGCCTCCCCCGCGGCGTCGTCGACGGTCTCGCCCAGCAGCTCGACATCGGTCGTGAGATCGCGCACGTGCAGCAGCGAGGTGTGCCCGCCGCTGACGAGGAGGGCGATCGTCGGATACTCCAGCGGCGGCGCGTCCTCGTCGACGATGTCGGCGGCGATGTGGCCGACGAGGTGGTTGACGGCGTACAGGGGCTTGTCGAGGGACACCGCGAGGCCCTTCGCCGCGCCCACCCCCACCATGAGGGCACCGGCGAGCCCGGGCCCGCTGGTCACCGCGATCGCGTCGAGGTCGTCCAGGCCCACCTCCGCCTCGGCGAGCGCGCGCTCGATCGACGGCTGCAGGGCCTCGAGGTGCGCGCGGGCGGCGATCTCGGGGATCACCCCGCCGTAGCGGGCGTGCTCGTCCATGCTCGACGCGATCGTGTTCGACAGCAGCGTCCGGCCGCGGACGATGCCGATGCCGGTCTCGTCGCAGCTCGTCTCGATGCCGAGCACCAGGGGTTCACGCATGCGCGTCATCCGCCTTCCGGAGGTCGTCGCGCGATGACGGCACCGCCGCGCGCATCACGATCGCGTCCACGTCGTCGGGCTGGTAGTACCGGGGGCGACGCGCGATCTCGACGAACCCCTCGGAGACGTACAGTCCCTGAGCGATCGGATTGTCGGCGCGCACCTCGAGGAAGACCTCCTCGGCCCCGCGTTCACGCGCGGCGTCGAACAGCACGTGCAGCATCCGTCGTCCCCGCCCGCGGCCGCGCACGGCCGGATCGAGCGCGATGGTCTGCACGTCCGCGTCCTTCGCCCCGGCGGGCGCCCGCACACCGGCGTAGCCGACGACCCGGCCGTCCTCCTCGTCGACGATGTAGTGGTTGTGCACGCTGGTGAGCTCGGTGGCCATCGTCTGGGCGCTCCACGCATCGGTCGGGAAGGAGGCCGTCTCGAGGGCCATGATCCCGTCGAGGTCGGCGCTGGTCGCGCGCCGGATCGTCATCGGCGCACCTGCGCGGGGACGCGCACATCGGGATGACGCAGATAGAGGGGCTCGGCGCCGGCGAGCACACGACCGGCGGCGAGGGCGCGGGCGCCGACCCGGGCGAGCGCGACCGCGTCGATCACGGCCGTGGGGATCGCGTCGGCGATCTCGGCGTCCTGCGGCATCAGGACGGTCTCCGCGGCCGGCGCGGGGATGCCGTCAACGTCGAGCCCGCCGAACCGGCTGACCGCGAACTCCCGGCGGCGCGCGTCCGTGACGATCGCGAAGTCGCGGCGGCCTCCGTCGATCGCCGCGAGTGCGGCGCCGAAGTGGCTGGGCACCGGGACGACGGGGATGCCCCGGCCCAGGGCGAAGGCGCGGGCGGCGGCGATGCCGATCCTGAGCCCGGTGAACGGGCCGGGGCCCATGCCCGCGACGACGTGGGAGACACCGGGACGCGCGACCCGCTGCAGCAGGTCGCCGATGATCTCGGCGTGCCCGAGCGGATCGGGGCTGGAGGCCTCGGCGACGACCGACCCGTCTGCGGCGATGACGGCGACGGCCGTGCCCAGCGAGGTGTCGACGGCGAGAATCACCTCTCCAGGGTAGTCGGCGACCGCGCCGGGGCGTCTCATCCCCGCGGCTCAGCGCTGTTCCGGGCGCTCCGCCCTGGTCAGCGTCAGCACCCGCGGAGCATCGGCGTCGAGCTCCTCGTCGGCGAGGTCCCCTCCGCCGACGGGGCGCTCCAGTTCGATGTCCCACCAGGCGTCCGCGATGGCGGAGGCCATCGGCCGCCCCCATTCGATGACCACGACCGAGCGTACGAGGTCGATGTCGAGATCGTCGAGCTCGGCGGACGATCCGAGGCGATAGGCGTCGACGTGCACGAGCGGCGCGCGACCGGTGAGCGAGGGGTGCGTACGCGCGATCACGAAGGTCGGGCTCTGCACCGGGCCGCGCACACCCAATCCCTCGGCGAGACCGCGCGTGAAGGTCGTCTTCCCCGCACCCAGCGGACCGGTCAGCACGATCACGTCGCCCGCCTCGAGGAGCGCCCCGATCCGCGTTCCGAGGTCCTCCATCTCGTCGGCGGTAGCGATCTCGTGCCGTCCGAGGAAGGCGGAGAGGTCGCTCACGACACGCTCCGCCGCGGGACCCGCGGGCCGATGCGGGTCACGATCTCGTAGTTGATCGTGTCCGCGGCCTCCGCCCAGTCGGTCGCGGAGGGCTGCCCCAGCGTCGGGTCGCCGAACACGACGACCTCGTCACCGGGCGCGACCTCCGTGTCGCCCACGTCGACGACGAACTGGTCCATCGCGATCCGCCCCGACACGCGGTGCCGCCGGCCGCCGATCAGCACCTCCCCGCGTCCGGATGCCTGGCGCGGGATGCCGTCGGCGTATCCGAGCGGCACGAGGGCGAGCGTCGTCTCCCTCTCGGTGCGATAGGCGTAGTCGTAGGACACGCCGGTTCCGGCCGGGACGCGTCGCACCGCGGCGACCGCGGCCCGCAGCGTCATCGCCGGACGCAGCCCGAGGTCGGAGGAACTGCGGTCGTCGAACGGCGAGAGCCCGTAGAGGCCGATGCCGATGCGCACCGCGTCGAACCGCGCCTCCGGGCGGTCGATCGCCGCGGCCGTGGCGGCGAGGTGACGCACCTCGGGACGGATCCCGAACGACTCCGCCTGAGCGAGGGCGTCCTCGAACGCGGCGATCGCGAGGCGGTCGTCCTCGGGGGTCGCGTTGGAGAGGTGGCTGAAGATCCCGACCACGCGGAGATGCCCGATGCGCTCCAGCCGGGCCGCCTCGGCGAACACGTGCTCCCAGTCGCCGGGGGCGAGTCCGTTGCGCGAAAGGCCGGTGTCGAGCTTGAGGTGCACGCCGATCGGCCCTTGCGCGGCCGCCGCCGACTGCAGCTGTCCCAGGGAGGAGACGCCGATCTCGATCCCCGCCTCCGCGGCGTCGTGGAAGCGGCGGTCCGGCGCGTGCAGCCAGCACATCAGAGGCGCGTTGACGCCGGCGCGGCGGAGCGCCAGCGACTCCTCGAGCGTCGCGGTGCCGATCCTGGACGCGCCACCGGACATCGCCGCGGTCGCCACCTCGACCGCGCCGTGGCCGTAGCCGTTCGCCTTGACGACGCCGATCACGTCGGCACCCGTGAGGCGCCGCAGATGGCGGACGTTGTCGGCGACCGCATCGAGGTCGATCGTGGCCTCGCGGAACGGGATGCTCATGGCGCTCCTTCGGTCGGGGTCTCGACATGCTCGGCGACCACGTAGGCGATCGCGAGCCCGGCGTCGTGCGAGAGGGAGAGGTGCATCGTCGTGATGCCGCGCTCCGCGATCACGGCGGCGGTCGATCCGGTGAGCACGAAATACGGCCGCCCGGAGTCCTCCGAGGCCACCTCGATCTCCGTCCAGTGCACACCGTCGCTGCCGCCGAGCGCCTTGATGAGAGCTTCCTTGGCCGCATAGCGCGCCGCCAGGGACGGCAGGCGCAGCCTCTGCTCCGCGGGGGCGAACAGGCGCTGCATCAGTCGCGGGGTGCGGGCGACCGTGCGCTCGAACCGCGGGATGTCGACGAGGTCGATGCCGGTCCCGATGATCACCGGATCAGCCTATCCCGGGGTCGCGGTCCGGGCTGGGCGCGGATGCCGGGGCGAGGTCACTCCACGGTGACGGACTTCGCCAGGTTGCGCGGCTGGTCCACGTCGAGTCCCTTCGCGGTGGCGAGCGCCATCGCGAAGATCTGCAGCGGGACGACCGCGAGCACCGGCTCGAAGAGCGCACCGGCGAGCGGGATGCGGATGACCTCGTCGGCGAAGGGCAGCACGGCGGCGTCGCCCTCCTCCGCGATGACGATCACGCGGGCACCACGGGCGCGGATCTCCTGGATGTTCGAGACGACCTTGGAGTGCACGAGCGCAGAGTGCCGCGGCGACGGCACGATCACGAACACCGGCTGCCCGGGCTCGATCAGCGCGATCGGGCCGTGCTTCAGCTCTCCGGCCGCGAAGCCCTCGGCGTGGATGTAGGAGATCTCCTTGAGCTTGAGCGCCCCCTCGAGGGCGATCGGATACCCGACGTGACGCCCGAGGAACAGCACCGAGCGGGTGTCGGCCATCCAGCCGGCGAGCTGTGCGACGTGCTCCTGCTCGCCCGCCAGCACGTGCGCGACCTTCTCGGGCAGCGCCTGGAGCTCGGCGACCTCCGCAGCCGACTCGACGGTGCCCCGCACGCGACCCATGTGCAGACCCAGCAGCAGCAATGCGGTGATCTGCGCCGAGAACGCCTTCGTCGACGCCACCGCGACCTCGGGCCCGGCGTGGGTGTAGACCACGGCATCGGACTCACGCGGGATGGTCGCCCCCTGGGTGTTGCAGATGGACAGCGTCCTGGCACCGCGCTCCCGGGCGTATTTGACGGCCATGAGCGTGTCCATCGTCTCGCCCGACTGGCTGATCGAGACCACCAGGGTCTCGGCGCCGATCACCGGGTCGCGGTAGCGGAACTCGTGCGCGAGCTCGACGTCGACGGGCACGCGGGCCCACTGCTCGATCGCGTACTTGCCCACGAGCGCCGCATAGGACGCGGTGCCACAGGCCGTGATGATGACGCGATTGACGCCGAGGAAGAGGTCGTCGAGACCGTCGAGCTCGGGGATCACGACCTGGCCGTCCTGGATGCGTCCGCGGATCGTGTTCGCCACGGCCTCCGGCTGCTCAGAGACCTCCTTGGCCATGAAGCTCGGCCAGCCGCCCTTCTCCGCCGCGGCGGCGTCCCACGACACCTCGAAGGGCGTGGCCTCGACGGCGTTGCCCTCGAAGTCGGTCACGATCACCTCGGAGGGGGTGATCGCCACGATCTGGTCCTGACCGATCGCGAGCGCCCTGCGGGTGTGCTCGACGAAGGCGGCGACGTCGGATCCGAGGAAGTTCTCCCCCTCGCCGAGGCCGATCACCAGCGGAGAGTTGCGCCGCGCGCCCACGACGACTCCCGGCTGATCCTGGTGCATCGCGAGCAGAGTGAAGGCACCCTCGAGGCGGTTGACGACGGCCTGGAACGCGGTCTGCAGGTCTCCGGTGCGGCGGTACTCGCGTCCGAGCAGCGCCGCGGCGACCTCGGTGTCGGTCTCGCTGCGGAACGAGACGCCCTCTGCCTCGAGCTCGGCGCGGAGCGCGGCGAAGTTCTCGATGATGCCGTTGTGGATCACCGCGAGGCGGTCGTCGTCGGCGAGGTGCGGATGCGCGTTGACGTCGGTCGGGCCGCCGTGGGTCGCCCAGCGCGTGTGTCCGATGCCGGTGGTGCCGTCTGCCAGGGCGGAGTCCGCGAGGGAATCGCGCAGCACGGCGAGCTTTCCGGCCTTCTTGCGCATCCCGAGCGCGCCGTCCTCATCGATGACGGCGATGCCCGCGGAGTCGTAGCCGCGGTATTCGAGGCGGGCGAGTCCGGCGAGCAGGATGTCCTGGCTGGACCGCGGGCCCACGTATCCGACGATTCCACACATGCTGTCAAGGGTAAATGCGTACTTTTGCGAGGGTTCCGAACCAAAGGAGGAACACTCCGAGTCAGCGTTCGCGGGAGTCCTGTCCCCGAGTCGTGTCCCCGCTGACGGCGGGTACCCTCCCCCGGCCTCCGGCATCGGCGACGCCGGTGCCGTCCCGGTCGTCACCCTCGTCGCCGTGCGCGATCACGGCGTCGTCGTCTCCGGCTCCGTGATCGTGCGGATCGGACTGATCGCCGTCCGCCTCGTCGGGGCCGCATCCCGATCCGAGGAACGCGATGAGGCCCGGAATCGAAAGGGAGGCCGTCTTCGTGCCCGTGCCCCGGTCGGAGACGTAGCGGAACACCAGCTCCCTGGCCAGGACGATCTGCTTCCCCGAGAGCCGCACGACCGAAACGCCCCGCCCGTCGGGCCCCAGAGGCGTGACGCTGTCCGCCTGGCCGTCTACCTGCGTCAGGACGCGCGCCCCCGCCACGCCGCTCAGCGGAATGCGGAGGGTGAGTCCCAGCCGATGCTCCGCCTCCCCCTCCCAGGTGCACTGCACATCGGCGCCGAGGATCGGCGCGGCGGCGAGCGGATCGGGATCGGACGGGTCCGGGTCCACCGGCACAGGGTCCACCGGCACAGGGTCCACCGGCGCAGGATCCACCGGCGCAGGATCCACCGGCGCAGGATCCACCGGCTTCGGGTCCACCGGCGCAGGATCCACCGGCACAGGATCCACCGGCTTCGGGTCCACCGGAGGGGCCGGGGCCGGGTCCACAGGCTTCGGGTCCACCGGCGGAACCGGGGCCGGGTCTACGGGCTTCGGGTCCACCGGCGGAACCGGGGCCGGCTCCACAGGCTTCGGGTCCACCGGCGGAACCGGGGCCGGCTCCACCGGTGCAGGCTCGACGGGCTCCGGGCTCGCCGACTTCGGATCGGCAGATTGCGGATCTATGGGCTTCTCCTCACCTGCGGCCGGATCATCGACCTCCGGCACGGGCGCGGGAGTCGGAATCGGGGCGAGCGTCGGCGCAGGAGAGGGTCCCGGATCGGCGTCCACGGCCGCCGTGTTCACCGTCGTCGGCCTCTCGGCTGTCTGCCCCGTCGCCGTGTCGGGTGTCATCGCGGCCGCGGAGTCGAGCAGAGCGATCGGCGCCGGCGACAGCGTGCCGGCGATGACCGTACCCGCCACGATGATCGCGGCGGCCGCCGCGCTTCCGCCGACCAGGGCACCGGCGCCCGCCAGCGCACCTCCCGCCGAGACGGCCGCCCCCGTGGAGACGCCGGCTCCTGCCGCAGCCGCAGCCGCCGCGTTCGCACCCGCGGATGAGGCGGCCGCCGAGGCGATCAGCGCCGCCGCGCCGCGTCGACGTGTGCGACGTCGACCGGAGGACGTCCTCTCCACGGCTGCTCGGCTTGCGGCAGACGCCACCGGACGCGAGCGGACCGGACCTTCGGCGGAGATCCCTCCTGCGGCGGCGAGGTACCCCTGCGCCCCGACAACCCCCAGCACCGTCGCGAGCATCTCCTCGGGAAGCCTGCTCGCGAGCTCACGAGACTCCTCCACGACCTCACGGCACCGCGGGCAGGCGCTGAGGTGCCGCGTCTGCTTCGCCTGCGCCCGTTCGCCGAGGTGTGCGCCCGGTCCGTATCCGAGTCTTTCCAGCGTCCATCGGCAGGCCGCCGGCGACAGGCCGTCCAGATGCGAGCGCACCCACGCCGCGTGCAGCGAGGAACGCGCATCGATGGACAGCTCCGAGACGTCGCCCACCGACATCCCGAGCATCACGCCGGCGACGGAGGGGCGCTGCTGCTCGACGTCTGTGTACCACAGCACCTCGCGCTTGCGCACGGGAAGTGATCCGAACGCCGTCGGGATGTCGCCCGCCGTGCGGACGACCCGTGCGGGAGCCCGGACGGTGAGCCCGCGGGCGTCGGAGGCCCACCTCACCTGAGCCAGGAGGAAGGCGCGGAAAGCGCCGTCGGGCACGTCGCCGTGGACCACCGCGTCGCCGGCCCGGACGATGGCGTCGTCGAGCACGTCCTGCGCCTCGGGCAGACCGACCAGCGTCTCCGCCGCCGATCCCGCCGCAGCGATGTGCCTGTCGATCAACTGGGCGAACGCTCCGTCCACCCCGGTGCGCGCCCCCTCGAGCAGCGCCGCGTCGCTGATTCCCGTGATCGTCCGACCGTGTGCATCCATGTGTTTCCCCCGGACATGCGCCGCGACCTCCGACAGGTCGCCGCCCGCGCATTTCTCCGAAGATGGCACAAGAGCCCGGCCACCGGTGCCGATTCCCCGCTCCTGCAGCGGGATTCACCCCCGAAACCACCCCTTGGGGCACCCGAAGCGCCCCGGGGCGTCAGAGCTTGCGCAGCAGCACGCTCTCCACGGCGTGATCCTGCCCCTTGCGCAGCACCAGACGCGCCCGGTGCCGGGTGGGGAGCACGTTCTCGAGGAGGTTCGGCATGTTGATCTCGTTCCAGTATCCGAGCGCCGTCGTCACCGCCTCGTCGTCGGTGAGCTGCGCGAACACGTTGAAGTAGGAGGAGGGGTTCGCGAACGCGCCCTTGCGCAGCGCGAGGAAGCGGTCGATGTACCAGCGCTCGATGTGCGCGGAGTCGGCGTCGACGTAGATGGAGAAGTCGAAGAGATCGCTCACCGCGACGTCATTGGGCGCCGGCGGCGGCTGCAGCACGTTGAGGCCCTCGACGATGACGACATCGGGCCTGCGGACCACGACGGTCGCATCCGGGACGATGTCGTACCGCATGTGGGAGTAGAACGGCGCACGCACCTCCGGGGCGCCGCTCTTCACCTCGGTGAGGAAGGAGAGCAGGGCGCGCCGGTCGTACGACTCGGGGAACCCCTTCCGGTCCATCAGGCCGCGGCGCTCGAGCTCGGCGTTCGGATAGAGGAAGCCGTCCGTCGTTACCAGCTCAACCCTCGGGGTCCCCGGCCAGCGGCTCATCAGCTCGCGCAGCAGGCGGGCGATCGTCGACTTCCCCACCGCCACCGATCCGGCGACGCCGACGACGAACGGCGTGGTCGAGTCGTCCTCCTGAAGGAAGGCGCTCGTCGCGGCGCCGAGGTCCTTGGTGGACGTCGCGTACAGGCTCAGCAGCCGGCTGAGGGGCAGGTAGACCTCGCGCACCTCCGCCAGGTCGAGGCGGTCCCCGATCCCGCGGATCTCGACGACCTCCGTCTCGCTGAGCGGCTGGTCGAGCCCCGCGGCGAGGCGGGCCCAGTCCGCGCGGTCGATCTCCCGATACGGGGAGAGCGGGAGGGTCGGGTCAGCGGCGGTCACGGACCCCATCGTATCCATGCGCGTTCCCCGGGACGCGCATGGCCGGCCCCTCCCGTTTCCCGCGGATTCATCGAATATTCCGGTCCCGCACCCATTGTGCGCCGTCCCCCCGGCGCGCATCATTGTCCCGAGCGTCCGCGCGAAGAGTCCCTTCCTCCCCACGGCGGCGGCTCTCCGCATCCGCAGGACCGAACACAAGAGGAACCATGACCACCTATCTGCTCATCTACCGCGCCGATCCCGCCGCCCGCGCCGAGATGCCGGAGCCCACGCCGGAACAGGGGGCCGAGATGATGCAGGCCTGGATGGGCTGGGCCGGCCGCGTCGGGGACGCGATGGTCGACTTCGGCAATCCCACCGCAGCGGCCTCACCGGGCGCGGATGCCTCGGTCGGCGGCTACTCGTTGGTGAGCGCCGACTCGTACGACGGCGTCGCCGCGCTGCTCGACGGGCACCCCCATACCGCGATGGGCGGCACGATCGACGTCTACGAGGTGCAGCCCTACGGCGCCTGATTCCTCGTGGAGCGGGATCGCGGCGCCGTCGCGGCCCCGCTCCGCCGCGTCCGAGTAGTCTCTTCCCGTGCGCCTGGGAGTCCTCGACATCGGATCGAACACCGTCCATCTGCTGGCGGCGGACGTCCGGGCCGGCGGCAGGCCGCTCGCGACCACGAGCGATCGCACCGTCGTACGGCTGATGCGGTTCCTCGGCGACGACGGCGCGATCAGCGACGAGGGCGTCCGGCAGCTGCTCGACGCGGTCACCCGCGCACGGGCGATCGCGAAGGCCGAGCGCGTGGACGCCCTGCTGGCGACCGCGACGAGCGCCGTCCGCGAGGCGTCGAACGGCGAGGCCGTGATCGCCCTCATCGAGCGCGCCCTGGGCAAACCCCTGCAGGTGCTCGACGGCGAGACCGAGGCGTCGCTCACGTTCCTCGCCGTACGCCGCTGGTTCGGCTGGTCGGCGGGCAGGCTGCTGCTGCTGGACATCGGCGGGGGCTCCTTCGAGTTCGCGACCGGCGCCGAAGAGCTGCCCGATGTCGCGGCGTCCGTGCCGCTCGGCGCCGGCAGGATGACCCTCCGGTTCCTGCCCGACGACCCCCCGGGCGAAGAAGCCGTCGAAGCGCTGCGCGGCCATGCCCTCGAGACGCTCGCCCCGGTGGTCGCCCGGCTGCACGACGAGCCCGCACCCGATCACGTGGTCGGGTCGTCGAAGGCGATCCGCTCACTGGCGCGCCTCGTCGGCTATCCGGTGTCCGGCTGGTCCGGCTCGGAGCGGATGCTGCTCCCGCGCGCGGCGCTCGGCTCGTGGATCCCCCGCCTCGCACGGATCCCGGCCTCCGCCAGACAGGAGCTGCCCGGTATCACCCCCGACCGCGCATACCAGATCGTCGCCGCCGCCGTCTGCCTGCACACGGCCATGACGGCGCTCGAGATCGACGAGCTCGAGGTGTCCCCCTGGGCGCTGCGCGAAGGGGTGCTCCTACGCTACATCGAGCAGTCGCTGGGCTGACCCCGCACGCTCTAGCATGATCACATGCAGGAACCCGGGGATCCGTCCGCCCGACCGGACGACCAAGAACGCCCCCTGACCCGCCGCGAGCTGCGTCTGCGCCGGGAGCAGGTTGCGCCGACGACCGCGACCGCTCCCGAGGCCGCACCCGGCTCCGTGGCCGCCGCCCCCACGGCATCCTCCTCCTTCGGCTCGGTGGCCTCGATGTTCACGCCCACCGTTCGGCAGCAGACCTCGACGCGCCCCACGGTTCTCACCGTCTGCACCGGGAACATCTGCCGTTCCCCCCTCGCCGAGAACCTGCTGCACACACACCTCTCATCGCTCGGCGTGCGCGTGCACAGCGCGGGCACCCACGGCCTGGTCGGCCATGCGATGACCGACCAGGCGCAGCGGATCGCGCACGCGCAGGGCGGCGACGAGGACCACGCCGCCGCGCACGCCGCGCGCCGCCTCGACGAGGGCATGCTCGACGACGCCGACCTCATCCTCACCATGACCGCGGAGCAGAGCGACTTCGCCGTGCAGATGATGCCCCGCCGGCTGCACCGCACCTTCCCTGTGCGGGAGTTCGCCCGGCTCGCCGCGACGCTCTCCGATCAGCAGGTGCGTACGGCCGCCGACGCCGCCGGGGCCGATCCCCGGGCCCGGCTGGTCGCCGCGGTGACCGCCGTCGCCGCCCAGCGGAGCTACGCGCCCCCCGCCCGGAGCGACGAGGACGTCATCGACCCGTACCGTCAGCCGTTCTCCGTCTACGAGCAGTCGGCGGCCCAGCTCACCCCTGCCCTCGCCGAGGTCGAACGCGTCGTCAAGGCCGCCGTCGGCTGAGTGTTCCCGGCTCCTCAGCCGCGACGAACGCTCCCCCACACGTAGTGGAGCAGGGCTCGTGTCCCGCGTCTCCATCTCACAAGACGATGCTGCCAGGCCTCCCGGGCAGTGGGCACGATATCCGGATCATTACGCGGGATATCCGCTCGCGAAATCCAGAGGGCCCGGAAGAGCACGCCAGGCTTTTCAGCCCATGGGGACTGCCTCATCGCCGCCAGCCAAGAGACCGCGGCCCCATCTTCCACCGTCTCGCGGTTGAGCGTCCACAGCTGCCGCTGGCGAGCTGTGGCATCGGTCTCCGCCTCGACGCCGATGGCCGCCAGCACGTCCCGCATCACCCATTGAGCCCCTCCCACCTGCACGATCTGGACGAAGTCCTCGCGTTGCTCGTCGTCGAACTCGTCAGAGACGATCCGTGTGATGCGTTCCAACTCATCGTTGTGGCGAAGAGACCTGGTGTAACGAAGGGAATGCAACGCACCGATGACCGCCGCGCCCGCCCGCGACGGAACGGGCACATCGACATGCGCCAGGGGCAGAGTCCGGCGAGTGGACCATAGCCGGTCGAAGGTCCTCCCGCGGTCGCCGAAGAATCCCGGGAAGTACTCGTGCACGTCGATGTCGTTCGGCCAGCGATCGCAGATCAGCGTCACCGAATGCTGATCCATGAGCGTAGGGACGCTTCTCTCGTGGCGCGGATGCCAGCTGTTCTCCATGAGGAGCTGACAGAGTTCGCTGAAACGTGCGGGCTCCACGAGAACGTCCGCGTCTGCAGACACCCTCGGCTCACGGAGCCCGTAGTGGTCCGCGACGGGCCCCTTGATCGCCAACGTCCTGATTCCCGCCTGTTCCGCGACATGAGCGACCAGCGCGTGCGCGAGATGTCCCCCTTCACGCAGTCCAAGGCGAACCGGTGCCCCTCCATGAACGCTCGACATCCATACCCTCCCTACGATGGCGCGCCGTCAACGGACGGCGAGATGCGCTTCACGCAAATCGATCAGAAGTGCTTCGATGTCCTGCCGCACTTGGGATTCTTCCGCATCGAACACCTCGACGGCGACTCCCGCGATCTCGTCGAGTGTCGCACGTCCTCGCGTCGCGAGTTCCTCCCACACGAACGCCGCCGAGCTCTCGAGGAGAACGGGTCCCGCGCCGGCATGCTCAAGGTCCAGGACCAGATAGCCTGACTCCGTCTCCAACCACGCCACGCCGCTGGCGATGCGCCATCCCATATCTCTCCCCACCTTCACAGACTACCCAGCCCGTGGGAAAGCGGAAGCTCAAGAGGCGCAACAGGCTCCGCTGGTAGTATGTCGGAATACCATGCTCAGGAAAGAGCCCGAGACGTGCGCGACATCCCCCCCTCCCACATGCTCACCTCGCATCTGGGCATCGACTCCCATCGTGCGGGCCTGATCATGGCGAAGTCCTTCCGCTCCGTCGTCACGACCGTGCATCGAGTACGGGACTTCCGCTGGAGATGGGCCCCGCAGGATGGGCAGGACCGCTACGCCGCCGTGTTCTTCCCGCGGTTCGACGTCGAGCAGCTGGAGGACGAGCCGATCGGCCTCTTCCTCCCCGCCGACGCCGCGGAGACCATCGACTGGGAGCGCCCCACCGACGTGGTGGGGGTCTGGATGCGCGCGGAGTCGCTCGACGACTTCATGAACGGCGCACAGCTGGAGCGGATGTCGCTACAGCCCTCCCCCTTGACGACCGCATTCCGCGCATTCGCCCGTTCGGTCGCCCACGAGCCCGACACCGGCTCGTCGATCTCCCGCTACGCAATCGAGCGCCTGCTCGCGGAGATGGTCTTCAGCGCGGTGCTGGAGACACAGGCGGGTGAGCTCCCCGAGCGCGGGCCCGCGAGCCTTCTCGACCGCGCGAGGTCGACCATGCTCCTGCACCGCGAGGATCCCGCATTCACCGTCACCGAGCTCGCCTCCGAGCTGCACGTGTCGCCCCGTCACCTCCAGCGCGCCTTCGCACGGGCGCAGACGACCCCCGGGGACGCGCTCCGCCTCATGCGCGTGGAGCTCGCCGAGTCACTGCTGCGCAACCCCGACTACGCGCCGCTCTCGGTCGACGAGATCGCCCGGCACTCCGGGTTCAGCAACGGCCTGCAATTGCGTCGGGCCCTCCGCGCTGAGGGTCTGCCGGCACCGAGCGAACTGCGCCCGGCACTGGTCGCGGGCTGAGAGCCGGATCAGGCGCGGCGCGCGATGATCGCGGCGTCGACCAGGGTCTGCAGCGCCGCTTCGACGAGCTCCCCAGCGTCACCGTCGGCGGGGACGCCGAACTCCGCGACCACATCCTCGACGATCTCCGCGGTCGTGCGTCCGCGGCGGAGCGACTCCCAGATCGTCGGCGCGATGCCCACGAGCACGTGGACGCGACGCAGCGCCAGCACGACCGTCCGGTCATCGAACGCGATCGCGTCGAGCACGTCGGAGAGGTCGAACTCGGGGTTCTCCGCTTCCACCGGCACCGGCTCCCACGCCGCTTCGACGGGACGGCGCTCGAGCAGCTCCGGGACGATCGCGTACACGGTCGAAGCATCCGGATAGCTCAGGCGCACGATGCCGCCGACGCGGTCGCACACGGTCGCGATCGTCTGCAGCGGCTGCGGCAGCTCCGCGAGATAGCTCATCTGCGGCGCGAGATCGGCGATCGCGTCGGGGAACTCCAGCTCCTCGACGAACGGCTCGACGTGCACCTCGTCCCGCTCGAGGATCGCGAGGGCGGAGAGCCGCAACGGTGCGTCCGGTAGGTCGCCGAGCCCGAGGGAGCGCGGCGCGACCTGCTCCTTCGGCGAGTCCGCACGCACCAGGGACAGCGGCTTCCGGTAGGGGAGCACGGCGAGCCCGGCGCCGACGGCGATCGTCTCATCCGACACGTAACCGAAGTGCTTGCCCAGCTCGCGGCTGAGCGTGGTCTTCCCCCGGCCGGAGGGACCGACGAACGCCGCAACCCGGCCATCGTCGTCGGCGACACCCGCCGCGTGGAACATCACGAGCTCGCCACGGCGCTGCTCGAGGGCAGCGAGCGTCACGCGCACGGTGAGCGCCTCGGCGAGCTCGTCGAGCTCGTGGTCGGAGGGAACGCCGACCACCGCGTCGGGCTCGACGCCCTCCTCGAAGGGCACCTCGGCGTCAGCCCAGGACGACCGGATCCCCGCCTCGGCATCCGTGTCGAACCCCTCTTCGAAGTCGATCCGGACCCGGGTGCCGAGTGCGCTCACATCGAGCGGGACACTCACGCCGACCCCGAGTCGCGACGGTTGCGCGTGAGCGCCTTCGCGTCGCCCGACGGCAGGGTCTCGTCGTCGCGACGGTAGTACTCGCCGTGGTACTGGTAGCCGTAGTAGGCGGCACCGCTGCCGCGCCGCGGGACACGGTTGAGCACGATGCCCAGGGCACGGGCCCCCGCGCGCTCGAGGTTGCCGAGGGCCTTGCCCAGCACCTCGTAGGTCGTCTTGCCCACGGTGCCCACGATGATCGCGCCGTCGGCGCTGTGAGCGAGCACGGCGGCATCGGTCACCGGGATCAGCGGCGGTGCGTCGACGATCACGATCGCCTCACGCGCGATCATCTGCAGCAGCTCACGCATGCGGGCCGAGCCGAGCACCTCGCTGGGGTTCGGCGGCACCTTGCCGGCTCCGACGACGAGCAGCTTGCCGTTGCCGAAGCGCTGGGCCACGTCGGTGATCGAGGCGCGGCCGGCGAGCACGTCGGAGATTCCCGCACCCTTGGGCATGTCGAAGATCGTGTCGATCATCGGACGGCGGAGGTCGCCGTCGATGAGCACCACGGGCTGGCCGCTGGAAGCGAGGGTGATCGCGAGGTTGGACGAGATCGTCGACTTGCCGTCGCCGGGAAGCGGGCTCGTGACGACCATGATGCGAGGAGGATTGTCCACATCCATGTATTGGATGTTCGTCCGCAGCTCGCGCATGGCCTCGGCGATGCCGAAGAGATGTGCATTCGCGCTGAGGCTGCTGTTGCCGCCGTCGAAGGGCACGAGCCGGTCGTCGGCCGTGAAGGTCTTCTCCTCCGGGATGGTGCCGACCACGGCGACCCCGGTCTCGCGCTCGACGGCCTCGACCGACCGGATGCGGCGATCGAGCGTATACCGAAGAAGACCGTAGGCGACGGCGAGGGCGAGACCGAGCAGACCTCCGAGCGCGAGCGCGAGCCGGGTGTTCGGCGACGAGGGGCTGGAGGGAAGGCGAGCCGAATCGACCGGGCTGAGAAACGCCGCCCCCTGCTTGTTGGGGTCTTTGGTCTCGAAGTCGTTCACCTCGAGCACCATCGACTTGACCCAGGCTTCGGCGAGGTCGCGCGCGCCCTCGGGCGAGGGCGCGTTCGCGGAGACCTTCAGAGACACGGTGTCGACCGCGTTGCTGATGGTGATCTGCCCCACCAGCTGTTCGGGAGAGGTGTTGAGCCCAAGCTCCTTGATGACTCGCTCCGCGACGCTGCGCATTTCGCCGAGGTCCTTGTAGGTCTTCACCTTGGCCGTCGCGATCGAGTTGCCGATCATCGCGTCGCTGAGGCTGGGCTCGGATCCCGCCGTCGACTTCGTCTGCACGATCGCGGTCGCGTCCGCCGTGAACACCTTGGGCTGCAGCAATGTCCAGCCGAAGGCGACGACGACCCCAGCGATCGTGATGGCGACCATGCCGAGCCAATGGGCTCGGAACACGCGCAGGTATTCACGCAGGTCCATGTGTAGGCGACTCCCCCTCGCTCAATCACCGCTCAGGGGCGATGTCCACAATTCTTCTGAGAGTACTACAAAGGCGCATCGGCGCCGTGGACACAGGAATGCGGGCCGCGCTGCCGCGCGGCCCGCATTCCTGTCGATGGATCAGAGCAGGCCGGCGCCGACGGGGACGCTGACCGCGCTGGTCGCGGTGTACTTGTTGCCGTTGCCGAAGTCGACCGTCAGGGTGACGGGGAACGAGGCGAGCGCGCTGATGGAGAGCAGACCGGACTTGCCCGCCAGGGCGAGCTCGACCGGAACCTTCACGGAGCCGTTGGACGGGATGCTGAAGGCACGCGGCGCCGCCCAGCTGGTGAGCGGGAACCCGTAGTCGCCGAGCAGACCGCTCTGGTAGGTGACCGAGCGCTCACTCGCCTGGGTGACGACGTTGTTCACCGAGTACACACCGAATCCACGGGCCGGGCCGGCGGTGAGGTTGATGCCGCCGGGGCGCCCGACGTTGATCGAGACGATCGGGGTCCCGGTGATGGCTCCCGCGCCGTTGGTGATCGTGAACTCGGTCGGGACCGTCGTCAGCACCTTCGCGGTGAGTACGTCCTGGGTGTCCAGCAGGCGCAGCTGGATCAGCGAGGTGCTGCTGGCGGTCCAGGCGACCGAGGCGTTGGTGACGGACGCGGCTGCGAACGGCGCGGCCGCAGCGGCGGCGATGACGGGAACCGACCAGGCGGCTCCCTTCAGGACGGTACGGCGCTCGACGGCGTTCTTGGTCTCGCTCATAGGTGGGGGGTCCTTTTCGTATCCGATGGGCCAACTCTGGGGATGACGTCTGGCCCTGACGACAGGCACCATGCTGGACGAGATGTCGGAAGACTGGTATATCGATCGTCGCTTTCTGAACGTCACCGGTCGCTTTCTGAACGTCGAGGGGACCGACCGGGCATCCGCTTTCCGGCCTTTCCCGGACTCAGAGGGCATGATGGGGGGATGGCATCCGACGCCCCACCCGCCCGCCGTCCGCTCTGGCGCCGGATCACCGGCAGCGTGTGGTTCCACCTCTTCGCCGCCTTCGTCGTGGTCGGCGCCGTGCTGTCCTTCGTCGCCAAGCCCTACTACGTGCCCTCCGGGTCGATGGAGAACACCGTGCAGGTCGGCGACCGCGTGCTGGTGAACCGCCTCGCCTTCCTCGGCGACGCCCATCCGAGCACCGGGGACGTCGTGGTCTTCGACGCCGACGCCGCATGGGACGGCCAGGCCCCGGCCTCCGAGAACCCCGTCAAGTCGGTGCTGCGCTGGGTCGGAGAGGTCACCGGGTTCGGTCCGTCGGGACCGCACACCCTCATCAAGAGGGTGGTCGCCGGCCCCGGGCAGACCGTGAAGTGCTGCACCGCCGACGGGAAGCTCATCGTCGACGGTGAGCCCCTCGATGAGCCTTATGTCTTCGAGGACTTCCCCTTCGAACCGGGAACGCTGGACTGCGCATCGACCCCGGTGTCGTCGCGCTGCCTGCCCGAGGTCACCGTGCCGGAGGGCTCGTACCTGGTGCTCGGCGACCACCGGTCACGGTCGTCCGACGGCGCCTACCCGTGCCGCGGGCGCACCGATCCCGACCCCTCGTGCTGGCGCTGGGCGAAGGACGAGCAGATCGTCGGCAAGGCCGTCGCAATCCTCTGGCCGATGGGACGCTGGTCGGGCCTGTAGCCCGCGCATCGCGGCCGCTGATCAGGCCTGCAGGCCGAAGCGCCGTCGACAGCAGCGGTCAGGCCGGCGGACGCTCTCCGTGCAGGCTCTCGTAGACGTCGGCGACGAACTCGGCGATCGCCGCATAGCCGGTCACCGGTCCTCCGGCGAGCTGGCCGTCCATCCCCAGCAGCACGGCGCTGGGGGTGAACCAGTCCCCGATCGAGTCGCGGACGTACTGGTGGGGGTCGTGGACCGACTGCGGCTCGGTGCGCTCGGTCGCCTCGCTCGCGCCCGGTCGGTCGGTGAGCAAGAACCGGATGGACACCTCGGGCAGCAACTCGCGCCACTGCGGCGTGCTCTCCATGACCTTGGTGCAGGCCCCGCACCCGGGGTTGACCGCGAGGAGCAGGAGGGGCTGCTGGAGGCTCAGCTGGCGCAGGGTGATCTCGGTGCCGTCGGCGAGCATGACCGGCACCGCGGGGGTGCGGGTGCGGATGTAGTCGAGCAGCTCCTCGTCGTCTCCGACGGAGCCCTGCTCGACGACCGGCCCGGGATGCGCCGGGGCCGATGCGGCGGGCTCCGGCCACATCGTGACGACCACGGTCAACGCCGCAGCGGCGAGCCCGAGCAGCCACAGCCACCCGTCGCCGTGCACGGCCGCCAGCGGTCCACCCCAGAGCGGGTCCGCCCACACGGTCGCGGCCGCGGCGGCGCTCAGCAGCACATACCAGGAGTTGCGGGTCACTGTCGCGCCGGTGACCCTCCGCCGTTCGCCGAAGCAGGCGCAGGACGTGTCAGCGCCCGAACGCACCGTACGCACGACGAACACGAGATAGGCGAGCATCAGCAGCAGGGCGACCGTCGCGGCGAGGGTGCCGAGCAGTCCGCCCAGCACGGCGAGCGCGAGCCCCAGCACGATCTCGCCCCAGGGATGGAACCGCAACAGCCAGGTGCGACGCAAGGGCGCGGGGACGCCCATGGCCGTCCAGCCGTCGAGGTCATCGGGGTGGCGGAGCTTGGCGATCCCGCTCGCGATCAGCACGACGGAGATGATCAGCGGCGGGAAGATGCTCAACGGGCCTGGCACGGTGATCATGCTACCGGCGCGCCTCGCACAGGAGGCCGGCGTCGAGGAACGCGGCGATATATCTCTCCGCCGGCCACCGCCTCGCCCGTTCTGAGGCATTCGGATGTCCAGCTCGATCCCGCCCCGGCGGGTACCCCCGATATTTTGCCCCCTATATAAGTAATCTTTTAGAGGACGTTCCTGCATACATACCCCTACCCTCCCTAGCGTCATCCTCAGGAGTCGCAGGCACCTTCGCCTGCACTGGGGAACCACTGGGGAAGGACGTTTTCGCATGCCCGAAATCGAAACCAAGAAGCCGCTCGACCGTCGTACAGTCCTGAAGGGCGCGGCCTGGGCCACTCCCGTCGTCGCCGCGGCCGCCGCGCTGCCGATGGCATCGGCGTCCACGCCTGCCTGTCCGACCTGCATCAAGGCGGGCCTGCCGCTCGTCGGCGGGCTGATCGCCGGGGCCTGGACCTCGCAGGCGATCGTCGCGGGCAACCGCGGCACCATCGCGATGCCCGCCGTGTTCGGCATCGACGCCACCGCGTGCGGCATCAGCTGGCAGAACATCTTCCAGCCCGCCTTCACCTTCATCATCACGCAGGCGACGCTGACGATGTCCGACAACCGGACGTACAACTCGTCGGTCGGCCTCGGCGCCGGCGCCGGCAACATCTCGACCATCGGCCCCTTCGCCGGCGGCTTCGTCTTCAACAACGTCGTGCTGCCCAACGGCATCGACGCCGGCGGCCTCATCGGCTACGGCACCAAGCCGACGAAGCTCACCGTCACCGTGAAGACCACGCTGCAGTACGGCATCGGTCTCTCGATCGAGTGCCCGATGGTCCTGAACTGGGATCTGCACGGCTTCGCCACCGGCGCGGTCGCGTTCGGCCTCGGCACCGTGAACTTCTCCGGAACCGCCACCGCCTGATCCGCGAATCGGGAAAGGCCCCGTCTCCCCTCACAGGGACGGGGCCTTTCCTCTTGCCGTCAGGCCTGTCCGGCGTCGACCCAGCCGTCGCGGAGCAGCACCTGCCGCAGCGCCGCCCGGGTCGACGTGTCCCCCACCGCACGCAGCGCGGTCCGCGCGCGCTGCAGGTACTTGCAGACCGAGGCGTGCGGGATGCCGAGCAGGGTCGCGAGCACCGGTGTCGATGGCGCCGTCCGCCCGACGTAGAGACAGGCGACCTGCAGCTCGCGGTCCGACAGCCGCACATCGCTCAGCGCGACGCTGACGGGCGTGCTCATGGGACGCACCTCGGAGATCGCCGTCAGCAGCTCTTCGATGTCGTCCTCACGGGTGAGGACGTCAGCGGCGCCCGCCTCGATCAGCCGCGTCTCCAGCGCCGCGTTCGGTTCGTCGAGCAGGATCACAGGCAGTACGCCGATCCGGGCCAGCGCCCGGACCTTCAGCACCGTGGGCACGTGGTCGTCGAGGCGGCTGCGCACCACCACCACGCCGGAGGCGTCGTCGAACTCCGAGATGTACTGGATCCATCCCGACTCCACCCGGCGGACGACCGTGGAGAGACCCCGGTCCCGGGTGATCGCGGCGAGCGCGACCCCGGTGAACAGCGCGTCGTCGACGACGTCGACGGTGATCTGCCGTACCGGCGGGGCGGCCCTGCGCATGCGGCCACACTAGCGCGCGCCGGAGTCCCTGCCGCGCATGTCGCTACACTGACGCCATGGCGCGCACCCGGCCCGCGGGCCCCTCGATCAGCGTGATCACCAGCCATCGTATGGCGGGGACCGCGCTGACCTCCTTCCTCGCCAGCCGCCTCCCCGGCCCGGTGGACTGGCTCGCGCCCGGCTCCGGCGCTCCCGGAGATGCCTCGATCGTGCTGTCCATGCATGAGCCCGCCGATGCGACGCCGCGCATCATCCGGGAGAGCACCAGCCGCCGCTCCCGTGTCGTGCTCGTCTACGACTCCGCCCATCCGCATCGTGAGCTGCTCGATGCCGCGGCCCTGCTACGGGTCTGGTCGGTGTTCGACATGCGGCAGGACGCGCGGGGCCTCGTGGAGCGCGCCCGCGACGCGGCCGCGGGCACCGGCTGGTCGCTGGACAACGTCACGCAGAGCTGGAACCGCGCTCTCGAGACCAAGGAGGACGGGCTCTCGCCCCGCGAGCAGCAGGTGATCGAGCAATACTTCTCACACCCGAACGCCACCCCGGCATCCGTGGCCGACGACCTGGGCATCAGCGTCAACACGGTGCGGGTGCACCTCGCCAACGTGCGGCGCAAGCTGATCGGGCGGCACACCCGCAACCGCGAGGCGCTGCGCGCCGCCCTCATCGACCGGGGCTGGCTCGACTGATCGGATTTCGCCGCGGCCGAAACCACGATCCTGTCGGCGAGCTGTCGGCCAAGGGCAGGGCACCCGCAAAGGCCTTCGTCGGCTATCCTGAATGGCAGTCCGCATGCGCGGGCTGCGGGAGGGGCACCGCGCAACCTTTGGGGAAAGGTGATTGGCGTGACTATGTCTGTTGGCGCTTCCAGAGCGCTCTCCGCACAGCCAAAGAGCGACGGAGCTCCGGTGAGAAGCTGGCGTAAGAGCATCTCGTTGATCCTGCTGCTCAGTGATCTGGCCATCATCACCGTGGTGGTCTTCGTCACCCAGGTGATGTGGCTCGGCTTCGGTGCGGAGTTTCGTGACGACTTGCCATATTGGCTCATCTCCACATTGATCGCTCTTGCCTGGGTCTGGTCTCTCGGCCTGAACGATTCTCGCAGCCACCGAATACTGGGCTCCGGTTGGACCGAACAGCTCCGGGTGATCTCAGCCAGCCTACGTCTGTTCGGCGTCATCGCGATCATCGCCTACTTGGCCAAGGCGGATCTCGCCCGCGGATTCCTGCTGTTGTCCCTGCCGATCGGGCTGATGGCCCTCCTTCTCTCACGCGCCGCATGGCGCGGCTGGCTCCGCCATCGTCGCGCCGCAGGGGCGTATGCAGCGAAGGCGCTGCTGGTGGGGACCACGAGTTCCGTCACGCATCTCGCGAACGAACTTCGCGCCTCCCCGAATGCTGGATTCACAGCGATCGGCGTATGTCTCCCGACTGCCTCGCTCGGAGACGCCGGCGGATACATCTCTGCGCGGCGGGAACGAATCCCGGTGGTGGGCGACTTCGACAACATCATCGCGGCAATGCGCGATACCGGCGCCGACACCCTGGTCATCGCGTCCGCCAATGAGATCCCCGCCGCACAGTTGAAGAGGATCTCGTGGTCCCTCGAAGCCGGACACCAGCATCTCGTGCTGTCGCCCGGCATCATGGACGTCGCCGGACCGCGGATGCACATCAGACCCGTCGCAGGCCTCCCTCTGATCCATGTGGAGACACCGTCCTTCAGCCATGGTCAGCGCTTCGTGAAGCGATCGTTCGATCTCCTCATCAGCGGATTGAGCATCGTCATCCTCAGCCCGCTGTTCCTGATCCTGAGTCTCATCGTGCGAGCGACCTCTCACGGCCCCGCGTTCTTCCTCCAGGAACGTGTCGGCCGGGGCGGCCGGCATTTCCGCATGGTGAAGTTCCGTTCGATGGTGGTCGACGCCGAGGAACAGCTCGAGGAAGTGCGCAATCAGCAAGTCGGCCTCGGGAACGAAGTCATGTTCAAGCTTCGCGACGACCCTCGCATAACCAAGGTGGGACGAGTGATGCGCAAGTTCAGTCTCGACGAGCTGCCTCAGCTCTTCAACGTCTTCGCCGGATCGATGTCGCTCGTGGGCCCCCGGCCCCCGCTGCCACGAGAAGTCGAGATGTATGCGGCACACGTTCATCGTCGCTTCCTCATGAAGCCCGGTATCACCGGGCCGTGGCAGGTCGGCGGCCGCTCGACCCTATCCTGGGAAGAGACGGTACGTCTCGATCTGTCCTACGTCGAGAACTGGTCGCTGGCGAATGACCTGCTGATCCTCATCAAGACGGTCCGTGTCGTACTCGCCCCCGGCGACACTGCGCATTGATGGTCGCCAACAGACTCCGTCGTCGCCCGCGTTACAAGCACACAATGGTCATAAGCTGCGAAGGCTCACGAGCTTCTCGTTGATTGGGGGATTCCATGCGCATGTCAGTCATCGGCTGCGGCTACCTGGGCGCGGTGCACGCAGCCGCGATGGCGTCGATCGGTCACGAAGTGATCGGCATCGACGTCGATGGGCGCAAGATCGACGCGCTCTCGAAGGGCGAGGCTCCGTTCTTCGAGCCGGGGCTCAAGGATCTCCTCCGAGACGGCATCGCCTCGGGGCGTCTGCGCTTCAGCACGGAGAGCGCCGACGCTGAGGGATCGACGGTCCACTTCATCGGAGTAGGCACCCCGCAGCAGGCAGGAGGCTATGCCGCCGACCTCACCTACGTCGACAAGGCGGTCACCGATCTCCTGCCGCATCTCCGTCCCGGGGATGTCGTTGCGGGCAAGTCGACGGTTCCCGTGGGCACCGCCGCGCAGCTGGCCGCGCGCATCGCTCCGACCGGCGCCACACTGATCTGGAACCCCGAGTTCCTGCGTGAAGGCTGGGCCGTGCAGGACACGATCGATCCGGATCGTCTCGTGGTCGGAGTGCCCGACGGTGAAGACGGCCAACGTGCCGCACAGCTCATGCGGGACGTCTTCTACCCGGCTGTCGCGAAAGGCACGCCTTTCCTCGTCACCGACTACGCGACCGCTGAGCTGGTGAAGGTCGCGGCGAACGCCTTTCTCGCCACGAAGATCTCATTCATCAACGCAATGGCTGAGATCGCTGAGGTGACCGGTGCCGATGTGACGCAGCTCGCAGACGCGATCGGTCACGACGTCCGCATCGGGCGCCGCTTCCTCGGCGCGGGAATCGGCTTCGGCGGGGGGTGCCTGCCGAAGGACATCCGTGCTTTCTCCGCACGCGCCGAAGAACTCGGCAAGGGTGAGTCCGTCGCCTTTCTCCGCGAGGTCGATGCGATCAACCTCCGCCGTCGTGAGCGCGCCGTGCAGCTCGTCGTCGACGGCTTGGGAGGCTCCGTGCACGGCAAGCGCGTCGCCGTTCTGGGAGCAGCCTTCAAGCCCCACAGCGACGACATCCGCGACTCCCCCGCGCTCGACGCCGCGGTGAGGCTGCACGGACTCGGCGCGGCCGTCATCGTCACCGATCCTCAGGCGATCGAGAATGCGCGTCGGGCGCACCCCCAGCTCACATATGTCACGGACAGGGACTCGGCACTTCGCGGCGCCGACGCCGTTCTCGTGGTCACCGAGTGGGATGAGTACCGACGTGAGCTGGATCCGGCGCACGTCTCGGCCCTCACCGACGGGCGCGTCGTGATCGACGGAAGGAACTGTCTCGACTCGGCCGCGTGGCGCGCCGCCGGCTGGCACTACTACGGGATGGGGCGACCGTAGTGGCAGGCATCCTGGTCCATGAGTGGATCGAGTCCTCCGGAGGTGCTGAACACGTGCTCGGGGCCATGGCAGAGTCATTCCCCGATGCCGACATCCAGTGTCTCTGGGACGATGCGCCGCAACGATTCGCCGGCCGGAATGTCCGCGAGACCTGGCTCGCCCGTACGCCGCTTCGGCATAAGAAGGCTCTGGCCCTGCCCCTCATGGTGCCCACATGGCGACGGCTGAAGGAGTCCGCCCAGTACGACTGGATGCTGATCAGTTCCCATCTTTTCGCCCATCACGCACGGTTCCGTGGCGAAGACGTTCCGAAGTTCGTCTATGCGCACACGCCGGCGCGCTACATCTGGAATCCGGAGCTGGACGAACGCGGGAACAGCGTGGCGATACGATCCGTCGCTCCGGTGTTCCGCCGTATCGACCGCCGACGAGCGCAGGAGGCGACGTCCATCGCCGCGAACAGCGCCTTTGTCCGTGACAGGATCGCCACGGCATGGGAGCGCGACGCCATCGTCATCCATCCGCCGGTCGCCGTCGACCGCATCCTGTCCGTCGACGACTGGCGCACGATGGTCACCGATGACGCCGAAAGACGCCTGCTCTCACAGCTACCCGACACGTTCGTGCTCGGAGCATCTCGCTTCATCCCGTACAAACGTCTCGATCTCGTGATCCACGCGGCCGAAGCCGCGGGGCTTCCGGTGATCATCGCGGGTCGCGGGCCGGAGGAAGAGCATCTGCGGGCAGTCGCGGCGCAGGCCAAGGTCCCGGCCCTCGTCGTCCTCTCCCCATCCGATGAGCTGCTCTACGCTCTCATGCAACGTGCATCGGTATTCGTGTTCCCGCCCGTCGAGGATTTCGGGATCGTGCCCGTCGAGGCTCAGGCAGCGGGAACCCCCGTCGTCACGGGCCCCGCAGGCGGACAGGTCGAAACCTACGATGCGGGCGTCAGCGGTGTGACCGCGAGTTCGACGGCAGTCTCCGACATCGCGTCCGCGATCGAAGCTGCTCTGGCTCTTCCCCGATTCGATTCGGCGTCGGTGACCGCGCGGTTCAGCGAAGCGAGATTCGCGGACGACATCCGCCGGTTCGTCTCATGACGACACGGGGTCGTCAGCGCGTCCTCGACTCACCTTCACGGCCGGAACGCAGGCGCTCTGCCATGTCGTCCGTCATGGTCTGAGCGATGTGCGTCCAATCGAACCTGCCCGACTTCGCATATGCGGCCGAGGCTAGCTCCGCATAAGACGTCCGGTCCGACAGGATCTCCCGGATCGACGATGCGATGTGCGTGGCATCGACCTCCGCGAGCACTGCGCCGTCCACGCCGTCCTCGACGAGATAGGGAAGCTCACCGGTGCTGCTCACGACGCACGGCAGACCGAAGGACATCGCTTCGGGAACCACGAGCCCGTATGACTCACGGTGAGCCGGCAGGACGAAGACGCTGGCCGCGGCATAGAACTCGCTGACACGTTCCTTGTCCGCGACGAGCCCGTGCCAGTGCACTCCCGGTTCGGAGTACTCAGGGCGTTCCACTTCGGGACCGACGATCGTCAGAGTCGCTTTCGGGAACTCGCCCCGGATCTCCGAGAAGGCCTCCAGAAGCTCCGGCAACCCCTTGCGCACGGGGTCCTTTCCGACGAACAGGATGTTCGGAACGCGGATCCTCTCGGCGATTCGTTCTCCGCTCAGTTCCGTCAGCCCACGGAGAGTCCGCCCCGCACCCACCTGGACGATCCGTTCGGGGGCGACGCCATAGTCATCGATCAGACTCTGCGACGCCGCGCGCGACGCGGTGTAGACCACCAGGGCACGGCGATAGAAGTCTCCTTCGATCCGGGTCTCAGCGGCGAACTGCTTGTCGGAGAGGTCCCATGTGTCGTCATACCCCCGAACCATCGTCACCGTCGCGTCGATGAACGACGCATAGGGAACGGAGATCGCGGAATACCAGGTCCGCACATGGAGCACGACATCCGCATCCGGCGCCAGCCGTCGCAGGCGCCTGGTGCGGAGCCGCGACCGCATCCGGGGAAGCACGGACCCGTGCAGGTAATTCCGCTCCCAGTCGGCGCGGCGAGGCCGGAAGCTCAGCAGCTTCGCAGCGAGTCTGGCGACGATGCCCGGACGAGCGCTGACAGGCGAGATGCGTGCAGCTGCGACTCCGGTGAACCCCTGCCTCAGGTAATGCGGAACGCCGGACGCTGCCATCGCATCCGCCGAGTCGCCATAAGAGACGTACGCGATCTCCAATGGCTTCTGCTCAGACATGCGAGGTCCTCTCCAGGGCGTCGTTGGTGGCCCGGAGGACATCGGCCACGCTGACCTGCGAAATGAGAGCGTCACGCCGAGCGGCGGACATCTGCGCGAAAGGGATCGGCTGAGGAGGCGGCCGCAGGATCGTCGTTCCCCCGGACGACCGGGGGGCGAAACGATCCGGGCTGTTCGGGTGCGACGGGTCGTCGCCCACCGGGAAGCAGGAGACGACGACCACCGGAACGCCCACGCCCGCCGCGAAATGCGCGGGTCCGCTGTCGTTGCCGACGAACACGGCCGCATCGTCGAGCACCGCGGGAAGTGCGTTCAGGCCCGTCTCTCCGGCGACCGATCGCACGCGCTCAGGGTCGAGTGCGACGAACTGCGCGTGAGCGTCGCGGTCCGCCGGCGAACCCACGAGGACCACACGGTTGTTCTGTCCTTCCAGCAACGCCGAGATCAGTGCGCTCCAGTGGGCGATCGGCCAGCATCGGAATGCATCATGAGCGCTGGTGTGCAGGATCACCGCCTGCTGCGGAAGAGAGCGGTGCGAACGGAGCCCCAAGAACTCGCGGACGGATCCCGGCCCCCCGCCCTCGACACCCAGGGCATCGGAGAGCGCCTCGATGCGCATGCTCTCATGCGCATGCTCTCTGCTGTCGCGGCAGGCGATCGTCAGCACGTCTCCCTCCGCCCGTTCCTTCGGCGAGGCCTGCGGCTGCAGGCCCGGGTCGTGGCCAGCGATCTCCGCGCCGGTTCCGACCGCGAAGAAGCGAAGATTCTGCCCGCGGTCGGTATCCCAGCGCGGCAGGATGACGAGGTCGTATCGACCGCGGAACGCCCGCCCCACCCGCTGAGCACGGCGTTGGCCCAGGCGGCTGATCGCCAGGACCTTGCCGGCCGCTCCGTGAGGCCAAGGGGTGTGATGCGATGCCCAGAGATCGATGCCCTCGAAGCGGAAGCCGTCGCGTTCCAGCAGTCCGCGATGCGCGGCGTCGGATATGAGGGTCACCTCGTCGACCGCCGGATGGTCCCTGACGGCGATCGCGAGCGGCAAGGTGATCAGCCAGTCGCCGATACCGTCCACGCGGGCGATCGCCACCCTCAGGAGCCTGCCCTTCTGCCTGCCGAGCGCGGCGATGCTCTCGGCCGCGGTGTCAGACGGGGTGCTCCTGCGTGCGCGCCGACGGATCAGGTCTACGACTCGAAGCTTCTTCGTGCTCAGCATTCAAGACAACCCGTTCCACAGCCGTTCCGGCGACGGAGCGATGTTCCACCCGGCCAGGCTCTTTCCCTGCACTCTATCGAGGAAGAGCACTCCCCGAGCAGGACCGAGGGCGAAACGTGATGACGCCTCTGCAGGCAGAGACAGGACGACACCCACCAGCACCTTCGCGAACTGCCCGTGCGTGAAGAGGACCGCGTCGGCGCCCCTCTCGGTCACGCGCGCCAGCACTCGCTCGGCTCGTTCGCGAACCTCGTGCACTCGTTCGCCGCTGTTCTTCGGCGGACCATCGACGAACAGATTCCACTCCGGGTGCGCCCGTCGATGGTCGTCAGCTGACAGTCCGTCGAGCACGCCGAGGTCCCACTCGACCAGATCGGGCCATACGTCCGCCGTCATCCCGGCCGCGGTGCTCGTCTCGATGCATCGGCTGAGCGGCGACGACGCGACGGACACCTCCTCGCCACGGCAGAAGTCCGTCAGCGCCTCGCGCCACTGCCCCGCCTGCTCACGCCCCCGCTCCGAGAGGGCGACGTCGGCGCGTCCGGTGAAATGGCCCAGCCGGCTGGAGACCGTCTCGCCGTGCCGGATCACGAGGAGCCTCATGTGGAGGGCGTCCGCACGGGAATCGCGATCTCCGCACGATGCACCGCATAGGTCCCATGGTGCCCGACGGCTACCGCTGCCGCGGCGGTCGCCCAGCGCGCGGCCTCGAGCACCGAGGCCCCTTCCGCGAGTGCGACCGCGACCGCCGCGGTCACCGTGTCCCCCGCTCCGGTGACGTCGGAGACCTCCCGCACCTGCGACGGAACGCGAGTCGTGCCCTCTTCGCTGCGCACCAGCATCCCCTCGGGGCCGAGCGTGACGATCACGTCTCCCCCGGTCGCCTCCGCGAGCAGAGCAGCCGCCTTGTCGGAGTCCTCTTCGCCCGTGGCAGCCGTGGCCTCCAGGTGGTTCGGCGTGATGACACGCGCGCCCCGGTAGACGGAGAAGTCCTTGCACTTGCTGTCGACCACCACCGGCACCCCCGCAGCAGTGGCCGCCTCGATGATCGCCGTGACCACCTCGGCGGAGATCGCGCCCTTCTGGTAGTCGGAGATGACCACGCAGGACGCACTGTCCAGCGCGCTGCGCACCGCCTCGATGAGGCGTCCATGGGCCGTCGGGGGAACGGCCTTCGACTCGACATCCAGTCGCATGATCTGCTGCCCGGAGGCGACGTAGCGCGTCTTCACCGTGGTCGGATGCTCGGCGCTGACGATCAGCCCGTCGACGAGACCCGACTCCGAGGCCAGGCTCGCGCACCGACGCCCCGCCGCGTCCTCCCCGATCACGCCGACGAGGCGAGCCTCTACGCCGAGTGTCCGCACGTTGACCGCGGTGTTCGCCGCCCCTCCGAGCACCTCGCGGTGCCGCGGATTGGACAGCACGGGGACAGGTGCCTCCGGGCTGATCCGGGTCGCGCTTCCCTCGCTGAAGACATCGAGCATCACATCGCCGACCACGACGATCGGCCCCACGATACGGCTCAACGCGTCGCCCTCTCCACCAGACCCGTGGTGGAGACCCCGGGGACGAGATCCAGGTAGACGATCTCCCCGCCTCCCTGCTCGACGGTCTCGGCCTCGATCAGACCGCGACCTTCGTAGTCACGCCCCTTCGCATGCACGGCAGGCTTCAGCACCTCGAGAAGGGAACGCGGATCGTCCGCCGTCATGAGGACGACGTGATCGGCCATCGGCAACCTCGCGATGTCTCCCACGCGCTCGGCCTCCCCGCGGATCGGCCGGCTCTCGCCCTTGAGCCTGCGTACGGACGCATCGTCGTTGACCAGGACCACCAGACGGTCTCCCTGCGCACGAGCCGCAGCCAAGGACGCCGCATGGCCCGAGTGGAAGAGGTCGTAGACGCCGTTGGTCGTCACCAGCCGCTGCCCCGTCTGCGCGACCCACTCGCGGAACTCCGCGAGCTCTCGTTCCTCGAGCACGAAACCGAAAGGACAGGAGCTCGCGTCGAAGGCGAGATCGGGGACGAGGATCCGTTCCGCGACCTGTGCAAGCTCGTGAAGGATCAGATCGTGCGCTTCCTGGATCCGCGCCGTCTCGCGGAGAGGCACGCTCAGCGAATGGTCGGCGCCGAGCGCATCGTCTGCTCCCGTCAGCCCGACGGTGAGCGCGCCCACCGCTCGCGCGGCCTCAAAGGCCTTGACGACGTTCCGGCTGGATCCGCTCGTAGAAAGGCCGACCACCACATCCCCAGGGCGGGCAAGGGCCTGAACCTGACGGGAGAAGACCTCGTCGTAACCATAATCGTTCGCGATCGCGGTCAGAGCCGAGGTGTCAGTGGTCAGCGAGATCGCCGGATACGGCGCTCGATCGATCTTCAGCTTGCCAGTGAACTCGGCCGCGAAATGCTGCGCACACGCAGCGCTTCCTCCATTGCCGCAGACGAGGATCTTACCGCCGGCCTCAAGCGACCCGCCGATGAGAGAGGCCACTGCGGCGACTTCTTCCGCGATCCCTTCGACCGCCGCGGCAGCGAATTGCAATCGCCTCGCTGCGTTCCTTACGAGCGCGCCCGCCCACACTCCCCCGATGTCACCCATTCCGACTGCCTCCCCAAAATACCTAAGGCGCCGATGCAGCACGATGTCCACTGGCTACAGAGGCGCACAAGCACGACACCTCATCATATAGATCGTTCATCTTCGCTTCTTCCCTTATTCCCGGGCCTCCCCGTGAATGAGGGAGGACCGACACGCGTGAGAAATCCGGGCCCGAAGGTCCTCCGCGGAGACCGCGCCCTCCGGACCAACTGGCGCAGGCTGCGCTCATGCCGTAAAGTAGAGCTTTGGTGCCTGCCCCAGGCTTGTCCGGGCGGCCGGCACGACGAACGTGAGCCCTCCACTGGCGTGTTCCGAGCCCTCGGCGAAGAACCACCCCGGAGCGGGATTCACGAACTCCTCCGTTCGAATCAAGAAAGCAGCACTATCGTGACGCGCACTTACACCCCGAAGACCGGTGAGGTCCAGCGCGACTGGATCGTCATCGACGCAACCGATGTCGTTCTGGGCCGCCTGGCCTCGCACGCCGCCGCCATCCTGCGCGGCAAGCACAAGCCGACCTTCGCGAACCACGTCGACACCGGCGACTTCGTGATCATCGTGAACGCCGAGAAGGTGGCGCTCACCGGCCAGAAGCTCCAGAAGAAGATCGCCTACCGCCACTCGGGCTACCCGGGCGGCCTCAAGGCGACCACCTACTCCGAGCTCCTCGAGAAGAACCCCGTCCGCGCGGTGGAGAAGGCCGTGCGCGGCATGCTCCCGAAGAACCGCCTGGGTGCCCAGCAGCTGAGCAAGCTCAAGGTGTACGCCGGTGCCGAGCACCCGCACGCCGCTCAGCAGCCCACGCCCTACACCCTCGACCAGGTCGCCCAGTAAGCGCCGCTTCACACTAAGGACATACTCGTGGCTGACAACCAGGACACCACCACCGACTTCCCGCAGAACTACACCACCTCGACCCCGGAGTCCGAGGTCGTCGAGACGGCTGCCCCGCGCGTGCTGAACGTGCCGGGCGCCGCTGTGGGCCGCCGCAAGCAGGCCATCGCCCGCGTGCGCCTCGTCCCCGGCACCGGCACCTTCACGGTGAACGGCCGTACCCTCGAGGACTACTTCCCGAACAAGCTGCACCAGCAGCTGATCAACGACCCGTTCACGGCGCTCAACCTCGCCGGCGCCTACGACGTCATCGCCCGCATCTCGGGTGGCGGCGACTCGGGCCAGGCCGGCGCGCTGCGCCTCGGCATCGCCCGTGCGCTCAACGCGATCGACGCCGAGAACAACCGCCCGACCCTGAAGAAGGCCGGCTTCCTCTCGCGCGACGCCCGTGTGAAGGAGCGCAAGAAGGCCGGACTCAAGAAGGCCCGCAAGGCGCCTCAGTACTCGAAGCGCTGATCCGCACACAGTTCCTTCCATGGCACTGTTCGGTACCGATGGCGTGAGGGGTCTGGCCAACGGCCCCCTCACCGCCGAACTCGCGCTCACCCTGGCCCAGGCGACTGCCGTCGTCCTGGGCCAGGGCCGTATTGCCGAGGCTCGCAAGGCCGCCGGCAAGCGACTCACCGCCGTAGTCGCCCGCGACCCCCGGATCTCGGGTCACTTCCTCAGCGCCGCCGTCGAGGCGGGCCTCGCCTCGTCGGGGGTCGATGTGCTCGACGCCGGCACGCTGCCGACACCGGCCGCTGCGTTCCTGATCTCCGACATCGACGCCGACTTCGGGGTGATGATCTCCGCGTCGCACAACCCGGCGCCGGACAACGGCATCAAGATCTTCGCGCGCGGCGGCGTCAAGCTGCCCGATGAGGTCGAGCAGCGGATCGAGCAGGCGATGACCGGCCCCAAGCTGCAGCCGACCGGCGCCGACGTCGGGCGCGTCCGCCGTTTCGCGGATGCCGAGGACCGCTACGTGATGCATCTGCTCGCGTCGCTCCCGAACCGCCTCAACGGGCTGCACGTCGTGCTCGACTGCGCCCACGGCGCGGCCTCCGGGGCCTCCCCCGAGGCGTTCCGCAACGCCGGAGCGAAGGTGACCGTGATCGGCGCCGATCCCGACGGCATCAACATCAACGACGGCGTGGGCTCGACGCACCTCGAGAAGCTGTCGGCCGAGGTCGTCCGGGTCGGCGCCGACGTGGGCATCGCACACGACGGGGATGCAGACCGCTGCCTCGCCGTCGACGCCGAGGGGAACGTCATCGACGGCGACCAGATCATGGCGATCCTCGCGGTCTCGATGAAGGAGCGCGGCCGTCTCGCCGACGACACCCTCGTCGCGACGGTGATGAGCAACCTCGGTCTGCACGTCGCGATGCGTGAGCACGGGATCGCCGTGCGGCAGACCGCCGTGGGCGACCGCTACGTGCTCGAGGACATGAACTCCGGTGGATACTCGCTCGGCGGAGAGCAGTCCGGACACGTCATCATGAGCGACTTCGCCACGACCGGCGACGGCGTCCTCACCGGCCTGCACCTGGTCGCGGAGATGGCGCGGACACGGAAGACGCTCGCCGAGCTCGCCTCGGTGATGACCGTGTACCCGCAGGTGCTCATCAACGTGACGGACGTCGACAAGACGCGAGTCGCCGATGCGGCCGTCGCCGCGGCGGTCCTCGCGTGCGAGGAGATGCTCGGAGACACCGGCCGCGTGCTGCTGCGCGCCTCGGGCACCGAGTCCCTCGTCCGTGTCATGGTCGAAGCCGCCGACCGCGAGACCGCGCAGTCCTGCGCGGAACGCCTCGCCGCGGTCGTGAAGGAGAACCTGTCGCTCTGATCGGTCGTCCTGTCGGCTTGCATTCAGGCGCCGTCGGACAGACTTGTGGACGGATCGCGGAAGGGGGGAGCCTGTCATGGATACACCGCCGTCCTCCGCTTCGCTCGCGGCACGCGGTGCTCTGCGACAGCCTTCCCTCTTCCCCGCGGCACCCCCTCCTCGCGTGGCTCCTCTTCCGCCCGCAGAGAGCGTCCCCGTTCCCCCGGCAGCCCCATCAGAACCGGCATCTCCACGGATCCGCCGTCGGGCCGTCGTCTGTCTCGCCACGTATGTCGTGCTTCTCGGCCTTGTGGCCTTCTGGCCGGAGCATGTGGACAAAGGCATCTCCCCTCTCCTCGCCAGGGTCACCAAGGCCATACCCTTCATCACGTACGACCGGATGGAGTTCGGGGCCAACATCGCCTTGTTCCTCCCCTTCGGCGTCCTTCTCGCGCTGCTGCTCTCCCGCAGGAGATACCTTGTTCTGCCGATCTCCTTTCTCGCCTCCCTTGCGATCGAGTCGGTCCAGGCGCTTCTGCTCCCCGGCCGTACGCCGAGCGTGATGGACATCGTCGCCAACACCGCCGGCGCGTGTGTCGGCCTTCTCGCGGTAGAGTTGATCCAGTTGCGAAGACGACGGCCCCGATGACGGCAAGCCCAGACCGAGCAGCGATCAGTTCCGCCGATCCATCTTCCGAAGAGCGTCACATGTCTGCCTGTGTTGCCCCTGGTCTGGTCATGCTGACCTTGCGGGGGCAGGGACGATGAAGGCGACACCGCCCGCGCAGCACGTCGACGTGGCCGCGCTGCTTCCCGCTCAGGAACGTTTCGACGGCGAAGGAGGCGCGATCGCGACGTGGGTACGCGAGACCTACGCGCTTTCTCGCTACACGACGGTCGTCGCGTGCCCGTACTCCAGCGTCAGCTTCGCCGGCGCGCAGCAGGTGACCTCCCACCCCGTGTACCGGGCGTTCGACGTGGCGATGAGGGGACTCTCTCGGGCGCTTGCGTTTGCCGCGCGAAAGTCGTTCGCTGCGGCGTACTACCGGATTCTGCCGGAGAAGATCTGGGTCTACTCGGCCTTCCGCAAGATCAAGGACGCCCGTCTGGTGCACGTTCACAACCGACCGCACTACGCACGGATGCTGCGAGGTTTCGGGTACCGGGGCGTCATCATGCTGCACATGCACAACGACCTCACCGGGTACGTCTCGAAGAGCGCGGCGGGCGAGGTCTTCGAGAGCAACGACGGTGTCGCGTTCTGCAGCGAGTTCATGATGGACAGAGCCCAAGGGGAGTACCCCGAGGCCTCCGGCCTCGTCGTCATACCGAACGGGGTGTCGCGACGCCAGATCACGCGGCAGGAGCGGGGCGACCGCGATGGATCGGTGAAGCTGATCTACGCCGGTCGCATCATTCCCGAGAAGGGCCCGCTCGAGGCCGTCGCCGTCTGCGCAGAGCTTCGGCGCCGAGGGGTGGACGCACGCATCGACCTGGTCGGCGGCACCGGCGCCGGCTCGGACAATGCGCCCAGCCCGTATCTCTCCCAGGTGCTGAAGGCCGCCCACAAGCTGAACGCCGATGCCGGAACCGAGGTCGCACGTGTGCTGGGCCCGAAACCCCATTCCGAGGTGTTCCAGCTGTTCGCCGAGAACGACTTCTTCGTCTACCCCTGTGAGTGGGAAGAGCCGTTCGGCATGGTGGCGCTGGAGGCCATGGCCAAGGGCTGCGTGCCGTTCGTGCCGCGGAAAGGCGGCCTGCCGGGCGTGGTCCAGGGCGGCGGTGTGGTCGTCGACGCCGGGCCGGGAGAGACCGTCGCCGCTTTCGCGGATGCGATCGAGGACCGGCTGGGTTCGAGTACGATCGATGAACTGCGTCAGCGCGGATGGACGCGCGCGGAGCAGCTCACCTGGGAGAGCATCGCCGAGGTCGCAGACGGGGTGTTCGAACGAACCCTCTCCGCGAGATCTTGGGAGTAGAAGATGGTGCTAGAGAAGCATCGCCCCGGGCGTATGGAGAAATCGTCCGCAGCTGTGGCCGGCAGCGAGTCCGAATTGCAGATCAAGCAGCGAAAACGACGTCGCCTGCAGTTCGCGGTGCTCGCACTGGCGCTGTTGTGCACCACGACGCTCGGCTGGGCGGTCTCGCTGTTCCAGACGGGGCGTGCCACCGGGCTGATCGACACGACAGCTTCCGTGGCGCTGACGCCGCTGGGTTCCACGATTCGCGAGAACTTTCCGATAGTCCTCTACGCTGTCGCCATCCTGATCCTCCTGACCAACCTCCGGTCCCTCAAGGGCCGGGCGATGAGAGGATTCGTGCCCGCGCTCCTCGGGGTGCTGCTGCTGTACGTCGCCTCTGCCACCGCAACGCAGAACATCACCTCGACCCTCACCTTTCTGACGCTCATCGCGCTCATCGCGCTCACGGTATGGTCAATCGGGCTCGAGGTTGGAGACCTCGTGGTGCTCGGGCGAATCGGCTTCGCCATCGCCGTGGTGTCGCTGATCATGGCCGCCACGACAGACAAGGCGTGGAGCGATGAAGGGGAGATGACCAAGGGCCTTCTCACCGACGCGACGCTCGCCGGGTTCTTCCCGCAGATGAATCCGCTCGGCATGTCGATGGCCATCACGCTTCCGTTCGTCTTCATGTTCAAGCGAAGGTGGGTACGGGTCGCCGGGTTCGCGGCGGTCGCGCTCACACTGCTGATGGCGTCGAGCCGAACCGCGATCATCGCCGCGGCGATCGGGCTCGCCGTCGGTATCGTGCTTCGAATCACCCGGCGGAGATCCCGGGTCTTCCTGGGGTATGTCGCCGTGATCTTGATCCTCACGGTTTCGGTCGTGGTGCCGGTCACCGCGGGCAGCGGCGCATTCACCGGGCGAGGCGACATCTGGCACGCATCGCTCTCGCTGATTCCCGACAAGCCCATCTGGGGCTACGGCCCGAGCGCGTATATGCACGGCGGCGCCGTCTCGAACATTCTGGGCGTTGCGCACTGGCACGGTCACAACATGTGGATCACCTTCATGGTGATCGGCGGAGTCGTCGGGCTCGTGGCATTGGCCCTCTTCTGGTTCCCGGCACTGCACACGTCGTTGCTCATCGCCCGGGAGGGGAATCTGGTGCCGGCCACGGCGCTCATGACAACGCTCGCGCTCGGTATCGCCGAGGTTCAGATCCGACCGAGTGAGTTCGACGGTGTCGCCTGGGTCTCCTGGGTCTCGCTATTCGCGATCGCCATGCTGGTGCGGAAGCCGCGAGAAGCGACACAGGAGGGATGACATTGCCGGTCTTGACACTGATTATCGGCCTTGAACGCAACTACCGAGGCGCACCTCTGGGAGAGCAGCTCGCGGCGATCGGGGTGACCCACGAGCGGTCCCCCGGCGTGGAGGGCTCCTTCAACGGCAAGAAGGTCACGGAGTACACGCATGAGCCGGCGGCGGCCGCTCTGTTCGGTCGCCCGCTGACCACCGGGGAGATCGGTTGCGCACTCGCCCACCGAGTCGCCTATCAGCGCCTGCTCAGCTCGGATGCCGAATGGGCACTGGTGTTCGAAGACGACGCCCGGATCGTGCGCCCGGATGAGCTTGCCATGCTCTTCGCACGCTTCGAGGTACTCGAGCCCTATGGTTCACCCGCGATCTTCGCGCTGTACGGTCGTCAGGTGACCGCGTACCCTGACAGCGGCGTCACAACGGGGAGCTCTCGGATTCACGAACTCCTGCGTCCGCCGATGACCGCGACCGCGTACTTCATCAACAGAGCGGCGGCGCAGCACATCCTCGACACCGGGTTGCCCCTGCGGAACCCCGCCGATTGGCCGATCAGCGTCGCGGGAAGAGTGCAGTTCGCTACCGCCTGGCCCTGGCCCGTGATCCCTGACGAGGTGGAGGTCGAGTCTTCGATCGGGCAGCGCGACACCGGGGATCGGCAGGGAGCCGCGAAGTCGCTGAACCGTCTGCAGTCCTTGATGTATCTGAAGTGGTTCAGCAAACGTCCGTATTACCGCTCCTTCGGCGAATATCACGAGTGGGAGATTCGCCGTCGCGTGGTCGCCGCCGTCATCGGCTCCGGTGATCCGTACCGGGTTCCCGACGATGCAGCCGACCTTCCCGTCGCGAGGAAGCCGGCTGTCGCGATCGACCGAATTCTGGGTGGGCACCGGCCGGGCGCGCTGCTACGGCACGTGTTGGGCAAGCAGACTGACGGCCTCAGGTCTCCGCGCGAGAGCGCCGGCACCGTGAGTCGGGAGCTGCCCGACTCGTGACAAGCCTCAAACGCACCACATTCTCCGGGTCGGTGTGGGTGGGGGCATCCGTTCTCGTAGCGGCGGTGGTCCAGCTGCTGCAGATGTCCTCCGTCGCCCGAACACTGCATCCGGCGCAGGTCGGTGTCGTCGCCGCCAGCCTGGTCGTGCTGGCCCTCGCCGACACGATCGCGAGCATGGGCATCGCCAACTCCATCATCCAGCGGCAGGATGCGTCGCGGCGCGAGCTCTCCTCGTTGTACTGGATGAACGTCTTCGCGGGCGCTCTGATCGCCGTCGTGCTGTTCCTCTCGGCTCCGCTCTTCGAGTGGTTCTTCCGCATGCCGGAGCTCGGTTCGCTCGTGCAGGTGATCGGGCTCAGCTTTCTGATCTCTCCACACGGGCAGGTCGCGCGGGGCATGCTCGAGCGGCACATGAGGTTCAAGGTCGTGTCGGTGATCGAGATGATCAGCTCTCTGATCATCCTCGTCGTCACGGTCGCGCTGATCGCCGTCGGCGTCGGGCCGATCGCGGTGGCGATCGCCTACGCGAGCTCGGTGAGCGTGAAGGCGTTGCTGTTCCTGATCGCCGCGCGGAAGATGTTCTTTCCGAGTCTTCACTTCAGGTTCGATGAGACGAGGCGCTTCCTGTCGTTCGGCATCCTGAGCAGCGTCGACACGATCATCGGCTTCTTCGCAGCGAATGTCGGCAGCTTCGCGGTCGGGCGACTGGTGTCTCCCACCGCCCTCGGCGGCTACAACCTGGCGTTCACCTACGCGGTCACGACGCCGGCCAGACTGAATGGCGTGGTCACGAGGGTCATGTTCCCCGCGATCTCGCAGATGAGGGGCGACCAGCAGCGCCAGGCTCGCGCCATTCGCAATGTCATCGGCACCGTGACGATGGTCAACGCACCGGTTCTGCTCACGCTCGCCATCGTCGCGGGACCGTTCGTCCAGGTCTTCTTCGGCGAATCCTGGTTGTGGATCGCCGGTCTGGTGCAAGTGCTGGCCGGCGTGGGGATCACTCGCGCGATGGGCAACCCCATGGGGGCGATTCTGATGGCGCTCAACCGTATGGGCGTCGGAGTGATCGTCAATGTGATCAAGTCGACTTTTCACGTCTTGATCGTGATCGCCGCGACGGTGATCTGGGGAGTGTACGGAACCTCCTACGCGGCGCTGTTGATGGGGGTCGTCACGATCATCGTGAACCTCGTGCTGCTGCGTGCGCTGGCCGGCATCCCGATCCGTGACGGCCTGGTGGATCACCTCAAGCCGCTCGTCCTGGCGGTGCCCATGGTGATCGTCGGGTTGGCGACGATGTGGGGCTTCACAGCACTGGGGGCGCCGGCCGTTGCGACGCTCTTCGGGGTCAGCGCCATCTGCGCAGCCAGCTATGTGGCGACTCTCTGGATCGTGAAGGACCCGCTTGCCACCGAGCTGCTTTCCGTCGTGAAACGCTGATCGCCACCGCGGCGTCTGCAGGGTTTTCTCGAGAAATCCGCGATGCCGGCGTAATGATCTCCCTCTCCCCTCGTCTCTCTTTTGTGCCCCTCCTAACGATCTCCCCCGACGACACGGCTTCCGCCCGCTCCGATCTCGATGCGGACGTCGAGCACGAGCTCCGACGCGGCGAGGTCTTCGCCGTGACCCTCCCCCGCAGCGCTGCCCGTATGCTGCACGTTCTCGCTTCGTCGGTGTCGGAGGAGGCGCGAACCGAAGCCCCGGTCCGCCATCGGCACCTCGGCGGGCTGCGCGATCGAAGGGTGTGGACGAGGCTCTCCGCGATGCGTTTCATCCGCCGGGAGAACGACAGGATCCTCCCGACCGTCGCCGGCATCGGTGCCGCCTATCCTTACCTCGCCGGACTCGACTCCGGTCCGGTCTCTGCGGCGACACTCCGCGAGCTCCGCCGAGCCGAGCTCGTCGCGTGATGCCGTCGTGACAGCGCTCGAACAGCACCGGACCATAGAATCGCTGGTGTGACCAGTCGTCGAGAGGCCCGCGAGGCGCGCGCTGCGGCCGAGGAGGCCGCAGCTGCAGCACAGGTTCCCGCGTCCGAGAACGCCCCTCGTTCATCGGATGCGGTGGCGCTCGGCTGGCTCGACGATGTGCGCGCGTCGAGCGCCGGATCATCGTCGTCCGGCCCCGATGATGGTCTCTCCGACCTCGACTCGCTCCTCTCTCATGCTCGAGATGAGGAAGGCCCCAGGAAGCCGCGCCGACCGCTCATGAAGAGCGCACGGTTCTGGGTGCCGACCTCCATCTTGCTGGTGCTCGTCGTGCTCGCGATCGGCGTCGCCATCATCGGCAAGGCACTCGCCGATGATGCGTTCGCCGCGAAAGACGATCTCGAGAAGGCGATGCCCCTCGTGTCACAGGTGCAGAAGAGCATGCTCGAAGGGGACACCGAATCGGCGAAGGAGACGACGGCGAAGATCGCCGCTCTCACCTCCTCGGCCCGCGCCCGCACCGACGGAGCGCTGTGGCACAACCTCGGCTGGGTACCCGTCGTCGGCCCCAACCTGGCCGGCGTACGAGTCGCCGCCGATTCGGCCGACCGGCTGGTGCGTGAGGTCGTGACTCCGCTCACCGACGTCAGCCTCGACGCGATCGTCCCTCGGGGCGGTGCAATCGATCTCCCGCAGCTGGCGAAGCTCGCCGCTGTCGTCGAGAAGGCGAGTGCCAGCGTCGCGACGGTGCAGAAGAATCTCTCCGGGATCGATCGCGACGCGTTGCTCGGGCCGGTGAAGAGCGGCGTGGATCAGATAGACACGGCCCTCGGCAAGGTCGAGCCCATCCTGGAGCCGGTACACAATGCCCTCACGCTCCTGCCGGAGGCGCTCGGCGCGCAGGGACCGCGGAACTACCTCCTGATCTTCCAGAACAATGCGGAGTCGCGTGGAACCGGTGGCAATCCCGCCGCAATCGCCCTCCTGAACGCCACGGAAGGGAAGATCACCCTTGCGGGGCAGGTCGGCTCCAGCGACTTCAAGAACGATCTCCCGAAGCCGATCATCGACCTCGACCCGCAGACCAAGGCGCTGTACGGCGACAAGATCGGGCGCTACGTGATGGACACCACCCTCACGCCGGACTTCGCCTACACCTCGAAGCTGGTGCAGGCCTTCTGGGCCCAGCAGTCGAACGTCAAGATCGACGGGGTCGCGTCGTTCGATCCCGTCGCGCTCAGCTATCTGCTGAAGGCGACCGGACCGGTGAAGCTCCCGACCGGGCATACCCTCACCTCGGACAACGCCGTGCCCCTCCTGCTCAACGAGGTCTATTCGATCTTCCCGCATGCGAAGGATCAGGACGCTTTCTTCGCAGGCGCCGCGGCGGCGGTGTTCCAGGCGCTCCTCGACGGACACCCGCAGCCCAAGGCCCTGCTGGACGAGCTCGCACGCGCGGCGAATGAGGGACGGCTGATGTACTCGCCGAACGACCCCGAAGAGCTCAAGGTGATCGCCGGAACCCCTGTGAGCGGCAGCCTCCCCACGACCAACGCCGACGCGACCGTGATGGGGGCCTATGTCAACGACATCACCGAGGGCAAGCTCGACTACTACATGCAGCTCGCCGTCGCCGCGTCGTCCACCCAGTGCAGCGCGAAGGACGCGGCGGAGTTCACGATCAGCACGACGCTGGCCAACACCCTCAAACCCGAGCAGGTCGATGGGCTCGCCCGGTACATCTCGCCCGGACGCTTCTTCGCAAAGGGGACCGTCTCGACCGATCTCGTGCTCTACGGCCCCGTGGATGCCACGGTGAAGAGCGTGACGGTGAACGGCAAGCCGGCATCGGTCACCTCCCTGCCGCATCTCGGGCGCAATGCAGTGAAGGTGAACGTCGTGACGCCGCCGTCCGCGCAAGCCGTCGTCGTGGTCACGTATTCGGGCAAGAGCGGCCCCTACGGCCCGCTGGAGATCCGCCACACGCCGATGGTCCGCCAGACGCCGGTGAAGGTGGACACACCCGGCTGCTGAGCCGCGCGGATCCGCCCCGGCTCGAAAGCGAGATCATCGATGAGGCTGCTCGTCACCGGAGGAGCCGGCTTCACCGGCTCGAACTTCGTCCGCCACGTCGTGGAGCACACCGACCACGATGTCACCGTGCTCGACAAACTCACCTACGCAGGCAACACCGCGTCGCTCGCGGGCCTGCCCACCGGCCGGGTGCGGTTCGTCCAGGGCGACATCGCCGACGCCGAGGTCGTCGGCCGCCTCACCGGCGACGCGGACGCGATCGTGCACTACGCCGCCGAGTCGCACGCCGACAACTCGCTGCACGACCCGCGCCCGTTCCTCGACACCAACATCATCGGCACCTACACGCTGCTCGAGGCGGCGCGCCGGCATGGGACCCGGTTCCACCACATCTCCACCGACGAGGTCTACGGCGACCTGGAGCTCGACGACCCCGAGCGGTTCACCGAGACCGCACCGTACAACCCCTCCTCGCCCTACTCCGCGACGAAGGCGGGGAGCGACCTGCTGGTGCGCGCCTGGGTGCGCTCCTTCGGCGTGCGGGCGACGATCTCCCACTGCTCGAACAACTACGGGCCCTACCAGCACGTCGAGAAGTTCATCCCCCGTCAGATCACCAACGTGATCCGGGGCATCCGGCCGAGGCTCTACGGCGCAGGCCGGAACGTGCGCGACTGGATCCATGCCGACGACCACTCCTCCGCAGTGCTCACGATCCTGGAGAACGGCGAGATCGGGCGGACCTATCTCATCGGCGCGGACGGCGAGCGCAGCAACAAGGACGTCGTCGAGCTGATCCTCTCGCTCATGGGCGAGCCTGTCGACGCCTACGACCAGGTCGTCGACCGCGCCGGCCACGACCTCCGCTACGCCATCGACTCCACGCGCCTGCGCACCGAGCTCGGCTGGATGCCGCTGTACGGCGACTTCGAGAAGGGCCTCGCCGCGACCATCGACTGGTACCGCGGCCACGAGGAGTGGTGGGCGCCGTCGAAGGACGCCACCGAGGCCTTCTACTCCGGAAAGGGCCAGTGACGGCGTTCGACAAGAACCCCTGCCGACCCTGTGCCTTCCTGCCCATCCGGCGTCTTTCCGGCGCACGCAACGCCCAGGGTCGACGGCATCGCACCGGGCCGACGACACTGCACGAAGGGTCCGAGGGATCCGGAGATCCCTCGGACCCTCAGTCCAGGCCGATCAGCTCTGGGCGCGTCGGCGGCGGAGGAGCAGTCCGGCTCCGACCCCGACCAGGAGCAGGGCTCCGGCGGCAGCGCCGATCATCGGCTCCGACCCGGTGCTGGCGAGCCCGCCCTTCCTCGGAACGACCGTGTCGACCTTCACGGTGGAGGCGTGCTCCGGGACCACCTCGGCCCCGGCCGGGTCGATGCCCGCAGCCGTCGCCGTGTTCGTCAGCGGCGTCCCCGTGAGGTCCGCCTTCACGACCGTGTATGGCGCCGTGCACTCCCGGGCCGCACCAGGCGCCAGTCCGTCGCCGGCGTCGGCGCAGCGGACCGACCCGAGGCTGCCCTCGCCGTCGAAGAGCACCTCGACGGGCTCGACCTCGTGCAGCGTGACGTTGCCGGTGTTCGTGATCGAGAAGGTGTACCGGATCTCCTGCCCCTCCTCGCTCACCTCCTGGACGTCGGCCGTCTTCACGATCGTCATCGCGGGCGCGGCGGCGATCACGACCTCCGCCGTCGACTCGTCCGACTCAGGACGGGAGCCGTCGGCGGCATCGGCGGTCGCCGTCGCCGTGTTCTCGATGCGGCCGGTGTCGACGTCGGCCTGGGTCACGACGTAGTCCGCGGTGCAGACGGCCGAAGCGCCGGGCCGCAGCGTGCCCGCCGGGCAGTCGACCTCACCGAGCGCACCGACGCCGGAGAAGGCACCCTCGACGATCGACGGATCGGACAGCGTGAGATTGCCACTGTTGGTGACCTCGAACTCGTACCGGATCACGTCGCCGGCCCGCTGCGGAGCCTTGCTCGCGACCCTCTTGACGAGGTCGATCGCCGGAGCGGCGTCGATCACGACCTCCGCCGACGACGGATTCGAGTCGACGGCGTCGCCGTCGGGGTCCGTCGACGTGGCGGTCGCGGTGTTCGACACCTCACCGCGGTCGACGTCCTCCTGTGTCAGACGGTACTCGGCGGAGCAGATCACCGTCGCGGCCGGCGCGAGCGCCGTGGACGGGCAGTCGACGGCCGAGAGCTCGCCGGTGCCGGAGAACATCCCCTCGACGATGCGCACCTCGGACACCGGGACGTTGCCCGTGTTCTCGACGACGAAGCGGTACTCGACCACGTCACCGGCGTGCCGGTCCGGCGACCCGGAGGCCGACGCCGACTTCTTCAGCGTCAGGCCGGGAGCCGGCGCGGTCAGCGGAGTCTCCACGGTGTTGGAGGTGGCGGTGACGCGGGCGTCGTCGTCGCTGCTCCCGGGAGGGAGCGCCGAACCGGTCGCCGTGTTCCGCACCAGACCGGCCGCGAGGTCGTCGGCCGTCACGGTGTACTCCCCGGACGTGCACGTCGTCGACTCCCCGGGCTCCAGGACGGACTTCTCGCAGGTCACCGCGCCGACCTTGGGGTCGGACAGGCGGAGATCGTGCAGCGTCAGCTCACCGGTGTTCTCGACGGCGAAGGCGTAGGTCAGGCGATCGCCCGTGCTGATCAGGCCGTCGTGGTTCGCATCGATCCGCGCGCTGAGCGACTTCACGATCGCGAGGGACCGCGCCTTCGCCGTGTTCGTCACGGTGCACACGATGTCGTCCCCGGCCTTCGGGGTGATCGAGCGGGTGGCACCGCTGCCCCGGAGCATCACGGCACTGCCGTCGGTGCGGTTGACGCACGTCCAGGACGTGGCGTAGTTCGATGCGGTCGTCGGCGTGCCGGCCGTCGGCGTCTCCCGCAGCGTGAACGCCCCGACCGGAAGAACCGGCTGCGATCCCGTCGTCGCGGTCGCCGCGTCACCCGTCGACGCAGCGCCGATGACCGTCCCGGCCGGCGACGCGATGGAGAGATCGACGGAGTCGGCCGGATCGACGCGGCCGTCGAAGGACTTCCGGAGCTCGATCTTCGCGAACTCGATGCCGAAGGCCACGTTCTGCGACCCGCCACCCGTCAGATCTGCCGAGATCCAGGTGGCGTCGGACGCCTGGAGGATCGGCGCACCGGGCTTCTCACCGTTGCAAACGACCTCCGTCGTGCCGATGCCGACCGGGATGCCGCAGCCCCTCGCGCCCTCCGCGAGGTCGCCGAGCATGCCGAAGGCGGCGTCAGAGCGCCAGGTGATGCCCTCGTTCGGGGCCATCGCCTCCGCATCCATCGTGAGCAGCGCGTATCCCGAGTCGATCCGCGCCCCCGCGGGATCGGCGAGAGCGACGTTCTTGAGCGTGTAGCGGGTGGTGCTCGCGTTGCCGGAGGCGAGCGCGGGCTCGCCACGGACGCCGGCGTAGACGGTGCGCCCGAACACGGAACCCGACCAGGTCGGCACAGACGCCGCGAAGGCGCCGGCCGCAGGCCCGGAGCCGCTGATCACCTCGTAGGACAGGTCGAAGTCCACCCGGTATCCGCCCGGCAGCGGGATACGGACATGCTGTCCGGCGGGCGATCCCGCCTGCGTCTGATCGAACGACGCGAAGTCGAGCCAGCAGATCGAACCCGCGTGCGGCCCTCCGACTCCGAAGGAGCAGCCCGCCGGGTCGGCCGCCTGCGCAGCCGGTGCCGCGACACCGAGTCCGCCCGCCACTGCGCCGATCAGCGCGACAGCAGCGAGCGCGACTCGCGACGGCCACCGCTTCCGTTCTCTCATCCAAGACATGTCAGTACCTACCCCCAGGGAGACTGCGATCACGGGCACTGCGATGGCAGGCCCCGAAGCGCGATCCTGACAGGCGGCGGATCCGTGGCGCGGGAAATGCCGGATCATTCACCCGCGATCTCACCTCCCGTCGGCTGGACGCCTCCTGGGAGCCTCCGCGCGGCACGCCCCTAGGATCAAGGCATGCATGTTCTCGTCACCGGCGGCGCCGGGTTCATCGGTTCGCACACGGTCGTCTCCCTCCTCGAGCGCGGACACCGCGTCACGATCGCGGACGACTTCGACAACAGCTCCCCGAAGGTGCTCGACCGCATCGAGGCGATCACCGGCATCCGTCCCGAGCTCGCCGAAGTGGACCTGCTCGACGAGGCCGCGTTCGATGCGGCGTTCGCCGCGGCGAAGCCCGACGCCGTCATCCACTTCGCGGGCCTCAAGGCGGTCGGCGAGAGCGCGGCCGATCCGCTCCGCTACTACGCGCACAACCTCGGCAGCACCTTCTCGCTGCTCAGGGCGATGAAGCGCCACGACGTGAGCACGCTCGTCTTCTCATCCTCGGCGACGGTCTACGGCGACGTGCAGCAGCCGCCCTACACCGAGGATGGAGGACGACTCGACGCCACCAACCCCTACGGCATGACCAAGGTGATGCTCGAGCGGATCCTCCGCGACATCGCCGGCGCGGAGTCCGGCTGGCACATCGCGCTGCTGCGCTACTTCAACCCGATCGGTGCGCACGAGAGCGGCCTCATCGGCGAGGATCCCAGCGGGATCCCGAACAACCTCGCACCGTACATCCTCCAGGTGGCCGTGGGCCGCCTCCCCCGCCTGAGCGTGTTCGGGGACGACTATCCCACCGCCGACGGAACCGGCGAGCGCGACTACATCCACGTCGTCGACCTCGCCGAGGGACACGTCGCCGCGCTCGAGAAGCTCGCGACGACAGAGGGCGCCCGGGCCTGGAACCTGGGCACCGGGACCCCGACCTCGGTGCTGCAGATGATCGCCGCGTTCGAGGAGGCCAGCGGCCGGCCGATCCCCTACTCCGTCGGCCCCCGTCGCGCGGGAGACCTGCCTCAGAGCTGGGCCGACACGGGCCGCGCCGAGGCGGAGCTGGGCTGGAAGGCCACGCGCGACATCGCGGACATGGCACGGGACGGTTGGCGCTGGCAGGAGCAGAACCCGCGCGGCTTCTCGGACTGAAGCTCCGGGGCGGGCGTCTCGTCTCGGATGCTTTGCATCCTCGCTCAGCGGGCGGAGCGTGAAGGGCGGAAGACGATCTTGTGGTAGAGCACGAACCGGAAGAGCACGACGATCGCGATGCTGATCAGGTTCACCAGGTTCACCGCGAAGCCGCCGGGCGCACGCCCCAGCATCCACTCCGCGACGCCCACACCGGCCCACACGATCACGGCTCCGAGAGCCGTGCACACCGCGTTCGTGATGAGGAACAGCACGATCTCGGACGTCCGCCCGCGACGGTCCCGATGCTTGAACGCCCACTCGCGGTTGCCGACATAGGCGTTGACGAGGGCCACCAGTGACGCGGCCACCTTGGCCGACACCAGGCCCCATCCCCACCCGAAGTGCAACAGATTGAAGACGCCGACCTCGATGACCGTGCTGATCGCGCCGACGACGAGGAAACGGCTGCCCACGCCGGCAAGCCTCCGCAGTCGCTGACGCATCTCCATAGCCTGACTAGACTACTCGGGTGCGGCTCCGCACACCGTCCGTCCGACCCGGCTGGGGGATCGAGTGACACTCAGTCGCATCGTCGTCGTGATGCCCGCCTACAACGAGGCCGAGGGCATCCGCGGCTTCATCGACGAGCTCCGCGACTCCCTGTCCCCGCACGCCGCAGAGGTCGTCTTCGTCGTGGCCGACGATCGGTCGACCGACGGCACGGCCGATGCACTCTCCGGCCTCGACGACGTGCGCGTCGAGACGCAGCCGCAGAACCGCGGCCACGGCCCCACCGCCCTCGCCGCCTACCGCGCCGGCCTGGCACTCGAGCCCGCGCTGATCGTGCACGTCGACGGCGACGGACAGTTCCTCGGCCCCGACGTCGCCGCGGTCGTGCGCGCGCAGCTCTCGACCGACGCGGACGTCGTCCATGGAGTCCGGCGGGAGCGGACAGACCCATGGTACCGCCGCGCGCTGACGGGCTCGGTGCGTCTGCTGGTCGCCGTGGCCGTCGGACGGGGAGTGCCCGATGTGAACACGCCCCTGCGCGTCTACCGGCCCGCCGCCGCGCAGGCACTGGTCGGCGCGGTCCCCACGGACGCCATGGTGCCTCACGTCCACTTCTCCCTCGCCGAGGTGCGTGCGGGGATGCGGGTGCGTTACGTCCGCGTCCGCAGCATTCCGCGACGCGGGGAGTCGGCGACCGGAACCATGTGGGGCCAGGGCGCCCGCATCGCGCTGCCGCCCCAGCGCCTCCGGAGGTTCGCGCTCGCGGCCCTCGCCGAGGCATGGAGCCAGTCCCTGCGCCCTGGCGCCCCTCTGCGGGCGGTCCGGATGCCGTCGAGTCGAGTGCCCTGATGCTGCGCCGCCTCGGCACACCTCTCTTCTGGCTGCTGCTCGCCGCCCTCGCCGTGGCGAACGCCGTCGTGGTGTGGCAGAGCCTCACCGTGCTGCGGCTCTGGGAGGACGAGGCGTTCAACCTGACCGTGCCGCGCAACCTCCTCGCCGGTCTCGGCTACGCGAGCGACGGCGCCCTCTCCGGCTCGACGATCACGCCGTTCGATCCGCGGATCTCGACCGGACCCGTGGTGCTGCTGCCGATCGCCCTGCTCACGGCACTCGGCCTCGATCCGGTGCTCGCCGGCCGGCTCGTGCCCGCCGTGTTCTGGGTGCTGCTGCTCGCCGGTCTCTGGCTGCTCGGGCGTCAGATCGGAGGGCGCTGGGCCGGGCTCGCGGCCGCCGCGCTGCCGCTGGCCTTCAACACCGCCGCAGGGGTCTCACCGATCCTCGGCCCGGCGGACGTCCTGGGTGAGATCCCGGCCGCCTCCCTGCTGGTCTGGGCCCTGCTGGTGCTGCCGCGCCGGGCCTGGCTCGCCGGCCTCCTCCTCGGTCTCGCACTGCAGGCGAAGCTCATCGCCCTGCTCGCGCTTCCCGCGTTCGCGGTCGCCCTGCTCGTGCTCGGGCCGGGCCGGGGCAGAGCCCGCTGGCTCGGAGCGCTCCGGCGATGCCTCCTCCCGCTCGCCCTCGCCGCCGCGCCGACGGTGCTCTTCGAGTTCGCCGCGCTGCTCTCCCTCGGCTTCCCGGGATACCTCGACCATCTGCGCAACCTCAAGGCGTTCCTGCTCAGCGGCGGCCAGCATTTCGTCCCGACGACGCCGACGGAGAAGCTCACCGCCCTCTCTCAGGCGTGGTTCTCCCCCGGGTGGACGATCGTCCTCGCGGTCGCCGTCGTGCTGATCGGCGGCGTCGTCGTCGCGGTGTCCTCGCGGAGTCCGGAGGGCGCCGCTCCCGCCCGCGAACGGGCCGAGCTGCACGCCATCGCATGGGGTGCCGCAGTCGGCCTCCTGGCGTTCGTCGGATGGTGGGCGCAGGCCTCCCACCTGCCGGTGTGGGTGCGGCATCCCGCCGTCGGCGTCTTCGCTTTCGCACCGGTGCTCGCCGCCGTCGGGGTGCGCGCCGCGCAGTCGCTCTGGCGGCGGGGCGGCGCGCGCCGTCCCCTCGCGGCCCTCACCGCGGCCGCCGTCGCCGCCCCGCTCCTCTACGGCGGAGCGATCCATGCACAGCACGGGATCGAGCCCATCCGCGGCGAGGGCCTCGCCTCGCAGCGCGCCGCGGCCGCCCCTCTCGCCTCTTGGGTCGCCGAGCACGACGCCGACTGGCTCGCCGCACGGCCCTGGGGCTCCGCCGTGGTCTTCGTCTTCCTCTCCGGCGCGCACGTCGGCCTGTTCGACGCGCCGACGATGAAGAGGACGCCGGTGCTCACCGGGCTCGACTGCCCCGGCGAGGTGCTCGTCCGGAGCGGCGGGCTGAAGATCTGCGCGCCCTGACCCGGGGCGGGGGATCAGCGCGAGCGCGACGCCGTCGCGCGGGTGGCGGTGACGAGGATCGGGCGGTGGTCGCTGACCCCCTGCGGCAGCGCGTGCACGCCCTCGACCCGGAAGCCGACCGAGGTGGCGAAGTCGTAGTGCCCGCGGAAGACGCGATAACGGGTGTAGGTGCGGTCGTCGCTGAGCGTGAGCGCATATCCCTGCTCGCGAACGGTCTGCCCCAGGTTCTCCTTGAACACCGGATAGTTGTAGTCGCCGACCATCAGCACCGGCAGCCCCCGCCCCATCAGCTCGAGCTCGCCGAGCGCGGCGCGGATCTGCTTCCGCCGCAACGAGTTCAGCGCGGTCAGCGGAGCCGCGTGGAAGGAGGCGGCGATCATCTCGTAGCCGTCGTCGATGTCGTGCAGCCGCACGGCCACCACCCGCTCGTGCGCCGGCCGCAGCATCCGGTCGTGCAACGACTTCTTCAGGCTGATGGTGCGCACCTCGCCGGCGCGGTACATGTCGGTGCGGTAGTAGAGCGCGAGCCCGAGCCGGTTGCCCGAGGTGACGTGCGCGAGCTGGAGACCGCCGATGCGCTCGGGCAGATCCTCGGCGTCGGCCTCCTGCAGGCAGAGGATGTCCGGGGAATGCTCCGCGGCGAGCTCCCGCAGCTCCCCCGCGGCACGATGCTTGCGCAGGTTGTAGGAGATGACGCGGATCATCCGTCCTCCTCCGCGGTGCCGACCCGCCGCGCCCTGGTCTGCTCGGCGCGGGCCGCCAGCAGATCGTCCGCGGGATAGCCGACCTCGGTCAGCGTCAGACCGCGCGCCGCGAGCACCTTGAAGGCGCTGGTGCGGGTGAGCTCGTCGCGCAGCCGCGCCACGTCCTCGACACCGAGGCGCCCCTCTCCCACCGCCGCGCAGGCACCGACGAGGGCACGCACCATGCTGTGGCAGAAGGCGTCGGCCTTCACCTCGGCGATCAGCACCCCGTCGGCGTCGCGGTGCCAGCGGTAGTCGAGCAGTGTCCGGATCGTCGTCGCCTCGGGGCGGGGCTTGCAGTAGGCGGCGAAGTCGTGCAACCCGATCAGCGTCCGCGCCGCAGCGTCCATCGCGGCCTCGTCGAGCGATGCCTTGAGCATGGTCGTGTCGTGACGGCGCATCGGATCGTATCCCCCGGCCGCGTCGGCGAGCCGGTAGCGGTACCGGCGCCACACGGCGGAGAAGCGCGCATCGAACCCCTCCGGCGCGACCGTCGTGCGCTGCACCGTGGCGTCCGGGTAGGCGCCCAGGACTCCGCGCAGCCGCCTGGCGAGCGAACCGGCCGGATCGGACGCCGCCTTCCCGTGCCGGGACTGCACCCGCGCCCACTGCGACTCGTCGAGGTCGACGTGGGCCACCTGCCCGGCGGCGTGCACACCCGCGTCGGTGCGGCCCGCGACGACCAGCTGCGCCTCGCCGCCGACGATCCGCGCGATCGCGTCCTCGAGCACGCCCTGCACGGTGCGCAGACCGGGCTGCCTGGCCCAGCCGCGGAAGTGGGTGCCGTCGTAGGCGATGTCGAGGCGGATGCGCACACCGTCAGCCTAGCCGCGGAGGCTATGCGCCCAGCTGGGCGCGGAGCACGTGCTTGGTGACCTTCCCCGATGGGTTGCGCGGCAGGCTCTCGACCACCGACAGCTCCCGCGGGATCTTGTACTTGGCCAGACGGTCGGCGAGGAACGAGCGCACGTCGTCGAGGGAGAGGTCCCCCGTGGTCTCCACGACGGCGACCACGGTCTCACCCCATTCATCGTGGGGACGTCCGACGACCGCGGCGTCCGTCACCGCCGGATGCTGCCGCAGCGCCTCCTCCACCTCCGGTGAGTACACGTTCTCCCCGCCGGTGATGACGACGTCCTTCAGACGGTCGACGATGAAGAGGTAGCCGTCGGCGTCGACGCGGGCGAGGTCGCCGGTGCGATACCAGTCGCCCTCGAACGCCGCCGCGGTCGCCCCCTCGTCGTCGAGGTATCCGGCCATCCTCGTCGCCGACCGCATCCACAGCTCCCCGACGGCGTCGGCCGAGACGTCCGCCCCGTCGGCGCCGACCACGCGGATGTCGACGCCGGGCATCCCGCCCGCTCCGATCGAACCCGCCTTGGCGATCTGCTCGGCGGGGTAGAGGGCCGAGCCGACCGGACCCATCTCGCTCATGCCGTAGACCTGATAGAACGCGTCGCTCCCGTAGGCGCTCTGCAGGGCGCGCACCGTGTCGGCCCCCATCGGCGCGCCGCCGTACGCCCACAGGCGCATGGAGGAGAGGTCGAAGTCCGCGAGGGACGCCCCCGCGGTCGGGAGCACCTTCAGCGGAGCGAGATACGCGATCGGCGCGCCGAAGAACGCGGTGACGCGGTGCTCCTGCACGGTCTGCAGGAAGCGCACCGGGTGGTACTCCTTGAGCAGCACGACGGTGCCCCCGAGGTACATCATCGACAGGAACCAGTTGTTCAGCGGCGACGCATGCCAGATCGGCATCGCGATGAGGAAGCGGTCCTCACGGCGCAGCCCGACGGCGGCGGTCGTGTAGGCGGGCACGTTCGCCAGTCCGGCGTGCGTGTGGAGGCACCCCTTCGGGCTGCTCGTCGTCCCCGAGGTGTAGAGCACCTCCGCGACGGCATCGCCGTCCACGTCGACGCCATCCCATTCCTCCGCCGCGGCGACCAGGGTGTCGAACCCGCCCGATCCGTCGTCGGCGGTCGTGAGCACGCGGGCCTCCGGCGCCCCCTCGCGCACCCGGTCGGCGAGATCGACGTCGGCGACGACGACGCGCAGCCCGGAGTGCCGGGCGACGTAGGCGGTCTCATGGGCGGTGAGCTTGTGGTTGATCGGCACGAGCGCCGCCCCCGCCCGCCAGATGCCGAACGCCGCGACCACGAACGCCGGGGTGTTGTACGCCATCACCCCGACGCGGTCTCCCGGCCCGACGCCGGCGTCCCGGAGCACGGCGGCGGCGCGGCGCGATGCGGCCAGCAGTCCGCGGTAGTCCAGCGTGCCCAGCTCGGACACGATCGCGGGCTTCTCGGGGAACGAACGGGCGGCGCGCTCCAGCATCCAGGTCAGGTTCATGTCGTCCTCACGTCGTCGTGCGGCGATCGGAGCGGTCGTTGCCCCGATCGTTGAATCGTGATTCAATGCCGATATTGAATCACGATTCAACGGGTTTCGCACCCGTCGCCGATGACAGGAGGCCCGATGGGCGGGACGGATGCCGCCGGTGCCACCGGACGACGGCAGGAGCTGATCGATGCGGCGACCGGGATCGTGCGCGACGCGGGGTTCGGCGCGGCCAGCGTGAAGGCGGTCACCGCGCGCGCGGGGATGAGCGCGGGTCTGCTCTACACCTATGCGGGCAGCATCGACGACGTGCTCGCGGAGGTGTTCCGACGCTGCGCGGGCGCCGAGCTCGCGGCCGTCGACCAGGCGGTCCTCGCCGTGCCCGCCGCGGACGCCACGGCCCGCCTGGTCGCGCTGATCGAGACCTTCGCCGACCGGGCGCTGCGCGGCGGACGCCTCGCGTGGGCGCTGCTCGTCGAGCCGGTCGGGCGGGCGATCGACGAGGAGCGGCTCACCTACCGGCGCGGCTACGCCGACATCCTCGCGGAGATCGTCGAGCGGGGCATGCAGGACGGCCGTTTCCCCCGGCAGGACGCCCGGCTCACCGCCGCCGGTCTCGTCGGCGCGATCGGCGAGGCTCTGACCGGCCCCCTCTCGCCGCTGGCCTCGGAGTACGACGAGGCCGATGCCGACGCCATCATCCGCGCCATCACGCAGCTGTGCCTCCGCGCCGTCGGCGCGGAGCGGATCGAGGAGGAGCCATGAGCACGCACGAGGTCTTCAACCAGTCGCCCGCCCGCGTCGGGCTCGACGAGTACGCCGCGAACGCCGCCCTCGTCGAAGGGGTCGAGCTCCACGACGCCGGCTGGGCCCACGACGCACTCCATGCGACGGGCCGGCATGTCGGCTCCGCGGAGTTCCAGGACGACGCCCGCCGCGCGAACCGCCGGGGACCGGAGCTGCGCACCCACGACCGCTGGGGCAACCGGATCGACGAGGTGGAGTACGACCCGTCCTACCACCGGGTGATCTCCGCGGCGGTGGCCGACGGCGCGCACACCTCCGCGATCGCCGACCCGCGGCCCGGGGCGAACGTCGCGCGCGCCGCGACCTTCATGCTCTACGCGCAGATCGAGCCCGGACACGCCTGCCCCGTGTCGATGACCCACTCCGCCGCCCCCGTGATCGCACAGCACGACGCCGTGGCCGCGGAGTGGATGCCGCGCCTGCTCTCCCGCGGATACGAGGGCCGCCTCGTCCCGGGCAAGACGAGCGCGCTGTTCGGCATGGCCATGACCGAGAAGCAGGGCGGATCGGACGTGCGGGCGAACACCACGGTCGCCGCGCCGCTCGGCGACGGGAGGTACGCGCTCACCGGGCACAAGTGGTTCTGCTCCGCGCCGATGTCGGACGGGTTCCTCGTGCTCGCCCAGGCGCCCGGCGGCCTGTCCTGCTTCCTCGTGCCGCGGCTGCGCGAAGACGGCGCCCGCAACGAGATGCGCATCATGCGGCTGAAGGACAAGCTCGGCAACTCGGCGAACGCGTCGAGCGAGGTGGAGTACGACGGCGCGCTCGGCGTTCTCCTCGGCGAGGAGGGCCGCGGCGTGCGGACGATCATCGAGATGGTGACGAACACCCGCCTCGACTGCATCCTCGGCTCCCTCGCGGGAATGCGGCAGGCGGTGTCCGAGGCGTCCTGGCACGCGCGGCACCGGGCGGCCTTCGGCCGCACCCTCATCGACCAGCCCGCGATGACCGGGGTGATCGCCGACCTGCAGCTCGAGGCCGAGGGGGTCACCGCCGCCGCGCTCCGGCTGGCACGCGCCTATGACGACGACGCCACCAGGGAGGAGACCGCGTTCCGGCGGCTGGGGACCGCGGTGATGAAGTACTGGGCCTGCAAACGCGGTCCCGGCCATGCGGCCGAGGCGCTGGAGTGCCTCGGCGGCAACGGGTACACCGAGGACTTCCCGCTCGCGATGCGCTACCGCGAGCAGCCCGTGATGGCGGTGTGGGAGGGCTCCGGCAACGTGATCGCCCTCGACGTGCTGCGCGCGCTGGGACGCGATCCGGAGTCGTTCGAGGCCTTCGACGCGGAGGTCTCGCGCGCCCGCGGCGCCGACCCGCGGCTCGACGCCCACCTCGACCTCACCCGCTCCCTCGCCCGCGAGGTCGCGGCCGACCCGGAGCCCGGCCTCCGCGCCCGGCAGCTCGTCGGAGCGCTCGCCCTCGCCCTGCAGGGCGCACTGCTCGTGCAGCACGGCCCCGCTGCGGTCGCCGACGGCTTCACCGCGTCGCGTCTCGGTGCCGGCGCCGCATCGGGGCACCTCTTCGGCGCGCTGCCCGCGGGCATCGACGCCGCCGCGATCGCCGCCAGGGCCTGAGTCAGACCGGGGCGCGCTCCGTCAGCAGGGCGATCGCGGTCTCGCGCATCTCGACCTTCCGGATCTTCCCGGTGACGGTCATCGGGAACGCCTCGACGAGGTGCACATAGCGCGGGATCTTGAAGTGCGTCAGCCTCCCGGTCGCGAACTCCTTGACCGCCTCGGCCGTGAGGGGCTCCGCCCCGGGCCGCATGACGATCCAGGCCATGACCTCCTCGCCGTACTTCTCGTCCGGCACCCCGATCACCTGCACGTCGGTGATGTCGGGGTGCCGGTAGAGGAACTCCTCGATCTCCCGCGGGTAGATGTTCTCGCCGCCGCGGATGATCATGTCCTTGATCCGCCCGACGATGTTCAGCCGGCCGCCCTCGTCCATGATCGCGATGTCGCCGGTGTGCATCCATCGCGCCGCATCGATCGCCTCGGCGGTCTTCTCCGGCTCGTCCCAGTAGCCCAGCATCACGGAGTACCCGCGGGTGCAGAACTCCCCGGGGACGCCGCGCGGCACCACGCGCCCCTCCTCGTCGATGATCTTCACCTCGACGTGCGGCATCACCCTGCCGATGGTCTGGGTGCGCGCGGCGAGGTCGTCGTCCACCGAGGTCATCGTCGACACCGGCGAGGTCTCCGTCATGCCATAGCAGATCGCCACCTCGGGCATGTGCATCTCGGCGACGACGCGCTCCATGACCTCCACCGGGCACGGAGATCCGGCCATGATCCCGGTCCGCAGCGAGGAGAAGTCGAACTCCCCGAAACGGGGGTGCGCCAGCTCGGCGATGAACATCGTCGGCACTCCGTAGAGCGAGGTGCACTTCTCGTCCTGAACCGCCTGCAGCGTGCTCTCGGGGTCGAAGCCGGGCGCCGGCAGCACGATGCAGGCGCCGTGGCTGTGGGCGCCGAGGATCCCCATCACCATTCCGAAGCAGTGGTAGAGCGGCACGGGGAGGCAGACCCGGTCCTCCTCGGTGTAGCGGATGCCCTCCCCCACGAAGAAGCCGTTGTTGAGGATGTTGTGGTGCGAGAGCGTCGCGCCCTTCGGGAACCCCGTGGTGCCGGACGTGTACTGGATGTTGATCGGCTCGTCGAAGGCCAGGGTCTCCGCGATCGCGTCGAGCCGGGACCGGTCGGCGGCGGCGCCGCGGCGCAGGGTCTCGTCCCACTCGTCGGAGCCGATGTACAGCACCTCGTCGAAGCCGACCTCCTGCAGCATCCCCCGATAGTCGGAGCTGCGGTACGAGACCGCGCTGACCACGAGCCGCATGCCCGACTGACGGAGCACGAAGTCGACCTCGTGCGTGCGGTAGGAGGGGTTGACGTTCACGAGGATCGCGCCGATCTTCGCCGTCGCGTACTGGGTGAGCACCCACTCGGCGCAGTTCGGCGCCCAGATGCCCACGCGGTCGCCCTTCTCCACACCGCGCTCGAGCAGTCCCAGGGCGAGGTGCTCGGCCTCGGCATCCAGACGGGCGAAGGTCCATCGCCGCCCGGTGGCGGCCTCCACCAGCGCCTCACGGTCGGGGAAGTCGGATGCGGCGGCCTCGAGCATCTGGCCGATGGTCTGCCCGAGCAGCGTCGTCGTCGACGGAGCGGACGAGTAGGAGATATGGGCTTCATTGCGCATGGAGATCACCTTCGGGCATCCGGGGCGCCGTCGCCAGCCCCGTTCGGGGGTGGACTTCACCCCCGGCGGGTGGCACAGTGGCAGCACCGGGAGAGGGAGTCGACGTGGAATCCCCGATGATGAAGGCCCTGACGAAGCTGCGGCGCGAGCCCGCGCTGCACGTCGCCTTCGGCGGCGCGGTCACCCCGGGATCCCGGCAGTTCGCGATCACCCGCGTCTCCGGCGCCGACACCACGGTGCTCAACGGCCTGGTGATCCGCGCCGGCAACGGGCTGGGCGGGCGGGTGCTCGCCGACGCGCGGATCGCGACCGTCACCGACTACCTCTCCAACGCCCACATCACGCACCAGTACGACACCGCCGTCTCGGCGGAGCGGCTGCGCAGCATCGTCGGCGCCCCGGTCATCGTCGAGGGCGCCGTGCGGGCCGTGCTCTACGGCGCATTGCGCACCTCGACGCAGTTCGGATCGGCGGTGCTCGACTCGATCAGGGATGCGGCGCGCGGCGTGGCCTTCGACATCGCGGTCAACGAGGCCACGGATCGGCGGATGCGCACGCTCGAGACGTCCGCGCTGATGCGCTCGGCCCGCGAGACCCCGACCACCCCGGAATGGGAGGAGGTGCGGCTGGCCCATGCCGAGCTGCGCGAGCTCGCCCATCAGATCGATGACGAGGATCTCCGCACGCGCATCGACACGATCGTGGAGCGCCTGTCCGGCAGGCCGGCCGCGGATCCCGCGGTGCAGCTCTCCGCACGGGAGACCGATGTGCTGGCGCTCGTCGCGGTGGGCTGCACGAACCTGGAGATCGCCGAACGGCTCGGCCTCGAACGCGAGACCGTCAAGGGCTACCTCCGCAACACGATGCGCAAGCTCGACGCTCACCGTCGCACCGAGGCCGTCACCCGGGCGCGCACCCTCGGCCTGCTCCCCTGAACCGCGTGCGGAGCCGGTTGCGAGATCGAAAGCGCACCTTCCCGGCACTTCCGGGATGCGTTCTCGCGCTTTTCACCGAGCCCACAGCATGGTCGGGTATGCTGAATACCAGCGGCCGGTGGTATCCGGCGCATCCACGCTTCATGGTGCGGGACAGGGCTCCCCCATGACTCCTTCCGACTCTCGCCCCAAGGCCATGGCGGCCGACAACGGCGACACGCACGAATCGAATTTCACTCATCTTCACTTCATCGGGATTCTTCCCGTCTGCTTCACCTCTCCACTGGCGTCAGGCCGCGGACGACGTCTACGCGGCGACCCTGGACGGCGAGCACGCCGGCCACGTCGTCGACATGGGCGGTGCCTTCGCCGTGCACGGCCCGATCGGTCAAGGCATCGGCGTGGCCGAGACCCTCGAAGGGGCCCGCGCGCTCCTGGAGGACTTCGCGTCCGGCTCCGCCGCCGACATCTCGATGACCGCCCCCTCGGCGAGTCATCTCCCTACCCCGCGGCGACGTCGTCGTCGCGGTCTCACGGATCACTCCCGTGGTCCCAGACAACGAAGGAATGACGTCATGGCCACTGGCACCGTCAAATGGTTCAACTCCGACAAGGGCTACGGTTTCATCGCCCCCGACGACGGGTCCGCCGACCTGTTCGCGCACTTCAGCGCGATCGTCGGATCGGGCCACCGCAACCTCGAGGAGGCGCAGAAGGTCGAGTTCGACGCCGAGCGCGGCGACAAGGGGATGCAGGCGACCAACATCCGGGTGCTCTGACACTCACCTCCGCGCAGAACGCGCGACCACGCGAAGGCGGCCTCTTGCATGCGAGAGGCCGCCTTCGTGCCGCCTCGCCGGGGCTCGACCGGACTCCCAGGGATCACGGAAGATCGTCAAGACCGGGCTGCTAGTGTCACGACCGTTACCAAGCCGTGATTCTTTGCGGCCGCCTCCCTCCCGAGCCTCCGCCCCGAGCGGACCCGTCCCCCGAAACGGATGAGGATGAAACGCCCCCAGCCGCTCCGCAGCCCCTCCGACCCCGCCGACGGCCCGATCGGCGATCCGATGTCCGACTCCCCCCGCCGCACACTGCGTCGCCGTCGCCGGATCGGCCTGATCATCGGTGCCGTGCTCCTCGTCGTGGTCCTCGCCGTGGTCGCCGTCGTCGTCGCGATCGCGCTCCGCGTCACCGGCAACGTCGCCTCCAATGCGGTGACGCGCCCCGGCGCCTCCGCGGACGCTCCGAAGATCCCCGACTGGAACGGCCCGGTGAATCTGCTGATCATGGGGTCGGACGGCCGCGCAGACCTGACCAGCGGCAAGTACGGCGACGACGACATCTCCGGCGACCGGTCCGACACTCTGATGCTGCTCCACATCAATGCGCAGCACACGGACGCCACCCTCGTCAGCATCCCGCGGGACACCATGGTCTCCCGCCCGGAGTGCACCTCGAAGGACGGCACGGTCCACCCCGCGGCGGACCGCGTGCAGATCAACAGCACGTTCGACATCGGCCCCTATTGCACCCTCGACACGGTCACGCAGCTCACCAAGCTCCCCATCGACAACTTCGTCGTGGTGAACTTCGACGGATTCATCGACATCACCAACGCGATCGGCGGAGTCGAGGTCTGCCTCGCCGAGGACGTCGACGACCGCTTCTCCGGGCTGCACCTCTCGGCGGGCACGCACACGATCAAGGGCGCGGAGGCGCTCGCCTTCGTGCGCACTCGTCACGGCATCGGCGACGGCAGCGACCTCGGACGCATCCGCACCCAGCAGATCTACCTGTCGGCGCTCGCCCGCAAGGTGAAGAGCGCGGAGACGCTCACCAACCCGGTCGCGCTGTTCCAGCTCGCCGATGCCGCGAGCCGCACCCTCCAGGTGGACGAGGGCCTTTCCTCGCCGAGCGCCCTCGTCGGGCTGGCGGGCACCCTGGCGAACGTATCCCTCGACCGGATGGTGCTGCTGCAGCTGCCGGTGCGCGACTACCCCGCGAACCGCAACCGCGTCGAACCGATCCCCTCGCAGTCGGCCGCGCTGTTCGAGGCGATGAGGAACGACCGGCCGGTCGTCCTGCAGACCCCGCCGGCGGAGGGCCCGAAGGCCCCCGCGACGACCGCGCCCTCCACCGGCGGTCCGTCCGGCGGGGAGACGCTCCCTCCCGACACGAAGGGCCAAACCGCCGACCGCCCGACCTGCGCGGGCTGACGGCCACGCGCTTCGGAGATCGAAAAGGCCTCCCGGAAGGGCTTGGGAGCAGCATTTTCGATCTCCGGAGCGCGGATGCCGTGCGTCAGTGCTTCCACAGATAGAGCACGACGACGGCGGCGATGAGCGCCAGCACGCCGAGCATCATCCATACCGGCGCGCCGGCGATCTCGCGGCGGAACCACCGCGTCCGATACGGGTCATGAGACCGCGATTTCATCGGCCTTCCTCCATTCCCGCGCGCAGCCCCCCAAGGCCACCGCGCGTGAGCCCCCAGCTTCACCCTCGGATGTCGTGTCCAGCGTCTCAGCCCCGGTTGCGGACCAGCCCGGAGGTCGATCGGGATCAGCTGGGAAACACGGATCCGCAGAAGACGAGCCTCCTTCCGCCGGTCGCACTGGCTATCATGTCCCGGTGCCGGCCGACGAAGATCTGAGAACCGTTCCATCCCCGCCGCTGGAGGGAGTGCGGGTGCTCGACGTGTCGACGCTCTTCGCCGGCCCTCTCGCAGCGACCTTCCTCGGCGACTTCGGCGCCGAAGTGATCAAGATCGAGCACCCGGCGCGGCCCGACGCCTCCCGCGGGCACGGTCCGCAGAAGGAAGGTGTCAATCTGTGGTGGAAGACCCTCGGACGCAACAAGCGCACCGTGACCGTCGACCTGAGCGCACCGGACGGCGCCGAGGTGCTGCGCCGCCTCGTCGCCGACGCGGACGTCGTGATCGAGAACTTCCGCCCCGGCACGCTCGAACGCTGGGGGCTCTCCCCCGACCGGCTCCTCGCGATCAACCCGCGACTGGTGCTCGCCCGCGTCACGGCGTTCGGGCAGTTCGGACCGTACTCCGGCCGGCCCGGCTTCGGCAGCCTGGCCGAGGCCATGAGCGGCTTCGCAGCGCTCACCGGCGACCCGGACGGCCCGCCGACGCTCCCGCCCTTCGGCCTGGCCGACGGGGTCGCCGCCCTCGCCACGGCCTATGCGGTGATGGCCGCCCTGCGGGGAGCCGAGCGCGACGGGCGGGGCCAGGTGGTGGACATGGCGATCATCGAGCCCATCCTCATGCTCCTCGGCGGGCAGATCACCGCCTGGGACCAGCTCGGGACGGTGCAGCCGCGCACCGGGAACCGCTCGGTCAACAACGCCCCGCGCAACGTCTACCGCTCCCGCGACGGCGTCTGGCTCGCGGTGTCGACCAGCTCCCAGTCGATCGCGGAGCGCGTGATGACGCTGGTGGGCCGCCCCGAGCTGATCGCGCAGCCGTGGTTCGGCTCCGGACACGAACGTGCGCTGCACGCCGACGAGCTCGACGACGCCGTGCAGTCCTGGATCGGCGCGCACGACGCCGATGAGGTGATCGCCGCGTTCGAGGCGGCCTCCGCCGCGATCGCGCCGGTGTACGACGTGCGCGGGGTCGTGGAGGATCCGCAGTACCAGGCGCTCGGCACGGTGGTGCGGATGCCCGACGACGAGCTCGGCGAGGTCGCGATGCAGAACGTGCTGTTCCGCCTCTCCCGCACCCCCGGGTCGATCCGCTGGACCGGGCGTCCCCATGGCGCCGACACCGATGAGGTGCTGCGGGGCGCCGGATACTCCGCCGCCGAGATCGCCGCACTGCGACGGAACGGAGCCGTGTGATGCATCGCACCGGACTCTACGTGCCCGGGAACCGGCCAGACCGGTTCGGCTCCGCGCGGGCGAGCGGCGCCGACCTCGTCGTCTTCGATCTCGAGGACGCCGTGCCCGTGGCGGACAAGGGAAGGGCGAGGGAGGCCGTGCGCGACCACCTGCGCGAGACGGCTCCGGCGGCCCCCGCTCTCGAGGTGAGGGTCAACGACGGGGACGACGACGACCTCCGGGCGGTGGCGGAGCTGCCGCTCGCCGTCGGCCTCCGGCTGCCGAAGGTCGAGGACGTCGCCGTGCTCGACCGTGTCGCCGCGCTCGCACCGGGAAGGCCCGTGACGGCGCTCCTCGAGACGGCCCGCGGGGTGCTCGCCGCGCTCCGAATCGCCGAGCACCCGGCGGTCACGGCGATCGCGCTCGGCGAGAGCGACCTGCGCAGCGAGCTCGGCGGCGGGCAGGCCGTGCTCGATCACGCCCGGCTCACGGCGGTGTTCGCCGCGCGCGCCGCGGGGCTCCCGGCGCCGATGGCGTCGGTGTACCCCGGGATCCGCGATCTCGACGGACTGACGACCGACACCCGGGGCGCCGCGCAGCTCGGACTGTTCGGGCGCATGGCGGTGCATCCCGCGCAGCTGCCGGTGATCGCCGCGGTGTTCGCCCCCTCCGACGACGAGGTCGCCTGGGCCGAGGAGGTGATCGCCGCGCTGCGGAGCGGAGGCGTCACGACCCTGCGCTCGGGCGAGATGGTCGACCCGGCGATGCGCGGACGCGCGGAGCGGATCCTGCGCCTCGCGCACCCGTAGGGCTTCTCGACGAGACGGCCTTGACATCCCGCCGTCGCTCTCCTAGATTCCCTGCAGCCCGAACAGCGCCGATTTGGAAACGTTTCCAATGACGGTCGCTGTAAACGTTTCCACTCGACGAGGAGAACCATGGGGACGAAGCCGACACTCCACGAGGTCGCCGCCGCAGCCGGCGTCTCCCTCGCCTCGGCCTCGCGAGCGCTCACCGGGCAGTCCGCGAGCCCCGAGATGGTCCGCAAGGTACGTGCCGCGGCGAAGCGCGTCGGCTACCTCCCGGACGCCACCGCACGCGCCCTGCGCCTCGGCGGTCGCCGCCAGGTGGTCTTCGCCGTCGACGACATCGGCAACCCGAACTACGTGCAGATGCTGCGCGCGATCGAGGAGGAGCTCGGCGAGACCGCGCGCCTCAGCGTCTCGTCCACCGGTCGCCGCCCCGACCAGACCGTCGAGCTCGTCCGGATGCTCAGCATGGGAGCCGGCGACGGTCTCATCATCTCCCCGCTGCGGGTCACTCCCTCGCTGCGGCAGGCCCTCGCCGACACCGTGGTCCCGGTCGTCGTGATCGGCACCCTGCATTCGGATCTCGGCATCGACAGCGTCTTCGTCGACTCGGCCGTCGCCGTCGGGATGGTCGTCGACCACCTCGTCGGCATCGGCCGCACACGGATCGGCGTGATCAACGGCCCCGGCAACACCAATCCCGGCTCCGCCCGTCGAGCGGGTTTCGCGGCGGCAGCGCAGAGGCACGCGCTGCCGCGCACCGACGCGATGCAGATCACGGCGACCGACTTCACCGTGGGCGCCGGTGTCGAGGCGGCCGAGCGGCTGCTGACGGCCACCAGCGAGGAGGCCTCCCCGATCGATGCGATCGTGTGCGCGAACGACCTCATCGCGATCGGTGCGATCGACGCGCTCCGCCGGCGCGGACTCCGCGTACCGGAGGACGTCGCCGTCACCGGGATCGACGACACCGAGCTCGCCGCTCTGTTCAGCCCCCCGCTCACCTCGGTCTCGCTCCAGTCCGAACGACGCGGACGGATCGCGGCACGCATGCTGAGCGCGCGCTTCGCCGACCCCGCCCGCCCCACGCAGCGCGAGACGGTCGACGCCACGCTCGTGATCCGGGCGTCGACGATCGGAGAGGCCGCATGAGCACGGACGTCCGCACGACCGCCCGCCCCGCCGCGACCGCGCCGCGCAACGGCGGGCTCGCCCGCAGCAAGCGCAACGAGGCGATCGGGCTCGTCATCCCGACGCTGCTCCCGATCCTCCTGCTCAGCGTGGTCCCGCTGGTCATCGGCGTCGCGACCGCCTTCACCGACTCCCGGCTCGCACGCAACCACGACGTGCAGTTCATCGGCTTCGAGAACTTCATCAAGCTCGGATCCGACGTGCAGTTCTGGCAGTCCTTCGGCATCGGGATGATCTGGGCGGTCACCGTCACCGCGCTGCAGGTCGTGGGAGGCCTCTGCCTCGCCCTGCTGCTGAACACCAATCTGCGCTTCCGCGGGATCACCCGGGTGCTCGCGCTCATCCCCTGGGCCATGCCCCCGGTGGTCGTCGCCGTGATGTGGCAGATGATCTACTCCCCCACCAACGGACCGCTCAACTGGCTCATCGAAGCGCTCGGCGGCCCCCAGAACATCAACTGGCTCGGCGACTTCGGGCTGGCGCTCCCCGCCGTGATCCTCGTCGGAGTCTGGGTCGGGATGCCGCAGAACACCGTGGTGCTGCTCGCCGGTCTGCAGCAGGTTCCCGGCGAGCTCCTCGAAGCGGCCGCCGTCGACGGCGCCGGCACCTGGCGGCGCTTCGTGAACGTCACCCTCCCCGCACTGCGTCCGGTGATCTTTTCGATCGCCAGCCTCAGCTTCATCTGGAACTTCAACTCGTTCGGCATCGTCTACGTGATGACCGAGGGCGGTCCGGGCGGCCGCACCATGCTGCCGATGCTGTTCACCTACCTCGAGGCGTTCAAGACGCGCAACACCGGCGGCGCGGCGGCGATGGGCGACGTGATCGTCGTCTTCCTCATCGTCATCCTGGTGATCGCGCTCTGGCGACAGCTCCGACCCGAGAGGAGCGCCCGATGAAGAAGCCGGTCGTCCGCATCCTGCAGTACGTCGCACTCGCCGGGTTCCTGGTCTTCCTCGGCTTCCCGCTCGTGTGGCTGATCTCGACGGCGTTCAAGTCCTCGGCCGAGATCAACTCCCTCGCCGTCAACCTCTTCCCGCTCCAGCCCACGATCGACAACTTCATCGCGGCGTTCGAGAGGCAGGGGCTCGTGCGTGCCGCGGGCAACAGCCTCCTCGTCGCCATCGCCACGACGATCGTCGTCACGCTGCTGTCGATCCCCGGCGCCTACGTGATGGCCAGGTACCAGGGCAAGCTCCGCTCGATCGGCGTGGGCTACATCCTGGTCAGCCAGATCTTCCCGGTGATCCTGATCGTCATCCCGCTGTTCTTCATCCTCCGCGCGGTCGGACTCGTCGACTCGCTGCTGGGACTCGTCGTCGTGTACTCCGTGTACACGCTGCCGTTCTCACTGTGGATGCTGCAGGGCTACGTCGCCGCGATCCCCTACGACGTCGAAGAGGCGGCGGCGATCGACGGCGCCAACAAGGCGCGCACCCTGCAGCGGGTGGTCTTCCCGCTCCTGATGCCCGGGCTCGCCGCGACCGCGATGTTCAGCTTCGTCTCGGCGTACAACGAGTTCTTCTTCGCCCTCGTGCTCCTGCAGTCACCCGAGAACTACACCCTGCCCATCGCGCTCAGCACCTTCGTCGGCGGTGAGGGCAAGGTCGCCGTCGGACCGCTCGCGGCCGGAGCGCTGCTCTCGAGCATCCCCAGCATCGTGTTCTTCACGCTGCTGCAGAAGCGCCTGGCGACCGGCCTGCTCTCCGGCGCCGTCAAGGGCTAGATCCGCAAGTCCCTCCGCAACACCCGATCACCGAAGAGAAAGAGGTATGAAGTGAAGAAGCTTCATCGCGCGTCCATCGCGCTCGCGGCGGCGGCCGTGACGGCCCTGACCCTCACGTCCTGCACGCAGGGCGGCGACAAGCCCGACGGCGGCGACGGCAAGCCGGTCTCGATCACGTTCCAGTCCTTCTCCGACCAGCCCGCCGCCATCCAGGCGACGAAGGAGATCGTCGACGCCTGGAACGCCGACAACCCCGAGATCCAGGTCAAGATCGTCCAGGCCCCCACCGACAGCCTCGACGACAAGCTGACGACCCAGTTCGCCGGCGGCGTCGCCCCGGACATCATCCACTACGAGGTGCTCGGCATCGTGCCGTTCGCCCGCGACGGCTATGTCGCCGATCTCGGCGACCTCCTCAGCAAGGAGACCCTCGACGACATCGATCCGGGCGTGCTCGAATCGGTCACCGTCGACGACCAGATCATCGGCGCTCCGACGGAACTGCAGACCTACGTCGTGTTCGCGAACAAGAAGCTGCTCGAGGCCGCCGGCGTCGAGATCCCGACCGGCGACTCGATGAGCTGGGACCAGCTCGCCGAGATCGCCGCCGCGACCACCTCCGGCGACGTGCACGGCATCACCTGGGGGCTGAAGAGCCCCACCGCCGCGTTCATGAGCCTGGGGATGGGCTTCGGCTCGGAGTACTTCACCGGCAAGGGCGAGGGCATGAAGGTCGCGGTCGCGGACGCCGACCTCGAGGTGCCCAACCGGGTGCGCGACATGATCAAGGCCGGGTCCGTCGACCCGATCGGCGTCACCCAGTCGGGCTCCGACGTGCTGGCGACGTTCTACGCGGGTAAGGCCGCGATGACCGTGCAGGGCTCGTACCAGGTGGCGAACATCGCGACGGACGCACCGGCGGACATGGACTGGATCGTCCTCCCGCCGCTCGCGGGCACCAAGGGCGCGGTGCAGGCCGCCAACCCGCAGACGCTATCGATCAACGTCGACTCGGCGCATCCGAAGGAGGCGGCGAAGTTCCTCGACTACTTCATGAAGACCGACAACCTTGTGAAGATGAACATCGCCGACGGGCTGCTCCCGACGACGAAGTCCGCGCGCGAAGCGCTCGCGAAGCAGACGGCGGACAAGAACGGCTGGCCCGAGATCGTGAAGTCGTCCGAGGGGCTCCAGGGACCGGCGTTCCTGCAGGCCAACGGCTTCGTCCGCTGGAAGGACACCGTCGCGACCCCGGCGTTCCAGAAGTTCCTGGGCGGCGAGATCGACGACAAGGGACTCGCATCCGAGCTCGACAAGGGCTGGGCGCAGGTCAACGATTGACGACGGTGGGGCGGGTGCCCGGCATCCGCCCCACCGCAGACGAGAGGAATGGCATGAGCTGGATTCGGGAACGCACGGCGGCCGTGCTGGCGGGGTCGGCCATCGGCGACGCCCTGGGCGGGGCCGCAGAGGGGTTCAGCCCCGAGAAGATCAAGGAGCGATACGGGGGCAGGATCACCGGGATCGTGCCGCCGTACCACCTGGACTGGCAGACGGCCAGGCCGGTGAGCCCGTACCACAAGGGCGACGGCCACATCACCGACGACACCCTCATGACCCAGGCGCTCATCCGCGTCTACGCCGAGCGACGCGACCACATCGACGCCTTCGCGGTGGCGGAGTCGCTGGTGCCGCTGCTGCAGACCGAGCTGCGCTGGATCCCTGAGCTCGAACGCGAGTCGATCCTGCTGCAGCGCATCTTCCTCGCGGAGAAGTGGCTGGTGACGCGTCTGCAGTACGGACACGTCGATCCTCGGGAGGCAGGCGTCGGGAACGTCGTCAACTGCGGCGCCGCGATGTACATGGCGCCGGTGGGCATCGTCAACGCGGGCAACCCCCGCGCCGCCTACGTCGAGGCGATCGACGTGGCGGGCGCGCACCAGTCGAGCTACGGCCGCGAAGCCGCCGGGGTGTTCGCCGCCGCGGTCGCCGCATCGGTCGCGCCGGGGGCGGGCGTCGACGCGGTCATCGAGGCTGCGCTGGAGGTCGCGAAGGACGGGACGGCCGCCGCGATCCGCGCCGTCGTCGATGCCGCCCGCGCCCTCCCCGCGGATGCCGACGACGACGCGATCGGGACCGCCCTGCGCGATGCGATCCGCCCGTTCGACACGGTCGGCGAGGCGTACCGCGAACCCCTCATGGATGCGCGCACTCCCTCCCGCACCAAGTCGATCGAGGAGCTCCCGGTCGCGCTGGGCTTCCTCGTCGCATACGACGGGGCGTTCCTCCCCACCGTGCTGGGGGCGGTGAACTACGGCAGGGACTCCGACTCGATCGCATCGATGGCCGGAAGCCTCGCAGCCGGCATCGGCGGGAGCGCGTCGATCCCCTCCGACATCCTCGACCGGATCGCGGAGGCGAGCCGCGTGGACTTCGACGAGTACGCGGCGCTCCTATCGGATGTGGCCGAAGAGGTCATGACCCGCGACATCGCCCGCGCCGAGGCCGAGCTGCGTCGGGTCGCCGCGCTGCGGGAGGCGTGATGCGGCTCACCTGGGCCCAGCCGGAGGACCTCCTCCCCCATGAGCTGGTGCAGGCCCGCGCCGAGGGCAAGGAGGTCGACGCGATCATCGCGCGCTGGGACGACGCCGGCGGGGCGCTCGAGCCGGTGCGCGGCGGGGCGACGCCCGAGGCGCCCTCCGACGAGCTGCGCGCGCTCGCCCGCGAGCTGCTCGAGGCGCTCGATGCGGTCCCCGCGGCGGAGGACGAGCCCCGTGACTGGGGCGGCGTGCAGGCGATGCTCGACCTGCCGGCGCCGCTCGCGGCCCCGGCTCCGGACGCCCTGCAGGAGCGCATCCACGGCGCCTGGGCCGGACGGTCGGCGGGCTGCCTGTGGGGCAAACCCGTCGAGAAGATCCCGCGGGAGGGCATCGAGGAGATCCTCCGCGCCACCGGGCGCTGGCCGCTGGCCGACTACTTCACGGCGGTGGGGCTGCCGGAGGACGTGTCACGCCGATGGCCCTGGAACCGCCGGTCCGCGGTGAACTCCCTCGTCGAGAACATCGACGGGATGCCGGAGGACGACGACCTCAACTACCCCCTGCTCAACCTGCGTGTGCTGGAGACCGCCGGGCGCGGCTTCACGACGGACGACGTCGCACAGGCGTGGCTGCAGGACCTCCCGGCCGGACGGACCTTCACGGCGGAGCGGATCGCGTACCGCAACCTGCTCGACGGGTGGCGCCCCGACGAGGCCGCACGGGTGCGCAACCCCTTCCGCGAGTGGATCGGGGCGCTGATCCGCACGGACGTCTACGGCTGGATCAACCCCGGCGACATCGCCGAGGCCGCCCGCATGGCGTGGACGGATGCCCGGCTCAGCCACACCGGGAACGGACTGTGGGGGGCGATGTGGGCGGCCGCACTGACCTCGGCGTCCCTCGTCGCCGCGTCGGTCGACGAGGTGCTCGCGCTCGCGGCGACCGCCGTGCCCGCGGACAGCCGCCTCGCGGAGGCGATCGCGCACGGCGCCGACCTGGGACGCTCGGGCCTCGACGACGCCGCCGCATTGGACGATCTGCACGCGACCTACGGGCACCTGCACTGGGTGCACACCGTCAACAACGCCGCGCTCATCGCGTTCGCCCTCGCCCGCAGCGGCGGAGAGCTCGCGCGAGGGGTGCCCCTCGCCGTGCTCGCGGGATGGGACACCGACTCCGCGGGGGCGACGGTCGGATCCGTCCTCGGCGGACTCAGGGGTTTCACCGCCCTTCCCGCCCACCTCACCGCTCCCCTCAAGAACCGCATCGCCACGAGCCTCCCCGGGCTCGACGGCGTCGAGATCGACGATCTCGCCCGTCGCACCGCAGCGCTCACACCCCATCGTTGACACCCCAGAGACGAGGAACCCCATGACTTCTCCCCTGCTGAGCCTCCAGGACCGCGCGCGGGGCTCGCTCGCCGGTCTGGCGATCGGCGACGCGATCGGCCGTCCGGTCGAGGGCTTCTCCGCCGCCGAGATCCAGGCGGCCCACGGCCGCGTCACCGGCTATCTCGACCCGGAGCCCGCGGGCAGCGACGACACCGAGTACGCGCTGCTGACCGCGAAGACGGTGCAGCGGGTGGGCGTGGGCGCGACCGCGGACGACTTCGCGCAGACCTGGATCGAGGACGTGCTCCCGCAGGCCGACGACTTCAAGGGCGGCGGATTCAGCGAGATGGCGGCGATCGACAACCTGCGCCACGGCATCCGTCCGCCGCTGAGCGGCGACAACATGCACGGCTGGAGCGACGGCCTGGCGATGCGCGTGAGCCCGCTGGGGATCGTCGCCGACGGTGACGTCGCCCTCGCCGCACGTCTCGCCGAGGCGGACGGCGCGGTGAGCCACACCACGGAGGGCATCTGGGCCGGCGTCGTGGTCGCCGTCGCGGTGACCACAGCCCTCACCGGCGCCGACGCGGCGGCATGCTACGAGGCCGGCGTCGCGGCGATCCCGTCGGACAGCTGGACGGCCAGGAACCTCCGCGACGCGAGGGACCTCGTGCACTCGGGGCTGGACGACGACGCCCTGGCACTCGCCCTCCACGACCGCCTCGCCGTGGTGGACTACTTCTGGGCGGACCTCGCCCCCGAGGCCGTCGGCCTGGCCATGGCCTCCGTGCTCCATGCCAGGGGCCGGGCCGCCGACAGCATCCTGTTCGCCGTCAACATGGGGCGCGACGCCGACACGACCGCGGCGATCGCGGGATGCATCGGCGGAGCGATCTCGGGCATCGGCGACCTGCCCGCCGAGTGGGTCGCCGGCCTGCGCCCCGTCGCCGGCTCCTGCATCCGCTCCATGCGCGGCATCCATCCCCTCGATGCCGCCGACGCCCTGACCCGCATCGCCGAGGAGGCACGCGCATGACCACCCCCGTCCTCGAACTGCTGACCAGGGGCGTCGCCGCCGGCGAGAGCTCCTCGTCGATGAACGCCGACTTCCGGGTCTACGCCCTGCCGCCCAAGCGCGTGAACCGCGTCCGCATCCTCGCCAAGCTCGGCGACGATGGCCGCACCACCACGGTTCCGCGGCCCTTCACCCATGCGGCGCCGCCCTCGACCTTGCATCCCGGCGCCGGGGAGAACCTCGAATGGTTCGCCTTCTCGGCCCGCCAGCACTCCCGCGGGCTCGGGCTGGCCTCCTGGCGCGAGCTCGCTGAGCTCGCCGCCGACCCGGCGTCGGGGTTCCGCGCACGGATCGGCACCACGCTCGCGCTGCAGAACCTGCGCCGCGGGGCCGTGCCCCCGCAGTCAGGTCATGACAACGCGCACTACTTCGACGACATCGCCACTGTGCGTGCTCTCGGAGCGGTCGCGACGCTCGGCGCGGGTGACGCGGTCTCCGCCGCGGGCGACGACGCCGCCGTCACCCACTCCCTCGACGGCCTCTGGTGCGCGCGTGCCACTGCGGCGCTCTTCGTCGCGCTTCTCGACGGGGCGTCCGCCGCGGACGCCGTGCCGCTCGCCCTCGCGCAGCTGCCGGAGAACACCTGGAGCCGCCGGATGGCGGACAGCGCGCTGGAGGTCGCCGCCGAGGCGCAGGGCCCCCTGGACAGGGCGCGGCGGCTGAGCACCCGGGTGGGCGACTGGATCTACAGCTATCCGATCGCGGCGCCCGAGACCTTCGGCTTCCTGCTCGCCCACGTCGCGAACGCCGGGAGCGCCGAGGACCTCTTGCTCGGCGCCCTCGCCCAGCCGCGGAACGCCGCCGCCCTGCCCGCGCTCGCGGGCGCCGCCGCGGCGGCGCTGTTCGGCACGGACTGGATCCCGGAGGAGCTCACAGCCGACCGCGTCCGCCTGACCGGACTCGGCATCCCGCCGTTCGCAGGGCTGACGGTCGCGGAGGCGCTCCGGAGCTGAGGCCGAGGACCGGCGTTCAGCGCACCACGGTCTCGGCAAGCACGTGGTCGAGGGCCCGGCCCAGCCCCTCCGGATGCTCGGGCAGCACATCCGCCATCGCAGCGAGGAGGCATGCGCCGACGGCCCCGACCAGGGCTCGAAGCCGGAGGGGCGGAATCTCGGGGCGGGTCTCCGCGGCCTCCGCGGCGAGCCGCTGCTCGATCGTCGACACCTCGTAGAGGAAGCGCGCGGAGAGCTGCGGGGTCTCGGCGATGATGCGGTCGAACGCCGACGACGCGCTCTGACGGGCCGTGTCGGCGTAGTGCTCGACGACCACGTCCAGTGCGGCGCGCAACGCGTCGATGAGCGGCTCGTCCGCGGCGCGTCCGCGGAAGCGGGTCACGATGTCGTCCCCCATGGTCTGCCACTTGCCGATGACGACATCGTCCTTGGACGCGTAGTAGCGGAAGAACGTGCGCTTCGACATGCCTGCCGCCTCGGCGATCGCGTCGACGGTGGTCTGCTCGTAGCCGTCGCGCGCGAACAGATCGACGGCGATCACCGTGAGCTCACGGCGAACCGCTTCCCGCTTGCGCTGCGACAGGGATTGGATCTGCATCCCTCAATGTTAGTCGGTTGACAAGATTGTCACTTGGTGTCATTCTTGTCATCAAGAAGCGAGAGGGGTCATCATGACCACGAAGAATTACTACAAGGATCAGCAAGCGTGGCGCGATCTTCAGGAGTTCCTGCCGGAGCGCCTCCGCCTCACCGATGCAACGGCCCCGGAGGAGGACTTCTGGGACTGGAACGGACACACCATCCACCTGGACCGCTACCGCAACCCGGACGCGAAGGCGAAGGTGGTCCTGCACCACGGCGTGGGAACGAACGGGCGCCAGATGACGCTGATCCTCGGCGCACCGCTGGCCGCGCTCGGCTACGAGGTCGTCGCGGTCGACAATCTCGGATACGGGATGACCGCCGTCAAGCCCGGCACCAACCCGGACTACAACGACTGGGTGAACATGGTCGTCGACTTCCTGGCCTTCGAGAAGACCCGCGACACCCGTCCCATCGTCCTCTACGGCCTGAGCGCCGGCGGCATGCTCACCTATCACACCGCCGCGGCCGCCCCGAAGGGGATGCTCGCCGGCATCGTCGGGATGACCTTCCTCGACGAGCGCGTCCCGCAGGTTCGCGATGACACCGCGCACGACCTGCTCACCGCTCGGATCGGTGCGCCGCTCATGGCGCTGGCCGCCCGCACGCATCTGGGGGCGAAGAAGTACCCGATGTCCCTGGCGTCCAAGATGTCGGCACTGGCGAACGACCCGTCCGCCATGAAGGTCTTCATGAAGGACAAGACGTCCGCGGCGAACGCGATGTCGATCAGGTTCCTCGACTCCTACATGAACTACGCACCCGCCGTCGAGCCAGCCGACTTCGACGCCTGCCCGGTGCTGCTGACTCAGCCCGCCGAAGACCGCTGGTCCCCCCGCCCGCTGAGCACTCCCGTGTTGTCGAAGATCACGAAGGTCCCCGTCGAAGAGGTCTCACTCGAGAACGCCGGACACTACCCCCTCGAAGATCCGGGCCTGCAGCAGATGGTCGCCGCGATCGCAGACTTCACAGATCGCGTCACCGCGGCCTGAGGCCCACCGATACGGGACCGGTGGGCCAACCGCGGGCTGAGCGGCCCGATCGCCGTCAGAACGTCGGCCGCCCCACCCCGGCGACAAGGAATGGCATCGCGAGTGCGGTCACAGCCAGCACACTGCCCGCGATCCACATCCACCGCCTCGGAGGCCTGACGATGGCACGGATGGCGAGCGCGAGGAGCGCCAAGACGAAGACGGAGCACACGAGTACGAGCCCGACGACCGGCGCGAACAGCGTCGTTCGTCGCGTGCCCGTGGCATCGGGGGTGGCAGGGGGCAGCGAACCGACCACGGACATCTGCATCAACAATCCGATCAGCCCGATGAGCGAGATCGCCACGAGAACTCCGGCGGCGACAGCGTGCCGCCGTCTCCGCCTAGTCATGTGTTTCGCCCCGGCCTGAGCTCTCGACCGCTCTTGATCCCCCTGAGATGGATCGGCTCTTGCTGCTTCGCCAGATGGCGAGGACGATCGCGAGCAAGAACGCCACGCCGAAGATTCGACTGCCTGTCAGCGCCCAACCGACAGGCGTCGCCCCCGTGAGCGCGACGGCCAGGACCTGAAGGACGATCGCGAATCCTCCGCTGCCTGCGGGAGGCGGGCTCGGTGAGGCGTAGACGGCAACCGCCGAGCACGCGATCCAGCCGGCCCAAGTGAGGAGGAAGAACCGTATGATCACCTTCGACAGGAGGGTCATCTTCGTCTTCGGACGTTCCGACATCACGTCATCGCCCTCCGAACACGATGGCCGCCACCGCGGCGAAACCACCTGCGAGGAGGGCGACCGTTCCCCCGGCCACCGCCCCCGCCAGTCCCCAGCGCGTGTGAGGATCCATACGGCGCCTCCACCCGGACTCGACCATCACGCCGTCCACGAAGCGCGTGATCTCCCGCGAATCGAATGAGTACCCTTTGAAGAGGTCCCCGTCGTCGTGAATCCCGCCGACGACACCGCGTTGCATCTCGTGGACGGTCCCCCGAGTCCGCGACTTCTCCAGCTCCGCCCCCAGCACCTCGCCCCCCGTTCCGATCGCGTAGCGGATTTCCTGAGAAGACTGTTCGCGGTAGTAGGTCAGGCGCGACTCATCGAAGACCAGTGCGACCGTGTATGCGAGTGCCAGCCTCCGTCGATACCACAACGTCACATACCGCAGATCCGCGATGTCGAGCCCGACGGTCGCGCCCTGCGCCGTCCGCTCGACGCGGTACGGCATGCTCTCCGCCCGTCGCCTCAGTTCGCCGAAGAGGGCCTCGACGTTCGGCGCCGCAACACTCGTCCCCATGACGTCTCACTTCTCTTCGTGCGCGGGAGGGCATGCGCCGCTTCGCGTGTCCGCCGCCCAGGCGCATATGCAAGGATCACAGATCATGGGTCGGTCGACTATGCCAGTTTCGGCAATTCTCATTGAGCCAGAAGCAGATCACGGAACTCCTGGCCCCACGCCCGGGCGGCGACAACGCGCCGCCCGGGCCGTAGCACTGATCGAAGACGCCATCCGTTCGGGACGCCTCGCGGTCGGCGATCAGCTCCCTTCGACCCGGCAGCTGTCAGCCGCGCTGGGGATCGCGCGCGGTACCGTACAGGCCGCGATCTCTCAGCTCGTCGCCATCGGGATACTGGTCTCTTCGCCCCGCGCAGGAACATTTGTCGCGGCGACGGTCCCCGCTCACACACCGACCACCGAGACACTTCAGGCAGTGTCCTCGGGTTCCCCCGATCTGGAGGCCTTCCCCCGCCGGGCATGGGTGAAGGCCCTCGATGCCGCCATCGCCGATGGGACGCATCTGGCCTACGGCGACGCTCAGGGCGAACTGCCGCTTCGACGCGCCATACGCAGTCGGCTCGCCGACTATCGCGGCATCCGTGCTTCCACGGAGGAGATCGTCATCACCGCGGGCGTCTCCGGAGCCCTGCATCTGCTTTCCCTCCTGCTTCGCGAACCAGGCTTCACCGACGTCTTCGTCGAAGAGTTGAACTCCCGTTCCGTCCGACGCACGCTCGACTTCGGCTTCACACATGTCCATACCGTCGATGTCGACGACGAAGGCGCGATCGTGGACAGTCTCCCGAGACGACGGACTGTCGCCCTCCTCACGCCCGCTCAGCACTACCGGACAGGGGTCCCGTTGAGTGGCAGACGCCGACGGGAGCTGATCGCCTGGGCTCGCTCCACGGGCAGCCTCATCATCGAGGACGACTACTCCGGTGAGCTGTCCGCGACAGGGCCCGTCCCGCCGCCCCTGCAGCCGCTCGGCCCCGATGTCGTCCTGTACACCTCGAGCGTGTCGAAGTCGCTGTCCCCCGCCCTGCGCCTCGGATGGATCGTCGCGCCCGCGGTGCTGTCGACCCGACTCGCGCAGCTTCGCGACGTCACGGGTCTGAGCTCACCCGCATTTCTGCAGATCGCCCTGTCGCACATCATGGAGAACGGCACCTACGACCGGCATCTGCGGCAGCAGCGCAGAATCCTCGCCACCAAATATGCCCTCGTCAGGGACTCTCTCGCGTCGACGGTGCCCGAGGCGTATCTCTTCCCCCATGCCGCCGGCTCAACCGTCGCGATCCTGCTCGCTGTCGACGAGCGAGCCCTGAGTGCCTCTGCGAAACGCGCCGGCCTGGCAATCAGATCACTCAGCACCGTGCGCACGACACCGGGACCTCAAGGCGTCTTCCTTACCCTGAGCAGCATTCCGCTGGGTCAGATCGATCGCGTCGTCGACGTCATCGCGTCAGCTCATCTTCTCCGGCGAGGGTCGGGCCATTCCGCCTCCCCCTGGCGCCACGGACCGATCGGCCATGACCCGACGGGGTCGAGCGACACCGACGTTCTGTGAGAGTGTGACACCGTGATCTCGCCCTGGCCTTCTTCTGTTTGCGATCTCGAGTTCCGGGTGCCAACCCGCGCGGACGCCGAACAGGTGGTCGCCTTTCGCAACGTCCCCGAGGTCAATCGATTCATGGTCCGCACCCGTGTTGATCCAGACGTTCTCCGGACTGAGCTCGCCGGACTATCGACGTCGACGACCGACTTCTCGTGTGTCGTCGTGAGGGAGGGAGCAGTCGTCGCCATGGCGTTCCTCGACGCGGTCGACGGAACCGGCCAGCCCGGGAGGCCTCGCGGTACGGAAGGTGTGATCGGCTACATCGTCCGTCCCGACCGCTGGAGACAAGGGATCGCGACCACCATCGTCCCGGAGCTGCTCCGCGCTGGTTTCGAGAGCCTCGGGCTACGTCGGATCACCGCGGCATGCACCGCCGCGAACATCGCCTCGGTGCGGGCCCTCGAACATGCGGGCATGCGGCGCGAGCGCCATGGGATCGCCGATGAATGGCATACCGAACTCGGCTGGGTCGACAGCTTCGGCTACGCGCTCCTCGCCGAGGAGTGGCGCATTCGAGATCGGTAGCACCAGCCTCTCTCGGCTTCGGGTGTGGGAACTGTCGTCTGAGGCCTCCTCGCGCTCAAGAAGCAACCGACGTCTCGTGCACCGGATCTACCGGGGTGACCGCGCGACGGCACAGGCGGAGAGCCCGAGCACGGCGACGAACGCCAGCGCGGACCCTCCTCCCCGGAATGCTGCGTCGTTCATGGTCTACTCGTTTCCGCGGCGTGATCGCAGCGCCACCGTCAGCACGATCACGACGAGGAGTCCTCCCATCGCGCACAGCGCGATGCCGAAGATGTCGAAGAACCCCCATCCGGAAGCGGCTTGCGCCGACAACTCGGACTCGAGTTCGACCGTGACTGGGGCTCCCGGCAGATACAAGACCTCCGCGCCGACGATGTCGGCTTTCCCCGGGAACTCGTCTTCCCAGCCGTCCGGGCCGGAGATCGCCACCGGGATAGTCGGAGTCGTGCGCAACGTCGCGGTCGTCGCGGCCCCGTCCACGTCCGAGAACGTCACTTCCACCTCGACGCCCCGACGTTCTCCGTCGCTCCCCCGGAACACCTTGACCCGTGCGTCCAAGACCGTAGCCCTGTGCCCCTGTTCCGCCAATCGCTGCGTTTGAAGCCGCTGCTCGTTCGCACTCGCGAGCGATGACGCTCCCGCCCCGATCATCGCCAGTGCGATCACCCCGACAACCACCAATGCGATAATCGATCCCCGTCTACGCACTTGTCCCCCTCGGTCAGACCTGCTCGCAGTCTGCGAAGTTACCATGCGCGCTCGGAGACAGGCCTGCATGAATGAATCAGTACCTCGACCCGGTAGCCACGCCGCCTCCGAGCCGCGATCACACTCGCGCCATGCCTATCTGGACCAGGACTGACGTGACAGGCTGGGTATCCTGGGCGACCGGAGAGTGGGCGGCGCGGCGAACTCTCTCGGCTTGTGTTCCCGACCGTGCTCCGCGATCTGCGGGAGGCGGGCTCGGGCCCCGCTCAGCGGCGCTGCGAGGCCGGGGTGAAGGCGTGCAGCACTCCCAGGAGTGAGGTCGCCGCATCTCGTATGGGGAAGTCGGGATCGGCGAGGGTCTCCGCGGTGAGAGCGTCGACGGCGCCGCCGAGGATGATCGCATGGGCCCGCGCGTCGACGTGTTCGTCGTATTCGCCCGCGGCCTGCGCCCGGACGATCAGTTCGGCGAGGGGTTGCCATCGTCGCGCGGTCTCCGTGTGCTCGATCACGCCGATCTCCGGGTCGATGAACGACTCGGCCATCACGCGGATGCGCCTGGGGTCGTCGGCCAGGTGCTCGATGAGCGCTGTCAGGTAGGCCTCCAACGCGGCGCCGGGAGTGGGGGCGGCGGCGACATGTTCGCGGACGTGGTCGACGAGCCCGTTGCGGACGTCTTCATAGGCCGCGCGGATGACGTCGCTCTTCGTCGCGTAGTGATACAGTACGGCGGCCTTGGTGATCGACGCCGCGTCGGCGATGTTCTGCAGCGAGGTCCGCGCCGCGCCGTTCTCCGCGATCAGATCGATCGTGACGCCGATCAACTGCTCACGACGGGCTCGCTCCGCGAAGGTCAGCTCGTGCTCCTGCTTCCGGCGTCCTCGCACGGCGGGCTTCCGGGCGACGGGGCGATCGACCATCACTCATGTGTCCTTTCGGTGAGTCTCCGCGGCGTCGCGTCGCAACCGACGAGAAGCCACCTCACCATCATCCGCTCATCAGGGGCGCACACCGCCAGGGCACGGCCGCGTGTGTGCGATACGGTCAGAACCCCTGGGATCCGTTGTTCGCATTCACCGTGGCGATGATCGCGTTGTTCACCGCGGCGTTGGCTTGGGCGATCACCTTGCGCACGGCATCGGCCGTCTCACCCCCTCCGGTCACTGCCTCGATGCGAGCCTTGGTCGTTCCCGGGAACGCCTTCTTGACGAGTCGTGTCGCCCGACACAACGCCACGAGCGCCGAGTCCCAGTCGTCGGGGTCGCGATGGCCGGTGAGAACCTCTGACACGCGGGTCACGATCTCGTCCCGTGCCCGCGCAGTCGGAACGTGGCGTACCACAGCGAAGAGTCCCAGCGATACGGTCGTCATCGAGCTGACGAACCCGCGTGCCGCGGCCTCGTCGGCGACGCGGTCGGAGAGGTCGACGCCTCGGAACCGCTTCACCCAGTGCTTCGCGGATCGCCGGGCGGGCTCTGCGCGGATCTGCCGATCGAGGTCACCAATCAGGCCCGACGGAACGGGCCCGGTCAGAACTGCCGCCACCTCGCCGTCGATCACAGAGGCGTGCCCCCGCACGATGAGGTCGAGGAGTGCGGCGCCTCCGAGCCCGATCCGGAGCACTTTTCCTTGAATGATGCGGCGACCGTCAGGCCGGTGGGCCAGGACGAAGAGCGCGTCGGTGAGCGACGGGGATGCGGTGATCATCTCGATTCCTCTCGGGCGGGGGCGGACTTCCGTCCGGGGGAGGAAGGCGGCGTCGCGGACGTCGACGACGAGCAGGACGTGGTCTGGGCGGCTCCCGCTTCGGATCGACGCCGAACCGTGAAGAAGGCCCTCGTCGTCGCCGACCCCTGCAGAAGGACGAGGATCACCACTGCCGCGAGCACGAACGGCGGAGAGATCCACCGCACCGTTTCGGGGGAGATGAACCAGGTCAGCGCCCCGAAGACGATGGACAGCATCTGCGAGGCGACCACGATCCGGAACACCCGCCGGCTCCCCGATGGGAGCTTGGCGGCGTAGACGCCACACACCACCGCGAGAAGCCCGTGGAAGGACGCGGTTCGCACGATCTCGAGGAGGACCAGCTTCGCCACATCAGCCGGAGGCAGTCCCGGATTGGCGACGGCGAGCTGACTCTCCAGCGTTCGGCGCAGAAGGATCAATGCCGGGATCGACACGGCGTGCGCAACCGCCACCACGATCAAGAGCACTTGGCTCACGCGTACTCGTCGAGGAATGGATTCGACCTTTGCTAACCGCATGGTTAAGAGATTAAGCATGTGGTAGGCGACTGTCAAGGAGACCTCGGCGACGACGGAAGGTCGGACGCACACCATGAAGCCGCGACCGGCGCAGAGCCGGTGCGACCCACTTCAGCGCCTCCGGCCTGCACGCCCGGATACGACAAAACCCCCGGAATCCCGGGGGTTTCATTTTGTAGCAGGAGCGGGGCTTGAACCCGCGACCTCACGATTATGAGTTAGGTTGTGTGGGTCAGCGGGTGCTCGTTGGTCGCCGTTTGCCGCGTGATTCTGCGGAAGTCGTCATGGTTAGTGGCGGCTGGTTGAGGGTGGTTTCAGCGGAGCTACCGGCACGGAACCGGCACCCCTAAAGGGTCTCAACGATCGCGTCGACCTTTCGAAGCAGGCGGTCGAGGCTTGAACTGCGGGTTCTCGCAACGGAGACGTCCACGCGATGAGTCAGGCGGGCTTGCATCGTGGACTTCACATACTTCGCGGGAGCGATCAGAGATTCGATTGCGTTCTTACCGCGTTGTGCTGGAGACCAACTCGCGTCACCGATCTCGAGAGTTTCGACGGAGCAATAGAGCCAATCCTCAAAGTCGCGCTCCGCCACGACCACGACCACGGGAATCGCTGTGACCGCCTGAGCCCGAGCGAGCAACGTTGGACCGAGAACACAACTCAAGTCCTTGTCCGCGTCGACCAGGACGATGATTCCGCGGCACCCAGGTCGCGCGGCAGCGAGAACGTACCCTTCTACGCCGTTCGAGGGAGACGTCGCGGACCCTTTTCCTTTGAGTGGCACCGGCTTGCCGAGCACTTCGGCGTAAACGCCTTGAGTCTGAAGATACTTGCGGAGCAGGATCGGAAATGCTTCCTTGTCACCCGGACCTTCAACAACGAGACCAATGTGCGGGAGACCTGGCGCGGCCGTCATGAGGCAGGCTCGGGGTCGAGCGCGTCCGCGCGAAGCAGAGCACCGGGAGTGATCATTCCAGAACGCAGAACCTCTAAGGTGTGCTCGCTCACGGGTGCAAGGTACGATCTGCCATCCGTGCTCCACACCACCCGGAGAGACTCAACAGGAACTTCGTCGATGATGTCGGCGCTGTGAGTTGTGATCAGCACCTGTGTGGTCGCCGACTCCGCTTGCAGAATCTCCACGAGACTCTGAAGCGCTCCAAGATGGATCGCGACTTCGGGCTCTTCGATGACGATCAGACGTGGCCGTACGTCTTGCGTCAGGGCCAGCATGATCGCAAACGCGCGGAGCGTTCCATCGGACATCTGCTTTGCCAAGAATTCCCGATTGCCGTTGCCCGTTGACTGGATGAATGCGAGTGTCTGTTGGTCCGTGAAACTGCGTGGCTCGATTCGGACTATCCCCGGAACGATCGCCGACAGGCGCTCCGCAACCGCCTGCCGGTCATCTTGTGACAAGGACTCAAAGACGCTTGCCGTGTTCGAGCCTGCTGGGTCAAACTCACCCGTTGACGAGGGCTCCTGAAGGCTACCGACGAGCGCCGGGTTGATCTCGATGGTCTGGATTGACCTCAGGGCGTTGTACACGACGAAGGCCGCTAAAGGCCCGGTTGTCAAGGCGCTCTGGCCGGGAGGTATGACGCTCCCCGGCGAGTCTTCTCCGCGCTCAGATGAGACGACACGGTGGCCGTCGCTGTCGAAGTAGATCTTCGCTCCGCGTGAGCCGTAGTTGATCTCCGCGCGTTCGCGCTTCACCTTGTAGCGCTTGCCGCTAACAGAGGCAAGCGAAAGCTCATAGAAGGATGCAGAAGCATCATCAAAAGCGAACGTCAGCCGCAATGCGGGATCGTTCGGACGCCCATTGCTACGGTGACGCAGCTGGTCGTAGCCGCCGTGCCGCGCGAGCGCTACCGGAAGCCCATAGGTAGGGATGTCACGCAACAGGCGGAACGCCTTGACCGCGTTGGACTTGCCGCTGGCGTTCGGGCCGACGAGGGCTGTGAAATCGGAGAGGTCGAGTCGCGCGTGCTTGTACGACAGAAAGTTCGTCAGTTCGATGCTCAGGAAGCGTGGAGCACCAAAGAGGGGTGGCTCCTCGCTGGCGTCGTTCGTCAAAAGATCGAGGTCCGTCATGGACCAAGCATAGGGGCGTGGTGAGGGGACTCGGTGTGACGCTGAGGAGCGCCCGGACCGCAGCGGAGCGAGGACCGGACACACCGCAAGCGCCCACGCCGGCCGAAGGCCGGCCTTGAATGAGTAATGAAAGTCTTCACAGATCCGCCTGGGCGTCGGTCCTTTGACGCTGGGCAAGAGGTGGAGGCAACGTCATTCCCTCAAAGCCAGTCACGAGGGCCCTTGGGTCGCTCGCCAGTGCCCTCGCATCATCCTCGCCCAGAGAGGCGAATGCCTTGAGCAGGAGGTCAGCGGTGACCGATCCTTCGACTAGATGTACTGACCCGGATCGTTGTTGGCGTAGGAGAAGCCTCCGGTGTCGAGTTGGAGCTGTCTAGTTCTACAAGCTCGATCACACGGAGGCTTCTCGTGTCCCACGCTAATGCCCGGCTGACTCCGACAGGCCGGTTGATCATGGTCCAGCGCATCCAGTCGGGGCGGCGGTCGCTCATGTGGCAGCGGAGATGGGTATCTCCCGCACGACGGGCGTGGCGGTGGTGGCGTCGTTTTCGTGAGCTCGGGCTGGCTGGGCTGGCGGACCGATCGAGCGTGGCGAGGTCGCATCCGGCGCGGACGGGTCCGTGCGTGGAGGCGCGGGTGCGGATCATGCGTCACCTCACCCGCCGGGGACCGGTTTTCATCGCTGGAAAGCTCGGGATACACGCCTCGACAGTCGGCCGTGTTCTGCGCCGCCACCAGATGCCGTTGCTGCGCGAGTTGGACCCGGTCACGGGAATCGTGATCCGCGCGACGCGCCGTTCTGCGCGCCGCTACGAACACGATCATCCCGGGTCGCTGATCCATATCGACGTGAAGAAGCTCGGCCGTATCCCTGACGGCGGCGGATGGCGGGCCGATCCCTCGCAGAGCGCGGCTGTTCACAGGACCTCGCATCGCAAGGTCGGATACGACTTCGTCCACGCCGCCATCGATGACCACTCCCGGGTCGCTTATGCCGAGGTACACAGCGACGAGAAGGGCGACACCTGCGCAGCGTTTGCCCGGCGAGCGATCGCGTTCTTCGCCGATCTCGGGGTGAGAGTCGAGCGCATCATCACGGATAACGCGTTCGCCTACCGGCATGCGAGAGCGTTCCACGCCGCTCTGGCAGATAACCAGGTCACGCAGAAATTCATCAAGCCGCACTGCCCCTGGACGAACGGGAAGGTCGAGCGACTCAATCGCACACTCGCCGCTGAGTGGGCCTACGCCCACCCCTTCACCTCAAACGCAGAACGCGCAGCCGCCTTGCCAACATGGCTCAACCACTACAACCTAGACAGAGCCCACCTCGGCATCGGAGGCCACACCCCCATCGACCGAATCAACAACGGTCGAGGTCAGTACACCTAGCTGTGATGTCCAGGGAGGTTGTTGAGTCTGCTGATGGGTGGGGCTCCGATCGCGGA
>NZ_JBEBSA010000008.1:0-114083 GCF_040394595.1 Microbacterium sp.
TCGGCTACGCCAGCGCGCTCTCCATGCTGCAGTTCGCGCTCCTCGCCGCCCTCCTCGGCATCGGCTGGGCTCTGCGCCGGCTGAGGAGGGACGCCTGATGCGACGTCGCCGCCTCACGAACCTCGGCAGATATCTCGGCGTCCTCGCCGTGGGCCTGATCATGGCCTTCCCGATCCTCTATCTGATGTCGGCATCGCTGATGTCGACGAAGGATCTCAACGCCTACCCGCCCCGGCTCCTGCCCTCCGAGCCCGTCTGGGAGAACTTCGGAGCGGCCGCGGCCTATCTCACCCCGACGAGTGTGCTGAATTCCCTCCTCTTCTCGGCAGGTGTCGTCGCGCTGCAGCTCGCCCTCGCGCTCCCCGCCGGTTTCGCGCTGGCGAGGATCCCCTTCAGGTTCGCCACGCCGATCGTCGCCGTGCTGCTGCTGTCGGTCTTCCTTCCGGCGAACATGGCGCTCATCCCCACCTACGTCATCACCTACTCGTTGGGGATCGTCAACACCTACGCGGGCCTCATCCTCCCGGTGGCGGGAGGCACCGCGATGGCCATGCTCATGTTCCGGCAGTTCTTCGCCGGGATGCCGAGCGGCCTCTTCGAGGCGGCTCGGCTGGACGGAGCGAGCTGGCTCCAGACGTTCCGACGCATCGCCCTCCCTCTCTCCGGGCCGATCGTCGCCGCGTACTCGGTGGTCACCTTCCTCGCCGTGTGGAACATGTACGTGTGGCCGCAGGTGGTGGCGCCGAGCGAGAACCTGCGGGTCCTCACGGTCGCTCTCGCCCCGCTGGCGCGGAGCGACTACTCGCAGACGCCTCCGGGCGTCGGCATGGCCGCCGCGGTGATCAGCATGCTGCCGGTGCTCGTCGTCTTCCTGCTGTTCCAGCGATCGTTCCGCAAGGGGATCGTCGGAACGGGGCTCGAATGATCCCTCCCCTCCAGACCGGTGCGACGGTGCGCCGGAGAAAGAAGTCATCCATGTCACGCAGAATCTCTGCGACGCGCGTTCGCGCGGTCGGCGCCCTTGCCGTGCTCGCCCTCGCCGGACAGCTGCTCTGGTCCGGCTCCGCGGCCTCCGCCAGTTCGTCCGCGATCCCGGCGGAAGGGGGCGACATGTTCACGGCGACGTCCTATGGCTACCGCTACGGTCCGTCGATCATCCTCGACGACGACGGGATGCACGTGTTCACGTGCGGCACGGGCACGGGGAGCTCCTCGTGGGACGTGATCCAGTACGACCACTCCTCCGACGGCGGAGCGACCTGGGATCCCGAGAAGGTGGTGCTGCAGCCGTCCCCCGGCACGCTCGACGCCTTCTCCACCTGCGATCCGAGCGTGGTGAAGGCGGGCGGCTACTACTATCTCGCCTACACGTCGACGACCACGCCCGACGGCTCGACCAACTCGATCTACGTCGCGCGTTCCGCCTCCCTCACCGGTCCCTTCGAGAAGTGGAACGGCGCCGGATGGGGCGGCGCGCCGAAGGCGATCGTCACCTACACCGAGACGGACTACGACTACGGGGCCGGCGAGCCGAGCCTCGTGGTCGTCGACGGTGTGCTGTCGATGTACTACACCTGGTGGTCGCACGACGGGACCCGAAAGCCGATCGAGCAGACCCGGCTCGTGACCGCGTCCGCGACGGACCCGAACTGGCCGGCCTCGCTCTCCTATCAGGGGGTGGTGCTCAGCAAGCGCGTCGATCAGGACACCGACTCCAGCGACGTGAAGTACGTGGACGCCTGGGGCAAGTACGTCGCGTTCAACAGCATCCGGCGCTTCTCGAACCGCTCCTACGTCCAGATGTGGGAGTCCGTGGACGGAAAGACCTTCACCCCTGCCACCATGGACTGGCAGTTCGCGCACCCCTTCGCGCACAACGTAGGCGTGAGCGGTACGGAGCAGGGGCACATCGACGTCTCCGCGCAGAACTACATCGGCTACGCGTACGGGTCGTCCTGGGGTACCTGGAACACGGCGATCGCGCCGATCGCGCTCGCGAACGACGACAAGCCGGCGGCGCCGCAGATCTACTCCGCCCAGCCCGGCGACGGCACGGTCAGGCTGGACTTCCAGAAGGATCCCAAGGCGACCTCCTACGAGGTCTCCTACAGCACCGCAGCCGGAACCCACTCGACCGTCGTCAGCGGCGTGACCGGGAGCATCCACACGGTGAGCGGTCTGCAGAACGGTACCCGTTACTTCCTCTCGGTGCGAGGCGTGGGACCCGCGGGCACGGGGCCGTGGTCCCTGGAGGAGGTGGTGACACCGCGCGCCTACTCGAAGCTGACGCTCGCCGGCGCCTCCGCATCGTCCACCCTCCCGGGAGGGGCGCACCCCGCGTCGGCAGCCATCGACGGCGACGTGACGACGATGTACTCCAGCGCGGGGCACTCGACCAACACGGCCACCGAGTGGATCTCCGTGGACGCCGGATCGGTGAAGTCGATCGGACGCATCGAGTTCACCAGCAGGCAGCCGGATCTGCTCGCCGGCCCCAGCCTGAACGACGCCGTCCTCGAGACGAGCATCGACGGCGTGACCTGGACGCCCGTCGAGGACTTCCGCGGGTCGATCCGCAAGATCGTGTCCTCGAGCGGGGTGATCAGCACCACGATCGACCTTCCGGCCGCGATCGCCGCTCGGCACGTGCGTCTGACGGTGAAGTCGCTCGGGTTCGATGACTTCCGGAACTACTATCTGCAGCTCGCGGAGTTCTCGCTGTACTCCACACCGGTCGTCGCCAGCGGCTCGTCGACCGTCGGCGGCTACGCGCCGCATCTCTTCCTCGACGGAGACGCCGCCACCTTCGCCTCCAGCGCGCTCCGGTCGACGGCGGCATCGACGGAGTCCTTCACGCTCGACCTCGGCGAGACCCGCCCTGTCTCGCGGGTGATCCTCACACCGCGGTGGTCGGGATGGGGATTCCCGTCGGCGTTCCGTCTCGAGACGAGCACGAACGGAACGACCTGGACGGCGATCCCCGGGCAGACCTACACCGCGTACGCCAACCCCGGCGCGGCGCCGCAGTCTTTCCCCCTGGGCGCTGCGGTGAACGCGCGCTACGTCCGGGTCGTCGGCACCACGCTCGGCGGGGAAGGGAGCGGCTACTACGCCCTCCAGCTCGCCGGGATGGCCGTGGACTCCGCCATGCCGTTCGTCCCCACCGCTTCATCTGCCCTCAGCACCCAGCCTGTGAGCCGGGTGGCGGACGGGCTCCGGCAGACGTTCTGGAGCAGCGCCGCCCACGCGAGCGCGAACGCCGTCGAGCGGCTCGACCTCGACCTCGGGACGACGCGGACCGTTGCGCGGCTCGACCTCGTGCCCCGCAGCGGCTACGGCTTCCCGGAGGCGCTGAGGCTGCTGTCGAGTGCCGACGGTGTGACATGGACACCGGTTCCGGGGCAGGCGTACTACCCGTACGTCGACCCCGCAGGTGCGGGAGGCGGGGCGGATCCGACGCAGACGTTCTTCTTCACCCACGCGTTGGACGCGCGGTACCTGCGGGTGGAGGCGACGAAGCTCAGGGCGGACGACCACGGAAACTACTACTTCCAGCTGGCCGACGTCGCCGTGAGGTGAGTCGCCCGGATCGTTCCGGCGACACGATGGCCGTGCTCCGTCGGGTCGCCGGAACGATCACTCCCAGAAGCGCAGCAGGCTCGGAGCGAGCGCCGCGCCCTGGGCGAATCCGGCCTCGGCGGCCGGGGCGCGGAGCGCCGGGTTCATCGCGTTCGGGCCGAAGAGGTGGTCGAGGTCTTCGCCCGGGAGGATCGTCTCGACGAGGCTCCCTCCGTCGCGCAGCTCGTCGACCTGTGCGGAGAGCTGCATGCCCCACTCGAGCGGATGCCTGGTACGGCCGCGGAAGGGCGACAGCACCAGCACCCGATCCATGCCCGCGGCGAGGTCGGCGTTCTCGTTCCGCCGGTAGCCGCCGTCGAGGTAGCGGGCGTCGCCGATCCGATGGGGGAGGCCGCTGGACGTGCTGGCCGCGACGGCGTCGGCGAGGTCGATGCCGCTGTCCCGGTCGAGCGCCGTGGGCTCGCCGGTGCGCGCGTCGACCACAGGGATGAGCAGCCGGCGGCCGGGCCAGCGCTGATCAGGAAGCCGCCCGGCCGTGATCTCGCGCCAACGGGCCTGCGCGGAGCCGTCGCCCTCGGCATCCAGCTCGAGGGCCGCCGCTGCGATCCGCCGCCGCATGTCGGGGGCGTCGTGGGAGGCGGCGATGATGAGGTTCGTCCGCTCGAGGTGGTTGATCGGCGGCGGTCCGCCCGGGCGCACGCCGGCGGCGCGGGGAGGGGCGGGCGGGGCGGCGATGGTCGCGGCGTAGAGTTCCGTGGCGTCGCCGTAGGCGAGCTGGACCGCCGTGGTGGACCCCGCCGAGGTCCCGACGAGCAGGTCGGCGTCGGTCGCGTCGAGGCCGGCGCCCTGCAGACCGGCGACGACGCCGATCAGCCAGGCGTTGCCGGTGGAGCCCCCGCCGCCGAGCACGAGCGCGCGGGTGGGAGTGGATGTGCTGTTCACGATCGCCCGACGCTAGCACGTGCGGGGCGGGTGCGGCGCGTCCCGGTGTGGTCACGCAGGGCCGGTGTGCTGTGGTCCCGGTGCGGTGCCGTCGTCCCGGTGCGTGTCGTGCGTCGGGATCGGGACGTCCGGGCGGGAAGGTACCGGGTCGACGGGAGGGGAAGGGGAAGGGGAAGGGGAAGGGGGATCCGTCCTGCGCGTCAACCGTGCAGGGGCACGATCTCCTCGGCGCTGCCGGCGGCGATGCGGCGGCGGGTCTCCTCGGGCATCGCTGCCGCGGCGAGCTGCAGCATCGTCGCCTCGGGGGTCTGCACCGGGTATCCGCTGCCGAACAGCCGGCGCCCCGGCTCCGCCGCCCACTCGTCCGCCACGAACGTCGGGCCGTTCACGTGCCAGAGGTCGGCGCGCACCCAGGCGGGAACGTCGTCGCCGAGGTGTCTGCTCAGCTCCCGCCAGTCGCCGCGGTTCAGGCCGCTCAGCACGAGCGGATGCGCCGGGGCGCGGCGCACCAGATCGGCGAGCTCGTGCACCTCGGGGTCGCGCGCGGGCGAGCGCGGATGCCGCACACGGGCGTCGTCGAGGCGCACGAGCACCTGCACGGGCAGGCCGAGACCGGCGGCGGCCTCGAGCACGGGGAGCAGCGACATCGGCGGGCTGCCGTGGTCGCCCGGCGCGAGGCGGATGCCGCGGAACCCGGCCCCCGCGGCCCAGCCGACCTCGCGCCGCCATCCGGGTGCTCCGGGGTCGACCACGGCGAAGGGCGCGAAGAGCGGATCGTCTCCGCAGGCCCGCAGCAGCTCCTCGTTGCCGGTGCGGGTGTCGAAGCCGGTGAGCGTCGCGAGGTGCGAGACCCACAGGCCGCGCAGGCCGTGCCGCCGCGCGTGATCGCGCAGGTCGTCGGCGGAGGCCGCCGCGGCGAGACGGTACGGCCATTGGCCGAGATGGCAGGTGACGTCGATCGCCCGCAGATCGCGGAAACCGTCGAGGAGGCCGTGCGCCGGGGCGGTCATCGCCCCGCCTCCGCCAGCCAGCGCGCGGCGTTGCCGCCGAAGACGAGCCGCTCCTCGTCGGGGGACAGCCCCGCCCCGAGGATCTTCCCGACGTTCTCGACCAGGTCGACGTGGTGCAGGTCGGAGCCGAACGCCACCCGCTCGGCGCCGAGGCGACGCACGGCGAGGGCCACCTCTCCGGCGCCGATGATCGTGCCCGACGTGTCCACCGCGACGTGCGGATGCGGCAGCACCGCGTCGATCGCCGACTCCGGCTGGCCGCCGAGGTGCGCCATCACGAACCGCACCTCCGGATGACGGGCGGCGGCCCGGGCGACGTGCTCCGCCGTCGACTCGTAGGGGAAGCGTCCGACGGTCTTGCGCCAGGCATGGGCGAGCACGATCAGGCGATGCTCCGCCGCGTACTCGAGCAGCGGATCCGTCAGCGGGTCGTCGGCGAGCGTGGCGATCCACAGTTTGATGCCGATCATCCCCTCCTCCTCGACGTTGCGGCGCAGGTCGTCGAGCGTCGCCGTCCCGTAGCGCGGATTGACGTAGCAGTAGCCGCGCAGGCGGTCGGGGTGCCGTCGCAGCTGCACGGCGAGCATCCGGTTCATCTCGCGCACCTCGTCGATGCCCGGGTGGGCGACGAACGCGCCGATGCTGCTGCAGAGGAAGAGGGCGACGCCGAGCCGGTCGCCGAGATCGAGCACCCGGGGGTCGAAGCCCGCGCCGTCGAGATGCGTGTGCACGTCGATCGCCGTCATCGCCCCACCTCGGCGAGGGCGGAGCGTGCGCGCCGGATCGTCTCGGCGACGTCCTCCGCGGTGTGCGCGGCGTTCACGTAGACCACCCGATAGAGGGAGAGCCCGTGGGAGAAGGCGGCCCGCAGGAAGCCGTCGATCGGCTCCTGCTCCCCGACGAACTGCGGACAGGTGGGGTGTCCCTCCAGCCGGAACGGCGCGCCGGCATCGGCGAACGCGTCGTTCAGCCCGTTCTGCAGCTGCGCTCCGCGCTCGTGGAGGCGCTCCGGGATCCGCTCGTCCCGCATGATCGTCATGGTCGTCGTCGCGGCCGCGAGCGACAGGGTCTCCCCGCCGTAGGTCGAGGTCACCACCACCTCGCCGCGGTCGAGCACGCCGAGCACATCGCGCCGTCCGCAGTAGACCGCGAGGGGCATCCCGTTGGCGACACCCTTGCCGAACACGGCGAGATCGGGGACCACCCCCGAGGCCTCCGACATCCCGCCGAGGGCCACCCGGAAACCGGTGACCATCTCGTCGTAGGCGAGCAGGGCGCCGTGCGCGTCCGCCCGCTCCCGCAGCCGCCGGTAGAAGCCGGCGGAGGAGGGCACCGACGGATAGTCCGCCGCGACGAGGATGAGCGCGATCTCGGATCCGTGCGCGCGGAAGAGCGCGTCGAGCGCCTCGTCGTCCCCCCAGCCCACCGCGTGGTGGAGGGCGGCGAGCCCCGCGGGGACGCCGGGGACGGATGCCGACGTCGCGCCGGGCAGCACGCGCGCGCCCGCGGCGAGCGAGTTCAGCCAGCCGTTGTACCCGATCTGCACCACGCGATCGCGGCCGGTGTGCGCCCGTGCGATGCGGATCACGGCGGCGAGGGCCTCACCGCCGGTCTTCAGGAACCGCGCCGCCTCCGCGCCCGGCACGAGGGAGCAGAACAGCTCCGCCGTGGTCGTCTCGAGGGGATGCGGATGGCCGAAGAGGATGCCGTCCCGGAGCTGGTCGCGGATCGCGGCGTCCACCCGGGGATCGGCATGGCCGAGCGTGATCGGGCCGAGCGCGCACCGGTAGTCGATGAACTCGCGGCCGCGGTCGTCCCAGACCCGCGCACCGAGCCCGCGGACGATCACCTCGGGCTCCTCCGGCAGCAGCGCGGGCGCCTTGGAGTTCGTGCTCGACCCGACCGGCATCACCGCCAGCGCTCGCTCCCGCCATCCGGCGTCCGCGCGGATCTCCATCGTCCCTCGCACCTTCCTTCCGGTCGTGCTGCCTCAGTGCAGCGCGACGACCTCGCCTCCCCGCGCGGCGGATGCCTGCGCGGCCTTCACGATCTCGACCGTGCGCACGCCGACCCCGGCGTCCGGCTGCGGCGTGCGGCCCTCCCGCACGGCGGAGACGAACTCCGCCAGCAGCAGGGCGTCGAGGTCGGCGCCCACCGGGTCCCAGGTCTCGCCGTGCGCATCGTGTCCCGCGACACCCTGGGCGAAGGGGCTGACGGTGACCGTGCCGCGCTCGGCGACGATCTGCAGGGTGAGCCCTCCCCAGGTCGGCGACGACAGGGGCCAGCTCCACGAACAGTCGATGCTCGCGACCACGCCGCTCGGATACTGCAGGGTGACCACGCCGCCGGTCTCGACGGCGAGCTCCCTGTCGGCGTAGAGCGTGCCGTTGGAGACGGCGCGCACGGTGCGCGCCCGCTCGCCGAGCAGCTCGTCCAGCAGGTCGGCGCAGTGCACGACGTGGTCGACGAGCGCTCCGCCGCCGGCGAGCTCGGGATCGGTGAACCAGGCGCGATCCTGCGGGAGCTTGCCGTTGTTGGCGCCGGTGACGCCGAGCACCCGGCCGAGGCGGCCGCTGCGCAGCTGCGCGAACGCGTCCCGGAAGGAGGGGGCGAACCGCACCGGATAGGCGACCATCAGCACGACGCCCGCCCGGTCGCAGGCGGCGCGCATCGCCTCGGCGTCCTCGACGGTCGTCGCCAGGGGCTTCTCGCACAGCACATGCGCCCCGGCTGCGGCGGCCCGCTCGACGAGGACGCGGTGCCGGGAGTTCTCCGCGGCGACCACCACGGCGTCGGGCCGCCAGGCGAACGCCTCCTCGTAGGTGTCCACGTAGTCGACGCCGAGCTCGGCGGCGAGGGCGGCCCCGCGGGGTGCGTCGTCCGGTGCGGAGGCGCCGTCGGGGTCGGCCGCGATGAGCTCGACGCCGGGCATCTCCTTGAGGGCTGCGACATAGCTGAGGGCGTGCGTGTGCGCGAAGGACAGCACCGCGATGCGGAGCGGGGCGACGGCGGTCATCGTGCGGCCTCCTGAGGGGTGAGGGCGATGGGGGCGCCTGCGGCGATCGACGCGTAGGCCGCTTCGGCGACGGCGACCGCCTCGATGCCGTCGGCGGGGGAGATGCGGGTCTCGCGTCCCTCCGCGAGCGCGGCGACGAAGTCGGCGATCTCGGCGTAGTAGGGGCTCTCCTGCGGAGACATGGGCGGCAGGTAGTCGGTGCTCCCCGCCGCGAGGACGGCGTCGGTGCGGCTCACGCGGTCCTCGGCGCTGTCGTGCCGGAGGCGGCCGGCCGAGCCGGAGACCTCGACGCTGGTGCGGAACGGCATCCCGGGTGCGACCCAGCTGGCGTGCAGGTGGCTGATCACCCCGTTGCGGTGGGTGAGCACCACGTGCGAGGTGACCGGTGCGGGCACGACGTCGTCGACGGTCGGCGGGTTCTGCAGGGCGTACACCGAGGCGACGGGGCCGGCGAACCAGATCGCCTGGTCGATGTCGTGGATCATCAGGTCGCGGATGACGCCGCCGCCGGTGCTCTCCCGGAAGAACCAGGGGGTCTGCGGTGCGGAGCCGGCCCGGCTGAACCGCTGCACGGCGACGTCGCCGATGCGTCCGTCCGCGATCGCCTGCTTGATGCGCTGGTACTCGGCGAAGTAGCGGACGACGTGGGCGGGGAACAACCGCACGCCGGCGGCCTCGGCGGCCGCGGCGATCTCCCTGGCCTCCTCCGCGGTCGCCGCGAGGGGCTTCTCGCAGACGACGTGCTTGCCCGCGGCGATCGCGCGCAGGGCGAGGTCGGCGTGGGTGCTGCTCGGCGTCACGATGTCGACCAGGTCGACCCGGCCGATCAGCTCGTCGACGTCGGCGACCTCGGCGAAGCCGTACTCCGCGGCGATCTCTCCGGCGCCCTTCAGCGACGTGACGTGTCCGTCCGCTCCGAGCGCCCGCCATGCGTCGGCGTGGACGCGGGAGATGCCTCCGGCGCCGATGAGCCCGACTCGCAACCTGCTCACTGTCTCTCCTCACGGGGTCGGGGATCGGCGTCCGATCCCTCGGGGGATGTGCCCTCCTCCGCCGCGGGGTCGTGCGGCATCGGGGTGACGGAGGGCACCGGAACGCCCTCGATGCCGTACACCGCGGCGGCATGACGGCGGAAGGCGTGCACCAGCGCACCGTGCGCGGCGGCCTCCGCGCCGAGCCGGGCCTCGGCGATCGGCACGGTGAACGGCAGGCCGATGTGCCGGGGCAGGCGCTCGCGCAGCGGATCGAGCAGCTGCCCGTGCGCGGCGGAGATGCCGCCGCCGATCACGATCATGGCCGGGTCGACCGTCATCACCAGGGTCGCGATGCCGTGCGCGAGCTCGGTCACGAACGCGTCGAGCTCGGCCGCGGCGGCCGTGTCGCCCTCGCGTGCCAGCTCGAACACCTCGGCGGCCGTGGGCGCGGTGCGCCAGCTGATCTGGCCGGTCTCGGAGTCGAGGCCGCGGAAGGCCAGGCGGCCGATGTCGCCGGCCGCGTTGTGGATGCCGCGCCGCGGCCGCCCGCCCAGGATGAGGCCCATCGCGATGCGGTTGCCGACCGAGAGGTAGAGCACGTCGTCGACGAGCTGGGCCACCCCGAGGTGGTGCTCGGCGACGGCGGCGAGGCGCACGCCGTTGTCGACCGCGACGGGGCATCCGAACGCCTGGCGGATGTGCGAGCCGATGTCGATGCCCGACCACTCCGGGATCACGACCGACGCGGTCACGCGTCCGAGGTCGTCGACGATGCCGGGCAGGGCGACGCCGATCGCCCGGACCCGCGAGACCGGGACATCGGCGCCGGCGAGCGTCCGGTGCACCGCGGCGATCACGGCGGCGAGCTTGGAGGCGCCGTCCTGCTCGGCGGAGACGCCGGCGAAGGTCTGCTGGGCCGTGACGACACCGGCGAGGTCGGCGACGGCGACGCGGATGCTCGCGACGCCGATGTCGACGCCCACCACCGCACCCGCATCGGCGACGAAGGCGAAGCGCCGCGCGGGACGTCCGGCGCCACGGCCGGAGGGGGCGGTCGCCTCGGCGATCAGGCCGGCGTCGCCGAGAGCGGTCATCGCGTTCTCGACGGAGGTGCGGGAGAGCCCCAGGGTGCGCGTCAGCTCGTTGACCGTCGCGGGGCCGCTGTCGCGCAGCTGCAGTGCCGACCGGGCGACGATCGAGGTCTGGGTCGGGGTGGACATCCGACCTCCTCTCGTCATCATCGCCGTCGGTAGCGAACAAAATAGCACAGCGTGATCGCGGAAATTCGATCGACGCTCGATGTACCCGGTGCCGCTGATATTCAGCATCCTGTTCCAGATGGAAACCCGGGCTTGACTAATTATCACATCCTGATGTCATAATAGGGCACCTACCCCCTGCACGGTTCTAGCAAAGGAGCACCATGCGCGTCAGCAAGTTCACCGGCCTCGCCGCGGGCGTCGCCACGATCGCACTCCTGGCGGGCTGTTCCGCCGGTGGTGGCGGCGGCGATGCCGCCACGGGCGAGCAGAGCGTCACCGTCTGGCTGTACCCCGTCGTCCCGGACGAGGCCGCCCACAAGCAGTTCTGGGATGAGACCGTCGCGGCGTTCCAGAAGGACCACAAGAACATCAAGGTGAAGTACGAGATCTTCCCCTGGGCGAACCGCGACGAGGCGCTGCAGACCGCGATCGCCGCCGGCAAGGCCCCCGACCTCGTGTACCTCATCCCCGACCAGCTCGCGGCGTACCAGAAGTCGATCCAGCCCCTCGACGACCTGCTCAGCAAGGACCGCCAGAAGGAGCTGCTCCCCAACGTCAAGGACTCCGTCACGATCGACGGCAAGCTCCTCGGCGCCCCGATCCTCACCAGCGCCATGCCGCTGATCTGCAACGCCGCCGCCTTCCAGGCCGCGGGCGTCGCCGACTACCCGAAGACCTGGGACGACGTGCGCGCGATGGCGCCGAAGTTCGTGGAGAAGGGCATGTACGCCCTCAACTACCCGGCATCCGCGGAGAACACCCTCAACCTCACGTTCTACCCGCTGCTCTGGCAGGCCGGCGGCGAGGTCTACGACAAGGACGGCGGCGTCGGCTTCGACAGCAAGGCCGGCACGCAGGCGCTCTCCTTCATCACCGACCTGGCCAAGGAGAAGGCCCTCGACCCGGAGGCGCTGACCACGAACGTCCCGCTCGAGCAGACCGCCGTCGCCCAGGGCAAGGTCGGCTGCACCTGGAACAACGCCGTCACCGAGGTGGAGTCGTTCTGGGGCAAGGAGAACGTCAAGGTCCTCCCGCCGCTGAGCGACAAGAAGTCGGTCGCCTACGGCACCGTCGGCTCGCTGTCCGTGCTGAAGGGCTCGAAGGCGCAGAAGGCCGCCGCGGAGTTCGCCGAGTACGCGACCGGCGCCGACGTGGTGAAGCCCTACCTCAAGGCCGCCGGGTTCTTCTCGGCGCTGAGCGGCACCGACCCGCTGTACGCCGACGACCCGCTGCTCGGCGAGGTCGAGAAGTACGTCCCCGACACCACCGTCGGCCAGCTGGCCACCAGCTCGCGTGCGCTGATGGGCGTGCTCTCGCCGGAGATCCAGGCCGCCCTGCTCGGCCAGAAGTCCCCGTCGGACGCGCTCAAGGCCGCCGCTGCCGCGGCTGCCCCGCTGCTGAAGAAGTGACCGTATGCGGGGGCGCGCGGCCCGAACCGCGCGCCCCCGCACCACGACCCGAGGTGCAATGACAATGACGACGGCGACTCAGTCCCGCCGGCCCGCAGGCCGGGTGGGACGCGTGTTGGCCCGGCGCGAGGCGCGGGTGGCGTTCTTCTTCGTGCTGCCCGCCTTCCTGCTCTTCATCGCGTTCCGATTCGGCCCCAGCATCGTCGGCGTCGCGCTGAGCTTCTTCGACTACGACATCTCCGGAGAGGTCGCCTGGCGTGGCCTCGACCACTTCCAGAGGCTGGTCGCCGACCCGCTGTTCTGGCGGGCCCTGGGCACCACCGTGATCTACACGGTCTTCGCGGTGCCGATCTCGCTCGTGCTGTCCACCGTGATGGCGCTCGGCGTGCGCCGCGCCTTCCGCGGCTCGCGCTTCTTCCGCTCGATCTTCTTCCTCCCCGTCATCACGTCGCTCGTGCTGGCCGGCTCGATCTTCGTCTGGATCTTCTCGGGCAACGGCCCCTGGTCGAAGCTGATGGCGCCGCTCGGCCTCGGCGGATCGTGGCTCGGCAGCACCGTGCTGGTGATCCCCGCGATCATCGTCGTCGGGGTCTGGTCGCGTTTCGGCTACGGGATGATGATCATGATCGCGGCGATGCAGGACATCCCCCGCGAGCTGGAGGAGGCGTCGCTGATGGACGGCGCAGGCGCCTGGCAGCGGTTCCGGTGGATCATCCTCCCGCACCTGCGCCCCACGGTCTTCTTCCTCGCCGTCATCGAGACCACCGCGGCGTTCCAGGTCTTCGACGTGATCTACGTCATGACCCAGGGAGGCCCGGCGAACGCGAGCTACTCCCTCGTCTACCTGCTGTACGACCAGGGCTTCAAATACTTCGACTACGGCTACGCGGCCGCCGTCGGCGTCGCGTTGTTCGTCATGACCCTCATCGTCGCCCTCATCCAGCGCCTCGTGATCGGAAAGCAGAAATGACGACCGTGACGAAGACCCCCGCGCCCTCCGCACCGGCGGCGAAGCCGGAGCGGAAGCGCCGCTCCTACCGCGCGCTCGAGCCGACCGGACTCGGCGTCGTCGTCCGCTGGATCTGGCTCAGCATCGCCGGCATCCTCAGCTTCTTCCCGTTCTACGCGATGATCGTGCTGAGCCTGAAGCCCGGCAAGGTGGTGGAGCTCCCGGGGTCGCTGCTCCCCTGGAACGACATCTCCTTCTCCTCGTACGAGCAGGTGCTCTCGGGGCAGAACATCCTCGGCTGGCTCGGCAACACGCTGATCTACTCGCTCGTGTCGGTGGTCGCCGTGCTGTTCCTCTCGGCGCTCGCCGGCTATGCGTTCGCCAAGAAGCGCTTCGCAGGCAAGGAGGTCATGTTCTGGTCGTTCCTGGCCATGGTCATGGTGCCCTTCCACGTCACCCTCATCCCGACCTTCATCCTCATGGCGGGGATCGGAGGGGTCGACACCTACTGGGGGCTGATCCTGCCGACCCTCGCGAACGCGCAGGCCGTGTTCCTCATGCGTCAGTTCATCCAGGGGCTCCCCGACGACCTCTTCGAGGCGGCCAGGATCGACGGGGCGGGGGAGTTCCGCATCTTCCTGCGGATCGTGCTCCCGCTGTGCAAGCCGATCCTCGCGACGCTCGGCATCTTCGTCTTCCTGTGGCACTGGAACGACTTCCTCTGGCCGCTCATCATCGGCAAGTCCAACGCCATGTTCACCCTCACCGTCGGCATATCCTCGCTGCAGCAGCAGAACGTGCCGCTCAGCACGATGCTCGCCGGCAGCGTCGTCGCCCTCGCCCCGATCTTCCTCGCGTACCTGATCGCTCAGCGCTACGTGCAGGAGGGCGTCACCGGCACCGGGATCAAGGGCTGACGCCCCGCAGACCTCACCGAAGAAGCAAGTCAGAAAGGACGTCCACGTGACGGTTCAGGCATTCGCCAGCGAGACAGAGCTCGAGGACGTGCTCACCACCCCCAGTGCGGCGCTCGTCGCCGACCTGGCCACGGGCAGCGGGGACCTCGTGATCCTCGGCGCCGGCGGCAAGATGGGCCCGACCCTCGCCGTGCTCGCCCGCCGCGGCCTCGACGCCGCCGGACGCACCGGGGATCGCGTGCACGCCGTCTCCCGGTTCGGCGACGCCGCGGTGCGGGAGCGCCTCGAAGCGGCCGGGGTGGAGGTCGTGCCCTTCGACCTCATCGAGAACGACGACTTCTCCGCGCTCCCGGATGCCCCCAACGTGGTGTTCATGGTGGGTGCGAAGTTCGGCGCCGCGACCGCGCCGTCCTGGGCGTGGGAGGTCAACGCCGCCCTGCCCGACCGGGTGGCCCGCCGCTACCGCGACAGCGCGATCTCGGTGATGTCGACGGGCAATGTGTACCCGTTCGTCCCCGCCTCCTCGGGAGGCGCGTCGGAGGACGTCGCCCCCGCGCCGATCGGCGAGTACGCGCAGTCGTGCCTCGGCCGCGAGCGCGTGTTCGAGTTCGGCGCCCAGGAGCGCGGCACGAAGGTGTCGATCATCCGCCTGAACTACGCGATCGACCTCCGCTACGGCGTGCTCGCCGACATCGCCAGCGCGGTGCACGCCGGCCAGCCGGTCTCGGTCGCGACCGCCAACGTGAACGTCGTGTGGCAGGGCTATGCCAACGAGGTCGTGCTACGCAGCCTCGGCCATGCGTCGAGCGACGTGTTCACCGTCAACCTCACCGGACCGGAGACGCTCAGCGTCGCGGCGGTGGCGCGCCGGTTCGGCGAGCTGCTCGGACGGGAGGTCCAGCTGGTCGACGAGCCGCAGCCCACCGCGCTGCTCAACGACGCGCGCCGCTGCATGGCCCTGTTCGGCTATCCGCAGGTCGCCGCCGACACCCTCATCGCCCTGCAGGCGGGCTGGGTGGAGGCCGGACTGCCGATGTCGGCCAAACCCACCAAGTGGGCCGTCCGGGACGGGAAGTTCTGATGGCGGAGGCACCCGTGCTGCGTCCCGAGGCCGCGCGCACGCTGCGTCGCGGCGCCGTGATCCCCGCCCACCCGCTGGCGCTCACCGCCGACCGCGTGCTCGACGAGCGCCGGCAGCGCGCCCTCACCCGCTACTACCTCGCGGCCGGAGCCGGCGGGGTGGCGGTGGGGGTGCACACCACGCAGTTCGAGATCCGCGACCCCGAGCACGCGCTGTTCGAGCCGGTGCTCGCGCTCGCCGCGGAGGAGCTCGACGCCCACGGCGATCCCGCGCTGGTGCGCATCGCCGGCGTCGCCGGGGACACCACGCAGGCGGTCGCCGAGGCCGAGCTGGCCCGCTCCCTCGGGTACGATGCCGTGCTGGTCAGCCCACGGGTGGCCGGTGCCGACGACCGCGCCCTGCTCGAACGGGCGAGGGCCGTCGGAGAGGTGCTGCCGCTCGTCGGCTTCTACCTGCAGACCGCGATCGGCGGTCCGGTGCTCGACCGGGACTTCTGGCGCGAGTTCGCGTCGATCCCGTCGGTCGTCGCGGTGAAGGCGGCGCCGTTCGACCGGTACCGCACCCTGGAGCTGGTGCGGGGAGTCGCCGCCTCGGGCCGCGCCGACGAGATCGCGCTCTACACGGGGAATGACGACGCGATCGTCGCCGACCTGCTCTCCGAGTTCCACGTGGACTCGCCCGGCGGCCCGCGCACGCTGCGCTTCGTCGGGGGCCTCCTCGGCCAGTGGGCGGTGGGGACCAGGGCCGCGGTCTCGCTGCTCGACCTGTCGCACCGCGCCGCCGAGGGCGACCGCGACGCCTACCTCGCGCTCGGCCGGATGGCGTCCGACCTGGTCGACGTCAACCAGGCGGTGTTCGACCCCGGGCACGACTTCCACGGCGTGATCGCCGGGGTGCACGAGATGCTGCGTCAGCAGGGCCTGCTCGACGGCATCTGGTGCCTCGACCCCGCCGAAGGCCTCTCCCCGGGGCAGGCGGAGGAGATCGCCCGCGTCCGGGCCGCCTATCCCGACCTGGGCGACGACGCCTTCATCGCCGAGCACCTCGAGGACTGGCTGCGATGAGCGCGCCCGCCGTCGTCGTGGTCGTCAGCGAGGAGCTGATGGCCGAGTTCTTCTCGGACGCCGACCTCGCCCGGCTGCGTGCGACGGCGGATGCGCTCGGCGGGGGGATGGTGCGGGTCGACGGTCTGGCCGACCTCGACGCCGCCGACCTCGCGGACGCCCGCGTCGTCGTGACCAGCTGGGGCGCGGTGCCGTTCGACGCCGCGCTGCTCGCCCGGCTGCCGAGGCTCGAGCTCGTGGCGCACACCGGCGCGACCGTGAAGTTCTTCGCCACCGACGAGCTGTTCGCCCGGGGCGTCCGCATCACCCAGGCGGGCCTCGCCATGGCCCGCCCCGTCGCGGAGGTGTCGCTGACGTTCACGCTGATGCTGCTGCACCGTGTCGCCGAGCTGGGAGAGGCGCTGCGCGAGCCCGGCGGCTGGTACGCCCCGTCGATCGGCGCCCAGCACCAGATCCTCGGCACCCCGATCGCCGTGGTCGGGGCCTCGCGCACCGGGCGCTCCTATCTGCAGCTGATCCGCGCCCTCGGTGCGAGGCCGCTGCTCGTGGACCCGACGCTCGACGCCGCGCAGGCCGCCGAGCTGGGCGCGGAGAAGGCCGAGCTCGATGACGCCCTGCGGCAGGCGCGGATCGTCGCCCTGCACGCGCCGACGCTTCCCGCCACGCGCCACATGATCGGCGCGCGCGAGCTCGCCCTCATGCCCGACGGCGCGGGGATGGTGAACACCGCCCGGTCGTGGCTGACCGACGAGGCGGCCCTCGAGGCAGAGCTGCGCACCGGACGCATCGCCGCGGCGATCGACGTGTTCGACGAGGAGCCGATGCCCCGGCACAGCGTGCTGCGCACGCTGCCGAACGTGGTGCTCACCCCGCACCGGGCCGCCGGCACCGTGGAGGGGAGGCTCGACCAGGGCCGGATCGTCGCGGACGAGGTCGAGGCGTTCGCCGCCGGTCGTCCCCTGCAGCACGTGATCACCCGCGCGCAGCTCGACGTGATGGCCTGACCCGTGCGCATCGCCTTCGCGGGGGTCGCGCACTCGCATCCGTTCGCCGACGCCGCGAACCTCGCACAGCGGGGGGCGCGGGCGGTCGGCGTGTGGGACGCCGACGACCCCGCGCGCCGGGAGGAGTTCGCGGCCCGGTTCGGGGTCGCGCGATTCCCCGCCCTCGGCGGCCTCCTCGCGGAGCGGCCCGACGTTGTCGTTGCCACCCCGCGCACGCCGCGGGCCGTCGAGGTCGCGCACACCTGCGCGGAGGCCGGGATCCCGGTGTTCTTCAACAAGACCGTGGCCGCCGACGCCGCGGGGCTCGCCCGCTGGGAGGCGCTGCCGGAGGCTCCGCGGTTCACGTCGTCGGTGCTGCGGTTCGCCCCGGAGCTGCAGCGCTTCGCCGCTGCGCTGGAAGGCGGCGCGCTACGCGCACTCCAGGTGCACGCCCAGCACGACATCGCCGGCTTCCTCGTCGGCGACCGGACCTGGCAGGACGACCCCGCGGGTGCCGGCGGCACCCTGATGAACGTCGGCGTGCACGCCTGGGAGATGCTCGACGCGCTGCTTCCCGCGGGCCGGGCGGAGGTCCTGTCGGCGTCCCGCGTGCGGGGCGCGTCGCCGACGGCCTCGGAACTGCTCGGCGTCGTTCACGCCCGCGTCGGCCCGGTGCCGGTCACCTTGACGATCTCGGGTGTCGGCGGCCCCGACCGCTACGCCGTGCGGGCGTGGACGGACGAGGGGAGCCGCGAGCTCGTCCTGCCCGACGACCCGGACGGCCTGGGCTACGGCGCGACCGCGGACGCGGTGCTGGCGCTGGCCCGCGGGGAGCTGCCGGTCGACCCGGCGCGCACCTCCGCGGTGTACCGCAACGCCGTCGCCGCCGCCGAGGCGGCCCGGGGCGCCGGGGGATAGACCACTGGGGATCAGGCGGGCGCGGTGACGCGCCCACAGTGCGGGCCTCCCGCACGCGATGGCAATGCAGCCGGAAGCAGAGGAATGATGACAGACACGATCCAGCACGAGACGGTCGCGACCCAGGAACGGCGCTCGCGTCGCATGGTGCTCGCCGGGTTCGGCGCGGCGGCGCTGGGCGGCATCGCCGCAGTGGGGGCGGCCGCCCCCGCGAACGCCGCCGGCCCCGTCGTCGCGGCGCGCGACGCCGCATCCGCATCCACCGTCGCCTCCCTCGCGACCCTGCAGGCGAAGGCCGACGACATCGTCGCCGTGGCGGGGTACGCGAAGCCGGGCGACGGCGGAGGCGGCCTGTTCCGCTGCGTCACCAAGGACCAGCCGAAGGCGAACGGCGGCACGGTCGTCGCGGGCAAGAAGAAGGACGTCTGGGTGCGCGTGCACACCGGGACCCTCGACTTCCGGGCGTTCGGGATCTTCGGGCCGGACAGGCCCGCCGACGACGCCCTCGACGCGATGCTCGCCGACGCGGCGATCCACCGGGTGGAGGCCCACACCGACCTCAACTTCGTGCGCCGGCACAAGCTCACCCGCTCGAACATCGTGCTCGACTTCGGCAATCACCTGATGACCACCGAGGGGATCGAGAACGCGGGCAAGGATGACCCGTTCGCCGCGGTGATGTTCTTCCACGGCGAGCTGACCGGCAAGGAGCACACGGCGACGCTCGGTGCCGTCGTGCCCGATCTCTCCGACGTCTTCCCCGTGGGCGACTCGTCGTTCTTCACGGTCGGGGAGTGGTACGCGGCCGAGGTGAACGCGCTGTCCGGGCGGTGGGAGCGGGAGCTGCAGCGGCTGGTGCAGGTGACCCAGATCGTCGACGGCACGCGCATCCGGGTCAATTACAAGAGCGGATGGCCGCTCGGCAAGGATCGCTCGATCACCTGGCGGCATGTGAAGCCGGTGCAGAACGTCACGGTCTCGAACCTGAGGTTCCTGGGCACGGGCACGGACGAGTTCACCGGATCGCATCCGCTCGCGTTCGAGTACGCGGTGCGCTGCGACGTGGACCACATCGACGGGACCGGCACGTTCTGGCCGCTGATCATGCGCCGCTGGAACACCTACTACACGACCGAGAGCTGCAACCTGAAGAACCCCACCTCAGTCACCTGGGGCGGCGCGGGCTACATGACGCAGCAGATCTACTGCCTCTACGGCTACGTCGCGAACAGCCACACGTCGAACGCCCGGCACCTGAACGACTTCACCGCGAGCGCCTACTGCCTGGTGGAGAACTGTCACGGCGACGGCGACGACGAGGGCCCGTTCGTGACGCACGGGCAGTACGAGCACGACCTCACCTACGTCGGCAACTCCGGTCTGATGACGTTCGCGAACTCGGGTGCGGCCTGGGGGTCGGCGGCGAAGAGGATCACGGTGCGCAAGCACGTGTGCTCCTGGTTCGTGGCGCGCGTGAAGGTCACCGATCTCACCCTCGAGGACGTCCGCGTGATCGGCAAGGCCGGTCTCGCCGGCTCGGGGATGCTGTGGATCAACGCCGACGGCGCGCAGCTGCGCGGATGCTCCGCCACCGACACCCTGGTCATCTCGCAGTCCTCGAGCGCCTCGAAGCGCCCCACCGTGATCGAGTCGTCGGAGTTCTCCTTCCTCGCCGAGGGGGACCTCACCAATGCGACGGTGACCGCACCGGTGACCTTCGTCGACACGGTGCTGTCGGGGGTGAACGGCATGAGGATCGGCGGAGCGGGAGCGGTGACCTTCCGCGGCGGCCGGCTCCTCGGCGGCGACCGGGACAAGGCGTTCGGCACGCTGTCCTCCCGGCTGCGCATCGACGGTGCCGACCTCGACGGGGTGCGCATCGACGCGGCGGCGGCCAAGGCGCAGGCGGTCGAGATCCTGGGCGGCTCGACGGTGTCCACGCCGAAGGGTGCGGCCCTCTCGCGGAGCGGCGCCGGCGACCTCACCGTGTCGCTGGGCGACAGCACGTTCACGGGGGCCGGGACGCACGTGTCGCTGACCTCGGGGCTGAACCACTACCGTGCGACGGGGTGCCGCTTCGAGGGCGGGACGATCGAGCTCGCCGATGCCGCCTTCGGCAAGGGCAGCACGCTGCTGCACTCCGCGAACGTCGAGACCTCGGTGAAGCGCACCGCGCCGGATGAGGCCGCGGCTGTCGTGCTCTCCGGCAACGTGGTCGTCTGACGCCGCACCCGGTCCGCCCGGACGTCCTTCGCGACCGGGCGGGCCGGACCCTGAGCCCTTCCACCCAGAGAGGACGAGATGTCCGCAGATCCGATCATCCGCCCGGCCGCGGCGGGGGACGCCGCACCCCTCGCCGCCCTCTGGGCCCGTGCCTTCACGCCTCCGCTGGCTCCCGGCCAGTGGCTCGCCGACCCCGAGCGGTTCGCCCACACTCTCGTGGCGGAGGACGGCGACGGGGTGATCGGGTCGATCTACGGACTCCCCAAGCGGCTGCGCGAGGCCGGCGGCGGGGTCGCGCGGGTGCACGGCATCGGCAGCGTGGCGGTCGCCGATCGGGCCCGCGGCCGGGGCATCGCCCGCCGGCTGGTCGCAGCGACCCTCGAGTCGGCGCGGAGGACCGGTGCCGACTGGGCGCTGCTGTTCACCGGCACGCCCGAGGTCTACCGCTCGAGCGGGTTCACCGTGTTCGGGATGCGGCGCGCGCTGAGCGGCCCCTGGGCCCCGGGGCGGGAAGAGGGCTCCGATCGCCTCGGCGAGGTGGGCCGGGAGCCTGTGGGGCCCGGATCGCTCGCACCGTTCGCCGAGGTCTACGAACGGTCACGGGAGGGCGTGGAGCTGGCGCCCGTGCGGTCGGCCCGCGACTGGACGATGGCCGAGGTGCGGCTCGCGGGTCTGCGCCGCTATGCGGTCGAGCGCGACGGCGTGGCGCACGGCTACGCGGTGGCCGGCGTGCAGGACGGCCTCGGGGTGCTCGCCGAGCTCGCCGCCCCCGATTCCGCGGACGTCCGGGTCGCCCTCCTCGACGCGATCGCCGTGGACTGGGCCGCCGCCGGGGTGGAGCGCTGCGACCTGGCCGTGCCGGATCGTGCCGAGGACCTCGCCGCCGTGCGGGCGTTCGCGCCCCATGCCGCATGGACCCCGGACGAGACGGGAATGACGCGCCCCGTGGGCCGGGAGCCGCGGATCCCCGGCACCCGGCACTTCGGGGCCGCCGACTACTTCTGAGACACGGGCACTTCGCGAGGGCCCGGTTTCGCGGGCGCGGCCGGGTGTTCGCGGGGCGTGGGGCCTTGCGGTTGGCGGTACGGATGGCGGGAACCGGGCACGTCTGTCAGGAGGACACGCCGTGCCCGGGCTGTCGTGCCGGACGCCCCGGCATCCGCCCCGGCGTCGTCCGGGGCGGAAACGCACGGATGCCAGGACGATCCGATGGAATCATCCCGGCATCCGCGACACGCGGGGGCTGTCAGACGAGGCCGAGGGACTGCGCGTGGTCCCCGGTGGTCGGCGTGCCGCAGCTGGAGGTCGGCACGGAGACCGCCTTCACCGGCGTGCTCGACCCGTCCGCGGCGTTCGCGCCGTTCACGAGGTACCAGTATGCGGTCTCGGATGCGGGGGTCTCCCAGTTCCACGAGGCGTCCCAGCCCAGGTCGGTGTAGCGCCAGATCGCATACTGGGTCGCCTCGATCGCATCGTTTCGGGAGATGCCGGGGACACCCGCCGCGGCGCCGAAGTCGGCGAGCGAAAGCGCCGGGTAGCTGTGCTCGAGCACCCAGGCGACCATCGCCTGCACGGCGGGGTCGGTGAAGAGGTTGCTGCCGAGGTAGCCGGATGCGGTGCCGAGCACACCGGTGGTCCGGGTCTTCGCCGACACGTTGTGCTCGATGCAGTACGCCCAGTGGTCGGGCGTCCCGAGGTTCGCCGGGTCGATCGGGCCCGAGGTGTAGACGGGGTAGATCTTGGTGCCGCCGTAGCCTTCCCCGGCCCCGATCCAGGCACCGTTCACGGTGACCGGGACCGACGCGGTCGCGCCGTTCGGTGCCACCTGCGCGAGCACGGCGTACGTGCCGGGGAGCTCGGGTGCGGTGAGGCCGGTGATCGTGACGACCCCGTCGCTGTCGGTGGTGAGAATGCGTGACCCCGTTGCCCCTCCGGGCCACGAGAATCCGGCCGGCAGGGTGACGACGACCGCCTGGCCCGCGACGGGGACGCCGCCGGGATCGATCGTGACGCGGAACGTGATGGCGCTGAGAGGCGTGCACGATCCGGTCGCCGTGGGCGGGTTGCCCGGCGTGACGACGTCGGTGGACGACGCCGAGGCGTTTGGGAGAGCGGTCGCGACCGCGATGACGGGCAGCGACCAGGCCGCGCCCTTCACGATGGTGCGGCGGGTCAGCGCCCCGGGCTGTGGTGTGTCGCGGGTCGACGGTTCCATGTGGTTCCCCAGTTTCTTGCGGTTCGGGTCGGAGACGCCGATGCGGCCTTCTCCAGACAGAAGGAGCCGCGGGGAGGGGAAAGGTGACGGAGCGACGGAGCGTGTGGAACGGGTCGATCAGATGCGTCGCGCCACGCGGCCGGCGACGAAGCCACTGGCGATCAGCCAGCCGAGCATCCACACGAAACCGAGGACGACGGTCAGCGGGATTCCCGGGACGGGGCGCCCGACGATCAGGAAGACCGCGGCGACCGCGCCGGCCGCCATCAGGCCCCACCCCCCGATCGCGAGCTGCGGCGCTCCTGCGCGGTGCGCTGCGATCCAGGCCTCGTCGCTGCGGAGCGTGCTGGGCGTGCGGACGCCGAGAAGGGGATTGCGCTTCAGCGTCCCGCGGCGGCAGGCCGATGCGAGCCAGAGGACGAGGACCCCGGCGAGGCCGGCGCCGAGGATTCCGAGGAGGGCGGGCACGGTCTGAGAGTCCATTCCGTCCTCCTCCGTTGCGGTGTCGCGGTGCGGTTCCAGTGTCCCATGGCGACGACGGGCGGTGCGTGCTCGTCACGGGTGCGGGGCGGAGCGAATCGTGGCTTTTCTCTCGAGGGAATTCACCCCTAAATTCACCCCGGGGCCATCTGTACCAAGACATGCCCCCCTCGATATGTTCGTCAACGCAGCTTTTCGCCTAGTGAAGGGCGCGAATTTGGGTGCCATACTCCTGCAGGATCTGCGGGTTGCGTTAGAAGGTGTGCTGGCTGACATCGAATCATCCGGCCCGCCTATCGGAGAGGCCTCAGTCCGACTGGTTCGCTCCGAAGGTCCGGCATCGGATGCAGGTTGGATAGCCGGTTTGCCACGTGGAGCGGTCCGCTATGTGCTCGCCGTCGGAGGATCGGAGACCGCTATCGACGCCGGGGGCGTGGCGAGCGCCACAGTGGAGATTGCTGCGTTCCTTCAGGACCAGGTCATCGACGCCCGGGGAGTGCCGTGGCCGGATGTGAGAGGTCTTGGTGTCCTTGATGTCGGGCTTTTCAATGAGGAACCATGGTGGATGAAGGGCGCCATGCCCGTCGCTCGCGTGGGAGATCTTTGTTCGGTTTCCGGATGAGTGATTCTTCCCTCGCCTCTTCCCGAAACTTCACCCCTCGAATCATCCTTTCCGATCGGGGTCCGGAAAGCCGCGTGATGGACGCGCGATGAACACGTCTCTCTGATGTGACCATCCTCGACGAACGCGCCGCCGTGCCGGCATTCCCCTCGCGCTCCGCACGTCGCGACGCGCTCGACGCCGACATCGAGCGCGAGCTGCGCCGCGGTGAGCTGGAAGGCATGGTGCTCCCCCGCGCGCTCTGGGACATGCTCAACACGGTCGTGGAGCGCGAACTGCAGCAGCCGTCGCCGGTGACCGAGGAGTCGTTGTACGCGGCGACGCCGTTCTCCGGGACGCTCCGCGGAGCGCGATTCCGGCGCCGGCTCGAATGGCTGGTCCAGCGGGGCTTCGTGCGCCGCGAGGGCGAGACCGTGCGCCCCACGGTCGCCGGCCTCGCCGCCGTGCGCCCGTTCTCCGCGCTGCCCGGAGAGCACCGCCCGCCGCTCGACCTCCTCCGCGCGCTGCGCCGCGGCGAGGAGGCCTGAGGAGGCCCCGACAGGCGCCGCCGCGGAGATGCCAGGATGGACGGATGGAGCATCGGGTCAGACGTGCGTCGGGAATGGCGGGGGTCGCGGCAGCGGCCATCCTGATGATCGGCGGCTGCGCTTCGACGCCTGCCGCGGAGGAGACCGTCCCGACGCCGGCGGGCTCGGAGGCGCCGGCTTCTCCGACCCCCGATCCTCAGGAGTCGGCGCCCCGCGAGTCGGCGACCGAGGGATTCCTCGCGTGGCTCGACTCCTCGCGGCGTCCGGATGCCGCGAAGGCCTGCGCCGGGCTCACGCCGGAGCTCGCGGCCCGGATGCTCACCGAGCTCAACGCGACGAGTCCTGTTCGCGCCGAGAGCTGCGAGCAGATGATCACCGCGACGGCCGAGCTGTATCGCGCGTTGGGGCAGAGCGCCGAGGTCGATGTCGCGGTGCAGCGAGAGACCGATCAGGACGCCGTTCTCTTTGTCACCTATGCCGACTCCGGGGACTGCGGCACGGTCACGATGAGCCGCCCGGGGACGTCGTGGGTCATCACCGAGCAGACCCAGGAGTGCGGACGCTAGATCGCGAGGCGTGTGCGGCGTAGCCTCGGGCGGGAGACGGAGGCATCATGACCCGGACCCAACCGATCGACGTCGCCCGCGACGAGAACCTCGAAGGCTATCTGCTCGGATCCCCCGTGAGCATCATCCGGGAGTATGTGACGACGCCGGGGGCGGGGCCCCGACTGCACCGGCATCCCTATGCGGAGACGTTCGTCATCCACCGGGGGAAGGCGCTGTTCACCGTGGGCGAGGAGCGCCTTGTGGGCGTCGGCGGGCAGGTCCTTGTGGTGCCCGCTCTGGTCGCACACCGATTCGAGGTGCTCGACGGGGGCACGTACGAGGCCACGCACGTCCACGCGAACGATCGCTTCGTCACGGAGTGGCTCGAGTAGCCCTCGCGCGGTGTCGGCGGGTGAGGAGGCTCTCGACGCCGTGGTCCGCAGCGGTCAGCGCGAGGGCGACGGCGACCGCGAGGAGGGCCGTACCCGCGCGTTCGAGCCCGAGAGCCGCCGGCTGCGCCTCGGGGGCGAATGAGCCGAGCAACGTGACGGTGGCGGCGATCGCGGCCACGGACAAGGCGGACCGTTCCCCCAGGCTCGACCACACCGTGAGCAGCGCACCGAGCAGAGCGGCCGTCAGCTGGACCGCACCGGGGGCGGCGACGGCGATGGTGACGGCGATCACCGCGCCGCACGCCGTCGCCGCCGCGTAGCGGAACGCGGTGCGGAGCGTGTCGGAGGCGGGGAGGAAGACCAGGCAGAAGGCGATCAGGCCCCATCCCGTCCGTTCGAAACCGAGGAGCCTGGTGAGGAGCACCACCGCACAGCATCCGACGGCGAGCAGCGCCCCGTGGCGGATCGCCGCGGGGAGGGGGAGTGCGCGCCCCTGCGAGGGCAGGCGCGCCAGGTGCGCGACGGCGATCATCAGCGCGCCGCCGACGAACGTCGCGACGGCGACGAGGGCGGCCGCGACGGGGGTGCCGGCCGACGGAGGAGAGCCGGCCCACAGCACGAGGATCGCCGGGGTCACGGCCATCGCCCGCGCATCGGAGCGAATGAAAGGGAGCTGCGCCACACAGCACAGGGCCACCGCGAGCAGGAGCGGCGGCAGCCGATCACCGATCAGCACGCCCGCGGCGGAGGCGGCCGCGAGCCACCCGGCGCCGGCCCACTGCCGCGGCTCGGGCAGGGTGCGCACAGCGGTCGACGTGACCACGACGCCGATGTACAGCGCCTGGGCGGCGACGACTCCGCCGGCGACCCAGGCCCCCGCGACGGGGATGAGGATCGCGGGAATCGCGAGCAGCGAGAGCAGCAGGATGCGGCGCGCATGAGGAGGAGGTGCGTTCACGCTGTCCTCCCGGATCGATGCCCGCCGGGACCGTGCGGCGGTCGCCGTCGATCCGCGGCGCGGATGCCGTCGTCCGAACGTAGCAATCCGACCAGCGCGGATGCCTCGCGGAACGCCCGCCCCTCACCCGTTCTTCACCCCGTCCGGCGAGCGTCCACGAGGCCGACGGCGGGAGGTCAGCGGGGCCTGGTCGCCGTGTAGACGTAATACTCGTTGTGATCGGTGAGTGCGCCGTCGGAAGCGAGCGGGGTGAGCTCGTCCCGGATGCGGCGATCGAACTCCCCGATCGCGTCCCCGAGCACCGCGGGGGAGGCGAACGACATCGAGTGCAGCAGTCCGATCACCTCCTCGACGGTGCGGTTCCTCTCGACGGGCAGGAAGTGCGAAGACGCTCCGGTGTATCCGGCATCCGTCAGATCGTCGACGAAGCTGCGTGCGGACGGGCGGTAGGTGCCCTCACCGGCCCGCCGCTCCTGTCCGAGCATGTCCTGCACCACGCGGCGCGCGCGGTCCTTCCACTCGTCGCCGCCGTCCCAGATGCTCCGGTCGCCGAGGATCGCGAGGGTCGCCCGGGGCGCCATCGCCCCGCGGACGTGGGACAGGAACGCCGGGCGGTCGAACCAGTGGAACGCGCGGCAGACCGTGACGAGCTGCGCCCGCCAGCCGGGGTCGAGCGCGAAGTCCTCGGCTCTGCCCGGGAGCAGTCGCACCTGCCGCGCGCCGCGGAGCTGGTCGCGGCCGACGGCGAGGAGATCGGGGTCGGGGTCGACGCCGATCGCCTCGTCGAAGTGCGGGAGCAGGGCCCGGATGACGAGACCCGTGCCCGTGCCGACATCGAGCAGGCGGCGCGGGGCGCCCGCCGGCGCGGATGCGCTGAGGAGCTCCGCCACCTCGGCGGTGATCCCGGAGCGGTAGCGGCCGTAGAAGTCGGCGGTCGAGGCGAAGAGGCTCACCGTCCGAGCGTATGCCCGCCCGCCGCGGTACGGGTGTCGGCGAGGATCAGGTCGGAGGCCTTCTCGCCCACCATGATCGACGGCGCGTTGGTGTTGGCGCTCGGCACGAAGGGCATCACCGACGCGTCGGCCACGCGCAGCCCGGAGACCCCGCGCACGCGGAGGTCGGGCCCGACGACCGCCCGCTCGTCGACACCCATGCGGCAGGTGCCCACCTGGTGGTGATACGTCCCGACGGTGCGCCGGGCGAAGTCGCGCAGCGCGTCGCGGGTCGTCACCTCGGGTCCGGGCGCGAACTCGGCGGCGCGGTAGGGGGCGAACGCCTCGTCGGCGCCGATGCCGCGGACGAGCTCGATCGCGTCGACCATCGCCTCGAGATCCCGTTCGTCGGCGAAGACGTTCGGATCGACGAGCGGTGGCGTCTGCGGATCGGCGGAGGCGAGACGCAGCGTGCCGCGCGAGTGCGGACGGACGATGCCGGCCGCGATCGTGTAGCCGTTCTCGGGCGCCGCGCCGCCGTCGGTCGGGTAGGGGACGTGGATGAAGAGCGGCTGCAGATCGGGCGCCGGTCCGTCGGCGACGGATGACCGCGCGTAGAGCTGGCTCTCGAGGAGGTTCCACCGCCCGGCGGGGACGGGCTCCTTCGCCTCGTAGAGCACACTCACCAGCAGGTGGTCGTGGAGGTTCTCGCCGACGCCGGGGAGGTCGGCGACCACGGGGATGCCCAGAGCCTCGAGATGCTCCCGGGGGCCGATGCCGGACCGGAGGAGGATCGCCGGCGAGCCGATCGCGCCGCCCGACAGCACGATCTCCGCGGAGGCGAGGGCGTGGTGCTCCCGCCCGTCGACGCGGTACGCGACACCGACCGCGCGTCCGTCCTCGACGATCACCCGGTCGACGAGGGCGCCGGTCGTCACCGTGAGCAGCGGATCGTCGAGGATCGGGGCGGCGAAGCTCTGCCAGGCGCTGGCGCGCGTGCCGTCCTTCGTGGTCGTGTGGTTGAAGCCCGCGCCGTCGAGGCGGTCGCGGTTGAAGTCGTCGGTCGGATCGATCCCCGCGTGTACGGCGGCGTCGACGAACGCGGTCGCGAGCGGATGCCGCGCGTCCTCCGGGATCCGCTCGACGTGCAGGGGCCCACCGGCGCCGTGGACGTCGTCCTCGCCGTCGGCGTGATCCTCCGACCTGCGGAACAGCGGGAGCACGTCGTCCCAGCCCCATCCTTCGGCGCCTTCCGCTGCCCAGCCGTCGTAGTCCGTCCGGTCGCCGCGCATGTAGATCATGCCGTTGAGGGAACTCGAGCCGCCCAGCACCCGGCCGCGCGGCCAGTAGAGGACCCGGCCGCCGAGATGCTCCTGCGGCGTCGTCATCACAGCCCAGTCGTCCTCCGACATCAGGAGCGCCGGCCATCCCTGCGGAGAGTGGATGTGGGGGCTCGCGTCTCCCTGCCCGGCCTCGATGACGTGGACCGAGTGGCCGGCGTCGACGAGCCGGCGGGCGAGCGCGCTTCCCGCGGATCCGGCGCCGACGACGACGTACTGTGCGGTGGTTGATGACTCGGGCATGACGTTCCTCCTCGAACGCGCGGATATCGTGCCTCCACTCTCGGCCCGGAGGGCCGGCCGTGGCCCTGCCGGATGCGCACGGTGCCGTGCCGGATCTGCACGATCCGTGCCCGTGCTCGCTCCCGGCTGCCGGTGCTCGGCCCGCCGGAACGGGAGGGGCGAGGAATCGGGGAGGAGGAGGGGACGGGGAGGGGGTCAGGCGTGCGGGCCGGTGAGGGGGGCGATGCGGTCGACGGCCTGGGTGACGTGGGCGGCGATCGCCTCGCGCGCCGCCTCCGGGTCGCCGCTGGCGATCGCCTCGTAGATGAGACGGTGGCTGCGCACGTGCTCGGCCTGCTCCGCCGGCGGCAGGGCGGCGTTCGCGGCCTGGATGAATCCGGCGATGCGGCCGCGCAGCTGAGCGTTCAGCTCGGTCACGAACCGGTGCTCGGAGAGCTCGGCCAGAGCCTCGTGGAACGCACGGTCCTGCCGCAGCACCTCGGTCATGTCGCCGGTCGGGGCGGCGTCCATGGCCGCGAGGATGTCCTGCAGCCTCTGTGCCGACGCCTCGTTCCACCGCTCCTGGACGCGGATCGCCATGAACTGCTCCAGCACGATGCGGAGGCTGGAGATCTCCTCGAGATCGCGGTCGGTGAGCTCTGCGACCTTGGCCCCGCGGCGCGGCTCCCGCACGACGAGCCGCTCCTCGGCCAGCCGGGTGAGCGCCTCGCGCACCGGGATGTGGCTCACGCCCAGCCGCTCGGCGAGCTTGCGCTCGACCAGCCGCTCGCCCGGCATCAGCTCACCGGAGTGGATCGCCGCGCGCAACTCGTCGGCGACCTGTTCGGCGATGTTCTGATCCGATACGGTGCGCATGCTTCCCCCTCGTGGCTCGACGGGTTCCGGCATCCGTCCTCCCGATGCTATGGCATCCGGCCGCGTCCGTGAGGATCTCACATTCTGCATCGGACTGGACGAATCCCGCCGTTTGCTAGATGCTATAGCGGTGCGGATGAGTGCGGAGCGCCTTCCGGTCGTCCGCCCTCCCCTCCCCCCGATCAAAGGAGATCCATGTCCTCCCCCGCATCCCTCGCCGATCCATCGGCCGACATCGGCCGGAGCGCGATGAGGAAGGCGATCTGGCGCCTCGGGCCGTTCCTCGGCCTGCTCTACCTCGTGGCGTACATCGACCGCAACAACGCCGGCTTCGCCAAGCTGGAGATGACGCAGGCCCTGCAGATCACCGAGGCGGCCTTCGGATTCGCCGCGGGGATCTTCTTCATCGGCTACCTGCTCTTCGAGGTGCCGAGCAACCTGCTGCTGGAGAAGTTCGGCGCCCGCAAGTGGATCGCGCGGATCATGATCACCTGGGGCATCGTGGCGGTGCTCACCGCGTTCGTGCAGGACCAGACGCAGTTCACGATCGCGCGCTTCCTGCTCGGCGTCGCCGAGGCGGGGTTCTTCCCCGGCGTGCTCCTCTACCTCACCCTGTGGTTCCCCCGGCAGTATCGGACGCAGGTGCTCGCGGTCTTCGCGCTGTCCAACCCCCTCGCGAACGCGATCGCCGCGCCGCTGTCGGGCTGGATCATGGGCTTCCACGGATTCCTCGGCATGGACGGCTGGCAGCTCGTCTTCATCATCGAGGGCATCCCGGCCGTGCTGCTCGCGTTCGCGGTGTTCTTCTGGCTGCCCGACCGTCCGCAGGACGCCAAGTGGCTGAACCCCGCCGAACAGCGGTGGATCTCCGACACGGTCGCGCTCGAGACCGCCGCGACCGAGAAGGCGCACGGGCGGGTGCGCCTCGCGCAGGTGTTCTCGAACGGCCGGCTGTGGGCCCTCATCCTGCTGTTCTTCGGTGTGGTCTTCGGTGCGTACGGTCTCGGGCTCTGGCTGCCGACGATCGTCAAGGGCATGGGCGACTTCTCGACCGCGACGATCGGCTGGCTGGTGGCCGTGCCGAACATCTGCGCGGCGCTGCTGATGCTCCCCTGGGAGCGCGCGGCCCGCAAGCAGGGCAACATCCCGCTGCAGGTCGGCATCACGCTGACCATCACCGCGCTCTCGCTGATCGCCGCCGTCGCCGCCCGCGACGTGCCGGTGCTCGCGCTCGCGGCGCTGTGCGTGGGCATGTCCGCCCTGTTCGCGACGACCCCGCTGTTCTGGAGCCTCCCGCCGATGGTGCTCACCGGCACCGCCGCGGCCGCGGGGCTGGCCTTCATCAACTCGGTCGGCAACCTCGCGGGCTTCGCCGGCCCCTACGCGATCGGCTGGATCACCGAGACCACGGGTTCCGCGGTCTGGGGCCTGATCCCGGTGGCCGCGCTCACGGTGATGGGGGCCGTCATCGGCTTCGTGCTCAGCAGGCGTCCGGAGTTCACGAAGGCTCCGCCGGTCGACGCGTAGACGAGTCCTCCGGTCGTCGGGCGGGCGTCGCGTCTCATCCGCGCCGCTGCGCGGCTCCGCTCGGCGATCGGGGGAGCGGCCCGCGTGGATATCCTGCGCCGGGCACGATACAGTTTGCTATAGCAAATAGGAAGGGCGATGGGTGAGCAGGTGACCATGCGAACGAGGATCGGCGACCGCATCCGCGTGCCGCGCACCCGCGCCAGGGTCGGCGTCGCCCGTCGTGACGTGACCCCGCCGGTCGGCATCCGTGCGAAGAACTGGGGTCCCGCCGAGTGGGAGCGCTCCGAGGGGGCCCATCGTCCTTTCGAGCTCACCGCCCTCGCCCTCACCGGTGACGACGGACGGGCCCGGCTGCTGCTCGCGGTCGACGGGACCTGGTGGCGACGCGTCGCCGATGAGCGGGACGTGCGCGGCGCGATCCTCGACGGCCTGGGCCTCGAGCCCGATCAGCTGATGCTCTCGCTCTCGCACACCCACGCCGGCGCGGTGCTCTGCGCGGCCGACGCCCATCTGCCCGGCGGCGAGCTGATCCCCGGATACCTCGAGGCACTCGCCGCGGCGGGTGTCGCCGCGGGGCAGGAGGCCTTGGACGGCGCCGAGCCCGGGCTGGTGGAGTGGACCGACGGGCGCTGCACCCTGGCCGCCGATCGCGAGCTCGACCTCGACGGGCGGGCGCTGGTAGGGTACAACCCCGCCGGCGACGCGGACGACACCGTCGTCATCGGAAGGATCAGCGTGGACGGCCGGGTGTGCGCGACGCTGGTGAACTACGCCTGTCACCCCACGACGCTCGCGTGGCAGAACCGCGAGGTGTCGCCCGACTACGTGGGGGCGATGCGCGAGATCGTCGAGACCGCCACGGGCGCACCCTGCCTGTTCGTGCAGGGTGCCTCCGGAGAGCTCGCCCCCCGCGAGCAGTACACCGGCGACGTGGCGGTGGCCGACCGGCACGGGCGCTCGCTCGGGCACGCCGTGCTCGCCGCGCTCGACGGCCTGCCCTCCCCGGGCGACGAGGTCACCCTCGACCGGGTGGTCGAGTCGGGCGCCCCGCTCGCCATCTGGACGGGCCGCCCCGCCGACGCCGACGGCTCCGCCGCGGGCGCGGTGGCCGGCGTCGAGCTGCCGCTGCGCGAGCTGCCCACGCTCGACGAGCTCGCCGAGGAGTGGAAGGGCATCGACCCTCGCTCGCGGGAGGAGCGACTCGGGAGGGCCCGCAACCTGCGCGAGGGGTACATCGACGGCCCCGCCGTGACGCATCCGGTGTGGGCCTGGCGACTCGGAGACGCCGTGATCGTGGGGCATCCGGGCGAGGCGTACTCACGGCTGCAGCGCACGCTCCGCGACCGTTTCCCCGACGTGCCGATCGTCGTGATGAACCTGACCAACGGGCCGGGGTTCGTCTATCTGCCCACTCGGGAGGCCTACGAGCGCGGGGCGTATCAGTCCTGGCAGACGCCGCTGGCCCCCGGAAGCCTCGAGCTGCTCGAAGAGCACGCATGCCGCCTGGTCGCCGGCCTCCTCGGCCGCTGAGCCGGCATCCCACCCTTCACCGACGTCCACCCGCATCCATCGAGAGCCGTTTGAGGAGAAACATGACCGCTCAGACCCCCGTCGCCGTCGTCACCGGAGGCGCCGCAGGCATCGGCTGGGAGATCGGCCAGCGCCTCGCCGCCGACGGCTACCGCGTCGTCGCCGCCGACCGCGTGCCCGCGCTCACCGACGGCGACAACCCCGCAGGCGTCCTCTGGCGGGAACTCGACGTCACCGACCACATCGCCGTCGACCGGGTCTTCGGCGAGATCGAGACCGAGCTCGGACCGATCGAGGTGCTGGTCAACAACGCCGGCATCCAGCGTCACCGTGGCATCGAGGACCTCAGCTGGGATGAGTGGTCCGCCGTGGTCGACGTCAACCTGCACGGCGTCTTCGCGTGCCTGCAGGCTGCAGGTCGGAGGATGCTGGAGCGCGGCCGCGGCCGCATCGTCAACATCTCCTCGGTGTCGGCCCGCGGCTCCGCCGGTCGCGCACCCTACTCCACCACGAAGGCCGCGGTCATCGGCCTCACCTCGACGGCCGGCGCCGAGTGGGCGGCCCGCGGCGTGCGGGTCAACGCCGTCGCACCCGGCTACGTCGACACCGGCGTCTTCCGCCAGGGCGTCGAGGCCGGCACCCTCAGCCTCGACACGATCCTCTCCCGCATCCCGGCCCGGCGTCTCGCCGATGCGAGCGAGATCGGCGCGGCGGTCAGCTTCCTCGTGTCCGACCAGGCGTCGTACATGAACGGTCAGACCCTCTACGTCGACGGCGGGTTCATGGTCGACTACGGCGTCCCGCTGGCGAAGAAGCCCGAATGACCGGCATCGCGCGCATCGACACGGCCACGGCCGTGCTGCCCCTCCCCGCGCCCCTGCAGCTCGGCGCGATGACCGTGACCCGGCGGGAGTACAGTGCGGTGCGCGCGGCCGACGCCGAGGGCGTCCACGGCGTGGCGTACTGCCTGTCCCGAGAGGCCCCGATGGCCGAGATCGTCGACCGGCTCGTCGCCGCGCACGCCCTCGGAGGCGATCCGGACGACCCGGCGTCGACCTGGGAGCGGATGCTGCGCGGCAGCGCGATCGTCGGACGGGTCGGCCTCGTGCGCCGTGCGATCGGCCTGGTCGACATCGCGCTCTGGGACATCGCCGCCCGTCGCGCCGGACAGCCGCTGTGGCGGATGCTGGGCGCGGGCGACGCCCCGCGGTCCTCGATGCTCGTCGCCGCCTACCCCACCCCGGACCGCACGCCGCGCGCCGTGGCCGACGAGGTGCTGGCCCAGGCCGACGGGTGGACGAACGTGAAGATCTCCCGCCTGCCCGATCCCGCGTACATGCGCGAGCTGATCGGCATCCTCGGCCGCGAGCTCCCCGCCGGGACCGGACTGGTCGTCGACGTCGGCTTCGGGTGGCGCGACGCCGACCAGGCCCTCGCCGAGATCGCCCAATGGGGCGACCCGCAGCTCGCCTGGCTGGAGGATCCGCTGCTTCCCGAGGACGCGGCGGGATGCGCACGCATCCGCCGCGAGTCGGGGCTGACCACCTCGGTCGGCGATGAGGTCACCGACCCCGCCGTGCTCCGCGCGCTCGTCGAGGAGGAGGCGGTCGACGTGCTGCGTCTCGACGTCGTCGCGATCGGAGGCGTGACCCCGGCGCGGGAGATGATCGCCTGGGCGGCCGAGCGCGGCGTCCCGGTCTCCGGTCACGTGTACTCCGAGGTGACTGCGCACCTGGGCATCGGCGTCGAGACGTTCGCCCGTGGCGGCAACCCCTACGACCCCGCGCCGGCCTTCGTGCACGGCGGGCCGCGCTACGACGGGCTCGTCGTACCATCGGATGCGCCGGGGCTGGGCTTCGAGCTCGACCCCGCGGTCTTCGACTTCGACGGGAGCGCGGCATGACCTCTCCGGAATCCTCCGCCGCGGCGACGAGCCCCGGTGCGCGCAGCGTCGTCGTGACGGGCAGCGGCAAGGGCATCGGCCGGGCGGTCGCCGAACGGCTCACCGCCGACGGCTGGATCGTCGTCGGACTGGAACGCTCGCCGGGGTCGGGCACCGTCGAGGCCGGCATCTGCGCCGAGGTGGTGCTCGGCGACTCCTCGTCGCGGGAGGCGCATCAGCGCGCCGCGGACGCCGCGATCGCCCGCGCGCCCCTGGCCGGTTGGGTCAACAACGCCGGCATCACCAAGCACACTCCCCTGCACGAGCTGGACGAGGACGTCGTGCGCGAGATCATCGACGTCAACGGGTTCGGCTACCTGTGGGGGTGCTCCGTCGCCGTCACCGCGTTCATCGATCAGGGCGTGCCGGGGGCGATCGTGAACGTCGGCTCGATCCACGGCCGCGCGAGCCACCCCGGCCACGCCGCCTACGAGTTCACGAAGGGCGGCATCGACGCGCTCACCCGTAGCGTCGCCGTCACCTACGGAGGGCTCGGCATCCGGGCGAACACCGTCGCGCCGGGCGGCGTGCGCACCCCGCACCTCGAGGCGCAGATCGCCGCCGCGCCCGACCCGGAGGCCGAAGAACGGGCCCTCGCCGAGGGGCCTCCGATGGGCCGCATCGCGCGGGCGGAGGAGGTCGCCGCCGTCGCATCGTTCCTGCTCTCCGACGGGGCTCCGTACCTGACCGGGCAGTCGATCGCCGTGGACGGCGGATGGACCGCGTCCTTCGGTGACATCGCCGTGCCCGAGGCGCTGCGCTCGCGCTTCGCCGACGCGCCCCGCAGGGGGTGAGCGGAGCCGCGTTCGCTCACCGACCGGAGGGCGGACGGCAGACGACGATCTCGCCGTGACCGTGCAGGGAGACGCGGCCCGCGGCGGCGGGGACCAGCAGAGTGGTGCCGCGGTCCAGCCGTCGCGCGGGCTCCTCGCCGTCGAGCTCCACCATGCCGGCGGTGACGATGAGGACCGCGAAGCCGGCATCCAGCGCGAACCCGCCGTCGACGCGGTGTCGTCCGAGAGCGAAGTAGCGCTCCGCTCCGGGAGCGAGCACCGACGCCCCCTCGAACCCTCGTGTGACGAGAGCCTCGACCTCGCCGGCGGTCCGCGGCGAGAGGTCGACCGCTTCGAGCGCGGTCTCGAACCCCAGGCCGAGATGCCCGTCCCGTGACCCGTCGATCTCGAAGCCCTGCCACTCCAGCAGGATCGACAGGTCCTCCGGCTCCTGCACCTCGATGAGCAGCACGCCTTCACCGATCGCGTGGAGCGTGCCCGGCGGCACGAACACGGTGTCGCCCGGGTGCACCGCGACGGTGTGCAGCAGGTCGCGCAGGGCATCCACGTCCTGATCCCGCACGAGCGCGCCGAGGCGCTCCCGCGTCGTCGGGCTCTTCAGTCCGACGTGGACGTCCCCGCCGCGGAGGATGTACCACGCCTCCGCCTTCCCGTGCGGGCGGTCGAGGTGACGATCGGCGAACCCGGCGTCCGGGTGGATGTGCACGGGCAGACGCTGCCCGGCATCGAGAAGCTTGACCAGCAGCATCGGGTCGTCGCCGTAGCGCGATGTGTGCGCCTCGCCCAGCCAGCGCACGGGGTCGTCGGCGACGCAGTCGCGGAGGATCCTCCCGTCGGGCAGCACGGAGAGGCCCGCGGAGGGCGGTCCCCCGCGGAGCTCCGTGGTGGAGCCGATCCAGTCCTCCGGCACGCGATCCCCGTCGTCGGGGGAGCCGCGGAACTCGGCGATCCGGGGGCCGCCCAGGTAGAAGCGGTCGGCGGGACGGTTCGCCGTCAGGACGATGGGTTGCATGGATGCCTCCTCAGAGAGTGGTCGCGGGGAAGAGCGTGCTGTCGAGCCGGCGGCCGGAGATCCTCGTCGCGGCGCAGGTCGCCGCCATCTGCGCGGCCTCGCCGACGGATGCCCCCGATGCGACGCCGAGGAGCAGTCCGGCGGTGGCGGCGTCGCCGGCTCCGTTCGTCGTCGCCAGGGTGTCGATCGGGTCGGCCCGCTGCCAGAAGGCGGCGTCCGACCACGACGGGGCGAGGGCTGCCACGGTCTCTCCGCGCTTCTCGAGCACGGATGCACTCGCGGTGCGCAGGAACATTCCCTCGGCACCGGCGGAGATCATCACGATGGCGGCCCCTGCGCCGATGAGCCGATCCGCGTATCGCTCCACTGTGGTCCGGGAGCGGGCGCGAGCATCGCCGAACGCCGACGTCAGGTCGTCGATGCTCGGCGTGAACACGTCGACATGCGGCAGCAGGCGCGCGAAGATGCGCGACCAGTCGCGTCGGGCGGCGGAGGACCTCGGATCGATGACGGCGGTGTCGAGCGAGGTGCTGACACCGCACCGCCGGGCGCGGGTGAAGAGGTCGACGAGCGGGCCTCCGTCGGCGGCGACCATCCCGTCCATGAGGGAGGGATAGCCGAAGTGCAGCATCCGCGTGCCGGCGAGATCGACCAGAGCGGGGTCGAACGCGGCGTTCGCCCCGGGATGATGCCAGATGGTCCGGTCGTCGCCGGGGGGCTGCAGGATCACGCTGTAGGACGTGCCCGCGGCGGGCGCGACCTGGAGCCCCTGGGCGGAGAGACCGCGGCGCGCGAACTCCGCACGGGCCAGTCCGCCGAGCGGGTCGTCCCCGATGGCCGCGGAGATGCGGACGGAGGCGCCGAGCTCGGCGAGCCCTGCGCCGGTGTTGGCCGTCGCTCCGCCCAGCGCGATCCCGACGGGGCCCACCTCGCTCAGGATCCCGGGCTCCGTCACGGCGGTGCCCGGCAGGCAGGGCGTGAGGTCGACGCAGAGGTGTCCGGCAACGGTGAAGTCGTGCACGATGCTCCCAGTCCGAAGGTGACGCCGTCCAGCTAGACAACGTTGTCTGATTACAGTAGCGTCAATGCCGTCGTCGTCCAAGCGCGTCTCGACATCGCATCGCACTCACATCAGGAGAGGCACATGACCAGGTCTTCCCATCGGCTGAACCGGCTCTTCCACCCGCGATCGGGGCGCATCCTCGATGTCGCGGTGGACCACGGGCTGTTCGGTGAGCCGTCGTTCATCACCGGCATCGAGGACATGCGCGTGGTCGTCGACACGCTGGTGCACGCGTCTCCCGACGCGATCCAGCTCACGCCCGGCCAGGCGCCCCTGCTGCAGGACCGTCGGGGGCGGGACAAGCCGGCGCTGGTGCTCCGCGCCGACGTCGCGAACGTCTACGGGAACCCGATCGACCCGCACGTCTTCAGTCACCATCTGCCGAACGCGATCGAGGAGGCGGTGCGCCTCGACGCCGCCGCCGTCTGCGTCAACCTCATGCAGGTGCCCGACCGGCCGGAGATCCGGGAGGCCTGCATCCTCTCGATCCTCGCGCTGCGGGAGAAGGCGACGCGGTTCGGGATGCCGCTGATGATCGAGCCCCTGGTGATGCAGGACAATGCGATCGCGGGCGGCTACATGACCGACGGTGACACGTCGAGGATCGTCGCGCTCGTCCGCCAGGCGAAGGAGCTGGGCGCCGATCTCATCAAGGCCGACCCGACCGACGACCTCTCCGAGTACCACCGTGTGGTGGAGGTGGCCGGCGACACCCCGGTTCTCGTCCGCGGAGGAGGGCGTGTGGACGACCATGCACTGCTCGCACGCACGGCGGAGGTGCTCGCTCAGGGGGCGCGGGGGATCGTCTACGGACGCAACGTCGTGCAGCATCCGAAGCCGGGCGGGATTACCCGCGCCCTTCTCGCGATGCTCCACGACGACGCGTCGCCCGACGACGCCGCGGCGATCCTGGAGGCGAGCGCGGCATGAGCGGGCGCGATGCGGGGAGAGCCGTCAACATCGGCATCATCGGGGCCGGGCTCATGGGCCGGGAGATCGCTGCGGCGATCCAGCGCTGGCCCGCGCTGATCGACCATCCGGTGCGTCCGAGGCTCACGGCGGTGTGCGACATCAACCCCGACGCGCTGCGATGGTTCGAGCAGATCGACTCCGTACGCGGCACCTTCACCGATCACCGGGAGATGCTCGCGAGCGGCGATGTCGACGTGGTCTACGTCGCCGTGCGTCACGATCTGCATGAGACCCTCTACGTCGACGTCATCGAGGCGGGCAAGGGCCTGCTGGCCGAGAAGCCCTTCGGGATCGACGGCCGCGCGGCGGCATCCATCATCCGGGCGGCGGAACGGCACCCGGAGAGCTTCGTGCGGTGCTCCAGCGAGATGCCGTTCTTCCCCGGGGCGCAGTGGGCGATCGACTACGTGAGGTCGGGGGCTCTCGGGCGGATCATCGAAGCGCGCAGCGCCTTCCTGCACTCCAGCGACCTCGACGTGGACAAGCCGATCAACTGGAAGCGGCAGAGCGCGTTCTGCGGCGAGGCCGGTGTGATGAACGATCTGGGTCTGCACGCCTGGCATGTGCCGCTGCGCCTCGGATGGGAGCCGCGGAGCCTCCACGGAGTGCTGCAGGACATCGTCCCCTTCCGCCCGGGGCCGGACGGCGCGCCCGTCGTGTGCGACACCTGGGACAACGCGACCCTACACGTGGAGGCATCGGCGGATGGTGCGGGGTTCCCGCTGTCGGTCGAGATGAAGCGCATCGCTCCGGGGCACAAGAACTCCTGGGAGTTCGAGGCGATCGGGATGGAGGGCGGCGTCCGCTTCTCGACCAAGTCCCCGAAGCTGGTCGAGGTGTTCGACACGGTGCGGATCCCGGGGATCGGATCGGAGCAGAGCTGGCAGCGGATCGATGCGGGGAGCCGCTCGGTGTGGCCGACGGTGACGGGTGCGAACTTCGAGACCGGGTTCTCCGACTCGATCCTGCAGATGTGGGCCGCCTACCTCGCTGAGCGCGAGGGGGCGCTCGACGGGCGCTTCGGCTGCGCGACCCCGGCCGAGGCGGCGCGGGCGCACGCTCTGAACGAGGCGGCGCTCGAGTCGCACCGCCTCGGCTCCGCCGTGGGCGTCTAGAGCTTCTCGGAGCCCCGGAAGATCAGTCGGGTCGGCAGCACGTGCGTCTCCGGCTCCGCGGGGGATCCGCTCAGCGATCGGAGGACGATCCTCGCGGCCAGCGCGCCCATCTCGGAGACGTCGTGGGTGACGACAGAGACGCCGGGTTCATAGAGCTGCGCGGCCTCGAAGTCGTCGAAGCCGATCAGCGCGGGTCGCCGCCCGACCTCGCGGAACGCGCGCAGCGCCCCGATCGTCGCACGGTTGTTCGCCGCGAAGACCGCGTCGACGGACGGATCCTCCCGTAGCAGGGCGGAGACCGCGGCGGTCGCCTCGTCGCTGCTGTGCGCGCCCACGACCGTGAGCGACGCTTCGTCGGGGATGCCGGCCCGTCGCAGGGCGGTGAGGTAGCCGGCGTGCCGCTCGTCCATCGTGTGGATCGCGAGCGAGTCGCCGACGAACGCGATGCGCCGGGCGCCCTCCGCGAGCAGGGCTGAGGTGGCGTCGCCGGCGCCGCCGATGTTGTCGGCGAGGATGACGCTCGAGCTTGCGAAATCGACCGGGCGGTCGAGGAAGACCAGCGGCGGGAGTGGCGGGGGGAGGTCCGACCAGGCGCGTCCGGCGTCGCGAGGCGGGACGATGATCAAGGCGTCGACCCGCTGCTCGAGGAGGCGGTCGACCAGCCTGTCGTGCTGCGCGCCGTCCTCGTCGGAGCTCGCGCTGATCACGAGATAGCCCTGCTCGCGGGCGGTGCCCTCGATGGCGCGGGCCAGTGTCGAGTAGTAGGGATTGGCCAGGTCGCTGATGATCAGGCCGATGGTCTTGCTCGTCCATCCCGGTCGGATGCTCGCCGCGGCGAGGTTGCGCCGATAGCCGAGCTTGGCGATCGCCGCCGCGATGCGCTCCGCCATGGCGGGGTTGATGTTGGTCTCGCCGTTGACGAAGCGCGAGACGGTCTTGAGGGCGACGTCCGCTTCCCGGGCGACATCGATCATCGTCGGGTTTCCGGTCATCGTTGTTTCCTCCCCCGCCAGTCTTCCACCCTTCTGGGGGAAGCGTCGATCAGCCTCGCGGACCGATCGCCGGTTGCACCCGTGCAAGCCCGGAATCTATAGTTAGACAACGTTATTTCAGATCGAGGAGCACGACAATGCCGTCAGCAGTCCGCACGCCGTCCGCCACCATGACCGCGACGCTCTCCGTCGTCCGTGCGGAGGGCCCCTCGGAGGACGAGACCTCGACGGGGAGGCCGGGCCTCGGCTATCGCTCGGTGGAGCCGCTTCGCTATGCGGTGAGCGGTGTGCCGGGGTCGCGTGCGCGGACGGTGCTCGCCGAGGTCGACCTCCTGGTGTCCGAGGGCGACGAGCTGCGCTACGTGGTGCATCCGCAGATCGACGAGACGGCGGGCGACATCCGTGATGCCTTCCGCTCCACCGCCGTCTCCTGCGACCTGCTCTTCGCCGACGGCTCCCGGCTCTCGCAGTCCGCGGCCGCCGACCAATACGGCTTCGGGGCCTCCGCCGAGGAGCAGTACGCCTCTCGGTCGACGTTCGTCAACCAGTGGAACCTCAAGCGGATCGCGCTGGACTCCGTCGTCGGCCGTCGTGCCGTCGCGATCGAGCTGTCCGCGTTCGTGCCCGAGGGGGAGGGAGAGGACGGCGAGGACGAGACGGCGTACGCCGGATTCCTCGACGACGTGGAGATCGTGCCCGCCGAGCCCCTCCCGACGCGCCCGAGCGACTGGGTCAGGACGACCCGAGGGACCCATTCGAACGAGGTCGTCTCCCGCGGCAACACGACGCCGATCACGGCACGGCCGCACGGATTCGTCTTCGGGATCCCGGTCACGAACGCCGACGAGCGGATGTGGCCGTACTCATGGCACCGGGACAACGGCCCGGACAACCGGCCCCGGATCCAGGCCTTCTCCACCTCGCACAGTCCCAGCCCGTGGATCGGCGAGCGTGGCGCCTTCCAGATCATGCCCAGCCCGCTCGCCGAGCCTCAGGGGGCGCCTCACCGCCGTGCGCTCGCCTTCGACCACCGCCGTGAGGTCGCCCGGCCGCACCTCTATCGTGTGGAGCTCGACGGAGGGATCCGCGCGGAGATGACCGCGAGTCGCAGCAGCCTGCATCTGCGGTTCACCTTCGACACCGCGGTCGGCGACTCCGCGTCGCTGATCTTCGACGAGATCGGCTTCCTCCCCGGCGCTTTCACGCCGCCCGAGCCGGGTGGGCGGACTTTCTCCGGCTATGTGGACGGTCCGCGCACGGATCTGCCCGACGTGCCGCGGATGTTCGTGTTCGGCGTCATGAGCCGTCCGGCGCTCTCGTCCGCGCGACTCGGCTACCCGGGCAAGGAGCACGTCCGTGCCCGGACGACCTTCGCGCTGCCGGAGGACGGCGGCGACCGCTCGATCACGGTGCGGCTCGGCACCTCGTTCATCAGCGTCGCCCAGGCCGAGCGCGTGGCGAGGAGCGAGCTCGGCGACTTCGACGAGGACGTCCGCCGCGCCCAGGACGAATGGGACGAGCTGCTCGGACGCGTGACGGTGGACGGTGCGTCCCCCGACCAGCTGACCACGCTGTACTCGAACCTGTACCGGGTGCATCTGTTCCCCAATGACGGGGCGGAGAACCTGGGCACCGAGGAGGATCCGGACTGGCGGTATGCGAGTCCGTTCGGGGCGCTCGAACGCCCGCACACGCCGGAGCACACCGGCTGCCGCATCGTCGCCGGGACTCTGAGCGTCAACAACGGATTCTGGGACACCTATCGCACCTGCTGGCCGGCCCTCCACCTGCTGACGCCTCGTCGCTCGGCCGAACTGCTGAACGGGTTCGTCGAGCACTATCGAGAGGGCGGCTGGACCAGCCGGTGGAGCGCCCCGGGGCCTGTCGACTGCATGACCGGGACGACGACCGACGTCATCTTCGCCGACGCGGCGCTCGCCGCGGTGCCCGGGCTGGACCTGGACGGCGCACACGAGTCGGCGCTGCGGAACGCGAGCGTCCCGTCGCCCGATCCCCGCGTGGGCCGGAAAGGCCTGCACCGCTCGGCCTTCCGCGGGTACGTCGACACCGACACCCACGAGGGCATGTCCTGGACGCTGGACGCGGCGCTGAACGACCGCGGTGTCGCCGAGCTGAGCAGGCTCCTGCGCGAACGCGATCCCGAGGGGCCCCGCGCCGAGGAGCACCGAGTCGCGGAGGAGTACTTCCGGGCGCGCTCGCTGACCTACGCCACGGTCTTCGACCCGCGGATCGGGTTCTTCCAGGGGCGGACACCGGACGGCGGCTGGCGTCTCAGTCCGGAGGAGTACGACCCCCGCGTATGGGGGCACGACTACACCGAGACCAACGGCTGGGGGACGGCCTTCACCGTGCCCCACGATCCGCGGGGCCTCGCGGCGCTGCACGGCGGCGCGACGGCGCTCGAGGAGAAGCTCGACCAGTTCTTCGCGACACCCGAGACCGGCGGCGACGCCGTGAAGGGCTCCTACACCTATCTCATCCAGGAGATGACGTGCGCGCGCGACCTCCGGATGGGGATGCTGGCCATCTCGAACCAGCCCGCGCACCACATCCCGTACATGTACCTCGCCGCCGGGGCGCCGCACAAGACGCAGCGGATCATCCGCGAGTGCATCGCTCGGATGTTCGTCGGCAGTGAGCTCGGTCAGGGCTATCCCGGGGACGAGGACAACGGGGAGCTGTCGATGTGGCACTTCTTCTCGGCGATCGGGATCTACCCGCTCGTGCCGGCATCCGACTCGTTCGTCATCACGGCGCCGTCCTACGCACGCACCCGCATCGCCCTGGAGGGCGGTGCGGCCCTGGTGATCGAGGCGCCGGGGCTCAGCACGGAGAACGTCTACATCCAGGGCGTCCGGGTCGACGGCGAGGACTGGACGGATGTGTCGATCCCGCGATCGAGGCTCGCCGGCGGCGCGCACATCGAGATCGCACTCGGTGCGGAGCCGAGCGATTGGGGCGCCGGCTCCTTGCTGTCGACCCCGGTGGAGCGTCCGCGGCCGTTGCGGGACATCACGGCCGGAGAAGGGGCGCGTGTCGCCGCGAGCACCGGCGACGCGCGGGCGGTCGTGGACGATGACTCCGCGACCCAGGCCCTCGAGCTCCCCGACGGGGGGTGGGTCTCCTGGGAAGGCAGCGAGGCCGCGTCCGCCGAGCTCTATACGATCACCCCGCAGCAGGCGGGAAGCTACGGCTGGACGGTGGAGGGTTCCGACGACGGACGGGACTGGATCGCTGTCGATCGTCGTGCCGCGGAGGAGTTCCGCTGGGCGTGTCAGACCCGGCCCTTCGCGTTCCCCGCCACGGCGGCGCAGCGGCACCACCGGATCGTCTTCGACCAGGCGATCGCGCTCAGCCAGTGGGAGATCCTCGTCCGCTGAACGCGGACGGGGCGGGGGCTCATCCCGGCGGCATCGGCTCGGAGAGGACGAAGACCTCGCGCGGGCCGATGCCGCGCCCGCCCGCCCAGGGGATGACGTCATCGGTGCGGTTGGCGGCGAAGACGTGCCGCTTTCCCCCGCCGATGCGCGTGACGAGCTCGATCCGGCCGCCGGCGCTGCGCGGATCGCCGCGCAGCGCATCGACGTCGTCCGCCATCCGGCGCAGCAGCGCCACCGCGTCGGCGCGGTCGAGGTCGGCGGAGACATAGGCGGCCGACCCGGCCCCCGTCCTCCTCCGCGTCACTGCCGGCTCGCCGGCCAGGTCGCCGTCCGCGTACGCGTCGAGGACCTCCACATCTGCGCCGATGTGCGAGATCCGCTCCGTCCACGCGACCGCTCGCGCGCCGGAGGCCAGTGCGGCCCCTTCGCCCGGGAGCAGCGGTGCGAACTCCTCGACGACGATGTCGAGCAGGTCGCGCAACGCGCCCGGATAGCCTCCCGTCCGCACGCGGTCGTGCTCGTCGACGACGCCCGAGAAGCAGGTCGCGATGAGATGCGCTCCGCGGGCGACCGCCTGCTCCAGCCGGATCCGCAACGCGTCGGGGACCACATGGAGCATCGGGGCGAGGAGCACCTCGTAGCCGTCGAGGGGCGCCGAGGAGGGGAGGACGTCTGCGCGCACGCCCAGGTCGAGGAGCGCGCGGTACCAGTCCAGTGTCTGCTGGTCATAGCGGAGCGCGGCGCTCGGGTGCGACTCACGTGCGGTGACCCACCACGAGGCGTAGTCGAAGAGCAGCGCGACCCGGGCCTTCTCCCGTCGCGATCCGGCGATGTGGCCGATGTCCCGGAGGGCGGCGCCCAGCGCCTCGACCTCCCGGAAGACGCGGCTGTCGGCGCCCGCGTGCGGCAGCATCGCCGAGTGATACCGCTCGGCCCCCGCCGAGGCCTGGCGCCACTGGAAGAAGCAGATCGCGTCCGCTCCGTGCGCGACGTGCGTCAGCGCGTCCCGCAGCAGCTCACCCGGGCGCTTCGGGGGATTGATCTCGCGCCAGTTGACGGCGCTCGGTGCGTGCTCCATGAGGAACCACGGCTGCCCGCCGGCGAGGTTGCCGGTGTAGTTGGCCCAGAAAGACAGGTCGTCGCGGCCGGCCTCGCCCGGACGCAGATAGTGGTCGTTGGACACGAAGTCCACGTCTCGGGTCCAGGTGGGGTAATCGATGCCCGAGAAGTTCTGGCAGACCATGAAGTTCGTGGTGACCGGGATGTCGGGGGTGAGCTCGCGCAGCACCGCTGTCTCCGCCCGCAGGTGCTCACGGAGCGCATCCGAGGAGAAACGCTCGAAGTCGAGCTGCTGTCCCGGGTTGCGGACAGTGGTCGCCGTCCGCGGCGGCAGGACCTCCTCCCAGTCGCCGTAGCGCTGCGACCATACCGCGGTGCCCCATGCGTCGTTGAGGGCGTCCAGCGATCCGTGTCGCTCACGGAGCCAGGCGCGAAAGGCGCGTGCGGCGTCGTCGGAGTGGTCGAAGAGGTTGTGACAGCCCAGCTCGTTGGAGACGTGCCAGGCGACCAGTGCGGGATGCTTGCGGTAGCGCTCGGCGATGGCGCGCGTCATCCGCAGCGCGTACGCACGGAACACCGGCGACGTCGGGCGCCAGTGCTGCCGTGATCCGGCGGACATGGCCGCTCCGGTCTCCGTCTGCGGTAAGACCTCGGGATGCCGGGCGGTGAGCCACGGCGGAGGGGAGGCGGTGGCCGTGGCGAGGTCGACGTCGATCCCGTTCGCGTGGAGCAGATCCATCGCATCGTCGAGCCAGGAGAAGTCCCATTCCCCGGGCCGCGGCTCCAGCAGCGACCAGGAGAAGATCCCGAGGGAGACGATGTCGACGCCCGCCCTTCGCATCAGGCGCATGTCCTCGTGCCACGTCTCCCGAGGCCACTGCTCGGGGTTGTAGTCGGCGCCGAAGCGGATGCGCGCCGCCTCTCCCGGGCGGCCGAGCCATCGGCCGTGCGTCGTTTCCCCGGTCACGAGGACAGCCCGGCGCATCTGCGCAGCCACCGCAGGTTGTCCGCGGTCTGGTGAGGCCCGCCGCCCTCGTGCCCGTTGAAGGCCCATTCAGCGAGACTCTTCTCGCCCGCGTAGCCGTCGAAGGCCGCGCGCACGGTGGCCGGCGGGCAGACCGCGTCGCGGCCGCCGAGGGTGAACAGTGCCGGAGCGGCGGCACGACGCCCGAGCAGCGCGACGTCGACATGCGAGAGCGTGTCGAACACCTGGTCCTGCGCGTCGCGATGGGTCGCGAGAAAGGCGGCGATCTCGGTGTAGGGGCCCGCTTCGGCGAGTGCCACGCCGCGCGGGATGTCGGCGAGGAAGGGCACCTCGGCGACCACGAAGGCGGTCGCCGGGTTGAGCGCCGCGGCGGCGAGCGCGAGGGCACCGCCCTGGCTGCCGCCGACCACGCCCGTCCGTTCCGGGTCGACCCCCGGCGCGGCGCGCAGGGCGTCCACGGCGTGATGTGCGTCGACGAACAGCCGGCGGTAGTAGTAGGTCTCGGGGCTCGTGATGCCGCGTGTCGCGAAACCCGTGCCCCCGCCAGGCTCCTCGAAGAAGCCGGCGTCGACGGTGGACCCCGGCAGATGCGGGGAGCCCTGTCCCCGGTTGTCCATGACCAGCACGGCGAAGCCCGCCGCAGGATACAGGGTCCAGCTGTGGGCGAAGCCTCTTCCGGATCCGTAGCCGATGAAGTGCACGAGGCCGGGGACGGGTCCGCTCCTCTCCCGGGGGAGCAGAAGCCACGCCCGGACGGGGTCGCCCGCCCAGCCGTCGAACTCCACGTCGAAGACCTCGCAGAGATCGAGGTCCGCCGCGATCGGCGTGAGCCGCGGAGGGGATGCGGGGGCCGGCTGGCGGAGCGACTCCGCCCAGAAGCCGTCGATCCCCTCCGCCGCCGTCACCGGTTGGCCTCGGCTGCCTTGGCCAGCTCGTCGGCGATCTTCGACCCGCCGCTTGACATGAAGGTCTTGACGGCGTCCTTCCACGCCGAGACCGGCCGTCGACCGAAGACGATGTCGTTCTCCACCGACACGAGCGCGGCGCCGATCGACGCTCCGGTGCGGGAGAGCGTCTCGGAGTACAGCGACATCGACGGGTCGAACACCGCGGTCTTCAGGTAGGTCTCCGTGTGATTCCACACCTCTTCGACGAGATCGCTCTGCGGCGGAGAGTAGTAGAGCGCGACGGGCGGGGCGCCCAGGTAGCGCGTGCCGAGCCAGAGGTGGGACACGTCCGCCGAGGCGGGCACGGGATCGCCCCCGTCGAGGGTGAAGTCCTCGCCCTCGATCCCGTAGTAGAGGAAGCGGTACTCCTCCGATCCGAACGGCGAGGCGAAGTAGTCGGCGGTCTTCAGCAGCGTCTCGATCCGCGCCTCAGAGGCCTTCGGGAACCCGACGATGTTGTTGTTCGCCACGCCTCCCCAGCCCGTTCCGCTCCCCCCGGAGAAGCCGGGCACCTGGTACACGCCGAAGGTCGTCTTCTTGTCGGTGCGCTGGGCGTAGAGGGCGCTCCAGGTGGCGTAGGTGGAGAACATGAAGGCGGCGGAGCCCTTCAGCATCCACTGCGACATCTGGGCGGGTGCCGCAGCGGCGACGTCGGGGTTCGCGTAGCCCTTGGCGATCAGCGAGCGGGCCGCCTCGAGGGCGTCCTCCTGGCGCTCGTCCTGCACGGCACTGGTGAACCTCCCGCCGCTCTCCTTCCAGTTGAAGGGGATGCCCTGCATCTGCCGGATGAACGCCAGGGGGTTCGAGCCCAGCGCCCAGCGGTTCTGCGACGACGAGGTCAGCTCCTTGCACGCGTCCTCGAAGTCAGAGAACCTGGTGAGATCGGACGGCAGGCCGGCATCCTCCAGGAGGTCGCGCCGGTTGAGCATCACGCTCGCCGAGTACACGCCACGGGAGATCGGCAACGCGCGGAGCCGCCCGTCGAACACGCAACCCCGCCAGAACGGCGTGGGGATGTTCGCGAGCCCCGGGTACTTCCTGATGTTGTCGCCGGACAGGTACGGGGTGAGGTCTGCCATTTTCGCGGTCATGAACGCCGAGAGGGCGGGCACGGTCGAGTTGATCTGCATCATGTCGGGTAGATCGTCGCCCGCCGTGATCGTGGCCAGCCTGGTGTTGAAGTCCGCGCCCGCGGCGACCTGCTGGATCTTCATCGGAGACCCGACGCGGCGGTTGAGCTCCTGCCAGTACGGGTTGGCGTCGACCGCCGGGGGGAGCGGGCCGTTGAGCTGGGTCAGCCCCGTGATGGGCTTCCCGTCGCCGGGCGCGCCCTTGTAGACCGACACGGGGTCGACGGGGTAGTGCCGGAACGCGGAGAGCCCCATGTCGTGCGTGCTGACGAAGTCGGGGGTGATCCCCGCGAAGGGGAAGCGCTTCGGGAGGGCGGCGCCCGCGTTCCCGGAGGCTGCGGTGCCGCCGGGGACGGAGGGGGTGCAACCGGCGAGAGCGCCGGCGCCGAGAATGCCGAGGGCGGTCGCGCCGAGGAAGGCGCGGCGGGAGAGAGCGGTCATACGTGGTTCTCCTTGGAGGTGACGGAGGTGTCGGGTGGGATCGGATGTCGTGGCGCGGTCAGCCCTTGACCGCGCCGGTGAGCATCCCCTTGGCGAAGTGCTTCTGCAGGAACGGGTAGAGGCAGAGGATCGGGACGATGGAGATCACGAGGATCGCCATCTGCATCGCGGGCTGCGGCGGGAGCTGCTCGAGGTTGAGCTCCGCCCCGCCCAGTTGCGTCTGGTTCACGACGTAGGTGCGCAGGACGAGCTGGAGGGGCCAGAGCTCCGTGTCGCTGAGATAGAGGAGCCCGGTGAAGAAGGAGTTCCAGTAGCCGACCGCGTAGAAGAGGCCGACAACGGCGAGGACGGCCTTGGACAGCGGGAGCACGATCCTCGCGAAGATGCGGAAGTCTCCGGCCCCGTCGATCCGGGCGCTGTCGATGATGTCCTGCGGGATGTTCATGAAGAATGCGCGCACGATGACGACGTTGAACGCCCCGAGGGCGACCGGGAGGATGAGCGCCCAGATGTTGTTGAGCAGGCCCAGGTTCTTGACCATCAGGTAGCTCGGGATGAGCCCCGGCGAGAAGAGCAGGCTCATGAGCACGAGCAGCAGCATCGCGTTGCGGCCGACCATCGCCGGCCGGCTCAGCGCATAGGCGAGCAGGGTCGTCACCACGAGTGAGATGAGGGTGCCGACGACGGTCACGAAGACGCTGACGGCCAGGGCCTGGGTGACGACGCCCCCGGAGAAGATCGAGACATAGGCGCCGAAGTCGATGCTGCGCGGGAAGACGACGAATCCGCCGGCGTCGGTGATGTCCGCGTTCGTCGCGAGGCTCGTCGAGAGGATGCCGAGGAACGGGAAGAGCACGAGGAAACAGAGGAATGCGAGGGCGAGACCCTTCACGATCCGCGACCAGAGTGCCGGCTTCTGCTGTCCGGCGATCAGTGTGCTGGTCATCGCTGGTACACCCCTGCCTCGCCGAAGATGTGGGCGATCTTGTTCGCGCCGAAGACGAGGACCGTCCCGACGATGCCCTTCGCCAGGCCCACGGCGGCGCTGACCCCCCAGGCGCCGTTGATGATGGCGTTGTTGTACACGTAGGTGTCGAGCACCTCGCTCGCAGCCTGCCCGACCGCCGGTTGCTGGATGATGATCTGCTCGAATCCGACGGAGAGGGAGTCGCCGAGCTTCAGGATCAGGAGCAGCAGGATGATGCCGCGCAGCCCGGGGAGGGTGACGTGCCAGAGCTGCTGCCAGCGGTTCGCTCCGTCGACGCTGGTCGCCTCGTAGAGCTGCGCGTCGATCTGGGAGAGGGCGGCGAGGAAGAGGATCGTCGCCCAGCCGGTGTCCTTCCAGACCACCTGCGACGTCAGGAGCGTGAAGAAGACGTCGGGGTTGCCGAAGATCTGCAGTGCATCCGCGCCCTGTGCCCGCAGCCAGTTGTTGACCAGCCCGTTGCCGCCGAGGATCTGCTGGAAGATCGCGATCACGACCACCCACGACAGGAAGTGGGGCAGGTAGAGCACCGACTGCACGAACTTCTTCACGTGCTCGGACAGGAGGCTGTTCAGCATCAGGGCGAGGACGATGGGGAGCGGGAACACGAACACCGTCTGGATGAGGGTGAGGATGAGCGTGTTCTTCATCGCGTTGAGGAACGCGGGGTCGCCGTTGATGAAGACGGCGAAGTTGTCGAATCCGACCCAGGGGCTGCCGGTGATGCCGAGGAAGGGCAGGTAGTCCTGGAAGGCGATGACGTTGCCGAGCAGCGGGATGTAGTGGAACGTCAGCAGAAGCACCATGCCGGGGAGGGCGAAGAGCAGCAGCACCCAGTCGCGGCGGATTCTGGCGGCGAGCGGCAGCCGCCTGGCGACGTCGCTCGGCCTTTCCCTCCGCTTCCGGGTGCGGCGTTCGTCCGGCGGGGAGGCGGAGGGCGCGGCGCCGGCCTCTCCGCCGGCTGCGCGTATCCGCGGTTCCGGCTCGTGCACCTGCGGGCGGATGCCCGTGGTCTCGGTGGTCATTCCAGGTCCTTCCGGATGGCCCGTGCGGGCGTGAGACGCGATCAGTCGAACGTGATGCCGCTGATGTCCACTGTGCCGACGGTGCAGGTGCCGGTGGCGTCGAGGAAGCTGAACGTGACGATCTCCGAACTGCGTGAGAAGGTCGGGTGGGGGTGCGCCGGGTGGTTCGTGGCCGCGAGGCCGGTCGCGATCACCTTGGACCGGCCGGTGGCGAGCTCGATGACGACGACCTTGGAGACGCCGCCGATCACCTGGGTGTCCGCCGCGAGGTAGCGCCCATCGGGGCTGACGCCGACGTGCCAGTACGGGTGGTCGCCGTTGATCATGCCCGACTGCGAGCCGTCGCGGCTGACGAACCAGACGCCGATCGGAGGCAGCGGGCTCATCCAGTACTTGACGAAGTAGAGGCGCTCGCCGTCGTGCGACCAGGTCTCATGACCGACGTACTCTCCGGCCGATCCGTCCGGCTTCTTCGCCTGATGGTAGAGGTTGGTCGCGGTGTTCGTCGCCGTGTCGACCGACCAGATGCGGTCGGGCATCTCGGTGAGTCCTTCGTGCGCGAAGAAGATCTGGTCGCGGTACGCCGGGTTGATCTGCGCGTGGTTGGCGATCGGATAAGGGTCGGCGAAGAACCCGGCGGGCACGCTGGTGTGCAGCAGCCCGTCCGAGACGTCGGCCCAGCCGATCTGGAGGTCCTTGACCATTCCGGTCGTGGTCCAGAAGAGCCCGAGGCGGTCGCAGGCGTCGTTGATCGAGAGGGGCTCGCGGATCGACGTCCCGGCGGGGCTGTTGACCACGACGGTGTTCACCCCCGAGTCGATGTCGTAGGCGAGCACCTGGTTGTCGATCTTGTTGTAGTAGATCCGGTTGTCGTTCCCGACCGTGGGCGCGGCCCACCGGACGTTGGTGTCGATGACCGTCGTGTCGAGGTGCTGCGGGTCGAAGGTGAGCAGGGTGCATCGCAGCGACGTGAAGTTGATGTCGGCGCAGAGGGCCATGGTCTGGTCGTGCGCTCCCCAGCTCATCGAGGACATGTACTGGTGCGACATGTGACTGCCGGGCTTGCCGATCGTCGTGACCGTGAACCCGGTCACGGCGTCGACGTAGCTGGAGGTCACGACGCCGAAGGCGTTGCCCTTGCGGCGCCGGGTTGTGGCCGCGGACGGGGCGGTCGCTGCCTGTGCGGGGGTCGCCAGGGCGACGGCGCCGGCGGCGGCGAGGGTGACGGCGCCGCCGAGGATCGTGCGACGAGACACTTCGTTTTCCTTCATCAGAACTCCTTCGTTCCGTCGGTGCGAGATGCAAGGAAAGCTCTTTCCCCTGCCGCTGAATCACAACGTACCGGATTGGGACAACGTTGTCCAGACGTGCCTGGTCGTTGAGGAAGCCACGGAGCGGCGGAGACGAATCGCGGGGTGTTCGATCGACCGGAGCGTCAGGCCTTCAGCATCGAGGCGCGGGAGATGAGGCCGTCGCGCACGTCGAAGGTCGCGATCGTCTCGGTGGCGACGCCGGCGTTGACGACCTGCTCCTGCGCGACGACCCAGCGGTCGCCGAAGAGCACGCTCGTCTCGATCACGCACGACAGCTCGGGGTTCTGCAGCCGCGGCTCGTAGAACTCCCGGACGGCGGCTGCGCCGACGATCGGCTCCGGGGCGACTCCGGTGATCACGGCGTCCGGGGCGTAGGTCGCGACGAAGGCGTCGAGGTCGTGCGCGTTGAAGGCGTCGAGCTGGGCCCGGACGGTGTCGAGGGCGGTGCGGGCGATGTCAGTCAATGCGAACTCCTCCGTTGACGTCGTAGGTGGCGCCGGTGATGAAGCGTGCCCGCTCGGATGCCAGCGAGGCGATGATCCACGCGACGTCCTGGGGCTCGCCGAAGGCGCCGAGCGGGATCGAGCCGGCGAGCTTCTCCCGGCCCTCCCCCTGCAGCTGGTCGGTGATGGCGCTCGCGACCGGGCCGGGCGTCACGGCGTTGACGCGGATGCCCTCGCCGGCGAGCAGCCGGGCGAAGCTGCGGGTGATCGCGAGGAGCGCGCCCTTGCTCGCGGCGTAGTGCATGCCGGTCTGGAGGGCGCCGACCTGGCCGGCGATCGAGGAGATGTTGACCACCGAGCGGTCGCCGTCCGCGGCGCGCAGCAGGGGGAGAGCGCCGCGGGTGAGCAGGAAGGTGCCACGGGCATTGGTCTCGAGCACGAGGTCCCACTCGTCGATCTCGATCTCGTCGAAGGGGACGTAGGGGCAGACGCCGCCGTTGTTGACGAGCACCTCGAGGCCGCCCCAGGCATCGGCGACCTCGGCGACCAGAGCGTCGATCGATGCGGGGTCGCGCAGGTCGAGCTGCGACACGTGCACATCCGGGGCCCCCGCCGCACGGCATTCGTCGGCGACGCGGGACGCCTCGGCGGCGCGGCCGGCATAGGTGATCCATAGGGCGGCGCCCTGGCGGGCGAGTTCCAGGGCGGCGGCGGCTCCGATGCCGGAGCTCGCACCGGTGATGAGGGCGCGGCGAGCAGTCATGTGAAAACGCTATAGCAGATTGGTGCTCAGGAGAAGTTCTGGCGAGCAAGTTGCTAGATGCTATAGCATTCTCGACATGACTGAGCCCCTGACCCTCATCACCGACTGCGACCTGCCCGGCGATGCGGCCGAGCGGACGCTGCGTGCGGCCGGCCTGCGCGCGGCGCGGGCCCCCGAGACCTCCGCCGACACCCTCGCCGCCCTCGGCGCCGATGCCGAGGCGCTCATCGTGCAGTGGCACCGCATCGACGGCGCGCTGATGGACCGGATGCCGAACCTGCGTATGATCAGCCGGCTCGGCATCGGCTACGACATGATCGACGTCGCGGCCGCGACCGAGCGCGGGATCGCGGTGGCCAACACCCCCAGCTACTGCATCGAGGAGGTGGCCGCCCACACCGTGGCGATGATCATGGCGCAGGGACGCGGGCTCCCCGCCTACGACCGCGCGATGCGCGAAGGCACATGGAAGGCCGTCGACGCCCGCCCCTTCGCCGTGCGTCCCTCTCGCACGACGGTCTCCGTGCTGGGCTTCGGCCGGATCGGCTCCCTGGTCGCCCGCGGCCTGCGGGGTCTCGGCTTCCGCGTGGTGGTCGCCGATCCCTACGCGCCCGAGCAGGCGATCCGCGACGCGGGATGCGAGTCCGCCTCCATCGACGACGCCATCGCCGCCGCCGACATCCTCACCCTGCACGTGCCGCTCACCGACGAGACCCGCCACCTCATCGACGCCGCCGCGATCGCGCGGATGAAGCCGGGGTCCGTCGTGGTGAACACCTGCCGCGGTCCGCTCATCGACGAGGACGCCCTGGTCGACGCCCTGCACTCCGGACGCATCGGCGCCGCCGCGCTCGACGTGTTCGAGGCGGAGCCGCTCGCCGCCGACTCGCCGCTGCGTGAGGCGCCGAACGCGCTGCTGAGCCCGCACGCCGCCTGGTACTCGCCCCAGGCGCTCGAGGACCTCCCGGTGCACGCCGCGGAGAACGTCATCCGCTTCCTCGCCGGCGATGCCGTCCCGGCGATCGTCAACCGCGACTACGCCGCACGCTGAACGGATCAGGAGAACACCATGGAGCTCATGCGCCTCGGACGGCCCGGAGCTGAACGGCCCTTCGTCCGCGACGATGCGGGGATCGTGCGCGACCTCACGCCGCTGACCCCCGAGATCGACGGCGCCTTCCTCGCTGCCGACGGCATCGCGCGGGTGCGCGCCGCGCTCGCCGAGGGCGGCCTCGCCGAGGCCGACGTGGAAGGGCTGCGCATCGGCGCCCCGATCGCCCGCCCGACCGCGGTCGTCTGTGTGGGGCAGAACTATGCGGCCCACGCCGCGGAGTCGGGCTCGGAGCCGCCGCAGCATCCGGTGCTGTTCTTCAAGCACCCCAACACGGTCGTCGGCCCCTTCGACACCGTGCTGCTGCCGCCGGACGCGGAGAAGGCGGACTGGGAGGTCGAGCTCGCGGTCGTGATCGGCAAGACCGCCCGGTACCTGCCGTCGCCGGACGCGGCTCGCGACGTGATCGCGGGATACACGATCTCCAACGACGTGTCGGAGCGCGCCTTTCAGCTCGACGTGTCGGGCGGGCAGTGGTCGAAGGGCAAATGCTCCGAGACCTTCAACCCCCTCGGACCCGTGCTCGTCCCCGCCGACGAGATCGACCCGCAGGCGCTCCGGCTGCGCTCGTTCGTGAACGACGAGCCGCGGCAGGACTCCTCGACCGCGGACATGATCTTCTCCGTGCTGCAGCTCGTGCACGAGATCAGCCAGTACATGGTGCTCGAGCCCGGCGACGTCATCAACACCGGCACTCCGCAGGGCGTCGCGCTGTCGGGGCGTTTCCCCTACCTGCAGGACGGCGACGAGATGAGGATCGAGATCGACGGCCTCGGCGCGCAGCGGCAGCGCACGGTGAGGGCTGTCCGGAGCTGAGGGCCCAGGGGCTGTGGCCCCGTTTCGCGGATGCTGTCTCGTTTTGCGGGTGGATCTGTCTGGATGGGCTGTGATTCGGGTCGGGGTCCGTGGTTTGGGACGGGGTTTGTGGTTCGGGTGGTTGTTCCGTCGGGGGCGGGTCTCGTTTCGCGGATGTTGTCCTGTTTTGCGGGTGGATCTGTCCGGCCGGTCCGTGATTCGGGACAGGGTCCGTGATTCGGGACAGGGTCCGTGATTCGGGACGGGGTCTGTGATTCGGGACGGGTCCGTGATTCGGGACAGGGTCTGTGGTTCGGGCGGTTGTTCCGTCCGGGGGCGTGTCTCGTTTCGCGGATGCTGTCCCGTTTTGCGGGTGGATCTGTCTGGATGGGCTGTGATTCGGGACGGGATCCGTGGTTCGGGCGGTTGTCTCGTCGGGGGCGTGTCTCGTTTCGCGGATGCTGTCCCGTTTTGCGGGTGGATCTGTCTGGCCGGTCCGTGATTCGGGACAGGGTCCGTGATTCGGGACGGGGTCCGTGGTTCGGGACGGGGTCCGTGGTTCGGGACGAGGTCTGTGGTTCGGGTGGTCGTCCGTCCGGGGGCGGGTCCCGTTTCGCGGACGGCGTCCCGTTTTGCGGGTAGATCCGTCCGAAGTGTCCGGGTTTCGGGACAGGATCCGGGTTTCGGGACAGGATCCGGGATCCGGGACTGAGGCCGGACCCTGGCCCCGGGCTCAGCCGGCGAAGGGGAGGACGGGCATGCCCCGCACGCCCGTCCGCACGGCGAAGAGGCTGCCCGCCTCCGTGCCGTGATCGGGCGGGAGGCCCTGCGCGGAGGTCGTGATGTAGAGGGTCGCGAGGTCGTCGCCGCCGAAGGTGCACGCGCTGACCTGGGGCACCGGCAGGGCGATCCGTTCCCGCACCGTGCCGTCGGCGTCGAAGCCGATCACCTGCGAGCCTCCCCAGATCGCGACCCACACGCTGCCGTCCGCGGCGACGGTGAGGCCGTCGGGAAGCCCCTCGGGGATCGGGGCGAACGTGCGGCGTCCGACCAGGTCGCCGTGCACGACGTCGAACACGTCGACCCGGGCCGTGGCGCTGTCGACGTAGTACGCCCGGGTGCCGTCCGGGGAGAACGCGATGCCGTTGGACACCGTCACCGACGGCAGCGCCGTGGTGGATGCCAGGTCGGGGCCGATCCGCAGCAGGACGCCGGCGCCTGCGGTGTCGTCGGTCGACATCGAGCCGGCCAGCAGGCGGCCCTGCGGGTCGGCGCCGCCGTCGTTCATCCGCGCCCCGTCGCCGGAGATGAGCGATGCCACGCGTCGGGGGGCGTCATCCGCGGCGTCGGCGAGGTAGAGGTCGCGGGCGCCCACCGCGACGAAGCCTCCGCGGCTGCGCGGTCGCACGAACGCGAGGTACTCGTCATCGATGTGCATCCGCCGCACGCCGTCGTCGGCGAGGGTCAGCAGGTCTCCGGCGCCGCCGTCGACCCAGCGCAGCCCGCCCCAGCCCGGCCACCAGACGGGGCCCTCGGCGTGATGCGCGACGGGGCCGGTCATGTTCTCCGGGCGCATCAGACGATCCTCGCGGCGGCGACGCGGGCGGTGAGCAGCGGGAGCGTGCGCGACGCCGCAGGGGCGACACCGAGCGCGCGGGCCAGCCCGAGAGCGAGTGCGGCGTGCCCGGCGGCGTTCGGATGGAACGGGTCGTTCATCAGCCCCCAGGGCACCCCGCCCCCGCCCTCCTCGTCGAAGAGCGCGGACTGGTCGGCGAGGAGCACGTCCTCCCGCGCCGCGACCTCGCGGATCGCCTCGGCGAAGGCGGAGATGCGTGCTCGCTCCGGGGCGGCGGCGACGTCGACCGACGGAGGCGTCTGCAGCACCGGCACCGCCCCCAGGCCGCGCACGCGCGTGACGAACTCCGTGATCGACGCGGCGAACTCCCCGGGCTCGATGACGGGCCAGACGCCCGCGGTCGAGCAGTCGTTCGTGCCGATCATCAGCGTGACGACGTCGGGACTCCACGACGAGACGCGCCGTTCGAAGTCGTCGAGGATCTGCACGATGCGGTGTCCGCTGATCGCGGAGTTGACCACGATGTCGCGCACGCGGCCCAGCTCGCCGCGGATCAGCTCGTGCAGATGCTCGGGATAGCTGCGCTCGCCGCAGGTGTGCACGAGGCCGTGGGTGATCGAGTCTCCGGTCACCACCCAGGTGAGCGGGGCGTCGGCGCCCAGCGCGGCGCGGAGCCTGTCCAGTTCGGGGGAGGTCATGACTCCATCCTGGCAAAGCCCGGCGCATGCGGGTGGGCGGCGACCCGATTCGGGAAAGCACTTGCCGAAACTTCGATGACGCGTTATAAATCCATTGGATGGATTTCTTCCTCCTATTCCTCGTCGGCGACATCCAATGAAGGAGATGCCATGGAAAGTCCGCAGCCCCGCAGGGTTCGGATCCGACGACGCCTGAGCGCGATCGTCGCCACCCTGCTCGTGGCCGGAGGCCTCGCCTCCGTGCCCTCGCTCGCCAGCGCGACCCCGTACGACGCCGACGCCGTCGCGGTCCTCGGATCGACGCCGCAGCTGACCGGCATCGATCGGGCGCGTCCCGGCGACCGGGTGACCGACCCCGCCGCGGTCGCCACGACGGTCGACGGCGTGCAGTGCTGGTCGATGCAGAACTCGCCGCCGGTGCGGTACGTGTACGTCGACGTCGCCGACTCCGCGATCCCTCAGGGCGCACGCCGGGCGATCGTGACCGTCGACTACTACGACGTCGGGACCAACGGGTTCGACATCCAGTACGACGCGCAGTCGAATCCGTGGGCCGGATCCCGCAACCAGCCGATGACGGACAGCCACCGATGGATGAAGACCTCCTTCGAGCTCACCGACATCCGGTTCCAGAACCGCTCGAACGGCGCGGACTTCCGCGTGAACGTCAAGGCCCCGGACGGCGGGATGGCGCCGGTGTGCTTCTCGAAGATCGAGGTGCGCTTCACCGATGCGCCTATGGCCGCCCTCGACTCGCTCGCGATCATGAGCCCGTCGCTCGTCTTCCCCGAGGGGCAGGCGCGCATCGAGGTGGCCAGCCCCGCCGCGAACGTCACCTGGCGCGTCAGCGATCCCTACGGCGTGCAGCTCCGCACCGGCACGACCGCGCTCTCCGGCGGCGCCGGCACGATCGACGTGAGCGACCTCGGCTTCGGCTATTACACGCTCGACGTCACGGCACCGCTGAGCACGCCGGTGACGAGGACCACGTCGTTCGCCGTGCTCGACCCGCCGCCCGCGGGGTGGAACGCCCCCGACGCGTTCTACGGGATCGGTATCCACCGCGGCTGGCAGAGCCCGCAGGACACGACGTCGCTCATCGACGCGATGGCGCTCGCCGGCTACGGTCTCAGCCGCGTCGACCAGACCTGGGAGGGCATCGAGCCCACCGCGGGGAACTACACGTTCGACACCCTCGCGACCGACACGCAGCGCGAGCTGAAGGCCCATGGCATCAACGCGATGTGGAACGCGCTCTACAAGAACCCGCTCTACGACGGCAACCAGACGCCGCACACCAGCACCGGCATCGCCGCGTTCGCCGGCTACGCGGGGGCGACCGCCGGCTTCGCCTCGGCGGAAGGGCTGACGCACGACGTCGGGATCTACAACGAGTACAACTCGATCGGTTTCAACAGCTCCGGATGCCTCACCGCGGCGTGCTACATCGCGCTGATGACGCCGACCGCTGCTGCCATCCATGCCGCGGACCCCGAGGCCAACGTGATCGGTCCCGTCACCGCGGGCGTGCAGCTCGACTGGGCGAGGGACTTCATCGCCCGGGGCGGTCTGAGCTCGCTCGACACCTATGCCGTCAACTACTACGGCGTGCAGGACTTCGGACCGGGGACGGCGCCCGAGGAGAGCGAGGCGGTGACGGCCCTGCCACAGCTGGTCGATCTGGTGCACGCGAACGACAAAGGCAGGAATCTCCCGATCCGGATCACCGAGAACGGCTGGGCGACCCACGACGCCGGCTCCACATACGCGCAGCAGGCGGACTTCGCGATCCGCGGTCCGGTGCTGGCGGAGGCCGCGGGCGTCGACTCGTACATCTGGTACGCGATCATGGACACCGGCTTCAACTCCTCCGAGCGAGAGGACCGCTTCGGGCTGCTCAACCGTCCCGACGCGACCTCCTGCTGGAGCTGGATCTGCCCGGATGCCCCCGGCTACGTCTACGGCGCCGTCCACGGCATCAGCCCGAAGCCGGCCTTCGTCTCGCAGGCCGTGCTGATCCGTCAGACGACCGGACTCGCGCAGCAGGCGCGGGAGGACCTCGGCTCCGCCACCGCGTACTCCTACCCCTACACCGACGGCACCCGCACCAACCGCGTGCTCTGGAGCACGGCGACCGACCATGTGAAGGTCACCTCCGCGCACGGGTTCACGCTCACCGACCAGTTCGGCAAGAAGACCCAGGTCGCGGCGGGTGACTTCTCGCTCATGCTCGACGGCTCGCCCGTCTTCGTCTCGGGCGATGTCTCCGTCGCAGGGGCTCCGGCGGCCTTCGCTCTCGACGTGCCCGCCCAGAGCGTGGCGGGAGGCGACGTCACCGCGACGCTGACGCTGAAGGACCAGAGCGTGCGTCCGCGCACGGTCACCGTGTCGGCCGACGGGGTGAAGCGCACCTTCCACCTGAAGAACGGGTCGGTGAAGCTCCCCCTCCCCGCGGCCACCCGGCTCGGATCGCGTGCGGTGACCGTGACGGTCGCACAGGGAGGTCAGGGCCAGAAGCCCCTCGCCCAGGTGCGGGCCCGCACGCAGGTGGTGGACGGCTACGAGGTGACGGGCCGGCCGGGCATCACCCGCGACGGCACGGGGTACCGCTATTCGCTCGATCTGAAGATCGTGAACAACGACGCCGCACAGGAGCTGCGACTCTCCTCGCTGAGCTGGCGCGTGGGCTCGGCCTCGGGATCGGTCGCCTCGCCGCCGGTGGTGCCGGCGGGCTCGTCCTCGACCGTGCGGGTGCCGGTGCCGTCGCCGTCCCTGTTCGGCCCGCTGCACTACGAGGTGCAGGCGGATGCCGGAGGCTATCGACACGGCGACAGCGGCACGCTCAGCTTCTCGCCGGTCGAGCGCGACGGGGCCGAGACGCTCGATCCGATCGATCTGAACCGGCTCGGCGTCTGGCGCGCCAACGGCTCCGGCACCCGGACGGGAGCGGACGACGTGGGTGGCACGGTGCGCTTCACCTCGACGGCCGATCGGCTGCGCGTGCGCGCCGAGATCACGGACGACACGCACATCGGCGCGCGGGCGAGCGCCGCGCAGGCCTGGCAGGTCGACTCGATCCAGTTCAGCACCTACGACCTCTTCCCGTCGCTGATCGGCGGACACCGGGTGGAGATCGGCGCGGCCCTTCTCGACGGGGGTCCGGTCGCCTACACGTTCGCCGCGCCTCCCGGCGCTGCGGCCGGCCCCACGCCGGGTGCGGAGACGCGCATCACCCGGGACGAGGCGAAGCACCTCACGACCTACGACGTATCCGTGCCCTGGTCCTCGCTCGGGTTCGACGGGCCGCCGTCGGAGGTCTTCGGGCTCTCCTTCCTGGTGAACGACGCCGATGGCGACGTGGCGGGCACCGACGGACGCTCGGGGTGGATCGAGTGGGGCGGCGGGATCGGCCAGGCGTCGAAGAACACCGCGCTGTTCCGCTCGGCGGTCGTCGTTCCGGCGGACGCGCCGTGACCGCGCCGGGCCGGGGCCGACCACGGATCGTGCTGGAGAGCGACCTCTTCGCGGACGTCGACGATGTGGGCGCACTCGCGATCGCCCTGCGTCTCGAGAAGGAGGGCGTCATCGCGCTCGACGCGGTCGGCATCAACACCCCGAGTCGCTGGGGGCCGCGCACGGCGGCGATCGTCTGCGCGCACTACGGGGCGGAGACCCCGATCGGCCGGCACGCCGACACCACGGACGACGTGTGGGAGCAGGACTACGCGCGGACCGTCGCCGAGCGGTTCGGGGACCGTCCGCATCGCGAGCCCGAGGAGGCCCTGACGGTGCTCCGCCGCGCGCTGGCCGCCGCGGAGGACGGATCGGTCACGGTCGTCTCGATCGGGTTCTTCGGCAACCTCAACGCCCTGCTCGCCTCCGCTCCGGATGCGCACTCGCCGCTGGACGGCGCGGAGCTGGTGCGGCGGAAGGTGGGGCGCACGGTGGTGATGGGCGGCGAGTTCCCCCGTGGCCGGGAGTTCAACGTCGCCGAGCAGCTCCCGCAGACGCGGGCCTTCCTCCGCGACTGGCCCGGCGGCATCGACCTCGTCGGCTTCGAGACCACCGCCGACGTCATCACCGGTCGTCGCCTCGCCGACCGCCTGGGGATGCGGAACCCGGTCGCGGTCGCGTACGAGGCCTTCTGCGGCCCGGGGGTCGGCCGGCCCAGCTGGGATCTGCTCACCGTGTACCTCGCCGCATTCCCGGACTCCCCGCTGGTGACGTGGAGCAGGCCCGGGGAGATGGTGATGGCGGACGACGGGTCGAACCACTGGGCCGAGGGCGACGCGTCGTCGCCGCACCGGCATGCGGTGGTCGCGGTCCCGGACGAGGCGCTCGCCGCGACGCTCGACGATTGGCTGGAGCGGGGGCCGTAGGAGGAGCCGTCGTCGCCCGTGTACCGTGAGAGTCCGGCGGCCAGGCGGTCGCGGCGCAGGACGGCGGGAGGTGCCGTGGAGGATCCGCAGCGGCGCCCGCACGACCCCGCGGGCACCGGGACGAACCGGCCTCGAGGGGCGGAGCACAACGAGGCGGTCGTGCTCGACGCGGTGCGACGCGGCGCTCGCACCCGCGTCGACCTCGTCGAGGCCACCGGCCTCGTGCCGCAGACGATCTCGAACATCTCCCGTCGGCTGCTCGACGCCGGGCTGCTCCGGGAGGCGGGCAAGGAGCGGATCGCCGGTCACCGCAAGCCCCGCACGCTGCTCGAGCTCGATCCTGCGGGATGCTACGCGGTGGGGGTGCATGTCGACCCCGCGGCGATCACCTTCGTGCTGCTCGACTTCACCGGACGCGTGGTGGCGGAGAGCAGCCGGCCGACGCCGCCGGTGCGAGACCCCCGATCGGTGACGGCGCTGCTGGCGGCGCGGATCGGCGAGATCATCGCGCAGTCCGGGGTCGATCCCGACCGCGTCCTCGGCGTGGGCGTCGCGACGCCGGGGCCCGTGGACACCGCGCGCGGGGTCGTGCTCGATCCGCCGCACCTGCCGGGGTGGCAGCACGTGCCTCTGCGCGAGAGCCTGCGCGCGGCGACCGGGCGGCCCGTGCTGCTCGAGAAGGACGTCATCGCCTGCGCGGTCGCGGAGCAGTGGGCGGGAGCCGGCGGCGCGGCGCACGACTTCGCCTTCCTGTACATGGCGACCGGCGTCGGGATCGGGTTCGTGATGGACGGCGCGGTCGTGCGGGGCATCTCGGGCAACGCCGGCGACGTCGGACTGCTCGCCGTCACCGCGGACGAGATCGGAGAGCGGTTCACCGGGGACTTCCGCGCGTTCTGGGAGGTGGGCTCCCCGCGGGCCCTCGTCGCCGATGCCGTGGCGGCAGGTGTACTGGGCGGCGAGAGCGCCGAGGACGGGGAGGATCCCGCACGGATCGGGGCGCGGTTCGGCGCGCTCTGCGATGCGGCCGATGCGGGAGACGAACGGGCCGCCGGCATCCTCGATCGCGCCGCGCGGTACGCGGCCTCCGCCGTGCTCACCGTGACCAATCTGCTGGACGTCGACGCGGTCGTCCTGGGCGGCACGATGTGGGAGCGCGCGGCGGCGCGCTTCCTGCCGATCATGGCCCCGATCGTCGCGCGGGTCTCCTCCACGCGCCGGCTGCACGAGATCGGCATCCGCGGCACCGCCCTCGGCGAGGATGTCGCGGCGATCGGCGCGGGCTGCCTGGTGCTGGAGGACCGGTTCTCCGCGCGTCCCCCGAGGCTCAGCCCGCGGGGGTGATGTCCGCCGTTCGATCCGGTGCGTTGTCTGGCCCGGCGGCCATCCGACCCGGTGCGTTCCCGCCGACGCAGCCGGATCGGTGCACCCGGCGCGCTCAGGGCGGTCGGGAACGCACCGGGTGTAGGGGATGGATGGAACCGGGAGGAGGGGCCGGCGGGGAGCCGGCCGGGTGGCGGCGGACAAGTCCGGGCCCGATCTTCATCGGGGACGACCGATCCGGCGCCGGCGCGATCTGCGACGATGTGGCTCTGCGGGAGGCCGCCGGCGCGGCGCCCGCCCAGCGAAGGAGGACACCTACATGACCGAGCTCCTGATCACCGGCGGAGACGTGCTGCTCGACGACGAGCGCGACCCCGTGCGCACCGACGTGCTGCTGCGCGACGGACGGATCGCCGAGGTGGGCGATGGCGCCCGCCCCGCCGCATCCATCGACGCGGAGGAGCGCCGCATCGACGGGGCCACGCTGATGCCCGGGTTCATCGACTGCCACGTGCACACGATGGTCGACGGCCTCGATGCGCTCGAGATGATGGGGGAGCCGTTCTCCTATCCCTTCTACCGGGCGCTCGACACGATGCGCCGCACGCTCGACATCGGCATCACGACCGTGCGCGACGCGGGCGGCGCCGACCTCGGACTCAAGCGCGCGCAGGAGCGGGGGCTGGTCGAGGGGCCGGCGCTGCACATCGCGGTGACCATCCTCGGCCAGACGGGAGGGCACTCCGACGGCACCCTCACCAACGGCAATGTGAACCACATCTTCCCCGCGCACCCCGGCCGTCCGGAGAGCGTCGTCGACGGACCGGACGGCATGCGCGTCCGGGTGCGCGAGCTGCTGCGCGCCGGCGCCGACGTGATCAAGATCTGCACGACCGGAGGCGTCTCCTCGGAGAACGACGACCCGCGGCACAGCCAGTTCGACGCCGACGAGCTCGACGTGTGCGTGCGCACCGCGGCCGCGAACGGCGTGCACGTCATGGCGCACGCGCAGGGACGGGACGGGATCCTCGCGGCGCTGCGCGCCGGGGTGCGGTCGATCGAGCACGGCATCTTCGCCGACGACGAGTGCTTCGCGCTCATGAAGGAGAAGGGCGCCTGGCTGGTGCCGACCCTCCTCGCCCCGGTCGCGCTCGCGCGGGCGATCGAGCAGGGCACCCGGGTGTCCGCGCAGGTCAGGCGTAAGGCCTACGAGGTGCAGGACGTGCACGCCGCGATGATGCGCCGCGCGGTCGCGGCCGGGGTGCGGGTGGCGTTCGGCACCGACGCGGGGGTGTTCCGGCACGGGATCAACCTCGAGGAGTTCGAGCTCATGGCGGATGCGGGCATGGCCCCGCGCGAGGTGCTCCGCTCCGCCACCGCGGAGTCTGCTGATCTGCTCGGACTCGCCGACCGCGGGCGGATCGCGCCCGGGCTGCGGGCCGACCTCGTGGTGGTCTCCGGCGATCCCTACGACTTCGGCGGCTACGCCGACCGCATCGCCGCGGTGATCCAGGGCGGCAGGGTGGTCCGCGGCGCCTGAGCCTGCGCCCGGCCCGTTGCGGGCCGCCCCGTCTCCACCCGCCCCGCCGCTCGTCTTCGTCTTTCCCGGTGTGTTCCCGCCGAGGCGGCGGGAACCGTGCGCGTGGGGCGCACCGGCTCGGCGGGATCGTACCGGGTCGGTGGGATCCCGGAGGGCGTACCGGGTCGGCGGATCCCCGGACGGGGCGGGAACGCAGCGGAGCCCCGGGCCCCGGGCGCGTCGCCGAGCGGAGCGAGTACGGCGGCATCGCGCCCGCTCCGCGCGGCGATTGCGGCCCTTCGGCGACGAGTGCGACGATGAGCCTGGCCCGCAAACGGGCCGTTTCCGCGGCGTGAGGAGATGCGATGCAACTGGCGATGGTCGGACTGGGCAGGATGGGCGCGAACATCGTGCGCCGGCTGATGCGCGGCGGACACGAATGCGTGGTCTACGACGTCAACGCGGATGCCGTCTCCGCGCTCGCCGCGGAGGGGGCCACCGGTGTCTCCGACCTCCCCGCGCTCGCGGCGGCGATGCAGACCCCGCGGGTGGTGTGGCTGATGGTTCCGGCATCGCTCACCGGCAGGGTGGTCGACGACGTCGCGGCGGTGCTCGAGCCCGGCGACATCATCATCGACGGGGGCAACTCCAACTACCGCGACGACGTGCGGCGTGCGGCGGCCCTGCGCGAGCGGGGCATCGAGTTCGTCGACGCGGGCACCAGCGGCGGCGTGTTCGGCCTGGAGCGCGGCTACTGCCTCATGGTCGGAGGATCCGACGTCGCCGTCTCGCACATCCAGCCGCTGCTCGCGACGATCGCCCCCGGTGCGGGCGAGGTGGAGCGCACCCCGGGCCGCAGCGGACCGCTCGCCCCCGAGGAGCAGGGCTACCTGCACTGCGGACCCTCGGGCGCCGGGCACTTCGTGAAGATGGTGCACAACGGCATCGAGTACGGCATCATGGCGGCGCTGGCCGAAGGGCTCAACCTGCTCGAGAACGCGGACGCCGGTGTGCGCGAGGCGGAGCACTCCGCCGAGATCGCCCCGCTGGAGGAGCCGGAGTTCTACCAGTTCCCGATCGACACCGGGAAGGTGACGGAGCTGTGGCGCCGCGGCTCGGTGATCTCCTCCTGGCTGCTCGACCTCACCGCGGCCGCGCTGCAGGAGAACCCCACGCTCGACGGCCTCGCCGGCCGGGTCTCCGACTCTGGGGAGGGGCGCTGGACCGTGAAGGCGGCCGTCGACGTGGGTGTCCCCGCGCCGGTGCTGGCGGCCTCGCTGTTCGGGCGCTTCGCCTCCCGCGGCGAGGACCACTTCGCCAACCAGGTGCTCTCGGCGATGCGCCTGCAGTTCGGCGGGCACCAGGAGCGCCCGGCGGGCGATGTGCTGGAGGCCGGGGCGCGCAACTCCGACGCGGGCTGAACGATGCAGGGCCCGCCGGGAGAGCCGGCGGGCCCCTCCGCGTCACCAGTCGTGGACGGTGCCGTCGGCCAGACGGTTGTAGGGCAGATAGGCCTGCTCGTAGGGGTACTTGCCCGCCTCGTCCTGGTCGAGCGCGACGCCGAGGCCGGGCTCGTCGCCGGGGTGCAGCATCCCGTCCCCCCAGGTGAACGACTGCTGGAACACCTCGTTCGTGCGGGCGCCGTGCTGCATGTACTCCTGGATCCCGAAGTTGTGGATCGCGAGGCCGAGATGCATCGCCGCCGCCATGCCGACGGGCGAGATGTCGGTCGGTCCGTGCATGCCCGACTTGATCTGATACATCGCCGCGTAGTCGAGCGTCTTCTTCAGAGCCGAGATGCCGCCCATGTGGGTGACGGCCCCGCGCACGTAGTCGATGAGCTGGTCGCGGATGATGTCCTTGAAGTCCCACACCGTGTTGAAGATCTCGCCGATCGCGAGCGGCGTGGTGGTGTGCTGGCGCACCAGGCGCAGCGCCTCCTGGTTCTCCGCGGGCGTGCAGTCCTCCAGCCAGAACAGGTCGTACGGCTCGAGCGACTTGCCGAGCTTGGCCGCCTGGATGGGGGTCATCCGGTGGTGCCCGTCGTGCAGCAGGGGGATGTCCGGGCCGAACTCGTTGCGCACCGCCTCGAACACCCCGGGCAGGTGGTGCAGATACGACCGGGTGTCCCAATCCTCCTCCACCGGCCTCGCGCCGCGGCGCGCGGGCTCGTGGTCGTAGCGGGCCTCGCCGCCGCCGGTGTCGGCCGACTGCGAGGCGATGCCGTAGATCGCCTTGAGCCCCGGCACGCCGGTCTGGATGCGGATGGCCCGGTAGCCCTGCTCCAGGTGGGAGCGCACCGAGTCGAACAGCTCGGGCAGCTCCTTGCCCGACGCGTGCCCGTAGGCGAGCAGCCCGGTGCGGGAGGCGCCTCCGAGCAGCTGGTAGACGGGCATCCCGGCCTTCTTGCCCTTGATGTCCCACAGGGCCATGTCGACCGCGGCGATCGCGGCCATGGTCACCGGTCCGCGCCGCCAGTACGCCGAGCGGTAGAGGAACTGCCAGGCGTCCTCGATGCGGTCCTCGTCGCGGCCGATGAGCAGCGGCGCGACGTGCTCGGAGAGATAGGCGACCACGGCCAGCTCGCGGCCGTTGAGGGTCGCATCGCCGAGTCCGCTGACGCCGTCGGCGGTGGTGATCTTCAGGGTCACGAAGTTGCGATCGGGGCTGGCGACGATCACTTCGGCCTTGTCGATGGTCATTTCAGGGCTCCTTCCGGGGTGAGGTTGGTGAGCACCGTGTCGACGCGGTCGGCGGCGGGGACGCCGTCGAGGGCACGGGCGAGCGCGGCGCTCGCGTCGTCGGTGGGTTCGAGGGTGAGCAGGCCGTCGACCCAGGCCTGCAGCGCCCGGCGCTGCGCATCGCCGAGGCCCAGGCCGGACTCCTCGCGGCGCCGGGCCGCCGCAAGGATGCGCTGCGGGATCTTCGCAGGGCTGTCGCGGCGGATCTGGTCGAGACGGTGCGCGATGCGGGGGTTGTCGAACCGGGTGCGCAGTGCGTCGAGCCACGGGTCCAGCTCGGCGTCCGGCAGGTCGACGACGACGCGCTGCTCCTGCCAGAGGGCCTCGGTCAGCGCGCGCAGCTCCGGGTCGGCGAACGCCTCGGCGATCGTGGTGAACCCGCGCAGGCGGCCCGCGGAGGCGAGCAGGCTGTGTCCGGCGTTGAGCAGCCAGAGCTTGCGCTCCTCGTAGGGGCGCAGGTCGTCGGCGAAGCGCGCGCCGGCATCCTCCCAGGCGGGGCGTCCGGCGGGGAAGTCCCCCGAGAGCACCCATTCGGAGAACGGCTCGGTGACCACCGCCGACGGATCGTCGACCCCGGTCAGCTCCTGCACGATCGCGACGTCCTCCGCCGTCGTCGCCGGGGTGATCCGGTCGACCACGGTGTCGACGAAAGAGACGTTCTCGGCGACCCACCCCGCATCGACGCCGGCCACGGCGAGCACCGCGTCGCGCAGCAGCCGGCCGTTGCCGAGCAGGTTGTCGCAGCTGACGACGGCGATCGGTCCCGCGCCGGCGGCCCGGCGGGCGGACAGACCCGCAGCGATGCGCGCCGGCGGCCCGGCGGAGACCGCATAGCCGGGCTCGGTGACGGTGACCGTGAGCAGCGCGACCGCCGGGTCGGAGAGCGTGCCGAGCCAGGCCGCCTCGTCAGCGCCGGAGACGGCGCGGACGATCGACTGCACGGTCTCCGGCCGGTCGCCCGCCGCCGAGCGCTCGAGCAGGGTGTAGACCCCGTCCTGCGCGGCGAGGCGCACGGCGGCGTCGGGGGAGCGCCCGGTGAAGGCGGCGATCCCCCAGTCCGGCGTCGCGCGCGCCGTGTACCAGGCCTGGTGGGCGCGGTGGAAGGCGCCGAGGCCGAGGTGCGCGGCGCGTACGGGGGGATGCTGGGTGCGGACGGGCCCGGTGCTCATGACGCGCCCGCTGCGGCGTCGGCGCAGGAACGCAGATAGGCGAGATCGTCGGTGAGGCGCTGGGCGAGCGGGACCTCGGTGGAGAAGTCCTCCAGGGTGACCCAGCCGTCGTAGCCGAACTCCGCGAGGGCGCGGAAGTAGTCGGGCACGCTCGCGATGCCGTCGCGCAGCGGCGCCCAGACGGCCTCCCAGCGCACGTCGCCCTCGGGGCCCACCTCGCCGGTGCGCCGCCAGGCGGCGTTCTTCACGTGCACGTGGGCGAGGTACTCTCCGAGGATCTGCATGCCCGCGAGCGCGTCCTCCTGCCCCTCGATCACGAGGTTGCCGAGGTCGTGGATCACCCCGACGTGCGCGGGGTCGAGTCCGTCGACGAGCCGGAACGCGGCCGAGGCCGAAGCGGAGATCGTGCGATGGTGCAGCTCCACGAGCACTTTCACCCCGAGCACGGTCGCCTGCTCGACGGCCCACGCGAGGTGCTCCCGGGTGCGCGCGGCGAGAGTGCGGTAGTCGGCGGCCCCCGGCTCCGGCATCCGCACCCGCACCTGCCGGGCACCGAGCTCGGCGGTGGCGCGGAGCGTGCGCAGCACGTCGTCGTGGTCCTCGGCCATCGCGTAGCCGCCGATGCCGCTGAACTCCAGTCCGGCCTCGCGGGTGATCCGCGCGATCTCGGGGATCCGCTCCTCCAGGCCCGTCATCGGCCAGGTGGCGCGGTTCCCGGCCCAGAATCCGGGAGGGTCGGCGGGCTCCTGGTCGGTGATCCGCCACTCGATACCGTCCCAGCCGATGGCCGCGATCTGCGCCGCGGCCTCCGCGGGCTCCCACTCCGGCGTCGCCGCCGTGAAGACCGAGAACCTCATGCTGCTCCTCCCGTCCGCACGGCGGCGTCCGAGGCGGAGCCGTCGAGCACGTCGGCGATCCGCACCGGTGCGCCGGTGCTGGCCGACACGTAGACGCCGCGCACGACCGCGAGGGCGAGCAGGGCCTCCGGCACGCCGACCTTCGGGGCGCGCCCGGTGGTCACCGCCTCGGCGATGTCCGCGTACTGGCGCGCGTGCCCGAGGATGAAGTCGTCCCCGGGCTTGGGGTCGCCGAAGCGATGGCCCTCCGGAACGGCCTCGGCGCGGCGGTCGGCGGGGTCTCCGTCGACCGCGAGCAGCGCGAGCTGGTCGGACTCCACGATGCCGGAACCGGCTGAGCCGTACACCGCGAGCCGTACCTTCTGGTCGGGGTTCGCGGCCGTCGTGGCGTGCAGCACCGCGAGCGCGCCGGACTCGAACCGGAGCGTGGCGACGGCCACGTCCTCCACCTCGACACGGTCGTGCGCGAGCAGCGCGGTCTGGGCGTAGAGCTCGACGGGCGTGCCGAGATACCAGAGCAGCAGGTCGACGGTGTGCACGCCCTGGTTCATCAGGGCGCCGCCGCCGTCGAGCTCCCAGGTGCCGCGCCAGGCGCCGGAGTCGTAGTACTCCTGCGTGCGCCACCACGGCACCGAGGCGACCGCGCTGGTGACACGGCCGAAGCGCCCGGAGTGCGCGGCGTCGGCCACCGCCATCGCGCCGGGGTCGTAGCGGTGCTGGCTGATCACCGAGACGCTGAGGCCGCGGGTCGCGGCGTCCTCCGCGATCGCCGCGAGACGGCGGCCGCGGTCCATCGAGACGTCGAGGGGCTTCTCCAGCACCACGTGCCTGCCGGTCGCGAGCGCGCGCTCGGCGAGCTCCACGTGCGTGCCGCTCGGCGTGCAGATCGCGACGATCCGGATGCCGTCGGGCAGCGACTCGATGTCGGGGTGCACCGCGGGGCGCGGGGTGCCGAGCTCCGCGGCGGCGAGGTCGGCGAGGCTCTGCGCGGCCTCGGGCACGTCGTCGACGACCGCGGCGAGGCGCAGCCCGGGGGTGCGGGCGATCGCACGTGCATGGTTGACGCCGATGATGCCGCATCCGACGACGGCCACGTCCAGGACGGGGGAGGAGGTCATGACAGCGAGACTCCGATCTCATCGGTGAGCGTGCGCAGTGCGCGGCCGGCGCGGCCGAACGCGGCGGGGCCGGAGAATCCGCCCAGCGCGTTGTAGTCGGTGAGGTGCGGCTCGAGCGACGCGTAGCCGGAGTACCCGGAGTCGCGGAGCGCCGTGAGCGTCTCGCGCAGCTCGCCGTCGCCCTCGCCGACCGGGACGACCGCACCCGTCTCGGCGACCGCGTCCTTCAGCTGCAGGTACTCGAGGTGCGGGCGCAGCATCCCGTAGCCGTCGGTGAACGGACGCACGCCGACCTGCACGAAGTTGGCGTTGTCCCACGCGACGCGCAGCCGGTCCGACCCCACCGACTCGATCACGTCGAGCACCCGCTCGGGGGTGTCGCCGTAGATCTCCTTCTCGTTCTCGTGCACCAGGGTCACGCCGGCGGCCTCGGCGGCGCGGGCGAGGGCCGCCATGCGCACGAGCACCTCGTCGCGCACGTCATCCGCGGCGAGCTCCTCGGCGCGGAAGAAGGAGAAGATCCGGATGTGCTCCGTCTCCAGCGCCCGGGCGGCGGCGATCGCGCGGTCGAGCCGGGCGAGCTCGTGCTCGACGGGCAGCGACACGTCCACCTTGCCGATGGGCGACGCGATCGCCGAGGTCCCCATCCCCCGATCGCGCAGGATCTCGGCGAGCCGGGCGAGCTGCTCGTCGTCGAGGTCGACGATGTTCACCCCCCAGGCGCTGCGGACCTCGATGTGCGCGGCGCCGAGCGCCTGCAGCACCGCGATCTGCACGATCGGGTCGGCGTCGATCTCGTCGCCGAATCCGGACAGGGTCCACACGGGTCCCATCACTTCACTCCTCCTGCGGTCAGGCCTCCGACGAGGTAGCGCTGGAACACCAGGTACAGCACCACCACGGGTACGGCGCAGATGAGGGAGGCCGCCATCATCTGCCCGTAGAGGGGAACGGTGCCGGTCTCCTGCGTGGCACCGAAGATCTGCAGTGCGACGGCCGCGGTGCGGCTCTCGCGGTTGGTCATCACCGAGGCGAACAGCACGTCGTTCCAGCCCTGCAGGAAGGCGAAGATCGCCGACACGACGATGCCCGGCCAGCTGAGCGGCAGCACGATGCGGGTCAGCACCCGGAAGTTCGAGGCGCCGTCCATGCGGGCGGCCTCCTCGAGCTCGCGCGGCAGTCCGCGGATGTAGGTCACCATCACCCAGGTGGAGAACGGCAGCGCGAAGGTCAGGTAGGTGATGAACACCGACCAGTGCGTGCCGATCGTGGGGATCCGCAGCGTGGCGGACAGCGTGGAGAACATCACGAAGACCGGAAGCAGCATGAGGGTGCCGGGCACCGACTGCAGGCCCAGCAGGCCGCGCAGGATCGTGACGCGTCCGACGAAGGTGAAGCGCACGAGCACCCACGCCATCGAGACCGCGACCGCGGCGCACACGATCGCGACGGCGCCGCAGATCAGCAGGCTGTTGATCAGCCCGGTGCCGAGGTCGATCGTGCTCCACACCTTGAGGTAGTTGTCCAGGCGCAGCTCGCTGGGCCAGTACTCGCCCTTGGCGACCGCGACGTCGGAGTTCACCGAGGCGAACAGCATGTACGAGACCGGCCCCGCGACGAGCAGGCACAGCAGCACGTTCATGGCGATCAGCAGCGGCCGGGGCAGCAGCCGCGTGATGTGGGAGGTTCCGGCGGTGCGGCGGCGCGGGTTGACGGTGGTGATCGTCGTCGTGGTGCTCATCGCTTCGCGTCCTCTCCGGTGTCGAGGCGCACGGCGCGCAGGTACACGAACAGCGGGATCGCGACGATGACCAGCGAGGCGACCGCCATCGCCGCCGACAGCCCGAAGCGGAAGCTCTGGAACGCGGTGGTGTAGGTCAGCACCGGCAGCACCTCGACGTCGACCGGCGCGGGGATGCCGAACAGCACGAACGGCATCGTGAAGGCGTTGAGGCTGTGCAGGAAGGTGAGGATGAAGGCCAGCAGGATCGAGCCCCGCAGATAGGGGAGGACGACCTTGCGCAGCTTGATCCACCAGCCGGCTCCGTCGAGCGCGGCCGCTTCGTGCACCTCGGCGTCGACGGCCTGCAGCCCGGCGAGGGTGAGGAGGTAGACGAACGGCCAGCTCACCCAGAGCTGCGCGATCACGAGGGTCCAGTAGCTCTGCGGCCCGTTGAGCCAGAGGCCCGGGTTCACGCCGAACAGCCCGAAGAACCCGTCGACGGCGCCCTCGGGCTGGAACATCGCGCGGAACACGGTCGCCACCACGAAGGCCGGCAGCACGTAGGGGATCAGGTAGACCGAGCGCACCAGCCCGCGGCCGCGGAAGGCGTTCTGCGTGGCGAGGGCGGCGACGACGCCGATCGGCACGGAGGCGATCGCGACGATCAGGGCGTAGCTGACGCTCAGCCAGACGCCGTGCAGGAGGCGCGACTCCGTGATCGCCTCGACGAAGTTCCCGAGTGCGAGGAACGGCGCCTGCAGCCATTGCCGGATCGTGTACTGGTCGAGGTCGAGCAGCGAGATCCAGATGGCGAGGAACAGCGGCACGACGATGAGCAGCGTCATCAGCAGGCCGCCGGGCACCAGCATCCACAGCGGGCGCGGGCGCTCGCTCGGCGGGGTGCCGTTCCGGCTCGGGGCGGAGGCCCCGGCGTGCGCGATGCGCGCCGGAGCCTCCTTCCCGCTGTCGGTGAGGGTGGTCATCGTGATCGCGTCACTTCGACTTGTCGAGCGCCGACTGCGAGGCGGCCGCGGCGTCCTTGACGGCCTTCGCGATGGCGTCGGGGGTGAGCTTGCCGGACTGCAGGGCGGGGAGCGACTGCACGACGACGTTGGTCAGCGCGAGCTGCGTGTCCCCCCAGGCGCCGGTGAAGGGCGTCGCGATCGACTTGGCCGCGGCCTGCACGTTCGCGGCCAGCTCGGGGTTGTCCTTCTCGACCTTCGCCGAGGCCTCGGCGCCGGTCGGCAGCTCGCCGAAGGTGGCGAAGTAGTCGGCCTGCCACTCCGGGCTCGTGATCATCTCGATGAGGGCGAACGCGAGGTCCTGGTTGGGCGAGTACTGCGCGACGACGAGGTTGTCGCCGGAGAGGATGCTGGCGGCCTCCTTCCCGTCGGAGGGACGCGAGGTCTCCCCCGGGGGCACGGTGGGCATCACGGCGTAGGCATACTTGTCCGCCACCGCGGAGGTGGACAGCGTGGCCTTCGAGACCGCCGAGGTCATCGGCAGGAACGCGGCCTTGCCCTCCGCGAAGGCGGCGACGGCCTGTGCGTTCTTCCATCCGACCGACGCCGGGTCGACCAGGCCCTGCTGGTACCACCCGAAGTAGGTGTCGTAGGCGGCGGTGACCGTCTTGTCGTCGAGCTCCGACTTCTTGGCCTTGACGTCGATCAGGGGGTTGCCGGCCTGCACGGACATGCCCCAGATGAACTTCCACGGGTCGTAGTTGTCGGCGTAGCCGATCGCGAGGCCGTGCACGTCGCCCTGGGTGGTCTTCTTGGCGGCCTCGGTCAGCTCGTCCCAGGTGGTGGGGACGTCGGTCACGCCCGCCGCCGCGAGGAGGTCCTTGTTGTAGGCCATCACGAACGGGCGGCTGGCGAACGGGATGCCGACCTCGTCCTTCTCGCTGGGTCCGGAGATGCCGAGCAGCGAGGGGACGAACCGGTCGCGTCCGCCGACCTTCTTCCACTCGGCGTCGGTGAGCTTCACGAAGGCTCCGGTCGCATACGCGGTCGGGGTGAACGTGGTGCCGAGACCGTAGACGTCGGGGCCCTGATTGGACAGCACCGAGGTCTGGATCTTGGTCAGCTCGTCGTTGGCGGTGGCGAAGGTCTCGAAGCTGACCTTCGCCCCGGTCTTCTTCTCGAAGGCGTCGGACACCTTCGTGAACCACTCCTTCTGCTGCTCGGGGTACAGACCGTTGGCGGCCATCATGACGGTGAGCGTCTTGCCCTTGCCGTCGACGGCGCCGCCGTCCGTGCCGCCTTTGTCGTCAGTGGATCCGGAGCAGCCGGCGAGCACGATCGCCGTGGCCGAGACCGCCGCGGCGATGCCGAGGATACGTCGGGACTTCATCGAACTCTCCCTTGAGTAAGTGAGTGCTGGTGTGGCAAAGGTAGGCAGGAATGGCAAACCCTTGCAATCACTTGCCATGATTTGCCACCTGTGCTTCTCTGATGCCATGTCCGAGCACAACGACGAGCCCGTACGGCGGGCGACCCTGGCCGACGTCGCCGAGGCGGCCGGCGTCGCGCCGTCGACCGTCTCCCGCGCGCTCGCGACACCGGGCCGCGGCAACCGCGAGACGAGGGAGCGGATCGTCCGCATCGCGGAGCGGCTCGGATACGTGCCGGCATCCGCCTCCCACGGTGCGCCGCGCGAGCGCACCCGCATGGTCGCGGTGCTCGTCTCCGACGTGACCAACCCCTTCTACTTCGGCATCATCCGGGGCACGCAGCAGGCGCTGCGGGTGGCCGGCTACTCGCAGCTGCTCGTGCACACGGAGGAGTCGGACGAGATGGAGGAGAGCTCCCTCGCCGAGCTGCGCGGGTCGTACGACGGCGCCATCCTCGCCGCCTCGCGCCTCTCCGACCAGCGTCTGGCCGAGCTGTCGGCGGAGATCCCGATCGTCGCCCTCAACCGCGCGGTGCCCGGCGTCCCCTCGGTGTTCATCGACACGCCCCGCGGCTTCGACCAGGCGGTCGAGCACCTGGCGTCCCTGGGGCACAAGCGCATCTGCTACGTCGCGGGCCCGCCGACCAGCTGGGCGGACAACCTCCGCTGGCGCGCGGTGACCGCGGCGGCGAAGCGGCTCGGCATGGAATGCGTGCGCGTGGGGCCGTTCGCGCCGCGCAAGAGCGCGGGTGCCGCCGCCGCCGACGCAGCGCTGAACACCGGGGCGACCGCCTGCGTGGTGTTCAACGACCTCATCGCGATCGGGATGCTCGTGCGGCTCGGCGAGCGCGGTGTGCGGGTGCCCGACGACATGAGCATCGTCGGATGCGACGACATCTTCGGCGCGGACTTCTGCAGCCCCCCGCTGACCACCCTGACTGCGCCGGTCGAGCAGGCGGCGCGGAAGTCGGTGTCGGTGCTGCTCGACCACATCAAGCACGACCGCGCGGGTGGAGCCGGTGCGCCGGGGAGCGCGCAGCGCAAGGTGGCCGTGCTCGCCGCCCACCTGACCGTGCGCGCGTCGACCGGCCCGGTCCGCCCCGGATGACCCCCTTCGAAGGAGAAGCATGACCCCCGCACCCCTCGCCCCGCACCCCGACCGGCTGCTGCCCGCCGATCCCGGCGTGCGGCGTCTCGCCCGCGAGCTGTACCGGTCGGTCGCGGATGCGCCGATCCTCTCGCCGCACGGCCACGTCGAGGCGGCGCTGCTGGCCGACGACCTGCCGTTCCCCGATCCGGCCACCCTCCTCATCACGCCAGACCACTACGTGCTGCGGCTGCTGCACGCCACGGGCGTGGGGCTCGGCGAGCTCGGCCGGGGCGAGGGCCCGGCGGATCCGCGCGACGTGTGGCGGGCGTTCTGCGCGGGGTGGGACGTGTTCCTCGGCACGCCCGTCCGGTACTGGTTCGAGACCAGCCTCTCCGAGGTGTTCGGCGTGACCGAGCAGCCGAGCGCCGCCAACGCCGATGAGCTGTACGACCACATCGACGCGCTGCTGCGCACCCCGGAGTTCCGCCCCCGGGCCCTGTTCGACCGCTTCGGCATCGAGGTGCTCGCGACGACCGACGACCCCGCATCCGACCTGGAGGCGCACGCCCGCCTGCGCGACGACCCCTCGTTCTCGGGACGCGTGCTGCCGACCTTCCGCGCCGACCGGTACATGGATCCCTCGGCTCCGGGGTGGGCGGGTTTCCTCGGCGAGCTCGCGGAGACGGCGGGGATCGACACGGGGGACCGCGCCGGTCTCCTGGCCGCCCTGTGCGCGCGCCGCGAGGCGTTCCGCGCCGCGGGCGGGACCGCCACCGACACCGGGGTGCTCGATGCGGGGTCGCAGCCGCTCCCGGCCGCCGAGGCCGAGCGCATCCACGCCGCGGGGCTGCGCGGCGAGGTGTCGGTCGACGACGCGACGGCCTACCGCCGCGACATGCTCTACCGGCTCGCGGAGATGTCCGCGGAGGACGGGCTGGTGATGCAGCTGCATCCCGGGGTGATCCGCAACCACCACGTCCCCACCCTCGAGCGGTTCGGCCCCGACTCGGGGCACGACCTGCCCGACGTCGCCGCCTACACGCGGCCGCTCACCCCGATCCTCAACGACTTCGGCACCGACGAGACGTTCCGGCTGGTGCTGTTCACCGTCGACGAGACCTCGTTCAGCCGCGAGATCGGTCCGCTCGCGGGGTTCTACCCCAGCGTGTACGCCGGCGCGCCGTGGTGGTTCATCGACACCCCCGACGCGATCGCGCGCTTCCGCCGTGCGGTGACCGACAGCGCCGGATTCACGAAGACGAGCGGGTTCATCGACGACACGCGGGCGTTCTGCTCGATCCCCGCGCGGCACGACATGTCCCGCCGCGTCGACGCCGGCTACCTGGCGACGCTGGTCGCCGAGCATCGCCTCGACGAGGACGCCGCGCACACCCTCGCCCGTCGCCTCGTCGACGACATCCCGCGCGCCACCTTCCGCCTCTAGGGGCCGGGGCGTGGTTGCGCCGCGGTGCTCCCGCGCCCTGTGGTGCCCCTGGCCCGTGTGACAGCACAGGGTGGTCAGTTTCGGCAGGAATTCGCCCGAAAACCTGCCGAAACTGACCACCCTGCAGGGCGTGCCCCGGAAACCTGCCGAAACTGACCACCCTGCGAGGCCGCCCTGCGTGGGCTCTGCGGGAAGCGTGGAAAAGCGAGGGGTGGGAAGGGAGGGAGCGGAGGCCTTGCAGTGCAAACGTTTGCATGCGAGCATCGCCCAGACAACCCGGCGATCCCTGCGCCGGGTGACCGAACTCACACAATGGCGTCTGAAGGAGTCTCGAACATGGGTGTGCTCGACTGGATCGTCGTCGCGCTGTACTTCCTCGTGATGATCGCGATCGGCGTCTACGCCAAATCGCGTATCAAAGACGCCGCCGACTTCTTCGTGGCCGGCGGCAAGATCCCCTGGTGGCTCACCGGGATCTCCCATCACATGTCCGGATACTCGGCGGCGGTCTTCGTCGGGTACGCGGCCCTGGCCTATACGACCGGTTTCTCGGTCTACGTCTGGTGGGCGCTGAGCATCACCATCGCGTGTGGGCTGGGCGCGTGGCTCTTCGCACCCCGCTGGCCGCGCCTGCGTCAGCGGCTCGGCATCATCTCCCCGCTGGAGTACGTCGCCAAGCGGTTCAACGTGCCGACGGAGCAGGTGCTCGCCTGGTCGGGCGTCGGCCTGAAGGTGTTCGACGTGGCCGCGAAGTGGAGCGCCTCGGCGATCCTGCTGCAGGTCTTCGCGGGCGTCCCGATCGGCTGGGGCATCCTGCTGGTCGGCGGCGTCACGATGATCTACTCGACCATCGGCGGGGTCTGGGCCGATGTGCTCACCGACTTCGGGCAGTTCCTCATCCAGCTGGTCGCCGCGATCGCGCTCGCCGTCGCCGTGATGGTGCACCTCGACGGCATCCCCACGATCTGGACGATGTGGCAGGACCTCCCCGCCGGTCACTCCGACCCGTTCGCCGGCACCCTCACCGTGCCGTTCTTCCTCGCGTACATCCTCATCTCGACGCTGTCCTACAACGGCGGCACCTGGAACCTCGCGATGCGGATGATCTCGACCCCGAACGGCCGAGAGGCCCGCCGCTCGATGATCTTCTCGGGCGTGCTCTACCTGGTGTGGCCGCTGGTGCTGTTCTTCCCGATGTGGGCGGCGCCGCTGCTGCTGCCCGGGCTGAAGGATCCGAGCCAGTCGTACGCCCTGCTCGTGGACAACCTGCTCCCCACGGGCCTCGTCGGGCTCGTGCTGGTCGGCATGTTCAGCCACACGATGGCGATGACGTCGTCCGACTCCAACGCGATCGCCTCGGTGGTGGTGCGCGACATCATCCCGCTGTTCCGCAAGGGCCGCAGCTTCCTGCCCTCGAAGACCGAGCTCTGGTTCAGCAGGTTCATCACGTTCCTGTTCATCACCGGATCGATGGTCATCGCACTCACCAGCGAGTCGTTCGGCGGCGTGCTCGGCCTGCTGATCCTCTGGTTCGGCGCCCTCGTCGGCCCGGTCGCCGTGCCGATGCTGCTGGGCATGCTGCCCTGGTTCCGCCGGTCGGGGTCGGCCGCGGCGCTGATCTCGACGGCGCTCGGCCTGCTCACCTTCGCGCTGAACCGCTGGGCGTGGCCCGGCTGGATCGAGTCGCTGGGCGTCAACGGCCAGGCCTGGACGGTCGCGACCCCGGTCGTCGTCTCCCTCGTCTCGTTCATCCTGATCGGGTTCATCCGCTCGGAGGCATCCGCCGAGACCGACGAGCTGATCGCGTCGATCGAGACGGATGCTCCGGACGAGGCGCCGGTGCGGGCGCCGCGGATCGCGGGTGCCGCGGATGCCTGAGTCCGGTGCGCACTGGGGGGAGCACCTCGTCACGACGGTGCTCCCCTGGTGGGAGCGCGCCGTGCGGCCCGGCGGCGGCGTGTTCACCTGCTACTCGAACGACGGCGTGCGCGTGAGCGACGACCTCTACACCTGGTCCCAGGGGCGGTGGGCTTGGCTCGCCGCCGAGCTCGCCGCCGAGGCGGAGGCCGGCCGGCTGGACGTCGACGCGGCTCTCTGGCGGCGCCGCGCGATCGAGACCGCCGACCTCGTGAACGAGCATGCCCTGCTCGGTGACGGCACGGTCGCGTTCCGGCTGGGCGCCGGGGGAGAGCAGCTGCCGAGCGGCCCCTCCGGCGAGCTCGCGACCAGCGTGTTCGCCGATCTCTTCGCGGCTCTCGGTCTCGCCGGCGGCATCCGGATGCTGGACGCGGGGGACCCTCGCCGCGCGGAGTGGCGGCGTCAGGCCGAGCTGCTGCTCGAGACGGCCGAGAACTCCACGCAGGCCGGCACGGCGCTCAGCGAGCCCTATCCGGTGCCCGCCGGATACGCCGACCTCCCGGCGCCGATGAGCCTGGTGCACACCGCCTCGGAGCTGCTCCGGGCCGCACCGGACAGCGCCATGGCCCGTGGGGTGCGCGATCGCGCCTGGGCACGCCTCGACGCGGACTTCCTGCAGACGGACGCGTGGTGGGAGTTCCGTCCCGCCGACCCGGCCGACGCCGGGACGCTGCTCGCGCGCCACCGCACGCCCGGTCATCTGCTCGAGCTCGCCTGGATGCTGCTGCACTCCGGGGACGAGGCGCGCGGCCGGGCCGACATCGGGGGCACCCCGCCGTTCGCCCCCGATCGGCTCGCCTCCCTCGCGCGGCGGGCGATCGACATCGGCGAGGACCGCGACCGGGGCGGGGTCCTCCGTTACGTGGACGGCGACGGCGGACGCCCGGACGGCATCCGGTCGTCGCGGCCGGAACGGTACGAGGAACTGGTGGAGCGCACGTGGGACACCAAGCTCTGGTGGGTGCACGTCGAGTCGCTGTACGCGTGCGCCCTGCTCGCCGAGCGCACCGGCGACGAGGCCCTGCGGGCGGCGGCGGAGCGGATCGACGACTACGTCTTCCGCACCTTCCCCGATCCCGGCGGCGCCGAGTGGCTGCAGATCCGCGACCGCGACGGCGCACCTCTCGACGAGGTCGTCGCGCTGCCGGTGAAGGACCCGTTCCACATCGCCCGCAGCCTGCTGCTGCTCCACCGCCTCGCCGCCACGGACACCGCCTCGAAGAGAACGAACACAGGAGAATGACCGAGATGACCCTTCACCCCCTCACCGTGCACCGTCACGCCGACCCGGCAGAGCTCGGCCGGGCGGCGGGCGCCCATGCCGCCGCGCTGATCGCGGAGGCGGTCGCCGCCCGGGGCGCGGCGCGGGTGATGCTCGCCGCCGCCCCCTCGCAGTCCGCGACGCTCGACCGCCTGGCCGAGGCCGACCTCGACTTCTCCCGCGTGACCTTCTTCCACATGGACGACTACATCGGGCTGCCCGCCGACGCCCCGCAGGGCTTCGGCAACTGGCTGGAGGCCGGGTTCCTCTCCCGCCTGCCGGCGAGGCCGGTGTTCCACCGCATCGACCCTTCGCGTCCGGCCGCCGACAGTGCGGCGTCCTATGCGGAGGTCATGGGCGACGAGCCCTTCGACGTCACCCTCTGCGGCCTCGGGGTCAACGGCCATCTCGCGTTCAACGACCCGCCCGCAGACTTCGCCGACCCGCTCGCCGCCCGGCCGGTGAACCTCGACGACACGTCGCGGCAGCAGCAGGTCGACGAGGGGCACTTCCCCGGCTTCGACGCCGTGCCCGCCCAGGCGATCACGGTCACCATCCCGCGGCTGCTCGACACCCGTCACGTGATCTGCAGCGTGCCGGGGGCGCAGAAGCGTCAGGCGGTGGTCGACACGCTGACGCGCGACCCCGACCCGATGCACCCCGGCACCGCACTGCACACGCACCCCGACGTCCATCTCTACGTGGACGCCGACTCGGCTCCGGAGGGACGCGACGATGAGTGAGCTCGCCGACGAGTACTTCGACGCCGTCACGGGGCTGATGGCCCGCATCCGCGCGGAGGAGGGGGAGGCCGTCGCCGCTGCGGCAGCCGTGCTCGCCGCGCAGATCGGACGGGACCGCCTGGTGCACGTCTACGGCCCCGGCGGGCACTCGAACCTGGCCAGCCAGGAGGTCTTCTTCCGCGCCGGAGGGCTCATGCACGTCTCGGCGATCCTCGACGAGGGCACTCTGCTGTCGTCCGGGGCGCTGCGCTCCATGGCGATCGAGCGCCTGCCCGGGTACGGCCGCATCGTGATCGAGCGCGCCGGCATCGGCGCCGAGGACGTGCTGATCCTCGTGAACGCCTATGGCATCAACTCCGCGCTCATCGACGCCGCCCTCACGGCCCGCGAGCGCGGCGCCACCGTGATCGGCGTCTCGTCCCGGTCGCATGCCGAGCAGACCGCCCCGGGGCATCCGGCGCGGCATCCGTCCCGATCCGACCTCCACGACGTCGTCGACGTGCACATCGACACGAAGGTGCCGGTCGGGGACGCCGTGATCCAGGTGCCCGGCGCGCTCGAGCCCTCGGGCGCCACCTCGACGTTCGCGAACGCGTTCACCCTCAACTGGCTCATGCTGGAGACGCTCGCGCTCCTGGGTGCGACCGGCGAGGAGGTGCCGATGTGGCGCTCGGGCAACGCGCCCGGAGGCGACGAGGCGAACGCCCGCTTCATCGAGCGCTTTGCGGATCGGGTGGCCTGGCTGTGACCGGCGCGCGCGTCGTCGCAGGCCGCGATCCCCGCACGGGCGGGGGCATCCGGGTGCGGATCGAGGATGCGCGGATCATCGCCGTCGAACGCGACGGGGAGGGGAAGGGGCCGTGGATCGCCCCGGGGCTCGTCGACCTCCAGGTCAACGGCTACGGGGGTGACGACGTGAACGCCGCCGAGCCCTCCCCCGAGAGGATCTCGGCGATCACCGCCGCGCTCGCCGCCCGCGGCGTGACCACGTGGACGCCCACGGTGATCACCGGGACGGAGGAGGAGATCTGCGCCAGGATCGCCGCGGTGACCGCAGCCGCCCTGGGCGACCCGGCGGTGGCCGCCGCGGTGCCGTTCGTGCACGTCGAGGGGCCGTTCCTCTCGCCGATCGACGGGCCGCGGGGCGTGCACGACCGCGCCGCGATCCGTCCGATCGACGCCGAGGAGGTGCGTCGCTGGACCGCTCACGGGCGGATCGGCTACGTGACCGTCTCGCCGCACGACGACGACGCCCCCGCGCAGATCGCCCGGATCGTCGCCGGAGGCGTCGCGGTCGCCATCGGGCACACCCACGCCGCCCCGGAGCGGATCGCACACGCCGTCGACGCCGGGGCCTCGCTGTCGACGCATCTCGGCAACGGGATCTCCGCCGAGCTCCCGCGGCATCCCAACCCGATCTGGACCCAGCTGGCCGACGACCGGCTGCGCTGCGGGCTGATCGGCGACGGCCATCATCTGCCGCCCGAGACCTTCACCGCGATGGCCCGGGCCCTCGGTCCGGATCGCGGCTTCCTCGTCTCCGACGCCGTCGAGCTGGCCGGGTCCGCCCCCGGCCGCTATCGCACCACGGTGGGCGGGGAGGTGATCCTCACCGACGACGGCCGGCTGTCCTACCCCGACACGGGGTATCTGGCGGGCTCGGCGGTGAGCCTCGCCGACTGCGTGCACTGGGTCGCCACCAGGACGCCCCTCGGCCTCGACACCGCGGTGCGTCTCGCGACCGAGAACCCCGGCCGCATCATCCGCGATCTCACCGGCGGCGGCTTCGAGGCCGGCCGAATCGCCCCGGGTGCGCGTGCCGACCTCGCGCTGCTTGACGACGACGGCGCGCTGCGCGAGGCGATCGTCGCGGGGGAGACGGTCGGATGAGCGGCACGGTGCTCGCGGGTGTCGCGCTCCGCACAGTGGAGGTGCCGGACGGGACCCCGATGTCGGGTTTCGCGGCCCGCACCTCGGGCAGCGCCGGCGTGCACGACCCGCTCACCGTGCGCGCGCTCGTGATCGGCGGCATCGCCCTGGTGGCGGTGGACTGCTGCGCACTGCATGAGCGGACCTGCGAGGAGGTGCGGACCGGGCTGCGCGCCGAGGGCGTCGTCGCCGAGACGGTGCTCCACGCGACCCACACGCATGCCGGGCCCTGCATCTCCCGGGAGCGCCTCGGCATCGACGCGCCCGCCGTGCGCGAGGCCGTCGGCCGGGCGATCCTCGAGGCCGTGCGCGAGGCCGTCGACGCCCTCCTGCCGTGCACGCTCTCCTTCACAGAGGCAGGGGGCACCGGGGTCGCCCGCAACCGGCGGCATCTCGACCGCGAGATCGACCCTCCGGTGCAGGAGATCGGCTTCGATCACGAGGGCCGTCGTCTCGCGACCCTCGTCTCGTATCCCTGCCATCCGGTCGTGCTCGATGCCTCGAACACCCTGATCAGCGGCGACTTCGTCGCGCCGCTGCGCGATCGTGTCGAGGCGGGGCGCGCGGGCGGCGTATGCATGTTCCTGACCGGCGCCGCCGGAGACGTGAACACCGGGCACAGCGCGGAGGCCTCGTTCGTGGCGGGGGGAGAGGGACGCACCTTCGACGAGGCCGCGCGGGTGGCCGGCGTGCTCGCCGAGGCCCTGCTGGCTGCGGAGGGCGTCGCGGTGACGGCCGACGAGCCGCGCTTCGCCGCCGCGGAGGTGCACCTCGACCTGGAGCGCGTCTCCGCCGGCGGGATCGCCCGCGATGTGCGCGCCTGGCGGGCCGAGCTCGCGTCGGGCACCGCGCGGACCGCGCTGCTGGAAGAGTGGCTGCGCTGGGCGGACGAGCTCCCCGCGGATCCGGCCGCGTCGTGGACGGGCCGGGTGTCGGTGATCGCCTGCGGCTCGCTGCGGATCGTCGCGCTCCCGGGGGAGCCGTTCCTCGTGGCGGCCGACCGGCTGCGTGCATGTCATGATGGCCCCATGATCGTGCTGGGGTACTGCGACGGCGTCCCCGGCTATCTCCCCGACGAGGCCGAGTACGCCCACGGCGGCTACGAGGTCGCCGACGCGCACCGCTACTACGCGATGCCCGCGCCGTTCGCCCGGGGATCGCTCGAGCGGGTGGTGTCCGCCGCGGAGACGCTGCTGGCGGGACTGCGCCGGTGACCGTCGCCCGCGCCTCGGTCGTCGACGTCGCGCGGGCGCTCGGCATCGCGCCCTCGACCGTGTCGCGGGCGTTCAACCACCCCGACCGGCTGCGTCCCGAGACCGTGGCGGCGGTGCAGGAGGCGGCGGAGCGGCTCGGGTACGTGCCGAACCGTCACGCGCGGGCGCTGATCACCGGACGCACCGGGGCGATCGGGCTCATCGTGCCCGACATCACGAACCCGTTCTTCCCGAAACTGGTCCGCGCCGCCCAGCGCTCGGCCGAGCAGCGCGGCCTCTCGATGTTCGTCGCCGAGACCGGCTACGACCCCGAGAAGGAGCGGCGGCAGATCGCCACCATGGCGCCGCAGACCGAGGGTGTGATCGTGGCGTCGTCGCGGCTGCCCGACGACGAGCTGCGCCTCATCGCGCAGCGCACGCGGGTGGTGTTCATCAACAACGACACTCCGGGCCTGTCCCGGGTGCTGCTCAGCTCCGGCAGCGCCCTGCGCGAGGGCATCGGACACCTCGCGGCACAGGGCGCGCGGCGCCTCTGCTACGTCGGCGGCCCGGCGCGCTCGTGGTCGGAGGGGGAGCGTCGGGGAGCCGTGCGCGAGAGCGCGGCCGCTCTGGGCCTCGAGGCCCACTATCTGCGCGACGAGTCGGGCACCTATGCCGAGGCGCGGGCGCTCGCGAAGTCGGTGCTCGCCTCGGGCGCTGATGCGGTGATCGCCTTCGACGACGTGGTCGCGCACGGCGTGCTCGACGGGCTGCTCGTCGCGCACGTGCGCGTGCCCGAGAAGATGTCGCTGCTCGGGTGCGACGATGCCCTCCCGATTCAGACGCATCCGCGGATGTCGACGATCCGCCTGCCCTTCACGGAGGGCGTGCGGGCTGCGATGGCGCTCATCGTCGCGGACGAGGTCGAGGCCGACACCCGGATCGAGGTCGCGGGCGTGCTGGAGCTCCGCGAGACCACCCGCGGCTGACCCTCCGGCCCGTTCGTCCGTTCCCGGTCCGTTCTGTTCCCGGTCCGTTCTGTTCCCGGTCCGTTCTGTTCCCGGTCCGTCCATTCGTCGCAAAGTGCCGTTATCCGACCCGGATTCCGGCACTTTGCGACGAATAGACGGGAGAGGGGGGCGGGGAGGAGGGGAGGCGCGCCGGGTCAGGGCTCGGGATGACGGAGGGGCATCGGCTGCGGATCGGCGACGGGCTCCGGCTCAGGGTCGGGCTCCGGGACCGCGGCGGGCCGGGACGGGAGGGCCTGCGCGACCTTCTTCTCCAGCACCGTGACCGCCTGGTCGGAGAGCACGATGAGGCCGTCGAGCTCTTCGCGCACGCGCTTGTAGGCCACGTTGCGCTCGGCCTGCGTCGCCGACTCGTCGACGGCCACCTTGAGCAGCTGCTGGGCGCGGTCGAGCCGTTTGCGCTCGGCCTCCGTGAAGGTCGAGTCGCGCAGCCGCCGGGCATCCTTCTCGGCGACCTCGAAGGCGACCGCGTAGTTGCCGACGGCATCGAGGTACTCGGTGATCTGCTGCTCGTCGACCTTGGCTTCGGAGGAGGAGGGCCGCAGCGCATCGGCGGCCTTCTTCGCCCGCAGGAAGGCGGCGGTGAGAGGCTGCCGGCCGTCGCTCATCGCCGGGAACGCGATGAGCTTCGCGACATCGAGCTCGTAGTCGAGCCAGCGCGCGGTGATCTCGTCGTGCTCGGCGAAGAGTCGCTCCAGCAGCTCCTTCTGCGAGGCGGCCTGCTGCTTCGCCGGAGTCCTCGGCAGGGGCGCGCGGCCGCCGCGGGCGGCCATCTGGGCGGCCTTCAGCTCGCCCTTCAGGCGCAGCGTCTCGAGGCGGCGCTCGTGGCGGCGGCGGGCACCGCGCTCCCACGCCTTGGCGATCCCGCCGGCGGCACCCATCAGCGGGAAGATGATCCACCAGTGGTCGCCGAACCACGAGAGGACCTGCGGAATCGGATCCATAGTGACCTCAGCCTAAGCCCGCGTCGCGTTCACCGCTGGGCGGAAGCGCACGCGACGCAGCGGTCGGCGAACGGCCGTACGTCGAGGCGTCCGTCCGGGATCGGCCGGCCGCACGAGACGCACACGCCGTAGGAGCCCGCCTCGAGCCGGGCGAGGGCGTCGTCGATCTGCCGGAGCTCCGCCCGCGCGGCCTCGGCCAGCCCGCTGAGCCGGGACCACTCCGAGGACAGCGTGACGCCCTCCGGGTCGTGCTCGTCATCGTCGTTCGAGCCCTCCCGGTCGTGCACGAGGGCATCGAGTGCCTCAGCGGACGCGTCCGCCCGCGTCGCCGCCTCCTCGCGCAGCGTGCGCAGCATCCGCCTCCTCCGCTGGTCGATCATGCCGTCACCATAGCCCCGGCCTCCCGCATCCGGCCGTGCTTCAGCGCTCGTACGGCTCGGCCCGTCGCAGGGCCGCCTTCGCGAAGGCCGTCCGCATGGCGTCCGATGTCGCGATGTCGCCGACGCCGATCATGAGGAGGGAGAAGACGATCTGCTCGATCACCATCCAGAACGGATACAGGCCCGGGATCGCGGCGATCACCAGCGTGACGGTGGGGAAGATCCGCGAGAACAGCCGCAGCCGCTGGTACGCCCAGTACCAGCCCTCGCCGGCGCGCAGCGCGAAGTAGCCGAGTCCGAGCGTGAGACCCAGTACGACGACGCCGCGCAGCCACACCGCGACGCTGTCGGGCCGGCCGCTCAGGAGGTTGACCAGTGCGATCACGAGCGCGGCGAGGCCGACCAGGATCTCGGCGGTGAGGATCCATCGGATCGCCCGGAACCCGCCCCGCACCTTCGGCGCCGCGACCAGGTCGCGGGGCGCGCGGAGGTCGCGCTGCCGGCGCCCGGCGGCGATGCGGTCCACCCGGCGCAGCAGCGCGGGGATCCCGGTGAGGTCGTCCGTGCCCATGGGGAGATTCTGCTCCTCCGGTGGGCCCGTGGGATCCATCGAAAGGTGGGCATCCACCGCGCATCCACCGCGGGTCGCGTCCGCGCCGCGCGTCTATTCGTCACAAAGTCCCGCTATCCGCGTCGAATTCCGAGACTTTGCGACGAATAGACGCGGATACGCAGGGGTGCGGATGGGTGCGCAGGGATGTGGATGGGACGCGGAGGCGCGGCGATCGGGCAGAATTGGGGGAACGCGCATTCCAGGATCGACGAGGACCACATGGCAGGACAGGCATCGAAGGGCGTCGCGTCCGCGCCGCGGACGCCGAAACCGGTGCAGGCCGCGCTCACCGCGTCGGACGTCCTCGAAGGACTGGCGGCGGCCGGCGGGCAGTCCAGCCTCACCCAGCTCGTCGACCGCACCGGCATCCCCCTGGGCACGGTGCACCGCATGCTGCAGGCGCTCGCGCAGCAGGGGTACGTCCGGCAGGATCCGGACACCCGCCTCTACGCGCTCGGCCCCACGCTCATCCGCGTCGGAGGCATGAGCGGACGACTGCTCGGCAGCTGGTCGCGACCCATCCTCAACGCCCTCGTCGAAGCGACCGGCGAGACGGCGACGCTCTCGCTGCTCGACGGCGCGGACATCGTCTACATCGCCCAGGTGCCTTCGCCGCACAACCTCCGGATGCTCACCCAGCTCGGCCGGCGCATCCCGGCGGCGAGCACCGCGGCGGGCAAGGCACTGCTCTCGCTGCTCGACGACGAGCAGGTCGCGGACCTCTTCGCGCGGCATCCCGTCGAGCCCCTCACACGGCGCACGATCGTCGACCCGGCGCAGTTCGTCGACGAGCTCGCCGTGGTGCGCGAGAAGGGCTTCGCGGTGGAGGACGGCGAGCACGAGCTCGGCGTCCGTGCGTTCGCGATGCCGGTGCGCGGCGAGCGCCCGATGGCCGTCGCGGTATCGGGGCCGGACACCCGCTTGTCCACCGAGGGCATCCTCGCCCAGGTGCCGACCATGCAGGACGTCGTGGCGCGACTGGAGGTCGAGGCCACCCGCCACTGAGCCGGCCGAGGTCGCTCGCATCGGGCGGCTCCTCGGCGGGTGGGGCGCCGATGCCGAGCGGCGTGCGCTCCGGAGCCGCCGCCGACCCGATTCCTGCGGAGGCGGGCGGGCGGGAGCCTCGATGCCGGGCGCTCCGTGACCGTCAGCGCGCCCGGAGGGCGGCCGAGAACTCCGCGGCGGTGCGCTCCAGCGCGGGCAGATAGCCGATCGCGTCGGAGATCGACATCCGGCTCTCCGGGGCGCTGAGCGACATGGAGAGCACGCGGGGCGCGGTGAGCACCGGCACGGCGATGCAGCGCACGCCGACGTCCTGCTCTCCGTCGTCGAAGGCGTAGCTCTGCCGGCGCACCACGGTGAGCTGCGCCATGAACGCCTCGAGGTCGGTGATCGTGCGATCGGTCTGCTGCGGCATCCCGGTGCGCAGCAGGGTGTCTCGCACCTTGTCGTCGGGAAGCTGCCCGAGTAGCGCCTTGCCCATCGCGGTGGAGTGCGGCGCGACACGGCGCCCCACCTCGGCGAAGGTCCCCAGGGTGTGGCCGGAGACGACCTGGCCCAGGTAGACCACCTCGTCGCTGTCCAGCACGGCGATGCTCGCGGTCACGCCGGTCTCGTCGACGAGGCGCTCCAGATGCGGGCGCGCCCAGCTGTGCAGCTGAAGGCTGGCCGTGGCGCCGAGGTGGATGAGCCGCGGTCCGAGGGTCAGCCGATCGCCGTCCTCGACGAGGAGGTACCCCTTGCGGGCGAAGGTCGCGACGATGCGCGTGAGCGTGGCCTTGGGCAGTCCGCTCGCCTCGACGAGCTCGTCGAGGGTCATGCTGCGGGCGGCGTCGGCGAGCACCTCGAGTACGGAGAACGAGCGGAGCAGCGCGCTGGTGCCGAGCACGGGCTTCGCCGCGCCGTCGGAGAGGTCGTCGGCGCGCGCAGGGGTCGCCGCCTCGGCGGCGACGGCGGAAGTCTCACCGTCCATGTCGTGTCTCCCCCGTCTGATCCGGTCTACTGGTTCTCTTTTGGATCAGATTATCTAATAATGGCCTCTGAGTCTCCACATCTTCGTCGAGACCGAGAGTTCATCCAGAGTAGGGGAAACATCATGAGTGAGACGCGTGTGCCGTCGGACGTCGCGAAGAGGCTGCTCGAGGAGGCCGCGGTGCAGTCCGCGCGGATCGGGGTGCCGATGGGCTTCGCGATCGTGGACACGGCGGGTCATCTGACGTCGTTCGAGCGCCTGGCCGGTGCGGGGTGGGTGACCGTCGGGCTCGCGCAGGGCAAGGCCAGGGCGGCCGTGGCCTTCGGCTCCTCCACTGCTGAGCTGGCCGAGCGGTGGGCGGGCGCCCCGCTCTTCGCCACGGCGCTGATCGCGCAGAACTCGGGGGACCTCGTCCCTGCGCCCGGAGGGTTCCCGATCGTCCTCGACGGCGTCGTCGTCGGCGCGATCGGCGCGAGCGGAGGCACCGGGGCTCAGGATGCGGCCGTGCTGCAGGGCGCTCTCGACGCCGTGACGGGCTGAGTCCCGTGGAGGGGCATTTGGTGCTTGACGAGCATCGGATGCCCCTCTAGGCTGATTCCTGAATAAAGATTTCCAAAAATAGAACATCGAAGTGAAACACAGGGCGGAGCGAAGGAGTTCCGCCCCCCGGTGCGTCCCCCGCGTTCGTTCCCGACCATCGCGCGGCCACCGGATCCCGGCTTTCTAGGCATTACGAAGGAGTAATCGTGAAGGAATCCACCTGGCGCCGCGGTCTCGCCATCGGGCTCGCCGCCGCCGTGCTCGCGACGATCGCCGGCTGCGCGGCGTCGCCGGACGCCGACGGCGGGAAGAAGAAGGACTCGATCATCGTCGTCCAGCAGGCGGACATCGCGAGCCTCAGCACGAACATCGCGTCTCAGCGCACCGCGTCCCGTGTCGCCGGCGAGATCAACGAGGCCGCCGTGAAGATCACCTTCGACGGCGACAAGCCGAAGCTCGTCCCCGGTCTCGCCGAGTCGTGGGAGCAGAAGGACGAGCACACCTGGCGCTTCACGGTGCGCCCCGACGTCACGTTCACCAACGGCGAGAAGCTCACCGCGGCCGCCTTCAAGAGCACGCTCGAGCAGTACCGGCAGGATCCGGCGGGCAAGGTCACGACGATCATGAAGAACGTCCAGATCAACGTCGTCGACGAGATGACGTTCGACGTCGTCACCGAGGAGTCGAACCTCGGATCGCTCCCGGTGCAGATGACCTGGATGGCCGTCCTCCCGCCGGAGTACCGCGGGTCGATGACCGAGGCCGCCTTCGGGGACGCCCCCATCGGCACCGGCCCCTACATGCTCGACGAGTGGAAGAAGGGCATCTCGGTCACCCTCAAGGCGAATCCCGACTACTGGGGCGAGAAGCCGGCGATCAAGAAGGTGACGGTGCAGACCGTCCCCGACGCCGCCACCCGTGTCGGCATGCTCGAGACCGGCGCCGCCGACCTCGTGTCCGACATCACGCCCGACATGATCAAGCGCGCCGAGGGCATCCCCGGCACCACCGTGAAGTGGGGCGCGAGCGACACCCGCTCGACCCTGGTCCTCAACACCAACACGGCGCCGACCGACAACCTCCTGGTCCGGCAGGCGATCAACTACGCCGTCGACAAGGAGTCGCTGGCCAAGTCGCTCTTCGGCGGCCACGCCACCCCGATCTCCAGCCCGATCGTCAAGGGGGAGCTCGGCTACGACCCCGACCTCGACGAGTACCCCTACGACCCCGAGAAGGCGAAGCAGCTGCTCGCCGAGGCGGGCTACCCGAACGGCGTCGCGATCGACCTCAACTACACGATCGGCACCTCGGTGCAGGACCAGAAGGTCGGCGAGGCGCTGCAAGCCATGCTCGAGGCCGTCGGCTTCACGGTGAACATGAAGGGCGGTGCGTTCGCCACCCTCCAGCCCACCTGGCGCGAGCCGGGCAAGTCGTCCGGGATCTACACGATGACCTTCGGCCCGGTCTACCCCGACAGCAGCTTCCTGTTCAACAAGGCGTACTTCCACCCCGACGCCGTCTACGGGACGGTCTGGACCAAGACCGACGACACCCTCACCGCGCTGTCCGACAAGGCGCTGACCACCTCGGACGAGAAGGAGCGCCAGGACCTCTACGAGCAGGCGGCCAAGAGGGTGATGGACGAGGCGCTCTGGGTGCCGATGTTCAACTACCAGAACGGCTACGCGATGGTCGAGGGCCTCGACTGGAAGCCGGTCCCCGACAACCGCTTCTACTTCGAGAACGCCTCGTTCCGCTGACCCCCCTCCCGGTGCGGGGCGACGTCCCTCGTCCCGCACCGCACACCCCTACGACGAAGGAGTCCCCATGGACCTCGGCTACCGCGTCCTCCCCCGAACCCCCCGGATCGACCAGACGGCGCTCGACGAGCTCGCCCGCTACGACGTCGCCGACCTCGCCGACACGATGCGCCACGCGCGCACGATGTTCGGCATCCGCTCGGTCTACCCGTCCACCCGTCGCATCGCCGGCACGGCCGTGACCCTCAGCGTCAGCGTGCCCAACATCGACATGCTGCGCGTGGCCCTGGAGATCTGCGGGCCCGGCGACGTGCTCGTCATCAACGCCCGCGGCATCACGACCCAGGCGGTGCTCGGCGGCTACATGAGCACCGCGCTCGTCAACCGCGGGGTCGCCGGGGTCGTCGTGGACGGCGCGGTGCGCGACGCGCACGAGATGCGCGAGAACGGCCTCCCCGTGTTCGCACGTTCGACCACGACGAACGGCGCCGCGCTCACCGCACCGGGAGAGGTGAACGTGCCGGTCGCGTGCGGCGGCATCGTCGTGGAGCCCGGTGACGCGATCATCGCCGACGAGGGCGGCATCGTCGCGATCCCGCCGGCCGCGGTCCCGGTCGTGCTCGACAAGGCGGCGAAGCTGCTCGACGTGCACGAGGGCTGGGCCGACGAGGTCGCGAGGGGCGAGATCTTCGGCCTCACCGACAGCAGGAGCAGGGTTCTGGCGGCAGGGTGCCGCTTCGAAGGAGAGGATGCGTGATGCGAGTCAACCGCCTGAAGGAGATGCTCGCCGAGAGCGACCGCCCGCTGTTCGGGATCTTCATGAACTTCGCGACCGCCCGCCAGGTGGAGTTCGTCGGTCACGCCGGATTCGACTGGGTGCTGCTCGACGCCGAGCACGACGGCCTCACCGTCGACCAGGCCTACGAGCTGGTCATCGCCGCCGACGCGGTGGGCCTCGGCACCGTGGTGCGCGCCCCCGCGAACCGCCCGGAGCTGCTGCTCGCCTACGCGGAGACCGGCGCCAACTCGATCATCGCCCCGCACGTCGACTCCGCGGCCGCCGGCGAGGCGCTGGTGTCGTCGCTCAGCTACCCGCCGCGCGGCACCCGCGGCCTGGGCTCCGGGTCCCGTGCCGCGAACTACGGCCTCACGCAGACGCCCTCGCAGTACTTCGCCGACGGTGCGCACGCGCTCCCCGCCGCGCTCCTCGAAGACGTCAGCGCCTACGACGACCTCGACGCGCTGCTGGCGATCGACGGGCTCGACATCTTCTGCCTCGGCTCCGGAGACCTCTCCGGCTCGCTGGGGATCCCCGGTCGGTACGACGACCCCGAGGTCACCCGGCGCGTCTCCGCGGCCTCCGACGCGATCATCGCCGCGGGCAAGATCGTCTCCTCATCGGTCGGCGACGCCGCGGGCGCGCGTCGTTCCGCGGAGGCCGGGCACCGGCTGATCGCCTGCAGCAACAGCGGCCTCTTCGGTCGCGCGGCGAAGGAGTACCTGGCAGATGCCCGCCGCGAATGACGCCGAGCCGCTGCTCCGGGTGCGCGACCTCGAGGTCGCGTTCCCGGGCGCGCGGAGCGTGCTGCACGCCGTGAACGGCGTCTCCTTCGACCTGCACCGGGGTGAGACCCTGGGCGTGGTCGGCGAGTCCGGATGCGGGAAGTCCACGATCGGCAGGGCGCTGATGGGGCTCGTCCCCGACCCGGGCCGGATCGTGGGCGGATCCATCCGCCTCGAGGGCGAGGAACTCACCACGCTGCGGGGCGATCGGATGCGCTCGCTGCGCGGGCGGCGCATCGCCATGATCTTCCAGGACCCGATGTCCTCGCTCAACCCGGTCATGACGATCGGCGCGCAGATCATCGAGTCGCTCACCATCCACACCCGCCTGCGCGGCCGGAAGGCCGAGGCGCGGGCGGCGGAGCTGCTGCGGCTGGTCGGCATCCCCGATCCGGTCGGCCGCCTCGGCGCCTACCCTCATCAGCTCTCCGGCGGCATGCGCCAGCGGGCCGGCATCGCGATGGCGATCAGCTGCGACCCTGCGGTGCTCGTCGCGGACGAGCCCACCACGGCGCTCGACGTCACGGTGCAGGCCCAGGTCGTCGAGCTGCTGGCCCGGCTGCGCGACGAGCTCGGCATGGCGATCGTGCTGATCAGCCACGACCTCGGCGTCGTCGCCGGCATCGCCGACCGGGTGATGGTCGTCTACGGCGGCTATGTGATCGAGACCGGCCGCACGGCCGACGTGCTCGATCGCAGCACCCACCCCTACACCGAGGGGCTCATCGCGTCGCGCACCGAGATCGACGGCGCCCGCCCCGAACGCCTCCGTGCGATCCCCGGCGCCGCCCCCGCATTGATGGGGCCGGCGCTCGAATGCCCCTTCCGGGAGCGGTGCGCGCTCGCCGAGGACGTCTGCCGCGACAGCAACCCCGCGCTGTCGCCGGTCGGCGACGGACACGAAGCCGCCTGCCACGTGCGGGCGCCCCTGACGATCGGAGCGCTGCGATGACGGCGACGACGCCCCTGCTCGAGGTCGAGGACCTGCGCGTGCACTTCAGCGCCGGCTCCCGGTTCGCCGGCGGGAAGAGCCGCGTCAAGGCCGTCGACGGCGTCTCGTTCGCCCTCGACCGCGGCGAGACCCTGGGCCTCGTCGGCGAATCGGGGTGCGGGAAGAGCACCACCGGTCGCGCCGTGCTCCAGCTCACCCGCCCCACCGGCGGATCCGTGCGCCTCGACGGGGTGGAGCTGACCGCGCTCGGCGCCCGTGAGGTGCGCCGCACCCGGCGGCGTATGCAGATGGTCTTCCAGGACCCCTACTCCAGCCTCGATCCCCGGATGACGGTGGCCGACGCCCTCGCCGAGCCGCTGCGGATCCACCGCCTCGCCTCCGGCCCGGCGGTCGCCGCGAAGGTGAAGGAACTGCTCGACTCGGTCGGCCTCCCCGCCTCGGCGGCGGAGCGCTACCCGCACGAGTTCTCCGGAGGGCAGCGGCAGCGCATCGCGATCGCACGGGCCCTCGCCGTCGACCCCGATCTGCTCATCTGTGACGAGCCGATCTCCGCGCTCGACGTCTCCGTGCAGGCCCAGGTGCTCAACCTCTTCGACGACCTGCAGGAGCGCTACGGCCTGGCATACCTCTTCATCGCACACGATCTGGCCGCGGTGCGACACGTCTCGCACCGCATCGCGGTGATGTACCTCGGCGGCATCGTCGAGGCGGGGGAGCGCGACGAGATCGTCGCCGATCCGCTGCATCCCTACACCCGGGCGCTGATCTCGGCGGTGCCGCGGATCCGCGCCGAGGAGCGCGGCCGGGAACGCATCGTGCTCGGCGGCGACCTGCCGAGCCCGGCGAACCCGCCGTCCGGCTGCCGGTTCAGCACGCGGTGCCCGTTCGCGCAGGAGCTGTGCCGCACGTCCCGCCCCGAGCTGCAGGAGGCGGCGCCCGGACGCACGGTCGCCTGCCACTTCTGGGCGGAGATCCGCGCCGGCGAGGCTCCGGCGACGGGCGGCGTCGCGGAAGGCGGCGCGTCATGATCCGGTTCCTCCTCCGGCGCACGGGCCTGGCGCTCTTCGTGATGCTCGCGGTCATCGCGGTGGTGTTCTTCGTGCTGCACCTCACCGGCGACCCGATCGGCGTCGCCCTGCTCGGTTCTGGCGCCTCGGCCGACGACATCGCACGCATCAAGCACGAGCTCGGCTACGACCGCCCGCTCCTGGAGCAGTTCGGCTCGTTCATCGGCGGGATGTTCCAGGGGAGGTTCGGCAACTCCCTGCAATACGGTCAGGACAGCCTCGTCCTCACCATGCAGCGGCTGCCGTACACGCTCTCCCTCGCCGGCGTCGCGCTGCTGCTCACGATCGTGGTCGCGGTGCCGCTCGGCATCCTCGCGGCGGTCCGCCGCGGCCGGGCGACCGATCGCATCGTCATCGGTCTCGCCGCCTTCGGCCAGTCGGTGCCCTCGTTCGTGGTGGGCCCGCTGCTCATCCTGGTCTTCGCGGTGGGGCTGCGCTGGTTCCCCGTCGCCGGTGCCGGATCGCCGATGGCGATCGTGCTGCCGGCGGTGACGCTCGCGCTGTTCCCGATGTCGCGGGTGATGCGCCTGGTGCGCACCAGCATGATCGAGGTGCTCGGCGCCGACTACGTCACCACCGCGCGGGCCAAGGGGCAGCGCGAGGGCGTCGTGATCATGCGGCATGCCTTCCGCAACGCGCTGCTCGCGGTCGCGACCGTGATCGCCCTGCAGCTGACGTCGATGATCGGCGGCGCGGTGATCGTGGAGGCCGTGTTCGGCTGGCCGGGGATCGGCAGCCTCGCGAAGGACGCCCTGATCAACTCCGACTTCGCGCTGGCGCAGACGATCGTGATCATCACGGCCGCCGGCGTGGTGCTCATCAACCTGATCACCGACATCGCCTACTCCCTGCTGGACCCACGGATCGGACTGAAGTGATGAGACGTACTTCTCCCGCCGACAGCACGGCGACCATCGTGACCAACCCGCAGAGCCGGCCGACGGTGCGCGTCGGACCCTCGCGGATCCCGCCGGTGCGGCGTCGCGGACGCAACGTCCCCGCGGCGATCGCTGTCGGCACGCTGATCCTGCTGGTGCTCGGCGGCGTGATCGGCCCGCTCTTCCTCCCGGACCCCGCGGTGCAGCAGCTGTCCAGCGCGCTGCAGCCGCCGGCGTGGATGGCGGGCGGCTCGCCCGAGCACCTCCTGGGCACCGACCACCTCGGCCGCGACGAGCTCGCACGGGCGGCCGTCGGCATCCGCACCTCGTTGCTCACCTCCGTGGTGGCGACCCTCGTCGGCGGCGCCTTCGGGGTGCTCGTCGGCATGATCGCCGGCTTCTACCGCGGCTGGGTCGACGAGGTCATCATGAGGATCAGCGACATCCAGATGTCGATCCCCAACATCCTCCTCGTGCTGACCATCGTCACGGTGCTGCGGCCGAGCCTCGCCTCGATCATCTTCGTGCTCGCGCTCTCGGCCTGGGTGCTGTTCGCCCGCGTCGCCCGCGCCGAGACGCTGTCGCTGCGCGAGCGGGACGTCGTCCTCGCGGCGCGGGGCCTCGGGGCGAACGACATGCGCATCCTGCTGCGGCACCTGCTGCCGAACATCAGCGGTCCGCTGCTGGTGATCGCCACGTTCGAGATCGCGACGCTCATCATCGCGGAGTCGTCCCTGGGATACCTCGGCCTCGGGGTCCCGCCGCCCACGCCCACGCTCGGCGCGATGATCTCCGCCGGCCAGGAGGGCCTCACCGCCGGAGTGTGGTGGCCGGTCGTCGTGCCCGGCGTGGTGATCGCCGCGTTCATCATGAGCGTCAACGTGCTCGGCGACTGGATGCGCGATCGCCTCGATCCGCACGAGAAGACCCGTCGCTGACCCCTCCGCATTTCCCGTCCGACCATTCGAGGAGTACCCCCATGCCTTCGCACACCGAGGCGGCTGCCGCCGTCGACCTGCTGTCCGAGTCGATGCTCGAGCTGTGGCAGGAGCGCGATCCGTTCCGCGCCGCGCCGTTCGGCTACCCCGCGGCGGCCCGGCTGCTCCCCCAGTACGGGGAGTCCGCGGTGGAGCGCCGGCGGCATGCGCTCACCTCGCTCGCCGCGCAGGCGCGGGCGGTGAGCGAGGAGGGGCTCGACCCGCAGCGCCGCCTCACCCGGGAGATCCTCATCGAGCAGTCGGAATCGGCCGCGCAGCTGATGGCCGCCGACACCGAGGTGTTCACGGTGAACCTGCCGCGCGAGTTCAGCGCCGCATCGGTGGTGCGCGGGATGACCAAGACCGCGGTCGTGGACGAGCAGTCCGGGCTCGCCTACCTCGCCCGTCTGCGCCAGCTCCCGGCGTTCCTCGACACCGACCTCGGCCTGCTCGACCGGGGCGTCGCCGAGGGGCGCGCTCCGCTGCGGCGTCCGCTCGAGGTGACCCTCGCCGAGCTGGACGGGCACCTGTCCACGGAGCTCGGGGACGACCCGCTGCTGGGCGTGCTGCGCGGCGAGTGGGACGGCGCCGCCGCGTGGCGCGACGCGGCCGAGCGCGTGGTCGCGGAGATCGTGCGCCCGGCTCTCGCGCGGTTCACCAGCCGGGTGCGGCAGGCGGTGCTCCCCGAGGCCCGCGGCGACGACCGTCCGGGACTCTGCTGGATCCCGCGGGGGGAGGAGGCCTACGCGGCCTTCCTCCGTGAGGAGATCACGCTGCCCGTCGATCCGCTGCGCCTCCACGAGGAGGGCCTCGCCACGATGGCGGAGATCGGCGCCGAGCTGTCGCGGCTCGGGAGGGCCGTGCTCGGCGAGTCCGATCCGGCCGCGATCGTCGAACGGCTGCGCAGCGACCTGTCGCTCGCCTACACCTCCGGCGAGGACGCCCTGGCCGCCGCCGCGGCGAGCATGGCCGACGTCGAGGCGGCCCTGCCGGGGTTCTTCGCGCGCGAGCTGCCGCACTGCGAGGTCGCGGCGATGCCCGCGGCGACCGCGAAGCACTACGGCGGCGGGCAGTACATGCCCGGCGCCGCCGACGGCAGCCGCTCCGGGGTGTTCTACATCAACACCACCGGCACCCGGTTCCGCCACGAGGTGCGCGGCATGGTCACCGGCGGCGCCGTCCCCGGGTCCCACGTGTTCTGGTCGTACGCCTTCGCGGCCGACGTGCCGGCGTTCCGCCGGGTGGCGTTCGTGCCCGCGTTCGTGAAGGGCTGGGCGTCGTACGGCGGCCGGCTGGCGCTCGAGATGGGACAGTTCTCCGATCCCCTCGAAGAGCTCGGGTTCTGGGCGAAGCAGGCCGTCAACGCGGCGCGCCAGGTGGTCGACACCGGCGTGCACGCGAAGGGGTGGACGCGCGACGCCGCGCTCGGCTACCTGATCGCCCACACCGCGCTCTCGCAGCGCGACGCGGAGACCGAGCTCTCGCGGCTCATCGCGATGCCGGGCGAGGGGCCGATCTTCGCGTTCGGCGGCCGTCAGATCGCCGCCGCCCGCGCCGAGGCCGAGGCCGCTCTCGGAGCCGCCTTCGACCTGGGCCGCTTCCACGACCACCTGCTGCGCGACGGCGCGATGCCGCTGGCGACGATGCGCGCGCGCATGACCGAATGGGCCCGATCCACCGCCACGGCGTGATCGCGCACGAAGAGAGGACACCGATGAAGACCTTCTACCCCGACCTCACCTGGACCGAGGCCGCTGAGGCCGCCGCCGCGGGGCGCGTGGCGATCCTGCCGATCGGCACGGTCGACGCGAACGGACCGCTCACTCCGATGGGCTTCGACTACGTCGTCTCGGAGGAGCTGGCGAAGACCGTCGCGGAGCGCACCGGATCGCTGTGGCTGCCCTCGCTCGCCTATGGCGTCTCCGAGGCGCTGGACGGGTTCCCGGGCACGATCACGATGCCGCCCGAGCACCTCGCCGTGCAGGTGGACGCCGTGGTGCGCTCCCTCATCCGCGCCGGCTTCGACCACATCCTGCTGGTCACCAACCACGGACCCAACCAGTTCCCGGTGGAGTACGCCTGCCGCCGGATCCGCCGCGACACGGGTGTGCTGGTCGCCTCCGTCAACCCGGCCCAGCTGTCCGGCGACCTGCGCGGCACGCTCTTCGACGGCGGCAACCCGGCGATCGGGCACGGCTCCGAACCCGGTGTCTCGCTGCTGATGCACCTCCGCCCCGGCGCCGTCGACCTGACGCACGCGGAGCGCCGCCCGAAGAGCGACTTCCAGGGGCTGGAGGTCATCACCCCCACCGAGGTGCGCTTCGGGGCGAGCAGGGTGAACCTCTACCTCGAGCTCGAGGAGGTGTCGCCCACCGCCGGGTGGGCCGACCCGACCGAGGCGTCGGCCCAGAAGGGCGAAGCGCTGTTCGCCGCCATGGCCGACTACGTCACGGAGTTCGTGGAGACCTTCCGCGGGCTCGACACCCGTGCCGCCGCTCCGGAGGTGATCGCATGACGGCCGCCGAACAGGTCGCGGTCTGCGCCGACCGCCTGCTCGCGCTCAACGTCGCCTGGGACCCGTTCCTCGCGAGCGCCGTCGGCATCCCCGAGGCCGCGCCGCTCGTGCCCGACGACTCGCCCGAGGCTGTCGAGAGGCTGCGCGCCGGCTACGTCGAGGTGGGCGCCGCGCTCGCCGCGATCCCCGTGGAGGAGCTGGGCTTCTCCGATCGGCTCACCGTGCGGATGGCGCAGTGGCATGCGGAGCTGTGGCCCCGCATCCTCGACAGCCGCCGTGAGGAGTACACGGTGTCGCGTTACAAGGCGTGGTCGCTGCCGACCGCGATGAACAGCGTGATGCCGAAGACCCTGATCCAGACCGCGGCGGAGGCCGACGCGTACCTCGAGCGCTGCGGTGCGCTTCCCGCCGCGCTCGCCGGGGCCGTCGACGGTCTCCGCCGCGGTCTGTCCTCGGGCCGCACCCCGGTGCGGCGTCTCGTCGAGGGCGTGCTCACGCTCGTCGACGGCATCGAGGGCAGAGGAGGTCCGGAGGCCACGCTCGGCGCCGTCCGGATCGACCCGTCGTTCCGCGAGGACCCGGCCTGGCGCGAGCGCCTCGCCGACGTCACCGGGGGACCCGTCCGCGCCGCGCTCGGCGAGATGCGCCGGATGCTGGAGGAGGAGGCGCTGCCGCACGCGCGCAGCGACGAACGGCCCGGCATGGGCTGGATCCCCGACGGGGAGGCCGCCTACGCGGCATCCGTCGCGGAGCACACCACCACCGCGCTCACGCCCGACGAGGTGCACGACCTCGGCCTCCGGGTCGTCGCCGAGCTGGCCGACGAGGGACGCGCACTCGCCGCGGGCGCGTTCGGGGACGGCGACCTCGACGCCGCGATCACGCGGCTGCGCGACGACCCCTCGTTGCGGTTCACGCGCAGCGAGGACATCCTCGCCGCGGCGCGTGCGGCGTTCGAGCGTGGCCAGGAGATCCTGCCGGGCTTCATCGGCCGCCTGCCCGAGACCGCGTGCGAGGTGCATCCGATGCCCGCGGTCGAGGCGGCGCAGATGATGCAGGCCTACTACCGTCCCGGCGATCTCGCGACCGGCAAGCCGGGGGTGTTCTGGGTGAACACCGACCTGGGCCGCGGACCGACGCGGTACGAGCTCGAGACGCTCGCCGCCCACGAGTCGGTGCCCGGGCACCACGTGCAGTGGTCGATGGCGCGCGAGGTGCGGCAGTCGCGCTACCGCAACCTCACGCCGACCACCGCGTTCATCGAGGGGTGGGCGCTGTATTGCGAGCGCAACGCGGCCGGACTCGGGCTGTTCACCGACGAGCTGTCCCAGCTGGGCATGTGGTCGTCGCAGTCCTGGCGGGCCGCCCGGCTCGTCGTCGACACCGGGCTGCATGCCAAGGGCTGGAGCCGGCGCCGCGCGGTGGAGTACCTGATGGCGAACACCGCGACCACGCTCGAGAACGCCGAGGGCGAGGTCGACCGCTACATCGGGAACCCCGGTCAGGCCCTCGCCTACATGACCGGGCTGCTCGAGCTGCGTCGTGCCCGGGCCGATGCGGAGAAGCGGCTCGGCACCGCCTTCGACCAGCGCGGCTTCCACGACCGGCTGCTGGCCCAGGGGTCTCCGCCCCTCTCGCTCGTCCCGCTCATCGTCGATGAGTGGGAGGCCGAGGTCCGTGCCGACCCCGCGGTCCGCCCCGATCCCTCGGCCTGACCGCGAAGACCCCTACGAACAAGGAGAGACATGAACGACGTGACGAGCGGGGCGCTGGCCTGGCTGCAGGAGAACGAGGAGGCGGACATCGACCGCCTCGCCGAGCTGGTGGCCATCGAGTCGGTGGCATCCGACCCCGCGCGGCTCGGTGCCGTCCGCGAGTCGGTGATGTGGATGAAGGACGAGCTGGAGCGCGTGGGATTCGGGGACATCCGCATCCACGAGACCGACACCAATCCGGCGCTGACCGCCCGATACGCGTCGCCCGTCGAGGGCGCCCCCACCGTGCTCGTCTACGGTCACGTGGACGTGCAGCCGGTCGAGCCGCTGGACCAGTGGAAGTCGGCGCCGTTCTCGGTCGACCGCCGCGACGATCGCCTCTGGGGCCGCGGCGTGACCGACGACAAGGGCCAGGTGCTGATGTACACGCGCGCCGTCGAGGCCGTGCGCGCCGCCGGGGGAGAGGTGCCGGTGAACATCATCGTGCTGATCGACGCCGAGGAGGAGATCGGTTCCCCGAGTCTCGATGCGGTCCTCGACGCGAACCCCTGGCTCTCGGAGGCGTCGGTCGCTCTGGTCAGCGACTCGCCGGCCCTGGGCCTGAACCTGCCCGCGGTCGGATACTCGCTGCGGGGCATGGCGTATGTCGAGGTGACCGTCCGGGCGCTCTCGAACGATCTGCACTCCGGGCAGTTCGGCGGTGCCGTCCCGAACGCGGCCGACCTGCTCGCACGGATGATCGCCGGGCTGCACGACGCCGAGGGGCGGGTGACCGTGCCAGGGTTCTACGACCGGGTCGTGGAGCTCACCGCGGAGGAGCGCGAGCGCCTCGCCGCGCTGCCCTTCGACGAGGCGGGGTGGCTGTCCACGATCGGCGCGCTGTGCGGCGTCGGCGAGGAGGGCTTCTCCGCGCTGGAGCGCACCTGGGGTCGTCCGACCCTCGAGGTCAACGGCGTGTTCGGCGGGCACACCGGCCCCGGGCCGAAGACGATCGTCCCCGCGGAGGCGACCGCGAAGCTGTCGATGCGCCTCGTCACGGACCAGGACCCCGATGAGGTGGCGCAGCTGCTCATCGCGCACCTGAAGGAGATCGCCCCGCCGTCGGTGACGATCGAGACCTGGAGCGACACCGCGTCGAAGCCGGTGCTGACGCCGACCGACACCCCCGCGATGACGGCGGCGCTGGAGGCGCTCGAGGAGACCTGGCGGAGCACGCCGTATCTGATCCGCGACGGCGGCACGATCCCCGCGGTCGCCACGCTGCAGTCGAGGTTCCGCCTCCCGACGCTGCTGCTCGGTTTCGGATGCCCCGACGAGAACAAGCACGCGCCGAACGAGTGGCTGCCGATGGACCACTTCCGTCGTGGCCCGGAGACGCTCGTGCGGCTGTTGCCGAAGCTCGCCGCCGCGCTCGGCTGAGCCCGGGCCCGCACCGGAGGGGCGTCGCCTGAGGCGGCGTCCCTCCGGTGTTTCCGGGGTCTGGTGTTTCCGGGCTCCGGTGTTTCCGGGGTCCGGTGTTTCCGGCCCGTGGAGTCCGGTGCTCCCGGCCCGTCTATTCGTCGCAAAGTCCCGTTATCGAGGCCGGATAACGGGACTTTGCGACGAATAGACGCCGTCGCGGACGCCCTCGCGGAGACGGAGGCGCGGTCAGGACACCGAGTCGCGGCGGCGGGCGTGCTCGCCGGCGTAGTCCATGAGCTTGCCGAGGATCGCGTGCAGCTGCGACTTCTCCTCGTCGCTGAGCACCGACGCCCAGCGCGCCTCGCGGACGTTCCGCGCCCGGAAGGCCCGGTCGAAGACCTCGCCCCCCTCCTCCGTGATCGACACCACGTTCGAGCGGCGGTCCTCGGGCGACCGGTTGCGGTCGACGAACCCGTCGGCGACGAGCGTGCGTACGGCCGACCACGTGGCCGCCTTGCTCATGCCGGCGAGCTCGGCGAGACGCAGCATGGGCAGCGGTCCGCAGAGGGAGAGTACGAACATGATGCGCTGCCCGGCGGTGGAGAGGCGGAACTCGTCGCCGGACTGGCGGGCGTCGAAGAACATCACATCGGTCGCGCGGTGCAGCGACATGACGAGGTAGGACGCCTCGACGTCGAGCCCCGGCCAGAGCTCCCCGGTGTGGGCGTGCGCGAACGCCGCGAACGTCCAGAAGTCGAGTTCATCGGTCTCCGACCTCGGTGTCGGCATGTTCATGGGCTCCCCGTCCGTCCCTCGGATCGATCATGCCCTATCGCGGGATGTGCGCAGGACAGGCCGTCGATCCTTTCGGATCCAATTTAGAACAAGCTTGAACTATTCCGATAGTTCAAATATGGTCTATTCCATCAGATCGGTCGATGGACGACGATGGAGCAGTGCGGAGCCGCGCTGCGGAGAGGGAACGATGGAGTTTCGACAGCTTGGACGCAGTGGGATCGAAGTACCGGTACTTTCGCTGGGATCGTGGAACACGTACTCGCGCCTGACGTATGAGGCCGGGGTCGACCTGGTCCGCACGGCGGTGGACGCCGGGATCAGCTTCTTCGACGTGGCGTACTACCGGGACAAGCCGCACACCGAGGTGCTCTGGAGCCGCCTCATCCGCGGTGCGGGGCTGAAGAGGGACGACTACCTGCTCTCCGAGAAGCTCTGGTACTTCGACTACCCGAACGAGCCCCTCGCCGTGCAGATGGACGCGATGCTGCGCCGCGTCGACGAGGAGTACGTCGACGTCATCATCCTCGAGCACCCCCGCGAAGGCATGGACGTCGCCGCGATCGTGCAGGCGGCCGGCGACCTGGTGGCCGCGGGCAAGACCCGCACCTGGGGCATGCTCAACTGGCGGCCCGAGGACATCGCGGCCGCCGTGGCGCTCGCCGCCGACCTCGGCGTGGCCGCCCCCTCGCTCGCGCAGCTGAAGTACAGCCTGGTGCGCCGGAACGTCATCGAGGACGCCTACGCCCCGATCCTCCGTGAGGCCGGGATCTCGCTGCACGCCTCCGACACGATGGAGGGCGGAATCCTGGCCGGACGCCTCAACCCCGAGCGGAACATCGGCATCGACGTGGGGAACATCCGCGACCAGATCCGCGCCCGCGTGCCGCAGATCGTCGAGGCGTCCGGATCGCTCGGGCTCACGCCCGCGCAGTTCTCCCTCGCCTTCTGCCTCGCGAACGACGTCACCGCCTCGGTGCTCTTCGGCGCGACGCGCCCCGGCACCATCGAGGAGAACGTCGTCGCGGTCGCCGCGGCCTCCGAGCGCCGCGAGGAGATCCTCGCCGCAGCGGTCGGGCTCGGCGTCGACGACCACGGCATCGACATCCCCTACGCGCACGTCGAGCGGCTGCTCGGCGACTTCGTGGCCTGAGGCCGTCATGACGCAGAAGAAGGTGTTCCGGGTCCCGTTCCGCATCCCGATGCGTGACGGCGTCACCCTCGCCGCCGACCGCTACACGCTCGATCCGTCGCGGACGACTCCGCAGCCGGTCGTGCTGCAACGCACCTGCTACGACCGCAATTGGCCGAGCTACGTCGACGCGGCGACCGCGCTGGCCCGCGAGGGCTATGCGGCGGTCGTCGTCGAGACCCGCGGACGCAACGACTCCGAGGGCGAGTGGCGGGCGCACGCCTCCGAGGCCGTCGACGGGTACGACACGATCGAGTGGCTGGCGGCCCAGCCGTTCAGCGACGGCCGTGTGGGCACGCTCGGCGGGTCGTACAGCGGCTGGGTGCAGCTCGCCGCGGAGTCCACCAGGCCGCCGTCGCTCGCGACGATGATCGTCACCTCGTCGCACCTGCAGCTCATGCAGGCGTACGGGCGCGATCGGGACTTCCGGATGCCCCGTGCGCTGACCTGGCTGCATCAGATGTCGCATCGCAACATGCGTCCCATCGACGACGTCGACTGGGAGGAGGTGCTGCGCCGCCAGCCCCTCGAGGCCGCGGGCGACGATCTCGGCGAGGTCGCGGCGCTGTGGCGGGAGTGGATGGGCGACCCGGCCCTCCGCGCCTCGGATCCTGTGCACACGGGCGCGGAGGTGCGGATCGACGTGCCGACCCTGCACATCTCCGGCTGGGAGGACGAGCCGGGGCAGACCGACGTGTACACCCGTGCGGTGGCATCCGGCAGCCCCGGTCAGTACCTGCTCGTCGGTCCGTGGGACCATCCGGGCACGCGCAACCCCCAGAGGGTGACGCGCGGCCGCGACCACGGGGACGAAGCGGTCGTCGACATGCACGCCGTCTACCTCGCCTGGTTCGACCGATGGCTGCGCGGCGACGGCGAAGCGGTCGGCGACGACCATCGCGCCGCGGTGTTCATCGGCGGTCGCTCGCAGTGGGCCGCCTATCCGCAGTGGCCGGCGGCGGGGGAGATCGTCGAGCTGCGGCTCGGCGAGGACGGCGGGCTCTCGGCCGAGCGCGACCTCCCGCTGGAGCTCGTCCACGATCCGGCCGACCCGGTGGCCGCGCATCGCACGCTCGAATACTCCGACATCGCGGCGGCGAACTCCCTGCTGGCCCTGGACCGGCATCCGCACGTCCTCGCCCTCACCGGCGACGTGCAGGAGGAGCCGCTGCTGGTCAGCGGCGTGGTCGAGGTCGAGATCGAGGCGGAGGCGGACGGAACGCGCGACTGGTGCGTCTGGCTCGCCGACGTCGATGAGGCGGGCATCCCGGTGCGCGTGTCCGCGAACGGCTCCCGGATCGTCCACGACGGCGCGCGGTCGACGGCGACCGTCGCGCTCGGGCCGGTCGCGCATGAGTTCGCGCCCGGTCACCGGCTGCGGCTGTACCTCGGCGGCAGCAACTTCCCGATCTGGGACGTGCTCGGCTGGCACGACCGCGAGTCCGGATCGGCGGCACCCTCCGCCGCGCTCGTCCACGGCGTGACGGCGCGACTCGCGATCGACCGGGCGCCCCTGCGCGTCCGCCCCGATCAGGCTCCGCTGGGCTGGACCCGGTCCTGACGAGCCGTCCTGCAGCACCACACACTCAATGAAGAGGAGAAACCCGCAATGAAGTCACGCATCCCCTTGGCGATCGGCGCGATGGGCGCCGCCACGGTCCTGCTGTCCGGCTGCGTCTCGTTCACCGGCGACGCCGACGCCGGCGGCGACACGGTCGTGATGGCGATCACGTCGGACATCGGAAACCTGGATCCGCAGTCCCAGACCTCGAACGACCTCACGCAGTTCAAGAACCTCACGTACGACCGGCTCATCAACGAGAACGCCGAGACCGGCGACATCGAGAAGTGGCTGGCGACGGCGTGGAAGGAAGACCTGCACAGCGCCCGGTTCACGATCGACAGCAACGCGAAGTGCGACGACGGGTCGGTGATCGACGCCGACGTCGTCGCCGAGAACTACCGCCAGCTCGTGGCCCCGGACAGCACGTCGCCGTTCAAGGGGATCTCGGTCCCCGCCGACCTCACGGTGGAGGTCGAGGGCAAGGACGTCATCCTCTCCACCAAGACCGACTACCCGTTCTTCCTCCGCAGCGTCGGCGGTGTGCCGATCGTGTGCAAGGCCGGACTGGAAGACCGCAAGGCGCTCGCGACGAAGTCGTTCGGCACCGGTCCCTTCATCCTCGACAAGACGGTGTCGGGCACCGAGTACCGCCTCGTGAAGCGCGAGGGCTACACCTGGGGCCCGGGCGGGATGACCAGCGATGTGGACGGGTTCCCCGCGAACATGGTCCTCAGGATCGTCGGGAACGAGACGACCGCAGCCAACCTGCTGCTCTCCGGAGAGCTGAACATCGCGATGATCCAAGGGCCGGATCGCGCCCGCGTCGAGGCGGCCAAGATCCCCTCGCAGGACTACGAGGTCGTGATCGGCGAGTTCTGGTTCAACCAGGACCAGGGCCGGGTGGCGCAGTCCGAGAAGGTGCGCCGAGCCCTCTCCGAGGCGGCGAACCTCGACGAGCTCGCCCCCGTGGTGTCCTCCGGCAAGGGCAGCCGCCCGAAGTCGATGATCACCCTCGAGCCCGTCGCCTGCCCGGCCGACGTCATCGGCGACAGGCTGCCGAAGCATGATCTCACCGCGGCCGCCGCCGCCCTCGAGTCGGAGGGCTGGCGGAAGAACGCGTCGGGCGTCTACGCCCGCGACGGCAAGACGCTGAGCATCAACATGGTCTATCCGAGCAAGTGGGGGCAGCCGATGGCGGATGCCGCCGAGCTGATGACCGAGAACCTCAAGGCCTTCGGAGTCGATGCCTCGGTGCGTGTACTCGACGCCCCGGCGATGAGCGAGACGCTCTTCAAGACCGGCGACTTCGACATCGCGTGGAGCCCGTTCACGATGGACAACCCGCGGCTGCTCGCCCCGCTGGTGCGCGGCGCGAACCCGCGTGACGGCGGGCAGAACTTCGGCTCCATCAAGAACGAGCAGCACGACGCGCTCGTCGCCGCCGCTCTGAAGAAGGCCGGCACCGAGGGATGCCCGGAGTGGAACGAGGCGGAGTCGACGCTGATCGACCAGGTCGACGTCGTGCCGTTCCAGACCACGCGCGTGCCGATCTTCACGCGCGGCGTCACCGCCGACGTCGTGCGCGGCTCGATCGCACCCTGGTCCATCAGGATGGCCAAGTGACTGCTGTCGCGACCTCCGTCGAGACGCCCGTGGCCGCGGGCGGGGGCGCACGCGCCCTCTCCCGCGGCGCGGCCCTCGCCCGGTACGCCGGGCGGCGGCTGCTCTCCTTCGTCGTCTCGCTCTGGGTGCTGGCCACCGCGGCGTTCCTGCTGATCCGGCTCATCCCCGGCGATCCCGTGCGCACCGCGCTCGGCGAGCACGCCTCTCCCGAGGCGATCGCCGCCGGGCGCGCGGAGCTCGGTCTCGACCTCCCGCTCTGGAAGCAGTACGGCCGTTTCATCGTCGAGCTGTTCCGGGGCGACCTCGGGCAGTCGTCGACGCTGCGCCTCCCCGTGCTCGACGTGATCGTGCAGCGGGCGCCGATGACGCTCCTGCTCACCTGCACGTCGATCGTCGTCGTCTTCGCCGTCGCGCTCGCGATCGGCTTCCTCGTCGCCGCGCTCACCGAGGGCGGGCAGCGCCCGCGGGTGGAGATCGTCTTCGCGGCCATCACGGGGTTCATCCACTCGATCCCCGAGTTCGTCCTCGGCGTCGTCCTCGTCTTCGCCTTCGCGGTGAGCATGAAGCTGCTCCCGGTGGCCGGCGCCGCCTCTCCGGCATCCCTGATCCTTCCGATCGCGGCGCTGTGCATCGGCGGTATCGCCGGTCTGTCCCGCGTGGTGCGCGTGGAGACCCTGCGGGTGCTCGACCAGGACTACATGAAGACCGCGCGTGCCAAGCGGCTGTGGACCCCGGTGATCTATCTGCGGCATGCGCTGCCCAACGTGCTGACCGCCGCCCTGTCGATCGCCGGCCTGCAGTTCAGCGGCATGCTCTCCGGCACGGTGGTGATCGAGAACGTGTTCGCACTGCCCGGGCTCGGCACCGCGATCGTCAACTCGATCCTCATGAACGACTACCGGCTCATCCAGGGGCTGGTGCTGACCCTCGGCGCGATCGTCCTCACGGTGAACCTCGCCGTCGACCTGGTGATCGCGCGCTTCAACCCGGAGGCGCGCCTCTCATGACCACGCAGACGATCCTCACGCCCCGCACCCGCGCGGTGCCTGCGGTGCGGCGCCGTCGGCGCACCGCGATGACCGTCGTCTCGTTGACGATGCTGCTCGTCCTCGTGCTGCTCGCGGTCCTCGGCCCGATGGTGCTCGGCGCCGCGGCCGCCCGGACGGACGTGCACGCCGCCAACCTCGCCGCATCCGCCGAGCACTGGTTCGGCACCGATGCCCTGGGGCGCGACATCTTCGCCCGGGTGGTCACGGCCACGCGGCTCTCCCTCCTGCTCGCGGTGTCGGCCGTGCTGCTCGGGTTCGGCGTCGGCGTGCCCCTCGGTGCAGTGACGGCTCTGCTCCCCGCGCGGGCCGCGGCAGCCCTGGCCCGCGTGATCGACACGCTCGTGGCCTTCCCGCCGTTGCTGCTGTCGATCGTGCTCGCGGTGATCTTCGGGCTCGGCGCGCACTCGGCGGTGATCGCGATCGGCGCCGCCTACGCGCCGTACTTCGCGCGGCTCGCCCGCAACCTCGCCTCGCAGGTGGCCGACGCCGACTACATCTCCGCGTCCCGGATGCTGGGCGTCCGTCGCTGGCGTCTGCTCGCGCGGCACGTGTTCCCGAATGTCGGGGAGACGCTGTTGCTCAACGGAGCGTCCGCGATCGGCAGCGCGCTGCTCGCGTTCGCCGCGCTCTCCTTCCTCGGCCTCGGCGTGCAGCAGCCTGACTACGACTGGGGCAAGCTGCTCTCGACCGGGCTCGACTCGATCTACATCAGCCCGGCCGCCGCACTCGGCCCTGCCGCCTTCCTCGTCTTCGCCGGCGTGACCTTCAACTTCCTCGGCGAGAGCCTGGCGAAGCGGCTCGCCCGCCGGCCTCAGCTCGCCCGCCGCGTGCGGCGCGGCATCGTGCCCGCCGCCTCGGTGGACGAGGCGACCCGCGTCGAGGGGGACACCGTGCTCTCGGTGCGGGACCTGAGGGTCTCGGTCGAGACCCCGGCCGGCGCGCGGCAGGTGGTCCGCGGCATCGACCTCGACATCCGCGAGCGCGAGATCGTCGGCATCGTCGGCGAGAGCGGATCGGGGAAGAGCATCACCGCGCTGAGCCTCACGGGACTGCAGCCCCTGGCCGCCGATGTGCGCTTCGGATCGATCTCGCTCGCCGGGTCGGCGCTCTCCGCGCTCGCCGCGAAGGCGCAGCGCGACCTGCTCGGTCGGGAGGTCGCCTACGTGTTCCAGGATCCGATGTCTTACATGAACCCCGCGCTGCGGGTCGGCACCCAGCTGAGCGAGGGGCCGGTCGCGCATCGCGGGATCGACCGCCGTGCCGCCTCGAAGGATGCCGTGGCCCAGCTGCACCAGGTGGGGATCAGCGCACCGGCGCGCCGGGCGGGGCAGTATCCGCACGAGCTGTCCGGCGGCATGCGCCAGCGCGCGATGATCGCGATGGCGCTGATGAACCGACCACGCCTGCTGATCGCCGACGAGCCCACCACCGCGCTCGACGTCACCGTGCAGAGTCAGGTGCTGCGCACCCTGCGCGGCATCCGCGACGACGACGGCGTCGCGATCGTGCTGATCTCCCACGACATCGGTGTGATCGGCGAGCTGTGCGACCGCGTGCTGGTCATGTATGCGGGGGAGATCGTCGAGGAGCTCGCGGTCGGCGACCTGGCCTCCGCCCGGCACCCCTACACGCGGGCGCTGCTCGCGGCCACGCCGTCGCTCGCCGCAGAGCGCACCGAGGAGCTGGCGTCCATCCCTGGGCGGCCGCCCGTCGACCCGGGGGCGGTGGAGGGCTGCGCATTCGCGGCGCGCTGTCCGTTCGCGACGGAGATCTGCCGCACGGCGCCTCGTCTCGGGGGCGACGGCGGGCGACGGGTCGCCTGCCACCATCCCGTCTCCGCGGAGACGACCGACGTGACGATCGAGGAGGTCGCGCGATGAGCGATGATGTGCTGTCGGTACGCGGACTGGACGTGGAGTACCGCACACCGCGCGGGCGTCTGCTCGCCGTCCGCGGCGTGGACCTCGACCTCCCCCGCGGGACGACCCTCGGCCTGGTCGGGGAGTCGGGGTCGGGGAAGTCGACCCTCGCGAGGGCGATCGCCGGGATCGTCCGGCCCGCCCGCGGGACCGTGCAGATCGACGGCGGTGACGGCCGTCGCGGCGTGCAGATGATCTTCCAGAACCCGTACGCCTCGCTCGACCCGCGGATGACGGTCGGCGAGTCGATCGGCGAGGGCGTGATCGCCGGCGAGGGCGGGAGGATCGGGTCGGCGCAGACCCGCCGCCGGGTGGAGGAGCTCCTCGACCTCGTGTCGCTCGACGCCGCGGTGGCGGAGCGCGCACCCGGCGAGCTGTCCGGAGGTCAGCGGCAGCGCATCGCCATCGCCCGGGCGATCGCCGCGCGACCGGCGGTGATCCTCGCCGACGAGGTCACCTCGGCGCTCGACGTCTCGGTGCAGGGATCGATCCTCAACCTGCTGCGCCGGCTGCAGCGCGAGCTCGGGCTCAGCATCCTGTTCATCTCGCACGACCTCGCCGTCGTGCGGCACATGAGCGATCGGGTGCTGGTGATGTACTGCGGAGAGGTCGTCGAGCAGGGGGCAGCGGAAGCGGTCACCGGGCGGCCCGTGCACCCCTACACCCGGGGTCTGATCGCCTCGATCCCGACCGCGGTGAGCGGATCCGCCGTGAGCGGCAGCTGGCTTCCGGCCGGCGACACCGCCGATCCGATGAACCCGCCGTCGGGGTGCCGCTTCCACCCGCGCTGCCCGCTGCCGCGGCTCGACCCGTCGCTGCCCTGCGCCGACACGGTGCCGGGGCTCGAGGCGGCCGGTGCGGGAGCGGTGCGCTGTCTGTTCGCCGATCAGCTCACCGGCGCCGAGAGGATGCTGACTGCCGAGGAGGCCGTGCACGCGCTCTGACTCCGGGGCTCGTGCTTTCGGGGTCCGGTGCTTTTCACGGTCCGGTGCTTCCGGTCTTCGCATCCCGGTGCTTCCGGTCCGTCTATTCGTCGCAAAGTCCCGTTATCCAGGCCGGAAAGCGGGACTTTGCGACGAATAGACGGGGTGTGCGGGGAGGGCGCGGCGGGGTGCCCGGGGGTCAGCCGAGCAGCAGGGAGACGGCGACCGAGCCCCCGCCGGCGAGCAGCATCGCCACGATCGTCACCCATGCGACCATGCGGATGCGTCGGCGACGGCGCTCGCCGAGATCGCCGTAGTCGTCGTCGTTGTCCTGGGCCATGTGTCTCCTCGCCGTGCGCTCTCGCTCAGCGTGCGGCGGGCTCGGCGACGGTCGGGCCGAAGACGGCGGGCAGGGTCGCCTGCGACGTGGCCCTCAACTCCTCGACGGTGACCTGGAACACGTCCTGCACCTCGAGGGTCGGCTCGCTGTCCGTGACGCCGATGCGCAGCACCGGGTAACCGCGGCCCTCGCACAGGCCGCGGAACTTCACGTCGTCCTCGCGCGGAACCGTGACGATCACTCGGCCGGTCGACTCGGAGAAGAGCGCGGACACCGCGTCGACGCCGTCGCGCTCCATGAGCTCGGTGAGCCACACACGGGCTCCGATGCCGAAGCGCATGACGGCCTCGGCGAGCGACTGGGCGAGACCCCCCTCGGAGAGATCGTGCGCCGACGAGATCAGCGACTCCTCGGCACCTGCGGCGATCAGCTGCGCGAGGCGCTTCTCGGCGTCGAGGTCGACCGCCGGCGGGCGTCCGCCGAGGTGGTCGTGCACCGTGCCCGCCCAGGCGGAGCCGGACAGCTCGGTGGAGGTCACGCCGAGGAGGTAGATGTTCTCGCCGACGTCCTGCCAGCCGGAGGGGATGCGGCGGGCGACGTCGTCGATGATGCCGAGCACGCCGACCAGGGGGGTCGGGTGGATCGGCACGTCGCCCGTCTGGTTGTAGAACGAGACGTTGCCGCCGGTGACGGGCGTGCCCAGTGCGTAGCATCCGTCGGCGAGGCCGTCGACGGTCTGTCCGAACTGCCACATGACCTCGGGGTTCTCCGGGGAGCCGAAGTTGAGGCAGTCGGTGATCGCCGTGGGGGTCGCGCCGGTGACGGCCACGTTGCGGTACGCCTCGGCGAGGGCGAGCTGCGCGCCCGCGTAGGGGTCGAGCTGGCTGTAGCGGCCGTTCGCGTCGGTGGCGATCGCGAAGCCGAGGCCGGACTCCTCATCGACGCGGATCATGCCGGCGTCGTCGGGGAAGCTCAGGGCCGTGTTGCCGAGCACGTAGTAGTCGTACTGGTTGGTGATCCAGCTCGTGTCGGCGAGGTTCGGCGAGGCGACGAGCTGCAGGAACTGCGCACGCAGTCCCTCCGGGCTGTTGTCGCGGGGGAGATCCTCCGCGGCGTCGGCCTGCAGCGCGTCGATCCAGACCGGGTAGGCGACCGGACGGTCGTACACCGGCCCGTCGACGGCGACGGTCGACGGGTCGACGTCGACGATGCGCTCGCCCTGCCAGTCGATCACCAGGCGTCCGTCGCCGGTGACCTCGCCGAGCACGGAGGTCTCGACCTCCCACTTGTCCACCACGGCCATGAAGGCGTCGAGCTTCTCGGGGGCGACGATCGCCATCATCCGCTCCTGCGACTCCGACATGAGGATCTCCTCAGCGGTCAGGGTGGGGTCGCGGAGCAGCACGTTGTCGAGCGAGACGTGCATGCCCGAGTCGCCGTTGGCGGCGAGCTCGCTCGTGGCGCACGAGATGCCGGCGGCGCCGAGGTCCTGGATCGCCTCGACGAGCTCGCCGCGGTAGAGCTCCAGACAGCACTCGATGAGCACCTTCTCGGCGAAGGGGTCGCCGACCTGCACCGCGGGACGCTTGGTGGGGCCGCCGTCGTCGAACGAGTCGGAGGCGAGGATGCTGGCGCCGCCGATGCCGTCGCCGCCCGTGCGGGCGCCGAACAGCACGACCTTGTTGCCGACGCCGGTCGCGTTCGCGAGCTTGAGGTCCTCGTGGCGCAGCACGCCGACCGCGAGGGCGTTGACGAGGGGGTTCGCCTGGTACACCGCGTCGAACACGGTCTCGCCGCCGATGTTGGGCAGGCCGAGGCAGTTGCCGTAGAAGCTGATGCCCGCGGTGACGCCGTGCACCACGCGCGGGGTGTCGGGGTGGTCGATCGCGCCGAAGCGCAGCGCGTCCATGACGGCGACCGGGCGGGCGCCCATCGAGATGATGTCGCGCACGATGCCGCCCACGCCGGTGGCGGCGCCCTGGAACGGCTCGATGTAGGACGGGTGGTTGTGCGACTCGGCCTTGAAGGTGACCGCCCACCCCTCGCCCACGTCGATGACGCCGGCATTCTGCCCCATGCCCACCATGAGGCGCTGCTTCATCTCGTCCGAGACCTTCTGGCCGAAGCGGCGCAGATAGTTCTTCGACGACTTGTAGGAGCAGTGCTCCGACCACATCACCGAGTACATGGCCAGCTCGCCGCTGGTGGGACGGCGTCCGAGGATCTCCCGGATGCGCGCGTACTCGTCGTCCTTGAGCCCGAGCGCCGCGTACGGCTGCTCCTTCTCGGGAGTCGCTTCAGCGTTCTCGACCGAGTCGGGGACGTGGACGGTGGGGGTGTTCGGGGTGGTCACGCGCACTCCAAGGGAAGGGGCCGGCGGGGCGCCTCCAGTCTATCGGGGTCGTTCCCGCGGCGAGGGCGGGCGGGGTGGGCGGTGGGGCGGGCTTGTCCCGTTTGGCAGGTGGTGTCCCGTTTCGCGGGCCGATCCGTCTGATTCGTCCGGGGTTCGTGACGG
>NZ_JBEBSA010000009.1:0-102404 GCF_040394595.1 Microbacterium sp.
GGCGCCGGCCCCCACAAGGACTACGTGCTGCTGGACTGCACGCACCTGGGCGCCGAGGTGCTCGAGACCAAGCTCCCGGACATCACCGAGTTCGCCCGCACCTACCTGGGCGTCGACCCGGTCGTCGAGCCGGTGCCCGTGATGCCGACCGCGCACTACGCGATGGGCGGCATCCCGACGAACAACAACGCCGAGGTGCTCCAGGACAACGACACCATCGTCCCCGGCCTGTACGCCGCGGGCGAGTGCGCCTGCGTCTCGGTGCACGGCTCCAACCGCCTCGGCACGAACTCCCTGCTGGACATCAACGTCTTCGGGAAGCGCGCCGGCCGCAACGCGGTCGAGTACGTCAAGACCGCCGAGTTCGTCCCCCTGCCGGACGGTGCGGTCGACGGCGTGCGCGACATGATCGAGGGCCTGCGCAACAACGCCGGCACCGAGCGCATCGCCGTACTACGCAAGAAGCTGCAGGACGAGATGGACCGCGGTGCGCAGGTGTTCCGCACCGAGGAGTCGCTCACCCACGTGCTGGGCGTCATCGAGGAGCTGCGCGAGCGCTACAAGAACGTGCACGTCGACGACAAGGGTCACCGTTTCAACACCGACCTCCTCGAAGCCGTGGAGCTCGGGTTCCTGCTCGACATCGCCGAGGTGGTCGTCTACGCCGCCCGCAACCGTCAGGAGAGCCGCGGCGGCCACATGCGCGACGACTATCCGACGCGCGACGACGTCAACTTCATGCAGCACACCATGGCCTACCTGGTCGGCGACCCGCACTCCTCGGACGCCACCGACCACATCAAGCTCGACTGGAAGCCGGTCGTTTTCACCAAGAACGAGGACGGCGAGTTGAAGTACCCGCCGATGGAGAGGAAGTACTGATGTCCAGCGCTCTCGTCGATCCGGACGCCGTCGCCGACCTGCAGGCCGCCGACGACACCGGCGTGCAGTCCTTCCTGGTGACGTTCAACATCCGCCGCTTCGACCCCGAGGTGGACGAGGAACCCCGCTGGGTCGACTACGACGTCGAGCTGTACGCCACCGACCGCGTGCTCGACGCCCTGCACAAGATCAAGTGGGAGGTCGACGGCTCGCTGAGCTTCCGCCGCTCCTGCGCGCACGGCATCTGCGGCTCCGACGCGATGCGCATCAACGGCCGCAACCGCCTCGCCTGCAAGACGCTGATCAAGGACCTCGACATCTCGAAGCCGATCTACGTCGAGGCGATCAAGGGCCTCCCGCTCGAGAAGGACCTCATCGTCGACATGGAGCCCTTCTTCGCGGCCTATCGCGAGGTGCAGCCGTTCCTGGTCGCGAAGTCCACGCCGGAGAAGGGCAAGGAGCGCCTGCAGACGATCGCCGACCGCGCGATCTTCGACGACACCACCAAGTGCATCCTGTGCGCGGCGTGCACCACGTCGTGCCCGGTGTTCTGGACCGACGGACAGTACTTCGGCCCCGCCGCGATCGTCAACGCGCACCGCTTCATCTTCGACTCGCGCGACGACAACGCCCAGGCGCGCCTCGACATCCTCAACGACAAGGAGGGCGTGTGGCGCTGCCGCACGACCTTCAACTGCACAGAGGCCTGCCCCCGCGGCATCGAGGTCACCAAGGCGATCGCCGAGGTCAAGCAGGCGGCTCTGCTCGGCGCGCGCTGAGCCGCCGGGAATGCGGCGTCCCGCCGCCGATGGATACGCTGGTCGGGTGACCGACCAGGAGAGGCCCATCGACCGCGCCCGGGAGATCGCTCAGCGGACCCTCGGCTGGTTCCCCCTGCGCGTGTGGCGGCATTTCCTGCAGCACAACGGCTTCCTGCTGGCCGCGGGGGTGAGCTACCAGGCGCTGTTCAGCATGTTCGCGCTGCTGTACGTGACGTTCGCGGGTGTCGGCGTCTGGCTGGGCGGCAGCGACGAGGCCATCGCCGGGCTGATCGGCATCATCAACAGCTACGCGCCCGGGCTCATCACCGAGACCTCCTCCGGCAGCACCGGGCTCTTCACCGTCGACCAGGTCGCCGAGATCGCCAAGTCGAGCACGGGAGTGCTGGCGGTCACCGGTGCGATCGCGCTCCTCACGGCGCTCTGGACCTCGGTGGGCTTCATCACCTTCGCCCGCAAGGCGGTGCGGGACATCTTCGTCATCCCGCCGGACGACCGCGGGTTCCTGCGGCTGAAGGCCCGCGACTTCGTCGCGTCGCTCGCGTTCGCGGTACTGCTCGCGATCGGCTCCGTGCTCGCCACGGCGAGCTCGACGGTGCTCAACTTCATCTTCGAGCTGCTCGGCTGGAGCGACCGCTCCCCCTGGTACAGGTTCGGCGTGGGCCTGGGCGCGCTGCTCGTCGGCTTCGTCGTCTTCACCGTCGCGATCGGGGCGCTGATGCGGTTCCTGATCGGCATCTCCCTCTCGATGCGGCGCGTGCTGCCCGGGGCCATGATCGGCGGCGCGGCGATCACCGTGCTGCAGTTCGGCGTCGGATACCTGCTCTCGTTCACGCCGTCCAATCCGCTCCTCGCCACCTTCGCGGTGTTCGTGGGGCTCCTGCTCTGGTTCCGGCTGCTGGGGATCATCGTGCTGGTCGCGTCGTCATGGGTGGCGGTGGCGGCGCACGACGACCATGAGCGCCTGATCCCGCTCACCGACGAGGAGATCCTCGCCCGTCGCCGCGACACCGAGCTGGAGGCCGCCCGCGAGCGCCTGCGGCTCGCCGTCGAGGCCCGGAGCGACGCCCCGTGGTGGCGCTCCCGGGGTCCGCGGCAGGAGGTGCAGGACGCGCTGACCGAGCTCGAGCGCCTCGAGGAGCGGTGGGATGCGGCGCGGAGCAGCGCCGCGGGCGATGTCCCACCCCCTCAGTAGTCTGGTGGCATGCCTCATCTGCGTATCGCTTCGGTCAACGTCAACGGCATCCGCGCGGCGGTGCGCAACGGGATGCACACCTGGCTCGACGAGTCCGGTGTGGACGTCGTCACGTTGCAGGAGGTCCGTGCGCAGGACGAGCACGTCGAGGCCGCCTTCCCGGGCTGGTCGATCCTGCACGACGTCGCCACCGCGAAGGGGCGCGCCGGCGTGGCCGTCGTCAGTCGCGAGCCGGCCGTCGCCTCCCGCACCGCCCTGGGCGCCGACGACTTCGACTCCGCGGGCCGCTGGCTCGAGGCCGACTTCCTGCTCGGCGGCGTGCCGCTCACGGTCGTGAGCGCCTACGTGCACTCGGGCGAGGCCGATACCCCGAAGCAGGTCGAGAAGTGGAAGTTCCTCGACGCGATGGAGGAGCGGATGCCCCAGCTCGCCGCCGACGGCGCACTGGCCCTCGTCACGGGCGACCTGAACGTCGGCCACCGTGAGCTCGACATCCGCAACTGGCGCGGCAACCGCACCAAGTCGGGCTTCCTCCCGCGGGAGCGCGGCTACTTCGACCGCTTCCTCGGCGCTGAGGGTGAACAGGTCACCGGCGTCGACGGCTCGACCGGACCCGGCCTCGGATGGGTCGACGTCGGCCGCGCCGCCCATGGCGAGGTCGACGGCCCGTACACCTGGTGGACCATGCGCGGTCAGGCGTTCGACAACGACGCCGGCTGGCGCATCGACTACCACCTGGCCACCCCTGCCCTCGCCGAGCGGGCGACCAACTACCGGGTGGCCCGCGCCGCGACCTATGCCGAGCGCTGGAGCGACCATTCCCCCGTGCTCGTCGACTACACGTACTGAGACAGCGCGGGGCGACGCCCCCATAGGATTGACACCGTGACGAAATCTCGCCTCTACTCCGGAATGCAGCCCTCCGCCGACTCCCTCCAGGCCGGCAACTACATCGGGGCGCTCCTGCAGTGGCGAGATCTGCAGACCTCCTACGACGCGTTCTTCTCCGTCGTCGACCTGCACGCGATCACCGTGCCGCAGGACCCTGCCGAGCTGCGCGAGAAGACCCGTCGCACCGCGGCGCAGTACATCGCCGCGGGCATCGAGCCCTCGCAGTCCACGCTGTACGTGCAGTCGCACGTGCGCGCCCACGCCGAGCTCGCCTGGATCCTCAGCACCATCACCGGCTTCGGAGAGGCCGGGCGGATGACGCAGTTCAAGGACAAGTCCAGCCGCTTCGGCGCCGACGCGACCTCGGTCGGGTTGTTCACCTACCCGGTGCTGATGGCCGCCGACATCCTGCTCTACCAGACCGACGTCGTGCCCGTGGGCGATGACCAGAAGCAGCACGTCGAACTCACACGCGACCTCGCCGAGCGCTTCAACTCGCGCTTCGGGGAGGCGTTCGTGGTGCCGAAGCCGGTGATCCAGAAGGACACCGCCCGCATCTACGACCTGCAGAACCCCACGTCGAAGATGTCGAAATCGGCGGAGAGCGACGCCGGCGTGCTGTGGCTCCTCGACGAGCCCTCGAAGTCGGCGAAGAAGATCATGCGCGCGGTCACCGACAACGAAGGATCGGTCCGCTACGACCGCGAGAACAAGCCGGGCGTCTCCAACCTCCTCACCATCTATGCGGCGCTCACGGGCCGGCAGATCGGCGCGATCGAGGACGAGTACGCCGGCCGCGGGTACGGCGACTTCAAGAAGGGCCTCGCCGAGGTCGTGGTGAACGAGTTCGGCCCGGTGCGCGAACGCGTTCTCGAACTGCTCGCCGACCCCGCCGAGCTGGACCGGATCCTCGCCGCCAATGCCGCTCGCGCGGACGAGGTCGCCGACCGCACGCTCGCCGACGTCTACGACAAGGTCGGCCTGCTGCGGCGGGTCTGAACGCACGTCTCCGCGCGGAACGGCACTCTCCCGAGAGGCCTGCCACGCTCTAGGATGGGGGCGTGACCGATCCGAACCAGCCGCACGGGGCAGTGCCCCCGGTGCCGCCCGTCCCCGCCCCCGATTCCGCGGCCTTCCCCGCTGCTCCGCCTGTCCCTCAGGCCGATCAGGCGATGCCCGGGTATGGAGCGCCGATGGGTGAGGCCCCGGCATACGGAGCTCCGGCCCCGGACGCCTCCGGCTACGCCGCGTCCGGCGTCCCCGCCTACGCGGCCCCCGGGTCGGCGCCGGATGCACCCGCGTACGGCGCTCCTCCCGCCGCGCCCGCCTACGGTGCACCGGACTCGGTCCCTGAGGCCACAGGCTACGGCGCCCCCGCGGACGTTCCGGCATACGGTGCACCGGGCTCGACCCCTGAGGCTCCGGCCTACGGCGCACCGACCGCCCCGGCGTATGGCGCGCCCGCATACGGCGCGCCCGCCGCTCCTCCGTATCAGGCCCCTCCGGGCGCCTACCCCGTCCCGGTGGGCGGGTACCCCGCAGCTGTCGGCGGATACGCGCCGGAGGCCCCGGTCAAGGGATCGCCGCTCCTCGGCGTCATCTCGCTCGTCGCCGGCCTGATCGCGCTGGTGGTCGTCCCGATCCTGGGCGCGGTCTTCGGCTTCCAGATCGGAAACAAGGCGCCCGGCTTCTTCCTGAGCTCGTCGAGCGGGATGTCATCCGACCTCGGTCTCCTCGCTCCGGCCCGGATGGACGTGCTCATGGCGGAGCTGACGTTCTGGGCCGGAACGGCGATCGGCATCGCCGCGATCGTCCTCGGCATCATCGCGATCGTGAAGCGCCGCGGCCGCGGTCAGGGTCTCGCCGGGATGATCCTCGCGGTCGTCGGCCCCGTGGCGTTCTTCTTCTTCACCTTCATCGCCTGCGGTGTCGGTGCCGGCGCAGCCACCAGCGGTTACTGAGAGCCCGCCGCCGCACGAGCATCATGCCCCGCCTCAGCGCGGGGCATGATGCTTCTGCTGAGCGGGGAGCAGCCCTTCGTCGATCAGCTGCTCCACGGCATCGGCGGCGTCGGACACGAAGATCGGGAGTGTCTCACGCTCGGCCGAGCTGAAGGGCGAGAGCACCCAGTCGGCCGGGTCCTGGCGACCCGGAGGACGCCCGATGCCCGCGCGCACGCGCGGGAACTCGGCGGTGGTCAGCGCCCGGGCCACATCGCGGACGCCGTTGTGCCCGCCATGCCCTCCCCCGACCTTCAGACGGATCGTGTCGAAGGGGATGTCGAGCTCGTCGTGCACGACGATCACTCTCTCGGGGTCGACGGAGTAGAACCGTGCGAGCGCCGCGGCGGGGGTGCCGGAGACGTTCATGAACGTGTTCGGTTTCGCAAGCACGACCTTGTCGCCCCCCGGGCGCAGCCAGGTCTCGACGACCCGGGCGCCACCCTTGTGCTCCCGGAAGCGCTCACCCCGGCGGGAGGCGAGCTCGTCGACCACCATCTGACCGATGTTGTGACGGGTCGCCTCGTAGCGCGGCCCGGGATTGCCCAGTCCGATCACCAGCCAGGTGGATGCCATTGGTCGTCCTCTTCGGTCGATGCGGTCAGGATACGACGGAGGGGACGCGATCTGCTCGCGCCCCCTCCGTCATGAACATCCGGCGGATCACTCCGCGGCGGCCTCCTCGGCGGCAGGAGCGGCCTCGTCGGCGGCAGTCTCCTCATCGGCGGTCTCGGCAGCCGGCACGGAGACGGCGACGAGCAGCAGCTCCGGGTCGTCGAGCAGCGTCGCGCCCTTGGGGAGCGTCACGTCGGCGGCGGTGATGTGCGCGCCCTCCTGCAGGCCCTCGACGCTGACCTCGACGTTCTGCGGGATGTGGGTCGCCTCGACCTCGAGCTTGATGTTCGCGACGTCGACGGTCACGATCGTGCCCGAGAACGACTCGCCGGTGACGACGATCGGCACCTCGACGGAGACCTTCTCGCCCTTCTTCACGACCAGGAGGTCGATGTGCTCGATGATCTGGCGCACCGGGTCCTTCTGGATGTCCTTGACCAGCGCGAGCTGCGCGGCGCCCTCGATGTCGAGGTCGAGCAGCGCGTTCGCGCGGCGGACGATCAGGCCGACCTGGTGGCCGGGCAGCGCGACGTGCACCGGGTCGGTGCCGTGGCCGTAGATGACAGCGGGGATCTTGCCCTCGGCGCGGAGGCGGCGGGCGAAGCCCTTGCCGAAGCTCTTGCGAAGCTCGGCCTGGACCTTGTTGTCTTCAGACATGGGGTTCTCCTTCGGGCGTGCAGCGATGCGCCGCACGGTGGTCTTCTGTTCGGCTTCTCGACGCGCACACGGAGAAGCAGAAGCCACTGGCCTGCATCGCCGCGTCGATAACGGATGACGCGCATGCGCGAGCATCCCTCGCCGAGGAACCCCTCCATGGTACCCGAAGACCGATAGGCTGGGAAACACACGTCCGCTTCCCCGCAGCAGAAACCGGAGCGACCCGCATGTTCGACGGCGCCTTCCTCTCCCACGCGATCCTCTGGCTGATCGGCCTGATGGCCGTCGGCGCGACGATCTTCAGCTTCGGCGCGCTGTTCGCGATGGGCCGCTCGGGCTACCGCAAGGACTGATCCGCCTCCGTCGCGGGCGACAGCGCCGCGACGATCGCCGTCACCACGTCGTCGACCCCGCCGGCGGCTCCATCGACGACCACGCCGCGCTCATCCGCCTGCAGTGGCTGCAGCGCGCCGAGCTGGGAGTCCAGCAGGGACGCCGGCATGAAGTGATCCGCCCTGGCACGCATCCGGCTCTCGAGGACGGCTCTGTCGATCGCGAGCTCGACGAACAGCGCCTCGGGCTCCTCGGCCCGGATGACGTCCCGGTATGCGCGCTTGAGAGCGGAGCAGGCGATCACCGCAGATGCCTCGGCGTGCAGCGCCTCTCCCACCAGGCGCAGCCAGGGCATCCGATCGTCGTCGTCCAGCGGGATCCCCGCCGACATCTTCGCGACGTTCGACGCCGGATGCAGATCATCCGCATCGATGAAGGGGACGCCGAGCCGGGCGGCGAGGGCAGAACCGATCGTCGACTTGCCTGAGCCGCTGGGGCCCATCACGACCACGCGCATGCCCCCACGATATCGCCCGGCCCGATGCCCGGCGCCCGGCGCTCCTCGACGCGACACACATCGGCTCCGGCACGGCGACAGCGATAGCCTGAGAGCACCCATTCCTATCGAGGAGCGCACTGTGCCCGAAGCCGCAGCAAACATCGGAGTCGTCGGACTCGCCGTCATGGGCTCGAATCTCGCCCGCAACCTCGCCAGCCGCGAGGGCAACACGGTCGCGGTGCTGAACCGCTCGCGCGCGAAGACCGACGAGCTCGTCGCCGCTCACCCGGAGGCCGGGTTCATCCCCGCGTTCTCCTACGAAGAGTTCGCCGCCAGCCTGCAGAAGCCCCGCACGGCGATCATCATGGTCAAGGCCGGCGGCCCCACCGACGCCGTGATCGATGAGCTCGTGCGGGTCTTCGAGCCCGGCGACATCATCGTCGACGGCGGCAACGCCTACTTCCCCGACACCATCCGGCGCGAGAAGGCGGTCCGCGAGACGGGTATCAACTTCGTCGGCGCGGGCATCTCGGGCGGCGAAGAGGGCGCCCTGACCGGCCCTTCGATCATGCCCGGCGGTTCGGACGAGTCGTGGGTCACCCTCGGCCCCATCCTCAAGTCGATCGCCGCGGTCGCCGAGGGCGAGCCCTGCGTGACCCACGTCGGCCACGACGGGGCCGGGCACTTCGTCAAGATGGTCCACAACGGCATCGAATACGCCGACATGCAGTTGATCGCCGAGGCCTATGACCTGATCCGTCGCGGCACCGGCAAGTCCCCCGCCGAGATCGCCGAGATCTTCGCGGAGTGGAACCGCGGAGAGCTCGAGTCGTACCTCATCGAGATCACCGCCGAGGTGCTCCGCCAGGTCGATGCGGAGACCGGGAAGCCCCTGGTCGACGTCATCCTCGACCAGGCCGGCGCGAAGGGCACCGGCGCCTGGACGGTGCAGACCGCGCTGTCGCTGGGCGTGCCGGTGTCCGGCATCGCCGAAGCCACCTTCGCGCGTTCGCTGTCCTCGCACCCGGAGCAGCGCGAGGTCGCCTCGTCGCTCCCCGGCCCGGACGAGGACTTCGTGGTTGAGGACGAGGCCGCGTTCATCGAGGACGTGCGCCTCGCGCTCTACGCCTCGAAGATCGTCGCCTACTCGCAGGGCTTCGACGAGATCCGCGCCGGCGCCGCCGAGTACGACTGGAACATCGACCTCGGCGCGATCTCGAAGATCTGGCGCGGCGGCTGCATCATCCGCGCGCAGTTCCTGAACCGCATCGCGGACGCCTACTCCGCGACCCCCGACCTGCCGGTGCTGATGACCGCGCCGTACTTCGCCGAGGCGCTCGGCCGCGGCCAGGCCTCGTGGCGCCGCGTCGTGATCGCGGCGGCGACCGCGGGCATCCCCGCCCCGGCGTTCTCGTCGTCGCTGTCGTACTACGACGGCATCCGCGCTGACCGTCTCCCCGCCGCCCTCGTGCAGGGGCAGCGCGACTTCTTCGGCGCCCACACCTACAAGCGCGTCGACAAGCAGGGCACCTTCCACACGCAGTGGTCGGGCGACCGCACCGAGATCGAGGCCGAGGACACGCACTGATCCCGACCTGATCGATGAGGGCCGGATGCCGCAGGGCGTCCGGCCCTCATCGTCTTCTCCGAGGCTCCGGCTCAGACGATCGTGTGGTTGCGGCGGAAGAGCCCCGCAGGGTCCCAGGTGCGCTTGAGATCGCGCAGCCGCGCATACGCCTCCGCGGTGAACATGCCCGGCACGGACTCCGGCGACTCCGTGCTGGTGAAGTTGCCGTACTCGGCGATCCGCTGCTCCTCGATCGCTTTCCAGTCGGCGGCGATCGCGGTGCGGGTCTCGTCATCGAGGAGGCCGGGGATGTCGAACCCGCCGGCCATGACGAACCACGTCGCATGCCGCGCCGGGAACGCGGTGTCCTCCTGCGCCACCTCGCCGAAGGCCCCGCCGAGGGAGCGGAGGAACAGCACCGACGCCGGATAGCTCGCACGGAAGGCGACGAGACGCTCGATCAGCGCGTCATCGAGCTCGGCGAAGAGCCCGTTGCCGCCGATGAAACCGGGGACGGGCCCCTCCCCCTCCGGCGCCGGCATCTCGAGCAGGATCTCCCGGTACGCCGGCACGGAGAACTCCGCGGAGACCCCCTCCTGGGCTTCCACTGCGGCGAGCGCGCTACGCAGCGCGTCGACGTCATCCCCCGCCCACACCGCCGACAGCCGGGCGCCGGCCGGGGCGCTGGGATCCATCGGCGGGACGTCCATGTAGGTCGCGGTGACCTCGCGCGGTGCGACCGCCATCGCCTCGCGGGCAGCCCGCAGCGCCGCCGCAGCGTCGCCGTCGACCACGTACTCCGCGTAGCCGATCCGCGGGAGCGGGTGCGCGGAGAAGTCGAAGCGGGTGACGACGCCGAAGTTGCCCCCGCCGCCGCGCAGTCCCCAGAACAGATCGGGGTGCCGATCGGCTGACGTCTCGACCACCTCTCCGGAGGCCGTGACAACCTGCGCCCCGATGAGCTGATCCGCCGCGAGCCCCCACGCACGCACCATCCAGCCGACCCCGCCGCCGAGGGTCAGCCCGCCCACGCCCACCGACGAGGTGTCCCCCGAGCTGATCGCGAGACCGTGATCGGCGAGGGCCCGTGCCACGCCGCCCCAGGTCGCCCCGCCCCCGATGCTCACCCTCGTGGTGCCGTCGGGGAGCCGCTCGCCGACGGAGACCTCGGCGAGTCCGGTGAGCTCGAGGCGCACCCCCTCATCCGGCTGGTGCGACCACAGCCCATGCCCGCCCGATACGACGGTGATGCCCTTCCCCTCCTGCTCCGCGCGGGAGACGGCCTGGACGACGTCCGCCGTCGACTGTGCGGTGATGACGATCTGCTGCTCGCTCATGGCGCGACACTACTGCGACCCTCCGACATCGGCGCGCCCTCCGAGATCGCCGACGATCCTCACAGACCGCTCATAGCCTCCTCCTTGGATTCTCGGTGTCAGCGGATCCACAATGAGGTCATGACGAACGACCACCCGGAGCTCCGCCGGCCCGACGGCTCTCCGCTGCGCATCCTCGCCGTCGATGACGAGCCGATGCTGACCGACCTGCTCGCGATGGCCCTGCGCATGGAGGGCTGGGAGGTGCGCACCGCGGCGAGCGGGCTCGAGGCGCTGCAGACCGCCCGGGAGTTCGAGCCCGACGCCCTCGTGCTCGACGTGATGATGCCCGACCTCGACGGGATGAGCGTGCTGCGACGCCTCCGCGAGTCGGGGAACCTCGTGCCGGTCGTCTTCCTCACCGCGAAGGACGCCGTGGAGGATCGCATCTCCGGGCTGACCGCCGGCGGCGACGACTACGTCACCAAGCCCTTCAGCCTGGAGGAGGTGATCGCGCGGCTGCGCGCCGTCATCCGCCGGGCGGGACAGGTGCGCTCCGACGACGAGCAGGCGATCCTCCGCGTGGCCGACCTCTCGCTCAACGAGGACAGCCACGAGGTGTTCCGCGGGGACGACGAGATCGAGCTGACCGCGACCGAGTTCGAGCTGCTCCGCTACCTCATGCGCAACGACCGTCGCGTGCTGTCGAAGGCGCAGATCCTCGACCGGGTGTGGAGCTACGACTTCGGCGGGAAGTCGTCGGTCGTCGAGCTGTACATCTCCTACCTGCGCAAGAAGATCGACGCGGGGCGCGCCCCGCTGCTGCACACCGTCCGCGGCGTGGGGTACATGATCAAGGCACCGCAGTGACGCCTGCGGCGTGGTGATGAGGATCGCGGGTTGACGTGAGTGCGGCGAAGCGCAGGCCTCTGAGCCTGCAGGCACGGCTGATGGCCGCGGTGATCGGCTTCGTGTCGCTGATCCTGGTCATCGTCGCGATCATCACGAGCGCCACGCTCGGACTGACGCTGGAGAGCCAGCTCGACACCGAGCTGCGCTCGCTGTCGTCGAAGACCGAGGCATGGACGGAGCAGGCGATCCAGTCGAATCCCGTGGCGGTCACGCCCGGGACCGTCCTCGATCAGCGCTCCGTGCCGAGCACGGGCATCCTCTACACCGTCGCCGGGCACGGCGGCCAACCCTCCGGGGCGATCGTCGGCACCGACGGCAAGCTGCGCGACCTCACCTCGCTGCAGCTCGCCGCCGCGACCTACGCGGTGCAGGAGCTGAACGTGCCGGTCACCACCGAGACGGCGGGGGTCTCCTGGCGGCTGATCGCGCAGCAGACGCGCTCCGGCGCGATCGTCATCACCGGCCTCCCCCGCGACAACATCCAGCTCACGATGACGCACCTGTTCACGGTGATCGCCCTCGCGACGGTCGGCGGGCTCATCCTCCTGGCCCTGACCACGGCCCTGACCATCAGCGTCGGCCTGCGCCCGCTGCGCAGCGTGGTTGCGACGGCGACCCGTGTCGCCGGGCAGCCCCTCGACCGCGGAGAGGTCTCGATCACGGAGCGCGTGCCCGAGGAGGAGGCCGATCCCGGCACCGAGTTCGGGCGCGTGGGCGTGGCCCTCAACACCCTGCTCGACCACGTGGACACCTCCCTGGCCGCCCGGCAGCGGAACGAGGAGCGGATGCGGCGGTTCGTCGCCGACGCGAGCCACGAGCTGCGCACGCCGCTCGCGTCGATCCGCGGCTATTCGGAGCTGTCCCTCCGCGCCCTCCGGCAGCCCTCCGCGGCCGCGGGCACGGTGGAGAGCACCGAGGCAGCTCTGGAGCGCATCCAGGCGCAGTCGCTGCGCATGACGCGGCTGGTGGAGGATCTGCTGCTGCTGGCCCGCCTCGACGAGGGGCGTGAGCTCGTGCACTCTCCGGTCGACCTCACGCAGCTCGCCGTGGAGGAGCTGACGGATGCACGCCCCACGGCCACGGAGCACCGCTGGGAGCTCGACGTCCCCTCCGACCCGGTGATGGTCGACGGCGACGCGGGGCGACTGCACCAGGTCGTCGCGAACCTGTTGGCGAACGCCCGCACGCACACCCCCGCGGGCACCACCGTGACACTCAGCGTGACCGCCGCCGGCGGCCACGCCGAACTGCGCGTGCACGACGACGGCCCCGGGATCGATCCTCAGCTGCAGACCGAGATGTTCGCGCGATTCGCACGCGGTGACGCCTCGCGCGCGCGGCAGACCGGCGGCACCGGTCTCGGCCTCGCGATCGTGAAGGCGATCGTGGAGGGCCACGGCGGCACGATCGCGGTCGAGAGCACGCCCGGCGACACGAGCTTCGTCGTGCGCCTGCCCCTCTCGGCTCCTGCGCCCTCCGACGCCTGAGGCGTCGCTCTCCGGGGCGGGACGCGCCGGTGTCAGTAGCCGGCGAAGGCGTCGGTGGTGAGACTGCGCGCCTGCTGGAGCGCGGGCGCGAGATCGGCGATGAGACGCGGCGGTCCGGAGATGAAGGCGTGCCGGGCGGCGAGGTCCGGCACGAGCCGGTGCAGCCCGTCCGCGTCGAGCCGGGCGCCCCGCCCCCACGTCCAGCTCGCGGGCAGCGCCGCCGGCTCGTCGCGCGTGAAGGCGAGCACCCGGGCGCCGGTCTGCTCCAGCTCCTCGCGGAACGCCAGCTCTGCGGCCTCCGCGGCCACGTAGACGAGCACGACATCGCGCTCGGCCCCCGTCGCCCGCAGCTGACGCAGCTGCGACACGAAGGGCGTCACCCCGATCCCCGCGGCGACCATGAGGACCGGTCCGTCGCCACGCGGCAGCACGAAATCGCCCCAGGTGCCGGTCACCGCGAGCACGGCGCCCGGCTGCGCCGCGGCGAGAGCGCGCTTGTAGCTGGAGGGATGCTTCTGGTCCCCGTCCTTGTACGCGATGCGCAGCGTCGGCAGGTCGGCGGGCGCGGAGAGGATGCTGAACTCGCGCCGGGTCCCGCGGGCGTCCGGATGGGCGTGCGGCACATCGAGCTCGAGGTACTGGCCGGCGACGAAGCGCAGGCGGCTCTTGGTGCGGAACGTGAGCTCCTGCACCATCGGCGTCGCGAACCGGCGCTGTTCGAGGACCAGGCGAACCGACCCGCGCAGCGCGAAGGCGAACGCGAGCAGGTTGCCGATGAGCAGCGCCCGCTCCTGCCCGAGCGTGAACAGGCCGGCGACCGGGATGGGCCACCCGACCAGCACGCCGACCAGCGCCGCGACCCAGACCTGCTGCCAGCGGCGCGGAGGGAGGGTGAGGGGCTCGGACAGCATGAACGCCCCGAGGAACAGGATCGGCGACTGCAGCACCGCGAGCGAGAGCGCGTCGCCCGGCGAGAAGCCGAGCCCCGCCGCGCCGAGCTGAACCGCCTGCCGTCCGACCGACACGGCGATCGCGATCACGGCGAAGACCAGCACGATGCGCACCTTCTCGGTGCGCCAGACGACGGCGAGGCCGAGGAGGGCGACGGGGATCGCCATCGCGGGCGTGCCGACCCACCACGACGCCGTGGTGCCGAGTCCGAGGATCGACACCAGTGCGGCTCCGAGTGCGGCCGGATTGAGGATGTGCCGGCCCCGCCAGGCGATGAGGTACTTGGAGAGGCTGGCGAGCGCTCCGGCGAGCGCGAGGCCGCCGAGGCCGGCCGGTTCGAGCGAGGGCTGCAGAACGAACAGCAGGATCAGCGACGAGACCAGCGAGGACTCGATGCGCCACGGCAGCCGGAGGATGCGCTGCGCCGCGGCATCGACCGCGCAGATCGCGATCGCGAGCACCGCGAACGAGACCAGCAGCTCGAGCGGCCCCGGCCCCACCTGCCCCAGGAGCGACAGCACGAGGGCGATGCCGCCGAGCGCGACGAGGGCGAAGAGAACCAGGCGGTACATCGAGATCGTGGCGAGGACGGCCAGCACCCGCTGGCGGGTCGCCGTGAGGGATCGGATCACACCACTACTCTTCCGCATCTTCGCCGTGCGGCGGCGTTTCCGGCACCGGGAGGAGGTCACGCCGCCAGGAACAGCTCTCCGGGGAACCCGGGCGAGCTCTCGATCCGCCCGTCGGTCGACATGCGCACCCATCCGGCATCGTGGCGGGCCGCGAACCGCTCGCCGCCATCGAAGAACACGGCGGTGGCGGCCGCATCCGCGTGCAGTGCGTCGACGGCGATCGCCCACGTGGCCGCCCACCGGCGGACGGGCAGCCCGGTACGCGCGTCGATCACATGATGGAGCCCGTCGCCCCAGGCGCGGCGTCCGATGCCCGAGGCGCACAGCGCTCGATCGCGGATGACGGCGACCCCGACGGCGAGCGCAGGATCGTAGGGATGCTCCAGCGCGACCCGCAGCTCGCCACCGCGTGTCGCGAGGTCTCCCCCGGCATCGACGACGATCCGCCCCCGCACTCCCGCGAGGACGCTCAGGACCCGATCGACCAGACGGCCCTTGCCGAGGGCGCCGACGTCGATGACCGCCGGCTCCGCGAGCGTCAGCGTCTCCGACGACCAGTGGAGCACGCGGGTCCAGTCGGCGGGCGCGGGGCGCGGCTCACCGGGCACGAGCGAGTACCCGGCGTCGTATCCGAGCGCGACCAGCGCGTCCCCGGCGAGGGGGTTCACCGCGCCGGCGGTCGCGTCGGACAGCTCCCGGTAGAGATCGAGCATCGCCACGGCGTCCACCGGGGCCGGAATCCCTCCTCCCCCGGAGATCGCCGACACCGCGGAGTCCTCGCGGAACCTCGACCAGCCCCGGTCGAAGGCGTCGATCACGGAGCGCACCTCCGCGCGGCGTTCGTCGTCGACCGGCGCCTCCGTCTCGATCTCCCAGACGGTGCCGATCGCGTCGAAGCGCCAGAGGCTCACGCCGCCGCCTGCTCCTTGATGAGCTCGAGAGCACGGTTGAAGCCCCCGCTCGTGAGAGAGGAGCCCGCGACGCGGTCGACCTTCAGCTCGTCGATCCGCTTCCCGTCGACCACCGCGGCGATGCCGTCGATGAACTGCCCCTGGTACCGCTCCGTCTCACGGGCCTGCGGATCGCCCGTGACCTCGACGTCGGTCACGGAGCCGTCCTTCAGGGTGAGGGTCACCGAGATCTTCTCGACCGTCTCCGGTGTCTGGTACGAGCCCTCTGCGGTGTACGTGCCGTCCTTGTAGCCGGCGGACCCCGTTCCCGACCCCGAGGGCGCAGTCCCGCCCGGGGTGGACTCGGCCGTCGCGGCGCCGGAGCAGCCCGCGAGCAGCAGGGCGCCGGCGACGCCGACGAGGGCGGTGGCGGATCGTGCGGTGCGCGAGGTCATGACTCCAGCATCCGATGAGGGCCTATGAGTTCCCCCTGCGGATGCCGTGGAGACCGTGAGGATCAGGCCTCGCCGTTGAACATGCTCGTGACGGAGCCGTCCTCGAAGACCTGCTTGATCGCCGTCGCCAGCAGCGGCGCGATCGGCAGGATCCGGAGACCCGGGAAACGGCGCGACTCGGTCAGCGGGATCGTGTCGGTGACGACGACCTCGTCGATCGCGGAGTCCTGCAGGCGCTCGGATGCGGGATCGCTGAAGATCGCGTGGGTCGCGGCGACGATCACCTTGCGGGCGCCGTTCGCCTTGAGGGCCTGCGCGGCCTTCACGATCGTGCCGCCGGTGTCGATCATGTCGTCGACCAGGAGACAGGTGCGCCCGTCGACCGTGCCGACGATCTCGTGCACCGTGACCTGGTTGGCGACCTTGGGGTCGCGGCGCTTGTGGATGATCGCCAGCGGCGCGCCCAGGCTGTCCGACCACGTGTCGGCCACGCGCACGCGCCCCATGTCCGGCGAGACGATCGTGAGGGTCTCGCGGTCTTCCGCGGTCAGCTCGCGCTCGAAGTGGTCGAGCAGCACCGGCTTGGCGAACAGGTGGTCGACGGGACCGTCGAAGAAGCCCTGGATCTGGGCGGCGTGCAGGTCGACGCTCATCACGCGGTCGGCGCCGGCGACCTTCAGCATGTCGGCGACCAGGCGGGCGCTGATCGGCTCGCGTCCGCGGCCCTTCTTGTCCTGACGGGAGTACGGGTAGTACGGCGCGACGACGGTGATGCGCTTCGCCGACGCGCGCTTGGCGGCGTCGAGCATGATGAGCGTCTCCATGAGCCACTCGTTGACCGGCTCCCCGAAGGACTGCACGATGAAGAGGTCGCATCCGCGGATCGACACCTCGAAGCGGGCGTAGATCTCGCCCGAGGCGAAGGTGCGGTGCTCGACGGGGGCGATCTCGGTGCCGAGCGCCTCGGCGACCTGCCGGGTCAGCTCGGGATGCGAGCGTCCTCCGGCGACGACGAGCCGCTTCTTGGTCTTCGCGATCAGGCCCGGCGCGACGCCGTTGTCCCTGTCGAGCTCCACCGTCTTCTTCTTGCTGCGACCCATCGGTCCCGCCTATTCCGCCGTTCGCGACCGGGCGGCAGCATCCGCCGCGCCCGTGCCTGCCCTGTTCTTCTCGACCCACCCCTCGACATTGCGCTGAGGGGCCACGCTCATGGCCAGTGCACCCGCCGGGACGTCCTTCCGGACGACGGCGCCGGCGCCGGTCTTCGCTCCAGCACCCAGCCTAACGGGCGCGACGAGCACCGTGTGCGACCCGGTGTGCACCTCGTCGCCGATCTCGGTGCGGTGCTTGTCGACGTCGTCGTAGTTCGCGGTGATCGTGCTCGCCCCGAGGTTGACCCCGCGGCCGATCGTCGCGTCGCCGACGTAGGAGAGGTGCGGCACCTTGCTCCCCTCGCCGATCTCGGCGTTCTTGGTCTCGACGTAGGCGCCGATCTTGCCGTTCGCACCGAGCACGGTGCCGGGACGCAGGAAGGAGAACGGGCCCACCGTGGCCCCGGCTCCGATCACGGCGAGCGTCGCATCGGTGCGCTTCACCACCGCGTCCTCGCCCACCTCGCAGTCGACCAGGGTGGTGTCCGGCCCGACCGTCGCGCCCGGCGCGATCGTGGTGGCGCGGAGGATGTGCGTGTTCGGCAGGATCGTGACGTCGGGCGCGAGCACGGCGTCGTCGTCGATCCAGGTCGTGAGGGGATCGACCACGGTCACGCCCTCGCGCTGCCACCGGCGCACGATGCGCTGGTTCAGCACGCGGCCCGCCTCGGCGAGCTGCACGCGGTCGTTGATGCCGAACGTGGAGGCCACGTCGTCGGCCAGCTCGGCCGCCACCGTCTCGGCGTCTCCGCGCAGCAGGCCGATCACGTCGGTGATGTAGAGCTCGCCCTGCGCGTTGTCCTGCGTGATGCGGCCGAGCTGCGTGCGCAGGGAGGCGGCGCGGAAGACGTAGATGCCCGCGTTGATCTCGTGCACGGCGGCCTCGGCCTCGTCCGCGTCCTTCTGCTCGACGATCCGCTCCACCACGCCGTCGGCGTTGCGGATGATGCGGCCGTAGCCCGTCGGGTCGTCGAGGAGGGCGCTCAGCAGCGTGGCCGACGCGGCGGCCGCGCGATGGCCGTCGACCAGGGCGCGGAGCGTCTCGACCTCGAGCAGGGGCACGTCCCCGGAGAGCACGAGCACATCGCCGTCGAAGCCCTCCGGCAGCGCGTCGAGCGCGACCTGCACGGCCCGTCCTGTGCCCGGGATCTCGTCCTGATCGACGATCACGACGTCGGGGTACTGCGTCGACAGCGCGTCGACCACCTGGTCGCGCTCGTGCCGGACGACGACCTCGACGTGCTCGGCGCCGAGGTGGGCGGCCGTCGCGAGCACGTGCCCGACGAGCGAGCGGCCGCCGATCTCGTGCAGCACCTTCGGGCGCCGCGACTTCATGCGGGTGCCCTGTCCTGCCGCGAGGACGATGATGGCCAGACTGTTCTGCGTCATGCTCCGCCGCCAGGACTCGAACCTGAACCTCACAGCTCCAAAGGCTGTCGTGCTGCCATTACACCACGGCGGACCGCGGCCACCACGGGCGCCGAAGGCCCCGGACCGCGTGACAAGTCTGCCACGGGGATAATGGACGGGTGAGCACTGGCGAGCGGGTACCCGGGGACGAGGTCGATCGGATCGTCGCCGCCTGGGGCGCGCAGCGCCCCGATCTGGACTTCTCCCCCCTCGAGGTGCTCTCCCGGGTCGACCGGCTCTCGCGTCACCTCGACCGCGCGCGCCGTGACGTCTTCCGCCGCAGCGATCTCGAGCCCTGGGAGTGGGACGTGCTGTCGGCGCTCCGGCGCGCGGGCGCACCGTTCCAGCTCTCCCCCAAGCAGCTGCTGCAGCAGACCCTGGTCTCCAGCGGCACGATGACCAATCGCATCGACCGGCTCGTGGGGCGCCGCTTCGTGCGCCGCGAGGCGGACCCGACCGACGGCCGCAGCGTGCTCGTCACGCTGACCGACGACGGGAAGGTGCGCGTCGACGCCGCCATCACCCGCCTGGTCGACGCCGAGGCGACGCTGCTGTCGGCGCTTCCCCGCGGCGACCGCGAGCGGCTCGCCGCCCTGCTGCGCAAGCTCAGCCTGAGCTTCGACGCCTGATGGGCATGCCCTCTCCGCTCCCGGTGCGCGACGGCGTCGGCGCGACCCGCCTGCACCTGCCGTCCGAGGGCCGGTGGCCGACGGTCGCCGCGTACATGGCCGAGCGCTTCTTCCACCTCGACCCCGAGCGGTTGCTGCGCCGCTTCGACCGGGACGAGATCGTGGCGCGCGACGGCTCCCCCCTCACCAGGGAGACGCCCCTGGGGGTGCACGAGTTCGTCTGGTACTACCGGGAGCCGCCGGTCGAGCGGGACATCCCGTTCGAGATCGAGGTGCTGCACCGCGACCGCGACCTCGTCGTCGCCGACAAACCGCACTTCCTCCCGACGACCCCGGGCGGCAAGTACTTGCAGAACTCCGCGCTGGTGCGGCTGCGCAATCTGCTCGGCATCCCCGAGCTCACCCCGATCCACCGGCTCGACCGCGCGACGGCCGGCCTGCTGATGTTCTCGGTGCGTCCGGAGACCCGCGGCGCCTATCAGCTGCTCTTCGAGAACCGCCGGGTCGAGAAGGTGTACGAGGCGGTCTCCGCGCTGCCGGAGGGCTGGGACCCGGCCCGCCCGGCGCTCGGCGGCGGACCGTTCCCGGTCGTCTATCGCAACCACATCGAGAAGCTCCGTGCGCACGTGTGCGTGCACGTCGACGGGACGCGGGAGCCGAACTCCGAGACCCTCGTCGAGCTGATCTCCGCGGACGACCGCGTGCTGCACACGCTGCTGCGCCCGCACACGGGCCGCATGCATCAGCTGCGTGTGCACCTCGCCGCGCTCGGCGCGGGCATCCTGCACGACGGCTTCTACCCCGTGCTGTTGCCCGAAGCGCCGGACGACTTCGCGAAGCCCCTGCAGCTGCTCGCGCGGGAACTGCGCTTCGTCGATCCGCTCAGCGGCGAGGAGCGCGAGTTCCGCACGCGGCGGCGGCTGCAGGAGGCGCCCCTCAGCGGCGCATGACCACCCGGGCCAGGCGCGCGCCGAGCAGCTGCACGATGTGGACGAAGACCACGATCAGCACGATCGCCGCCCACATCACCACCGGCTCGAACTGCTGGAAGCCGTAGATCTGGGCGAAGGCGCCGAGGCCGCCGCCGCCGATCAGGCCCGCCATCGCCGTCATGTCGATGATCGCGACGACCACGAACGTGTAGCCGAGGATCAGCCCGCCGAGCGACTCGGGGATCGCGACGGTGAAGAGGATGCGCCAGGGGCTCGCCCCCATCGCCCGCGCGGCCTCGATCACTCCGGGCGGGACCGACACCAGATGCTGCTCGACGATGCGCCCGATCGCGAACGCCGCGGCGAGGCCGATCATGAAGGCGCCTGCGGTCGTGCCGATGCCGATCCCCACGACGACACGTGCGAGCGGCTGGGCGACGGCCATGAAGATCACGAACGGGATGGGCCGGAAGAAGTTCACCACGAGGTTGACGACGACCGACACCACTCGGCTGGGCAGGAGGCCGCCCGGGCGCGAGACGTAGAGGAGCACGCCGATCACGAGGCCGAGCACGCCGCCGAGCACGAGCGCGAACGACGTCATGTACAGCGTCTCGACGGCGGCCGCCCAGAAGTCGGGCCAGAGCTCGTTGAGGCGATCCATCAGTGCACCTCCCCTTCAGCGGTGATCTCGGTGACCTCGACCTGCACGCGGATGCGGTCGAGCGCACGATCGATCGCGGCGTCTTCGCCGCGCAGCGCGAGGGTGAGGTGTCCGAAGGCACGGCCGCGGATGTCGTTGATGCCGCCGTAGACGAGCTCGAAGTCCAGTCCCGCCTCGGCGAGATCGACGAAGACCTGCGCCTGCGACGACACCCCGTCGCGGAAGGAGAAGGTGACCAGCCGTCCGTCGTGGCGCTCCCGCAGCGCCGCCGTCTCGGCCGGGCTGGGAACCCCCTTCACCACGGTTCCGACGAAGCGCTGAGACGCGGGGTTCTGCGGGCGGGAGAAGACGTCGAACACGTCGCCCTGCTCGATGACGCGGCCGTGCTCCATCACCGCCACCTTGGTCGCGATGGTCTGGATCACGTCCATCTCGTGCGTGATGACGACGATCGTCACCCCCTGCTCCTCGTTGACCCTCTTGAGCAGCGCGAGCACCTCGTGCGTGGTCTGCGGATCGAGCGCGCTGGTCGCCTCGTCGGCGAGCAGGATCGCGGGCCGCGTGGCGAGCGCCCTGGCGATGCCGACGCGCTGCTTCTGGCCGCCGGAGAGCTGCTCGGGGTACGCCTTGGCCTTGTCGGCGAGGCCCACGAAGGACAGCAGCTCCTCGACCCGTGCGTCGATGTCCGCCCTCGACCAGCCGGCGAGGCGCATCGGATAGGCGATGTTGGCCTTGACCGTCTTCGAGGAGAACAGGTTGAACTGCTGGAAGATCATCCCGATCCCGGTGCGGAGGGATCGCAGCGCGCGCTCGGAGAGACGGGTGATGTCCGTCCCGTCGACCGTGATGCTGCCGGCGCTGGCGGGCTCGAGCGCGTTGATCAGTCGCACGAGCGTCGACTTGCCCGCTCCCGAGTAGCCGATGATGCCGAACACGTCGCCGCGCTCGATGTCGAGGGTCACGTCGTCGACCGCGGTCACGACCGCGCCGCCCCTGGTCGTGGGCGGATACGTCTTCGTGACGCCGGCGAGACTCACGATCGCCATGGATGCACCTCCGGATGCTTCAGCGGGCACATCGTGCCCGGACGCGGGAATCGGGCGGGCCTCTTCGGCGCCGCCCGATTCTCGCACGGGACTCAGCCCTTGTGGGCCTTGGTGTCCTTCTCGACCTTCTTCAGTGCCGCCTCGAGGTCGGCGGCCGAGGTCGTCAGCGGCACCGCGGTGTCGCCGGAGGCCTTCTGCAGCCCGGCCTGCACCTTCGCGTCGGTCTGGAAGATCTCGACGAGCTTGAGGTAGGTCGGGTTGTCCTTGTCCTCGGCGCGTGCGGCGAAGATGTTGACATAGGGAAGGGCGTTCGGGTCCTTCGGGTCGTCCTGCGCGATCGCGTCGTCGAACGACAGGCCGGCGTCCTTCACGAAGTCGTTGTTGATGATCGCCGCGGCGGCGTCCGGCAGGGAGGTCGGGATGATCGCGGCCTTGAGCGCCTTGACCTGCACCTTGGACTTCCCGGTGTCGATGTCGGCGATGTCGCTGAAGATCGTCCCGCCGCTCTTGAGGTCGATGAGGCCGGCGGACTGCAGCACCAGCAGGGCGCGCGCCTGGTTGCTCGGGTCGTCCGGCACCAGGACGGTCTCACCCTTGGGGATGTCCTTCACGTCCTTGTACTTCTTGGAGTACAGGCCCAGAGGGTAGATGGCCGTGGCGCCGATCGGCTGGAGGTCCTTGCCCGATGCGACGTTGTAGCCCGCGAGGTAGACGATGTGCTGGAACTGGTTGATGTCGAGCTCCCCCTCGGCGAGCGCGGGGTTCGGCTGCTCGTAGGAGCCGAAGTCGACGAGCTGGACGTCGATGCCCTCCTTCTTCGCGGCGGCGACGAAGGCCGGCCACTGCGGGTCGCCCTTGCCGACGACGCCGACCTTGACGACCTTGTCCCCCGAGGAGGATCCGGGGGCGTCCGACGCCCCGGGCTTCGCGGAGGCGCAGCCGGTCAACGCGGCGAGCAGGGTGGTGGCCGCGATCGCGGCGGCGGCCAGGACGGTGGTGCGACGGGACATGGTGCGTCTCTTCCTCTCGTGGGGGACTCGGACACGCTATGCGCGGAACCGGATGCCATCCGAATCGACGCGACACACGGCGTCACAGTGTGGGCGGCGGACAGGATTCGGGCCCGCGGACGGTGGTCGTCTCACCGTTCGCGGGCCCGCACGCGCCCCCAGCACGCGGAAGGGGATCCACGTCGCGTCCTGCAGACCCCCAGACTGCTTAGACGAACGTCTACCTTCCGAGACGAGCGTATATCAAGATGCCGCCGATCGCATCCGGCGGACTCAGGCGCCCCAGATCGCGCGGACCCCGTCGGTGACGACGCCCTGCGCGTCCTCCACGCCGATGCCGGAGAGGCCCGCGGCGAGGAACTGCATCGCGAGCTCCGGACCGTACCCCTCGATGAACCGTGCCCCGGAGAGCTCCCCCGAGGTGAGCGTGAGCAGGAACAGCGCCGCATCGTCGGGAGCCATGCGCAGGAACAGGCTCTCGCGGTCCGCCGCCTGTCGCAGCAGCGCCTCGATCACCGCCCGCATCCGCGCCCTGGTCGGCATGATGGCCGAGGCCGGCACAGCCAGGTCCTGGTGCAGCGCCATCGCCACCGCCGCGACCGGATCGGCGGAACCGCGTGCGCCGAGCCCGGCGAAGAACGCCACGCACGCGCGCAGCGGACTCTCCGGGAAGAGTGCCGACGCCTGTGCTCCGACGTCGTCGACGACTTCGTCCGCCCGCTCCAGCAGGGCGACCACGATGCTCTGCTTGGTGGGGAAATGATGCCCGAAGGCGCCCTTTGTGAGCCCGAGACGTCCGGCGATCGCCGAGAGCGAGGCGGCGGCGTATCCGCGCTGCAGCATCTCCTCCGCAGCGGCGGTGAGCAGGCGCAGGCGCGTCTGATCGGGTCCGGAAGGGGTGGTCACCCGTCCACCATAGGGGCATTCGTCCCCGGGCCGCGGCGCCCTCCTCCACGCGGGAGGCTCGGCGACGACGGGCGGCATCGCCTCCCGCACGCGACACGGGCCGCTGAGGAGAGCGGCCCCGGCTCAGGACCCGCGTTCCCCCTCGTCGCCGGCCCCGAGCTCGCGGAGCACCGTGCCCGCGATGAGCTCTGCGAGGTCGTCGTCGATCGTCGCGTCTCCGGGGAGCGCCGCGCGCAGCAGCAGAGGCCCGTAGACGAGGTCGAGCACATAGGAGAGGTCGCCGACCGGACGGATCTCGCCACGCGCGACGGCTCGTTCGATCACGCGCGTCGTGGACTCTCGCTGCGGGTGGAGGAAGCGGTCCCGGAGGAGTCCCGCGACCACCTCGTCCCGGGCGCAGGCGTCGAGCAGCAGCGGGAGCAGCGCACGGGAGACGCCGTCGGTGTACATCGCGACCTGGTCGCGGAGGATGACGAGCAGGTCGCCGCGCAGCGTGCCGGTGTCCTCGGTCGGGTCGACCGCGTAGCGGCTCGTCATCAGATGCACGAGGAAATGGCCGACGGAGTGGAACCTCCGGTAGAACGCGTCTCTGCTCGTGCCGGCGCGGCCGATGAGATCCTGCATCGTGATGCCCGTGGCGCCGCCTTCGGCGAAGAGCTCCCCGAAGGCACCCCGTAGCGCATCATCGATCGCCTGTTTGCGCGGTCTGCCCGCCGACGTCTTCATCGTCTCCCCCGTCCCCTGATCATCGTATGGAGTCCGCTCCCCCCGCGGCGATTCCGCGCGCGGATCGTCGCCCCGGAGCCCGTCCCTCCGTCCATCCGGATCGCCAAATAGTCCACGATTCCCGCAGAGTTTCCGGTCCACCGTCCGGTATCTGCCTAACTGAGAGGGGCCGCCTTCGACGGCGACCCTCTAGGGGAGACAAAGGGGAGAGAATGAGCAACACCGAAGACAACCGCGGAGCCGGGGACGTCCGCCGGCGCACCGTCCTCAAGGGTGCGGCCTGGTCGGTCCCGGTCGTCGCCGCAGCGGTCGCGCTGCCGACGTCCGTGGCGTCCGTCACCGACTGCGACTGCTTCAAGCCGGTGCCGTACGGGCCGGCCGGCGTGACCGTCAGCATGGGCAACGACCTCAACGGAGGCAAGGGCACCGCGACGATCATGCACGGCATGGGGGTCAACTCCACCGCGTGCCAGCACCAGGACCTGTCCTATTACATGGACACCCTCGGTGCGACGCTCACCATGAGCCGGGGCCTGAACAGCACCGCGCCCAAGACGTACGTCGGCCAGATCATCACGGGCGGCGGGGCGAGCTACGGCTTCATCTCGGACAGCCTGATCTCGGGGAACATGCAGTTCACCGACGTCGAGCTCGTCGACGGGGACTACGACCACTTCCACGGCACCCCACCCATGGTGCCGACCGCGATGACGGTGACGCTGCAGTTCCGCTGGGACGGCAAGGTCTGCGTGAAGACCTTCACCTACCCGCTGTCCTACGACAGCAGCTCCGGCGAGGTGCGCGGAGGGAAGCCGTACCTGGGCAACGTGACCTTCGACATGGACATCGCGCTCTAAGGAGCCGAGGGGCGCAGCGGGGGGCTGCGTCCGATTGGGGGAAGGGAGGCGTCTCCGCGATTCGCGGGGGCGCCTCTTCACGTCCGCTCACACGGGCGGCGGCTGCGGCGAGCGCCGCCGGCGGATCTCCTTCGCCGGCGAGGTGCCGTGGGCGGAGAAGACCGCGAAGAGGCGGCTCCGCGAGACCTGGAGGATCTCGCACAGCCGCGAGACGTCGAAGGACGGATCGTCCGCGTTCGCCGCGACGACGGAGAGCGCATGGCGGAAGAGCGTCTCCTCGGGATTCTCCGAGAAGAGGTCGTCGCCGATCGCCGCCACCATCACCTGGGAGAGCGCGCGGTGCAGGAAGATCTCCCGGCGCCCGTTGTCCTCGGGCGTCACCACGAGCAGCGAGGCCGTCATCGAGGCGATCATCCGCAGCATCCCGTCGGCGACGCGCAGCGGCACCGCCCGGATCGTGCCCGAGCGCACCAGCCCCGACGGCGGCGAGAACAGCTGCCACTCGAACCAGGCCGCCCCCTCGGAGCTGCGGAGCTCGATCGGCACGTCGCCGTTGACGATCAGGATGCTGCCGGTTGCGAGACGGTGGCCGCCTGAGTCGAGGGCCGCCTCGAGGCCGCCCTGCATCGCCACGAGCGCACGGCACCGGTCCGCGCCGAGATCCTGCCCGACGAGGTGCTGTCCGCCTGCGGACAGGCGCGCGACCGACCAGCCGCGTCCGGAGGCCGTCTCGACCACCCCGCCGAGGGTCCCGCCCGGAGCCGCCTCCCAGCCGATGGCCGCCCAGCGCGCCACGATGTCGGCCTGACTCCGTGCCCGTCGGGTGGTCGGATCCTCCCCCGACGCCGAGGGTCGCGAAGGACCGTTCATCCCACTCATTCCCCTGATTCCGGACGCGTTCCCAGACTCGCGTTCGGGAATATTCCTACCAGCGAAACACGCGCGTTCCGGGGCGGGCAGTCCGATCGCAGACAAAGCGGTCTCCCCTTGGGACGCCGGTCGCGGGCTCAGCCGAGCACGACGGTGACGCATCCCCGCGGACGACGGTGCGTTCGTCTCACTGCGCTCGCTCAACGACCGGGGCGGGGTGCTACTTGCCGGTGCCGGCGGTCAGACCTCCCACGATGAAGCGCTGCAGCCAGAGGAAGAGCACGACCACCGGGACGGTCAGCAGCACGCAGCCGGCGGAGAAGATGCCGAGGTTGGTCGACTTGTCACCGAGGATGATTCCGTAGAGCCCGACGGCGACGGTCTTCACCGCGTCATCGGTGAGGAAGATGCTGGCCAGCATGAAGTCGCCGATCACCCCGATGAAGCACAGCAGCGCGGCCACCGCCAGCGCCGGACTCACCAGCGGCAGGATCACCCGGGTGAACGCCTGCCAGTGGCTGGCCCCGTCGAGCATCGCCGCCTCATCGAGTTCTCGCGGGACCGAGTCGAAGAAGCCCTTGAGGATCCAGACCTGGCCCAGGGCGCCGCCCATCAGCACGAGACCGTAGCCGAGGAGCGTGTTCAGGCCGACCGCCGGGAGCACCTCGCCGAACCGGGCGACCATGAGGAACAGCGCGACCGCCGCCAGGAACTGCGGGAACATCTGCGCGAAGAGCAGGGCGAGGAGCCCGCCGCGACGTCCCCGGAAGCGGAAACGCGAGAACGCATAGGCCGCCAGGGCGCTGCACAGCACCTGCCCGAAGGACACCGCCGCTGCGATCAGCAGCGAGTTCGCGAGCCAGACGGCGAAGGGCCCCTTCTCCCCGCCGAGGAGGCGGAAGAAGTTGTCGAGGCTGATCCTCGTCGGGATCAGCGAGGTCGCGGCGACCGTGCCCAGCGGGTTCAGCGACGCCGAGACGATGTACAGCACGGGGAAGAGGGCGAACGCGGCCGCGAGGATCCCCACGCCGTGCCGCCAGCCGACACGGCGCCACCACCGTGCCCCCGTCGGGCGGTCCTCGCGTCGGATGCTCATCGGATCTCCTCCCATCGCCGGGTGGCCCGGAACTGCACGGCGGCGAGCACGGCGGTGATGACGAACAGCACCGTCGATCCCGCAGCGGCGAGGCCGAAGCGCGCCCCGGAGTCGCCGAAGGCGATGCGGTAGACGGCACTGATCAGGATGTCGGTCTGACCGATCTCGCTGCCCGGCGGGAAAGGCCCGCCCCCGGTCAGCAGCTGCACGGCGTTGAAGTTGTTGAAGTTGAAGGCGAATGCGGCGACCAGCAGCGGCGCGACCGCCACGAGCAGCATCGGGAAGCGGACGCTGAGGAAGGTGCGCGCGGGCCCGGCTCCGTCCAGGGCCGCGGCCTCGTCGAGCTCCCGGGGCAGCGACTGGAGGGCACCGGTGCAGATCAGGAACATGTAGGGGAAGCTCGCCCAGACGTTCGCGAGGAGCACGGCGGCCCGCGCGAGGACCGGATCGCCGAGCCAATCGATCCTGACGCCGCCGAGGAGCTGGTTGATGAGGCCGAAGTCGCGGTTGTAGAACGTCGACCACACCAGGAAGGTGATGAACGTCGGGATCGCATAGGGGATGATGAGCGCGGCGCGATAGAGACGCCGCCCGCGGAGCAGCGGCTCGTTCAGCGCCGATGCGAGGAACAGACCGATCACGAACGACAGGGCGACAGAGCCGACGGCGAACCCGACCGACCAGAGCAGCGCGCCGCTGAAGGAGTCGCGCAGCACCGGGTCGCCGAGCAGGCGGAGATAGTTGCCCAGGCCGACCGGCTCCTGCCAGCTCTGGTCGAATGCACGCTTCCCGTGCGCGTCGACGAAGTACGACCGGTCACCGATCCGCTCGGTGTGGTAGATGCGGCCGGTCTCGGTGTCGCGGATCTCGTCCGCCGATGCCTCGTAGACGAGCGCGGTGCGCCCTTCCACGGCGCTCCGGATCCCCTGCGGACGGATTCCTCCGTCCGGGGTCGGCACCAGGACGTTCCGCAGCCGCTCGCCGAGGGCGTTGACCTCCTTCGGCGACAGCACGTCGTATCCCGGCACGGCGACGATTCGCCCCTCCTCCACCGTGGCATCGACGAGCGGCGTGAGGCCGTCGCCGTCTCCCCGGAACGCGGCGCCCGTGGCCGGCTCGAGCAGGAGCAGGACAGGGTCTGCGGAGGAGGCCGCGCCGGACGGCGCCGCGACCGACATCGCGTAGACAGGCGCATCGGCGGACTGCCGGAACGAGCCGGCGATGATGCCCTCGATCGCCTGGGCCTTGGTGCCCCGTGCGCCGTCGCCGAAATTGGTCGTCGATATCTGCAGGTTGAAGCCGATCGGCACCACGACGAAGACGACGAGGAGCAGCACGCCGGGCAGCAGGTACTTGCCGGCGAGCGGGCGCCGGCCGGCGTAGACGGCGAACACGGCGACGGCGATGAGCCAGGCACCGACCAGCATCAGCCAGTCTCCCGACGCCACGAGAAGCGGCGTGACCCAGAGCGCTCCCCCGGCGACGAGGCCGAGGACGAGCACCTTCAGCAGGAGGACCGGTACCGAGGTGGTCGTCCCGAGCGTGAGGCGTGGGCCGGCCACCCCGGCCGGATCACTTGCCCTTCGACGCAATCGCCTCGCCCGCCTTCTTCATCGTGGTCGCCGGGTCCTCCCCCGCGATCACCGCGGCCTCGGCCCGCCCCAGGGGCTCCCAGACGCTCGCCATCCGAGGGACGCCCGGCAGGGGGATCCCCGCGGCGGCCGCCGCCGCGATCCGGGCGGTGTCGGAGTCCTTCGCGGAGACCTCGGCGAGGACCGCTCGGGAGGCCGGCGGCCGCGGATCGACGCCGTACAGCGCACGCTGCACCTCGTCGGTCGTTGCGAAGCCCGTGACGAACTCCTGCGCGAACGCGTTGCTGGCACCGTGCGCGGCCACGTAGAAGGCCTGAACGCCCACGAACGGACGCGCAGGCCCGCCGTCGGCGAAACCGGGGATCGGGTCGATCGCGTAGGACACCCCCGCCGTACGGATCGTCGGAAGCGCCCACGGACCGGAGATCAGATAGGGGGCCTTGCCCTCCGCGAACAGGCCGATGGCGTTGTCGACCGTGACGGAGCGGGTGAACACCCCGTTCCCCTTCTCCCCGTACTGATGGAGCTTCTGCGCGAACGCGACGGATCCGGCGCCGCCGACGCCGAGATCGTCGGCGTTCGACGATCCGTCCTCGTTCGTGCCGAACAGGTAGCCGCCGGCCGAGGAGTACAGCGCCTGCATCGAATAGGCGTCGCCCTGCTGCCCCACCTGGAGGCTGAGCACCCTCTCCGCCGCACCGGATGCGACCACGTCCTCGCCGGTCGCCACGAGGTCCTCGAACGTCGACGGAGCCTTCGGCGCCATCGACGTGTTGCGGAAGAGCACCGCGGACTCGAACGCGTACGGGACGCCGTAGGTCTGGCCGCCGTATCCGACGGCGTCGAGGGCGACCGGCTCGAACGACGCCCTCTGATCGGCCGTGAGCACGATCGGTGAGATCGAGCCGTTCTGCACGAGATTGCCCACCCAGTCGTTGGGTCCGACGACCACATCCGGACCGAAGCCCGCATCGTCGGCGGTGATGAAGTCGCCGGGCAGGTTGCTGACCCCCTGGACCGAGACCGTGATCCCGTTCCGCTTCGCGAACTCCTGCGCGGCCTTGTCGAGCACCGGCGCGACGGCGTTGTTGGTCCAGATGACCAGATCCGCCCGGTCCCCCGTTCCCGCAGGGCCCGATGCGCCCGGGGTCGCGGGCGAGGACGGCGTCCCCGAGCATGCGGCCAGTGTCAGCGCCGCGGCCAGCGTCACGGTCGCGGCGAGCGCCACGCGCCGCCCTCTCTGCTGCGTCATTGCATTCTCCTCCATGGTTCCCGGGGAGCCGATTCGGGCGGCCGCCCCGGACGGGGCGGGCCCGTCGGTGGTCTTGTCGTGTTCAGGGGTCTTGTCGTGTTCAGGAATGGTGCGGATCATCGCCGCCCGGCACCGTCCACGAGGCGATGCGCACCTCGACGGTCTGATCGCGGTCCACCCGCAGCGGCGAGCGGACGAGCCGGCCCTCGCCGTCGAGACCGTCGATGCGCCATCCCCGGCTGACCGTGCCGTTGAGCCCGACGCCTCGCGGCAGCCGCCAGACGCCGCGGTACACCCCGGGAGCCCGCCGCTCGGCGATGAGCCCAGAGAAGTAGACCGCCTCCGCCGGGTCGTCGCCGTCGTCCTCGGGAACGAGGATCGTGACGTCGAGCACGGCCTCCGAGCCGGCGGCGACGACATCGACCTCGCCGCGAACGACCGTGCCGTCGAGGGAGGCGACGACCGTCGCCGGCCCACTGCTCCGCGCACGCAGCAGGGCGTGCCCGGCGGACTCGAACCTCTCCCCCGGGCGCCCCTCGACCTCCGCGGCGAGCGCCGAGTAGACGCAGCCGTCGGATCGCCGGGCGAGCGGTGCGGCGTCGATGACCTCCCCGACCGCGAAGGCGCCGGTCGGGGCCGCGAGGAGCTCCGACGCTCCTCCCGCTCCGAACAGGTGCAGCAGGGCGCTCTCGACCCGTTCCGCCCAGGCGTCCTCGTGATGGATGGCCTCCGGGTCATGTCGGTAGCGCAGCTCGGCGTCGGGCGCGTAGCCGATCGCGATCAGCGCTTCGGCGAGCTCCCGAACCGGGCGGACCATGATGAGCCCCTCCCGGCCGCCGATGTCGAGCCAGATCCGCGAGGGACCGCGGTGGGCGAACGTCGCGTGCACCGGCGTCTCGTCGAACGTCACCGGGTCGACCGCGGCGAGGAACGGGGACAGGATCGCCGCGAGCCCGAAGACGTCGGGGCGACGGAAGGCCAGATGGTAGCTGACGAGCCCGCCCATCGAGGAGCCCATCACCGCGGTCAGCCCCGGATCGTCGGTGATCGCGTACCGGGAGCGAGCGAGCGGCAGCAGCTCGCCGACGAGGAACGACTCGTAGAGCTCTCCCCGCGGCCTCGTCCGCGGATCCCGCGGGTACGGCAGGATGTGCGAGTACTCCGCTCCCCGGTCCGTGCCGGCGTTGGCCGGCGCCACGACGACGAGCGGAGGGATCCGTCCCTCCCCGATCAGCCGGTCCAGGGTCTCGTCGAGCCGCCAGCTGGGCGTGAGGCCGCGGGCGGCGAAGAGGTGCTGCCCGTCATGGGCGACGACGACCGGATAGGGGCCCGCCGCAGGTTCGTAGGAGGGCGGGAGATAGACGAAGACGTCCCTGGCATTGCCCAGCGCGGCGGAGCGCACGGCGGTGAGGATCTCCACGCTCATCGGGACACCTCCCAGATGCCGAACCGCGCGCCCTCCCCCGGGATCGGAGCGCCCGCGACGAGGTCGTCCCCGTCGATCAGGCTCGCCCCGTCGACCGGCGACGTGAGCGGTTCATGGGCGTCGCGGGCGACGAGGACGAGCACGCTCCCCGTTTCCGAGGCGCGCTCGAAGATCAGCACGTCGTCCGAGGCGTGCAGCCAGCGCAGGCCGCCGGTCCGCAGCGCCTCGTGCCCGCGGCGGAGAGCGATCAGCTCGCGGTACACGGACCACGCGTCCGGATCCCACTCCTCCGGGTCCCAGGGGAAGGGGCGGCGGCCGTCCTCGAGGTGCACGCCTTCGACGCCGACCTCGTCCCCCGCGAACACCATCGGGATCCCGGGGAGGGCGAACATCAGCGCTGCGGCGAGGAGCTGACGGTCCGCACCCGCGATGCTGCGGAACCGCGCCGTGTCGTGGGAGTCGATGAGCGTGAGGTTGTGGGAATAGGACCGCCACGGAATCCGGGAGGAGTACATCGTCATCACGGCGCGCACGTCGGCGGCGGTGTACTGCGGGATCGGGCCCGGGGTACCCCAGAACTCGTGCGAGCGCTCACGGGCGAGCCAGGACCACACCGGCCGGGAGAAGCCCGCGTACGACATCGTGCCGTGCCAGCCCTCGCCGCGGAGCGCCCGCGAGGCGTCGAACTGGTTCTCGGCGAGGAGCAGATGCCCGGGGTCGAGCGACCCGCGGGTGCGCCGCGCGACGAGATCGTTCAGCTCCACCGTCCCGTGTCGGCCGGCCGACTGCGCCACGTCGACGCGCCAGCCGTCCAGCCCCCAGTCGCGCACACCACGGCGGATCACCGACTCCTCTCCGTCGTAGAGCCGCGCCCGCAGCTCGCTGGACCTGTGGTCGAAGGTCGGAAGCGTGGGCACTCCGCAGAACGACGCGTAGGACTCGTCGTCCGGGTCGATGAAGTAGAAGTCCCGCTCGGCGCTCCCGGGATCGGCGAGGGCGCGGCGGAACCACTCGTGGCCGTCGCCCGAGTGATTGAGGGTGATGTCGCCGATCACCCGCATCCCTCGGGCGTGCGCCGCGTCGGTCAGGCGCCGCAGCCCGTCATCGCCTCCGAGGAGCGGATCGACCGTGGAGAAGGTGGTGGAGTCGTAGCGATGGTTCGAGCGGCTCGGGAAGAAGGGCGTGAGGTAGATCACGTCGACGCCGAGCGCGACGAGATGGTCCAGGCGCTCGACGACGCCGTGCAGATCTCCGCCGTACACCTGCTGCAGCGCGCGCTCCGTCCCCCAGGGCACCCGGTCCGTCCAGGACGCCTCGTCGGCCCACTCGGGGAGGGCCGGGCGTTCCCAGGCCTCGGAGCGGGCGAACCTGTCCAGGAAGATCTCGTAGACGACGGCCCCGTCGGACCAGGAGGGGGCGGGCGGCGCGGTGCTGATGAGGAAGTCGGTGTCGTCGGTGACCTCCGTGCGGGACAGCCCCGCCGCCGTCAGCCAGAGGGCGCCGCCGGGCGTCTGCAGCACGAATCGGTAGCTCAGCTCCGGGTTGACGACGGGGACACGCACGCGCCACCAGATCTCGTCCGCCACCGCCTCGGCCGTCTCCGGCGTCGCGAGGTCGAATCGGGGCTCTCCGTCGGGGGTGGACCGGGCGTGGACGGCGACGACCTCCAGTTCGCGTGACACGCGGACGCGCAGCTCCACGCCGTCGCCGATCGACGGCGCCGACGTCGACACGTAGAGCGGAGAGCCGTCGTGGTGCGCGGGCGCGAAACGCGGTGTTGCAGGCTGTTTCATCCGGAGGTTCCTTCGAGATCTTCTGGGTTCTGGCGAACTCGTCGAGCCGAGTCTAGGATCGGGAAGCAGGCCCTGCAACGTTCTGCAACATGTTTCAGAAGGAGAGATGATGACCCCTCCCTCGGTGCGCGAGATCGCCCGCCGGATCGACTTGAGCCCGGCCACTGTCAGCCGGGTGCTGAACGGGAGACCGGGCGTCGCCGCGGACACCCGCGAGCGCGTGCTGCGCGCCGTACGCGAGATGGGCGTCATCAATCGCTCGGCCACCGGCGGGGCTCTCGTCGGCATCATCGTCCCGGAGCTGGAGAATCCCGCGTTCGCGGTGCTCGCCGGTGCCGTCGAGTCCAAGCTCGCGGCGCACGGGATCATCGCGGTGATCGGCAGCTCGACCAAGCACGGCCCCACGGAGCTCGACTACCTCGGCGCACTGCTGGCCCAGGGCGTGCGCGGGCTCGTGCTCGTCTCCGGACGCCACGCCAACCCGTCCGCCGACCACGGCTTCTACCGCGACCTGCACCGCGAGCGCGTGCCCATGGTGCTCGTCGGCGGACGCGTCCCCGATCTCCCCGTCCCCACGGTCTCGTGCGACGAGGCCACCGGCACGGCCATGGCGGTCGCCCACCTCCACGACCTCGGACACAGCCGCATCGGCCTCGCCGGCGGTCAGCGGTATCTCCTCCCCTCGCAGAACCGTCTCCGCGGGTACCTCGCCGCCATGCACCGCTACGTGGGCGGCGTCGACGAAAGGCTCTACGCCGAGACCGACTTCACGATCTCCGGCGGCCACTCCGCCGCGCGACGACTGCTCGCCGCCGGTGCCACCGCGATCGTCGCGGGCAGCGATCTCATGGCGCTGGGGGCGATCGCCGCGGCGCGGGACGAGGGCCGGGACGTCCCCGGGGACATGTCGGTGGTGGGATACGACGACTCATTCCTGGCTGCCCACAGCGGGCCGTCCCTGACCACCCTCCGGCAGCCGATCGACGAGATGGCGGACGCCGCGGCCCGCGCGCTCGTCGAGCAGCTGAACGGCTACGAGACGCCCGCGGTGGACCACCTCTTCCGCCCGAGCCTCGTGGTCCGACGCTCCACCGGCGCTCTGGGACCCGAACGCTGAGAATCACACGGGCCGCGGCGCGACGGGCGAGCCCTGCGTTCGTCTCGTCGCTGCGCTCCTCGCTCGACGACCCCGGGAAGGCTCAGCCGAGCTGCTCAGTGAGCTCGAACCAGCGCAGCTCGAGCTCCTCCACCTCGGCCTGCTGCGCCGAGATCTTCTTCATCCGCTCGCCGAGCCCCTCGTAGTCGGACTGGTCGTGCTCGGCGAGCGCGTGCCGTGCGCGATCGATCTCGTCGGCGAGCTTCTGCATCTTGCGCTCGAGGGCGGCGAGCTCCTTCTCCGCGGCACGGAGATCGGCGCCCGAGAGGGCGGGGACGGACTGCGCGGGGGCCTCGTCCCGCTGCGCTCGCTCGGCGGTCGGGGAGGCGGCACGGAGCCGCAGATACTCGTCCACGCCGCCGGGCAGGTGCCGCAGGCGGCCGGCTCCGTCGGGACCCGGGAGGATCGCGTACTGCTGGTCGGTGACGCGCTCCAGGAAATACCGGTCGTGCGAGACGACGAGCAGCGTCCCCGGCCAGGAGTCGAGAAGGTCCTCGATCGCGGCGAGCATGTCCGTGTCCATGTCGTTGGTCGGCTCGTCGAGGATCAGCACGTTCGGCTGGTCGAGCAGCACCAGCAGCAGCTGCAGGCGGCGCTGCTGCCCTCCGGACAGGTCGCGCACCGGGGTGGAGAGCTGCGCCGAGGTGAAGCCCATCCGTTCGAGCAGCTGCCCGGGCGTGAGGTCCTGCGCCTTCGACCCGGCCCCGATCGTGTAGGACGTGCGCAGCCTGCCGATCACGGTGCGCACCGGTTCGTTCCACACCTCCTCGAGCTCGTCGAGGCGCTGCGTGAGCGTGCGCACCTTCACGGTCTTGCCGTGCTTGACGCGGCCGGTGGTCGGGTCGACCGCCCCGGAGACGAGTCCCAGCAGCGTGGACTTCCCCGCGCCGTTCACGCCGAGGATGCCCGTGCGCTCCCCCGGCGCGACGCGCCACTCGATGTCGCGCAGGATCTCCCTCTCGCCGTAGGAGACGCCGACGTCGAGCAGGTCGACCACGTCCTTGCCGAGCCGTGAGACGGCCAGCGACTGCAGCGAGACCGAGTCGCGGATCGGCGGCACGTCGGCGATGAGGGCGTTCGCGGCGTCGATGCGGAACTTCGGCTTGCTGGTGCGCGCGGGGGCTCCGCGCCGCAGCCAGGCGAGCTCCTTGCGCGCGAGGTTCTGGCGCTTCGCCTCGGTGGCGGCCGCCATCCGGTCGCGCTCGACGCGCTGCAGGATGTACGCCGCGTATCCGCCCTCGAACGGCTCGACGATGCGGTCGTGCACCTCCCAGGTGACGTTGCACACCTCGTCGAGGAACCACCGGTCGTGGGTGACCACGAGAAGCGCCCCGGCGCTCTTCGCCCAGCGCGTCTTCAGATGCCCGGCGAGCCAGGTGATCGCCTCGACGTCGAGGTGGTTGGTGGGCTCGTCGAGGAAGAGCACGTCCCAGTCACCGGCGAGGAGCCGGGCGAGCGCGACGCGGCGGCGCTGCCCTCCGCTGAGCGACGAGACCGGCGTGTCCCACCCCAGATCGGCGACCAGCCCGGCGATGACGTCGCGGGTGCGGGGATCGCCCGCCCACTCGTGCTCCGGGGCGTCGCCCACCACGGCCTGTCCGACGGTGAGGTCGTCATCGAGCGTGTCGGCCTGGTCGAGCACGCCGATGCGCGTGCCTCCGCGCATCGTCACACGGCCCGCGTCGGGCTCGCGGCGGCCGGCCAGCATGCCCAGCAGGCTGGACTTGCCGTCGCCGTTCCGGCCCACGATGCCGATGCGGTCCCCCTCCTCCACGCCGAGCGTGAGGGAGTCGAAGACGACGCGGGTGGGGTACTCGAGATGCAGGCCTTCGGCCCCGAGGAGATGTGCCATGTCGCCTTCCAGGCTACGCGAGCGGGCCGCCCCGGAGAATCCGGGGCGGCCCGCGTGATCAGCGCCGTGCGACGGCGGGGCTCACTGGAACGATTCGACGATCTTCAGCAGGCTCGGCACGTTCTTGTACGCCTCCGCGGCGTTCTCCTTCGTGACGATCACCGGATCGAGCAGGTACGCCGGAACGACCTTCTTGCCGTTGTTGTACTGCTTCTCGTCGTTGACGTCGGCCTTCTCGCCCTTCTGCAGCTCGCCGACCATCTTGATCGCCTGCTCCACGAGCAGCGCGGTGTCCTTGTTGATCGTGGAGTACTGGACCCCCTGCATGATCGACTTCACCGACTCGACCTCGGAGTCCTGACCGGTGACGACCGGGACCTTCTTGCCCGCCTGCTGCACCGACGTGATGATCGCGCGGGCGAGGGTGTCGTTCGGGGACAGCACCCCGTCGAGGTTCGCCGAGCCGTAGGTCGACGTGAGGATCGAGTCCATCCGGCGCTGGGCGTTCTCGGCCTTCCACCCGTCGGTCGCGGTCTGCGAGATCTCGGTCTGGCCGGAGAGCACCTTGAGCGTGCCGTCGTCGATCTTCGGCTGGAGGACGTCCATCGCGCCGTCGAAGAAGACCTTAGAGTTGGCGTCGTCGGGCGAGCCGGAGAACAGCTCGATGTTGTACGGCGCCGCGTGGCCGGCGTTCTTGGCGAGGCCGTCGAGCAGAGCCTGGCCCTGCAGCTGGCCGACCTTGAAGTTATCGAACGCGACGTAGTAGTCCACCGCGGTGGTGTTCTCGATGAGGCGGTCGTACGCGATCACGTAGGCGCCGGCCTGCTTCGCGGCCTCGACCTGGGTCGAGAGCTGCTTGCCGTCCTTCGCGCCGATGATGATGACCTTGGCGCCGCCGGTGACCATCGCCTGGATCTGGTTCTGCTGCTCGGCGACGGTGTTGCTCGCGGGCGCGTACTGCACGTCCGGCTTGAAGCCGGCCTTGGTCAGCCCATCGGTGAACAGCTGGCCGGCCAGCACCCAGTTCTCGCTGGTCTTGTCGGGCAGCGCCACGCCGATGCGGGCATCCGCTGCGAAGCCGGCCTTCGGCTCCCCGCTCTTCTCCCCGCCGTTGCCCCCGGCGCCGCCGTTACGGTCGGACGAGCAGCCGGTCAGCACGAACGCGCCCGCGACGACGATCGCTGTCGCCGTCAGAAGCATCTTCTTCATGTGATCTCTTTCTCTGGTGTCAGGTGACCGCGGCGGTCGCCTACTTGTTCCGCGTCGAGGTGACGTCGGAGGTCGGGAACGGCTCGGGCTCGCGCCGCGAGAACCGTCGGGTGAGGAATCCGATGAGCGAGGGCCGGCCCTGCTGCTTGTTCCACACGTCGATGCCGACGGCGACGAGCAGCACGAGGCCCTTGATCATCGAGACGACGTCGGCGCCGAAGCCCAGCAGCGCGAGGCCGTTGTTGAGGAAGGCCATCACGAGGCCACCGATGATCGACCCGATCACGGTGCCGATGCCGCCGGAGACGGCCGCGCCGCCGATGAACACCGAGGCGATCGCGTCGAGCTCCCAGCCGTTGCCGTCCTGCGGACCGGAGGCGGTGGCGCGGGCCACGTAGATCATCCCCGCGAGGGCGGCGAGCACCGACATGTTCATCATCACGAAGAAGTCGACCCAGCGGTCCTTGACGCCGGACAGGCGAGCGGCCTGCCGGTTGCCGCCCACCGCGTAGATGTGACGCCCGAACACGGTGTTCCGGGTGATGAAGCTGTAGAGGATGACGAGCGCGAGCAGGATCAGGCCCGAGAACGGGTAGCTGGTGCCGGTGCGGCCGGTGGCGAACAGCCAGCCCGCGACGAGGACGATCCCCGCGACGATCACGACCTTGACCACGCTCACCCAGAGAGGTGCACGGTCGGAGCCCATCTTGAGCTGCACCCGGCGCGTGCGGATCTCCCAGAACACGATCCACGCGGCCCCGAGCACGGCGAGCACCATCGTCAGCACGTTGAAGGGAAGGTCGATCGGCAGCTCGGGGAGGTACCCGGCGCCGATGTAGATGAACCCGTCCGGGACGGGGACCGACTGCGAGTCGCCGACGAACTGGTTGGCCCCGCGGAAGAAGAGCATGCCCGCGAGGGTGACGATGAACGCCGGGACCCCCATGTAGGCGACCCAGAAGCCCTGCCAGGCGCCGACGACGACGCCGACGAGCAGGCCGAGCACGATCGCGAGCGGCCAGGGCAGGTGCCAGTCGGCCATCGACTTCGCGACGATGATGCCCGTGAACGCCGCGACCGACCCGACCGAGAGGTCGATGTGCCCCATGATGATGACCATCACCATCCCGATCGCCAGGATCAGGATGTAGGAGTACTGGTTGACGACGTTGATCAGGTTGCCGGAGGAAAGCGTCAGCCCCTGCGTCCAGATCTCGAAGACGAGGAGGATGACGATGAGGCTGCCGAGGATGCTGAACTGCCGCAGGGTGGACTGTCCCCCGCCGAACATCTTCCTGAGGTCTCCGAGCCGGAAGCCGGATTTCTCGGGTGCGATCTGGGTGCTCATGCCTGTGCCTTCTGGGTCATGGAGGTCATGCTGCGCATGAGCGCCTCCGGGGTGGCCTCGGGGGTGGGGATGCAATCGGTGACGCGTCCCTCGAAGACGGTGTAGATGCGGTCGGTGATGCCGAGCAGCTCGGGCAGCTCGCTGGAGATGACGATGACGCCCTTCCCCTGGGCCGCGAGCTGGCCGATGATCGAGTAGATCTCGTACTTCGCGCCGACGTCGATGCCGCGGGTGGGTTCGTCGAGGATGAGAAGGTCGGGGTCGGTGAACATCCACTTGGCGAGGACGACCTTCTGCTGGTTGCCGCCCGAGAGCTTGCCGACGCCCTCCTCGACCGAGGGAGTCTTGATGCGCAGCGTCTTGCGGTACTGCTCCGCGATCGCGAACTCCTGCCGGTCGTCGACGACGCCGTGCGGGGCGATCTTCGAGAGCTTGGCCGAGACGATCGAGCGCTTGATCGTGTCGAGCAGGTTGAGCCCCAGCACCTTGCGGTCCTCGCTCACGTAGGCGAGGCCGTGGCGGATCGCGCTGGCGACGTCCGGCAGCGCGATCGTCTCGCCGTCCTTGACGATCGTGCCCGACTGGAACAGCCCGTAGGAGCGCCCGAACACGCTCATCGCGAACTCGGTGCGCCCGGCGCCCATGAGCCCGGCGATGCCGACGACCTCACCCCGGCGCACCTCGATGCTCGAGCCCTTCACGACCATGCGCTCCGGCACGCTCGGATGCTGCACCCACCAGTCGCGGACCTCGAAGAACACCTCGCCGACCTCCGGGGTGCGGTCGGGGTAGCGGCTCTCCAGCGAGCGGCCGACCATGCCGCGGATGATGCGGTCCTCGTTGATCTCGCCTCGGCCGACGTCGAGGGTCTCGATCGTGCGCCCGTCGCGGATGATCGTGATCTCGTCGGCGATCTGCTCGATCTCGTTGAGCTTGTGGCTGATGATGATCGACGTGATCCCCTTCGCCTTGAGGCCGAGGATGAGGTCGAGCAGGTGCTGCGAGTCGTTCTCGTTCAGCGCCGCGGTCGGCTCGTCGAGGATGAGCAGCTTGACGTCCTTGTTCAGCGCCTTGGCGATCTCGATGAGCTGCTGCTTGCCGACGCCGAGCGTCTTGATCGCGACATCGGGGTCCTCCTTCAGCCCGACGCGGGCGAGCAGCTCGATCGCGCGCATCTTCTGCGCCTGCCAGTCGATCCGCCCCCCACGGCGGATCTCGTTGCCCAGGAAGATGTTCTCGGTGACCGAGAGCTCGGGGATGAGCGCGAGCTCCTGGTGGATGATCGCGATGCCGGCGTGCTCGCTGGCGGCGATGTCCTTGAAGCGCTGCTCCTCGCCGTACAGGAGGATGTCACCGCTGTAGCTCCCGAAGGGGTAGACCCCGGACAGGACCTTCATCAGCGTGGACTTCCCGGCGCCGTTCTCGCCGCAGATCGCGTGGACCTCGCCCGCGCGCACGGTGATGGAGACGTCGGAGAGAGCCTTCACGCCGGGGAACTCCTTGGTGATGCTGCGCATCTCCAGGATGGGTCCCGACACGGCCGGCAACGTTGCTGTGGTGCTCACGGATCTTCCTCGCGACAGGGCCGGTCACGCGGATGTGACCGTTCACATTGGCTTGTCTCATGGTGCACCCGGCACCGGAGGCTGTCAAGTCACGGGCGCGGTCGTGACCTCACCGTGATGAACGGCGGGAGGAGGGGCGCGGCTCAGCGCGCCGCGGACGACGAGCGCACGCGCAGCTCGGGAGCGAGCGCGCCGAGCTCCGGAGCGCCCTCGCCGCGGATCTGCGCGAGCAGGATCTGCACCGCGCGACGACCGAGCTCGGGGAAGTCCTGATGCACCGTGGTCAGCGGCGGGGCGACGTGCGCGGCCACCGGGACGTCGTCGAAGCCGACGACGCTGACGTCCTGCGGCACGCCGAGTCCGGCATCGCGGAAGCCGTGCATGAGACCGATCGCCATGACGTCGTTGGCGGCGAAGACGGCGGTGAAGTCGCGCCGGCGGGCGAGCTCCTGCCCCGCGAAGTATCCGAAGTCCGCCGTCCAGTCCCCGCGGATCGGCGGGAGTGTCGGCAGGTCGGCGTCGAGCAGCGCGTCGAGGTATCCGCGCATCCGCGACTCCGCCTCGATCCAGTCCTGCGGCCCGGCGAGATGGAGGATGTCGGTGTGCCCGAGCGCGATGAGGTGCTCGGTGATGAGCCGGGCCCCTGCCACCTGGTCGGCCGACAGGCTGACGCCGTCGGACCCCGAGGCGGTCTGCAGGGTCACGAAGGGCACGGAGACGGCCATCCCCCGCAGCACGTGGAAGACCCGCACCTGCGGGGCGAGCACCACGATGCCGTCGACGTGCTCGCGCACGAGCTGTCGCACGGCCGCGCCGATGGTGTCCGGCGCCGTGGAGGCGAGGTTGAGCGTCGAGACCGAATACCCCTCGGCGCGCGCGGCGTCCTCGATCGACGCGATCGAGGAGGTCGGCCCGAACTCGCCGATCGTCGCGGACAGGATGCCGAGGGTGTTCGACCGACTGGTGACGAGGGCGCGCGCCGCGAGGTTCGGCCGATAGTCCAGCACCGAGATCGCGTCCAGCACGCGCGCCTTGGTCTCCGGACGGATGCTGGGATGATCGTTGAGCACGCGGGACACGGTCTGATGCGAGACGCCCGCCAGGCGCGCGACGTCGCGGATGCTCGGCATCCGTGCGCGCTCGGAGGCGTTGGACATCCTCGGCCTCCTGCGTGTGCACGGTCACATCGACAACCCCATTATGACCCCGGCCTGCGCTCGGCGCATCCGCGGGCCACGGCGACGGCAGCGCGGCGTTCCCTCCCGCGGCCGCGATCGCCATGATGGCTTCTGTCCGCCGCTCCCAAAATGCGCCTCGTGTTTCGGAGCCGCACACAACGCCCGCGGTCGCCAGCGGGGTCACAGTGAAGGAACTCTCCCGATTGGAGCCCCCATGCCCGGCCGTCCGACCCTCGATGACCTGCTCACGATCCCGACGCCGGAGCAGCCGGCCCTCTCCCCCGACGGCACCCGCATCGTCTACGCGCTGAAGACCGTCGACCGCGCGGCCGACGAGGATGTGCGCACGCTGTGGCAGATCGTCGACGAGGGCGCCCCCGCGCAGCTGACCCGCGGCTCCGCGGACTCCGCGCCGGCCTGGAGCCCGGACGGGAGCCGGATCGCGTTCCTGCGCGCCGCGGACGGCCCCGCGCAGATCTGGCTGCTCCCGGCGGCGGGCGGCGAGGGACGACAGCTCACCGCGCTGCCCCTGGGCGCCGGAGCCCCGCGCTGGAGCCCCGACGGCTCCCGCATCGCGTTCACCGCCCCCGCCGACAGCGCGGCCGTGCCGGGAGAGGATCCGGCGATGGTGCTCGCCCGTCGCGGCGCCCCTGCGGCGACCGACCGCCTCGGCTACAAGGCCGACGGTGTAGGCAGCATCGGCACGCTCGTCCAGCAGCTGCACGTGGTGGACGCCGCAACCGGCGCCGTGACCGTCCTCACGCGCGGGCGCGCCCACGCCACCGATCCCTTCTGGTCGCCCGACGGCACGCGCCTGGCCTTCTCGTCGTCGCCCGACGACGACGCCGACCTCACCATGCGGATCCAGGTGTTCACCGTCTCCTCGACCGATCCGAACAGCGCGCCGGTGCGCATCGGCGACGCCGACATGCAGGCGACCGTCGCGGGTTGGACCGCCGACGGCACCTCGATCATCGCCGCGGGCCGCACCGACACCGAGGTGGGCAACGCCGGGCTGCTGCTGTTCCCCGCCGAGGGCGGGGCCCCGGTCGACCTCGTCGCCTCCGTCGACCGGAACGTGATGCTCGGCGGCCCCGGCTATCCCGGTGGGCTCCCGCAGCAGGACGCGGAGGGCCGTATCGTCTTCTGCCTGCGCGACAACGGCTATTCGCACGTCCGCAGCGCGGCACAGGACGGCTCGGACGTCCGCCCCGTCGTCGACGGCGCCGCGGACGTCAGCGGGCTCTCCGTCTCGGGCGGCACGGCGGCGGTCGTCGTCACCACGCCGACGTCCTTCGCCGACCTCGCCCTCGTCGACCTCTCGACCGGCGAACGGCGCGTGCTCACCTCCTACGGCGCCACCGGCCTCGACCTCGTGGTGGCCGAGGAGCGCCGCTTCACGATCTCCGACGGCACCGTCGTGACCGGGTGGCTGCGTCGCGATCCCGACGCCGAGGGCCCGCAGCCGCTGCTGCTCGACGTCCACGGCGGCCCGCACAACGCGTGGAACGGCATCGTCGACGTGCACCACCCGTATCATCAGCTGCTCACCCGCCGGGGCTGGTCGATCCTCACCATCAACCCCCGCGGCAGCGACGGCTACGGCGACGCCTTCTTCCGCGCGGTGTCCGGCGGATGGGGGGTGCGCGACGCGAAAGACCTCCTCGAGCCCGTCGACCAGCTGGTGGCCGAGGGCCTCGCCGATCCGGCACGCCTCGGCCTGACCGGCTACAGCTACGGCGGCTACATGACGTGCTACCTGACGTCCCGCGACGACCGGTTCGCCGTGGCCGTCGCCGGCGGCGTGGTGAGCGACCTGTCCAGCGTCGGCGGCACCTCCGACTTCGGTCACCACCTCGCGCTGAAGGAGGCCGGCGGCCTCCCCTGGCGCGACAAGGATCTCCTCGCCGAGCAGTCGCCGATCACCCGGGTCGATCGGGTGGTCACCCCGACGCTCATCCTGCACGGCGCCGCGGACGACCGCTGCCCGGTGGGGCAGGCCGAGCAGTGGTTCACCGCGCTGCGGGAGCGCGACGTGCCGACCCGGCTCGTGCTCTACCCGGGCGGCTCGCACCTGTTCCCGCTGTCCGGCAAGCCCTCCCACCGGGCGGACTTCTCGCAGCGGCTGATGGACTGGGTGGCGCAGTACGCGCCCGCCGCAGGGACGACCGGGCGGGCGCGGATCGACGCCGCCCACTGGCAGCGGCGCCTCCGCATCCTCGCCGCCGCGCACAAGGTGCCGGGCGCGACCCTCGGCATCCTCCGCCTCGGCGAGGAGCCGGCCTACGCCCACCACGGGATCCTCAACGCCCGCACGGGCGTGGCGACCACCGACGACTCCGTGTTCCAGATCGGGTCGATGACGAAGGTGTGGACGACGAGCGTGATCATGAAACTCGTCGACGACGGGCTGCTCGACCTCGATGAGCCCGTCGTGACCTACGTGCCGGAGTTCCGCTCCTCCGACGAGGAGGTCACCCGCACCGTCACGATGCGGCACCTGCTGAGCCACACCAGCGGCATCGACGGTGACGTGTTCACCGACACGGGGCGAGGCGACGACTGTCTCGAGAAGTATGTCGCCCTGCTCGACGGCGTGACGCAGAACCATCCGCTCGGCGCGACGATGTCGTACTGCAATGCGGGCTTCGTGCTCGCCGGCCGCGTGATCGAGAAGCTCACCGGCACCACCTGGGACCAGGCGATGCGCGATCTGCTGTACACGCCGCTCGGCCTCACCCACTCGACGACGCTCCCGGAGGAGACGATCACCTTCCGCGCCGCCACCGGGCACATCGGCGCCGACGACGACGGCCCCGTGCTCGCGCCGGCATGGATGCTGCCGCGCTCGATGGGCCCGGCAGGGCTCGTCAGCTCCTCGACGGCCGATGTGCTGGCCTTCGCGCGGATGCACCTCATGGGCGGTCTGGCGGCGGACGGCACCCGGGTGCTCTCCGAGGAGAGCGTCGCACGGATGCAGGAGCACCAGGTCGACGTGCCCAACCCCTACTCGGTCGGGAACGCCTGGGGCGTGGGATGGATCCTCTTCGACTGGGACGGCAGGAAGCTCATCGGCCACGACGGCAACACCATCGGACAGGCGGCCTTCCTGCGCATCCTCCCGGAGGAAGGCCTTGCGGTCACGCTGCTCGCCAACGGCGGAAACACCCGCGACCTCTACGACGAGCTGTTCGCGGAGATCTTCTCGGCGCTCGCCGATGTGCGTCCCTCTGCGGGTCTCACGCCCCCGGACGAGCCCTACGAGGCCGACTTCTCCCGGTTCCTGGGCACCTACGAGCGGGCCGGTGTCCGCACCGAGGTGCTCGCCGGAGAGGAAGGGCTCCGCGCACGTCTCACGACCACGGGTCCGCTCGCCGCCCTGCAGGCCGATCCGGTGCAGGAGCTCGCGCTCGTCCCGGTGCGGGAGAACGAGTTCGTCGCGCGCCCCGAGGGGACACAGGCCTGGATCCCTGTCGTCTTCTACGCGCTCGAGACGGGCGAGCCCTACCTGCACTTCGGCGTCCGCGCCGCACCCCAGGTCGACTGACCGCCTCCTCTCCGGCCGCCCGAAGGCCGGGGAGCGGCCCGACCGCTACCCGAAAGGACGACGATGTCCGCCCCCGCCCCCTCCGCGTCCGCGCCGCCCGTCCCGGCGGACGACGTCCCGGGCTCGCCGCAGCCCCGGGGATTCCTCACGCTCTACGTGCTCAGCTGGTTCGGCCTCAACCTCGCCGTCGGCACGATCGGCGCGGTCTCGATCCCCAAGGCCTTCGCCTTCCTGGACGATGCGACCAAGGAGGTCAACCTCTCGATCGTGACCGCGGTCGGCGGCGTGCTCGTGATGGTGGTCACCCCGCTCGCGGGGCGCCTCAGCGACCGCACGCGCTCGCGCCTCGGCATCCGGCGTCCGTGGATCCTCTGGGGTTCCGTCGTGGGGTTCATCGGCGCGGTGATGCTGGGGCTCGCCGGCTCCCTCTGGTCCATGGTGGCCGGGTGGGTCGTGCTCCAGTGCGGACTCGGCTCCGCCAACGCCGCCGTGCACGCCCTGCTCGCCGATCAGATCCCCACGCGCATCCGGGCCAGAGTGGCCGGTATCGCGAGCGCGGCGACGAGCATCGCGATCATCCTCGGCTCGCTGATCGTCACCGCGCTGCCGAACGGATCACAGTGGACCTGGTTCGTGGTGCCCGGCGCCGTCGGCGCGGTGTTCACCGGGCTGCTCTACTTCCGCATGAACGACATCGTGCGCATCGACCGGCGCGAGCCCTGGAGCTGGCGCGACGTCCTCGGCACCTACTGGATCGACCCCCGGACCGCACCCGACTTCTTCTGGGCGTGGACCTGCCGTCTGCTGGTGTCGATGTCGACGTTCTTCGTCTCGGCCTACCTGCTGTTCTTCATCATCGACCGCCTCGGGGTCTCGAAGGAGACGGCGACCGGGGTGCAGGCCACCGGGATGGCGATCTTCACGATCGGCGCGCTCACGACCACCGTGCTCTTCGCCTGGATCTCCGACCGCACCGGCCGGCGGAAGACGATCATCTGGGCGTCCTGCGCGATCTCGGCCGGCGGCCTGGTGATCGGGATGTTCGCCACGGGCATCCCGGTCTTCCTCGTCGCGCTCGCGCTCGTCGGCGCGGCGCAGGGCGCCTTCGTGTCGGTCGACATGGCGCTGCTCACCGAAGTGCTGCCGCACTACGACGACGCCGGGAAGGACCTCGGCATCGTCGCGCTCTCATACCAGGTGCCGCAGTTCCTCGTGCCGGCGCTGGCCGTGCCGATCCTCTCGATCGGCGGCGGACGAAACTACACCGCGCTGTTCGCCGCCGCGATCGTCTGCGGCGTGCTCGGCGCCCTCGCCGTGCTGCCGGTCAGGTCCGTGAAGTGAACGAGTCCCGGAGACGAAAGACAAGGAGAACCCGATGACCATCGACGCCCTGCAGGAACGACTGGACGAGTGGGCGCGTGAGCTGTCCGTGCCCGGAGCCGCCGTCGGCATCGTGGACGGCGCGACCGAGCACGTGCTCACGACCGGCGTCGCCTCGGTCGCCACCGGCGCCGCCGTCACCGGCGACACCCTGTTCCAGATCGGGTCGACCTCGAAGACCGTCACCGCGACCGCCGCGATGAGGCTGGTGCAGGACGGGACGTTCACGCTGGACACCCCGGTGCGAGATCTGCTCCCCGACCTGCGACTCAGCGACCCCGATGCGCTCGCGGCGCTGCGGGTGCGGCATCTGCTCACCCATTCCGGAGGCTTCGTCGGGGACGCCGACGACGAGGAGTCCTGGGACGACGACGCGCTGACCCGGAGCATCGCCGGCTACGCGGACCTGCCGCAGGTGTTCGCCCCCGGAGCGATCGCTTCGTACAGCAACTCGGGCCTGCGCCTCGTCGGCATGATCGTCGCGGCGGTGACCGGGAAGCCCTTCGAGAAGGCCATCGCCGAGATGGTGTTCGCGCCCCTGGGCATGTCGGACTCGCTCTACCTGCCGTGGGAGATCCTCAACCGGCCGCACGTCGTGGGCCATGTCGTCGCCGACGACGGACCCCGGGTCGCCCCGATCTGGGGGCTCACACGGCAGATCGCGCCGGAGGGCGGCATCGGCTCCTCCGTGCGCGACCAGCTGCGCTACGCCCGCTTCCAGCTGCGCGGGGAGAGCGCGGGTGCCGCGCCCCTCTCCGACGAGACACGGCTTCTCATGCAGAGCCCCCAGCTCCCCGCCTCGCCTCCCCTCGACGCGGTCGGCCTCCCCTGGCTGCTGCGCCGGCAGGGCGCGGCGCGGATCGTCGAGCACGGCGGGAACATCGGCAACCTCCAGCTCAGCGCGTTCGCCCTGGCTCCCGACCAGGACCTCGCGGTGACCACGCTGACCAACAGCGTGGGAGGCAAGGAACTCGGTACACGCGTGCTGACCTGGGCTCTGGAGCACCTGCGCGGGATCGCACCCGAAGAGGCCTCGCCGGTGCCGGACGCCGCCGATGCCGATGACGTGCTGGGCAGCTACGACCTGAACCAGTGGAAATACCACGTGGCGCGCGAGGGCGCGGAACTCGTCATCTCCGCCGAGCTGAGCCCCGAGCTGGTCGAGGCCGGGATGCCCGGGTTCCCGATCATCCGGGCGAGGCTCGGCGAGGACCGTGTGCTCCGTTCCGCGGGCAGGCCGGTCGGGCGTTTCCTCCGTCTCGACGGCGACCGGGAGTTCCTGCACCTCGGCATGCGCGCCGCGCCGCGCATCTGATCCCCTCACCCGCTGGTGCGGGAGGACGAAAAAGGTCCCCGCTCTCATCCGACCGCACCAGCCCCGCGCCCGCCGCGCTGAATACGCTCAGGGCACCGCAGTACGACATCACCGCCCACCCGGCGGCACGCACTCGACGAAGAGGAGCACGCCATGTCCCCGCTGTCCGAAACCCGCACCTGGCTGCAGGAGAACCTCCCCCTGCTCATCGCCGAGTTCGGCATCCCCGCCGCCTCCGTCGGCGTCCTCTCCGGAGGCGAGGTGGTCACGGCGTCGGCCGGCGTCCTAAACCTCGGCACCGGCGTCGAGGCCGACGACGACTCGGTCTTCCAGATCGGCTCGATCACGAAGGTGTGGACCGCCACCCTGGTGATGCAGCTCGTCGACGAGGGCCTGCTCGATCTGGACGTGCCGGTTCGCACCTACCTCCCCGACTTCGTGCTGGCCGATGACGACGCGGCCGCCGCGATCACCGCACGCCAGCTGCTCAGCCATGTCGCAGGCTTCGAGGGCGACATCTTCACCGACACCGGTCTCGGCGACGACGCGGTGGGGAAATACCTCGCCGTGCTCTCCGACGTGCCCCAGCTCTTCGCCCCCGGGGAGCGCTTCTCGTACAACAACGCCGGGTACGTCACCCTCGGGCGCCTCGTCGAAGTGCTGCGCGGGAAGACCTGGGAGGCCGCACTGCGCGACCACCTGGTCGCTCCCCTCGGGCTGACGCACGTCGCGACCAACGCCGCGGAGGCCATCCTGTTCCGCGCCGCGCTCGGCCACATCCCGTCGCCCGAGGGGCAGGGCGTCGTGCCCGCGCCGATCTGGAACCTCGCGCGCTCCAACGCCCCGGCCGGATCGATGCTCGCGATGACGGCCCGCGACCTGCTCGGCTTCGCCCAGCTGCACATCTCCGGCGGCACGGCTCCCGACGGGACACGGCTGCTCTCCGCAGAGAGCGCCGCGGCGATGCGGACGCCCCACGTGGACGTGCCGATCCCGGCGCTGATGGGCGACAGCTGGGGTCTCGGCTGGGAGCTCTTCGACTGGGACGGCGGAGCGGTGATCGGCCACGACGGCGGCACGGTCGGGCAGAACGCCTTCCTGAGGGTCGTGCCCGAGGCGGGCGTCGCGGTGGCACTGCTCACGAACGGCGGTGGGACGATCGGCCTGTATGCGGAGCTCTTCACCCGCCTGCTGCACGATCTCGCCGGGGTGACCGCTCCCGCGCTCCCGGTCCCGTCCGCCGACGCTCCCCCGGTCGACCTCGACCGGGTGCTCGGCACCTACTCGTCGTCGGTCTCGGACAGCACCGTCCGCGTGGACGACGAGGGCCGGATCTGGCTGGACCGCGTGATGAAGGGCGTCTTCGCGACGCTCGGCCCCGCGCCCGACCCGGTCGAGCTCGTCGGCTGGCGGGAGGACCGTCTGCTGCCGAAGGAGCCCTCGAACGGCGTGCACATGGTGCACGCGTTCGTCGGCGATGACGGACAGGGGCGCGCCCTGTACCTGCACACCGGCCGGGCCGACCGCCGGACCGGGGCATGAGCGCCGTCGAGGAGCGCATCGCGCAGGTCTTCCGGGACGCCGGAGCCGACGGCTACCTGTTCGCGAGGGAGATCGGCGTCGACGACGGCCCGGTCGTCGACCTGGGCGGCGACGAGCCGATCGTGCTGGCTTCCGTCTTCAAGATCTTCGTGCTGACCGCCTTCGTGCGCGCGGTGGCCGCGGGCGAGATCGACCCGCGGGAACGCGCGGTCGTCACCGCGCGCTACCGGATCGGCGGCGTCGGCTTCGCGGGATTCGCCGACGACGTCGAGGCGAGCTGGCGCGACATCGCGCAGAACATGATGACGATGAGCGACAACGCCGCGACGGACGTGCTGTTCCACCGCCTCGGCGCCGCACGCGTCGATCGGGTGATCTCCGACCTCGCGCTGTCCGGCACCGCTCTGATCGGATGCTGCGAGGACCTGTTCGCGACGGTGCTCGCCGACCTCGGGGGCGGTCAGGACGCCGACCTCGCCGAGCTGTTCACGAGCACCCCCGCCGAGACGCTGCTCACCCTGCGGATGGTCGACCCGCTCCGCACCTCGCACTCCACGCCGAGAGAGGTGTCCACGCTGCTGAACGCGCTCTGGACCGACGCGGCCGCCCCTCCCGACGCGAGCGCGCAGGCCAGAGAGATCATGGCGCAGCAGATCTGGCCGCACCGCCTGAGCTCCGGCTTCCCCGCCGGAGTGGCCGTCGCCGCGAAGACCGGGACTGTGCTCACCTGGCGCAATGAGGCCGGCGCGGTGACCTATCCGGACGGACGCCGGTACGCGGTCGCCGTCTTCACGCGCGCCCACTCCGTCGCCGACCGCCAGGTCGCGGTCGACTCCTCGATCGGTACCGCCGGTCGCCTCGCCGTCGAGCACCTCCGCTCACTCACCCTCTGAGACACCCGCCCCTGGAGGCATCATGCGCTCTCCCGCCCTGCCCCTCGTCGCCCTGGCCGGCGTCGCGGCGCTCACCCTCACCGCCTGCACCGGCAACGCCGCCGGGCCGACCCCGGGCGCCACCGGCACCCTCGTCGACGGCAAGACGTTCACCGCCGTCATCCCCGCCGATCCCGGCACCCTCGATCCGTTCATCACTGCGATGTCCGTGGCGCGCAACATCGACCGGTTCCTCTACTCCCGCCTCATCGAGGTGCAGAACGACGGCACAGTGATCGCCGGTCTCGCCGAGAAATGGGAGGCGGATGCGACGAAGGCCTCCTTCACCCTGCGCGCCGGAGCGACCTGCGAGGACGGCACGCCCATCACCGCGACGGACGTGGCGGACAACATCAACCGGATCGCCGACCCGGCGACCGCCTCCCCGATGCTCGGCCTGAACGTGCAGCCGGCGACGAAGGCCACCGGCGACGACGCCTCCCGCACCGTGTCGGTGACGAGCGGGCGACCGGACGCCTTCCTGCTGCTGAACGTCGGCGGCCTCTCGATCGTGTGCAGCACCGTGCTCGACGACCCGAAGGCGCGCGCCGCGGGCAAGGGCGCCACAGGGATGTTCACGCTGACCGAGAACGTGCCGAACAGCCAGTACACGCTCACCCGCCGCAAGGACTTCACCTGGGGCGCGGGCGACTGGGACCCGAAGCAGAAGGGCCTCCCCGACAAGGCCGTGTTCCGCGTGGTGCCGAACGAGACCACGGCGGCGAACCTCGTGCTCTCGGGCGAGGTGACCGGTGCGCAGGTGCTCGGCCCCGACAAGGCGCGCCTCCGCAGCGCCGGACTGCACGAAGCGGCCGTCCCCGCATCGCTCGGTCAGATCGTCTACAACCAGAAGGCCGGCAAGGCGACCGCCGACGAGAAGGTGCGCGAGGCGCTCTCCCGCGCCCTCAACCTCGAGGAGCTGCGCAAGATCATCTCCGGCGGAGCCGGAACGCAGCCCCAGAGCATGGTGACGGTCGCCCCGGCGCCGTGCCGGGCGGACGTGGTGTCCGGGCACCTGCCGGCCCTCGATGCCTCGGCCGCCGCGACGGCGCTCGACGAGGCCGGCTGGAAAGCCGGCTCCGACGGCGTCCGCTCCAAGGACGGCACGCCGCTGCAGTTGAAGCTGCTCAGCTCGAGCATGCTCGGCGAGAGCGGCCGCGGCGCGAGCGAGTACGTGCAGGCCGCGTGGAAGAAGCTCGGCGTCGCCGTCGAGGTGCGCGATGCCGACGGCCCGCAGATCAGCGAGACGCTGTTCGCCAGCGGCGACTGGGACGTCTCCCTCGTGCCGCTGAACGTGGCCCTGCCGAGCCAGCTCGTGCCGTTCTACTCCGGGCCCGCCTCGCCCAACGGATCGAACTTCGCCTCGGTCTCGGTGCCGGCCTACGACGAGGCCGTCGCCCGGGCCGCCACCAAGCCGGGAACCGAGGGGTGCGACGACTGGGGCCTCGCCGAGCAGGCGCTCTTCGACTCCTTCTCGGTGATCCCGTTCGCGGATGAGCCCCGCGTGTTCTTCTCGAAGAACGCGACCGTCGCGTCCGGCGACGGGATCGATCCGTTCTCGATCCGGATGTACGAATGACCCGCTGAGCAGCGGGATGCCGGAGGGGTCGCCTGCGCGGACGCGCGGCGGCCCCTCTTCCTCACCGGGCAGGCGGGGCCGCGTCCGCGGGGATCGACGACCCCCGCACCACGAGCGCGGGCGCGAGCCGCACGGTGTCATGCGGCTGCGCGGGGTCGGCGACGAGACCGAGCACCCGCTCGAGCGCGACCCTCCCGCTCTCCTCGAACGGCTGCCGCACGGTGGTGAGGTCGAGCGCTCGGGCGACCTCGCCGTCGTCGTAGCCCACCACCGCGAGACGCGGCGCATCCGCCCGAGCGCGCTGCGCCGCCATCACGGCCGCCGCGAACTGGTCGTGGTTGGCGACCACCGCCGTGGCTCCCGCGTCCTCGGCGGCCCGCAGCACCCGCGCGTCGACGCGTCCGGTGGACGGCACGGGGAAGCTCGCCAGCTCGAGATGCTCCGTGAGCCCCTCGACCCGCAGCATCCCCGCGGAGACGTACGCCCCCGACCGCTGCGCCTCGTGTACGAACAGCACCCGTCGGTGCCCCAGCCCGGCGAGGTGCCGTCCGATCTGCACGCCGCCGTCGCGGTCGTCGACGAGCACCGCCGGACCGCCGATGTCCGCGCCGGAGGGGACGACGTCGACGTAGACGACGGGAATGCGCGCCGCCCTGCTGGCGCGACGGGCGGCACCGCCGAGGGGGACGCCCATCACGACCAGCCCGGCCACGTCGGTGCGGGCGGGGAAGGTCTCCAGCAGAGGCTCATCGGCGGCCGCCGCGGAGTCGAGGTCGTAGGGGATCACGTCGACGGCGGCGTCGCGAGCGCGGCGCAGCATGCCGGCGAGCCGTCGCAGATAGGAGGGGTAGGCGGTGAACGGCGCGGCGACCGCGATGCGCGCCGCCCCGATCCTCCGCCCGGACGTCATCCGGTAGCCGAGGGCGGTCGCCGCGGCGATCACCCGCTCACGCGTCTCCGCCTTCACGCGGTGCGGGGCGTTCACCACGAGCGAGACGGTCGAGATGCTCACCTCGGCGCGCTCGGCGACGTCGTAGATGGTCACCCTGCCGGGTCTCGAGCGCATCTGCCCCTCCGGATCGACGCTTCATCGAAGTTCTTCGATTGTACAGACTGGGGCGAAGTCCTTCAGGAGGTCCCGATGCCGCACCGCCGCTCATTCCGCCATCCGACGCTCGACGCCGCCGTCGCCGCCCATGAGAAGCGCATCGCGCCCCTGCTCTCCCCCGAACCCGGCGACCCCGCCGGACGTCGCCGGGTGGCTCAGGAGAACGACACGCGGGTGAGCGCGGCCCTGGGCGTCGCCCCCATCGACACGGCGACAGAGGACCACGTGGTCGCCGTGGAGGGGCACCCCGACGTGCGGGTGCGGGTCTACTGGCCCGAGAGCGAGCGGGCCGCCCGGGGAGCCGAGCTGCCGGTGCTGGTCTACTTCTACGGCGGCGGCTTCACGATCGCCGGCATCGACTGGGTCTCATGGGACGCCCGCTTCCGCGAGCGCGCGAGGGATGCCGGGATCATCATCGTCGCGGCCGACTACTCCCACGCCCCCGAGCAGCGCTTCCCCACGCAGCCCGAGCAGTGCTGGTCGGCGCTGGAGTGGGCCCATGCGCACGCCGAGGAGCTCGGCGGGTCGCGGCGGCGCCTCGCGATCGGCGGCGCCTCGTCCGGCGGGAACCTCGCCGCCGCCGTGACGATCCTGAACCGCGACCGCGGACGGAGACCGATCCGGCTGCAGCTGCTGGAGAACCCCGCCCTCGACCTCACGATGGGCCACGCCGACATGTCGGGCATCGCGAAGGGCGTGCCCGATGTGATCCTGCGCAAGGTGGGACGGCAGCTGGTGAAGCAGTACGTCGGACGCCGCGCACGCACGGCCAGGAAACCGGTCGTCTCGCCGCTGCTCGCCGCCTCGCACGCGGGCCTGCCTCCGGCCTGGATCTGCACCGCAGAGCTGGATCCGCTGCGGGGCGACGGTGAGGCCTACGCCCGCGCCCTCTCCGCCGCCGGCGTGCCGGTGACCGCCGTGCGGTTCATCGGCCAGACCCACGGCTCCCTGGGCGCGACCGGTTTCGTCGCGGCGGCGGATGCCGCGCACCGCGCGATCATCGCCCAGCTGCGCACCCTGCACGGCGACCCCGTCGAGTACCCGGCATGAGCGCCGCAGAGGAGATGCCGCCGATCGCGCCGCCCGTGCGCGACTGGCTGCGGCGCGGGGCGGAGATCTCCGCGGGCCTCCCTGACCTCGCGTCGGACGAGTGGCCCCGGCACCGCAGAGCCGCCCGGCTGCTGAGCGACGAGCTCGCCATCGAGTTCACCGACCCCGTGCCGCTCGGCGTGCGGATCGACGACCTGCAGGTCGAGGGCGGCGACGGCCCGCTCCGCGCGCGGCGCTTCCGCCGTTCCGACGCGACCGGTCCGCTGCCCACCATGCTCTGGCTGCACGGCGGCGGCTGGATCGGCGGGACGATCGACGAGACGCTGAACGACCGGACCGGCGCCGACCGCGCACTGCGGTCGGGGGTGCAGATCGTGTCGCTGGAGTACCGCCTCACTCCGGAGCACCCGTTCCCGGCGCCGGTCGAGGACGCCACCGCGGCGCTCGCCGACCTCCGCACCCGTTCGGACGAGCTCGGGGTCGACGTGGCGCGGCTCGGCATCGGGGGCAACTCCGCCGGCGCCACCGTGGCGGCCACCGCGGCCCTGCGGGAGCGGGATGCCGGGCGGCCGCTCCACCACCAGGCGCTCGAGGTGCTCCCCGCCGCGCTGCGTCCCGTCGGCGCGTCGATCGACCGCTACCGCCGCGCCTCGGGGCTCGAAGGCGCGGACGCCCTCGTCGAGCTCTATCGGGCCGGTGCGCCGCTCGAGGACTCCTCACCGCTGGACGCCCCGGTGCATCGGGGACTCGCCCCCGCGCTCATCCTCGCCGCCGAGTTCGACCCCCTCCGCGACGGCGCCGTCGCATATGCGCAGGCGCTGCGAGAGGCGGACGTCCCCGTCGAGCTGCACGTCCTGCCCGGACACGTACACGGCTCGCCGGGCCTGACGGCACGCTGGCAGGGCGCCCGCGACTGGCGCGACGTCTTCGCCGACGGGCTCGCCCGGGCCTATGCGGGCACGGCGCCGGCCGATGCCCCGGAGCTCCCGGCCTGAGGCCGGCGGCCCACTCCCTCCTGTCCCTTCCCTCCGCACCCGACCAACGAAGGACGACGATGTCCCGCACTCCTGCGCTCACCTCCGCCGCGCGATCCGATGAGGTCCCCGGCTCCCCCCAGCCCCGGGGATTCCTCGTCCTCTTCGTGCTGAGCTGGTTCGGCCTCAACCTCGCGCTGAGCACGATCGGCGGCGCGGCCATGCCGAAGGCGTTCGCCTTCCTCGACGACGCGTCGAAGACCGTCGACCTCTCGGTCGCGACGGCGATCGGCGGCATCGTCGTCATCATCACCACCCCGCTGTTCGGACGGCTCAGCGACCGTACGCGGTCGCGCCTCGGCATCCGCCGCCCCTGGATCCTCTGGGGAGCGGCGACCGGGCTCGTCGGCGTCGCCGTACTGGCCCTCGCCGACTCCCTCTGGCCGATCGTGCTCGGCTGGGTGATCGTGCAGACCGGGTTCGGCGCCGCGAACGCCGCGGTGCACGCCCTGCTGGCCGATCAGATCCCGGCGCGCATCCGCGCCCGCGTCTCCGGCATCGCGAGCGCGTCGGCCAGCGTCGCCCTGATCGTCGGCGCGCAGATCGTCGCCGCACTGCCGAACGACTCCCGCTGGATGTGGTTCGTCATCCCCGGCGGCCTCGGCGCCGTGCTCACCGTGCTGCTGTTCTTCGGCCTCCGCGACATCGTCCGCACCGAGCCCCGCGAGCCCTGGAACTGGGCCGACGTGCTCAGCACCTACTGGCTGAGCCCGCGCCGGCATCCGGACTTCTTCTGGGCCTTCCTGTGCCGGATGTTCGTCACGATGTCGATCTTCTCGGTCGCGACGTATCTGCTGTTCTTCATCATCGACCGCCTCGGAGTGCCGAAGGAGGTCGCATCGGGGGTACAGGCCACGTCCCTCCTGGTCTTCACGATCGGGGGGCTGATCACCAACATCCTCTTCGGCTGGATCTCCGACCGCACCGGGCGCCGCAAGACCATCGTGTGGATCTCCTGCGCCTTCTCGGTCGTCGGGCTCACCATCGCGATGTTCGCGCCGAGCATCCCCGTCTTCCTCGTCGCCCTCGCCCTCGTCGGCGCCGCCCAGGGCGCCTACGTGTCGGTCGACATCGCCCTGATGACCGAGGTGCTGCCGCACTTCCGCGATGCGGGGAAGGACCTCGGCATCGTGGCGCTCTCGTACCAGGTGCCGCAGCTGCTCGTGCCGATCCTCGCCATCCCGCTGCTCGCGATCGGCGGCGGGCAGAACTACACGGCCCTCCTCATCGCGGCGATCGCGTTCGGGGTGATCGGAGGGCTCGCGGTGCTCCCCATCCGCTCCGTGAAGTAGCGGCTTCCGTCAGCGGCGCCCGCATCCTCCGAGGTGCGGGCGCCGCTTTCGTCTGCGGGGACGAATCACCGGGGAACTCTTGACCTGTGCCACGAATGCCCGTCCGCCGGTCGCGCCTACGCTCGGTCACACCGACCGCGTCCGCACTCGAAGAGGAGAACCCCGACCGGTCGGACGGCCCGGCGCCTCACCCGACGCCGTGACCGGCCCGACACCGATCCTCACGAAGGAGCCCGCAGATGCGCTCACCACTCCCCCTTCTCGCTGTCGTCGGCGTCGCCGCGCTCGCTCTGACGGCCTGCACCCCCGCCGCATCGACCGGGAGCCCCGGGAAGGACTCGCTCGGCACCCCGGCCGACGGGAAGACATTCACGGTCGCGTTCAGCAGCCCCGGCAACCTCGACCCGATCACCACCACGATGACCGGCGCTCAGAGCATCGGCCGTTTCCTGTGGGGCACTCTCATCGACCTCCGCCAGGAGGGACCGATCGTCTCGGGACTCGCCGAGAAGTGGGAGGCCGACACCACCACGGCCACCTTCACGCTGCACAAAGGCCTCACCTGCGACGACGGCACCCCGCTGACAGCGAAGGACGTCGCCGCGGAGTTCAACCACCTCGCCGATCCCGCGACCGCCTCTCCCCTCGCCGCGGGCAACTACCTCATCGGAACCACCGCGGTCGCCGACCAGGCCGCGCGCACCGTGACCGTCACCAGCGCCGCACCCAACCCGTTCCTTCTCGAGAGCCTGGGCACCGTGCCGATCGTCTGCGGCACCGTGCTGAAGGACCCCGACGCGCTGTCCAAGGGCAAGGGCGCGACGGGCCTGTTCACGATGACCGAGATCGTCCCGAACAGCCAGTTCACGATGACGCGGCGCACCGACACCTCCTGGGGGCCCGGCGACTGGGACCCCAAGACCAAGGGCCTTCCCGAGAAGGTCGTCGTCCGCATCATCGACAACCCGACGACGTCGACGAACATGCTCATCTCCGGCGAGCTCACCGCGGCCTCCGTCAGCGGCCCCGACCTCGCGCGGGTCAAGGGCAGGGGCTTCTTCGAAGCCTCGGCGACCGGCGTCGTCGGCCAGATCAGCTTCAACGAGGCCGCGGGCCGCCCCACGTCGGAACTCGCGGTCCGGAAGGCCCTCGTCGAGGCGCTCGATCTCCCCGAGCTCCGTTCCGTCGTCACGAGCGGCGACGGCGTCGAGCCGGCGAGCATCGTCACCACGGGCGCGAATCCCTGCCGCTCCGAGGAGGCGAAGGACGCGTTCCCGAAGCACGACGCCGCCGCGGCCGCGAAGACCCTGGACGAGGCCGGTTGGAAGAAGGGCGCCGACGGCATCCGCGCCAAGGACGGCGAGAAGCTCTCGCTGACCTTCGCCTCTCCGTCCTCACTCGGCGATCCCGGCACGGCGGCGTCCGAACTGGTGCTCAAGGCATGGACCGACCTGGGTGCGAAGGTCGAGGTGAAGACCCCCGAGAACAACGCGCTGCAGGAGCTCCTGTTCGTGACCAGCGACTGGGATGTCTCCGCCGTCCCCTTGCAGTTCGGGCTCCCGTCCCAGGTCACCCCGTACGTGACCGGGCCGGCGCCGACCCAGGGCGGCACCAACGTCTTCTCCGCCGACATCCCGGAGTACGCGAAAGCGGTCGCCACGGCGATGACCAAGCCCAGCACCAGCGGATGCGACGACTGGAAGGCCGCGGAGAGGTCCCTGTACGACAGCCTGACGATCGTCCCCTACGCCGGCCTGAAGGCGACCGTCTTCGCGAACAAGGCGAGCTTCGAGCCGGGCATCAACCCCGCCACGATCCGCATGTACGAATGACGGGACGCGACCGATGACCAGCACCACCGCGACACAGGCGATACTCCTCAAGGCCGCCCGACCGGACAATCCGTGGGTGGGTTTCCTGCTCCGCCGCGGAGGGCAGTTCCTGCTGTCGGTATGGGTGCTGGTCACGGCCGCCTTCCTGATGATCCACCTCATCCCCGGCGATCCCGTCCGGGCCGCGCTGGGGATGACCGCGCCGCCGGAGATCGTGCAGGCGCGGCGCACGGCGCTCGGTCTCGACAAACCGCTCATCGAGCAGTACGTCGAGTACATCGGGCGGCTCTTCCGCGGCGACATGGGGACCTCGATGCTGAGCAATCAGCCGGTGAGCGAGATCATCGCGACCCGCCTCCCTGCCACCCTCCAACTGGCGGTGCTCGCCGTGATCCTCGTGCTGCTCGTGTCGGTGCCGGTCGGTGTGATCATGGCCGTCGCCACCCGCGGCGGTCGCCGACGCGGGCTCGAGCTCGGCTTCGCCACGACGAGCGTCATCGTCGCCGCGATCCCCGAGTTCCTCATCGCCGTCGGGCTGGTGTTCCTCTTCGCGGTGACGCTGCAGTGGCTGCCCGTGGCCGGCAACTCCGGACCGTCCTCCTTCGTCCTGCCGGTGATCGCCCTCGCGATCGGTCCGATCGCGGTCTTCTCCCGCATCATCCGGGTCGAGGTGCTCTCGGTGCTGAGCCAGGACTTCGTCCGCACGGCCCGCGCGAAGCGACTCACGCCCGCCCGCATCTACCGGCGCCACGCCCTCCCCAACGCCCTGACGGCCACTCTCACGCTCAGCGGCCTGCTGCTCAGCGGCATGGTCGCGGGAACGGTGCTCGTGGAGATGATCTTCGCCTGGCCGGGCCTCGGGCAGATGATCGTGAACTCGATCCTGGCCAAGGACTATCCCGTGGTGCAGGCGATCGTGCTGATCTACGGTGCCGGAGTGCTGCTGGTCAACCTCCTGGTCGACGTGCTGCTGATGGTGCTCGATCCCCGCTCGACGATCAAGGAGGCATGATGGCCGCGCTGAAGAAATGGCGCGCCGTCGCCGCCACCCCGGTCGGTGCCACCGCCCTCGTCCTGCTGACGCTCGTCGCAGTCACGGCCGTCCTCGCCCCGATCCTCTGGGGGGAGGCGGCCGAGACGGCCGATCCGTCCGGGATGCTGCAGGGTCCGAGTGCCGAGCACCTCCTCGGCACCGACGCCCTCGGCCGCGACGTGCTGCTCCGCGTGCTCGTGGCGACCCGGCTCTCGATCCTGCTCGCGCTCGCCTCCGTCGCGATCGGCATCGTCCTGGGGATCGTCCTCGGCACCGCCCCGGCGCTGCTCCCCCGCTGGGCCGGACGCATCGTCGTCGGCGCGGTGAACATCGCGGTCGCCTTCCCGTCGCTGCTGCTCGCGCTGTTCTTCGCGGTGATCTTCGGCGTCGGCGTGTTCGGCGGCATGCTCGCGATCGGGTTCGCCATGGCCCCGAGCTTCGCGCGGTTCACGCACACCCTGTCCGCGGCGATCACCGGCCGCGACTACATCGCCGCGGCGCGCGTCGCCGGCGTCTCCCGGTTCCGCATCCTCATCCGCCACCTCCTGCCCAACATCGGCGAGCCGCTGGTGATCAACGCGACGATCGCCGCCGGCGGCGCGCTCCTCGCCTTCGCCGGCCTCTCCTACCTGGGCCTCGGCGTACAGGTGCCCGCCTACGACTGGGGCAAGCTGCTCAGCGAGGGCCTGAACCGCATCTACATCAACCCCGCGGCGGCGATCGGCCCGACCATCGCCGTGATCCTCACCGGGCTCGCGTTCAACCTGCTCGGCGAGACCGCCGCGTCGGTGCTCGGCGGGCGCTCCGCCCGCGTCTTCGGCATCCCGCTCCGCGGCGCGGCCCCCGTCCCCTCTGCCCACGCGCAGGTCGTCGACGACAGTATGGTGCTCGCCGTAGACGACCTGCGCGTGACCTTCCCCTCGCCGGCCGGCCCGATCACCCCGGTGCGCGGTGTGAGCTTCTCGATCGGCAAGGGCGAGGCGATCGGCGTGGTGGGCGAGTCCGGCTCGGGCAAGAGCCTCACCGCCCTCGCGATCGCCCAGCTCATCGAGAAGCCCGGCGATGTGGCCGCCGCGCGCCTCGACTTCGCCGGCACGCCGCTCCTCGGCGCCCCGGAGAAGTCCGTCCGCGCGCTGCTCGGCTCCTCCCTCGCGATGGTGTTCCAGGACCCGATGACCTCCTTCAACCCCACGAGGAGGATCGGGTGGCAGCTGGCGGAGGCCTCCGTCGAGCATCAGGGCCTCAGCTGGAAGCAGGCGACCGAGCGCGCCGTCGACCGCCTCCGCTCGGTGCGGGTGCCGGCGGCGCAGCGGCGCGCAGGACAGTATCCGCACGAGTTCTCCGGCGGGATGCGCCAGCGCGCGATGATCGCGATGGGCCTGATGAACACGCCGAAGCTCATCATCGCCGACGAGCCGACGACCGCCCTCGACGTCACCGTGCAGCGCCAGGTGCTGCGAGTGCTCGACAGCGTGCGCCAGGGCACCGACGCCGCGATCCTGCTCATCAGCCACGACATCGCCGTCGTCTCGCAGACCTGCGACCGGGTGCTCGTGATGTACGCGGGCCGGATCGTCGAGGACCTCCCGGCATCGCGACTGCACACCGAGGCCCGCCATCCTTACACCCGTGCGCTGATCGACGTCGTGCCCGAGCTCGACACCGACCGGGCCCAGCCGCTCAGGACCATCCCCGGGCGACCGCCCGCCCCCGGCGCGTTCCCCGCCGGCTGCGCGTTCGCCGATCGTTGCCCCCTGGCGACCGAGCTGTGCCGGGAGCAGGATCCCGGGCTGAGCGCGGAGCGCTCCGACCATCGCGTGGCCTGCTGGCATCCGGTCAGCGACGGCGCGTCCTCCCCCGCCGCCGGTCCGGTGCGCGTCGAGATCGAGGAGAAGAACCGATGAGCGAACTGCGCTTCGCGGATGTCAGCATCCGGTACGGCTCCGGCCGGAACGCCCTGACCGCGGTCCGGGGCGCCGACCTCGTCATCCCCTCCGGCAGCGTCGTCGGACTCGTCGGCGAGTCTGGTTCGGGCAAGTCGACGCTCGCCCGCGCGGCCATCGGCCTCTCGCCCCTCACCGAGGGGACCATCACCCTCGGCGGCGAGGACGTGCGCGGCTTCCGCCGCGGCCGGCGCCCGATCCAGATGGTCTTCCAGGATCCCTACTCCTCCCTCGACCCGCGGATGACGATCGGGGAGTCCATCTCCGAGGCGTTCCCGCGCGGGATGTCGGGAGTGCAGCGCCGCGCCGAGGTGCGCCGGCTGCTCGAGCTGGTGAACCTCGACCCCGAGCGCGCCGACGACCTGCCGTCGGCGATGTCCGGCGGGCAGCGGCAGCGCATCGCCCTCGCCCGTGCGCTCGGCGCCAGGCCCGACGCGATCATCGCCGACGAGATCACCTCCGCACTCGACGTGTCGGTGCAGGGCTCCGTGCTCAACCTCGTGCGCGATCTGCAGACCCGCCTCAGCCTCACCATGCTGTTCATCTCGCACAACCTCTCGGTCGTCCGCTATGTGAGCGACTTCGTCGCCGTGATGTACATGGGCCGGATCGTCGAGGTCGGCGAGGTCGACCAGGTGCTCTCCGACCCGCAGCATCCCTACACGCAGGAGCTCCTCGCATCGGCCCCGACCCGGCACGGCGACCTGCTGGCGATCGACGACGGCGCCGCGATCGACACCGAGCCGGCCGACCCGCACGATCCGCCGTCCGGATGCCGCTTCCACCCCCGGTGCCCGATCGGCCCGCTGATGTTCCCCGACCACACGGTGTGCACGACGGAGGAACCCGTCCTGCCCGCCGCCGGCCACGCGGCCGCCTGCCACTTCGCGGCGTCCGCGTCCTGAAATCCGCCCACGAGAAGGAGACTCCCCGCATGTCACGCCTCACCATCGACGACTTCTTCGCGATCGCGACGCCCGAGCAGCCCGCCCTCTCGCCGGACGGCCTGACGATCGCCTACGTGCTGCGGACCGTCGACCGCGACGCGGATCGCGATGTGCGCTCGCTCTGGGCCGTCCCCGCCGACGGCGGAGAGCCCCGGCGACTCACCCGCGGCACCGCCGACAGCACGCCGGCGTGGAGCCCCGACGGCGAGACGCTGGCCTTCCTCCGCGCAGCGGAGGACGCCGTGGAGCTGTGGCTGCTGCCTGCCTTCGGAGGGGAGGCCGCCCGACTCGCCACCCTCCCCCGTGGCGCGCGTTCACCTCGCTGGAGCCCCGACGGCACCCGGATCGCCTTCTCCGCACCGGTCGACATGACGACGATCGGCGGCGGCGAGCCTTCTCCGTCGTCGGCGCCCGTGGTCGCGGACGATCTGCGCTACAAGCTCGACGGAGTGGGCGTGTTCGGCACGATGCGCAGCCAGGTGCACGTCATCGACATCGGCGACGGGAAGGTCACGCGCCTCACCGACGGACCCGAGCACACCACCGATCCCTTCTGGTCGCCCGACGGCACCCGCCTGGCATTCTCGATGCCGGCGGCGGAGGACTCAGACCTGACGATGAGCAGCGCGGTGTTCACCGTCGATGCGGGTCACCCCGCACGGCACCCCGTGCGGGTCGGCGGCGAAGGGTTTCAGACCACAGCGGTGGGCTGGACGGACGACGGCGCGCACATCGCCGCGGCCGGCCGTCTCGACGTCGAGGTGGGCCACATCGGGCTACTCCTGATCCCGGTGGACGGCGGCGAACCCGTCGATCTGACCGCCGCTCTGGACCGCAACGTCATGGCCGGCGGCCCGGGCTACCCGGGGGCGCTCCCGCAGCGCAGCGCCGATGGGCGGCACGTGCTCTGCGTGCGCGAGAACGGCTTCAGCCAGGTGATCTCGCTCGCCCCCGACGGCTCAGACCGCCGCGAGCTCGTCGGCGGCACCGCGAACGTGTCCGGCGTCTCGGTCGCGGGCGACCGCGCCGCCGTGGTCGTGGGCACCGACATCGCGTTCGCCGATGTGGCCCTCCTCGACCTCCGCGACGGGACGCTCCGCACGCTCACCTCCTACGGCGCCCCCGCGTTCCCCCTGGCCGTCGCCGAGGAGCGTCGCTTCACGATCTCCGACGGCACCGTCGTGACCGGCTGGCTGCGCCGTCCCGCCGGAGCGGAGGGTCCGCTCCCCCTGCTGCTCGACATCCACGGCGGCCCGCACAACGCCTGGAACGGCGCAGCCGACCTGGCGCATCCGTACCAGCAGCTCCTCATCGCGGAGGGATGGGCCGTGCTGACGGTCAACCCGCGCGGCAGCGACGGCTACGGCGAGGCGTTCTACCGCGGCGTCACCGGCGACTGGGGGCTGAGCGACGCGCGCGACTTCCTCGAGCCGATCGACCGGCTCGTCGAGGAGGGCGTCCTCGACCCCGAGCGGCTGACGGTCACGGGCTACAGCTACGGCGGGTTCATGACCTGCTACCTCACCTCGCGCGACGATCGCTTCGCCGCGGCCGTCCCCGGCGGGGTCGTCACCGATCTGGTGAGCTTCGGAGGCACCTCCGACGTGGGCCACTACCTCGCGTCGAGCGAACACGGCGGACTCCCCTGGCGCGACGCGGAGCGCCTGCGCGCCCAGTCGCCCTACACTCAGGTCGATCGGGTGGTCACCCCGACGCTCATCCTGCACGGCGCCGCGGACGACCGCTGCCCGGTGGGGCAGGCCGAGCAGTGGTTCACCGCGCTGCAGGAGCGCGACGTGCCCTCCCGGCTCGTGCTCTACCCCGGAGCGTCGCATCTGTTCCCGATCACCGGCGCCCCCTCCCAGCGCGCCGACTTCAACGCCCGGATCACGGGGTGGATGCAGCAGCACGTGCCGGCGGATGCCCGCCCCACCCGCCCGCGCATCGATGCCGCCCACTGGCAGCAGCGCCTGAACGCGATCGCGTCGAAGCACCGGGTGCCCGGCGCCTCGCTCGGCATCCTCCGGCTCGGCGAGGAGCCCGCGTACGGCGCCTACGGCGTCCTCAGCGCCCGCACCGGCCTGACGGCGACCCCCGGATCGGTGTTCCAGATCGGCTCGATCACGAAGGTGTGGACCGCGACGGCGGCGCTGCGCCTCGTCGAACGCGGCGACCTCGACCTCGACACGCCCATCGTCCGCTACCTGCCCGAGTTCCGCGTCCCCTCCGAAGAGATCACGCAGGGCGTCACGCTGCGCCACCTCCTCACGCACACCAGCGGCATCGACGGCGACTTCGTGGCGGAGACCGGGCAGGGCGACGACGCGCTCGACCGCTTCCTCGGCGAGCTCGCGGACGTGCCGCAGAACCATCCGCTCGGCGCCACCTTCTCGTACTGCAACTCCGGCTTCTCGCTCGTCGGCAACGTGATCGAGCGCGTCACGGGGAAGACCTGGGACGAGGCGATGAGGGAGCTGGTGTTCGAGCCGCTCGGCCTCCCCGGCGTCACCACCCGGCCCGAGGAGGCGATCATGCAGCGCGCCGCGATCGGCCACACCGGGCTGGACGACGACGGCCCCGTGCAGGCCGGGCAGTGGTCGCTGCCGCGGTCGATGGGTCCCGCGGGGCTGATCAACGCCTCGTCCGCGGACGTGCTCGCCTTCGCGCGGATGCATCTCGAGGGCGGCGTCGCCGTCGACGGGACCCGCGTGCTGTCCGAGGACCTCGTCGCGGAGATGCAGCGACAGCAGGTCGAGGTGCCCGACCCGTACACGCTCGGCAGCGCATGGGGTCTCGGCTGGATGCTGTTCGACTGGGACGGCCGCCGGGTGTTCGGCCACGACGGCACCACGATCGGCCAGTACGCCTTCCTCCGCGTCCTTCCCGAGGAGGGCCTCGCGATCGTGCTGCTGACCAACGGCGTCGGCGGCAAGCAGGTGATGACGGAGCTGTTCCGCGAGATCTTCGCGGAGCTCGCCGACCTGCGCGTTCCCGGCGGCCTCGCGATGCCGGACGAGCCCTTCGACGGCGACGTCGACCGGGTGCTCGGCACCTACGAGCGGGCCGGCGTGACGGCGGACGTCTTCCGCGAGGAGTCCGGAGACGGGCTGCGCGTGCGCGTCACGCTGACCGGGCCGCTCGCCTCGATGCTGCCCAACCCGGTGCAGGAACACCGTCTCGTGCCCGTCGACGACCGGGAGTTCGTCATCCCGGTGGACGACGGCGCATCGACCATGCCCGTGATCTTCTACACGCTGCCCACCGGTGAGCTCTACATGCACACCGGCATCCGCGCGGCGCCGAAGGTGCCCTGATGCACGCGCAGGAGGCCCTCGTCGCGCACATCGGCGAGCTCGTGCGCCGCGAGTCGCCGTCATCCGACCTCGACGCGGTCGCCGAGAGCGCCGAGGTGGTGGCCGCCCTCGGCGAGCGCCTGCTCGGCGTCGCGCCGGAGCGCATCGTCGTCGACGGCTGCACGCACCTGGGCTGGAGCTTCGGCGTGCCGAGGGTTCTGCTGGTCGGGCATCACGACACGGTGTGGCCGCTCGGCTCGCTGGAGCGCCTCCCGTTCCGCGTCGACGACGGGATCGTGCGAGGACCGGGCTGCTTCGACATGAAGACCGGCGTGGTGATGGCGCTGCACGCCGTCGCAGCGCTGGACGATCGCGACGGCGTGGGCATCCTCATCACGGGCGACGAGGAGCTGGGCTCCCCGCGGTCGCGCGCGCTGATCGAGCAGCGGGCGACCGGATGCCGCGCCGCCCTCGTGCTCGAGGCGGCGGGCGACGGCGGCGCGCTCAAGGTGGCCCGCAAGGGCGTGTCGCTCTACCGCGTGCACGTCACGGGACGGGCCGCCCACGCGGGCCTCGAGCCGGAGAAGGGCGTGAACGCGGCCGTCGAGGCCGCGGAGCTGCTGCTCGCGGTCGCGGGGCTCGGCTCCCCCGATGCCGGCACGACGGTGACCCCCACGCTGCTGAGCGCCGGGACGACCACCAACACGGTTCCCGCGGAGGCGGCTTTCTCGGTCGACGTGCGCGTGCGCACCCTCGCGGAGCAGGAGCGGGTGGACGTCGCGATGAGGGCGCTACGGGGCCGCGACGCGTCCGTCCGGATCGAGGGCGGGCCGAACCGCCCGCCGATGGAGGAGGGCAGCGCCGCGGAACTGTTCGCGCTGGCCTCCCGCGTGGCCGCCTCGCTCGGCATCCCGCCGTTCGAGGGGATCGCCGTCGGCGGAGCATCCGACGGCAACTTCACCGCGGGGATCGGCGTGCCCACGCTGGACGGCCTCGGCGCCGTGGGCGGCGGCGCACATGCGGACGACGAGCACGTGATCGCGGAGTTCATCCCGCAGCGCACCGCGCTGCTGGAGGGGCTGCTGCGGGAGCTGCTCTCCGAGGGATCGCGAAGGAGCGACCGGTGACCATGATCGAAGAACGAGAGCAGGCGGCGCAGGACTCCGACCGGGCAGCGGCCGCGGCGGGCGTCGACATCCGGCTGCTGACCCGGCTGGAGGAGTTCGAGCAGGTCGTCGACCTGTTCGGCGGCATCTGGACTTCGTTGAACGACGAGCCCCCGCCGGTGAACACCGAGACGCTGCGCGCGCTCTCCAAGGCGGGCAGCTACCTCGGCGGCGCCTTCGACGGCGAGGAGCTGGTCGGCGCGTGCTTCGGCTTCCTCGCTCCGCCGAGGCGGCGAGCGCTGCACAGCCACATCGCCGGCGTCTCGGAGCGCATGCGAGGACGCAGCGTCGGCTTCGCGCTGAAGGTGCATCAGCGGGCCTGGGCGATCGACCACGACCTCGACGAGATCACCTGGACGTTCGATCCGCTCATCAGCCGCAACACGCACTTCAACCTGGTGAAGCTCGCCGCCACGGCGACGTCGTACCACCGCAACTTCTACGGGCAGATGCACGACGCCCTCAACGGCGCGGACGAGACCGACCGGATGCTCGCCACCTGGTTCGTGCACGACCCCCGTGTCGCCGCGGCCTGCGCCGGGAGCCCGTCCGATGCGACGGCGCCGGACGGCGAGCCGATGCTCTCGATCGGCGCCGGCGACGAGCCGCTCGTCGCCGAGCCCCGCGGCCGGATCGTGCGCGTGACCCTGCCGCACGACATCGAGCGCATCCGCCGCAGCGACCCCGAGCTCGCCACCCGCTGGCGGCTGGCGCTGCGCGACACGCTCGGCGACCTGCTCGACGGCGGAGCACAGGTGCTCGCCTTCGACCGCACCGATACGTACACCATCGACAGAGGAGAACTGGCATGAACCTGACTGGAATCGAACTGCGCGTCATCGAGATGCCGCTGGTGGCCCCGTTCCGCACGTCCTTCGGCGTGGAGACGGTGCGCGAGGCGATCATCGTGCGCGCGGTGACGCCCGACGCCGAGGGGTGGGGCGAGTGCGTGTCGATGCACGCCCCCCTGTACTCCTCCGAGTACGTCGAGAGCAGCATGGACGTGCTCCGCCGCCATCTGATCCCCGCGCTCGCCGGCGCCGGGTCCCTGGACGGCTCGAAGGTCGCGACCGTGCTGGAGCCCTTCAAGGGGCACCGCATGTCGAAGGCGGCGCTCGAGATGGCGGTGCTCGACGCCGAGCTGCGCGCGGCGGGCATCCCCCTGTCGCGGGAGCTGGGGGCCGTGCGCGCCGAGGTCGACTGCGGTGTGTCGGTGGGCATCATGGACTCGATCCCCGAACTGCTCGACGCCGTCGACGGCTACCTCGCCGAGGGCTACCAGCGCATCAAGCTCAAGATCGAGCCGGGCTGGGACATCGAGCCGGTGCGGGCGGTGCGGGAGCGGTTCGGCGACATCCTGCTGCAGGTCGACGCCAACACCGCGTACCGCCGCGGAGACGCCCGGTTGCTCGCCGGGCTCGACGACTTCGACCTCCTCCTCATCGAGCAGCCCCTCGACGAGGAGGACGTGCTCGGCCATGCGCAGCTGGCGGAGGTCGTGAAGACCCCGATCTGCCTCGACGAATCGATCGTCTCGGCCCGCGCCGCCGCGGACGCCATCGCACTGGGCGCCTGCTCGATCGTGAACATCAAGCCGGGTCGCGTCGGCGGCTACCTCGAGGCGCGGCGCATCCACGACGTCTGCCGCGCGAACGACATCCCGGTGTGGTGCGGCGGCATGCTCGAGACCGGCATCGGCCGCGCCGCGAACCTCGCCCTCGCCGCGCTCCCCGGCTTCACGCTGCCCGGCGACACCTCCGGCTCGAACCGGTACTACGCGCAGGACATTACCGACCCGTTCACGGTGGAGAACGGAGTGCTCCCCGTGCCGACCGGCCCGGGGATCGGCGTCACCCCGCACACGGACGCCCTCGATGCGGTGACCACCCGCACGGAGTGGATCACATTCTGATCCACGATCTGTGGGGCACGACGAAACGGCGTTAAGATCTCGTCGTGTCCCACAATCCGCCGCACGACCTGGTCGACGTAGCCTCGGGATCGTGCTCATGTCAGTGACGACGCGCCCGCGGGCAAGCCTCGGACGGGTGATCGAAGACCTCGGCACGACCCTGCTCGACGCCGTGTGCGGCGATATCGCGGCCGAGCGCCCGATCGACGGCGTGATCATCCACGACCCCCTCGACGACGTCGTCCCGATGCGCGAGGCCCTGGTGCTCGGCGTCGGACTCAGCGAGGTCGATGAGATCACCGCCCTTCTGTCCGCCATGCGGGAGGAGGACGCCACGGCACTCGTGCTGCGTGCGCCGATCGCCGTCGACGGTCCGATCGCGGCGGCGTCGGCCGCCACGGGAGTGCCGGTGCTCGCCCTCACGCGTGGTGCCTCCTGGTCGCAGCTCTCCGCCATGCTCCGCACCCTCACCGCTGACGGCGACGTCGGACAGCCCGACGCGCAGACGCTCGGCGGCACGTCCGCCGGCGACCTCTTCGCGATCGCGAACGCGATCTCCACGCTGCTCGACGCGCCGGTGACCATCGAGGACCGCAACTCCCGCGTGCTGGCGTTCTCCGGCCGGCAGGAGGAGGCCGACCCCCAGCGGGTCGAGACGATCCTCAGCAGGCAGGTCCCGGACCGCTATTCGCGCGAGCTCGAGGAGCGCGGCGTGTTCCGCGAGCTCTACCGGAGCGCGGACCCCATCAGCATCGACCCGGTGCGGGCGGGAGGATCGCCCGCCATGCCGCGCGTCGCGTGCGCGGTCCGCGCCGGCGACGAGGTGCTGGGCTCGATCTGGGTCGCCGTGCGGGAGCCGCTGAGCTCCGACCGCCTGCAGGCGCTCAAGGACGCGACCAAGCTCGTCGCCCTGCACATGCTGCAGCAGCGCGCAGGGGCCGACGTCGAGCGACGGCTGCGTGCCGATCTGCTCGCCACGGCCCTCGAGGGCGGCGCGGGTGCGAAGGACGCGGTCGCCCGGCTGCGCCTCGGCGACCACCGCTGCGTCGTGCTGGCGCTCTCGACCGCCGAGACCGCCGCACAGGCGGATGCGACGGATGCGCGGGTACTCGGTGAGCGGCATCGCATCGCCGACGCCTTCGCGATGCACCTCGGCGCGGTCTACCCCCGCTCCGCGGTCGCGATGATCGGCGACGTGGTCTACGCCGTCGCCGGCGTGCCGGGCGAGCAGCAGGACGCCGATGCGCGCGCCGCGCGCGTCGCGGAGGACTTCCTCTCACGGCTCGGCTCGTCCGACGACGTGCTCGTCGCGGTCGGGGCGATCGCCGAGAACGGCTCGATGCTCCCCGATTCCCGCCAGAGCGCGGATCGCGCGCTGCGCGTGCTGCGCAGCGGACGTCGGCAGGGCGCGGTGGTGCTGTTCTCCGCCGTGCAGATGGAGGCCCTGCTCGTGGAGGTCGCCGACCTCGCCCGCACCCGCGGCGAGCGGCCGACCGGCCCCGTCGGCCTGCTCATCGAGCACGACCGGGAGCGCGGGACGCACCTCGTGGAGACGCTGCAGTCGTGGCTCGAGTGCCTCGGAGACGTCACCGCGGCGTCGACGCGGGTCTACACCCACCCGAACACCTTCCGGTACCGTCTGCGCCGCCTCTCGGAGATCAGCGGCCTGGACCTCGCCGACCCCGATGCGCGCTTCTCCGCGATGGTGCAGCTGCGACTGCTCGACCTCGATCCGCGCTGAGTCCGCGGCGACCTCAGGCCGACGCGGTGAGCGCGGCGATCCCGGACTCCCCCGACGCGGTGATCTCGACGGCGCGCGGAACCTTGTTCCGCACGATCCAGCCGAGGTCGAAGAGCCTGTCGGTCACGGCGGCGCCGAGCGGACCCGCGAGGTGATGGGCCTGCTCCGTCCAGTCGACGCAGTAGTGCAGCGGCCGCGACGTCTGGAGCACCGCACACGGGACGCCCCACCCCGCGAGCGCCTCAGCGCCGGCGTCCGTGAGCCGGTACTGGGTGCCCCTGCCCGCGGCGGAGAGCCTGTCTCCGGTGACCTCGGGGCGATGGCGGCCGTCCCCGCCCGAGATCCATCCCGTGGCGAGAAGACTCTGGAAGAGCGCGACGCCCGCCCGACCGGCGAGGTGTCGGTAGCAGGTGCGCCCCTCACGGAGGGCGTGCGCGCGGGTGTGCGCGCGCAGCGACGTGATCGGCGTCCGCGGCGCCAGTCCCGCCAAGGCCTCGAGCACGCCCTCGACCTCGGCGGTCGCCAGCCGGTAGTAACGATGACGCCCCTGCCGCTCGACCGTGACCAGGCCCCGGTTCAGCAGCACGGTCAGATGGTTGCTGATCGTGGATGCCGAGACGCCCGCCTCCTCGGCGAGACGCCCGGCCGGAAGCGCCCTCCCATCGGCGAGCGCCATCAGCACCCGCGCCCGTCGGGCGTCGGCGAACGCCGAGGCGACGGCGGCGATGTCCGGCTCGCCCTGGGCGACCGGGTCGTTGCTCATGGCTCGATGATACGGACGGAACGCTTCGACGCGGGCTGAAACGTCCCGGGCCGAGGATCGACGCATGACGCCGACACGCTCGCGCTGGCCGCTGACGCTCGCCCTGTGCGGCGGCTACTTCCTGGTGCTGCTCGATGTGACGGTGGTCAACGTCGCGCTCCCGCGGATCGGGGCGGAGCTGCAGGCGGACGCCGCCGGGCTCGCCTGGAGCGTCGACGCCTACTCCGTTCCCCTCGCTGCGCTCCTGCTGGTGTCCGGCGCGATCGGCGACCGCCTGGGCCACCGCCTGGTCGTGCTGCTCGGCATGGCCTGCTTCGGCGCCGCCTCTGCCGCATGCGCCCTGGCCCCGGGGATCGGCGTGCTGATCGCCGCGCGGGTCGTCCAGGGCATCGGCGCGGCGCTCATGCTCCCCGGCACGCTGGCCCTGCTGGTCGAGTCCGGCTCCGACGAGGCCTCCAGGAGCCGCCTCGTCGGGATCTGGGCCTCGATCGGCGGTGCGGCGCTGCCCGCGGGCCCGCTCATCGGCGGACTCCTCGTCCAGTCCGCGGGATGGCGGGCGGTGTTCTGGCTCTCGGTACCGGTGATCGCCGTGGCGATCGTGCCGGTCGCCCGGCTCCCGCGGTCGGCCCCCGCTCCCGGGCACGGCGACGTCGATGCGGCCGGAGCCGGACTGCTCATGATCGGGCTCGCCTGCCTGGTCACCGCCGCCATCCGGGCGCCGGAGGCGCCCCTCGCCGCCGGGGCGCTCGCGGCCGCAGCGGTCGGCGCGCTGCTCGGCCTGGCCGTCGTCGAACGGCACGCCGCCCGCCCCGTCCTGGCCGTGCCGCGTACGGCGCGGCGTCCGCTCGGTCTCGCGGCGCTCGTCGCGGGGCTGATGAACCTGTGCGCTCTCGGCGGGTTGTTCCTGCTGACCCAGGTGCTCCAGGACGTGCACGGGCTGAGCCCGCTGGCGGCGGGCCTGCTCACCCTCCCGGCGATGCTGCCGCTGCCCCTGCTGGGCGCACCCGCCGGACGGCTGGCCGCGAGGATCGGCCTGTGGCGCACCGGCGCCCTCGGTGCGGCGACGGCCGCCGCCGGGATGGCCGGCATCGCCGCGGCCCTCCCGGATGCCGGTGCGGGCGCCGTCCCCCTCGCGCTCTCCCTCGCCCTCTGGGGCTCCGGTCTCGGCGTCCTCACGCCCGCGATCGTCGGCGCCGCCATGAAGGCGATGCCGGAGTCGCCGGGCCTGGCGTCCGGCGCGAGCAACACCGCCCGGCAGGCCGGCGGCGCGCTGGGCATCGCCGCCTCCGCCGCGATCGCAGGACCCTCGCACGCCGCCGGCTTCGTGGTGCGAACCTCCGGCGCCCTCCTCGGCGGCGCCGCGGTGCTCGTCCTCGCCGCCGTCCTCTGCATCGCCGTCTCCCGTCAGGAGAAGGCGCCCTCATGACGACGGCGTTCCGTGACGCCGGCACAATGCGTCCTCCGGGTCCGCTCCTGCCGGGCCGCTCCTCCGGGCGAGGTCAGCCTGCCGCCGTCGTCCAGGCGGCGGAGATGCGCGCGACGAGGTCGTCGTGCACGGGATCATCGACGGTGAGCACGGCGCCCGTCCCACGGGCCAGCGTCCCGAGGGCGGACTCGGCGTCCGCCCCGTACGGCCGGGGGACGGCCACGGCGACGACGGTGGACGCGTAGGGCCCGGGAAGCCGGAGGAGCGAGGCGAAGGTCGCTTCGAGCTCTCGGTCGGTCGCGTCGCCGTCGACCACGAGATAGCCGGTCTTCTCGCTGAGCTTCAACGCGCGGATGCCGGGGAGGTCGACGACCGTGCGGAACGCGTCGAGTCGCGCAGGCGGCGCGTCGGTGCGCACCGAGAACACCGGGTCCGCGAACCGGTTGAAGAGCACCGGCGCACGGAGGAGCCTCACGGTGAGGTGGGTGCCGCTCCGAGCCGCATAGCCCCGCACGCCCTCGAAGGCGGCGACCGAGTCGACGGTGACGCTCACGGCCCGGCCCGAGCCCGGGGCTTCGCTCCTCAGCTCGGTGACGCCGTCGATCGCGGAGACCGCCTGGAGCGCGGCGCGCACCGCGGGATCGGAGAAGGCCCCCGCGAACGTGGGCGCATCGCCGCGCGCAGGACCCCAGCCGAGCTCCAGCCGTACGAACGGCTTCGGGTCGACGAGACCTCCCGCCGCCACCGCGTCGAGGGTGACGTCGGCAGACGAGAAGTGCACGGCGCCGGTGGTCTCCGTGCCGACCGTGTCGATCCATCCCGTGGTCCCCGGGTAGCGCTCCTGCAGGGCGGCGAGGGACCCGACGGCCTCCTCGTCGATGCCGAAGCCGAGGCTGACGGAGGAGTCCCACTGCACGCCCGCGGTGCCGTCGGCCGACTCGACCGACATCGTGTACCGCACCTCTCCGTCGTGGGGAACCGCGTCGTCGTAGTCCAGCGCGAGCTGTGCGACGACCGCGGCGGGCGCCGTGACGACCGGATGCGACACGGCCTTCGAGCGGTACCGGTCTCCGTAGGAGGTGGCCCGACCGTCGGCGCGGAGCCAGAGCGCGCGTCGGAGTTCGGGATCATCGCCGACCTTCGCCGGGAACACGTGACCCCGGAAGCCGTCGACATCGACCTCGATGCTCGGAGCGCCCGTCGTCCCGTCGAAGTGCGCCTTGAACGCATCGACGACCGCGTGCACGGTCTCGTCGTCCAGCCCCTCGTCGAGGACCACCGACAGGGAGGCGTCGCCGTCGCCGTCGCCGTCGTCGTAGGGAATCAGCTCGGCGGAGCTCACGTGGTCCTGCCGCGACGCCCAGGCGGCGGGGTCCTCCTCGGTCTGCTCGACGGCGGTGCAGCCGCTGACGAGCACGGCGATCGTCCCGACGAGCGCCAACGGGAGGAGTCTCGTCTTCGACATGCCCGTCATTCAACCATGCGGTCGGTCACGCGGCCACCGCTCCGGTGGCGCGGCGCTAGCCGATGATGCGGGCGCCCGGCACGGCGCCGTGCACGTGCAGCGCACGGTGCCCCGCCGCGATCAGCTCCTCCTGCACCGCGGCGGCCGCCTCCGGTCCCGCGCACAGGAAGGCGACCGTCGGCCCCGATCCCGAGACGATGCCGGTCAGCGCGCCGGCCTGCACGCCCTCGGCGAGCAGGAGGTCCAGCGACGGCCGCTCCCGCACCGCCGCCTGCTCGAGGTCGTTGATCATGCTGGGGGCGAGCGCCAGGGGGTCTCCGGCGCGCAGCGCCTGCAGCACCGCGATCGGCACGTCGAGCGAGAGCGGCGGATCGTCGGCGAGAGCGCCGACGCGAGCGCGCAGCTCATCGAGTCCGGCGTACATCTCCGGCGTCGAGAGGCCCTTCTCGCTGGTCACGAGCACCCAGTCGAAACGACCGGGGGCCAGAGCCGGCGTGAGCCGCTCCCCTCGTCCCGTCCCCACCGCGGTTCCGCCGTGCAGGGCGAACGGCACGTCCGCTCCCAGCCGGGCGGCGAGGTCGTGCAGCACCGACGCCCCGAGCTCCGTCCCCCACAGCGCGTCGCAGGCGACGAGGGCCGCCGCCGCGTCGGCCGAGCCGCCGCCCATGCCGCCGGCGACCGGGACGCTCTTGCGGATGTGCAGCTCGACACCCTCCGTCACCCCCGCGGTCTGCGCGACCAGCCGGGCCGCCCTCATCGCGAGATTGCGGTCGTCGAGGGGGACGGTGCCGGGATCCACGTCGCCCGACACCGTCAGCGAGAAGTCGTGCGCGGGGCTCGCGTAGACGTCCTCGTAGAGCGACACCGCCTGGAACACGGTGGCGAGCGCGTGGTAGCCGTCGTCGTGACGACCGCCGACCGCGAGGTAGACGTTGATCTTTCCCGGAGCGCGCACGTGCACGGCATCCGAACGCTGCGCCATGCTCATCCCGGTCCTCCGTCCCCTCCGCCGCGTCCCGGTCTCACAGGTCCGAGGACCGGGCCCAGAGGTTCACGTCGATCCCGCGGGCGAGCGCGTCGATGCGCGCCAGCTCCTCGTCGTCGAAGGCCGGACCGTCCACGGCGGCGATGTTCTCGTCGAGCTGCGCCGGCCTCGAGGCGCCGATCAGCGCCGAAGCCACCACCGGATCGCGCAGCGTCCACTGCAGCGCGAGCTGCGCGAGGCTCTGGCCGCGGGCGGCGGCGATGTCGTTGAGCCTGCGGAGCACCGCCAGCGCGTCCTCCGGCAGCGGCCGGTCCGAGAGCGAGCCGCGCCTCTGCGCACGCTCCGCCGTCCCGTCGGCGAGGTACTTGCCGGTGAGCAGCCCCTGCGCGAGCGGCGTGAAGGCGATCGCGCCCATCCCCTCTGCGCGGAGGGTGTCGGTGAGACCGTCCTCGATCCACCGGTTGAGCATCGAGTAGGACGGCTGATGGATCACCAGCGGAGTGCCCAGGTCACGGGCCGCCGCGGCCGCGGCGGCGGTGCGTTCCGCGCTGTACGAGGAGATCCCGACGTAGAGCGCCTTGCCCTGCCGCACGAGGGTGTCGAGCGCTCCGACCGTCTCCTCCACCGGCGTGACGGGGTCGACGCGGTGCGAATAGAAGATGTCGACGTAGTCGATCCCCATGCGCGTGAGCGACTGCTCGGCGCTGGCGAGCAGGTACTTGCGGCTGCCGAGGTCGCCGTAGGGCCCGGGCCACATGTCCCAGCCGGCCTTCGACGAGATGATCAGCTCATCGCGATAAGGCCGCAGATCCTCCGCGAGGATGCGCCCGAAGTTCTTCTCGGCGGACCCGTAGGGAGGACCGTAGTTGTTGGCGAGGTCGAAGTGGGTGATCCCGCGATCGAAGGCGTGCCGCAGCAGTGCGCGCTGATCGTCGAGCGGGATGTTGTCGCCGAAGTTCCACCACAGGCCGAGGGAGATCGGCGGCAGGTAGAGCCCCGAGGCTCCGACCTGTCGGTAGGCGAACCGCCCGTAGCGGTCGTCCGCGGCGGTGTACGGACGGTGGATCTCCGGGACGTCGGGGCGATAGCGGGACTCGGTCACTCAGCCAGAGTAGCGGGCGCCGGGGACGCCGACAGCGGGGAGGGCCACCCCGAGGGCGATCCGTCAGCCCGCGGTCCGCGCGATGCGGTGGTAGTCCTCGACCGTGAGGTCCTCGCCGCGGGCGGTCGGCGCGACACCGGCGGCCTCGAGGGCGGCGGAGGCGGCCGCCGAGCTGCCGAACAGGCCGGAGAGCGCCTGACGCAGCATCTTGCGTCGCTGGTTGAACGCCGCGTCGACGATCTCGAACGTGCGGCGGCGCTCCTCCTCGGAGCCGCGCGGCTCGGGATCCCGGTCGAAGCCCACCAGGAGGCTGTCCACGTTCGGCACGGGCCAGAAGACCTGGCGGGACACCGTGCCCGACAGCCGCCACGGGCCGTACCAGGCGGCTTTGACGCTCGGGGCCCCGTAGATCTTCGACCCCGGTTTCGCGGCGAGGCGCTCCGCGACCTCGGCCTGCACCATCACCAGGCCGCGCGCGATCCGCGGGAACGTCTCCAGGAAGTGCAGCAGCACGGGCACCGACACGTTGTAGGGGAGATTGGCGACGAGCACCTGCGGATCGCCGGGCAGCTCCGTCACTCGCAGCGCGTCCGCGTCGACGACCGTCAGGCGTCCCTCCGGCACGCCCTGCTCCCCCGCGGTCTGCGGGAGCCGCTCGGCCAGGCGGTGGTCGATCTCCACCGCGGTGACGGACGCCCCGGCCTCGAGGATCGCCAGCGTGAGGGAGCCGAGGCCCGGCCCGATCTCGACGACGCGCTCGCCCTCCTGCACCCGCGCGGCGTGCACGATCTTGCGCACCGTGTTCGCGTCGACCACGAAGTTCTGTCCGAGCTTCTTCGTGGGGGTCACGTCGAGCTCGGCGGCGAGTCGGCGGATGTCGGCGGCTCCGAGCAGGGTGACGGTCATCCCCCCATTCTCGCGCATGTCCGATCCGCCCCCTAAGCTCGTGCGGTGACCTCCCTCGGCGAACTCATCGCTCCCCGCCGTCTCGGTCGTGACTTCCGCTGGCTGATGGCGTCCTCCTGGACGAGCAACGTCGGGGACGGGATCGCCCTCGCCGCCGCGCCGCTGCTGATCGCCTCGATGACCTCCTCCCCGATCCTCGTGGCGATGGGCGCGATGATGCAGTTCCTGCCCTGGCTGCTCTTCGGCCTGCATGCGGGCGCGATCGCCGACCGCGTCGAGCGGCGGAGACTGGTCATGCTGGCGAACGGCACCCGTGCGGTGGTCGTCCTCGCCCTGGTGGTGTTCCTGCTCACCGGGCACGCGACGATCTGGCTGGTGCTCGTCGTGTCGTTCCTCTACGGCACCGCGGAGGTGTTCGCGGACACCACGAGCAGCACGCTGCTGCCCATGATGGTGAGGCCCGCCGACCTGGGCGTGGGCAACGCCCGTCTCCAGGCCGGGTACCTCGTCGCCAACCAGCTCGCCGGGCCGCCGCTCGGTGCCTTCCTGTTCGCGCTCGGCGTGTTCTGGCCCTTCGCGCTGCAGGTGCTCTGCGTCGCGCTCGCGGTCGTGCTGGTCTCGCGCATCGCCCGGCACCCGGTCCCGCCGCGGGAGTCGGACGCCCCGAGCGGGCGGCATCCGGTGCGGAAGGACATCGCCCAGGGACTCGCATGGGCCTGGCGCAACAAGCCGGTGCGCACGCTGATCATCATCATCCTCACGTTCAACGTCACCTGGGCGGCGCCCTGGGGCATCCTCGTGCTCTACGCCACCGAGCACCTGCGGATGGGTCCCATCGGCTACGGCGCCCTCACGACCGCGTCCGCGATCGGCGGCCTCGCGGCGACGCTGAGCTTCGGCTGGCTGGAACGGCACGTGTCGTTCGCGACCCTGATGCGGGTCTGCCTCTCGCTGGAGGTGCTGATGCATCTCGCGTTCGCCCTCACCACGGTCGGCTGGGTGGCGCTCGTGATCATGTTCGGCTTCGGTTCGTACGCCTTCGTCTGGGGGACGATCTCCACCACCGTGCGGCAGCGGCTCGTCCCCCTCGAGCTGCAGGGCCGGGTGGGTTCGGTGAACATGGTCGGCGTGTTCGGCGGGATGGTCCTCGGCCAGGCGCTCGGCGGCGCGATCGCGCAGCTCTGGGGCCTCACCGCGCCGTGGTGGTTCGCGTTCGGCGGGGCGGCCCTCACGCTGCTGCTGATGTGGCGCCAGATCGGGCACATCGCCGCCGCCCGTCCGGTGCTCGGCGAACCGGACGACGGCCCGGCTCAGAACACCGCTTGACCTTCGGCCGGGGTGAAGGTCGACCATGGTCCCATGGCCCACGAACGCGGAGAACCGCCCGCCCTCGGCCGTCTCGGACCGCGACTCCCGCTCCAGACGATCGGGGAGTTCTCGAGATCGGTGGGGCTGAGCCCCAGCACGTTGCGCGACTACGGCGCCTCGGGGCTCCTGCCGCCGTTCGACGTGGAGGACCGGACCGGCTATCGCTACTACGATCCCGGCCAGCAGCGGCAGGCGATCTGGATCCGTCGTCTCCGCGATGCCGGTCTCGGTCTCGAACGGATCGGCGCCGTCCTCGCCGGAGACATCGCGGAGGCGGAGACGCTCCTCGCCGCATGGGTGTCGGAGACCCGCGACCGCGCGGCCACCACGAAGGCGCTCGCGGACGACTTCCTGGCGAGCCTGCGGGCCAACGCCGGCGACCCGCCCGCCCGGCGCACCCGCGTCCGCTGCGACGCCATGGTTCTCGCCGCCGCCATCCGGCAGGTGGAGCCGGTGTCCTCTTCGGACCCCGATCTGGACGGCGTGCTGATCGAGGTGGGGGATCGCTCACTGACCATCTCCGCGACCGACCGCTTCGTGCTGCTCGCACGCGCAGCGGTCCCCGCCGTGGTCGAGGGGCCGCCTGCACGTCTTCGCCTCTCGGCTGCGGAGGCCGTCAGCCGGCTCCGTTCGACGATGGAGGCCGACCTCACGGTCCTCGCCACGGCCGCCCGTGTCCCCGGCGAGGACGCGACGCTGCGTCTGTGGGACGAGCGGGGCGCGGCTCTTCCGCTTCTCGCCGCCCCCGACCGCTTCCCCTCCTCCGCGGCGCTCTTCGATGCCCCGCCGCCCCGGACGGCCCTCCGGTTCGTGCGCAGGGAGCTCCGCGCGGTCGCGGCAACGACGGGTTCGGGGAGTCTCTTCCTCACCGCGGAGGCGGCGGGGTCGGCGGGGGTGCGCTCCGGTACGGGCCTCGCCGGAGGCGCGGTGCTCGGCGACGCAATGCCGGGGACCCGAGAGCTCTCCGCCGCCGCCGTCACGCTCATCGCCGACGCCGCCGTGGGCGACGAGCTGGTCTGCGCTCTCGGTGGCGGCACCGGTCCGCTCCGCTGGAGCGCCCCCGCTCAGCCCGACTTCATCGCGCTGATGATGTCGCGCCCCGCATGAACGTCCGCCGGCTGCCCCGCGGCTTCGGCGCCTGGGTGGGGGCGACCTTCGGAATGGAGCTCGGATCCGGGTTCCTCGCCTTCGCGCTGACCTGGACCGCCTCGGCGCATGGCCCTGGGGTCGCCTCCTCGGTCCTGGTGCTGACCGTGGCCCCCGCCGTCGCCCTCGGGTTGCTCGGCGGGGTGCTGGCCGATCGCTTCGGCCCGAGACGGGTCATGATCGCGACCACCGCGGCGACGGTCGCCCTGTCGACGGCCCTCGCCGCCGCGACCGTGGCGCTGGGCGTTCCCGTCCCGCTCCTCCTCGCCGCCGCGACGCTGATCGGCGTCGTCTCGGCCTTCTTCCGCCCCGCGTCGGGGGTCTTCCCCCGGCTCTTCGCGACCGACGACGCGCTCGGAGCCGCCATGTCCAGGGTCGGGATCGCAAGCCAGCTCGCGCGCACGCTCGGGCCGCCGCTGGGAGGTGCGCTTCTGGGTGCGCTGGCCCTGAGCGGCGTGGCGCTCCTCGACGCGCTCGGGGCGCTCGGGATGCTCGTCCTCCTCACCCAGGTCCGCCCGCCGCTGAGGCCGAGCCGCCCGGCGGCGGAGCCGAAGTCCTCGAGCGTCCTGTCCGGGCTAAGGGCTCTCCGCGCGTCGGGCGGCGCCACCACGCTCCTCGTCTGCGTCTCGATCGTGGCGGGCGCCGTGATACCCGCCGTCCTGCTCGGCATCCCGCTGATCGCGAGGGAACGCGGCTGGTCGGCCGCGGAGGCGGGGTTGATCGAGGCCGGGTGGATCGCCGGGGGCATCGTCATCGGAGCGTGGTTCGCCTGGCGGGGCACGATGCTCCGCCCGTGGCGGCCGATGGCCGGAGGGCTTCTGCTGGTCGCCGTCGGCCTCGGCCTGCTCTCCTCGGCCTCGACCTGGCCCGCTGCCTGCGCCGCGACGGTCGCGGTGGGCGCGGGCGTGGTGATCTTCACCGCGCACGTCTTCCCCACCTATCTCCTGCTCGCGCCCGAAGAGATGATGTCGAGGTTCCAGAGCATGCTCGTGATCGTCCAGCAGGCTCCGCAGCTCGCCGTCTATCCGGTGATCGGCGCCGCCGCGACGACCATCGGCGCAGGACCGCTGATCGTGATCTCCGCGATCCTCGTGCTCGCCCCGGTCCCGCTGATCGCGGGGAGCGCGACGCTCCGCGCCCTCGGCCCGGCTCAGAACGCGCCGTAGACCTCGAGCGTGTTCGCGGCGAGCTGCGCGCACAGCTCGTCGAGGTCGACGCCGAGCTCCGCGGCCAGGAACCGCACGGTGAGCGGCACCAGGTAGGGGGCGTTCGGCCGCCCGCGCAGGGGCACCGGCGTGAGGAACGGCGCGTCGGTCTCGACGAGGATGCGCTCGCGAGGGGTGACCTTCAGGGCGTCGCGCAGGTTCTGCGCGTTCTTGAAGGTGACGTTGCCGGCGAACGAGAGCCAGTAGCCGGCGTCGGCGGCGATGCGCGCCATGTCGTCGCCGCCGGAGAAGCAGTGGAACACCGTCCTGTCGGGAGCGCCGACACGGGCGAGCGTCGCGAGCACGTCGTCGTGCGCGTCGCGGTCGTGGATCTGCATCGCGACGCCGTGCTTCTTCGCCAGGCCGATGTGCGCCTCGAAGGACGCGAGCTGGGCGGGGCGCCCGGGCTCGTCGGTGCGGAAGTAGTCCAGTCCCGTCTCGCCGATCGCGCGGGTACGGGGATGCGCGGCGAGCTCGTCGATCACCGCGAGCGCCTCGTCGAGACGCCCCTGGGCGGCGTACGTCGGCGCGTCGTTCGGGTGGATCGCGACCGCGGCGAGCAGCCGGTGGTCCCGCTCCGCCGCGGCGACGGCCCACCGCGACGACTCGATGTCGCCGGAGGCCTGCACGACCCCCGCGATCCCGACGGCCTCGGCGCGGTCGAGCTGCTCGGTCAGCGACAGGACCTCGTCGCCGTCGGCGATCTCCAGGTGCGCGTGGTTGTCGTACACGGGCACCCTCAGCGGCTCCGGGGGCGGAGGGTAGCGGAGGTCCTTGCGACCCTCGGAGTCGCGGCGCTGCACGTACGTGTCGGGCATTTTCGTCTCCTCGCTTGGCTCGCTCGATGACCCGCGGTATTCGGTCCCGGTCGTCGAGCGAGCGAGCGAAGCGAGACGAAACGTGCTGCGCGTCAGGCGGTCTGCTCCACGCGCGGGAACAGCGGCGCGAGCGCGCTCACCGTCGTCCCCGGCGGCAGCTGGCCCCAGGCGCCGGCCTCGCGGATCGGCTGCTCCTGCAGCACGCCCAGCGCGCCGGCGGCGCCCAGCGCCTCCCAGAGCTTGCCCGTGGCCTGCGGCATCACGGGCGACAGCAGCACCGACAGGGCGCGCAGGCCCTCGGCACAGGTGTACAGCACGGTCCCAAGACGGTCCCGTGCGCTCTCGTCGCGGGCCAGCGCCCACGGCTCGTTCTCGGTGATGTAGCCGTTCAGCTCATCGACGATCGTCCAGATCGACGAGATCGCCTCGTCGACGCGGAAGCTCTCGATCGCCGCGTCCGCCTTCCGTGCGGCATCCGCGACGGTCTTCTGGATCGCGAGGTCGCGCTCGGTGGCGTCACCCGGTGCGGGCACGACGCCGTCGAAGTACTTCTCGATCATCGCGATCGTGCGCGAGGCGAGGTTGCCGAACCCGTTCGCGAGCTCGGCCTGGTAGCGCGCCGACAGGTCCTCCCAGGAGAACGAGCCGTCCTGGCCGAAGGCGATCGCCGAGAGGAAGTAGAACCGGTAGGCGTCCGAGCCGAACACGTCGGTGATCTCGGTCGGTGCGATCCCGGTGAGCTTCGACTTCGACATCTTCTCGCCGCCGACGAGCAGCCAGCCGTGCGCGAAGACGCCCTCGGGCACGTCGAGGCCGGCGGCCATCAGCATGGCCGGCCAGATCACGGCGTGGAACCGCAGGATGTCCTTGCCGACCACGTGGTACCCGGGCCAGCGGCGCGCGAACAGCTCGTCGTCGGCGCCGTAGCCGATCGCCGTGGCGTAGTTGAGCAGCGCGTCCACCCACACGTAGATGACGTGCGAGTCGTCCCACGGCAGCGGGATGCCCCAGTCGAAGGTCGATCGCGAGATCGAGAGGTCCTTCAGCCCCTGGGAGACGAAGGACACCACCTCGTTGCGCGCGGAGTCGGGACGCACGAAGTCGGGCTCGGTCTTGTAGAGCTCGAGCAGGCGGTCCTGGAACTCGCTGAGCTTGAAGAAGTAGTTCTTCTCCTGCAGCAGCTCCAGCGGCTTGGAGTGGATCGCGCAGACCTTCAGCCCTTCGAAGGGCCCGGTGCCGTCGACGATCTCCGACTCGGGCTTGAACTCCTCACAGCCCACGCAGTACAGCGCCTCGTACTCGCCGGCGTAGATGTAGCCGCGGTCGTAGAGACGCTGGAAGAACGTCTGCACGTTCGTCTCATGCCGCTCCTGCGTGGTTCGGATGAAGTCGTCGTTCGCGACGTCGAGCGTCTTCAGCAGCGGGAACCACGACTCGGTCACCAGCTTGTCCACCCACTCCTGCGGGGTGACGTTGTTCGCCGCGGCGGCCCGCAGCATCTTCTGCCCGTGCTCGTCGGTGCCGGTCAGCATCCAGGTGTCGTCGCCGGCCTGGCGGTGCCAGCGCGCGAGCGTGTCCACGGCGACGGACGTGTAGCCGTGGCCGATGTGCGGCACGTCGCTCGGATAGTAGATCGGCGTGGTGATGTAGAACGATTCGCCTGCGGGCATGCGCACAATTCTAGGCGGGAAGCGGGGGCGCCCGTTCTCTGTGACCAGAGCCGGTACCACGTCATGCAGAGTAGTGGTACTATGTGATAACGAATAGCCGGACGGCGAGCGACGGGAGCGGATCATCGACGGGTTGACAGAGATGCTGAAGGGCACGCTGGAGGGATGCGTCCTCCAGATCATCGACGCCGAGGAGACCTACGGATACGCGATCACACGCCGGCTCAACGAGCTCGGGTTCACGGACGTCATCGAGGGCACGGTCTACACGATCCTGCTCCGGCTCGAGAAGGGCGGCCTGGTCGACGTGACCAAGCGCCGCTCCGAGCTCGGGCCGCCGCGCAAGTTCTACACGCTCAACGACGCGGGGCGTCGGGAGCTGGCGACCTTCTGGGCGAAGTGGGACTACGTCTCCGCACGCATCGGCACGCTCAAGGAGGGCGGCGCATGAACTTCTGGGACCGGATCACCGGGAACGACATGACCCGCGACTGGCGGGCCTTCGACGAACGGGCCACGGCCCTGCCGGAGGACTACCGCGCGGCGTGGGAGCAGATCAAGGTCGGCATCATGCCGCACGCCGATCTCACCGGACGCAACCTCACCCCGATCGTCGACGGGGTGCTCGGCCTGCTCGAGACCGCGTCCGCCGACGGACAGACCGCTGCCGAGGCGCTCGGGGACGACATCCCCGCGTTCTGCGCCGCGGTCGCCGGCGAGGACGGCGCAGGGGACTACCGCGACCGGTGGCGCGAGCAGCTCAATCGCAGCGTCGCCCGGCGGCTGAGCAAGCGGGGAGACGGAGACTGAGATGGGCATCCAGGACATCATCGAGGGCAAGAGGGAGTGGCGGGCGCACGTCGCCCGCGTCAAGGCGCTCCCGCCCGACTACCGGATCGTCTATGAGGAGATGCAGAAGTACCTCTTCAAGGTCGGCCCCGTGTCGCTGACCGAGGGCGGCCTGCTGAGCGAGATCGTGGACTTCTTCGAGGAGGGCGCCGCCGCGGGCACCGGGGTCATGGACCTCATCGGGCCGGACGTCGCGGCGTTCTGCGATGGCCTCATCGGCGACGCCCCCACCTACGCGGACCTGTACCAGCAGTCCCGCCGCCGCAAGGGCTGAGCCCCCGCGCCCGCGTGAGCGTCAGGGCGCGGGGGGCCTGCGCGCCAGCCCGCCTGTTGGGTGGTCAGTTTCGGCAGGTTTTGCGGCGAATTCCTGCCGAAACTGACCACCCTTCGCCTTCCAGGGGCGGCGCACGGCGGACAGCGCGCCGTGTGGACGGATGCTGGCGGCACCGGGAAGGCGTTCGCGGCGCTCGCCGTCGACGACGTCGAAGCCCGCCGCGTCGAGCAGCGTGCCCAGGGCGTCGGCGGACCAGTAGTGCGCGGGGGCGACGGCGTGCGCGAACCCCTCCCCCGCCGTACCGTCGAAGAATCCGATCAGCAGTCCGCCTCCGGGCGCCAGGACCCGCGCGAACTCCGCGAGCACCGCTGGCACGTCGGCGGGCGGCAGATGGATGAGCGAATACCAGGCGAGCACGCCGCCGAGCGAGGCGTCCTCGTACGGGAGGTCCCGCATCGTGCCCTCGGAGAAGCGGATCCCGGGGTGTTCCACCCGCGCGGCCTCGACGAACGCGGGCGTGAGGTCGAGGCCCTCGGCGTCGCGTCCGCCCGCGCCGAGGAACGCCGTCCAGTGCCCTGGACCGCAGCCCGCGTCGAGCAGCCGTCCGGGCGTGGCATCCCGCCACCGCGCGATGCGGTCGACGTCGGGCTCCTCCATCTGGGCGATGCCGCCCGCGATCGCCAGATACTCCGCGGCGCGGGCGCCGTACGCTGCGGCGACGTCACGGTCGGCCATGCGCGCCTCAGCGCTTCCGGGCGGCGAGCGCCCGCTGGTAGAGGTCGCGGGAGCCGAGGCCGGTGGCGGCGGCCACCTCCGCGCAGGCGTCCTTGAGCCGCACCCCGGTGGCCACCAGCTCCTGCACCTGGGCGTCGGCGTCCTCCGGGGAGACCGCCCGCACCGCCGCCCCCTCCACGACCACGACGATCTCTCCGCGAACGCCCTCGGCAGCCCACTCCGCGAGCTCCGCGGCGGAGCCCCGGCGGACCTCCTCGTGCAGCTTCGTGAGCTCACGGCACACGGCGACCCGGCGGTCGGCGCCGAAGACCGCGGCGATATCGCCGAGCGAGGCGGCGAGCCGCGACGGGGACTCGAAGAACACCAGGGTGCGCCGCTCGGCCTCGAGATCGCGCAGCGCCTGCCGTCGCTCCCCCTGCTTGCGCGGCAGGAAGCCCTCGAAGGCGAAGCGGTCGGTGGGAAGCCCCGACACCGCGAGAGCCGTGAGCACCGCGCTCGGGCCGGGGATGGCCGTCACGGTCACGCCGCGCGAGGCCGCGGCGGCCACCAGGCCGTAGCCGGGGTCGCTGACCGTGGGCATCCCCGCGTCGCTGAGGACCACGAGGTCGCGATCGGCGGCGAGGGCCGCGAGCTCGTCGGCCTTCTGCTTCTCGTTGTGATCGTGCAGCGCGATGAGACGGGGACGGTTGGCGATGCCCAGGGCCTGCAGCAGCCGCTGGGTGGTACGGGTGTCCTCGGCGGCGACGAGCTCCGCGTTCTCGAGCACCTCGATCAGGCGCCGGGACGCGTCGCCGAGGTTGCCGATCGGGGTCGCCGCGAGGATGATCACCCGCCCAGCTTAGGAGCAGGGCGAAGCGGAATAGGCTGTTCGGGTGACTGACACCGCCTCGCTGCTGCCGCCCGTCGAGCGCGGCACGACCCGGTTCGAGGCGATCCGCGACCGGGTCAGGGCTGACCCCGTGCTCCATCGCATGTCGGGCTGGCTCGCGCCCGCGCTGGTGACGCTGCTGGCGGCGATCCTGCGCATCGCGAACCTCTCGCATCCGCAGCAGATCATGTTCGACGAGACGTACTACGTCAAGGACGCGTGGTCGCTGTGGACACAGGGCTATGAGGCCGAGTGGGGCGACGGCGCCAACGAGGCCCTGCTGAAGGGGAACACCGACGCTCTGACCTCCCGCGGCAGCTTCGTCGTGCACCCGCCGCTGGGCAAATGGATCATCGCGCTCGGAATGGGCCTCTTCGGCCCCGGCTCGAGCTTCGGATGGCGCATCACCACCGCGCTGATCGGCACCTTCACGGTGCTCCTCGTGTTCCTCGTCGCGAAGGAGCTGACGAGGTCGGCGACCGTCGCGACGATCGCCGCCTCGCTCCTCGCGATCGACGGCCTGGGCATCGTGCTGAGCCGGATCGCCCTCCTCGACGCCAGCCTCACCTTCTTCGTCCTCCTGGGCGTGCTCTTCGTGCTCTACGATCGCCGGCGCGCCATCCCGCTGATCGAGCGCGGCGATCCCGAGGCGCCGGATCCGATGCTCGGGAGGCTGCTCGTGCGGCGCCCCTGGCTCATCGCCGCCGGCATCGCGCTCGGTGCCGCCTCGGCCGTGAAGTGGTCCGGGCTGTATGCGCTCGCCGGCCTCGGGATCTACGTGGTCGTGACCGATGCTCTCGCGCGGCGCCGCGCCAAGGTGATCCTCTGGCCCTCCGACGCGGCCTTCCGCCAGGGACCGATCTCCTTCCTCCTGCTCGTGCCCCCGGCGCTGCTGACCTATCTGGTGTGCTGGACCGGATGGCTCGTGACCTCAGGCGGCTACGACCGGAAGCTCGCCGGCAACCCGCTCGTCGCGCTCTGGCAGTACCACTCCGCGATGTACGGCTTCCACGTCGGCCTGCACTCCTCGCACCCCTATGCGAGCCCCGCCTGGCAATGGCCCTTCCTGCTGCGCCCCACCGCGATCTGGGTGGGCAACGAGCAGGGCGGCTGCGGCACCGGCCACTGTATCTCGGTGATCTCCTCCGTGCCGAACCCGCTGATCTGGTTCGGCGGCATGGCGGCCGCGGTCTATCTGCTCTACCGCGTGGTGCGGGCGCTGCTGCGGGGACGGTCGGTCGCCCCCGCGATGTCGGTGCCCCTGGTGGGCCTCGCGATCACCTACGTGCCCTGGCTGATCTACCCCGAGCGGACGATCTTCCAGTTCTACACGGTGGTGATGGTCCCCTTCGTGGTGATCGCGCTCGCCGTGGCGCTGAGAGAGCTCGCCGGCCGCCCCGACGCGCCGCTGCACCGCCGCAAGGCCGGCCAGCGCACCGTGGGGGTCTTCCTCGTGGTCGCCCTGCTCGTGTCGGCGTTCTTCTATCCGGTCTGGACCGGGATGAGCGTGCCCTACGAGTTCTGGCTGATCCACAACTGGCTGCCCGGCTGGATCTAGCCGCGCGTCTCGCCCCGCCCCGGCCCCCGCGCGATCAGCGAGAACATCAGCGGGAGGTCCGGGCTCCCCTCCGGGGGCACCCATCCGTCGTCTCCGGGCACCAGGCCGGGCAGCGCCTTCCAGGGGATCGATCGGTGCTCCCCGAAGGCCTCGATCGAGAGCCCCGCCCCGCGCACCGCGGTGAGGATCTCGGAGAGGTCGTGCGGCCACTGGTAGGTGACCCCGTTCTCCATCCGGTTCTCGCTCGCGTAGGTCGCGCCGTCGTCGAAGCGCCGCGGCTCCCCGGTCGCGAAGTACGGCTCGCCGACGACGAGCAGACCGTCGTCACGCCCGTCCTCCATCGCCGCCATCATCGGATGCCCGTCGTAGACGAGGAACACGCCTCCGGGCGCCAGCAGCCGGGCGATGCTCTGTGCCCAGGCATCCAGATCGCTCAACCAGACGAGCACGCCGACGGAGGTGAAGACCACGTCGAACCGCCGTCCGACCGCGTCGGGGACGTCCTCGTTGGCGCTCTGCAGGAACGTCGCGTTCGGTGTGCCGGCGCGCGCGGCGAGCGCCCGGGCCGCGGCGATCGCCGCGCCGGAGAGGTCGGTGCCGACGATGTCCGCCCCACGGCGCGCGAAGCTGATCGTGTCGAGCCCGATGTGGCACTGCTGATGCAGCATCGTCACGCCCTCGAACGATCCCCCGGGCACGAAGGGAGCGAGCAGTTCCGCCTCGACCCGGGCGGTGAGGGCCGCGGGATCATCCGCGAACGCCTCCGCGCCATAGGCGACGAGGTGGTCGGCGACGCGCTCGTCCCAGTTGCGCATGTTGGCGGCGACGTAGTCGTTCGGCATGTTCCCTCCTCGGGCAGCCCTCCACCGTCCCACGGCCCGCGCGCGAGCGTCAATCCCGTTCGTGCCAGGCTGCGCGCACGGCGCCGAGCGCCTGCTCGAGCGTGAGTCCGGCCGCAGCCGCGACGGCTGACCTCCGCGGAACGGTCGAGAGGCTCCGCACCTCCCGTCTACCATGGCCGGATGCCCGCACCACAGGGATTCGCCTACACCGTCCGCGGCGACGAGGTCGTCATCACCCACCATGGAGTGCGCGCGGGAACGCTGCGCGGGCGGCGCGCGGAGGAGTTTCTCGCGCAGGTGGAGTCCGGCGATGCCCAGCTGCTCATGGCACGCCTGACCGGCCAGTATCGGCACGGCAACGAGCGCGACGCCCGCCGCCATCCGCGCAACGCGGGCTGAGTCAGTCCGCCGACACCGCCGCGGTCTCGACGAGCGGGACCATCCGCCCGGACAGATGCGTGCGGAGCGCGATCGACGACGCGGTGCGCGCGACGCCCGGGACCAGCGCGATGCGGTCGAGCACGACCTGCAGGTGCTCGGCGTCGTGCGCGACGAGCCGCAGCTGCATGTCGCTCGCGCCGGTGACCGTGTACATGTCGACGATCTCCGGGATCGCGACTCCGAGGGCGACGGCGACCTGGTCGTGCCCGACCTTCTGATCGATCTCCACCTGGCAGAAGGCGGTGAGACCGTAGCCGAATCCGCGGGGGTCGACCCTCGGCACGATCCCCTCGATCACGCCGTTCTCGTGCAGCCGGGCGAGCCGGCTGGTGACGGTTCCCCGCGCGACGCCCAGCCTCCGCGCGCACTCCAGCACCGGCAGCTGGGGAGAGTCGGTCAGCAGCCGGATGAGCGCGGCGTCGAGGGCGTCGATCCGCATCAGGGCTCCTTGATCACGCCGGGCCGGGAGATCTCGCGGGTGAGGCCGGCGACGAGCACCAGCACCACGGTGAGACCGATCGTGAGCAGCAGCTGGGTGCGCGCGGCCTCGTTGAACATCGCGAGAACGGTGACCGCGAGCAGCAGGAGGAGCGCCACGATCGTGAGCCAAGGGAAGGCCCACATGCGCATCGGCAGGCTCTCCCCGGCGGCGTCCGCGCGGCGGCGCAGGATCAGCTGCGACACCGCGGTCGCGGTCCAGATCACGAGCAGGGTCGAGCCGACCACGTTCAGCAGCGCGGGCAGCACCTGCCCCGGCCAGATCCAGTTGAGCACCACGGTCACGAACCCGAAGGCCACCGAGGCGAGCACCGCGGCGCGCGGAACCCCGCCGACGCTCGTGCGGGTGAGGAAGAGGGGCGCGAGCCCGCGCTCCCCCAGGGAGAACGCCATCCGCGAGGCGCCGTAGATGTTCGCGTTCATCGCCGAGAGCAGCGCGACGATCACGATGAGGTCCATCACCAGGCTCACGCCCGGGATGTTCAGCGTGTCGAGCACCGCGGAGAACGGCCCCGCCCTCACGGCATCGGAGTTCCACGGCAGCACCGCGACGATCACGAAGATGGATCCGATGTAGAAGACCAGGATGCGCACCATCACCTCGCGCACGATGCGGCGGATGTTGCGCGAGGGGTCGTCCGACTCCGCCGCGGCGATCGCCACCACCTCGGTGCCCCCGAAAGCGAAGACGACGATCAGCAGGGCGCCGGCGATGCCCGCGATGCCGGTGGGCGCGAACCCGCCGTGCGCCACGAGGTTGCTCACGCCGACGGCGGGAGTGCCGGGGATGAGGCCGACGATCGCGCAGACCCCCACGACGAGGAAGGCGATGATCGCGGCGACCTTGATCGCCGCGAACCAGAACTCGAACCGGCCGTAGTTGCGCACGCCGAGCAGGTTGACGACCGTCAGGGCGACGACGAACAGGAGCACCCACACCCAATCAGGGACGCCGGGCGCCCAGTGGGCGACGATCCCGGCGGCGCCGGTCGCCTCGGCGGCGATGACCACGATGAGCTGGATCCAGTACAGCCATCCGACGGCGCTCCCCGCGCTGCGCCCCATCGCCTTCTGCGCGTACGAGCTGAACGCGCCGGAGCTCGGGTTCGCGGCGACCATCTCCGCGAGCATCGCCATCACGAGGACCACGATCGTTCCCGCGACCAGATAGGAGATGAGCACCGCAGGCCCCGCGATCCCGATCGCCTCTCCGGATCCGACGAAGAGCCCCGCTCCGATCGCCCCGCCCAGCCCCATCATCGAGATCTGACGCCGGGTCAGCCCGGGGTGCAGCCCCTTGGTCGTGGTCGTGGTCAGCGGCACCTCGGTCATGCGCGCACCTCCGCACGCGCGGCGGCGAGCGCCCTCGCGACGCGGTCGACGTCCTCGGCGGAGCCGGAGGAGATCCGCACGCCCTCCCCCGGGAAGGTGCGGGCGACCACGCCGCCCGCGTGCAACAGGTCGTCGAGCGCGGCAGACCGCTCCCCCGCCGGGACCCAGACGAAGTTCGCCTCGGACGCCACGGCGGGCCAGCCCGCGGCGACCAGGACCTCGTGCAGCCGGTCGCGCTCGGCGGCGACCTCGGCGATCCGCGCCGCCAGCTCGTCCTCCGCGTCGAGCGAGGCGACGGCGGCGGCCTGCGCCAGGTCGGTCACCCCGAACGGCACGGCGACCTTGCGCTGGTTGTCGGCGATCTCGGCCGGGGCGATCGCGTAGCCGATGCGCAGACCCGCCAGGCCGTAGGCCTTGGAGAACGTGTGCAGCACGGCGACGTGCGGGTAGCGGCGGAAGAGCTCGAGGCCGGCTCCCCGGTCGGGGTCGTCGAAGTACTCCGACCCGTCGAAGTGCACATAGGCCTCGTCGATCACCACGAGCACGTCGCGCGGCACTGCGTCCACGAAGCGCTCCAGCTCCTCCGGGCCGACGACCGTGCCGGTCGGGTTGTTCGGGTTGCAGACGAAGATCAGGCGCGTACGCGGGGTGATCGCCGCGAGCATCGCGTCGAGGTCGTGCCGGTGGTCGGCGTCGAGCGGCACCATCACCGGTGTCGCGCCCGCGATGCGCACCAGCGAGGGGTAGGCCTCGAACGAGCGCCAGGCGAACATCACCTCGTCGCCGTCCCCCGCGACGGCGTGGATCAGCTGCGCCGCGAGCTCGACCGAGCCGGCGCCGACCGTCACCCGCTGCGGGTCGACCCGATACCGCCCCGCGAGGCGCCCGATGATCTCCGGCGCATCCATCCGCGGATACCGGTGGATCGTTCCGAGCCGGTCCTGGATCGCCGCCATCACGGAGGGCAGCGGCGGATGCGGTGACTCGTTCGACGAGAGCTTCGAGGCGCCCGCGGGGGCCGAGCGCCCCTGCTTGTAGGCGGGGACGGAGTCGAGTCCGGGACGAGTGGGGAGAGTCATCGTCAGAGCATCCTTGCTGGTCTTCGTCGGCAGCGGCGCCGGGGTCACGTCACTGTAGGCACCGGCCGCCCTGCTGGGCAATACGTGCATCGCCGACTGCGCATGACGCACAGCATGCCCCGCTCTCGTCGCGTTCCGCTGTACAGACTGACCAGCGATCGACCCCGTGCTCAGCGCCGCGGCGAGAGCCCGCGGGGGTCGGCGGCCGGCAGGCGGCACACGAAGTCGCGGCAGTCGTAGACGACACCGTCGCGCGCGTCCTTCCCCTCGAAGAGACCGAGACCCGCGGCGGCGAGCGCACGGGCCTGCGCCGGCGTCACGACTGCGATGACATCGGCGTCCACGCCCCGCGCCGCGGCGACCAGCGGCGAGTCCGGATCCGAGGCGACCGCCACCACCTGCCGCGGCGGGACGGCGAGCCCGGCGGCGACCTGCAGCAGCGATCCGTAGGCGAAGGGATGGCGCAGCGCACGCTCTGCGAGCTCCTCGACCAGGCTCTCGGCGCGCCGCCGGTGCCCGTCGCCCGCGCCGAGACGCCAGGCCGTGAGGGAGGCCGCGGCGAGGGCGGCCGTGCCCGAGGGCAGGTCTCCGTCGCCCTCGTCACCGGCGACGGGAATGCCCTGCGCGGCGAGCACCGGATCGGCGTCCGCATCGGCGGCGAGCACTGCGAGGCCCTCCTCGGCCCAGGATGCGTCTCCGGTCGCGACCGCCAGCGCGAGCAGACCGTCGGCGAGCAGGCCCAGGTCGGCGCGCGTCGCCACCGCATCGGACGCGGTGCCGTCGAGCGACGACCGGACGAGCGCACCCCCGGCATCGCGGTTGACCGTGAGGACGCATCGAGCGGCCTCCTGCGCCGCGTCGATCCACTCCGGCTCCGCGAGGGCGGCGCCGGCCCGTGCGAGCGCGCCGATCGCGAGGCCGTTCCATCCCGTGATGACCTTTCCATCGACCGCCGGGACCTCCACCGATCCGCGATCCGCGAGCGGCAGCCGGTAGTACCCGCCCTCGCTGCGCTCCCCGGCGATCGTCGACTCGGAGTCCTGCGCGGCGCCGAACCCTCCCCCGGGCAGCCGGAGGACCCGGAGCAGGAATCCCGCGACGCCCCGCACGACGTCCTCCCTCCCCGCCTCCCGGGCGGCGTCGAGGAGCTGTGCGTTGTCGGTGAGCATGCGCTCGTAGTGCGGCACGGTCCAGTCGCGCTGCGTCGCGTAGCGGAAGAACCCGCCGTCGTCGTCGCACAACTCCGACCCGGCCATCGCGGCGATGGCGCGCTCTGCGGGCTCTCGCGGGCCGACCGCGAGCAGCAGCCGTAGAGTCGTCGCGACGGGGAACTTCGGCGCGCCTCCGAAGCCGCCGTACCGAGGATCCTCCCGCTCCGCGATGGCCGATGCCGCCTCGGCGAGCCGGTCCCGCGTCGGCAGCGCTCCGGCCGTCCGGGTCGCCGCGGCGGCCAGCGCCTGCGCGACAGTCCCGGCCTGCTCGTCCACCAGCCCCCGCCGGGCGGTCCACGCCTCGCGCACGGCGACGAGCACGTCGGTGAACGAGGGCATCCCTCCCCGGGCGACCGGCGGATAGTAGGTCCCGGCGTGGAACGCACGGCCGTCGGGCGTGGCGAACACGGTCAGAGGCCAGCCGAGGTTCTGCGTGAAGGCGGAGGCCGCGGCCAGATACGCGGCGTCGACGTCGGGATGCTCCTCGCGATCGACCTTCACGGCGACGAAGCCCTCGTCGATCCGCGCGGCGACCGACGGATCGGAGAACGACTCGCGCGCCATCACATGGCACCAATGGCAGGTGGAGTAGCCGATGCTGATGAGGATCGGGACATCGCGGCGCCGGGCCTCGTCGAAGGCCTCCTGCCCCCAGGGCCGCCAGTCCACGGGATTCCCGGCGTGGGCGCGCAGATAGGGGCTGCGCGTGTCCGCGAGACGGTTCATGTCTCCACGCTACGCCGCGCCCGGCGGACGGGGCCGGTCAGGACGCTGCGAGCTGCGCCCGGCGCGCGGACGCGTACCCGACCAGGGGGAGCGCGCGTTCGGCGGCGAGCGAGATCCGATCATGCAGCAGACCGGAGGCGACCTCGTAGTCGGCGAAGTCGCCGTCGCTCGCGTAGACGCCCACCGGGAGGGTGAGCGCCTGGAAGAACGCGAAGAGCGGACGCAGCTGATGCTCGATCATCAGCGCATGGCGCTCCCCGCCTCCGGTGGCGCTGAGCAGGACCGGCTTGCCGACCAGGGCGTACTGGTCGACGAAGTCGAAGAGGTGCTTGAACAGACCGGTGAACGACGCCCGGTACACCGGGCTGCCGACGATCAGCAGATCCGCCTCCTCGATGGCCCGCAGCTGCCGTTCGACGGCGTCGGGGAGCTGCTCCCTCCGCAGCGCGCCCGCGAGGTCCGGGCCGATGACGGCCAGCTCGATCAGGTCGACCTCGGCGTCGGAGCGCGCCGACACGGCTGCGGCGATCGCCCGCACCAGCGCCGTGGTCTTCGACGGCTCGTGCAGCGACCCGGAGACGGCGACGACGCGATGGGGAGCGCTCATCCCTCGACGGTATCGAGCATGACGCCCCGCGTCGCCGTCGGGCGACACGGGGCGTCATGGAGCGGAACGTCACGCGCCGAGCGCGCGACCGGTCACGCGGGTCAGTTGAGATCGTGGGGATGCGTCCCCACGCGGCCGGAGCCGTCGCCCGGGTCGATCGCCGTGATCGCCGCCATCTGCTCGTCGCTCAGCGAGAAGTCGAACAGATCCATGTTCTCGCGCAGGCGCTCGGCGCGCACCGACTTGGGGAACACGATGGTGCCGCGCTGCAGGTGCCAGCGCAGCACGACCTGCGCCGGGCTCTTGCCCGTCGCCTCGGCGGCCGCGGCGATCGCCGGGGCGCCGAACAGGTCGTACTTGCCCTGTCCGAGCGGACCCCAGGCCTCGATGAGCACACCGTGCGCATCGGCCCAGTCGGTCACGTCGCGCTGCTGGTAGGCGGGGTGCAGCTCGATCTGGTCGACGGCGGGGGTGACGCCGGTGGCGGCGACGATGTCCTCCAGCTGCGGCACGAGGAAGTTGGAGACGCCGATCGAGGTCGCCAGACCCCGCTCGCGGATGCCGATCAGCTTCTCCCAGGCGTGCACGTGGTTGTCGTGCGCGGGGGTCGGCCAGTGCACCAGGTAGAGGTCGACGCGATCGAGGCCGAGCTTCTCGAGGCTCTCGTCGATCGCGGCATCGGGCTCGTCGCCGTCGTGGCGGTCGTTCCACAGCTTCGTGGTGATGAACAGCTCGTCGCGAGGGATGCCGCTCTTCGCGATCGCGGCGCCGACGCCCTCCTCGTTGCCGTAGATCGCCGCGGTGTCGATGTGGCGGTATCCGATCTCGAGCGCTTCGCTGACCACGCGCTCGGTGTCGGCGGGGTCGACCTTGAAGACGCCGTAGCCGAGCTGGGGGATGGAGTGACCGTCGTTGAGTTCACGGGTGGGGATCGTCATGGCTCCAGCCTAGGACCGCCGCCCTCCGACGAGGGCCGGAGGGACGGCGGCTCAGCGGAACCGGCGCCCCTCGTCCCTGCGGAACAGCAGCAGTGCGAGGGCGAGGAACAGGGCCGTCCACAGCACGACGCCCGCCCAGGACCACCACGGCAGCTCGCCGCCCTGCACCGCCCAGATCACCAGCTCGCGCACCTGACGCGAGGGGAAGAACTTCGAGAGGGTGTCGAGCCACGGGGCGAAGAGCACCGGCGGGAGGAACAGGCCTCCGGCGAAGGCCAGGCCGAACATCACCACCTGCACCACTGCGATCGCCGCCTTCTGCGACATCGAGAACCCGATGCAGATGCCGATCAGCATGAACGGCAGGGCCCCCACCGCCACCGCGACCAGCCCCGCGAGCACCCGCCAGGGCGAGGCCTCGGCGGCGGTGAGCACGGCGCCGATCACCACGATCGGCAGCAGGGCGACGAAGCCCAGCGCCCCGGTGGAGAAGATGTGCGCGAGCACGCGCACGATCCCGGGCGCCGGAAGGGTGCGGAGGTAGGGATCCCATGGCTTCGCACGATTCTCGGCGATCGTGAGCCCGAACGAGAAGAGGCCGTTGGCCATCACGGCGAACACGCCCATCGAGATGATCGCCTGGGTCGCGAACTCGGGGCTGTCCGCGACGGTGCGATTCGGCACCACGAAGAACAGCAGGGCGAGCGAGGGGAAGGCGATGGTGCCGATCACCGCGATCGGCACCCGCAGCGTCTCGACGAGGTTGTAGCGGGAGTGGACGGCGGTCAGCGAGAGCACGCTCATCGTTCTGCTCCGTTCGGGAGGGGCGCCACGGGGCCGTCCGCAGCGGTGAGGGCGAGGAAGGCCTCCTCGAGGGTCGCTCCGCGCACGCCGAGGTCGTGGAACTCCAGACCGCTGCCCACGAGCCGGCGCACGAACGCGTCGGCGTCCGCGACCATCAGCGTGAGCTCGCCGTCCTGCTCGCGCGCCGCGGCGTCGCCGGCCAGGGCCGAGACGGCGGCGGCGTCGGACGCCTTCAGGGTCACTCGGGAGCGGGCGACGCGGCCGAGCACCCCTTGCAGGGAGTCGTCGGCGACGACACGCCCGCGGTCGACCACGACGACGCGCTGCGCGAGCGCCTCGATCTCCTCGAGGTAGTGGCTCGTGACCACGACCGTCGCGCCCTGCGCATGACGCTCTCTGATCGCGTCCCACAGCACCCTCCGCGCATCCACGTCGAGGCCCGTGGTCGGCTCGTCCAGGAGCACCAGCCGGGGGCGTCCGACGAACGCGAGCGCGACGCTGATGCGGCGCTTCTGCCCGCCGGAGAGGCCGCCTGTCTGCCGGCGGAGCAGGTCGCCGAATCCGAACTGCTCCGCGAGCTCCGCGGTGTCGACGCGATCGTCGAAGTGGCTGCCCACGAAGTCGAGCACCTCCCCCACCTGCAGCGTCTCGGGCAGTGCGGTCTCCTGCGGCGTGCAGCCGAGCCGCATCCGCGAGCGCGGCGATGCGGGGTCGCCGCCGAACAGGCGCACCGTGCCCGCCGTCGGACGGCGCAGCCCCTGCAGCAGGGTCAGCAGCGTCGACTTGCCGGCGCCGTTGGGGCCGAGCAGGCCGAGGATCTGCCCCTCGGGGATGTCGAGAGTCACGTCGTCGACGGCGACGAGGTCGCCGAACCGCCGCGTCACGTGGTCGAAGGTCGCGAGGGTCATGAGCCGCCTCCCAGCAGGCCGCGCAGCTGCGCGGTGTAGTCCTCGAAGGCGCGGCGCCCCTTCGTGGTCAGTGCGATGTAGGTCACCGGGGTGCGTCCCCGGTGCGTCTTCTCCACGGCGACGTAGTCCGCGTCCTCGAGCTTGCGGAGATGGGTGGACAGGTTGCCCGCCGTCATCTCCAGCACCTCCTGCAGCCGGGGGAACGCGATCTGGTCCTTGACGTCGAGCGTCGCGAGGGCGGCGACGATCCGCAGGCGCGCCTGCGCGTGGATGACCGGATCGAGATCGTCCATCAGCGCGCCCCCGCCGAGGCCACCCGGCGACCGGCGCGACGCACCCACCAGGCGCTCCAGGCCGCGACGATGAGGAACGCCCCGCCGCCGCCGAGCGCGTAGAGGAGATAGTGCGACGGCTGCGGGAGGAAGGCGCCCACCGCGGCGACGATCACCGACCAGACGCCGAGGACCATCATCGGATACGCGTGCCAGATGAGGCCGGACATCACGTACATGATCCCGGCAAAGAAGATGAACGCGCTCGGGTAGAAGACGCCGAGCGCCTGGGTCGGCATGCCGGCGCGCACCAGCGCCTGCCCGATGACCCCGATGGCGAGGCTCCCCAGCCACCACAGGTTGCCGTACACGATGCCGACGACAGCCGACTCCCGGGTGCCGCGCAGGCCGCGACCCGAGCGGATGCCCAGCACCGCGGAGACCGCACCGGCGGCGACGAGCAGGCCGGCGAAGGTCAGACCCGCGGCGACGCCGGGCGCCTCCCCGGGCCTCCCCAGCGCGTCCGCCCAGAGCACGAGGAAGCCGATCAGCCAGGCGAGGCCCCAGGCGGCGAGGATCCACGGCACGAACGCCGCCATCCGGCCGGTCACCGTCACCTGCTGGTCCTGCAGCAGCGCCAGCATCCGCTCCGGCGAGAGCGGTGCGTCTTCGTCATCGCGTTCCATAGTTAACTTTGTAATGCAAACTTGTTTGCAAGTCAACGCCGAGGCGCCGTCCGCTCCCCGCTCGTCGTACGATGGAGGGCTATGTCCGCGCCCGTGATCACGTACCCGCCCGAGCTGCCCGTCAGCGCCGCGCGCGACGAGATCGCCGCCGCGATCCGCGACCACCAGGTGGTCATCGTCGCCGGGGCGACCGGCTCGGGCAAGACCACCCAGCTCCCGAAGATCTGCCTCGAGCTGGGCCGGGAGCGCATCGCCCACACCCAGCCGCGCCGGCTCGCCGCGCGCACGATCGCGGAGCGCGTGGCGGAGGAGCTGCGCGTCGAGATGGGCGGCCTGGTCGGCTACAAGGTGCGGTTCACCGATCACGTGTCGGATGCGACACGCATCGCGCTCATGACCGACGGCATCCTGCTCAACGAGATCCACCGCGACCGTCTGCTGCGCCGCTACGACACGATCATCATCGACGAGGCGCACGAACGCTCACTCAACGTCGACTTCCTCATCGGCTACCTGCGGCGCATCCTCCCCGAACGCCCCGACCTCAAGGTGATCATCACCTCGGCGACGATCGATCCGGAGAGCTTCGCCGCCCATTTCGCGGAGCCCGACGGCACGCCGGCGCCGATCGTCGAGGTCTCCGGCCGCACCTATCCCGTCGAGGTCCGCTACCGACCGCTGACGGACGACGAGGAACAGAGCACCACGGCGACGCCGACGAGGCGTCCCGCGAGCACCGAGCCCGACGACGAGGTCTCGGCGATCGTCGCCGCGCTGCGCGAGCTCGACCGCGAGGCGCCCGGCGACGTGCTCGTCTTCCTCCCCGGCGAGGCGGAGATCCGCGACGCCGCAGAGGCCGTGCGGGGCGCCTACCGCTCGCAGACCGCCCCGGTCGAGGTGCTCCCCCTCTACGGCCGCCTCTCCGCGGCCGAGCAGCACCGCGTGTTCGAGAGATCGACGGTCGCGGGCCTCCGGCGCCGTGTGGTGCTCGCCACCAACGTCGCGGAGACGAGCCTCACGGTCCCGGGCATCAAGTACGTGATCGACACGGGCACCGCGCGCATCTCCCGGTACAGCAACCGTTCCAAGATCCAGCGGCTGCCCATCGAGCCCGTCTCCCAGGCATCGGCCGCTCAGCGCTCCGGTCGCGCCGGGCGCACCAGTGACGGGATCGCGATCCGCCTCTACGGCGAGGACGACTTCGAGAAGCGCCCGGAGTTCACCGAGCCCGAGATCTTGCGCACCTCGCTCGCCTCGGTCGTGCTGCAGATGCTGTCGCTCGGCTTCGGCGACATCTCCGAGTTCCCCTTCCTCACCCCGCCCGACTCCCGCGGCGTCAAGGCCGCCTTCGACCTGCTCACCGAGATCGGCGCTGTCGACCTCGGACGGGACGGGGCGCCGCGCCTCACCCGCATCGGCCGCGAGATCGGCCGGATGCCGATCGATCCCCGGTTCGCGCGGATGCTGCTCGAGAGCGTCCGCGCTGGCGTGTCGCAGGAGGTGCTCCCGATCGTCGCGGGCCTCTCGATCCAGGACGTGCGCGAGCGCCCGTCGGCGGACGCGCCGCAGGCCGTGCGTGACGAGGCGGACCGCATGCATGCCCGGTTCGCCGATCCGACGAGCGACTTCCTCGCCCTCCTCAACCTCTGGAACCACCTGCGCGAGCAGCAGCGCGAGCGCGGATCGAGCGCGTTCCGGCGCATGTGCCGTTCCGAGCACCTGAACTACGTCCGGGTGCGGGAGTGGTTCGACGTGCACCGCCAGCTGAAGACGCTGACCCGCTCGCTGAGTCCGTCTCGGGCCGGGGGCGGCGACGAGGCCTCACGCCCGGACCGGGCCGAGGGCGCGGCGTCCCGCGGAGCGGCTCCGCCCGCCGGGGAGACCGCACATCCGGCGGACGCGATCCATCGCGCGCTCCTCGCCGGGCTGCTCTCCCAGATCGGGGTGCTCGACGAGCGCACCGCAGCGAAGGGGCCGAACAAGACGCCGTCGAAGGAGCAGAAGCGCCGCATCGCCGAGTACCGCGGCGCCCGCGGCATCCGCTTCTCGATCTTCCCCGGCTCCGGTCTGCGCAAACGGTCGCCGCAGGCGGTGATGGCGGCCGAGATCGTCGAGACCTCCCGCACTTTCGCGCGCACGGTCGCCGCGATCGACCCCGCCTGGGCGGAGTCCCTCGCCGGAGACCTCGCCAAGAGGCAGGTGTCGGAGCCGCACTGGTCGAAGGATGCCGGAGCGGCGCTCGCCTACGAGAAGGTCACGCTGTTCGGCGTGGAGATCATCCCGCGCCGCCGCGTGCAGTTCGCCAGGGTCGACCGCGCCGGCTCGCGGGAGCTGTTCCTCCGCCACGCGCTGGTGGAGGGCGAGTGGGACCCCAGCCGGATCGACAAGAGGGTGAGCGCCTTCTGGCGGTCCAACGCCGAGCTGCGCCGTCGCCTCGAGAAGCTCGAGGAGCGCGAACGGCGCCGCGACATCCTCGCCGGCGACGAGGCGGTCTTCCGCTTCTACGACGAGCGCATCCCGGCGGACGTGTTCGACGTGCGCTCCTTCGAACGGTGGTGGCGCGAGGCGCTCGCACAGACGCCGAAGCTCCTCGTGATGCGGGAGAGCGACCTCGTCGACGCCGACGAGCGGTCCGACCAGGGCGAGTTCCCCACACGGTGGACGCAGGACGACCAGGTGCTCGGACTCGCCTACCGCTTCGAGCCCGGCGCGCCCGATGACGGCGTGAGCGTGGTGATCCCGCTCGCGCTGCTGCAGCAGGTGCGCGACACCGGCTTCGACTGGCAGGTGCCGGGCCTCCGCGCGGAGCTCGTGACGGCCATGCTGCGGGCGCTGCCCAAGGCGATCCGGCGTCACGTCGTTCCCGCGGCGGACTGGGCGGAGCGGTTCGGCGCGGAGCTCGCCGCCGAGGGTCCTGAGCACCACGCCGGCCTGCCGGCGCTCCCTCTCGCCGATGCGCTGGCGAAGCGCATCCAGCCGCTCGCCAACCAGCGGGTCTCGGCGTCGGACTTCGAGCTGGACCGCGTCCCTCCCCACCTGCGGATGAACTTCCGCGCCGTGGACGAGCGCGGCCGGGTCGCCGGCGCCGGACGCGACCTCGGAGAGCTCCAGGCCCGGCTGTCCGATCGCTCCCGTGCGAGCGTGTCCCGGTCGCTCTCCCCGTCCGCACCTCGCGACCGGAAGCCCGGCCGGGCGACCCCCGACGCGGTCGCGCAGGCGTCGGTACGCGGCCCGATCGAGCGCGACGGCCTGACCACCTGGGACTTCGGCGACCTTCCCGAGGTGCTGGACACCCGCGTGGCCGGGGGCGTCGTGCGGGGCTATCCGGCCCTCGTGGACGGGGGGAAGACCGTGTCGCTGCGGGTGGAGGCGACGGCGGAGGCGGCCGCGTCCGCGACCCGCGACGGCGTCCTCCGCCTCGTGCTGCTGAACGTGCCGTCGCCGGCGTCCTATGTGCAGGAGCATCTGACCGCGCCGGAGAAGCTCGCCCTCGCCGCCTCGCCCTACCCGAACGTCGCCACCCTCATCGAGGACTGCCGCGCCGCCGTGGCCCGCTCCCTCGTCGAACGGGAGGCGCCCGGCGGCCGGGTCCGCACCGAGGCGGGATTCCACCGCGTGCGCGACGCGGTCTCGGCGCAGCTCGTCGACGAGCTGTTCTCCTGTGTGTCGCTCGTCGCCCGCATCCTCACCCGGGCGAGGGACGTGGAGCGCGGCATCAAGCAGCAGAACTCGCTCGCGCTCCTCGCTCCGCTCAACGACGTGCGGTCGCAGCTCTCCGGGCTCGTGCATCCGGGCTTCGTGTCGACGACCGGTGCGGCGCAGCTCGCCCAGCTGCCCCGGTACCTCGACGGGATGGTCGAGCGGCTGCGCGTGCTCGGCGACGCCCCGGGCAAGGACCGCACCCGCATGACGGAGTTCGAGCGGATGGCGACGGCGTACGACGATGCGGGCGGCACGATCCCGCTCTCCCCCGGCGCCGCGCCGAGCCTCGTGGAGGTGCGCTGGCTGCTCGAGGAGTACCGTGTGAGCCTCTTCGCGCAGCGCCTCGGCACCGCGCAGCCCGTCTCGCCCCAGCGCATCGTGAAGGCCCTGTCCGCCCGCTGACCCGGGCCTTCCCGGGCCGGCGGCGCCTCGTGCCCGGCGCTCCGCGTCCCCGTGTTCCCGGTACCTTCCTGTCCGCCCGGTGCCTTCCTGTTCACCCGGCACCTTCCCGCCCGCCCGGTACCTTCCCGTCCACCCGGTACCTTCCCGCCCACCCGGCACCTTGCATGCGCTCGCAGCACACCGGGTCGACGAGAACACGCCGGGAGGATGGAGCCCGGCCCGGTTCCCGGCGGCAACCCTCCGGCGCCCCGCACGAGCCCGGTGCTCCGCGTCCCCGCGTTCACCCGGTACCTTCCCGCCCGCCCGGTACCTTGCATGCGCTCGCAACACACCGGGTCGACGAGAACACGCCGGGAGGATGGAGCCCGGCCCGCTTTCCCGGCGGCAACCTCCGGCGCCCCGCACGAGCCCGGTGCTCCGCGTCCCCGCGTTCACCCGGTACC